>NZ_JARKMT010000010.1:0-219895 GCF_037626295.1 Pseudomonas sp. LF-5
ACTTCAACCACTTGCGCTTCCGATCTCTCGTTAGCGGGAGGCGAATTCTACAGCGTTACTCGCTGTTGTCAACACCTCTTTTTCTCCGCTTTCGACCGAGAAGATCGAACCGTTGAAAGCGCCGAATCAACCGGCATTTCCAACTCCTTCCAGACTTCGATGAACTGAAGCAAGCCGCTGTCGAAAACCGCGTAACTCATTGAATCTCAAGGAGTTTTCCGTTTCGACTGCGCCGGAAGTGGGGCGAATTATAGACTTCTAGAATTCGCCGTCAATCCCTAATTTCAATTTTATTCAGATTTCAGCGTAATACGTGCAAATGCCTTCTTTCCGGCCTGGCAAACGTGGGTAGCGCCCAGTACATATATAAAGGAGCGATCAACCACTTCACCATCTACACGCACCCCACCCGACGACAACAAATCACGCGCCGCTGCCGAGTTCTTCACCAGGCCCGCTTTATTAAGGACAGCCGCGATCGGCATGTCCTCAGTAGACGCAAGCTCGATTTCAGGCAAATCATCCGGCAGTTCGCCATCCTTCATACGGTTGCCCGCGGCGCGGTGAGCATTGGCCGCAGCCTCTTCACCATGGAAACGTGCCACGATCTCCTCAGCCAACTTGATTTTCACATCGCGCGGATTGGCGCCTGCCTCGACATCGGCACGCAACGCATTGATCTCATCCATCGAGCGGAAACTGAGCAGCTCGAAGTAGCGCCACATCAGCGCATCCGGAATCGACACCAACTTGCTGTACATGACGCCCGGTGCTTCCTGAATGCCGACGTAGTTGCCCAACGACTTGGACATCTTCTTCACGCCATCCAGACCTTCAAGCAACGGCATGGTCAGAATGCACTGAGCCTCCTGACCATATCCACGCTGCAGCTCACGTCCCATCAACAAGTTGAACTTCTGGTCGGTACCGCCCAGCTCGACATCGGCACGCAGAGCAACCGAGTCGTAACCCTGCACCAGCGGATAGAGGAATTCGTGAATAGCGATTGGCTGATTGGTGGTGTAGCGCTTGTCGAAGTCATCGCGCTCAAGCATCCGCGCAACAGTGTACTGCGACGTCAGGCGAATGAAGTCTGCAGGCCCCATCTGGTCCATCCAGGTGGAGTTGAACGCGACTTCGGTTTTCGCCGGATCGAGAATCTTGAACACCTGAGTCTTGTAAGTCTCGGCGTTTTCCAGAACCTGCTCGCGAGTCAGCGGAGGACGCGTGGCGCTCTTTCCACTCGGGTCACCGATCATTCCGGTGAAGTCACCTATAAGGAAGATCACCTGATGCCCCAGCTCCTGGAACTGGCGCAGCTTATTAATAAGCACGGTATGACCCAAGTGCAGATCCGGCGCTGTCGGATCGAAACCAGCCTTGATACGCAGCGGTTGGCCGCGCTTGAGCTTCTCGATCAGCTCGGACTCGACCAATAGTTCTTCCGCACCACGTTTAATCAGCGCTAGCTGCTCTTCAACCGACTTCATAACAGACCCGCAAGGCTCAGATTCAAAGGGAACCAACCATACAAGATCGCGCACCAATTACAAGTTTTGCCCGGCGCACGGACACCAATCCACAGACAGACTGTCTGTAGACTTGCTTCAGAGATGATTTGGTTATATTTTATACAGTTATTTCATCTTCATCATGTCATTCATCTTTTCCAATTCATCTTTTTTCAAAGTCAAAATTACTTATGACCACAGAACCGTCTAAAGCGCCACCGCTTTACCCGAAGACCCACCTGCTCGCAGCAAGTGGTATCGCCGCCCTTCTCAGCCTGGCACTCCTGGTATTCCCTTCCAGTGATGTTGAAGCCAAAAAGACGACCCTGAGCCTTGAACTGGAAAGTCCTGCTGAACAACTGACACAAGATCAAGACGCTGCTGACGCGGTTCAAGCCACAAATGAGCCAGCAGCCTCGCCGTTTGCCCAGATCGAAAACCCTGACGAAACTGCCTCGGAAACCGCTGAAGCCGCGCCAGAGCCAGCCAAGGTCGCCGAAAAACCAAAAGCTCCCGGCCATCGGGAAGTCGTCGTGTCGAAGGGCGACACCCTGTCCACCCTGTTCGAAAAGGTCGGCCTTCCGGCTGCCGCAGTGCACGAAGTACTCGCCAGCGACAAGCAAGCCAAGCAGTTCAGTCAGTTGAAACACGGCCAGAAGCTGGAGTTTGAACTGACGCCTGAAGGCCAGTTGGCCAGCCTGCACAGCAAGGTCAGCGACGTCGAAACCATTTCCCTGACCAAGAACGACAAGGGTTACGCGTTTAACCGGGTCACCGCAAAACCTACGGTTCGCAACGCTTACGTACACGGTGTCATCAACAGCTCGCTGTCGCAGTCCGCCGCCCGTGCAGGCCTCTCCCACAGCCTGACCATGGATATGGCCAGCGTCTTCGGCTACGACGTCGACTTCGCTCAAGACATCCGCCAAGGCGACGAATTCGACGTCATCTACGAGCAGAAAGTGGTCAACGGCAAGGCAGTCGGAACCGGTCCCATCCTGTCTGCACGCTTCACCAACCGCGGTAAAACCTACACCGCCGTGCGTTACACCAACAAACAAGGCAACAGCAGTTACTACACCGCCGATGGCAACAGCATGCGCAAGGCGTTCATCCGCACGCCGGTGGACTTCGCCCGCATCAGCTCGAAGTTTTCCATGGGCCGCAAACATCCGATCCTCAACAAGATCCGCGCCCATAAAGGCGTCGATTACGCCGCTCCGCGCGGTACGCCAATCAAGGCTGCCGGTGACGGAAAAGTGTTGTTGGCCGGTCGCCGTGGTGGCTATGGCAATACCGTGATCATCCAGCACGGCAATACCTACCGCACGCTGTACGGCCACATGCAAGGTTTCGCCAAAGGCGTGAAAACCGGCGGTACCGTCAAGCAGGGCCAAGTGATCGGTTACATCGGCACCACGGGCCTGTCCACCGGTCCGCACCTGCACTATGAATTCCAGGTCAATGGCGTACACGTCGATCCACTGGGCCAGAAGCTGCCGATGGCCGACCCGATCGCCAAGTCCGAACGCGCCCGCTTCCTGGCGCAGAGCCAGCCACTGATGGCGCGCATGGATCAGGAAAAGGCCACCATGCTGGCCTCGAGCAAGCGCTAAGTCATGGCCCTGTATATCGGCGTGATGTCCGGAACCAGTCTCGACGGGCTGGACATCGCCCTGATCGAGCAAACCTCGGCGATCAAACTGATCGCCACCCACTACATTCCCATGCCTGACTCCCTGCGCACTGAGCTCTTGAGCTTGTGCGCCAGCGGCCCCGACGAGATCGCCCGCTCGGCGATTGCTCAGCAACACTGGGTGAAACTCGCCGCGCAAGGTATTCACACCCTCCTTGAACAACAGCAACTCAAACCGCAAGCCATTCGCGCCATCGGCAGCCACGGGCAGACCATTCGCCATGAGCCGGCACGTGGCTTTACCGTGCAGATTGGCAACCCGGCCCTGCTGACTGAATTGTCCGGTATCACCGTTGTCAGCGACTTCCGTAGCCGCGACGTCGCAGCCGGCGGCCAGGGCGCACCGCTGGTGCCGGCCTTTCATGAGGCGTTGTTCGAAGAGCGTAGCGGCAACCAGGCCGTCTTGAATGTCGGCGGTTTCAGTAATCTCAGCCTGATTGAGGCGAGCAAGCCGGTAGCCGGTTTCGACTGTGGCCCGGGAAATGTGCTGATGGACGCCTGGATTCATCAGCAACGGGGCGAAAACTACGATCGCAACGGCCAATGGGCAGCCACTGGCCGCGTCGAACCGGCCCTGCTGAAAGCTCTGCTCAGTGACCCGTTCTTTATTACCAAAGGCCCGAAAAGCACCGGCCGGGAAGTGTTCAACCTGCCTTGGCTGGAGCGACACCTCTCGAAACTGCCGACCTTCGCCGCAGAGAACGTCCAGGCCACGCTGCTCGAGTTGACGGCGCTGAGCATCGTCGAATCGCTGCAGAGCGCTCAATCGGACACGCAAGAGTTGTTGGTTTGCGGCGGCGGCGCACACAATGCCACGCTGATGAAACGCCTGGCGGATCTACTGCCGAATGCAATTGTCGCCAGCACTGCCAGCCACGGCGTCGATCCAGACTGGGTCGAGGCCATGGCCTTCGCCTGGCTGGCCCATTGCTGCCTCGAAGGCATAGCCGCCAACCGCCCGAGTGTTACCGGCGCAAAAGGCCTGCGCGTACTCGGTGCGATCTACCCTAACTAAGCAAAACGCAGACAACAAAAAACGCCGCAGAACCGTAAGGCTCTGTGGCGTTTTGTTGTGTGTAGCGCAGTGCGATCAGATCGAGAATGAAGAACCGCAACCACAGGTCGTGGTGGCGTTCGGGTTCTTGATCACGAAGCGCGAACCTTCCAGACCTTCCTGGTAGTCGACTTCGGCACCGGCCAGGTACTGGAAGCTCATCGGATCAACCACCAGGCTCACGCCTTCGCGCTCGACGATGGTGTCGTCCTCGGCCACATCTTCATCGAAGGTGAAACCGTACTGAAACCCTGAACAACCGCCGCCCGTAACGAATACGCGCAGCTTCAAGCGATCATTCCCCTCTTCATCGACCAGGCTCTTCACCTTGTGCGCAGCACCTTGGGTGAATTGCAAAGCCGTGGGGGTGAAGGATTCGACGCTCATGCTGACTATCTCCCGGCGTTACGCCGCCATAATGCGTGATGACGCGCATTATCCGCTTGTCCTAGAAAATCGGTCAACTATTGTTACGGTATATCAATAAACCCGACCAACTGCCCAGAATGCAAAAAGGCCCGTTTGACGGGCCTTTTTGCTGTGCGGCTTAACGTGTTACGGCAGCATGCCGGCGTGGGACAAACCGAAGCGCTCGTCCAGCCCGAACAGGATGTTCATGTTCTGAACTGCCTGACCCGACGCGCCTTTGACCAGGTTATCGATCACCGACAACACCACCACCAGGTCGCCATCCTGCGGACGATGCACCGCAATGCGGCAGACGTTGGCGCCGCGCACACTACGGGTTTCCGGATGGCTGCCGGCCGGCATCACATCGACGAACGGCTCGTTGGCATAACGCTTTTCAAACAGCGCCTGCAGATCCACCGAGCGATCAACAACAGTCGCGTAGAGCGTGGAGTGAATGCCACGGATCATTGGGGTCAGGTGCGGCACGAAGGTCAGACCGACGTCTTTACCGGCGGCGCGGCGCAGGCCCTGACGAATTTCCGGCAGGTGACGGTGACCTTTCACCGCATAGGCTTTCATGCTTTCCGACGTCTCGGAGTACAAAGAGCCTACAGCGGCGCCACGACCGGCACCGCTGACGCCGGACTTGCAGTCAGCGATCAGACGCGAAGCGTCAGCCAGACCGGCTTCAAGCAACGGCAGGAAACCCAGCTGCGTAGCGGTCGGGTAGCAACCCGGCACCGCGATCAGACGGGCTTTCTTGATCTGCTCGCGATTGACTTCCGGCAGCCCGTAGACGGCTTCGTCGAGCAGCGCCGGCGCGCCGTGCGGCTGGCCGTACCACTTGGCCCATTCATCGGCGTCCTGCAGACGGAAGTCTGCGGACAGGTCGATCACCTTGGTGCCCGCTGCCAGCAATTCACCGGCCAATGCATGCGCGACTCCGTGCGGCGTCGCGAAGAACACCACGTCACACGCGCCCAGCGTCTTGATGTCCGGCACACTGAACGCCAGACCGTCATAGTGGCCGCGCAGGTTCGGGTACATATCAGCCACGGCCAGACCGGCCTCGGATCGGGAAGTGATCACAACCACTTCTGCCTGCGGATGCTGCGCCAACAGACGCAGCAGTTCGACACCGGTGTAACCCGTGCCGCCGACGATACCGACCTTGACCATAACCTGCCCTCAAAGAACCCACTGGAAAGCCGTCGATAATAGGGGCCGCGCGGCCCTGCGACAACCGTCAAGGTGACGTGCGGACGCTCAAGCCTCTACTATCCGGGCTACCGTGAACCTGGGAATAACCAAAAATGCTCTATCTATGGATCAAAGCGTTTCATATCGTCAGCGTCGTGTGCTGGTTTGCCGGGCTGTTCTACTTGCCGCGGCTGTTCGTTTATCACGCGCAAAGCGAAGACACGATCAGCAAAGAACGCTTCAGCGTCATGGAACGCAAGCTGTATCGCGGCATCATGGGCCCGGCGATGATCGCCACGCTGATCTTCGGCGGCTGGCTGATTTACCTGAACCCGAGCATTTTCAGCATGGGTGGCTGGATTCACGCCAAACTGACCCTGGTCGTGTTGCTGATCGGCTACCACCACATGTGCGGCGCTCAGGTAAAACGTTTTGCCCGTGGCGAGAACACCCGCAGCCATGTCTTTTATCGCTGGTTCAATGAAGTGCCGGTTCTGATATTGCTGGCTATCGTAATTCTGGTCGTGGTCAAGCCGTTCTAACTTCAACAAGTACAGATCATTGGGGTGTTCATAATGTCGCTGCCCGCTCTGCTCGAACAACGTCTGCGCCTGCCTGTAGTAGCAGCGCCGATGTTCCTGATTTCCAACCCGGAACTGGTGCTCGCCTGCTGCCGCAATGGCGTGGTCGGCAGTTTTCCGGCGCTGAACCAGCGTGAAAGCAGCGGGTTCAAAGCCTGGCTGGAACAGATCGAAGCGGGGCTGGCAACACTGGATAATCCGGCCCCTTATGCAGTGAACCTGATCGTCCACAACAGCAACCCGCGCCTGCAGGCGGATCTGAACATTTGCGTCGAGCACAAAGTGCCGATCGTCATCACCAGCCTCGGCGCGGTGAAGGAACTGGTTGATGCAGTGCACAGCTACGGTGGCCTGGTGTTCCATGACGTGACCACCCGCCGCCATGCCGAAAAGGCGGCCGAGGCCGGTGTCGACGGTTTGATTGCGGTGGCGGCTGGCGCCGGGGGCCACGCCGGCACCTGGAGTCCGTTTGCGCTGATCGCCGAAATCCGCCAGTTCTTCGATAAAACGTTGTTGCTGGCAGGTTGTCTGAACCACGGCCACGAGATTGTGGCTGCTCAGTTGCTGGGCGCGGATTTGGCCTACCTCGGTACGCGATTTATCGGCACCACCGAAAGTCATGCACCTGACGCCTACAAGGACATGCTGCTGACTGCCAAAGCGGCGGACATCATCCATACTCCCGCCGTGTCGGGGGTTCCGGCGAGCTTCATGCGTCAAAGCCTGGAAGCCGCCGGTTTCGATCTGGCCGCGCTGCAAGGCAAGGGCGAAGTTAATTTCGGCGACAAGCTCAAGCCAATCAACGATGAAGCCAAAGCCTGGAAAACCGTATGGTCTGCGGGTCAGGGCGTTGGCGACATCAGTGATCTGCCGAGCGTTGATGAACTGATCGCGCGCCTCGATGCTGAATACCGTCAGGCCCAGGGACGCACGACCCAGTTGGCGAAACACTGGCCACGTGGGTAAAAATCAGGCCAGCCTCAGGGACTGGCCTTACACTGATGACCTTTTCAAACCATTCGCGACAAGGATGCCTCGGTAATGAGCGACCCCCGTTACAAGATCGTTTTCGACGGTGCTCTGCAGCCCGGTGTCGATATCACCACGGCCAAGCTCAATCTGGCCAACCTGTTCAAAAGCGACGTGGCCGCCATCGAACGCCTGTTCAATGGCCGCACCGTGGCACTCAAGCGCGATTTGTCGCACAACGACGCGCAAGCTTATCTGCAGGCGCTGAGCAAGACCGGGATCGACGCACGAATCGAAGCCGAAACGGCGATCGAGCTTAATCTGTCGGACGTGCAGGATCACGCCTCTGCCGTCGCAGAGCCGGATTCACCCTATGCACCGCCCCGCGCCAGCGTCGGGGAAAACCTGCCAGCGTTCGCCACACTCAAACCCTTCAGCGTCGAAGGGCGGATCGGACGGCTGCGCTACCTCGCCTGGTCGATGGTGCTGAGCCTGGTGACCCTGCCAATCGTCAGCGTATTCGCCCTGATCGGTCTGGGCCTGGTGAGCACTGACTCGACCACCGGCCTGATCATCGGTGGCATCTTCGCCTTCTTCCTGTTCCTGGCGTTCATGATTGTCGGCATCCTGTTCAGCGTTCAGCGTCTGCACGATATCGGCTGGTCAGGCTGGCTATGGCTACTGACCCTTGTACCGTTCGTGGGCAGTTTCTTCCCGCTGGTGATCATGGTCATGCCGGGCAACACCCACGCCAATCGCTATGGGCCGCCGCCGCCGCCGAACACCACGGCCGTCAAAGTGCTGTGCTCTCTGTGGATCGTCTTTATCGGCTTGTTTTTCGTGGGTGGCATGCTGGGCGGCATCTCGGCCATCCAGCAGGAATACGAAACCACTCTGGAAAGCAGCTACGAAAGTGGCTCGGTGACCACCGACGAGGTCGACGTGGAGGTCGAGCCGGCAGCGAATTCCGTTGACGATGCAGCCGAAGCGGCGCAGGCCCCTGTAGACTCTGCGAAAGAATGAACAGCGCTCCCCGCCGTGACACCCGCGTCGCCGGCGCGGAGCTGTTGCGATGGAGAATTGCATGACCCGTTACGCACTGATCACTGGCGCCTCCAGCGGCATCGGTCTGGCCATGGCCGAAGCGCTGGCCCGGCGCGGCCGCAGCCTGATCCTGGTGGCCCGACAGCGTGATCAGCTGGAAAGTATCGCGATCGAACTGACCCAGCGGTTTGGCGTGGAGGTTTTATTCCGTGCCTGCGACCTCGGCGAGCCTTTGCGCCTGTCCGGTTTCCTGCTGGAGCTGGAAGAAGGCGACCGGCAGATCGACCTGTTGGTCAACTGCGCCGGCATCGGTACCTGCGGCCCGTTTCTGGCCCAGGACTGGATGACCGAGCAGGATCTGATCGAAGTGAACATCCTCGCCCTCACCCGCTTGTGTCACGCCATCGGCAACAGCATGGCCCTGCAGGGTGGCGGGCAGATTCTCAATGTCGCCTCAGTGGCGGCGTTCAATCCCGGTCCGTGGATGAGCACCTACTACGCCAGCAAAGCGTACGTACTGCACTTCTCCGAAGCGCTGCGGGTTGAACTCAAACAGAGCGCGGTCAAGGTGTCGGTCCTTTGTCCCGGACCGACCCGCACCGCGTTCTTCCGCACCGCACAGCTCAACGACGACAAACTCAAGAACAGCAAGCTGCTGATGAGCCCCGAGGAAGTCGCGCTGTACACCGTGCGCGCGCTGGAGAAAAACCGCGCAATCATCATTCCCGGACGGCGCAACCGCTGGTTCGCCTTTCTGCCGCGCCTTGGTTCGCGCTGGCTCAACCGCACCATCGTCGGCATGGTCAACAAGGCTTACTGCCCGCGCTGAACGGTCCTACGGCAAAACACTGGGCGCGGTCATTTCCCATGAGTACACTCAGGCCAGCCCCCACAACGGAGAAAACAGCAGTGGATACTCTGTTCACCAAGATCATCAACCGGGAGATTCCGGCCAAGATCATCTACGAGGACGACCAGGTTCTGGCGTTCCACGACATCGCCCCTCAGGCACCGGTGCATTTCCTGGTGATCCCGAAGAAACCGGTGCGCACCCTCAATGACCTGACCGAAGACGACAAGGCACTGGCCGGGCACATTCTGTTCACTGCCCAGCGCCTGGCCCTGGAGCTGGGCTGCGAGGAAGGCTTCCGGGTGGTGATGAACTGCAATGAAAAGGGTGGGCAGACCGTCTATCACATTCATATGCATGTGCTCGGTCAGCGCCAGATGAACTGGCCGCCGGGCTGATTCACCGGACATCCCGTGGAAGCGGGCCTGCTCGCGAAAGCGGAGTATCTGCCATGAATATTTTGCATGTACCGACGTCTTCGCGAGCAAGCCAGCTCCCACTCAAAGCATGAGCGCACAAATCCCGTACCGTACGGCAAATGACCCAGCGCAAACGTTCCCCGGCCGATTCGGTTAAACTGGCCGCCGAGATTCTTCCCGGAGGTCAGCATGACTACCCAACGTCACTACTCGCCAATTGACCGCCTGCTGCTGCAAGCCGATGCCGCGATGCGCACCCTGCTGCCCTTCAGTGGCCAGCCGTACCGTCCGTCGCCAGCAATTCTGCAGCCGGACACGCAAATGAGCGATGAAGACACGCGCCACGTCGCGGGCCTGATGCGCATCAACCATACCGGTGAAGTCTGCGCCCAGGCGCTGTATCAGGGGCAGGCGCTGACCGCCAAGTTGCCCCAGGTGCGCGAAGCCATGGAACATGCGGCCGAAGAAGAGATTGATCATCTGGTGTGGTGCGAACAGCGCCTTCATCAGTTGGGCAGTCATACCAGCGTGCTCAATCCATTGTTTTATGGAATGTCGTTCGGGATTGGTGCCGTGGCCGGGTTGATCAGCGACAAGGTCAGCCTCGGGTTCGTCGCGGCGACCGAGCATCAGGTGTGCAAGCATTTGAACGAGCATCTGGAGCAGTTGCCGGCCGAGGATGAAAAGTCCCGGGCGATTCTGGAGCAGATGCGCATCGACGAAGAACATCATGCGGAGAGTGCGCTGGATGCAGGTGGTTTCCGTTTTCCGGCGCCGGTGAAGTTCGGGATGAGTCTGTTGGCCAAGGTGATGACCAAGAGTACTTATCGGATCTGATGGCCCGGGTGCGTTAGGGCCTCATCGCTGGCAGGCCTGCTCCCACAGGGCCCGGTACTTTGGCAATCAAAAAGGCGACTACCGCAAAGTAGTCGCTTTTTTTGTGCCCGAAGATCTTACGCTGACATGTTGCGCGCGTAGAAGATCTCCAGCATTTCGTGTTTCACCCGGTCGGTCACCTGAGCACGCTGTTCAGCGGACAGGTTACTGGTGGCGTCGCCGAACAGGTAATTGTCCAGTTCGAAGTCCTTCAGCAGCATTTTGGTGTGGAACAGGTTTTCCTGATACACGTTCACGTCGGTCATCTGGTAAGCGTCGCGGGTGTCTTCGGACAGGTAGTTCTGGATTGAATTGATCTCGTGGTCGATGAAGTGCTTGTTGCCTTCAACATCACGAGTGAAGCCGCGCACACGATAATCCACGGTGACGATGTCGGAATCGAACTGGTGAATGAGAAAGTTGAGCGCCTTGAGCGGTGAAATCACACCACACGTCGACACGTCGATGTCCACACGGAACGTCGCAATACCGTCGTCCGGATGGATTTCCGGGTAGGTGTGCACCGTAATGTGGCTCTTGTCGAGGTGGGCAAGGATGATTTCGGGCAAGGGGCCCGGAGACTCTTCGATCTGACTTTCGGTCGGGGTCACTGGTTCTTCAGAAATCAGAATCGTGACACTGGCGCCCTGAGGCTCGTAGTCCTGACTGGCAATGTTCAGGATGTTGGCACCAATGATCTCGACAACTTCCGTGAGAATCTGCGTCAGGCGTTTCGCGTTGTACTCTTGATTGATGTACTCGACGTAGGCCTGCTGGTCTTGCGGGGTTTCCGCATAACAGATGTCATAGATGTTGAAGCTCAAGGTCTTGGTCAGGTTATTGAACCCGTGGAGCTTGAGTTTGCTTTTCACCGTTGGAAACTCGCTGTGCTTGCGGCGCGGCCGCGTGATCAAGCATGCCCGTCAAGTGCGAACAACGCACTTGCGTAGGACGGTTAACACCTCTTCACGATGGCGATTCTGGTTATATGTACAGGCGGATGACCCGTCGGCTGACCGGTCACTGCCCTGAAAAAAGTGGCGCATCATGCAGACGTCAGCGGGGGGATCGCCAGAGTCTGCACTGCTTTTATGATAGTTGAATGTCGGTTCAACCGAGTTCGACGATTTCGTACTCGTGGGTAATGTCCACGCCCGCAGCGCCGAGCATGATCGAGGCCGAGCAGTACTTTTCCGCAGACAGCTCGACGGCGCGTTTGACCTGGGCTTCTTTCAAGCCCCGGCCCTTGACCACGAACTTCATGTGGATCTTGGTGAACACCTTCGGATCTTCGGTAGCACGCTCGGCATCGAGAAAGGCTTCACAGCTTTCAACGGCCTGACGGGATTTCTTCAGAATGCTGACCACGTCGAAGTTGCTGCAACCGCCAACACCCAGCAGGAGCATTTCCATCGGCCGAACCCCCAGATTGCGACCACCGGCGTCCGGCGGACCGTCCATCACCACGACATGACCGCTACCGGATTCGCCGAGGAACATGGCTTCGCCAGCCCATTGGATGCGTGCCTTCATCGCCAAGACTCCACTGTAAAAAAAGGGTCGCCAGCTTAGCACAGGGATTCATTCTGACAGTGGGCGCCGATCGTGGGACGCATGCGTCTACGGCGTAGGTAATTTCTCGAATTTTCGACGAAGTGTCTGGTAAGCTGGCGCCAATTCGCTGGCGCCAATTGTCAGCCTGTGTAGCGACCGCCTTCAGCGCCTCATAAAAAATCAAACATCACCGTGCAGTCTTTTCGGGATACAACCATGGTTGCTATTACCCCCACACCCAAAATCAAGAACCTCGACAAGCTGTTGATGCATTGCCAGCGCCGTCGCCATGCGGCCAAGAGCAATATCATTTGTGCGGGTGATCGCTCGGACACGCTGTATTTCATTATCAAGGGCTCGGTGACGATCCTGATCGAGGATGACGACGGCCGCGAGATGATCATCGCCTACCTGAACGCCGGAGACTTCTTCGGTGAACTGGGCCTGTTCGAACAGGCGGGCCAGGAACAGGAGCGCAGTGCCTGGGTGCGGGCGAAGGTCGAATGCGAAACGGCCGAAATCAGTTACGCCAAGTTTCGCGAACTGTCCCAACAGGACCCGGACATTCTTTACGTCCTCAGCGGACAAATCGCACAACGTCTGCGCAACACCACGCGTAAGGTCGGCGACCTGGCGTTCTTCGACGTCACCGGTCGTGTGGCCCGCTGCCTGCTGGAGCTGTGCAAGCAACCGGACGCCATGACTCACCCGGACGGCATGCAGATCAAGGTGACCCGTCAGGAAATCGGGCGGATTGTCGGGTGTTCGCGGGAGATGGTCGGTCGCGTGCTCAAGGATCTTGAAGAACGCAACCTGGTCGATGTGAAAGGCAAGACCATGGTGGTCTTCGGCACCCGCTAAGCGCGTAACGTCAGGCGCTGTAGACCTGCGCCAGCATCAGACGAAACAGCTCATCAAGACGCGCCAATGCATTTGGCGCGGCGAACTTCTCGTGCAGGGCAATGTGGCTTTCAGCCCGCACCCGCTGCTCCAGACCGCAGGCTTCATTGAAGCGATTGACGGCCGCCACCATCGACTCGCGCTCGTTATCCATCAGCATCGCACCGTGTACCAGACCGACCGGGCGTTGTCCGCCCTGACTCTGGCGCCAGCGCTGAGCCGTGCCGACCATCTTGCGCCCATCGAGATTGACGTTGAAACGACCGTCGCAGAACGCGCCGTCGATTTCCCCCAGGGACGACGTGCCCCCCAATTCGTCCAGTAACTCACAGATCGGATCGCAGAGGCGGCGGTAGCCGGTTTCGATCCGGTTCAGATCGCCTTCGCTGCGCGGCGGTGCGTAGACCAGTGCGATGTTGAGGGTTGCGGCAGATTGCGGAACGGGCTCACCGCCGGTCTCACGCAACAAGACGGGCCAGCCGGCAGCGGCGGAGACTGCACAGGCGTGATCGAAACCCGGCAGACGGTTGAGGCGGCGCGGCATGACCAGCGCGCGATCGCCAGGCCGCCAGAACAACAGGCCGAATTCGGCGTCGCCGGCGCAGACCGAAGCCAACAAGTCTTGTTCGGCTTGCAGGCCGGCTTCGATGGTGAGGGAGGTCGGGATCATAAGGTTTCCGTAGGACGTTCAGTCTGAGGTGAATCTTATGCCGTCATCGCGAGCAGGCTCGCTTCTACAGGGGGAACGCATTCCAAGTGTAGGAGTAAGCCTGCACGCGATGGCGTCTACTCGGACTGACTGAATCAGTCGAGGGTCGAACCACTGACTACCGGGCCACCACGCTCCGGGAAGAACAGACGCTGCAGTTCGGTGCCTGGGCTTTCGGCGCGCATGAATGCTTCACCGACCAGGAACGCATAGACGTCGCTGATTTCCATCAGTTCGACATCGGCCCGGTTGAGGATGCCGCTCTCGGTGATCACCAGTCGATCGCGCGGAATGCGCGGCAACAGGTCAAGGGTGGTTTCGAGGCTGACGTCAAAGGTGTGCAGGTTGCGGTTGTTGATCCCGACCAGTGGCGTGTCGAGGGTTTTCAACGCACGCTCCAGTTCATCGCCGTCGTGCACTTCCACCAACACATCAAGACCAACGCCTTTGGCCACCGACGCCAGCTCGGCCATTTTCACGTCATCCAGTGCGGAGACGATCAACAGCACGCAGTCGGCGCCGAGGGCACGGGCTTCGACAATCTGGTAGGGGTCGATCATGAAATCCTTGCGGATCACCGGCAGGCTGCACGCGGCACGGGCCTGTTGCAGGTAAGCATCGGCGCCCTGGAAGTAATCGATGTCGGTCAGCACCGACAGACAGGTCGCCCCGCCCTTCTCATAGCTTTTGGCGATGTCGGCAGGCACGAAGTTTTCGCGGATCACGCCTTTGCTCGGCGAAGCCTTCTTGATCTCGGCGATCACCGCCGGTTGCTTCTTCTTCGCCTGCGCCAGCAATGCCTGGGCAAAACCACGGGGTGCATCGGCCGCCTTGGCCAGACCTTCCAGCTCGCTCAGGCTGACGCGAGCGCTGCGCTCGGCGACTTCCTGGACTTTGCGCGCCAGAATGTTTTCCAGAACCGTCGGTACACTCATCCCTCATTCTCCACTTTGAATACCGCGGTAAAGGCACCCAACTCCTCGAGTTTTTCCCGAGCGAGGCCGGTGTGCAGAGCGTCGTGCGCAAGCGCCACGCCTTCTTTCAAACTCGTGGCCAGATCGGCGGCGTACAGCGCTGCACCGGCATTGAGCACAATCATTTCAGCGGCTTTCTGGCCGTTTTCGGTTTTGCGCTTGCCCAGTGCATCGCGGATCAGCGCCAGCGACGCCTCCGGTCCTTCGACCGACAGCCCGTGCAGGCTCTGGCTCTTCATGCCCAAGTCCTCGGGCTCGACCCAATACTCGGTGATCTCGTTGTTTTTCAGCTCGGCAACAAAGGTCGGCGCGGCGAGGCTGAATTCGTCCAGACCATCCTTCGAATGCACCACCAGCACATGTTTGCTGCCCAGACGTTGCAAGACCTCGGCCAATGGCCGGCACAGCGCCTGAGTGAAGACGCCCACCACCTGATGTTTCACACCGGCCGGATTCGTAAGCGGGCCGAGCATGTTGAACAGCGTACGCAAGCCGAGATCGCGGCGCGGGCCGGCGGCGTACTTCATGGCTTTGTGGTGGGTCTGGGCAAACATGAAACCGATGCCGACGTTGTCGATGCAACGGGCCACCTGGACCGGCGTCAGGTTCAGGTAAATGCCGGCGGCTTCCAGCAAGTCGGCGCTGCCGCTCTTGCCCGAGACTGCACGATTACCGTGCTTGGCCACGGTGCAACCGGCGGCCGCGACGACAAACGAAGACGCCGTCGACACGTTGAAGATATTGGCACCGTCACCGCCGGTGCCGACCACATCGACCACACCGTCGAGGGTCTTGAGTTCGACCTGGTCGGCCAGCTCGCGCATCACCGACACGGCGCCGACGATCTCGTCGATGCTCTCGCTCTTCATGCGCATGGCCATCATGAACGCGCCGATCTGCGCGTCAGTGCATTGGCCGGTCATGATTTCGCGCATCACGTCGCGCATTTCATCGGTGCTGAGGTCGAGGTGATCGACGATACGGCTCAGGGCTGTCTTGATATTCATGGGAAGTCCTTAGCGCGTGCCGCCGGTTTGTTTGAGGAAGTTGGCAAACAGTTCATGGCCCTGTTCGGTCAGGATCGACTCGGGGTGAAACTGTACGCCCTCAATGTTCAGGGTCTTGTGACGCAGGCCCATGATTTCGTCGACGCTGCCGTCATCGTGTTGCGTCCACGCGGTCAGCTCCAGGCAATCGGGCAAGGTCTCGTGCTTGACGATCAGCGAGTGGTAACGGGTAACCGTCAGCGGATGATTCAGACCGGTAAAAACGCCCTTGTCCTCGTGGAGTACCGGGCTAGTCTTACCGTGCATCACCTGCCGGGCACGCACCACGTCACCGCCAAAGGCCTGGCCGATGGACTGGTGGCCCAGACAAACGCCGAGGATTGGCAGTTTGCCGGCAAAGTGCTTGATGGCTTCGATGGAGATGCCGGCTTCGGTCGGTGTGCAGGGGCCGGGGGACACAACGATGCGCTCGGGGTTGAGCGCTTCGATTTCGGCGATGGTCAGTTCGTCGTTGCGCACGACCTTGACCTCGGCACCCAGCTCGCCGAGGTATTGCACAACGTTGTAAGTAAAGGAGTCGTAGTTGTCGATCATCAGCAACATGGCGTTTCGAACCTCTTGAATTCTGACTTGAAGACAGCCTTCGAATGACTTGCCCGCAGGGCGCTGCACGATGTCGGACGCGCAGAGGGCGTCGGCACAGCGGCATTTCAAACGGGCAAGGAAGGCAAAGCGATACAGATCCGGCCGGGCCGGCAAAAAAGATTCAGGCGCGCCAACGCCAACGGGCGTGTGCCTTGATGACTTGATCCAGTAGTTTGCTGACGATCAACACGGGGAAGGTCTCGTTCATACGTTCCGGCACAGTAACTTAGCTGGGCAGAGCGTGCAATATGGCGGTGCTGACGGGGGACAAAACTAAGGGAGGCTTCGCGACCGATGGCAAAATGCCGGGAGTTTTTGGTACTGTCGTTTCGTTCACCTAAAACAATAAATAAACGGACTTGCTCATGATCAAACAGACGTTGTTTGTACCGCTCGCCGGATGCCTGCTGGCTCTGGCTTGCGCCCAGGCCAATGCGGCACCCAATCCTTATTCCAGTTTCATCGTCTTCGGCGACAGCCTGAACGATGCCGGGACCTTCAGCGACACCGGCGGCCCGGCCGGCGCCACGCAGCGCTACACCAACCGCACCGGCCCGCTGTACCAGGATGGCACTGGCGAAAACCGTAACCTCAACTCCACCCAGATCATCGGCGGCAAACTGGGTTTCAGCCCTGATCAAACCGCGTCGTCATCCTCGGCGGTGCGTGCCGGTGAAGGGCTGGCGGATGGCAACAACTGGGCGGTGGGCGGATACCGTACCGACCAGATTCTCGACTCGATCACCACACAATCGGCTACCGGTGAGCGCACCCGCGCCGGTTACCTGCCCTCGAACGGCTTCCGCGCCGACCCGAACGCGCTGTATTACCTGTCCGGTGGCGGTAACGACTTCCTCCAGGGTCGCGTGCTCAGTCTTGACCAGGCCAACTTGGCGGCCGATCGCCTGGCCGATAGCGTACGTACGCTGCAAGGTGCCGGCGCCAAATACATCATGGTCTGGCTGCTGCCAGACATCGGCCTGACCCCGGCGGTCAATGGCTCGCCGCTGCAGGCTTTCACCTCGCAGCTCAGCGCCCAGTTCAACACCGAGCTGGTCAGCCAGCTGCAGGGCATCAACGCTGAAATCATTCCCCTGAACATTCCGGTGCTGCTCAAAGAGGCCTTCGCCAACCCGGCGCAGTTCGGCCTCGCGACGGACCAGAACCTCACGGCCACCTGCTTCAGCGGCAACAGTTGCACAGAAAACGCCCGATACGGCATCAACAGCGCCACCCCGGATCCGACCAAGCTGATTTACAACGACGCGGTGCACCCGACCGAAACCGGCCAGCGGCTGATTGCCGACTACGCCTACTCACTGCTGGCAGCACCGTGGGAACTGACCCTGCTTCCGGAAATGGCCCAGGGTTCATTGCGTGCGCATCAGGATGAACTGCGTAACCAGTGGCTGGCCGATTGGGAAAACTGGCAGGGCATCGGCCAATGGCGCGCCATCGTTGCCGGCGGCGGTCAACATCAGGATTTCGACGGCCAGCACAGCGCTGCCAGTGCCGACGGCAACGGCTATAACCTGAACATCGGCGGCAGCTATCGCGTCAACGAAGCCTGGCGTGTCGGTGTGGCCGCGGGTTTCTATAACCAGAAACTCGAAGCCGGCGACGCCGACTCGGAATACAAACTCAACGCCTACATGGGCACCGCATTCGCCCAGTACCAGCAAAACCGCTGGTGGGGCGATCTGGCGATGACCGCCGGCAAACTCGACTACGACAGCCTCAAGCGTAAATTCCAGCTCGGGGTCAACGAGCGCGGAGAGAAAGGCGATACCGACGGCTACGTCCTGGCGATCAGCGGCCGCATCGGCTACGACATCGCGCAGCAGGCCAGCAGTCCATGGCACCTGTCGCCGTTCGTCAGCGCCGATTTCGGCAAGACCGAAGTGGATGGTTACTCGGAAAAAGGCGCGGATTCCACCGCGCTGACCTTCGATGACCAGTCGCGCAACTCGCGGCGTCTGGGCCTGGGCATCCAGGGCAAGTACCAGATCACTGCACAGACCGAAGTGTTCGGCGAGTTCGCTCACGAGCGTGAGTACAACGACGACCGGCAAGACCTGACCATCAACCTCAACAGCCTGCCGAACAATCGTTTCACCCTCGAAGGCTACGAGCCGCAGACCAACCTCAATCGCCTGAACCTGGGCGTGAGCCACAAGCTCACTCAGGATCTGGCGTTGCGCGCCAGCTACAACGTGCGCAAGGATGACGACTTTACCCAGCAAGGGGTGAACGTCGGGG
The DNA here is from genome assembly GCF_037626295.1 of Pseudomonas sp. LF-5. Classification (NCBI taxonomy): domain Bacteria; kingdom Pseudomonadati; phylum Pseudomonadota; class Gammaproteobacteria; order Pseudomonadales; family Pseudomonadaceae; genus Pseudomonas; species Pseudomonas sp. LF-5. The sequence goes on from NZ_JARKMT010000010.1 coordinate 18,660, forward strand.
TCAGCCTCGACTTCTGATTTGCCGGCATAAAAAAACGCGGCGCCCTTACAGGCGCCGCGTTTTTTTTAGGTCCGAGCACAACTCAATGCAGGCCTGCGCCTGCTCGCGATGGCGGTGGATCAGCCAACATTTAAGGTGAATGTCAGACCGAAATCGCGAGCAGGCGAAGGCCTACCAGTGTTTTGCGTGGCTCAGGCGTCCGGTGTCTGCTCAGCCAGGGCCACAGCACGGAACATCGCGCGGCGCTTGTTCAGGGTTTCTTCCCATTCCAGCGCCGGCACCGAGTCGGCAACGATGCCGCCGCCGGCCTGCACGTGCAGTTCGCCGTTCTTGATCACCGCCGTGCGAATGGCAATCGCGGTGTCCATGTTGCCGTTCCAGGCAAAGTAACCGACCGCGCCGCCGTACACACCACGTTTGACCGGCTCCAGTTCGTCGATGATTTCCATCGCGCGAATCTTCGGTGCACCGGACAAGGTGCCGGCCGGCAGAATCGCCCGCAGTGCGTCCATCGCCGTCAGCCCGGCCTTCAACTGGCCGGTGACGTTGGAAACGATGTGCATCACGTTGGAATAACGCTCGATGACCATTTTCTCGGTGAGTTTCACCGAGCCGATTTCCGAAACCCGCCCGGTGTCGTTACGCCCGAGGTCGATCAGCATCAAGTGCTCGGCAATCTCCTTGTCGTCCGACAGCAGATCCTCTTCCAGCGCCAGATCCGCTTCTTCGGTGGCGCCACGCGGACGCGTACCGGCAATCGGGCGCACGGTGATCAGGTTGTCTTCAACCCGCACCAGCACTTCCGGCGAACTGCCGACGACGTGGAAGTCGCCAAAGTTGAAGAAATACATATACGGCGTCGGGTTGAAGCACCGCAGGGCGCGGTAGAGATCAATCGGCGCAGCCTTGAAGTCGATCGACATGCGCTGCGACGGCACGACCTGCATGCAGTCACCGGCAAGGATGTATTCCTTGATGGTGTCGACGGCTTTTTCGTAATCGTCCTGGGTGAAACTGGAACGGAATACCGGATCAGCCGACTGCTGCTTGCTGAAGTCCAGGCCTCGGCGCGGGGTGATCGGCTGACGCAGTTTTTCCAGCAGTGCCTGCAATTGCGCCTGCCCCTGCTCGTAAGCGTCGGCTTGCGCCGGGTCGGCGAGGACGATCGCGTGCATCTTGCCGGCGAGGTTGTCGAATACCACCACCGCATCGGAAACCATCAACAGAATGTCCGGCACACCCAGCGGATCCGGGTTCGGGCATTTGCCCAAGCGTTTCTCGACATAACGCACGCAGTCATAACCGAAGTATCCGACCAGGCCACCGTTGAAACGCGGCAGACCGGCGATGGTCGGCACGTTGTAGCGGGCCTTGAAGGTTTCGACGAAGGCCAGCGGGTCTTGGACGTCATGGCTTTCGGTCTCGACGCCGTCGACGGTGATGCTCACATGATGATCGTGAACCCGCAGCACGGTGCGGCACGGCAGGCCGATGATCGAGTAACGGCCCCATTTCTCGCCGCCCTGCACCGATTCGAGCAGGTAGGAGTTGGGCTGGTCGGCCAGTTTCAGGTAGATCGACAGCGGCGTGTCGAAGTCGGCCAGGGTTTCGCAGGCCAGCGGAATGCGGTTGTAGCCGTCGGCGGCCAAGCGCAGGAATTCTTCGCGGATCATGAGGTGCCTCGTGGTGTGAGGTGCTAACAGTCAGGTGTGCAAACGCGCCGGCGGGCCGGCCAGGAAACAGTCAGGCGCGCCAACGCCAGCGGGCCAGGGCCTTGATGACTTTCATCCAGAGTTTGCGAGTGACCACCACGATGGCGTTTCCAGAATGGGATTGAGCAGCGTCGGGCAACGTTATCTCAGCGGCTGTACCGAGGCAACCGGGAATTAGCTTGCGCAGATCGTCGATCACCAGCGCCGGGCCTTCCTCGGCAATCGGTCGGCCGTGGTTGTAGCCGTAGCTGAGCGCCACGCATTTGACCCCCGCCGCTTTCGCCGCCAGCACGTCGCTGCGCGAGTCGCCGACGAACAGCGATTGCGAGGCCGGGATGTTGGCCATTTTCATCACGAAGAACAGTGCAGCCGGGTCGGGTTTCTTCTGCGGCAGGGTGTCGCCGCCGATGATCCATTTGAAGTAGCGGCCGATCTTCATCTGATCCAGCAACGGCGCGACAAAACGCTCCGGCTTGTTGGTGATCAGCGCCATCGCCACGCCTTGCTTGTTCAGCCATTTGAGGGTGTCGCGCACACCCGGATAGACCACGGTCAGCTCATGGCTGGCGCCGTAAGCTTCCATGAACACTTCCAGCGCGTGCTCGGCCTCGACGTCATCCACCGCCGAATGATCGATGCCGCCGGCCAGCGCCCGGCGCACCAGCACCGGTGCGCCATTGCCGACCCACTCGCGCACCGACTCGATGCCGGCAGGCTTGCGCCCGAGGGAGAGCAGCATGGTGTCCACCGCCGCCGCCAGGTCGGGAACCGAGTCGATCAGCGTGCCATCCAGATCGAACATCACCAACCGTGGCAGTTGCCCCGGGAACAGCTGCTCAAAACCGCTCATGGGCGCGCCAGCGCCAGTTCGGAACGCATCTTGTCGATGACTTCCTGATAGTTCGGCGCATTGAAGATCGCCGAACCGGCGACGAAGGTGTCCGCACCGGCCGCGGCGATTTCACGGATGTTGTTGACGTTGACGCCGCCGTCGATTTCCAGACGGATGTCGCGGCCCGAAGCATCAATGATCGCCCGCGCTTCGCGCAGTTTGTCGAGGGTGCCGGGAATGAACTTCTGCCCGCCGAAGCCCGGGTTGACGCTCATCAGCAAGACCATGTCGACCTTGTCGATCACGTACTTGAGCACGTCCAGCGGGGTCGCCGGGTTGAACACCAGGCCGGATTTGCAGCCGCCTTCACGGATCAGTTGCAGCGAGCGATCGACGTGCAGCGTGGCTTCCGGGTGGAAGGTGATGTAGGTGGCGCCGGCCTCGATGAAGTCGCCGACGATGCGATCCACCGGGCTGACCATCAAGTGCGCGTCGATCGGCGCGGTGATGCCGTACTTGCGCAGTGCCGCGCAGACCATCGGCCCGATGGTCAGGTTCGGCACGTAGTGGTTGTCCATGACATCGAAGTGGACGAAGTCGGCACCGGCGGCCAGAACGTTGTCCACTTCTTCGCCGAGGCGGGCGAAGTCGGCGGAGAGAATCGACGGAGCAATTACGAAGGGCTGCATGACGCACCTTTTCTGAGCTAAATCACGATGGCGCGCATTGTATACCTCAAGTTTCCGCGCGCGCACCGTGACCACGATGATTGGGTTGTGCCATGAGCGAGACCGACGGCGACTCAGTACGCCGCGCGGTAGATCTTTTCGATGTCCGCAGCGCTGAGCCTGCGCGGGTTGTTGCGCATCAAACGCTCGATCCCTGCGGCTTCCACTGCCATCGCCGGGATCGCGTCTTCAGGCACACCGAAACTGCGCAGGCCCGGCGGAATTTCTACCGCCGCACACAAATCGGTCATGGCCTGCACAGCTTTATCCGCCGCCTCCGTGGCGCTCAGATGAGCCGTCTTCACCCCCATGGCTTCGGCGATATCCTGCATGCGTTCGACGCAGGCCATCTTGTTCCAGGTCATGACGTACGGCAGCAGCAAGGCGTTACTCACGCCATGGGCGATGTTGAAGCGACCGCCCAGTGGATACGCCAATGCATGCACCGCGCCGACCCCGGCATTGCCGAACGCCATGCCGGCCATCAGGCTGGCGGTGGCCATGTCTTCGCGGGCCTGCAGATTGGCGCCATTGGCGTAAGCCTTGGGCAGCGCCCGGGCGATCAGTTTGATTGCGCCGATGGCCAGCGAGTCGGTAATCGGCGAAGCGTTGACCGACAGATAGGATTCGATGGCATGCACCAGCGCATCGACTCCACTGGCGGCAGTGACACTGCGCGGACAGGTCAGGGTCATTTGCGGGCTGACCAGCGCGACGTCTGGCAACAGGTAGTCGCTGACGATGCCTTTCTTCAGTTGCGCGACCTTGTCGGAGAGAATCGCCACGTTGGTCACTTCCGAACCGGTGCCGGCGGTGGTCGGGATGGCGATCAGCGGCGGGCCTTTGCGCGGCACCTGCTCGACGCCGAACAGATCTTCCAGCGCGCCGTGGTAACCGGCATACGCCGCGACGCTTTTGGCGATGTCGATGGCACTGCCGCCACCGAGGCCGATCAAGCCGTCATGTCCGCCCTCGCGGTAAACGCGCATGCAGTCTTCGACGATGGCAATTTCCGGGTCCGGTAGCACTCGGTCGAAAATCTCGTATTCGCGCCCACCCAATTGGCACAGCGCCAGCTCCACGGTGCCGGATTTGACCAGTGCGGCGTCGGTGACGATCAGCGGGTTGTCGATATCCAGGCGCGTGAGTTCCGCCGCCAGTTGCTCGATGGCTGCGGCGCCGGTGATCAGTTTGTGAGCGATTTTGAACTGGGACAGACTCATCGTGCGCAGCCTCTTATAGGTGTGGGAGCTGAGCACAAGCGTAGTCGAGGGTTTGGGGTTGTCTGGTATTCAGGTGGTGAATGAGCCATCGAGGGCCAGAGCAAGAACCCTCACCCCAGCCCTCTCCCCCTTGGGGGAGAGGGCTGGGGTGAGGGGGTAAGCCTTTGATCTGGCCCTTAAACCTGAGCAGTACGCAGTTTCTCGCTGCGCCCACGCAGCCATTCCAGGGTCAGCAGCAGAATCACCGAGAAGGCGATCAGCAACGTAGCGGCGGCAGCGATAGTCGGACTGAGGTTCTCACGGATCCCGCTGAACATTTGCCGTGGCAAGGTCGCTTGCTCCGGGCCGGCGAGGAACAGCGTCACCACCACCTCATCGAACGACGTCGCGAAGGCGAACAGCGCCCCGGAAATCACCCCCGGCGCAATCAGCGGCAAGGTCACCCGGCGGAACGTGGTCAGTGGCGAAGCGCCGAGGCTGGCCGCCGCCCGTACAAGGTTATGGTTGAAACCCTGCAACGTCGCCGACACGGTGATGATCACGAATGGCACACCGAGCACCGCGTGCACCACGATCAGCGAGAAGAAACTGTTACCCAAGCCCAGCGGTGCGAAAAACAGATAACTCGCCACACCGATGATCACCACTGGCACCACCATCGGCGAAATCACCAGTGCCATCACCAGCGCTTTGCCGGGGAAGTCACCGCGAGTGAGACCGATTGCCGCCAGCGTGCCAAAGATCATCGCCAGCACCGTCGCCGCCGGGGCGACGATGATGCTGTTCTTCAGCGCGCGCATCCATTCCGCCGAGGCGAAGAAGTCGTGGTACCACTGCAGCGAGAAGCCCTGCAGCGGATAGACCAGAAAACTCCCCGAGTTGAACGACAGCGGCACGATCACCAGCACCGGCAGAATCAGGAACAGCAGGATCAGGCCGCAGAGAATCCGCAAGCTGTAGAACCACACCCGTTCGATGGGCGACATGTAAGGACTCAGCATTTCAAATTCCCCTTAGCTCAGGCGCAGGCGACTGGCGCCCACCAGCCAGCTGTAGATCAGATAAAGCACCACGGTTGCCAGCAGCAGCAAGCCGCCCAGCGCCGTGGCCATGCCCCAGTTGATGCTGGTGTTGGTGTAGAACGCGACGAAGTAGCTGACCATTTGATCGTTCGGGCTGCCGAGCAGCGCCGGGGTGATGTAGTAGCCGATGGCGAGGATGAACACCAACAGGCAACCGGCGCCGACGCCAGCGTAGGTCTGCGGGAAGTACACCCGCCAGAAACTGGCGAACGGATGGCAGCCCAGCGAAATTGCGGCGCGCATGTAAGTCGGTGAGATGCCTTTCATCACGCTGTAGATCGGCAGGATCATGAACGGCAGCAGGATGTGCACCATCGAGATGTAGACCCCGGTGCGGTTGAACACCAGCTCCAGCGGCTTATCAATGATGCCCATTGCCATCAGCGCGCTGTTGATCAGCCCGCCCGATTGCAGCAACACGATCCACGCCGCGACCCGCACCAGAATCGAGGTCCAGAACGGCAGCAGCACCAGAATCATCAGCAGGTTGCTCTGGCGCGATGGCAGGTTGGCCAGCAGATAAGCCAGTGGATAGGCGAGCAGCAAGCAGATCACAGTGATCACCAGGCCCATCCAGAACGTGCGGGCGAAGATGTCGAGGTAGATCGCCTGATCCGGGGTGGCCGGGGCCAGTTCGCCGAGGTCGTCGATGCGGTGATCGACCGCCGCCAGCAGGTAATACGGGGTGATGCTGCTGGTGTTGCGCTTGACCGCTTGCCAGTAGGCCGGATCGCCCCAGCGCTCGTCGAGGCCTTCAAGTGCTTCTTTATAAGAGGCCGGTTCGCTGGCAAAGGGCAGCGCACGGGCGGTTTTGGTCAGCAGGCTGCGATAGCCGGCCAATTCCATGTTCAAGCGCTTGGACAAATCGCCCAGCGTCTGGTTTTTCCGGGCTTCGGCGAGGTCTTCGCCAGCGGCTTTGTACACCGGCTCAGCGGGCAGGCCGCGGCCGTCCCAGCTGGCGATGGCCGCCACGGTGCGCGGCATGCCGCCGACCACTTCCGGGTTGCCGACGCTTTTGTAGAGCAGCGCCACGATCGGCACCAGGAACACCAGCAACAGAAACAGCACCAGCGGCGCAATCAACGCCTGGGCCTTCCAGCGGTTGACTCGCTCGGCGCGCTTGAGCTTCTGCTTCAAGGTGGGGCTGGTGCCCTCGTTCAGGGGAACGGCGATGGCCATGACGTACTCCGCAAATCTTTGATCGTTACAGAGGTGGCGAACCACCTCGATCGATTGATGCACACAGATCCAAATGTGGGAGCGAGCTTGCTCGCGAAGGCGGCGCATCAGTCGACATCAATGTTGAATGTACTGGCGCTTTCGCGAGCAAGCTCGCTCCCACAGGAGAGCGAGCCCTCGGTTATTTCGCCGCCCAGGAATTGAAGCGCTGCTCCAGTTGCTCGCCGTTGTCAGCCCAGAAGCTGACGTCGATCTGCACCTGGTTGGCGATGTTTTCCGGGGTGGTCGGCATGTCTTTCAGGACATCCTTGGCCAGCAGCGGCACGGCTTGGGTGTTGGCCGGGCCGTAGGCGATGTTTTCCGAGTAGGTCTTCTGCTGTTGCGGCTGGACCGAGAAGGCGATGAACTTCTTCGCCGCTTCCGCACGTTTGGCGTCCAGACCTTTCGGGATGGCCCACGCGTCGAAGTCGTAGATGCCGCCGTTCCACACCACTTTCAGGTTGGATTCCTTCTGCACCGCAGCGATACGACCGTTGTAGGCCGAGCTCATGACCACGTCACCGGAAGCGAGGTACTGCGGCGGTTGCGCGCCGGCTTCCCACCACTGGATGCTCGGCTTCAGTTCATCGAGCTTCTTGAACGCACGGTCCTGACCATCCTTGCCGGCCAGCACTTTGTAGACGTCTTTCGGCGCTACGCCGTCGGCCATCAGTGCGAACTCGAGGGTGTACTTGGCGCCTTTGCGCAGGCCACGCTTGCCCGGGAATTTCTTGGTGTCCCAGAAATCGGCCCAGCTGGTCGGTGCGGTTTTCAGCTTGTCGGCGTTGTACGCAAGGACGGTCGACCAGACGAAGAAGCCCACGCCGCACGGCTGGATGGCGCCTTTGACGTAGTCTTCGGATTTGCCGAACAGCGCAGGGTCGAGTTGCTCGAACATGTCTTCGTCACAGCCACGGGACAGTTCCGGCGATTCAACTTCGACCAGATCCCACGACACACTCTTGGTATCGACCATGGCTTTGACCTTGGCCATTTCGCCGTTGTACTCGCCGGCGACGATCTTGCCATGGCCCGCCGCTTCCCACGGTGCGTAGAAGGCTTTGACTTGCGCGGCCTTGTTCGCCCCGCCAAACGACACCACGGTCAAATCCGGGCCAGCCGCCATCGCGCTGGCCGCACCCATCAGGCCCAGGGTCAGGGCGGTGAACTTCAGGGATCTCAACATTTATTGTTCTCTCCACGTGCAGGGTTGGTGTTGGTATTGCCGGGGCGATCAGTTCGCCTCTAGAAGAGGATCAAGCGCGCGCACGTGCTCGATCTGCCAGCCAAGCGGAACCACGTCCCCGACCGCGAGCGCTGGATCGAGCTCGGCAATCGGTTGTTTCACGAAGAAGTCGGTCTTGCCGCAGACTTCCAGACGCACCCGGACGTGGTCGCCCAGATAGATGAATTCCGCCACCCTCCCTGAGAAGCGGTTGACACATTGATCGCTCGAGCCGTTGAGGCTGACGCGCTCCGGACGGATCGACAGGGTCACCGGTTCGCCGGTCTGGCCGACGTTGACCGCCAGTGCCTCGACCTTCTCGCCACGGCCCAGCTCGACCACGCAGCGCTCGCCGCTCTGGCTGAGCAGGCGACCGTTGAGGCGGTTGTTCTCGCCGATGAAGTTGGCGACGAAGGTATTTTTCGGCTCTTCGTAGAGGGTGCGCGGCGGAGCGATCTGCTGGATTTCGCCCTGGTGGAAGACCGCCACGCGATCGGACATGGTCAGCGCTTCACCCTGGTCGTGGGTCACGTAGACCACGGTCACGCCGAGGCGCTGGTGCAGGTGCTTGATCTCCATCTGCATGTGTTCGCGCAGCTGTTTGTCGAGTGCGCCCAGCGGTTCGTCCATCAACACCAGTTGCGGTTCGAACACCAGCGCCCGCGCCAGCGCCACCCGCTGCTGCTGACCACCGGACAGTTGCGCCGGGTAGCGCGAGGCGAAAGCGTCGAGCTGGACCATGCTGAGGACTTTCTTTACCTTGTCGCTGACGTCGCTCTTGTTCAGGCCGCGCACGGTCAGCGGGAAGGCGAGGTTTTCCGCTACGGTCATGTGCGGGAACAGCGCGTAGTTCTGAAACACCATGCCGATGTCGCGCTTGTGCGGTGGCACGTTGTTGATTGCGCGCCCGGCCAGCAGGATTTCTCCGGCGGTCGGTGTTTCGAAGCCGGCGAGCATCATCAGGCTGGTGGTCTTGCCCGAACCGGACGGCCCGAGCAGGGTCAGGAACTCGCCTTTGCGAATGTCCAGGTTGAGGTCTTTGACGATCAGGTTCTCGCCGTCGTAGCTCTTCTGCACTCCACGAAAGCTGACCAGCACATCACTGGCCCCTGCGTTTGAATCGACCTGGCTCATACCCACACCTTTGTTGTTGATGACTGCTTGTGGGTTAAGCCTAGTGGCTGCTGACAGGCGCGCAAATCGGGGCGCAGGAGAGAATCGCCTCAGCCGGATGGAAGGTTGGGGGTAGGGATTGCCCTACAAGGATGGCGCTAATGGATAAGGCAGTGGCGAGGGTTGAGCTGCAAGCTGCAAGAACAAGCAAAAGCGCGTGTCGCTAACAGATATGCCCAAACTCTCAGGCCATACAGAGAAACCTGTGGGAGCTGGCTTGCCAGCGATAGCGGTGGGTCAGCCGGCATTAATGTGATTGGCACTCCGTCATCGCTGGCAAGCCAGCTCCCACAGGTTTGTGCAGCGTTGCTAAAGGAGCTTGTGCTCCATCGCGTATTTGACCAGCTCGGCCAGTGAGGTGATGTTGAGCTTCTGCATCAGCCGCGCCTTGTGGGTGCTGATGGTTTTGCTGCTCAGGGCCAGTTGCTGGGCGATGTCATTGACATTGGCGCCCTGGGCCAGGCGTTCGAACACCGAGAATTCGCGCTCGGACAATAGCGAGTGCAATGGCCGCGTATCGGTCAGGCCGACTTCAAAGACCATGCGATCGGCCAGTTCCGGATCAATGTAGCGGCCGCCCGCCGCCACTTTGCGGATGGCGGTCAGCAACAGGGCCGGATCACTGTCCTTGGTTGCGTACCCGGCCGCACCGATCTTGAGGGCACGGGCGGCCATCTGCGCTTCATCGTGCATCGACAGCACCAGAATGGCGGGCGGGTTGTTCAGCGCGCGAATCCGCGGAATCGCTTCCAGGCCATTGACCCCGGGCATGGAGATATCCAGCAACACCACCTCGCACGGCACACTGCGCAGGGTTTCCAGCAACTGCTCGCCATTACTCGCCTCCCCCACCACTTGCAGATCCTTGGCCAGGCCGATCAATTGCTTGATGCCTTCGCGGACGATGGTGTGGTCTTCGGCTACCAGTACACGGATCAAGTTTTTTCTCCAGATTTCAGGCACACACCAAACCCTGTGGGCGCGAGCCTGCTCGCGATAGCGTCAGCGCAAACACCACACACCTTCAAACCTCACTCACCGGCACCCACACAGTCAGGCTGGTGCCCTCCCCCGGCTCACTCTCCAGCACCAGCCGCCCGCCCATGATCAGCACCCGCTCGCGCATGCCCACCAGCCCGAACGAAGTCGGCCGACCGGTAGCGGCGACGAATCCTACGCCATCATCGCTGACGGTCAGACGCAATTCATCGCCTTCCAGCGCCAGCGTCAGTTCCACAGTATGCGCCTGGGCATGCCGCATCACATTGGTCAGTGCCTCCTGCAGAATCCGGAACAGCCCGATCGCCTTGGCATCGCTGAGCGCCGGCAGATTGTCCGGCACCTGCACCAGACACGGAATCTGCGTGCGCGCCTCGAAGCGCCGCGCCTGCCATTCAATCGCCGAGGCAATCCCGGCATCGAGAATCGGTGGCCGCAGCGCCGTCGCCACATCCCGCACCAACTGGAACAACTGGGCGATCAGGCGCTTCATGCTGTTCAGCCGTTCGTTCAGACCAGGATCGAGCTGCGCGTAGGCCAATTCGCACATCGACGTCTCCAGTTTCAGCACCGTGAGCATTTGCCCCAGCTCATCGTGCACCTCCCGGGCAATGCGCGCCTTCTCTTCTTCACGCACGCTCTCAAGGTGCGCCGACAGTTCGCGCAATTGCTCGCGGGAGGCGGCCAGTTCCAGTTCGATGCGCTTGCTTTCGGTGATGTCCCAGACGATGCCGTCCCAGACATAAGCGCCGTCCTCCAGTTGCCGGGTGATCGCCTTGATCTCGGCCCAGCGCTGCTGGCCCTGACGCGTGAGGATGCGGCCCTGCCACGACCAGTCGCTGTCGGTGTCCAGCGCCTGATCCTGGGTCCGGTGGTAACTGGCTTTATCGTCCGGGTGCACCAGGCTGCGCAAGCCCATGTCGCGATGGGCGATGGTGGCCGGCGCGTAACCGACCAGGCTTTCACTGCCCTCGCTGATGTAGGCAAAGTCGATCTGCCCGGTCACCGGTGCCCGCTCCAGGCGGAACACCAGACCCGGGACGTTGGCGGCAATGCCTTGCAGGCGCGCCTCGCTTTCCTGCAACGCGGCGAGTGCGCGGCGGCGCTCGGTGACGTCGGTGAGATAAACCACCAGGTATTCGCTGTCGCGAAAGCGCAGAAAACTCAGTGACACGTCCGCCGGCAGGATGCCGCCATCGGCACGCACGCAGCTGGATTCAAAGCTCAGCGGCCCTTCTTCACTGGCTCGCGCGCGCTTCCACAGGTTGAGCCATCGGTCCATGTGCAGACCCGGCTCGAAGTCGATCAGCGGTCGCTCGATCAGACCGCCGACGGGATAACCAAGCATGACTTCCGCCGCCCGGTTGGCGTAGCGCACATGGCTGTCCCAGTTGACCCAGAGAATGCCGACCGTGCTTTGATCAATGGAAAACTGCGTGAGCCGCAGCGCTTCTTCGCTGGCCGCGCGCAGGGCGATGTCTTCCCGTGCGGCGAGCAAGCGCTGCTCGAGGCTGTGCTGCTGGCGCCGTTGCCAGAACACAATCGCCACGCAGCTGAGCAACATGACCGCGAACAACAGACTGAGGTTCTGCCAGAACCCCGGTGACTCCGACAGTCGCGGGTACTTGGGTTGCAACCATTGGCTGTGCAGGCGCTCCAGATCCTTGGCCGGGATCGCGCGCAAGGCACTCTGGACGATACCGGCCAGCTCCGGCCAGTCACGACGCGTACCGACCCGCAGCAATTGCGGCAGGCCAATGTCACCGACCACCACCAGCTCGGCGAACTCTGGCTCGGCTGACAGCCGCCCGAGTTGCGCCTCATCGACCACCGCGTAGGACGCCTGCTGACTCAACAGTAGCTGCAACGCCTGACGTTCCAGCGGCACGCCTTGCAGATTCAGATGGGGATAGGTGCCGCGCAAATAATCCGCGGTGGTACTGGGCATGCGCACCGCGACACGGGTCTGGCTGTCGAGTTTCTCCAGATCCACCACACCGCTGGCCTTCTGATCACTGACCACCAGTTGCGGCACGCGCATATACGGGTCGGAAAACTGCCACAGGCGCAGCGCACTCGGGGTCTGGCTCAGGCCCGGGGCGACGTCGATTTCGCCTTCGCGCAAGGCGCTCTCCAGTCGTCCCAGATCGGGAAAATTGCGCCAGCTCAATTCGACATTGAGGGCCTGGGCCAGCCACTTCATCAACTCGACGTTGGCCCCGGAGAGCTTCTGCAAACGCCGGTCGTATTGCGCGTACGGCGCCTGCAGCACCAGCCCGACCCGCAATTCATTATGTTGTGCCAGCCATTGCTGCTGACTCGCGGACAATTGCGCAACGTGCGCCGGGGACGCAGGCGCCGCCCAGCCCATCAAGGGAAACCACAAACAGCCGATAACCCACAGGCAGCAAAATCGCTTCATTGAAGTCTCGTACACTGACAAATTCTGACCAACCCATTAGGCTGCCGGGATACTTTCTGGCCTGGAATAACCGATGCCCTCTGTTTACCGCCTGGCAATGCCAGCATTGTGCCTGTCGCTGATCCTGCCTTGTGCGTTTTCCGTCAACGCCGCCGACTCTGCTCCAGCGGCCGAGAAACCGGCCGAAGAAAAACCGGTCGAACGCCAGCCACTGCTTGAGCGTAGTCAGGAAGAGGCCGCCGCACTGGAACGTCAAGTGCCGGCGCAGGAACAGCAACAATTACAGGCCGGCAGCGACACCTTTCTGGCCCTGTGGAAACCGGCCAACACCGCCGATCCCAAAGGTGCGGTGATTATCATCCCCGGCGCTGGCGAAACAGCTGACTGGCCGCAAGCAATCGGCCCGTTGCGGCAGAAATTGCCGGACGCGCAGTGGAGCAGCCTGAGTATCACGCTGCCCGACCTGCAAAGCGATGCCATTGCACCGCGCGTCGTCGAAACACCGGTGGCGCCGAAAGCCGCGGAGTCCGGCAGCAAGGACTCGACCACCGCGCAACCCATCGAACAGGCTGCCGGCGGCGAAGCGGACGTCGCCGATCAGGTGGTCGCCGAAACGACTGAAGAACACTCCAAGGCGGACGCCGAACGAATCTTCGCGCGTATCGACGCGGCGATTGCCTACGCCGAACAGCAAAGTGTCCGCAGTATTGTCGTACTCGGTCACGGTACCGGCGCCTATTGGGCCGCCCGTTACCTGAGCGAAAAACAAACGGCGCAGGTGGAGAAATTCATCATGATCGACGCGCAGGCACCGACCAAGGCCAAGCCACAACTGGTGGAACTGACGCCTGCCTTGAAACTGCCGACGGCGGACATTTTCTACATGGACAAGCCACTGGATCGTCACGCGGCGCTGCAGCGCATGCAGGCGAGCAAGCGTTTGAAGACCTCGGCTTTCAGCCAGGTGGCGCTCAAGGCGCTGCCGGATAACAAGGCGGAGCAGGAGCAGTTGTTCCGGCGGGTGCGTGGCTGGTTGAATCCGCAGAACGTGGATTGACCGCAAAACCCAATAGCCCCCAATCGCGAGCAGGCTCGCTCCCACACTCGATCGCATTCCAACTGCAGAAACACGATCCAGTCCGGGAGCGAGCCTGCTCGCGAAGAGGCCCTCACAAACAGCAAACCGCTAACGCCTAGCGAAAGTCGCGCCGCTGACGAATCAACGTATAGGCATTGTGCAACTCGCGCGTCCTTTCGGTCGCCTCGTGCACCTGCGCCGGCGTCGCTCCGCTACCCGCCACTTTGTCCGGATGATGACGGCTGAGCAGACGCCGGTACGCCCGTTTGATCTGCGCCGGTTCGCTGGTCGCCGACACGCCCAGTAAACGCATCGCCTCCTGGTAGCTTACCGCCGCGCTGACGATTGGCCGCTTGCCCGGTTCGTAATCACTGGCCAGCGCCTGCACCTGATGCGTCGTCCAGCCCAGCCACTTGCCCCATTGCGCCAACAGTTCACGCTCGCTGACGCCGGCACGGCCATCGGCCCAGACCATCCGCCAACAGGCGCGCAATACACCTTCGGCCGCATGGGGCTGGCCACCCAGGCGCCGCAGATAACCGCGCAGGTTATCGCTGCCGGACTTGCCACGGTTGAACGCCGCAATGGCCCGACGCGTGGCCGGCTCGCTCATTTCCAGGGCGCGCATTTCGTTGCGCGCCTGCTGGATATGGCCGTCGGTCACGCGCCCGTCGCTCTTGGCCAGACGCCCGAGCAACACGAACAACAATTCGTCGTTGCGCAGCATCGGCCGGCCGCCGAGCTTTTCCCGCAAGTGCCCCCAGCTCTGCAAATGCAGACGCCGATCCAGCGCCTGTCCCAGCAACGCCCCAAGCATGGCCCCCGGAATGCTGGCGATCGCAAAACCCGCTCCGGCTCCAATCAGAGTCCCTGGCCACAACATATCAGCGACTCGCTTCTATCAAGGTTTCGGCCTCAGCCAGACGCTCGTGCGTCCCGACATCCACCCAATGACCTTTCAGCCGCTCGCCGGTCACCTCGCCTGCCGCCATGGCTTTACGCAACAGCGGTGCCAGTTTGAAGGCACCGTCGGCGCAGCCGTCGAACAGCTGCGGATGGAGGACAGCGATACCGCTATAGGTCAGCGTCGCGGCATCCGCCTGACCATCATTCACACGCCCATCGACCAGCGAGAAATCCCCGGCCGGGTGATGCGCCGGATTGTCCGCCAGGACCAGATGCGCCAGACCGGTGATCGGCTGATGCAGGACGCTGAAGTCGTAATCGGTCCAGATGTCGCCATTGACCACCAGGAACGCATCGTCGCCAAGCAACGGCAACGCACGGAAAATCCCGCCACCGGTTTCCAGCGGTTCGCCTTCCGGCGAGTACTGAATGCTCAGGCCAAATTGAGTGCCGTCCCCCAGGTAATCCTCGATCTGCTGACCGAGCCAGGCGTGATTGATCACGATTTCGTTGAAACCGGCGGCCGCCAAGGCACGCAGGTGATACTCGATCAACGGCACGCCACCGGCACGCACCAGCGGTTTCGGTGTGGTCAGGGTCAGCGGGCGCATGCGCTCGCCTTTGCCTGCCGCCAGAATCATTGCCTTCATGCCGTTGCTCCACCTCGCAGGCGGGTAAACAGCGCTTGCAACTCCGCCAGTTCAGGACGCCGGGCAATCACCGCTTCTATATAAGAGAAGAAGCGCGGCACGTCGGCCAGATAGCGCGGCTTGCCATCGCGGTGGCAGATGCGGGCGAAGATGCCGATGACTTTCAGGTGACGCTGCACGCCCATCAGGTCGCTGGCGCGCAGGAAATCTTGAAAATCCGGCTGCACCGGGATGTTCAGTGCAGCGGCTTGCTGCCAGTAGCTTTCCAGCCAGCCGCGTACGCGCTCTTCAGGCCAGCTGAGGAAGGCGTCCTTGAACAGGCAGGTCACGTCATAGGTCACCGGACCATAGACCGCATCCTGAAAATCCAGCACCCCCGGATTCGGTTCGCTGATCATCAGGTTGCGCGGCATGTAGTCGCGGTGCACCAACACTTTCGGTTGCGCCAGAGCGCTGTCAATCAGCAGATCACTGATGCGCTGCCACTGCTGCTGTTGAGTCGCATCGAACTCGATACCCAGTTCACGCTTCACGTACCACTCCGGGAACAGTTCCAGCTCACGGCGCAGCAGCGCGACGTCATAGCTCGGCAGCGGTGCCACCATCGGCAATTGCTGAAAAGCCAACAGAGATTGCAGGGCATCGTTGAACAACGCGTCGGCATTTTCGCTGTCGATCACGTCGAGATAGGTCTTGTTGCCCAGGTCATTGAGCAAAAGAAATCCGCGTTCGAGGTCTTCGGCATAAATTTTCGGCACGTTTATGCCGGATTTCGCCAGCAAAAAGGCGATGTCCACGAACGGTTTGCAGTTTTCCTGGGGCGGCGGCGCGTCCATCACGACGAAGCTGCGACCCGCACCTTCCCAACGGAAATAGCGGCGGAAACTCGCGTCACTGCTGGCCGCAGTCAACGTGGCCGGGGGCACGGCGCCCCAGCCTTGATCTGCAAACAGGTTTTCCAGCTGTTCATCGAGCCAAACTTTCAGGTGTTGCAAGCGTACATCTTGGTCAGGCATTGCAAGGGTCTCCGACGGCGCTAGCCGTCAAGCGGGTCATGCTTTATTATCCAGCATCTTTTTCAGACCATCGAGAGGCGTGCGGCCCACACCGCGGGCAGATGGCACGCAGGAAGCCCGGACTAATAAGATGGCATTGAAATCCCCCGCGTTTCGTAAAAAATTTCCGTTGTTGGTAACCGGCAGTCTGCTGGCTATGCAACCTCTGGCCAGTCAATTCGTTGTTGCCGCCGAGCAGTATGACTGCTCCGTCTCGGCTACGGGTGGCTGGGACTGTTCGCCCAAGACGCCGGCGGCTGCATTGCCACCGCGTCCGGTGCATGACGGCAGTGCCGTCAGCGCCACCGGCGAAGCCCCGGCCGAGAACGGTTCGGTTGCCGACACTGGCGCCAAACCGGTCCTCGTCACCGAAGCCAAGGGCCGTGGCCTGAAATCCCGTAGCGAAGACTTCAGTCACCTCGACTGGGTTCCGCGCGAGAAGCTCACCGCCGCCCAATTGGCCGAGACCGGACCTTACTGCTCTGGTGCCTATATCGAACCGATTCGTCCTGGCATGAATGACAAGACGAATAAAAGTGACGCCCCGACCTTTATCGGCGCGAAAGCCTCGCGCTATAACACCGATGATCAAGTCGGTACGCTGGCCGGCGATGTCGTCCTGCGTCAGGGCAGCATGCAGGTCGAGTCCGACGAGGCCAGCCTGTATCAGGCCGAAAGCCGCGCCGAACTCAATGGCGACGTGCGTATCCGTGACAACGGCGCGCTGATCGTCGGCGACCATGCCGATGTGCAGCTCGACACCGGTGAAGCCAAGGTCGACAACGCCGAATACGTGATGCACAAATCGCGCATCCGCGGTAACGCGCTGTACGCCAAGCGTGCCGAAAACGCGATCATCCGTTTGAAGGACGGCACGTACACCACGTGCGAACCGAACAGCAACGCGTGGCAGCTCAAGGGCAACAACATCACCCTGAACCCGGCCACCGGCTTCGGTACCGCGACCAACGTGACGCTGCGCGTAAAAGACATTCCGATTCTGTACACGCCGTACATCTACTTCCCGATTGACGATCGTCGCCAGTCGGGCTTCCTGCCGCCGACCATCGGCACCGGCAGCGATACCGGCTTCATGCTGGTGACCCCGTACTACTTCAACCTGGCGCCGAACTACGATGCCACGTTGTACCCGCGTTACATGAGCAAGCGTGGCATGTTGGTGGAAGGCGAATTCCGTTACCTGACCAAGTCGAGTGAGGGTCAGTTTGGTGCGGCTTATCTGAACGACGAAGACGATGAGCGCAAGCGTCAGTCCGACTACAGCGAGACTCGCTACATGTACAACTGGCAGCACAAGGGCGGTCTCGACTCCCGTGTGCTCACCCAGGTTGATTACACCAAGATCAGCGATCCGTATTACTTCCAGGATCTGCAGACCGATCAGATTGGTGTGAAAAGTGCTGACTACGTGAACCAACAGGGTTCGGTGACTTACCGTGGTGACAGCTATACCGCTCGCTTGAACGCTCAGGCGTATCAGCTGGCAACCGTTTCGAACATCACGCCGTACGATCGTCTGCCGCAGATCACCTTCAATGGACAGCTGCCGTATCATCCTGAAGGCCTGAACTTCGATTATGAGACGGAGCTGGTTCGTTTCGACCGTGATCTGAGAAGTGGCACTTTTGTACAGGAAGACGGCGTCACAACCGAACCGCGCCTGGACAACAACATTACTGGTCTGGCACGCGCCAATGGCGACCGTTTGAATCTGAAACCGGGCGTCAGTCTGCCGATGAACTGGACTTACGGCTTCCTGAAGCCGTCGCTGAAGTACCAGTACACCCAGTACCAGCTGGACCTGGACAACACCGGTAAATCGCAGATCGATTTAATGACTGCTGAGCAGAAAAAGCTCAACGGTGAATTCGACAGCAGCCAGAACCGTGGCGTACCGATTGCCAGCATCGACAGCGGCCTGTATTTCGACCGCAACACGTCGTACTTCGGCAAAAACTATCGCCAGACTCTGGAACCACGCCTGTTCTACCTCTATGTACCCAAGGTCGATCAGGAAGACATTCCAGTATTTGACACCAGCGAATACACCTTCAACTATGCGTCGTTGTTCCGTGACAACCGCTTCTCCGGGGCCGACCGCGTCGGCGACGAGAACAAACTGTCGCTGGGTGTAACCAGCCGCTGGATCGAAGACAACGGTTTCGAGCGTCAACGCATCAGCGTCGGTCAGGCTTACTACTTCAAGGATCGTGAAGTACAACTGCCAGGCATCGCGTTCAAGGATCGCAAAGATGCCCAGTCCGATGTTTCGCCATACGCACTGGAATACGAATACCGCTGGAACCGCGACTGGCGCACCACGGCCGACTACAACTGGGACCCGGACAGCCGCAGCCCGCGTTCCGGCAGTGCGATGTTCCACTATCAGCCTGAAGACAACCCGAACAAGGTCATCAACGCCGGCTATCGCTATCGCAATGACCAGGTTCGTTACGACCAGAACACCGGTAAATGGTCGGTGGGCGGCGGTGACTACGGCACACCAGGCACGCCTGGCTACGTGAAGGACTACTACAAGATCAAGCAGCATGACTTCTCGGTCATCTGGCCGATCGTTCCGCAGTGGAACGCCATCAGCCGCTGGCAGTACGACTACAACCGTAACCGTACCCTGGAAGCCTTCGGTGGTTTCGAGTACGACAACTGCTGCTGGAAACTGCGCCTGATCAACCGTTACTGGGTTTCCTACGACGAATTCAGTCAGGAAGCTCCGCAAAACGAAAAAGGCGACCATGGCGTCTTCCTCCAAATTGTTCTGAAGGGACTCGGCGGCCTGACTGGCGCCAAGGTAGAGAGCTTCCTCGACAAAGGCATTCAAGGTTATCGTGAACGTGAAGACCAAGCTTTCTGATTGTCTGCGCCCGCTGATGCTGGGCGCGCTGTTCCTGGGCACGGCGGCCAACGCCGCCGTGCAATCCATTGATAAAGTGGTCGCCATCGTCGATAACGACGTGGTCATGCAGAGCCAACTGGATCAACGCGTCCATGAAGTTCAACAGACCATCGCCAAGCGTGGCGGCGGTCTGCCGCCTCCGGGCGTGCTGGACCAGCAGGTGCTGGAGCGTCTGATCGTCGAAAACCTGCAACTGCAGATCGGCGAGCGTTCCGGTATCCGCATTACCGATGAAGAGCTGAATCAGGCTGTCGGCACCATTGCCCAGCGCAACAACATGACTGTGGAGCAATTCCGCGCAGCCTTGGCTCACGACGGTCTGAACTACGACGACGCCCGTGACCAGATCAAGCGCGAGATGATCATCAGCCGCGTGCGTCAACGCCGTGTGGCAGAGCGCATTCAGGTCTCCGAGCAGGAAGTGAAGAACTTCCTCGCTTCCGACCTCGGCAAGATGCAACTGTCCGAAGAACTGCACCTGGCCAACATCCTGATTCCGACCCCGGAAAGCGCCAACTCTGAAGCCATTCAGAGCGCTGCACGTCAGGCGATGGAGGTTTACCAGCAACTCAAGCAAGGCGCTGACTTCGGTCAGATGGCCGTTGCCAAGTCGGGCAGCGACAACGCGCTGGAAGGCGGCGACATGGGCTGGCGTAAAGCGGCGCAACTGCCACCGCCGTTCGACCGCGAGTTGAGCAGCATGGCCGTTGGCGACATCACTCAACCTGCACGTACTCCGGGTGGTTTCATCATCCTCAAGCTGCTGGCAAAACGCGGTGGCGAAGCGCAGATGCGTGATGAAGTGCATGTGCGCCATATCCTGGTCAAGCCAAGCCCGATCCGCGACGAAGCCAAGACCAAAGCCCTGGTGCAATCGCTGTACGAGCGTATCCTGGCCGGTGAAGATTTCGCTGAACTGGCGAAGAACTACTCCGAAGACCCGGGCTCCGCGCTCAACGGCGGCGACCTGAACTGGATCGACCCGAACGCACTGGTACCGGAATTCCGCGAAGTGATGGCCAAGACCCCGCAAGGTCAGCTGTCCAAGCCGTTCCAGACCCAGTACGGCTGGCACGTGCTGGAAGTCCTTGGCCGTCGCGCCACCGACAGCACCGAGCAGGCTCGCGAGCAACAGGCGATGACGGTTCTGCGTAACAAGAAGTACGACGAAGAGCTGCAAACCTGGCTGCGTCAGATCCGTGACGAAGCGTACGTAGAGATCAAACTCCCTGGTGCAGACCAGGCAGCGCAGTGAAACCCAAGCGTTTTGCGCTGACACCCGGCGAACCAGCCGGCATCGGTCCCGACCTGTGCCTGCTGCTCGCCTCGCAAGCCCAGCCACATCCCCTGATTGCCATTACCAGCCGCGACCTGCTCTCCGAGCGGGCCGCGCAACTGGGGCTGGTCGTCAATTTGCTGGACGTTGCGCCTGACCAGTGGCCGGATGTTCCTGCACCCGCCAACAGCCTTTACGTCTGGGATACTCCGCTCAGCGCCCCCGTGGTTGCCGGGCAACTGGACAAGGCCAACGCCGCTTTCGTTCTCGAAACCCTGACCCGCGCCGGCAACGGCTGCCTGAACGGCGACTTTGCCGGGATGATCACCGCTCCGGTGCACAAGGGTGTGATCAACGAGTCGGGCATTGCGTTCTCCGGGCACACGGAATTCCTCGCCGACCTGACCCACACCGCGCAGGTCGTGATGATGCTCGCCACCCGCGGTTTGCGTGTGGCACTGGTCACCACGCACCTGCCCCTGCGCGAGATCGCCGATGCGATCACGCCGCAGCGGCTGGAGCGAGTCACGCGGATCCTGCACAGCGACCTGCAAGAAAAATTCGGCATCGCCCGGCCACGCATCCTGGTCTGCGGGCTCAACCCGCACGCCGGCGAAGGCGGACACCTGGGCCATGAAGAAATCGACATCATCGAACCCACTCTGGAGCGCCTGCGCGGCGAGGGCATGGACCTTCGTGGCCCGCTGCCTGCCGACACTCTGTTTACCCCCAAATATCTGGAGCACTGCGACGCAGTGCTGGCGATGTACCACGACCAGGGCCTGCCCGTGCTGAAGTACAAAGGCTTCGGCGCCGCCGTCAACGTGACCCTTGGCTTGCCGATCATCCGTACATCGGTCGACCACGGCACCGCCCTGGATCTGGCCGGCAGCGGCAAGATCGACACCGGCAGCCTGCAGGTCGCCCTGGAAACCGCCTACCAGATGGCCGAGACCCGTTTATGACCGAGCAATACCAACACAAGGCGCGCAAACGCTTTGGCCAGAACTTCCTGCACGATGCCGGCGTCATCGACCGCATCCTGCGCTCCATCAGCGCCAAACCTGACGACCGCATGCTGGAAATCGGCCCGGGCCAGGGCGCACTGACGGCCGGCCTGCTCAGCTCCGGCGCGCAACTCGATGTGGTGGAACTGGACAAGGACCTGATTCCGATCCTCAACCAGCAGTTCGCCGGCAAGAGCAACTTCAACCTGCATCAGGGCGATGCGCTGAAGTTCGACTTCAATACGTTGAATGCCGCACCGAACAGCCTGCGAGTGGTCGGCAACCTGCCGTACAACATCTCCACGCCGCTGATCTTTCACCTGCTGAACAACGCCGGCATCATTCGCGACATGCACTTCATGCTGCAGAAAGAAGTGGTCGAGCGTCTGGCGGCCGGCCCGGGTGGCGGTGACTGGGGTCGCCTGTCGATCATGGTTCAGTACCACTGCCGCGTGGAACACCTGTTCAACGTTGGCCCGGGCGCATTCAACCCGCCGCCGAAGGTCGACTCGGCCATTGTCCGCCTGGTGCCGCATACGGTACTGCCACACCCGGCCAAGGATCATCGCCTGCTGGAGCGCGTCGTCCGCGAAGCGTTCAACCAGCGTCGCAAGACCCTGCGCAATACCCTCAAGCAATTGATGACCGCTGCCGAGATCGAGGCCGCCGGTGTTGACGGCAGTCTGCGCCCCGAGCAACTGGACCTGGCTGCATTCGTGCGCCTGGCCGACCAGCTCGCCGAACAGGTTCCGGCCTCTCCCGTCGCCGACTGACTGGCGATGAACGCTATCGGGCAGGACGCCACTCTGGTTTACTGCCCGATACTTGCCTAGACTGAATCCCCATCAGCTACGCCCCGCGTTCCGCTTCGTTAAGGCCTTTTGCATGTCCGATTCCCGTTACCAGGTCGATGTCAGCGTCGTTACCCGCTATCTGGCAGACCAATCGCAACCCGAGCACGACCGCTTCGCCTTCGCCTACACCATCACCGTGCAGAACAATGGCGAGCAGCCCGCGCGCCTGATGTCCCGGCACTGGGTGATTACCGATGGCGACGGCCATGTCGAGGAAGTCCGCGGCGCCGGTGTCGTTGGCCAGCAACCGTTGATCGATGCAGGCCAAAGTCACACCTACAGCAGCGGCACGGTCATGACCACCAAAGTCGGCACCATGCAGGGCACCTATGAAATGGTCGCCAATGACGGCAAACATTTCGACGCAGTCATCAAGCCCTTCCGCCTTGCCGTGCCCGGAGCCCTGCACTGATGACGACGTACGCCGTCGGCGACCTGCAAGGCTGCCTCGAACCGCTCAAATGCCTGCTCAAACAAGTGGCGTTCGACCCGGCACACGATCGGCTGTGGCTGGTCGGCGATCTGGTCAACCGTGGCCCGCAATCGCTGGAGACCCTGCGCTTCCTCTATGGCATGCGTGAATCGCTGGTCTGCGTCCTCGGCAATCACGATCTGCACCTGCTCGCCGCCGCTAACAATATCGAGCGCCTGAAGAAGTCCGACACCCTGCGCGAGATTCTCGAAGCGCCGGACGCGACCGACCTGCTCGAGTGGCTGCGCCAGCAGAAACTCATGCACTACGACGAGCAGCGCGACGTCGCCATGGTCCACGCCGGCATTCCCCCGCAATGGTCCCTGCGCAAGGCCTTGAAGTATGCCGCCGAAGCCGAAGCCGCACTGCGTGACGACAACCTGCTTCCGTTGTACCTCGATGGCATGTACGGCAACGAACCGGCGAAATGGGACAGCGATCTCACCGGCGTGACCCGCCTGCGCGTCATCACCAACTATTTCACCCGCATGCGCTTTTGCACCGCCGACGGCAAGCTTGATCTCAAGAGCAAGGAAGGCCTCGACACCGCCCCGCCAGGCTACAAACCCTGGTTTCAGCATAAAGAGCGCAAAACCCGTGGCCTGCGCATCATCTTTGGCCACTGGGCGGCGCTGGAAGGCGATGTCCATGAACCGGGTATCTCGGCGCTGGATACCGGTTGTGTCTGGGGTGGCAGCCTGACCCTGATGAACGTCGACAACGGCGAGCGCGTGTCGTGCAAATGCGATGCACACGGCGGCCTTGCGCCAACCGTCGCACCACTTATCCCCGAACCATCGCCAGTCAGCGCGCCGCGTTAGACTGCGCTTTCAGCCGAGCAACAGGAACCCGCCATGAGCGAATTCAAACGAATCCCCCCGGAACAGGCCCAGGCTCTGCGCGAGCAAGGCGCCGTGGTGGTCGATGTCCGCGACCCTGCGACTTATGCCGCCCTGCATATCAGCGGTTCAAAGCACTTGGACAACCACTCGCTGCACGCCTTCATCCAAGGTGCCGATCTCGACGCACCGACGGTTGTCGTCTGCTACCACGGCAATTCCAGTCAGGGCGCTGCGGCCTATCTGGTCAGCCAAGGCTTCTCCGACGTCTACAGCATGGACGGCGGCTTCGAGCTGTGGCGTACGACTTATCCGTCGGAAACCGCGCAAGGCACCGCCGAATAATTTTTTTGTCACGTGCAGGCCCCGGCTGCCGTGGGCCTGCGCGGGGCAGACGAACGGTCTGCCACACATAATTACGTATCTCGCCTTTACCTCGCGAATTCCCAACTATCCTTAAGCCCAGGCCATCCAAAACAGGGGAGAGCCGGTACACCGGCGCACGGGTCATCGGGAGTGACTTTCAAGGTTGTCGACCGCGAAAGTGTTCTGGGGGGTAAACAAGCGGCCACCGCGGCTGCTTGCCAGCATCGACTGACTGATCCGGCGTCGGCTCCACGTATCGAGCGAGGTGACGTCATGAGTATCTTTAGCCACTTCCAACAACGCTTCGAGTCCACACGCCAGGAAGAACTCTCGCTGCAGGAGTACCTGGAACTGTGCAAAAAGGATCGCAGCGCCTACGTTTCCGCCGCCGAGCGTCTGTTAATGGCTATCGGCGAACCGGAACTGCTCGACACCTCGACCAATTCGAGGCTGTCGCGCATCTTCTCCAACAAGGTGATCCGGCGCTATCCGGCCTTTGAAGACTTCCACGGGATGGAAGAATGCATCGACCAGATTGTTTCGTATTTCCGCCACGCCGCCCAAGGCCTGGAAGAGAAGAAACAGATCCTCTATCTGCTCGGCCCTGTCGGCGGCGGTAAATCGTCCCTGGCCGAGAAGCTGAAACAACTGATGGAAAAAGTGCCCTTCTACGCGATCAAGGGCTCGCCGGTATTCGAATCACCCCTGGGTCTGTTCAACGCTACCGAAGATGGCGCGATCCTCGAGGAAGACTTCGGCATTCCACGGCGCTACCTGAACACCATCATGTCGCCATGGGCGACCAAGCGCCTGGCCGAATTCGGTGGCGACATCAGTCAGTTCCGCGTGGTGAAGCTGTACCCGTCGATCCTCAACCAGATCGCCGTGGCCAAGACCGAACCGGGCGACGAGAACAACCAGGACATCTCGGCACTGGTGGGCAAGGTCGATATCCGCAAACTCGAGGAATACCCACAGAACGACGCCGACGCCTACAGCTATTCCGGTGCGCTGTGCCGGGCCAACCAGGGCCTGATGGAATTCGTCGAAATGTTCAAGGCACCGATCAAGGTGCTGCACCCATTGCTGACCGCCACCCAGGAAGGTAACTACAACAGTACCGAAGGTCTGGGCGCGATCCCCTTCACCGGGATCCTGCTCGCGCACTCCAACGAATCGGAGTGGCACACCTTCCGCAACAACAAAAACAACGAAGCCTTCATCGACCGGATCTACATCGTCAAAGTGCCGTACTGCCTGCGCGTCAGCGACGAGGTGAAGATCTACGACAAGTTGTTGTTCAACAGCTCCCTGGCCAAGGCCCACTGCGCACCCGACACCCTGAAGATGCTGGCGCAGTTCACTGTGCTGTCACGCCTCAAGGAGCCGGAAAACTCCAACATCTATTCGAAGATGCGCGTCTACGACGGCGAAAACCTCAAGGACACCGATCCGAAGGCCAAGTCGATTCAGGAATACCGCGACTCGGCAGGCGTCGACGAGGGCATGAACGGTCTGTCGACCCGGTTTGCGTTCAAGATCCTGTCCAAGGTGTTCAACTTCGACCCGCATGAAATCGCCGCCAACCCGGTGCACCTGCTCTACGTGCTGGAACAGCAGATCGAACAGGAGCAGTTCCAGGCCGAAACCCGCGAGCGCTATCTGCGCTACCTCAAGGAATACTTGGCGCCGCGCTACATCGAATTCATCGGCAAGGAGATCCAGACCGCGTACCTCGAGTCTTACAGCGAATACGGGCAGAACATCTTCGACCGCTACGTGCTGTATGCGGACTTCTGGATTCAGGATCAGGAATACCGCGATCCGGAAACCGGCGAGATCCTCAACCGCGTGGCACTGAACGAAGAACTGGAGAAAATCGAGAAACCGGCGGGCATCAGCAATCCGAAGGATTTCCGCAACGAGATCGTCAACTTCGTCCTGCGCGCCCGGGCCAACAACAACGGCAAGAACCCGACCTGGCTCAGCTACGAAAAACTGCGGGTGGTCATCGAGAAGAAAATGTTCTCGAACACCGAGGACCTGCTGCCAGTCATCAGCTTCAACGCCAAGGCCAGCAAAGAGGATCAACAGAAACACAACGACTTCGTTACACGAATGGTCGAACGCGGCTACACCGACAAACAGGTACGGCTTCTTTCCGAATGGTACCTACGGGTCCGCAAATCGCAATAAAGCAGCTGCAAGCTTCTAGCGACAAGCTGCAAGAGAACAGCAGAGACCGGTTTCGGGAACGGGAGAGCTTTCACTTGCAGCTTGGGGCTTATGACTTGAAGCTCCCCGGAGGGGTCTATGAGCTATGTGATCGACCGACGTCTCAATGGCAAGAACAAGAGCACGGTGAACCGCCAACGTTTCCTGCGGCGTTACCGTGATCACATCAAGAAGGCTGTCGAAGAGGCGGTCAGCCGCCGCTCCATTACCGATATGGAGCACGGCGAGCAAATCAGTATTCCCGGTCGCGACATCGACGAACCGGTGCTTCATCATGGCCGCGGCGGCAAGCAGACCGTGGTGCATCCCGGCAACAAGGAGTTCACCGCCGGCGAACACATCGCCCGTCCACCGGGAGGCGGCGGCGGACGCGGGCCGGGCAAGGCCGGCAATTCCGGCGAGGGCATGGACGAGTTCGTCTTCCAGATCACTCAGGAAGAATTTCTCGAATTCATGTTCGAAGACCTCGAACTGCCGAATCTGGTCAAACGCAACCTGAGCGGTACCGACACCTTCAAGACCGTGCGCGCCGGGATCAGCAACGAAGGCAACCCTTCTCGCATCAATATCATCCGCACACTGCGTTCGGCTCACGCGCGGCGCATCGCGCTGTCCGGCAGCAGCCGGGCAAAACTGCGGGAAGTCAAAGAAGAACTTGAGCGTCTGAGACGCGAAGAACCAGACAACTTCGGCGATATTCAGGAGCTTGAGGCAGAAATCGAGAAACTCAGCGCGCGTATCCATCGCGTTCCGTTCCTCGACACGTTCGACCTGAAATACAACTTGCTGATCAAGCAGCCCAACCCCAGTTCGAAAGCGGTGATGTTCTGCCTGATGGACGTCTCCGGCTCCATGACCCAGGCCACCAAGGACATCGCCAAACGCTTCTTCATCCTTCTGTACCTGTTTCTCAAGCGGAACTACGACAAGATCGACGTGGTGTTCATCCGCCATCACACCAGCGCCCGAGAAGTCGATGAGGAGGAGTTTTTCTACTCACGGGAAACCGGCGGCACCATCGTTTCCAGCGCCCTGAAGCTGATGCAGGAGATCATGGCCGAGCGTTATCCGAGCAACGAGTGGAATATCTACGCCGCCCAAGCCTCCGACGGCGACAACTGGAACGACGACTCGCCGATCTGCCGCGACATCCTGATCAACCAGATCATGCCGTTTGTGCAGTACTACACTTATGTGGAGATCACCCCGCGCGAACATCAGGCCTTGTGGTACGAGTACGAACGCATCGCCGAAGCCTTTTCCGACACGTTTGCCCAGCAGCAACTGGTCTCGGCCGGGGATATCTATCCGGTCTTCCGTGAACTCTTCCAGCGCAGGTTAGTGACATGACCGCCAAAGAGCAGAAGCGCCAACCCATTTCCACCGGCTCCGAATGGACGTTCGAGCTGATCCAGACCTATGACCGCGAAATCGCCCGTATCGCGGCCGGTTATGCGCTGGATACCTATCCCAACCAGATCGAAGTGATCACCGCCGAGCAAATGATGGATGCGTATGCCTCGGTGGGCATGCCACTGGGTTATCACCACTGGTCCTACGGCAAGCATTTCCTCAGCACCGAAAAATCCTACAGCCGCGGGCAGATGGGCCTGGCCTACGAGATCGTGATCAACTCGGACCCGTGCATCGCCTACCTGATGGAAGAAAACACCATCTGCATGCAGGCACTGGTGGTAGCGCACGCGTGCTACGGTCACAACAGCTTCTTCAAGGGCAACTACCTGTTCCGCACCTGGACCGACGCCAGCTCGATCATTGATTACCTGGTGTTCGCCAAGCAGTACATCATGCAGTGCGAGGAACGCCACGGCATCGACGCAGTGGAAGACCTGCTCGACTCCTGCCATGCGCTGATGAACTACGGTGTCGACCGCTACAAGCGTCCGTATCCGATTTCCGCCGAAGAGGAACGCCGGCGGCAGAAGGACCGCGAAGAGCACATGCAGAAGCAGATCAACGATCTGTGGCGCACCATTCCCAAAGGCGCAGACAAATACAGCGACAAGGACAACGCACGCTTCCCGGCCGAACCGCAGGAAAACATTCTGTATTTCATCGAGAAGCACGCGCCGCTGCTGGAGCCCTGGCAGCGCGAGATCGTGCGGATCGTGCGCAAGATCGCCCAGTATTTCTATCCACAGCGCCAGACCCAGGTGATGAACGAAGGCTGGGCGACGTTCTGGCACTACACGCTGATGAACGACCTGTATGACGAGGGCCTGGTCACGGATGGGTTCATGATGGAATTTCTCACCTCGCACACCAGCGTGGTGTTCCAGCCAGGTTTCGACAGTCCCTACTACAGCGGGATCAACCCGTATGCCCTGGGCTTTGCCATGTACCGCGACATTCGGCGCATGTGCGAAGAGCCGACTGAAGAGGACCGGCGCTGGTTCCCGGACCTGGCGGGCACTGACTGGCTGTCATCCATCAAGTTCGCCATGAGCAGCTTCAAGGACGAGAGTTTCATCCTGCAATACCTGTCACCGAAGGTGATCCGCGACCTGAAACTATTCAGCATTCTCGATGATGATCAGAAGGATGATCTGCTGGTACCGGCGATCCACGACGAAGGTGGCTACCGAATCATTCGCGAAACCCTCGCTGCGCAGTACAACCTCGGCAATCGCGAACCGAACGTGCAGATCTACAGCATCGACCGCCGTGGCGACCGCTCGCTGACCCTGCGCCATCAGCAGCACGACCGCAAACCGCTGGGCGACTCCACCGACGAGGTGCTCAAACACCTGCATCGCCTGTGGGGCTTCGACATTCATCTGGAAACCCTGCAAGGCGACCAGATCATGAAAACCCATCACGTTCCGCCACGCAGTGAACACAGCGAAGGGGATTACGGCCGACTTGACCTCGCCGTCATTCATCTTTGATCCGCTTGCGGCCTCCGAAAGCCTGACACAAGGGTTATCCTGTCAGGCTAACGGAGGTTTTTTATGCAGATTTTCAAGGTTGGCGGCGCGGTTCGCGATCGCTTGCTGGGTATCCCGGTTACCGATGTCGACTGGGTGGTGGTCGGTGCAACCACGGAAGAAATGCTCGCCCAGGGTTATCGCCCGGTCGGTGCGGATTTTCCGGTGTTTCTCCATCCCAAAAGCGGCGAGGAGTACGCCCTCGCCCGCACCGAACGCAAAAGCGGTCGCGGCTATGGCGGTTTCACTTTTCACGCCAGCCCCGACGTCACGCTTGAAGAAGACTTGATCCGCCGCGACTTGACCATCAATGCGATGGCCGAAGACGATCAGCAGCATCTGACTGATCCGTATCAGGGGCAACGTGATCTCGAGAACCGGATTTTGCGCCACGTTTCCCCGGCGTTTGCCGAAGATCCTCTGCGGGTACTGCGTGTGGCGCGCTTCGCCGCCCGCTATGCCGGACTGGGTTTCACGATCGCCCCCGAGACACTCGCGTTGATGCGCCAGCTCAGCGACTCCGGCGAACTGCAAGCGTTGACGGCTGAACGCAGCTGGAAAGAAATCTCTCGGGCTTTGATGGAAGATCAGCCGCAGGTATTCATCCAGGTGCTGCGCAACTGCGGCGCACTGAAAGTGTTGATGCCGGAAGTTGACGCGCTGTTCGGCGTACCGCAACCCGAGGCTCATCATCCGGAAATAGACAGCGGTGTTCACACCCTGAGCGTGCTGGAGCAATCAGCCCTGCACAAGCAACCGCTGACCGTGCGCTGGGCTTGCCTGCTGCACGATCTCGGTAAAGGCCTGACACCGGAAGACGAGTGGCCTCGGCACATTGCCCATGAGCATAAAGGCCTGCGGCTGATCAAAGCAGTCAACGAGCGCTTCAAGGCGCCGAAGGATTGCCAGGAACTGGCGTTGCTGGTGGGCCAGTATCACACCCACGGCCATCGCGCCCTGGAACTGAAAGCATCGACGCTGCTGGAGCTGCTGCACAGTTTCGATGTGTATCGCCGGCCGCAGCGTTTCGAAGAATTCATCGTCGCCTGCGAAATGGATGCGCGCGGACGCAAAGGGCTGGAGCAGCGTAGTTATCCACAAGCGGATTATTTACGCGGCGCGGCCAAGGTAGCGCTTGGCGTGGCAGTACAGCCGTTGCTGGAGAAAGGGTTCAAAGGCCCGGAGCTGGGCGAGGCGCTCAAGCGCGAGCGGCTCAAGGCGTTGAAGGCTTACAAAGAAGCGGCGTCAGCTTGAAAGGTTTCGCGAGCAAGTCCGTCCCCACATTGCAATGCACTTCTCTGTGGGAGCGGGCTAGCTCGCGAAGGCGTCGGTCAGCTCACATCAAATCAGCAGGCGTGAGCTGCTCGCCCCGCCACTCGAACGCCACTGGCGCCAGTACCTGATCAATCTGCGCCTCGGCCCACACTGTCGCGAAGCTTTTTCCCACGCCCGGATGCACGCGATCCGGCGCAATCAGCGACAGCGGCCACAGCACAAAGGCGTTTTTCAGGATTTCGGCGCGCGGCAGCGTCAATCCATCGAAATTCCCCACCAGATCGCCGTACAACAGCACGTCGATATCCAATGGCAAACCCTTGCGATCCGGCGCGTAACGGCCGTTGTCAGCCTCGATGAACTTCAAGCGGCGATCCAGCTCCATCAGCGACAGATCGGTATAGGCCGACACCACGAAGTTGAAGAACGGCCCACTCTTGATTCCCACCGGCTGGCTTTCGAATACCGCCGAACAGCGGATATCGACCAAGAACGTCGCCAATGCGTCGAGACCTGCACGCAAATGGGTTTCACGCTCGATATTGCTACCGAGCCCGAGATAAATCTGAGTCAGCGACATCCGCGCTCGATCTCCACGCCCACGCCACCCTTGGCCGCCGGCACGGCGCCGGGCTTGGTCAATTTCAGACGCACCCAAGTGATCTTGAATTCACTCATCAGCACTTCCACCAGACGCTCGGCGAACGTCTCGACCAGTTGAAACTGTGCCTGTTCGGCAAAGGCCTGGATGCGCGTGGAGACGCTGGCGTAATCGAGCGCCAGGGTCAGGTCGTCACCGGCCGCCGCCGGACGATTGTCCCAGGCGAAGCTCAGGTCAAGACGCAGACACTGGCGGATGCCGCGCTCCCAGTCGTAGGCACCGATCACGGTGTCGACTTCCAGGCCCTCGATAAACACTCTGTCCAAGCACTTCTCTCCGCTGCACGACAAGGGCGCAATGCGCCGTTAGAATCAGGGCGTCCTCGCCCGGAATAGTTAGCATGTTTTGGTTACTGGCGACTCTCGCCTACCTGCTCGGCTCTCTGTCCTTCGCCATTTTGCTCAGCCGCCTCACCGGAAACCCGGATCCGCGAATGAGTGGCTCGGGCAATGCCGGCGCCACCAACATGCTGCGCCTGGCCGGTCGCAAACTGGCGATCCTGACCCTGCTGGGTGATCTGTGCAAAGGCCTGGTGCCGGTGCTGATTGCAGCGGCCATGAGCCTTTCGCTGCAGGATCAGGCCTGGATCGGCGTGTGCGCCGTGATCGGTCACCTGTTCCCGCTGTACTTCCGCTTTCGCGGCGGCAAAGGCGTCGCCACGGCTGCCGGCATGCTGCTGGGCCTGTATCCGCCCGCCGCGCTGCTGGCGGTGTGTGCCTGGCTGCTGACGTTCTACCTGACCCGCACCAGCTCGCTGGCGGCGCTGATCGCCACGCCGCTGACCCTGCCCTTGCTGGCCTGGCAGGAACCGGAAGCGCTATTGCCGATGAGCGCGTTGACGCTACTGATCGTCTGGCGCCACCGCGGCAATCTACGCGACCTGTTTGCCGGGCGCGAACGGCATTTTTAAATACCGCCCGTGAACGCCGCTCATCACAGCGCCGACAACTGCTCCATCGGCCAGCGCGCCTGCACGCTGATCGCCAGACTTTCCTGCTGACCGGCCTGCAAACGCTGGCAACCGGCAAACGCGATCATCGCGCCATTGTCGGTGCAGAACTCGGGACGGGCATAAAACACATCGCCCTTCATATCGCCGAGCATCTTTTCCAGCGAAACACGCAACGCCTTGTTGGCACTGACGCCGCCAGCGATCACCAGACGCTTCATCCCGGCCTGTTTCAGGGCACGCTTGCACTTGATGGTCAAAGTCTCCACCACGGCCTGCTGGAACGCCAGCGCGATGTCGCAACGGGCTTGCTCGCCGTCGTCCCCGGCGCTGACGCATTGCTGCCAGGTGTTGAGAGCAAAGGTTTTCAGGCCGCTGAAGCTGAAATCCAGGCCCGGGCGATCACACATCGGACGCGGAAAGGTAAAACGTCCTGCGACGCCCTTCTCGGCCAGCTTGGCGATTTCCGGTCCGCCCGGATAATTGAGGCCCATCATTTTTGCGGTCTTGTCGAACGCTTCGCCGGCGGCATCGTCGAGCGTTTCGCCGAGCAGGCTGTATTGGCCGATGCCATCGACCTGAACCAGCTGCGTATGACCGCCGGAGACCAACAAAGCGACGAACGGAAATTCCGGCGGTTTTGGCTCCAGCATCGGCGCCAGCAAGTGGCCTTCCATATGGTGCACACCGAGTGCCGGAATGCCCCAGGCAAACGCCAGTGCCTGCGCGCAGGAAGCACCCACCAGCAGCGCGCCGACCAGGCCAGGCCCCGCGGTGTAGGCGATGGCGTCGATCTCGGTAGGCACGCAGTCAGCCTCGGCCAACACCTGACGAATCAAGGGCAGCATGCGCTTGACGTGGTCACGCGAGGCCAGCTCCGGCACGACACCGCCGTAGACGCGGTGCAGGTCGATCTGACTGAACAGCGCATCGGCCAGCAGACCGCGTTCACTGTCATATAATGCGACGCCGGTTTCGTCGCAGGAGGTTTCTAATCCCAGTACTAGCATGGGTTTGCGCCTTGTTTAGGCTGAATTCGAAGGCGCGCATAATAGTCGCCACGCGATGCCCCGACTAGCGGTTTTCGATCAGAGGCTTTGCATTCCGAGCGATGAGGGGTTAACATCCGCAACCCTTAAAAACCGACGTCTTCAAGTGCTCTTTTGCCGCGAGGATGTTGACCCCGGTAATGAATGAAGGTAGCTCTGGATGCCAGCCGTCAAAGTTAAAGAGAACGAACCCTTCGACGTAGCTCTGCGTCGTTTCAAGCGCTCCTGCGAAAAAGCCGGTGTACTGGCTGAAGTTCGTAGCCGCGAATTTTACGAGAAGCCAACTTCTGAGCGTAAGCGCAAAGCAGCAGCCGCTGTTAAGCGTCACGCCAAGAAAGTTCAGCGCGAACAGCGCCGCGCCGTTCGTCTGTACTAATACGCAGACGATCGTAGCAAGCTTCTGCCAAGCCCGGCCCTCAGCCGGGCTAATGGCATTTGCGTAAAAACGCTTGATGCTTCACCGTCGAAGCCGCACACGCGACCTAGACAAACCCGCTTCACCGCGTCAGGCCTGGCTCTTTTGCCAGCGGTGCACGTCTTTTCTGACGAGCCTTTCAAGGCTACTGACGAGCACACCCACTGATTCCTCTCACGACGATCAGCCCAAGGCACCTGCATGCGTGCCCGCTTTATTGAGCTATCCGAGGCCCTTGACCGGCCGTCAGCGGATTCAGCGCAACACTTTCAAATAGTCGAAGGCTGATTGTTACTAACGTCAGTGGATTTTCGGCAGATACACTTCCCGACAGCGATTACGCAACCGAACCCGGTCGAACCGCCCATTGTGTGCGTTTCACTCAAGACCTGCGTCCGGCCGCCCTTCGCATCGGACTCATTACAGCGCAGACGAGAACGCCATGGCCGGGCTGATTCCCCAGAGCTTCATTGACGACCTGCTGAACCGCACCGACATCGTCGATGTGGTGAGCTCGCGCGTGCAATTGAAGAAGGCCGGCAAGAATTACACCGCCTGTTGCCCGTTTCACAAAGAGAAAACCCCGTCGTTCAGCGTCAGCCCCGACAAGCAGTTCTATTACTGCTTCGGCTGCGGCGCCGGCGGCAATGCCCTCGGCTTTCTCATGGATCACGACAACCTGGACTTCCCCCAGGCCGTCGAGGATCTGGCCAAAGCCGCCGGCATGGAAATCCCCCGCGAAGAAAGCGGTCGCCCACACAAACCGCGTCAACCGACGGATTCGCCGCTGTACCCGCTGCTCACCGCCGCCGCCGATTTTTACCGGCAGGCGCTCAAGAGCCACCCGGCACGCAAAGCCGCAGTCGACTATCTCAAGGGCCGCGGCCTGACTGGCGAAATCGCCCGGGATTTCGGCCTCGGTTTTGCACCGCCGGGCTGGGACAACCTGTTCAAGCACCTGAGCAGCGACACCTTGCAACAGAAGGCCATGATCGACGCCGGCCTGCTGATCGAGAACGCCGAAACCGGCAAACGCTATGACCGCTTCCGCGATCGCGTGATGTTTCCGATCCGCGACACCCGTGGCCGAATCATCGCTTTCGGTGGCCGGGTGCTTGGCGACGACAAGCCGAAGTACCTGAACTCACCGGAAACCCCGGTATTCCATAAAGGCCAGGAGCTCTACGGCCTTTATGAAGCGCGCAAAAACAACCGCAACCTCGACGAAATCATCGTCGTCGAAGGTTATATGGATGTCATCGCCCTCGCCCAGCAAGGCCTGCGCAATGCCGTGGCCACGCTGGGTACCGCGACCAGCGAAGAACACTTGAAACGCCTGTTTCGCGTGGTGCCGAACGTATTGTTTTGCTTCGACGGTGACCAGGCCGGCCGCAATGCCGCCTGGCGCGCACTGGAAGCGACCCTTCCATGCCTGCAGGACGGACGCCGCGCGCGCTTTCTGTTTCTGCCGGAGGGCGAAGACCCGGACACTCTGGTCCGCGCCGAAGGCACCGACGCCTTCAAGGCGCGAATCAATCAGCATGCGCAGCCACTGGCGGATTATTTCTTCCAGCAATTGACCGAAGAAGCCGATCCGCGCTCGCTCGAGGGCAAGGCGCACATGGCCACCCTCGCCGCACCGCTGATCGACAAAGTGCCGGGCGCGAACTTGCGCATCCTGATGCGGCAGCGCCTGACCGAAATCACCGGCCTGAGCAGCGAAACTGTCAGCCAGCTGGCGCAAAGTGCGCCGCAGGAAGCGCCGCCCGCCTACGATCCGGGCATCGACTACGACGCAATGCCGGATTACAGCGACTACCATCAGCCGCAGGCACAGGACATGTACGTGCCGCAGCAGGAGTGGACGCCGAAGAAACCCGGCGCTGGCGGCAAGAAATGGGACAAAAAGCCCTGGGACAAGAACGGCAAGCGTGGCGATCGCGATCAACCGCAGCGTCAGCGCACGCCGATTGGCGTCGAATCGCCGACCCTGACCGCCCTGCGCACCTTGCTTCATCACCCGCAACTGGCCGAGCGCGTTGAAGACGCCGGGCACATTGCGGACGAAAACCAGACCAATGCCCAGTTGCTTGTGGCCTTGCTCGAAGCCGTACAGAAGAATCCCAAGCTAAACTCATTTCAGTTGATCGCGCGATGGCACGGCACTGAACAGGGGCGTCTGCTCAAGGCACTGGCTGAAAAGGAATGGTTGATTGACGGAGATAACCTTGAACAACAGTTTTTCGACACCATTACTAGCTTGTCAGCCCGCCAACGCGAGCGAAATCTGGAACAGTTGCTCAGGAAAGCGCGTCAAAGCGAACTGAGTGCCGAAGAGAAAAATCAACTGCGCGACCTTTTAAGTCGCAATGTTTCCGCATCAAACCCGACCTCAACTGGCGCGTGAGGTCATAGCTCAGGTATAATCCTCGGCTTGTTTTTTGCCCGCCAAGACCTTCAGTGGATAGGGTGTTATGTCCGGAAAAGCGCAACAGCAGTCTCGTATTATTGAGTTGATCAAACTGGGTCGTGAGCAGAAGTATCTGACTTACGCCGAGGTCAACGACCACCTGCCCGAGGATATTTCAGATCCGGAGCAGGTGGAAGACATCATCCGCATGATTAACGACATGGGGATCCCCGTACACGAGAGTGCTCCGGATGCGGACGCCCTTATGTTGGCCGACGCCGATACCGACGAGGCCGCTGCGGAAGAAGCAGCCGCCGCGTTGGCAGCGGTGGAGACCGATATCGGTCGCACCACCGACCCCGTGCGCATGTACATGCGTGAAATGGGTACGGTCGAGCTTCTGACTCGTGAAGGCGAAATCGAAATCGCCAAACGTATCGAAGAAGGCATCCGTGAAGTGATGAGCGCTATCGCGCACTTCCCTGGCACGGTTGACCACATTCTCTCCGAGTACACCCGCGTCACCACCGAAGGTGGTCGCCTGTCCGACGTACTGAGCGGTTACATCGACCCGGACGACGGCATTGCGCCGCCGGCGGCCGAAGTGCCGCCGCCGATCGACGCGAAAGCCGCCAAGGCTGACGACGACACCGACGACGATGACGCCGAAGCTTCGGATGACGAAGAAGAAGCCGAAAGCGGTCCGGATCCGGTCATCGCTGCCCAGCGTTTCGGCGCTGTGGCCGATCAGATGGAAATCACCCGCAAGGCCCTGAAAAAGCACGGTCGTCACAACAAGGCAGCGGTTGCCGAGTTGCTGGCCCTGGCCGAGCTGTTCATGCCGATCAAACTGGTGCCGAAGCAATTCGAAGCCTTGGTCGAGCGTGTTCGCAGCGCCCTGGATCGTCTGCGTCAGCAAGAGCGCGCGATCATGCAACTGTGCGTACGTGATGCACGTATGCCACGCGCCGATTTCCTGCGTCAGTTCCCGGGCAATGAAGTCGACGAAAGCTGGTCCGACGCACTGGCCAAAGGCAAGAGCAAATACGCCGAAGCCATTGGTCGCGTACAGCCGGACATCATCCGTTGCCAGCAGAAGCTGATTGCGCTGGAAACCGAGACCGGCCTGACCATTGCTGAAATCAAGGACATCAACCGTCGCATGTCGATCGGTGAGGCCAAGGCCCGCCGCGCGAAGAAAGAGATGGTTGAAGCGAACTTGCGTCTGGTGATCTCGATCGCCAAGAAGTACACCAACCGCGGCCTGCAATTCCTCGATCTGATCCAGGAAGGCAACATCGGTCTGATGAAAGCGGTGGACAAGTTCGAATACCGTCGTGGTTACAAGTTCTCGACTTATGCCACCTGGTGGATCCGTCAGGCGATCACTCGCTCGATCGCCGACCAGGCCCGCACCATCCGTATTCCGGTGCACATGATCGAGACGATCAACAAGCTCAACCGTATTTCCCGCCAGATGCTGCAGGAAATGGGTCGCGAACCGACTCCGGAAGAGCTGGGCGAACGCATGGAAATGCCTGAGGACAAGATCCGCAAGGTGTTGAAGATCGCTAAAGAGCCGATCTCCATGGAAACCCCGATCGGTGATGACGAAGACTCTCATCTGGGTGACTTCATCGAAGACTCGACCATGCAGTCGCCAATCGATGTTGCAACCGTTGAAAGCCTGAAAGAAGCGACCCGCGAAGTGCTGTCCGGCCTCACTGCCCGTGAAGCCAAGGTACTGCGCATGCGTTTCGGTATCGACATGAACACCGACCACACACTCGAAGAAGTGGGCAAACAGTTTGACGTAACCCGTGAGCGGATCCGTCAGATCGAAGCCAAGGCGCTGCGCAAGCTGCGCCACCCGACGCGAAGCGAGCATCTGCGCTCCTTCCTCGACGAGTGATACCAGAACCCCCGGCCCAGGCCGGGGGTTTTGTTTTCCGGTCAGATTAAATTCCGCGCACCACCCCTCCCCCGCATAGCCCGTCTACACTCGAAACAATCACCCCCGTGCCATAACGAGAGCGTTATGCCCAGACTGGCGTCCGTGCTTTTTTTGCTGTCACTGATGATCTGGACCGCAACGGCTGACGCGCTGACTCTGACCGATGAAGAACGTAGCTGGCTGGCGGCTCACCCGGACTTGCGCCTGGGTGTAGATGCGTCGTGGCCGCCCTTTGAGTTTCGCGACGATCAGTCCCGCTATCAGGGGCTGGCGGCGGACTATATTGATGTGATCCGCCAGCGCCTGGCGGTCAAACTCACGCCCATCGAGCCCGTGAGCTGGACCGTGGTGCTGGAGCAGGTCAAGCAAGGCAAGATCGACCTGCTGCCGGGCATCATGTCCACGCCGGAGCGCCAGACCTATTTGTCGTTCACCCGGCCCTATCTCGACTTCCCGATCGTCATCCTCGCCCACGTCGGCGGCGCGCAACCACGCAAACTCGAAGACCTGTACGGCCTGAAGATTGCCGTGGTGGAAAACTACGCGCCCCATGAGCTCCTGCGCACCCACCATCCGGATCTGAACCTGGTGGCCATGCCCAACGTCAGTTCGGCGCTGCAGGCGCTGGCGACCGACGAGGTGGATGCCGTCGTCGGCGACCTCGCCTCCAGCGTCTGGAGCCTGCGCCAACTGAAACTCGACGGCCTGTACGTCAGCGGCGAAACGCCGTATCGCTATCAACTGGCGATGGCCGTGCCACGCGAAAACAAGATGCTGGTGGGTATTCTCGACAAAGTGCTCGCCGACATGAGTCCTGCCGAAATCAGCAGCATTCAGGAACATTGGGTCGGCAACGTCCTCGATCATCGGACATTCTGGTCAGATCTACTGGTCTACGGTTTGCCGGGTCTGGCGCTGTTGATCATCGTGCTGGCCGTGGTGATCCGCATCAACCGCCGCCTGAGCTCGGAAATCGCTCGCCGCATCGACCTCGAACAGGAGCTGCGCAGCAGCGAATACCACTATCGCGGACTGGTAGAGAGTTTGTCGGCGATTGCCTGGGAAGCGCGGATGAGCGACTTCACCTACAGCTATGTGTCGCCCCACGCTGAAGATTTGCTCGGTTATCCCCTGTCCCATTGGCTGATCCCGGGGTTCTGGCGCAACATCATTCACCCGGCGGACCTGACCCGCGCACAAGCGTTCTGCGACCACGAAGTGTTGGCCGGCCGCGATCACAGCCTCGATTACCGGGTGATCACCGCCGACGGCCGCTGCCTGTGGGTACGCGATATCGTCAGCCTGATCGAGCACGGCCATGAACCCGTGATGCGCGGCCTGATGATTGATATCAGCGAAACCAAGCGCACGGAAGAAGCCCTGCGCCTGTCGGAGCAGAAGTTCGCCTCGGTGTTCCAGCAATGCCCGGACATTCTGGTGATTGCACGGCTGTCGGACGGCTGCCTGCTGGAGGTCAACGAAGCCTTTGAAGAACAGATCGGCCTGAAAGCCGAAGAGGTCATCGGCCAGACCGCCACCGAGCTCAACATCTGGGGCATTCCCGGGGTCGGGCCGGGGTTGTTGCAGCGATTGCAGGCCGGCAGCATCCGCAACCTGGAGATGCCCTTTCGCCGCCACAATGGCCAGGTGTTCACCGGCCTGATCTCTGCCGAGCCGTTCGACCTCGACACCACGCCGGCGCTCGTGGTCGTGGTGCGCGACATCACCCAGCTCAAGGAAACCCAGCAACAACTGCAAACTTCCGAAGAAAAGTTCGCCAAGGCCTTCCATGCCTCGCCGGACGGTTTGCTGCTGTCGCGCCAGAGCGACGGCTTGCTGCTGGAGGTCAACGAAGGCTTCAGTCGCATCACCGGTTTCAATAGCGCCATGTCGGTGGATCGCTCGGCGCTGGATCTGGGCATCTGGGTCAACCTCAACGAACGCAAGCAGATGCTCGACCTGCTGCACCGCGACGGCTTCGTCCGCGACTTCACCTGCCATATCCGCCGCAGCGACGGGCAGATTCGCCTGTGCGAAGTGTCCAGCCGACCGCTGCCGATTGGCGAAGAAGACTGCATGCTGACCATCGCCCGCGATATCACCGAACGTCATTTGATGCAGGAAAAACTGCAACAGGCTGCGACCGTGTTCGAGAGCACCGCCGAAGGCGTGTTGATCACCGACACCCAGCAACACATCAGCGCAGTCAATCGCGCCTTCACCGAAATCACTGGCTACAGCGAAAGCGAAGCCCTCGGCCATACACCGCGCCTGCTCGCCTCCGGCCTGCACGACAGCGCGTTTTATGCAGCGATGTGGCACCAGTTGACCGACGAGGGACACTGGCAAGGCGAAATCTCCAACCGGCGTAAAAACGGCGAGCTGTATCCGAGCTGGCTGACCATCAGTGCCGTGCGCAATCGCGACAAATTCATCACCCACTTCGTCGCGGTGTTTGCCGATATTTCCAGCCTCAAGCACGCCCAGGCCAAACTCGATTACCAGGCGCATCACGACCCGCTGACCGGCCTGCCGAACCGCACCCTGTTTGAAAGTCGCCTGCTCACCGCGTTGAACAGCCAGCAGGAAAACGGCGGTCAGGGCGCGGTGCTGTTTCTCGATCTCGACCGCTTCAAGCACATCAATGACAGCCTCGGTCACCCGGTCGGCGACCTGCTGCTCAAGGGCATCGCGGTGCGTTTGAAAGAACAGCTGCGCGACATCGACACCGTCGCCCGTCTGGGGGGCGATGAATTCATCATCCTGCTGCCTGGCCTGCACCAGGCCAGCGATGCCGACCATATCGCCACCAAACTGCTCAACTGCTTCGGCGCACCGTTCCAGGCCGGCGAACACGAGTTCTTCATCAGCGCCAGCATCGGCACCAGCCTGTATCCGCGCGACGGTTGCGATGTCGCCACTCTGGTGAAAAACGCCGATGCGGCGATGTACCGCTCCAAGGCCAAGGGCCGCAACCGCGTCGAAAGCTACACCCGCGACCTCACCGCCCAGGCCAGCGAGCGCGTGGCGCTGGAACACGAGTTGCGCCGGGCCATCGAGCGCGATGAATTGCACCTCTACTACCAACCCAAGATCAGCCTCGACGACCATCGTCTGGTCGGCGCCGAAGCGCTGATTCGCTGGCGCCACCCGACCTTTGGCGAGGTGCCGCCCGAGCACTTCATCCCGCTGGCCGAAGAGAACGGCATGATCCTGCAGATTGGCGACTGGGTCTTGGAGACCGCGTGCCGGCAGATGTTCGAGTGGAACCAGGTCTACGACAGCCTCGGCCCGCTCTCGGTCAACCTCGCCGGTGCGCAACTGCGCCAGCCAAATCTGCTCGGACGCATTGAGCAACTGCTCAAAGACAACCGTCTGATGCCGGATTTACTGCAACTGGAAATTACCGAGAACTTCATCATGAGTCAGGCCGAGGAGGCCCTGGCCGTGCTGCACCAACTCAAACGCCTCGGCGTACAACTGGCCATCGACGACTTCGGCACCGGCTATTCCTCACTCAGCTACCTCAAGCGCCTGCCGCTGGACATCCTCAAGATCGACCAGTCGTTCGTCCGCGGCCTGCCGGACGATCCCCACGACGCGGCGATTGTGCGGGCGATCATCGCCCTGGGCCGGAGCATGCAATTCACCGTGATCGCCGAAGGCGTCGAAACCCAGGCCCAGCAACAATTCCTCGCCGCCGAAGGCTGCGAACAGATCCAGGGCTACATCGTCAGCCTGCCGCTGCCACCGGAAGAATTCGCCGCGACGTTTCTTCGCGCAACCGTATCGGATTATTCGGATAGCACAGCAGAGAAACCGTCGCTATAATCCGCGACCTACTGAGGGCCTATAGCTCAGTTGGTTAGAGCAGAGGACTCATAATCCTTTGGTCCACGGTTCAAGTCCGTGTGGGCCCACCACATTTGAAAGCCGCGCATTGCGCGGCTTTTTCGTTTCCGCGTTCAGCCCCCGACAACGATAAGGGGCTTACATATCCAGCCGGTTGACGCTGTAACATGCTCCACCAAGATCCGCGCCCCATGGAGCCTCCCTTGCCCGACATCCGCCCGCCCGTGCTTGATGAAATCGACCGCCAGCTAATCGCCGCCCTGCAGATCAACGCCCGCGAGAGCGTGGCGATGCTTGCCCGGCAGCTAGGCATTGCGCGAACCACCGTAACTTCCCGACTGGCGCGGCTGGAAAAGGCCAAAGTGATCACCGGGTATGGCGTGCGCCTGGGGCAGCGGGTGGTCGATGGCGGGTTGCAGGCGTATGTCGGGATCAAGGTGCAGCCGCGTTCCGGCAAAGAGGTGTTGCGGCGCTTGAGTGCGATGGCGCAGGTGCAGCAGTTGTGTGCGGTGAGTGGCGAATTTGACTATGTGGCGTGGTTGCGCACGGATTCGCCGGAGCAGCTGGATCAGTTACTGGATCAGATTGGCAGTGTGGATGGGGTGGAGAAGACAACCACGTCGATTATTTTGAGTAGCAAGATTGATCGGGGGCAGCCGGTTTAAGGTCGTGTCCGGACTTCCCGGGTGGATTACAGGCCTCTTCGCGAGCAGGCTCGCTCCTACATATTGGTCGGTATGTAGTCTCCAATCGTCATATTGTTCAGTTAATTAGCAAAACGACGACACTTTGCGTCTTATTAACGTGTTCTACGCTCCCTAGAATGGCTGGCATCTTTTCCTATACTCAGACGCGCACTCAGCGTCGGGTCGCCAGCAAGGTCAGCCATGAACAAGAACAATCGCCATCCTGCAGACGGTAAAAAGCCAGTCACCATTTTCGGTCCGGACTTTCCCTTCGCTTTCGACGACTGGATCGAACACCCGGCAGGTCTCGGCAGCATTCCTGAACACCATCACGGCGCTGAAGTGGCGATTGTCGGCGCGGGTATCGCCGGTCTGGTAGCTGCTTACGAACTGATGAAGCTCGGCTTGAAACCGGTGGTCTACGAGGCTTCGAAGCTCGGCGGGCGCCTGCGCTCGCAAGCGTTCAACGGCACTGACGGCATCGTCGCGGAACTCGGCGGCATGCGCTTCCCGGTGTCCTCCACCGCGTTCTACCACTACGTCGACAAGCTCGGCCTCGAGACCAAACCGTTCCCGAATCCGTTGACGCCGGCCTCCGGCAGCACGGTGATCGACCTGGAAGGCAAAACCCATTACGCACAAAGCCTGAAGGATCTTCCTGCACTGTTCCAGGAAGTGGCTGACGCCTGGGCGGATGCATTGGAGGCCGGCTCGCAGTTCGCCGATATCCAGCAAGCGATCCGCGACCGCGACGTGCCACGCCTCAAGGAACTGTGGAACAAACTCGTGCCGCTGTGGGACGACCGCACCTTCTACGACTTCGTGGCCACGTCCAAGGCGTTTGCCAAACTGTCGTTTCATCACCGCGAAGTGTTCGGTCAGGTCGGTTTCGGCACCGGCGGCTGGGACTCGGACTTCCCCAACTCGATGCTGGAAATCTTCCGCGTGGTGATGACCAACTGCGACGATCACCAGCATCTGGTGGTCGGCGGCGTGGAACAAGTGCCACAAGGCATCTGGCGCCATGTGCCGGAGCGTTGCGTGCACTGGCCGGAAGGCACCAGCCTGAAATCCCTGCACCGTGGCGCGCCGCGTTCCGGCGTGAAGAAAATCGCCCACGCACCGGATGGCCGTTTCGCCGTCACCGACAACAACGGCGACACCCGCGAATATGCCGCCGTGTTGACCACTTGCCAGAGCTGGCTGCTGACCACCCAGATCGAATGCGACGAAAGCCTGTTCTCGCAAAAGATGTGGATGGCGCTGGATCGCACGCGCTACATGCAGTCGTCGAAGACCTTCGTGATGGTCGACCGCCCGTTCTGGAAGGACAAGGATCCGGAAACCGGCCGCGACCTGATGAGCATGACCCTCACCGATCGCCTGACCCGTGGCACCTACCTGTTCGACAACGGCGACGACAAGCCCGGCGTGATCTGCCTGTCGTACTCGTGGATGAGCGACGCACTGAAGATGCTGCCGCACCCGGTGGAAAAACGTGTGGAACTGGCGCTGAACGCACTGAAAAAGATCTACCCGAAAGTCGACATCGCCGCGCGCATCATCGGCGACCCGATCACCGTGTCGTGGGAAGCCGACCCGTACTTCCTCGGTGCGTTCAAGGGCGCCCTGCCCGGCCACTATCGCTACAACCAGCGCATGTACGCGCACTTCATGCAGGACGACATGCCCGCCGAGCAGCGCGGGATTTTCATCGCCGGTGACGACGTATCGTGGACCCCGGCGTGGGTCGAAGGCGCGGTGCAGACCTCGCTCAACGCGGTGTGGGGCATCATGAAGCACTTTGGTGGCTCGACACATAAAGCGAACCCGGGCCCGGGTGATGTGTTCAAAGACATCGGCCCTATCGCCCTGCCCGAGTAAGAGGAATCCGAGATGCGTGTAGCCCTTTACCAATGTCCACCGCTGCCCCTGGACCCCGCCGCCAACCTGCACCGTTTGCACCAAGTGGCGATGGAGGCCAAGGGCGCCGACTTGCTGGTGTTGCCGGAGATGTTTCTGACCGGCTACAACATTGGTGCCGAGGCGGTCAGCACATTGGCCGAGGTCTACAACGGTGAATGGGCGCAACAGATCGGCCGTATCGCCAAGGCTGCCGGTCTGGCGATTGTCTACGGCTACCCGGAGCGTACTGCCGACGGGCAGATCTACAACGCCGTGCAGTTGATCGACTCGCACGGCGAGCGTTTGT
This sequence comes from Pseudomonas sp. LF-5, assembly GCF_037626295.1. Taxonomy (NCBI): domain Bacteria; kingdom Pseudomonadati; phylum Pseudomonadota; class Gammaproteobacteria; order Pseudomonadales; family Pseudomonadaceae; genus Pseudomonas; species Pseudomonas sp. LF-5. The sequence goes on from NZ_JARKMT010000010.1 coordinate 63,358, forward strand.
GCAATTACCGCAAGACCCACCTGTTCGGTGATCTGGACCGGTCGATGTTCAGCCCCGGCGACGATGCATTTCCTGTGGTCGAGCTCAACGGCTGGAAGCTCGGTTTCCTGATCTGCTACGACCTGGAGTTTCCGGAGAACGCGCGGCGTCTGGCCCTGGCCGGCGCCGAGCTGATTCTGGTGCCGACGGCGAACATGATTCCATTCGATTTCGTCGCCGACGTCACCGTGCGTTCCCGCGCCTTCGAAAACCAGTGCTACGTGGCCTACGCCAACTATTGCGGGCAGGAAGGCGAGATCCACTATTGCGGGCAAAGCAGCATCGCCGCGCCGGACGGCAGTCGTATCGCCCAGGCTGGCCTGGATGAAGCGCTGATCGTCGGGGAGCTAGATCGGCAGTTGATGGTCGATTCCCGCGCCGCCAATCGCTACCTCAGTGACCGCCGTCCGGAGCTTTACGGCGCGCTCAACAAGCGTTAATCCGCTAGCATTGGCACTTCACTGTTCTGGAAGTGCCCATGCCTGCGCCGACTCACCCCCGCCTTCACTCTGAAACCCTGGCCAACGGCTTGCGCGTGACCCTGCGTCAGGTGCCTGACCTCAAGCGCAGCGCGGCTGCGTTGCGGGTGGCTGCCGGCAGCCATGATGTGCCGCTCGAATGGCCGGGGCTGGCGCATTTTCTTGAGCATTTGCTGTTTCTCGGTACCGCACGTTTTCCTGCCGATCAGGCACTGATGGCCTACGTGCAAAGGCATGGCGGCCTAGTGAATGCCAGCACCCGCGAGCGCGCGACCGATTTTTTCTTTGAACTGCCGACTACGGCCTTCAGCGCCGGGCTGGATCGACTGTCAGACATGCTCGCCCAGCCGCGTATGAATAAGGACGATCAGTTGCGTGAACGCGAAGTGCTGGAGGCGGAATTTGTCGCGTGGTCGCAGGATCCCACAGCGCAGCAGGCACTGTCCTTGTACGAGGGTTTGCCGCCAGAGCATCCATTGCGCGGATTTCATGCAGGTAATCGCGACAGCCTGAAGGTCGAGCAACCGGCGTTTCAGCAGGCGTTGAAGGACTTCCATCAGCGCTTCTATCGCACCGGCCAAATGACCTTGAGTCTGGTCGGGCCGCAGAGCCTGGAGGCGTTGCGTGCACTGGCTCAGCAGTTCGCCGCGGCGCTGCCGGTTGGGGATAACGTTGCGCAAACGGCAACCCAGCCGTTGCAGGCGAAAAGTTATCAACAGGTCGGCGAACAGCACTGCAATCTGCTGTTTGCCTTCGAAGCGCTGCCCGACACCTGCGCCGAAGCGCTGGCGTTCCTCTGCCACTGCTTGAACAACGCCAAACCCGGCGGCCTGCTCGCCCATCTGCAGCAACAGAAGCTCGCGGACAGCCTGAAAGCCACGCCGCTGTACCACTTTGCCGGACAGGCCTTGCTGCACCTGCAACTCACCGCGCCCGCCGAATGCCTGAATGTGATTCGCGAGCATGTGCTGGATTGGCTGAGTTTCTTCGCCGCGCAACAGGACTGGCCAGCGTTGCGTGACGAATACGCCAGGCTGCTTGAACGTCAGCAGCAGGTCGGCGGCGCACTGCACCTGGCACAGCTCGACTGCGAACAGCTCGAACACGGCTTGTCGGAACACGGCGTCGTCGCCCTCAAACAGATCCTGCGCGACATCGGCGTTGTGGATAACTTCAGCGCGCATTGGCACCTGCCTGCCGCCAATCCTTTCCTCGGTTCCAGCGAACCACTGGCCAACGCCGGGCTGATTCGCGGTCAAACCAGCGCCCACCGAGGCCTGCGCACGTTCGCTCAGGATCGCTCACGCAGCCGCCGCGAACGCTCGCCGATGCAATTCAGCCAGGCCTTGGCGGACACGGGTGAAGAAGGTGCGATTTACCTGCGCTGGCAACTGGAAGCCGCGGCAACGGCCGAGCTGCATGGGAAGCTGCAACGCAGTCTGCGCGAAACCCGGGAAGACGCACGTCAGGCCGGGGTTGAGCTGTCGTTGAGTACCAGCGGTGCTCAATGGCTGCTGAAACTGACCGGCCTGCAAGAACCGATGCCCAGTGTCCTGGAGCATGCGCTGAAATGTCTGACGCAAGTTGACGCCGATTCTGCGAGCGCCGAGCCAGAAGCACCGTTGATACCGATCCGCCAGTTGCTCAAGGCATTGCCGGAAAGTTGCCTGCCAGCGGCGCCGCGCTCGGACGACATCAAGGAGCTGTGGACAACTTCCCGCTGGGACGGACTGGCCCTTGGCCTCAGCGCACAGACTCAATCCGCCTTGGGCCTGGCTCTGAGTCGCATCCCCGGTATCCCGGACAATCAACTCCCCGCCCCGCCAGTGAGCAATGCTCGACAGATCTGGAGCCACATCGACAGCGCCTCCAGCGAGCATGCGCTGCTGTTGTTCTGCCCGACCGCAAGCCACGAGATCGCCGACGAAGCCGCCTGGCGCCTGCTCGCGCAGCTCTGCCAGACACCGTTCTATCAGCGCCTGCGGGTCGAATTGCAGCTGGGTTACGCGGTGTTCAGCGCCTTGCGCCAGCTGCACGGCCAGACCGGCTTGCTGTTTGGCGTGCAATCGCCGACGTCCGACCCGGTTGCGCTGCTCGATCACATCCGGCAGTTTCTTCAAAGCATTCCCGCGCTGATCGAAACCTTCGATGACGCCAACCTTGAGCAACTGCGCCAGTCTCTGGCCGAGCAGTTCGACGACACCTCAATGTCGTTCACAAACGCGGCCGAGCTGCTGTGGCAAGCGAAACTCGCCGGCCACTCATCGGATTATCGTGCGCAGTTGATCGACGCCATTGGTCAGCTCGATCGCCCTTTCCTGCTGGCGGCGGCACAGCGACTGATCCAGGCCGAAGGCGGCTGGCACTGTCTGGCCAGCAGCGCGGCACCGGGCATGCCGTGGCAAGCGGGAAATTGATCATTACTCAGGCTGCAAGGAGCTTTCTCAAAGATTCACGGGCAATCACCTGGAAATTTTGAGTAACATAGCAGCCTAACTATTTGGAACATCCCTGCGCTGCCGTGGACTATAACTATGGACAGCGCTATCCCACCCACCCTGAAGGAGACACCCATGTCCTGGACAAAACCGGCTTACACCGACCTGCGTATCGGCTTCGAAGTCACCATGTACTTCGCCAGCCGCTGAGTTCTGCCTACGCAGACTTGCAGTGCAACGCCTCGGCTCGCCGGGGCGTTTTATTTTCAGCGTTGAAAGATGGGAGCGTTCATGTTCGTCCAGATTCTGGGTTCGGCCGCCGGTGGCGGATTTCCGCAGTGGAACTGCAACTGCGTCAACTGCGCAGGTTTTCGCGACGGCAGCCTGAACGCCAAGGCCCGCACCCAATCGTCCATTGCGATTTCCGATGATGGCGTGAACTGGGTGCTGTGCAACGCCTCGCCGGATATCCGCGCACAACTGCAAAGCTTCGCCCCGATGCAACCGGGCCGCGCCCTGCGTGACACCGGCATCAGCGCGATCATCCTGATGGACAGCCAGATCGACCACACCACCGGTCTGCTCAGCCTGCGCGAAGGCTGCCCGCATCAGGTCTGGTGTACGGACATGGTTCACGAAGACCTGAGCACCGGTTTCCCGCTGTTCAAGATGCTCACCCACTGGAACGGCGGGTTGAACTGGAACCGCATCGAACTCGACCAGAGCTTCACCGTCGCCGCGTGCCCGAACCTGCGCTTTACCCCGCTGCCGTTGCGCAGCGCTGCGCCGCCGTACTCGCCGCACCGCTTCGACCCGCACCCGGGCGACAACATTGGCCTGATCGTCGAAGACCTGAACACCGGCGGCAAACTGTTCTACGCGCCGGGCCTGGGCAAGGTTGATGCGCCGCTGCTGGAAATCATGGCTGGCAGCGATTGCCTGCTGGTGGATGGCACGCTGTGGGACGACGATGAAATGCAGCGCCGTGGCGTCGGCACCCGCACCGGTCGCGAGATGGGCCACCTGGCGCAGAACGGCGCCGGCGGCATGCTCGAAGTGCTGGAGCAGTTGCCCGAGCAGCGCAAGGTGCTTATCCACATCAACAACACCAACCCGATTCTCGATGAGGATTCGGCGGAGCGTGCGGAACTGGCGCGGCGTAATGTTGAAGTGGCGTTCGATGGCATGAGTATTGTGCTGTAACTGATGGCCCCATCGCTGGCAAGCCAGCTCCCACCGGTGTTGTGAACACCGCAAAACCCTGTGGGAGCTGGCTTGCCAGCGATGACTGAAGACCAGACGCCTGAGATCCCAATGCTTGTTCCCGGAGAACAGATATGACTGACACTCCTATGTCCCCCAGCGAATTCGAAGCGGCCCTGCGCGCCAAAGGCGCCTATTACCACATCTACCACCCGTACCACGTGGCGATGTATGAAGGCCGTGCCACCCGCGAACAGATTCAGGGCTGGGTCGCCAACCGCTTCTACTATCAGGTGAACATCCCCCTGAAAGACGCGGCGATCCTCGCCAATTGCCCGGATCGCGAGATCCGCCGCGAGTGGATTCAACGCCTGCTCGACCACGACGGCGCCCCCGGCGAAGACGGCGGTATCGAAGCGTGGCTGCGCCTTGGTCAGGCGGTCGGCCTCGACCCCGATCAACTGCGCTCCCAGGAACTGGTGCTGCCCGGTGTGCGTTTCGCGGTCGACGCCTACGTCAACTTCGCCCGCCGCGCCAGTTGGCAGGAAGCCGCCAGCAGCTCGCTGACCGAACTGTTCGCGCCGCAGATCCACCAGTCACGCCTCGACAGCTGGCCGCAGCATTACCCGTGGATCGACCCGGCCGGTTACGAATATTTCCGCACCCGCCTCGGTCAGGCGCGGCGCGATGTCGAGCACGGTCTGGCGATCACGCTCGAGCACTACAAGACCCGCGAAGGCCAGGAGCGCATGCTGGAAATTCTCCAGTTCAAACTGGACATTCTTTGGAGCATGCTCGATGCCATGAGCATGGCTTACGAACTGAACCGCCCGCCGTATCACGGCGTCACCGAGCAACGGGTCTGGCACAAAGGAATCACCTTATGAGTTTCGATCGCAGCAAGACCCCGACCTGGCGTCCCGGCTACCGTTTCCAGTACGAACCGGCGCAAAAAGGCCACGTACTGCTCTACCCCGAAGGCATGATCAAACTCAACGACAGCGCCGCGCTGATCGGTGGTTTGATCGACGGTGAACGCGATGTCGCAGCGATCATCGCCACACTCGATGAGCAGTTCCCCGGCGTGCCTGAGCTCGGTGACGACATCGAGCAATTCATGGAGGTTGCCCGTGCACAGCACTGGATCACCCTTGACTGATCTGCCGCCCAAGCCGGAGGTCGGCCTGCCGCTGTGGCTGCTCGCCGAGCTGACCTACCGCTGCCCGCTGCAATGCCCGTACTGCTCCAATCCGCTGGATTTCGCCGAGCAGGGCAAAGAGCTGAGCACCGAGCAGTGGATCAAGGTGTTCCGCGAAGCGCGGGAGATGGGCGCGGCGCAACTGGGCTTTTCCGGTGGCGAGCCACTGGTGCGCCAGGACCTGGCCGAGCTGATTCGTGAAGCGCGGCAGTTGGGTTTCTATACCAACCTGATCACCTCCGGCATCGGCCTGACCGAGCAAAAAATCAGCGATTTCAAGAAGGCCGGTCTCGATCACATCCAGATCAGCTTCCAGGCCAGTGACGAGCAAGTGAACAACCTGCTCGCCGGCTCGAAAAAAGCCTTCGCGCAGAAGCTGGAAATGGCCCGTGCGGTGAAGGCCCACGGCTATCCGATGGTGCTGAACTTCGTCACCCATCGGCACAACATCGACAAGATCGACCGCATCATCGAGCTGTGCATCGCGCTCGAGGCCGACTTTGTCGAACTCGCCACCTGCCAGTTCTACGGCTGGGCGCAGCTCAACCGTGTCGGCCTGTTGCCGACCAAGGAACAACTGGTGCGCGCCGAGCGCATCACCAACGAATACCGCGCCAAGCTGGAAGCCGAAGGGCATCCGTGCAAGCTGATATTCGTGACCCCGGACTACTACGAAGAACGCCCGAAAGCCTGCATGAACGGCTGGGGCAGCCTCTTTCTGACAGTCACCCCGGACGGCACCGCCCTGCCTTGTCATGGCGCCCGACAGCTGCCGGTGCAATTTCCCAACGTGCGCGATCACAGCATGCAGCACATCTGGTACGACTCGTTCGGCTTCAATCGCTTTCGCGGTTATGACTGGATGCCCGAGCCGTGCCGCTCCTGCGACGAGAAGGAACAGGACTTCGGCGGCTGCCGCTGTCAGGCATTCATGCTCACGGGTGACGCAAGCAACGCCGACCCGGTGTGCAGCAAATCCGAACATCACGGCGTGATCCTCAAGGCCCGCGAAGAAGCCGAGACCGCCACCCAGACCATCGAACAACTGGCCTTTCGCAATGAACGAAACTCACGCCTCATCGCCAAGGGCTGAGCCTTTCAGCGCCGCCCAGGCCGTCGCCGCCGGAATGGACTTCGCCGAACTGCAGCTCGGTGTCAACGGTCTGTTCTGGAATGAATATCGCCCGGAGGATGCCGCGTGCCGGATATGGCAGTGGCGCGACGGCGTGGCGAAATGTCTGACACCCAATGGCTTCAGTGTCCGCAGTCGAGTGTACGAATATGGTGGTGGTGCGTTTTGTCTGACGCTGGACGGGGTGGTTTTCGTCAATGAGGCGGACCAGCAGTTGTATCGACAGACCCTGGATGGCGCGCCTGAGGCGCTGACGTCAGGCGAGTGTCGTTATGGCGATCTGCATTTTGCTTTTGGCCAGGTTCTGGCGGTTGAAGAGTGGCGTGATCAACATCGGCTGGTAGCGATTGATCTGGCTGACGGCACGCGGCATGTGCTGGCTGAGGGCGCGGATTTTTATGCGGCGCCGATCATCAGTGCGGATGGCCGGCGCCTGGCCTGGATCGAGTGGAGCCGCCCGCATCAGCCTTGGACGTCGACGCGGTTGAAGGTGGCTGAGCGTTTGACCGATGGCACATTCGGAGCACCGCAATGCATTGCCGGCGCCGAGATTGAAGAGTCCATTCAACAACCGCGCTTCGATGCCGAAGGACGCCTGTATTGCCTGACCGATCGTGCTGGATTCTGGCAACCGTGGGTAGAAACTGCCGACGGCTTGAGATCATTGCCCGCTGCGCCGGCCGATCATGCACCCGCGCCGTGGCAACTGGGCGGCTGCACCTGGCGCCCCGTCGAGCATTTGTTTTTGGCGAGCTGGAGCGAAGGTGGTTTTGGTCGCCTGACCCTTGGTGACGACGACTTTACTGGCGACTACAGCCGCTTCCGTCATCTCGCTTTAGACGCACAATTTATCTACTGCATTGCCGCCTCGCCGATCAGTCCTTCGGCGGTCATCGCCATTGATCGGGCGACGCGCAAAGTGAACGTGTTGGCCGGCGGCGTGGCGCCTTTGCCTGCAGAACGCATCAGCCGTCCGCAAACCCTGCGCTACCCAAGCGGTTCCGGCGAAGCCCACGGGTTCTTTTATCCGGCCATGAGCGACGAGACAAAACCAGCGCTGGTGGTGTTCATCCACGGCGGACCGACCTCGGCCTGCTACCCGATGCTCGACCCGCGCATTCAGTACTGGACGCAACGCGGCTTCGCCGTTGCCGATCTCAACTATCGCGGCAGCAGCGGCTATGGCCGCGAATACCGTCAGGCGTTGCATCTGAGTTGGGGTGAGGTGGATGTCGAGGATGCCTGCGCGGTGGTGGCGTATCTGGCCAGACAAGGTTTGATCGACGGCGAGCGCGCATTTATCCGCGGAGGCAGCGCCGGGGGCTACACCACGTTGTGTGCGCTGGCGTTTCAGCAGGTGTTCCGCGCTGGCGCCAGCCTCTATGGCGTCAGCGACCCGGTGGCACTCGCCCGGGCGACCCACAAGTTCGAAGGTGATTATCTGGACTGGCTGATCGGCGATCCCGAGCAGGACGCCGAACGCTACGCTGCCCGCACACCCTTGCTGCACGCGAGCAACATTCGTGTGCCGGTGATTTTCTTTCAGGGAGAACTGGACGCCGTGGTTGTTCCGCAACAGACCCGCGACATGGTCACGGCACTGGAACAGAACGGCATCCCGGTCGAGGCGCATTATTACCCCGAAGAACGCCACGGCTTCCGCCGCGCCGCCAATCAGGCGCATGCGCTGGAACAGGAGTGGAAGTTTTATCGGCGGGTGATGGGGTTGGCTGACTGAGCACCACGCTTGTTTAAAAATAGCGTCGACCCAATCGCGGGCAAGCTCGCTCCCACAGGTTCGCTGGTTTACACAAAACTTGTGACCAACCTAAAACACTGGGGGAGCAGGCTTGCCCGCGATAGCTATCTATCTGGCACCGCTGAACTCAGCGCTTGGCGATGATGTACACCGCATGCACGATCCCCGGAATGTAGCCACACAGCGTCAGCAGAATGTTCAACCAGAACGCCCCGCCGAACCCGACCTGCAGAAACACACCCAGTGGCGGCAACAGAATGGCGATGATGATGCGAATGAAGTCCATGGGTCAGCTCCTGAATGGGGGTTGGCTCACATGAGCCATACAAGCTAATCGACCTTTGCCGCTCGTCAGGGTTCAGTACTAATCACGGTATCGGTATCAAACTGATAGCTCAGCTGAGAATTTGCAGTCCGTGCTTCTGCACGATGCTCAGTAACTTCAGCGCCATGCCGCTGGGGTGTTTGTCTCCCGACTCCCATTGCTTGACTGTCGACGCGCTAGTGTTCAAGTAGCGAGCGAATACCGGCTGGCCCGGCTGGGGCTTTCTAAAAAACCATTCGCAGGACGAACGCTCAAGCACCAACGCTATCTGCAAAACCCGGCCACAAAAAAACGCCCCACGCCAAAAGAATCAGGCGTAGGGCGTGCGTTATACCGCGAGACGGTTCTGGAAATCGGGTAGGAAACTTCAGCTCAGACGGCAATCCCTTTGCGACATTGCAGTTGCGCGGTGCGCACTCGCGAGAATGCGCGGCCCAGGCGGAGGAGCATTTCGTCGATATTGGTTTTACTCACTGTGAGCGCCGGGGTGAAGCGCAGACAGTTGGCTTGCGGGGCGTTGAGCAGCAGGCCCTCATGCAGCGCGGCATGGACCACGGCCTCGGCGGAATCGCCCGACAGGGTCAGTCCGTAGAACAGGCCTTGGCCGCGCAGTTCGCCGTGGTCGTAGCGGTGTGCCAATCGTGCGAGGCCTTCGCGCAGATGCTGGCCATTATCGTTGACCTGCTGCAGGAAGCTGCGGTCGTACACGCTGTCGAGTACCACCAGGCCAGCCGCTGTCATCAGCGCATTGCCGTGATGCGTGCCGCCCAGTTCACCCGCGTCAAAACAACACGCCTTGCCTCGCGCCAGCAGCGCCGCCAGGGGCACACCGCCGCCAAGGCCTTTGCCGAGCACGACGATATCGGCGCGTACGCCATAGGACTGTTCGGCAAGCAAGCTGCCGCAGCGCCCCATGCCGGTCTGCACTTCGTCGAGAATCAGCAAAATTCCCAGTTCGCGGCACAGACGCTCAACGCCCTTAAGGTAATGCCCGGTGGCTGGAATCACCCCGGCATCGCTCTGGATCGGCTCGAGCATGATCGCCACGGTCTGCGCATCGACTGCCGCATGCAGCGCCGGCAAATCGTTAAACGGCACCGGATCGAAACCGGGCAGCAATGGCGCGAAACGGTTGTGCAGGTTACAACTGTCCGATGCCGAGATCGTCGCCAGACTACGACCGTGACACCCCTGCTGCGCCACGATGATCCGCGAAGCGCCACCACGATGCAGTTGCCCCCACTTGCGCGCCAGTTTGATCGCCGCTTCACAGGCTTCGCTGCCACTGTTGAGCAGGTAGGCCTGATCGCTGGAAGTACTCGCGCACAGGCGTTCGGTGAGGCTGAGCATGCCGCGGTTGTGCAGATTGAAACCGGGATTGATCAGTGCCTGAGCCTGACTGGCAATGGCTTTGACCAGTGCCGACGGACTGTGCCCAAGACTGTTGGCGCCACCGGCCTGAGAGAAGTCGAGATAAGCGCGATCATTACTGTCCCACAGCCAGGAACCCTGACCGCGAACGAACACCTGTTGCGGTCGCTCGACGCTGGGCATCAGCCGCTCGATGCTCAGATTTTCGTTGATTTCAGCAGAATCGGCCGCAAAGGCGAGGTCGTCGAGACTCGGCGCCTGGCGCCGCAAACTGAACAGATTCATTGAAAAACACCTCGCTTGAGGTGTTTTGAACTGCCTATGCAAACACTGTCGAAGCAAACGCTATTCATCGCGCTTTCTGGCCCTGTAAGCCTTGTGAATGCGGTTAGACTAAGCTCGCCGAGGCCCGCGGGCCATTTCGATTTCCCAGCATTTTCGATAAGCATTACTTATGGATTTCAAACAACTGCGTTATTTCGTCGCGGTCTACGAAGAAGGCCATGTCGGCCGCGCCGCTGAACGGCTGTCGATCTCGCAGCCGGCGTTGTCGCAACAGATTCGCCAGCTCGAACAAAACCTCGACGTCACGCTGTTCGAACGCAGCAGCAAACGCCTGCTACCGACTCTGGCTGCACATACCTTGTACAACCACGCCCTGCCCTTGCTCGATGGTCTGCAACGGGCGCGCGAGGCGTTGGGCAACTTCAAGGGACAGGCATTGCGCACCCTGGCAATTGGCGTGCTGCAAACCGTGCACACCAGCCTGGTGCCGCAAATGCTGGAGCGCGTGCGCAAGGCGCAACCGCATCTGGTGGTGCAGATTTATGAATTGAGCGGGATGGAGATTGAACGGCGTCTGCTGAACGGTTCGCTGGATATCGGCATCAGCTATTTGCCACCACGTCAGCCAGGGTTGCATGGCGTGATGCTGTACGAAGATGAACTGACGCTTGTAATCCCAGCGGATCACCCGCTGCGTGAATTCAAGAAAGTCTCGATACGACAAGCCGCAGAGTTACCGATGCTGCTGCTCGGCGAAGAGTTTCAGATACGTCAGATCTGGCAAGCGCAGCTGACCAGCCTTGGCCGTCGCCCGCAGGTACAGGCTGAACTGAACAATATGGTGGGGATTCTCGACAGTCTGCCGCACACCAAATTGGCGACGGTGTTGCCCGGGCGTTCGCAGAAGGAGTACGACGACCAGGAACTGCTGTGGAAACCGCTGAGCGAACCCCGGGTGCCGCTGAAGGTTGGGCTGGTGTGTCGCGACGTACAACGCCAGCAGGCGTCACTGGCGCTGCTGCGGACATTGCTTGAGGAAGTGATGGAGCGTGAAGTGAAGTCGCCGCTGGATCCGATCGCCTGAACACTTTTCTTCAGGCAAAAGAAAACCCCGCCGAAGCGGGGCTTTGCAGACTGTTTCCCTGACATCCATTTCACTCCGCCACCCTGGCAGAATCCTACGTGTCCGTGTTGTTGCTTTGCGCTTCCTGCGCGACGTCCATGAAATGTAGATTAGCTCTGGATCCAATCTACGCCTATGGGAGAACAGCAGCACGTCATGTAAGAGAATGCTTACACGACGTCATCGCATCAGAACTGCGCCGCATCCAGCAGGAACAGCGACTCGCTACCGGCCTTCACCGACGCGCTCAACGAGTGAATGCGCGGCAGCAGACGGGCGAAATAGAAACGCGCGGTACCCAGCTTGCTGGCGTAGAAATCATCCTGCGCTTCCTTGCCCAGCGCGGCCTTGGCCATCAGTGCCCACATGTAGGCGTAAGCCGTGTAACCGAACGCTTGCAAATATTCGACCGAGGCTGCGCCGATTTCGTTCGGATTGGTTTTCGCCCGATCCAGCAGCCATGCGGTCAACTCGTCGAGGGTGTCGACGGCGTCGTTCAGCGGCTTGGTGAATTCGCCCAGGTCAGCGCTGGCAGTCGCGGTGAAATGACGGATCTCGTCAGCGAACAGCTTGTAGAACGCCCCGCCGCTACCCACGATCTTGCGCCCGACCAGGTCCAGCGCCTGAATGCCGTTGGTGCCTTCGTAGATCTGGGTGATGCGCACGTCACGCACCAGTTGTTCCTGGCCCCACTCGCGGATATAGCCGTGGCCGCCGAAAATCTGCTGGCCGTGGACAGTGGTTTCCAGGCCCAGGTCGGTCAGGAACGCCTTGGCCACCGGCGTCAGCAGCGCCACCAGATCTTCAGCGCGCTTACGCGTCGTCGCGTCCTCGCTGAACTTGGCAGTGTCGAGCTGCATCGCCACGTAGGTGGAGAACGCACGGCCGCCCTCGTTGGACGCCTTCATGGTCAGCAGCATGCGACGCACGTCCGGGTGGACGATGATCGGGTCGGCGACCTTGTCCTTATTCTGCGCGCCGGTCGGTGAACGGCTTTGCAGGCGATCGCGGGCATATTCAATGGCGTTCTGGTACGAGCGCTCGCCAGTGGCCAGGCCCTGGATGCCGACGCCCAGACGCTCGTAGTTCATCATGGTGAACATCGCCGCCAGGCCTTTGTTCGGCTCGCCGACCAGATAACCGACAGCTTCATCGAAGTTCATCACGCAGGTCGCGGAGGCCTGGATGCCCATCTTGTGTTCGATCGAACCGCAGTTCGCCGGGTTGCGCGCGCCGAGGCTGCCATCGGCATTGACCATGAACTTCGGCACCAGGAACAGCGAAATGCCTTTCGGGCCGGCCGGCGCGTCCGGCAGCTTGGCCAGCACCAGGTGAATAATGTTTTCGGTCAGGTCGTGCTCACCGCCGGTGATGAAAATCTTGGTGCCGCTGACCTTGTAGGAACCGTCGGCCTGAGGTTCGGCCTTGGTGCGGATGATGCCCAGGTCGGTGCCGGCGTGCGGCTCGGTCAGGCACATGGAACCGGCCCAGACGCCGGCGTACATGTTCGGCAGGTACGCCGCTTTCAGCTCTTCGCTGGCGTGGGCGTTGATCGACAGGCAGGCGCCGGCCGTCAGCATCGGGTACAGACCAAAGGACAGACTGGCGGAGTTGACCATTTCTTCGACCTGGGCCGACACGGCTTTAGGCATACCCATGCCGCCGTAGGCCGGATCGCCCCCCACACCAACCCAACCGCCTTCGGCATAAGTCTGATAAGCCTGTGGGAAACCGGCCGGGGTGGTGACGGCGCCGTCCGCCCAGTGGCAGCCTTCTTCGTCGGCGGCACGGCTCAGAGGGGCGATGCTTTTGCTGGTGACCTTGCCGGCTTCTTCGAGGATGGCTTCAACAGTTTCGGCGTCGACGGTCTCGGCCAGTGCCGGCAGTTCGGCCCAAAGTTTCGAGACCTCGAACACTTCATTGAGGACGAAGCGCATATCGCGCAGCGGCGCTTTGTAGTCAGCCATGGCAAACCTCGCAAGATCTAAACAGGTGATTCGTGGAATGATGTTTTCGTTGAGCTGGAGTGTACCCCAACAACTTTTGCGACACATAGGGTCAACCGGTGACTGTTTTGTTATTTTTAGTCACCAGCTTGAGCCGATACTCAAAGGACGCAAAAAACTGTGGCGAGGGCGCTTGCTCCCGCTAGGGTGCGAAGCCGCCCCCCGATCGGTGAGCACTGCGCACTCAAGCGGGAGCAAGCGCCCTCGCCACAGAAAGTGGTATCAGAGTGCAAACAACGCCGCCGGCAGCTTCATCAAACACTCACTCCCCGCTTCGATCGCCGCCCGATGCGCAGCCGTGCGCGGCAACAAGCGCTTGAAATAGAACTCGCTGGTCGCCAATTTACCTCGACAGAAATCCCCGTCCCCCTCACCCGCCTCCAACTGCGCCTGCGCCACCAGCGCCATGCGCAACCACAGATAACCCAGAATGATGTAACCGCTGTACATCAGGTAATCCACCGATGCGGCGCCGACTTCGTCCGGGTTTTTCATCGCCGCCATACCGACCTGCATGGTCAGCTCGCCCCACTGCTGGTTGAGTTCATTGAGCTGCGCGACAAAGCTGCCCAACTGAGGATGCCCCGCGTTGGCCGCGCAGAACTTGTGGACGATTCTGGTGAAGCCGCGCAACAACTTGCCCTGACTGCCCAGCACCTTGCGACCGAGCAGATCCAGCGCCTGAATGCCGTTGGTGCCTTCATAGATCGGCGCAATCCGGCAATCGCGAACCAACTGCTCCATGCCCCATTCACGAATGAAGCCATGACCGCCGAACACCTGCATGCCGTGGTTGGTCACTTCCAGCCCGGTGTCGGTCATGAACGCCTTGCAGATCGGCGTGAGGAACGCCAACAGGTCTTCGGCCTCCTGCCGCGCCTCGGCGTCGCTGCCCAGGTGCGCGACATCGAGCAGCTGCGCGGTGAAATAGGTCAGCGCACGATTGCCCTCGTTGAAGGCTTTCATGGTCAACAGCATGCGCCGCACGTCTGGATGAACGATGATCGGGTCGGCCGGTTTGTCCGGGGCCTTGGCGCCGGTCAGGGCGCGCATCTGCAAGCGATCGTTGGCGTATTTGACCGCGCCCTGGAAACTCGCCTCGCCCAGGCACAAGCCCTGCATCCCGGTGCCGAGGCGTGCATGGTTCATCATGGTGAACATGCAGTTGAGGCCCTTGTTCGGCTCGCCGATCAGAAAGCCCTTGGCGCCGTCGAAGTTCAGCACGCAGGTGGCCGAGGCCTTGATGCCCATCTTGTGTTCGATCGAACCGCAGGAAACGCCGTTGCGCTCGCCCGCTTCGCCCGCTGCGTCCGGCAGGAACTTGGGCACGATAAACAGCGAAATGCCCTTGGTCCCAGCGGGCGCATCCGGCAGTTTGGCCAACACCAAGTGGATGATGTTGTCACTCATGTCGTGTTCGCCGGCAGAGATGAAAATCTTGCTGCCGGTAACTGCATAACTGCCGTCGGCCTGGGGCACGGCGCGGGTCTTGATGATGCCCAAGTCGGTGCCGCAATGCGCTTCGGTCAGGCACATGGTGCCGGTCCACTGGCCGGCGGTGAGTTTGCTCAGGTACGTGTCTTTCTGTTCGGCGGTGCCGTGGGCGTGGATGGCCGACATCGCGCCATGAGTCAGGCCCGGGTACATGCCCCAGGACGTATTGCTGGAGCCGACCATTTCGCTGATCACCAGCCCCAGCGAACTCGGCAGGCCCTGGCCACCGTAAGCCGGATCTGCCGCCAGACCGTGCCAGCCGCCCTCGACGTATTGCGCGAACGCTTCTTTGAAACCTGCAGGCGTTGTCACCACGCCGTTGTCGAAGTGGCAGCCCTCTTCGTCGCCGCTGCGATTGAGTGGCGCCAGAACGTTTTCGCAGAACTTCGCGCCCTCTTCGAGGATCGCGTTGATCATGTCCGGGCTGGCGTCGTGGGCGCCGAGCGCGGCGTATTGGGTGTGGAAATCGAAGACGTGGTCGATCAGAAAGCGCATATCGCGCAGGGGAGCTTTGTACTCGGGCATGGTGGCTTCTCCGTCAGCAGATGGTTTCAACCTACTGCTGGCCACTACGCCCCACAATCACTGTCCAGACGCTGAATGCGCGGTCATCACTCAACCTGCAGCGTTGTCCATACGCACCGCGCCACGGCGGTTCTGCCCAAACGCCATCACGCAGTTACGCCCCGCACCTTTGGCGCTGTACAGCGCCTGGTCGGCGGATTTGAGCACTTCTTCCGGCGTGCGCTGCTCGACGCGTTCGGCGACGCCAATGCTGACCGTCACCGAAACACTGGACGCACCGGCGCCACTGCGGCGCTGGCGACCTTGCTGGTCATCCTGCGGACGGTTTTCCTGGTTGCGCAGTTGAATGTTGTAGGACGCAATCGACTCGCGGATAACTTCCAGGTGCGGCATGCATTCCTCTAGGGTTTTGCCTGCGAACACCAGGGCAAATTCCTCACCACCATAGCGATATGCCCTACCGCCACCGCTGATTTTCGACAGCTTGCTGGCAACCAGACGCAACACCTGGTCACCGACATCGTGGCCGTGGGTGTCGTTGAATTTCTTGAAGTGATCGACGTCGCTCATCGCCAGCACATAGTTACGGCCGAGGCGTTGCATACGTTCGTTGAGTGCGCGCCGACCCGGCAGACCGGTGAGCTCATCGCGAAAGGCCATTTGATAGGCTTCGTGCGCCACGGCGGCAGCAATCATCAGCATCACCTGGCTGCACATGATGTTCAGGGTGAACGGCAGGATGAAGGTTTTCGGCAGCATCCAGAACACACCGAGCAAGCCGACCAGTTGCGCCGCATGCAGC
Source organism: Pseudomonas sp. LF-5 (assembly GCF_037626295.1). Lineage (NCBI taxonomy): Bacteria > Pseudomonadati > Pseudomonadota > Gammaproteobacteria > Pseudomonadales > Pseudomonadaceae > Pseudomonas > Pseudomonas sp. LF-5. The sequence continues at coordinate 79,537 of NZ_JARKMT010000010.1, forward strand.
TGACGCGGGTTACGCCAGTATTGCCAGGCCAAAAGCAGGAATGCCGAGAGGAATACCGGATAGGACATCTGGATCAGGCTCATCCACGCGCCGTGCAGCGCTGGCCAGCGGATCTCCGAGAGCCACATCAGCAGCGCCTGTGGATAACTCTGCTCAAGACCGAGGGCGACACTGCCAAAAGCGAGCAACACCGCGAACCGCGCGACCATGTCCTGAAACAGGTGGGTGCGTTCTTGCCACGCCGCAAACAGACCGAACAGCAAGGGCAGCAGCAGGCAGACCAGATGGAACACCACGGCGGCGTCGTCGCGCACCTTGCCGTTGTCGCGGTAATAGTCGGTCTGGGTGTCGAGCAGAAAGTAGGCGATGTACACCGTGAGCATCAGAAACAGTTCGCGCTGACGGCGGTAAACTGCGCAATACGCGCCGCCCAGCAACAGCACCAACGTCGGCAACACGTTGAACAGCGAAGTGAAGAACACGTTGAGGTCTTTGACGTACGCAGCCGCCAACCCCGCAAGTAACAACAGCAGTGATGGCAGGAAATGACTGAAACGTACAGCGGAAGAACGCGGCAAGGGTAAAGCTCCGACCCGTCATATCAAAGAGATGGCATTGTGCCTGCAATGTGGCCAGTTAAGCACACGCATTGTGATCCAGATCACATGCAGTCTCTTTAACGGCAGAAAACCTGACTATCTGAGCGATTTGCCAAGTTTTTTGCCTCCAGCGAGCGGATGGCCATCATGACTGATGGCCAGGCCTGGAATTATCCCTCAAAGATCGTTGTAGAACGGCAGTAGCGGCCCCTCCGCCGGGCTGCGTCCTTCGGCGCCATAGGGCTTGAGCGAGAACAACGCGTCCGAAGCTTGGCGGGTGGTGACTTTCGGGCTGGCTGGCCGTTGGGTTACGGCGTTTTCGTCACCGATCTCACCTTGTGGCAGGAGCGCAAAAAAAAACCGCTGCCCCTAAAGGGGCAGCGGTTTTTCAAGCGACCGCGTTAAGGCTTAGTAGCCCAGTGCGAAGTCTTCTTCTTTCATGTCCATCAGGTTGTTGGCGCCCGACAGCATGGTGGCCACGTGAGTACGGGTACGTGGCAGGATGCGCTGGAAGTAGAAGCGCGCGGTTTGCAGCTTGGCGGTGTAGAACGCTGCGTCGCCAGTGCCTTCTGCCAGCTTCTCGGCTGCCAGACGCGCCATGTCGGCCCAGAAGTAGGCCAGGCAGGCGTAACCGGAGTACATCAGGTAGTCCACGGAGGCCGCGCCGACTTCTTCGCGATCTTTCATGGCGGCCATACCGACCTTCATGGTCAGCTCGCCCCACTCTTTGTTCAGTGCTGCCAGCGGTGCAACGAATTCTTTGACGGCTTCGTTGCCTTCGTTGTTCTGGCAGAACTTGTGGACGATCTTGGTGAAGCCTTTCAGAGCCTCGCCTTGGGTCATCAGCACTTTACGGCCCAGCAGGTCGAGTGCCTGGATGCCGGTGGTGCCTTCGTACAGCATCGAAATGCGGCTGTCGCGAACGTTCTGCTCCATGCCCCACTCGGCGATGAAACCGTGACCGCCGTAGATCTGCACGCCGTGGTTGGCTGCTTCGAAACCGACTTCGGTCATGAACGCCTTGGCGATTGGCGTCATGAACGCCAGCAGCGCATCGGCCTTCTTCTTCTCTTCTTCATCGACGCCGTATTTGACGATGTCGACCTGTTTGGCGGTGAAGTACACCATCGCGCGGTTGCCTTCGGCGAACGCCTTCATGGTCAACAGCATGCGACGTACGTCAGGGTGCACGATGATCGGGTCGGCAGCTTTGTCCGGCGCTTTCGGGCCAGTCAGGGAGCGCATTTGCAAACGATCGCGAGCGTATTTCAGACCACCCTGGAAGCCGATTTCGGCGTGGGCCAAACCTTGCAGCGCGGTCCCCAGACGTGCGGTGTTCATAAAGGTGAACATGCAGTTCAGGCCTTTGTTCGCCGGGCCGATCAGGAAACCGGTGGCGCCGTCGAAGTTCATCACGCAAGTGGCGTTGCCGTGGATGCCCATCTTGTGTTCCAGCGAACCGCAGCTCACGGCGTTGCGTGCACCGAGGGTGCCATCGGCATTCGGCAGGAACTTTGGAACGATGAACAGGGAAATGCCTTTGGTGCCAGCCGGTGCATCCGGCAGACGAGCCAGCACGATGTGGACGATGTTGTCGGCCATGTCGTGTTCGCCGGCCGAGATGAAAATCTTGGTGCCGGAAACTTTGTAGGAACCGTCGGCCTGAGGTTCGGCCTTGGTGCGCAGCATGCCCAGGTCGGTGCCGCAGTGCGGTTCGGTCAGGCACATGGTGCCGGTCCATTCGCCGGAAACCAGTTTGGTCAGATAGGCTTCTTGCTGCTCAGGGGTGCCGTGCTCGGAGATGGTGTTCATTGCACCGTGCGACAGGCCTGGGTACATGCCCCACGACCAGTTGGCTTCACCGACCATTTCGCTGACGGCCAGACCCAGCGACTCCGGCAGGCCTTGACCGCCGTGCTCGACGTCGTGCGCCAGGCTTGGCCAGCCGCCTTCGACGAATTGCTTGTACGCCTCTTTGAAGCCCGTCGGGGTTTTCACGCCGGACTCGCTCCAGGTGCAACCTTCGAGGTCGCCCACACGGTTCAGCGGTGCCAGTACCTGCTCACAAAACTTGGCGCCTTCTTCGAGAATGGCGTCAACCATGTCTGGAGTTGCGTCTGCGCAAGCCGGAAGGCTCTGATAGTGCGCTTCGTAGCCGAGCAGTTCGTCACGAACGAAGCGAATATCACGCAAGGGGGCCTTGTAGTCAGGCATAGCGATAAACCTCTGCTGATGTAACCGGGAATGAACGACCGTGTTGATTTGTTGTGACGGTCAAACAGTTGTTTGAAACATACGTTTACGCCGAAATCTTGTCAAGCGTCGATCTTTTGCCGTTCGTCTTCCCTTCTTTCAAACGCCAGACACAGCAAACCGCCATGGACGCCAACGCGCCACAGGTACTGAAAAAAGATTAGTTGAGGAAGAAGGACTTACAACGCAAAACGCCGCGACAAGGCGCGGCGTTGTTCAGGCATGCAGCAAAAAATCAGGCAAACGTATCGATGATCGTACCGAGCATTTCATCGGAAGCCTTGGCGACTTTGACGCCCAGCTCCGCCTGAATCTTGCCTTGTGACATCTCGACCATATTGCTGGCCAGATCCGACTGCTGCGAACGATCGACACCACGCAGGCGATCGACCTGAACTTCGGACGACTGGCTGGTCACCGAGCGCTCAATGGTGCTGCTGGCGATCTGGCTGGCTGCCTGATCGACACGATTCTGCCCGGTCTGAATCGAGCTCAAACCTGCATAAAAAGCTGTGTTACCGGAGATTTCCATGAAAGTGCTCATCCTTGGGAAGGATCAATAGGCGCCATTGAATCAGACGCGCCAGAAAAACACCCGTCAAAAACACTAATGGCACAGTGCCTGCTCATAGCCAGCCTTCATGGGCTAAGCCTAGTCGAGCAGATCCAGTTGCAAATGCTCCGCCACTGCTTCGGCACTCAACGCCTTGAGCTTGGGCACGCGCCCCAGGCACGGCGCCGGAATCCGCTCGGCCAACGTGGCAAGGTTCTCCTCCAGCCGGGAAGTCTTCGGGTCGATGATATTCGCCACCCACCCCGCCAGTTGCAGACCATCGCGGGCAATCGCCTCGGCCGTCAGCAACGCATGGCTGATGCACCCCAACCGCACGCCGACCACCAGAATCACCGGCAACTTCAATGCAATCGCCAGATCGGACAGATTGTCCTGATCAGCCAACGGCACCCGCCAGCCGCCCGCACCTTCGATCAAGGTGAAGTCGGCGTTCATGGCCAGAATGGCGCGCATCGGCGTCAGCAACGACTGCACCGTCAGCGCAACGCCCGCCTCGCGCGCCGCCAGATGCGGAGCAATGGCCGGCTCGAACGCGACCGGATTGACCTGTTGATAACTCAGCGGCACCGAACACTCGGCGAGCAGCGCCAGGGCGTCGGCATTACGCAACCCCTTCGGCGTCACCTCGCAGCCGGACGCCACCGGTTTGCCCGCCGCCGTACTCAACCCTGCTGACCGCGCCGCATGCAGCAACCCGGCAGCCACGGTGGTCTTGCCCACATCCGTGTCCGTTCCGGTGATGAAATAGGCTGCGCTCATAAGGGTTTCTCCAACACGGCGTAAACCACTTGATAGGTCGCCGGCAATCCCTGTGCCTGACGGTACTGCTCGTAAGCCTCGACCAGTCCGAGAATCCGCGCCCGCCCGGTCAAACCGCCCGGCCGGCCGGGATTCAGATTGTGCGCACCCAACGCCTTGAGCTCATGGGTCAGGCTGCGCACATCCGGGTAATACAGCACGTGCGCCTGAGTCTGCAGACTCGCCGTGCGCAAACCACTGGCTGCGCACAACTGCTCATACCGGGCGAACTCGCGGAAGCGGTTGACGTGCACCAGGCCATCGACCTGACGCCAGCTGTCGCGCAACTCAAACAGCGTCCCGACACAAAGACTAGCAAACGCAAAAATCCCGCCGGGCTTGAGCACGCGAAACGCTTCGCCGAGTACTGCTTCAAAATCCGCACACCACTGCACGGCGAGGCTGGAGAAGATCAGATCGCAGGTTTCATCGTGCAGCGGCAGACGCTCCGCATCACCGGCAATGAAGTGCTGAGCGCCACCCAACGGCCGGGCGTGAGTGAGCATGCCCTCGGCAATGTCCAGCGCCACGCCGTGACCGGCGACAAAACGCTCGGCCAGTGCGCGAGTGAAATACCCGGTACCACAGCCCACATCCAACCAGCGCGATGGGACAAAATTTACCGGCAAGCGCCGCAGCAACTGCGCACCGACATCCCGTTGCAACTCGGCGACGCTGTCGTAACTGGCCGCTGCACGGGAAAAGGAGGCTGCAACCTGGCGCTTGTCAGGCAAGCCACCCGGCAGCACAAGAGACAGATCAGTCATCGGCGCACTCATGTAAAAACGCCTGGATCGCACCCGCTACTCCGTGCGGGTCTTCCAGCAGAAATCCGTGGCTGGCCTGTTCGATCAGACCAATTTCGATATCCGGCAGCAGGGCGAACAATGCGCCCGCCGCCTCGGCCGGCACCAATGCATCGAGGCCGGCAAACAGATGAAACTGCGGCCCGCGAAAGCTTTGCAACGCTTCGCGGGTGTCCAGTTGCGCGAGCAATTCCAGCCCGGCCATTAATGCAGGCGCAGCGGTGTGCGGCGCGCCACCGAGCATCAACCGGGACAGACCGCGCGAGTCCTGCGCGCCTTGGGCACACAACAGCGAGAAGCGTTTGAGGGTGGTGCGCGGGTCGGCATTACAGCCGGCGAGAAAGGCATCGAACGTCTCGCCCGGCATTGCACTCGACCATTGCTCATGGACAACGAAGCATGGATTGCTCGCCAGCGTCAGCAACCCGCAGCACCGTTCGCCACGGCGCGCCGCCAGTTCGGACGCGAGCATGCCGCCCAGCGACCAACCGCCGAGCCAGACGTCTTGCGCGATGCGCTCATCGAGTTCGTCGAGCCAGTCTTGCGGGTCACTGGAGTCCAGCTCTGGCAACGGCTCGATCTCGACATGCAAATGTTCATCGAGGCCCTGCAACGCCGCCGCCAAAGGCTCCAGCGGCGAAACGCCGAGGCCCCAGCCGGGCAACAGAATCAGGCGATTACGCATGGCTTGGCTCCGACGACAATTGGGCAAAGCAATCCGCCAGTCCTTCTAACAATAGCTGCACCTGCGCCTCGCTGTGGGCGGCGGTCAGGGTGACGCGCAGCCGAGCGCTGCCAGCAGGCACGGTCGGTGGACGAATGGCGGTGACCATCAGTCCACGTTCGCGCAACATCTGCGACAGGCGCACGGCGCGACCGGCATCGCCGATCAGAATCGGCTGGATCGGGGTGAAACTGTCCATCAGCTGCAGGCCGATCTGCCCGGCACCGTGGCGGAACTGGCGGATCAACGTTTGAAGATGCTCGCGGCGCCAGTGCTCGGTGCGCAGCAGCTCCAGACTTTTCAGCGTGGCGCAGGCCAGCGCGGGCGGCTGGCTGGTGGTGTAGATGTAGGGCCGGGCGAACTGGATCAGGCTTTCGATCAGCTCCGCGCTGCCGGCAACAAAGGCGCCGGCGGTGCCGAAGGCTTTGCCGAGGGTGCCGACCAACACCGGCACATCCTCCTGGCTCAAACCGAAATGCTCGACGATGCCGCCGCCGTTCGCGCCCAGCGGCCCGAAACCGTGGGCATCATCGACCATCAACCACGCGCCTTTGGCTTTGGCTTCACGGGCCAGTGCGGGCAGGTCGGCAATATCACCGTCCATGCTGAACACGCCATCGGTGACCACCAGCGTATTGCCGGTGGCTTTCTCCAGACGCTTGGCCAGGCTGTCGGCATCGTTGTGCAGATAACGATTGAAGCGCGCGCCAGACAACAGCCCCGCATCCAGCAACGAGGCGTGGTTGAGGCGGTCTTCCAGCACCGTATCACCCTGCCCGACCAGCGCCGTGACCGCGCCGAGGTTGGCCATGTAACCGGTGGTGAACAGCAGCGCACGCGGGCGACCGGTGAGATCGGCGAGCGCTTCTTCGAGGGCATGGTGCGGGGCGCTATGGCCGATCACCAGATGCGACGCCCCGCCCCCCACGCCCCAACGCGCGGCGCCGGCACGCCAGGCTTCGATCACCTGCGGGTGATTGGCCAGGCCCAGGTAATCGTTGTTACAGAACGCCAGCAACGGCTGGCCGTCGACCACCACTTCAGGCCCTTGCGGGGACTCGAGCAGCGGTCGCTGGCGATAGAGATTTTCGGCACGACGGGCAGCAAGGCGTGCGGCGAGATCGAAAGACATGCAGGCCTCGACAGTCAGATCACATGAATCACGATGGACACGGCGCCTGTGGGAGCTGGTTCGCCAGCGATGGCGGCGGCACATTCGACATAGATGTCGCCATCCAGTCCGCTATCGCTGGCGCGCCAGCTCCCACAGGGTTTTGTATCGCATCAAAAAAATCAGACCGCGGCGTTATAGAACTGCTCGCTGCTCTTCTGCTCCACCAGCGCCTGCTCGATCGCCGCCTGGTGCACTTCATCGGAATGCTCTTCGCGCGCTTCCGGTTGAATGCCCAGACGTGCGAACAGTTGCATGTCCTTGTCGGCCTGCGGGTTGGCCGTCGTCAGCAACTTGTCGCCGTAGAAAATCGAGTTGGCGCCGGCGAAGAACGCCAGGGCCTGCATCTGCTCGTTCATCGCTTCGCGGCCGGCGGACAGGCGCACGTGGGATTGCGGCATGAGGATGCGCGCTACGGCGAGCATACGGATGAAGTCGAACGGATCAACATCGTCAGCGTTTTCCAGCGGCGTGCCGGCGACCTTCACCAGCATGTTGATCGGCACCGATTCCGGATGCTCCGGCAGGTTGGCCAACTGGATCAGCAGATTGGCGCGGTCGTCCAGCGACTCGCCCATGCCGAGGATACCGCCGGAACAGATCTTCATTCCCGACTCACGCACGTAGGCCAGGGTCTGCAGGCGCTCGCTGTAAGTACGGGTGGTGATGATGCTGCCGTAGAACTCAGGCGAGGTGTCGAGGTTGTGGTTGTAGTAATCGAGGCCGGCCTTGGCCAGCGCTGCGGTCTGCTCCTGATCGAGACGACCGAGGGTCATGCAGGTTTCCAGGCCCATGGCTTTCACGCCTTCGACCATCTTCAGCACGTACGGCATGTCTTTGGCCGACGGGTGTTTCCACGCCGCGCCCATGCAGAAGCGCGTCGAGCCGATGGCTTTGGCGCGGGCGGCCTCTTCGAGAACCTTCTGCACTTCCATCAGCTTTTCTTTTTCCAGACCGGTGTTGTAGTGACCGGACTGTGGGCAGTACTTGCAGTCTTCCGGGCAGGCGCCGGTCTTGATCGACAGCAGGGTCGAAACCTGCACGCGGTTGGCGTTGAAGTGTGCGCGGTGCACGGTCTGCGCCTGGAACAGCAAGTCGTTGAATGGCTGTACGAAGAGGGCTTTGACTTCGGCCAGAGACCAGTCGTGACGCAGGGTGGCAGTAGTGCTCGCGCTCATGGGTAGTTCCTTGGTTATGCTTGGCTCGCGACCGGGGAAACGGAATACCCACAGGCGCTACACGGATGTTCGGCATATTTAAGGAAGAGTCATGCGCTGTCAACCACGATACAAAGGACAGGTTTACATCTGTTTAAAAAACGTACAGACCTGCTTACTGTGCGATGAGCCTGCAGACGAAAAAACGCCCCTCTGCGTGGCCTGCGAAACCGAACTGCCATGGCTCGGCGACCATTGCCAGCGCTGCGCCCTGCCACTCTCCGCCGCCGACCTGACCTGTGGCGAGTGCCTGCTAGAGCCTCCGGCGTTCGAACAAGTGGTGGTGCCGTGGCGCTATGGCTTCCCGGTCGACAGTTTGATTACGCGCTTTAAACACAACGCGAAATGGCCGTTTGGTCACCTGCTCGCCGACGTTGCCGGACAATACCTGCAACATCGTTTCGATGAGGGGTTGCCGCGTCCGGATGTGTTGTTGCCAGTGCCGCTGGCGAACAAACGTCTGCGTCAACGCGGGTTCAACCAGGCTGCGATGTTGGCGCGCTGGTTGAGTCAGTCACTGGGGCTGCCGTGTGAAGAAACGGTTCTGCGCCGCATCAAGGACACCGACGCCCAGCAGGATCTCGACGCCAAGGCGCGTAAAGGTAATCTGCGCAATGCGTTCGAGCTCGTGCCAGATTCGCAGGTACAAGGCCGGCATTTGGCGTTGGTTGATGATGTGCTGACTACTGGCGCGACGGCTCAAACGCTTGCGCGTCTGCTGATCAACGCAGGCGCTGCGCGGGTCGATGTCTATTGCCTGGCCCGCACGCCGAAACCCGGAAGCTGAAGCCAGCACACTCCTACAAGGGCTCTCGGCTCGACTTGACTCTGGCGTTGCAAGCGACCAACTTCCCCCCTCACCGCCACAGCAAAAAAAGCGCCCTTTCATGTCCATGCCTTCCCTGTTGTCCCAGCACATCGTCCGCCGTCCGCAGCGCATCGCCCTGCTGCAACACATTGCCGAACAGGGTTCGATCACCCGCGCGGCAAAAAGCGCCGGGCTGAGTTACAAAGCGGCGTGGGACGCCATTGATGAGCTGAACAACCTGGCGCAGAAACCGCTGGTCGAACGCGTCGTCGGTGGCAAGGGCGGTGGCGGCGCGAAACTGTCCAGTGAAGGCGAACGCGTGCTGCGCCTTTACCAGAAACTGCAGGCCTTGCAGGCACAGGTTCTGGAAGCGGCGGAAGACGCCAGCGATCTCGATCTGCTCGGTCGGCTGATGCTGCGCACCAGCGCTCGCAACCAGTTGCACGGCAAAGTCGTGGCGATCGAGGCGCAGGGCCGCAACGACCTGGTTCGCCTGGAACTGGCCGAAGGCCTGTGGATCAACGCGCAGATCACCCACGACAGCACTGTGCACCTGGAACTGCAACCGGGCACGGAAGTGGTGGCACTGATCAAGGCCGGCTGGCTTGAATTGCTCGCGCCGGATCAAGCTGCAACATCTGGACACAATCTTCTGAGCGGCACCCTCGAAGCCATTCTCGACGCCGAGGACGGCCCCAGCGAAGTGCGCATCACCCTGCCCAACGGCCACACCCTCTGCGCGCTGGCTGAGCCGCTGCACCTTCGCACGTGCGGGCTGGGTATCGAGCAACCGGTGCAGGTGCAGTTCTCGCCGTCCAATGTCTTGATCGGCACGCCGCTGTAACGGACCTTCTGCCACAAAAGCTTCATCGCCCCCCTTTAAGGTTGCTGCCAAAACCATGCAGGGAGCCTGATGTGAGCCTATTAGAAGAAAACCAATCCACCGATCTGGAAAAAATGGTCGGCCTCAGCCGTCGCGGTTTCATCAGCGCCGGGGCCTTGTGCGGTGCCGCGATGTTCCTCGGCGGCAACTTGCTGAGCCGCAGCGTCATGGCAGCCAGCGTCAGCGCCGGCAACAGTCGCCTGCTCGGTTTCGAGAGCATTCCCGCCGCGACCACCGACGTTATCAGCCTGCCCAAGGGCTACAAATCTTCGGTGCTGATCAGTTGGGGGCAGCCGCTGCACAAGAACGGGCCGGCCTTCGACCCGAGCGGCAATGGCACCGCTGCCGCACAGGAAGTGCAGTTCGGTGACAACAATGACGGCATGAGTCTGTTCGCCTTCCCCGACGACAAAAACCGCGCGTTGATGGCAATCAACAACGAATACACCAACTACCGCTACCTCTACCCGCACGGCGGCATGCCGCAATCGGCCGAAGACGTGCGCAAGGCGCTGGCCTGCGAAGGTGTGTCGGTGATCGAAGTGCAGCGCAAGAACGGCCAGTGGCAGTTCGTCCAGGGCTCGCGTTACAACCGCCGGATTCACGGTAATTCACCGCTGCGCATCAGTGGCCCGGCCGCGGGTCACGAGCTGATGAAAACCGCCGCCGACAAGCACGGCAAGAAAGTCCTCGGCACGTTCCAGAACTGCGCCAACGGCAAGACGCCGTGGGGCACCTACCTGACCTGCGAAGAGAACTTCACCGACTGCTTCGGCAGCAGCAACGCCCAGCAGCAGTTCGACCCGGCGCAGAAACGCTACGGCGTGTCGGCCGCCAGCCGCGAGATCAACTGGCACCCGTTCGACCCGCGTTTCGACATGGCGAAGAACCCCAACGAACTCAACCGTCACGGCTGGGTGGTCGAGATCGACCCGTTCGACCCGCAATCGACCCCGGTCAAACGCACCGCGCTGGGCCGCTTCAAACATGAAAACGCCGCCCTGGCCGAGACCGACGACGGTCGCGCCGTGGTGTACATGGGCGACGACGAGCGTGGCGAGTTCATCTACAAATTCGTCAGCCGCGATCGCATCAACCACCGCAACGCCAAGGCTAACCGCGACATCCTCGACCACGGCACCCTGTACGTGGCCAAGTTCGATGCCGGCGACGGCAATCCCGATCACCCGAAAGGCCAGGGCCAGTGGATCGAACTGACCCACGGCAAGAACGGCATCGACGCCAGCAGCGGTTTCGCCGATCAGGCCGAAGTGTTGATCCACGCCCGCCTCGCTGCCAGTGTCGTTGGCGCGACGCGCATGGACCGCCCGGAATGGATCGTCGTCAGTCCGAAGGACGGCCAGGTCTATTGCACCTTGACCAACAACGCCAAACGCGGCGAAGACGGCCAGCCGGTGGGCGGCCCGAACCCGCGCGAGAAGAACGTCTACGGGCAGATCCTGCGCTGGCGCACCGACCGCGACGATCACGCGTCGAAGACGTTTGCCTGGGACCTGTTCGTGGTCGCCGGCAACCCGGGCGTGCATGCCGGGACGCCGAAGGGTGGCTCCTCCAACATCACCCCGCAGAACATGTTCAACAGCCCCGACGGCCTGGGTTTCGACAAGGCCGGGCGCTTGTGGATTCTTACCGACGGCGACTCGAGCAACGCCGGGGACTTCGCCGGGATGGGCAACAACCAGATGCTTTGCGCCGATCCGGCAACCGGCGAGATTCGCCGCTTCATGGTCGGGCCGATTGGTTGTGAAGTGACCGGGATCAGCTTCTCGCCGGATCAGAAGACTTTGTTTGTCGGAATTCAGCATCCGGGCGAGAACGGCGGTTCGACCTTCCCCGAGCATTTGCCGAATGGCAAGCCGCGCTCTTCGGTGATGGCGATTACCCGTGAGGACGGTGGAATAGTCGGCGCCTGATCCATCGCCTTCGCGAGCAAGCTCGCTCCCACATTTGGAATGCAATCCACTGTGGGAGCGAGCTGGCTCGCGAAAGGACCGATCAGACACCAACCAACTACCCCGCTGCCATCTGCGCTACCATGCCGGGCCGGACGCAGCAGCCTGCTGCGCGCAGGAGTCAGCATGGCCCACCCGTTTGAAACCCTCACTCCCGACCTTGTACTCGATGCCGTCGAAAGCATCGGGTTCCTGAGCGATGCGCGCATCCTCGCGCTAAACAGCTACGAAAACCGTGTCTATCAGGTCGGTATCGAAGACTCCGAACCGCTGATCGCCAAGTTCTACCGTCCGCAGCGCTGGACCAACGAAGCCATCCTCGAAGAACACCAGTTCACCTTCGAACTGGCCGACGTCGAGATCCCGGTGGTTGCGCCACTTATCCACAACGGCCAGACCCTGCACGAACACGCCGGTTTCCGTTTCACCCTGTTTCCCCGTCGCGGCGGCCGTGCCCCGGAGCCGGGCAATCTCGATCAGCTGTATCGCCTCGGCCAGTTGCTCGGACGGATTCATGCGGTCGGCGCAACCAAGCCGTTCGAGCACCGTGAAGCGCTGGGAGTAAAAAACTTCGGCCATGATTCGCTGAGCACGCTGCTCGAAGGCAACTTCATTCCCAAGAGCCTGTTGCCCGCCTACGAGTCCGTCGCCCGCGACCTGCTCAAACGCGTGGAAGATGTGTACGCCGCCACGCCGCACCAGAACATCCGCATGCACGGCGACTGCCACCCCGGCAACATGATGTGCCGCGACGAGATGTTCCACATCGTCGACCTCGACGACTGCCGCATGGGGCCGGCGGTGCAAGACATCTGGATGATGTTGGCCGGCGACCGTCAGGAATGCCTCGGCCAACTGTCGGAACTGATGGACGGCTACAACGAATTCCATGACTTCGACCCGCGTGAACTGGCGCTGATCGAACCACTGCGCGCCCTGCGCCTGATGCACTACAGCGCCTGGCTGGCGCGGCGTTGGGATGACCCGGCGTTCCCGCACAGCTTTCCGTGGTTCGGCACCGAGCGTTATTGGGGCGATCAGGTGTTGGCATTGCGTGAACAGCTGTCGGCGCTCAACGAAGAGCCGTTGAAACTGTTCTGACCCACCACCGTCTCTGCAGGAGCGAGCCTGCTCGCGATAGCGTTTTATCAGTCGACGTAAATGTTGAATGTCAGACTGCTATCGCGAGCGGGCTCACGCCTGCAGGGTTCTGTGTTCACACTTTTCTGACCAATCAGCTCAGGCATTCGTCGACAAATCTCCTTACAATCCCTGCTTTGATAGCTGCCTAAGCAAGGACTCTGCATGCAAGCCGCCAACCCGCGTCGCGGGTACATTCTGGGCCTCAGCGCCTACATCATCTGGGGCCTGTTCCCGATCTATTTCAAAGCCATCGCCGAAGTCCCGGCGGTCGAAATCATCATTCACCGGGTGCTGTGGTCGGCGTTGTTCGGCGCCTTGTTACTGATGGTGTGGAAGCATCCCGGCTGGTTGCGCGAGTTGCTGGACAACCCCAAGCGCCTGGCGATCCTGGCCCTGAGCGGCACGCTGATCGCGGCCAACTGGCTGACTTACGTGTGGTCGGTGAACAACGGCCGCATGCTGGAAGCGAGCCTCGGTTACTACATCAACCCACTGGTCAACGTACTGCTGGGGATGCTGATTCTCGGCGAACGCCTGCGGCGCATGCAGTGGATCGCCGTCGGCCTGGCAGCGGTCGGCGTGGCGCAGCAGGTGTGGCAGGTCGGCAGCTTGCCGTGGGTGTCGCTGGTGCTGGCGCTGACCTTCGGTTTCTACGGGTTGATCCGCAAGCAGGCGCCGGTCAAGGCGCTGCCGGGGCTGGTGGTGGAAACCTGGATGCTGGTGCCCATCGCCGTGGCCTGGCTGTTGTTCAACCAGACCGCGACCAGCGCGCAACCCGAATTCTGGACCACCTCGGCCGCTTGGTGGCTGGTCGCCGCCGGGCCGGTCACGCTGGTACCACTGGTGTGCTTCAACGCCGCCACCCGCCATTTGCCCTACACCACCATCGGCTTCCTGCAATACCTGGCGCCAACTCTGGTGCTGCTGCAAGCGGTATTGCTGTTCGGCGAGCACTTGTCGTCGAGCACTCTGGTCGCGTTCATCTTTATCTGGGCGGGTCTGGCCGTTTACAGCGTCGACGCCGTGATCAGTTTGCGTCGACGCAGTTGATCAAAAAACGCACAAAGCTTTGCAGGCCACGGTTATCGTGGCCTGCAACATTCCTTCCCAAGGTTATCCACAGCGTGATCCCCGCCGTTTGTGCGCAAGTCACTGAATGCTGGCGGTTTTTTGATCAGTTCTCCGCAAGCCCCGGCCGGCCTGGCGCTGCGCCCGGTCTCTACAGGTTATCCACAGGCAGGTGCACGTTAAAACTGGATAACCCGAATACGCCTTAAACCTCTGTGCGTAACACCAGTTCGACCATCAGATCATCGGCCAGGGTTTCCAGACGCGATTGCAGCACGTCCAGGGACAGGGTCAGCGGCACCGCCAGAATCGCCTCGGCGTGGAACAGCGGTTCGCTGCTCATCGGTGCCGGGCGCACTTCGGTCACCAAACGTTCAAGGTTGACGCCCTGCTCGCTCAGCAGCCGGGTGATGTCACGCACGATCCCGGGGCGATCATTGCCTACCAGCTCCATGGCGATCGGTTTCCAGGTGCAGGATTGCTCGATGCCGCTTTCGGCAATCAGCACGCGAATGCCCTGCGCCGACAGTGCTTGTAGGGAATCGACTAATTCGTCGTAAGCCTCCGCCGGCACGCCCACCCGCAAAATTCCGGCGAACTGCCCGGCCATGCGTGACATGCGGCTTTCCAGCCAGTTACCACCGTGCTCGGCGATGCATTGGGCGATGCGCTCGACCTGCCCGGGCTTGTCCGGGGCGAAAACAGTGAGTACGAGATGGTCCATGGCGCAGCCCTCTTGTCATGACTTTTGTTATAGAAAGGCAAGTATAGGCAAGGGGCCCAAATCGGCTTGCAGTGCGGTGTACTTGTGGCGAGGGTGCGTGCCAAGCGGTGCCCTGGCAGGCGAACCGTATTTATGTGTACAACTTTTGATATTTAACTGGAACAATCCAATGGTTTTTTGAGAACATCCCGTTCCGCGATGTGACCGCAATGCGACATGAGGTCGCAGAACGACGTTATTAGTCTGATTTTCACAAGCGCAACTCATCATGTAGTATGCCGCAGCGCGCACTACATAACGCTGGATCGATGTCTGCCCAAGGCACGTTCGCAACCTTGAAAGCCCCGTCAGCAAGGCCCCAAGCCGTTGATTGGTCCCAGCCCAGCCGCCAGCAATGGCATGTACTGGTCGGAAGGTTTGTGGTTTAAATGGCCAGAGGCTTCATTGTCAAATTGAAGAGCTGAAAAGCGAAATAGCTGAGCAGAGTGAGGCAAGCAATGACTGAACACGTTCAAGTCGGTGGCCTGCAGGTCGCCAAAGTCCTGTTCGACTTCGTGAACAACGAAGCCATTCCCGGTACCGGCCTCACCGCCGAACAATTCTGGGAAGGTGCCGACAAGGTCATTCACGACCTGGCACCGAAGAACAAAGCCCTACTCGCCAAACGCGATGACTTCCAGGCTCGCATTGATGCCTGGCATCAGGAACGTGCCGGCAAAGCGCACGACGCTGTAGCCTACAAAGCCTTCCTGCAAGAAATCGGTTATCTGCTGCCAGAAGCGGCTGATTTCCAGGCAACGACGCAAAATGTCGATGATGAAATCGCCCGTACTGCCGGTCCGCAACTCGTGGTGCCGGTGATGAATGCCCGCTTCGCTCTCAATGCCTCGAACGCCCGCTGGGGCTCGTTGTACGACGCCCTCTACGGCACCGACGCGATCAGCGAAGACGGTGGCGCGGAAAAAGGCAAAGGCTACAACAAGGTGCGTGGCGACAAAGTCATTGCCTTCGCCCGTGCGTTCCTCGACGAAGCCGCGCCACTGGCTGCCGGCTCCCACGTCGACTCCACCGGTTACAAGATCGTTGACGGCAAACTGCTGGTCTCCCTCAAGGGCGGCAGCAACACCGGCCTGCGTAACGATGCTCAGCTGATCGGCTTCCAGGGCGACACCAACGCGCCCATCGCGATCCTGCTGAAACACAACGGTCTGCACTTCGAAATCCAGATCGACGCCAGCACCCCGGTCGGCCAGACCGATGCCGCCGGCGTCAAAGACGTCCTGATGGAAGCGGCACTGACCACCATCATGGACTGCGAAGACTCCGTGGCCGCCGTCGATGCCGACGACAAAGTGGTGATCTACCGCAACTGGCTCGGCCTGATGAAGGGCGACCTGTCCGAAGAAGTCGCCAAGGGCGGCCAGACCTTCACCCGCACCATGAACCCGGATCGCAGCTACACCACGCCGAATGGCGCTGAAGTGACCCTGCACGGCCGTTCGTTGTTGTTCGTGCGTAACGTTGGCCACTTGATGACCATCGACGCGATCCTCGACAAACACGGTAACGAAGTGCCGGAAGGCATCCTCGACGGTCTGGTCACTTGCCTCGCGGCGATGCACAACCTCAACGGCAATACTTCGCGCAAGAACACTCGAACCGGTTCCATCTACATCGTGAAACCGAAGATGCACGGCCCGGAAGAAGCGGCGTTCACCAACGAGCTGTTCGGTCGCATCGAAGACGTGCTGGGCTTGAAGCGCAATACGCTGAAAGTCGGGATCATGGACGAGGAGCGCCGCACCACGGTCAACCTCAAGGCCTGCATCAAGGCCGCCAGCGAGCGCGTGGTGTTCATCAACACCGGTTTCCTCGACCGCACCGGCGACGAAATCCACACCTCGATGGAAGCCGGCCCGATGGTGCGCAAGGCCGACATGAAGGCCGAGAAGTGGATCGGCGCCTACGAGAACTGGAACGTCGATATCGGTCTGAGCACTGGCCTGCAAGGTCGCGCGCAAATCGGTAAAGGCATGTGGGCGATGCCCGACCTGATGGCCGCGATGCTCGAGCAGAAAATCGCGCACCCGCTGGCCGGTGCCAACACCGCCTGGGTTCCGTCGCCAACGGCTGCTGCACTGCATGCGCTGCACTACCACAAGGTCGACGTGTTCGCCCGTCAGGCCGAACTGGCCAAACGCGCCCGCGCCTCGGTGGACGACATCCTGACCATTCCGCTGGCGGTCAACCCGAGCTGGACGCCGGAGCAAATCAAGAACGAACTGGACAATAACGCCCAGGGCATTCTCGGTTACGTGGTGCGCTGGATCGACCAGGGCGTCGGTTGCTCGAAAGTGCCGGACATCAATGACGTCGGCCTGATGGAAGACCGTGCCACGCTGCGTATTTCCAGCCAGCACATCGCCAACTGGCTGCGCCACGGTATCGTCACCGAAGCGCAAGTGATGGAAAGCCTCAAGCGCATGGCGCCGGTGGTCGACCGTCAGAACGCCAACGACCCGCTGTACCGTCCGCTGGCGCCGGATTTCGACAGCAACATCGCCTTCCAGGCGGCGGTCGAACTGGTGATCGAAGGCACCAAGCAGCCCAACGGTTATACCGAGCCGGTGCTGCACCGTCGTCGTCGCGAGTTCAAGAAGGCCAACGGCCTGTAACTTGCGCTGAATGCCGGACATGAAAAAGCCCTGATCGAAAGATCAGGGCTTTTTTGTTTGTGCTGTGGATTGGATTTTTGTGGTGGGCTTGAGATCCATCCCCCCTCACCCCAGCCCTCTCCCCCAAGGGGTAGAGGGGGAAAGGGAGCAGATCTGTATGCTTTTCAAAATCTGAGCTCGACTCAGGAATTGCCAAGGGTAGAGGGGAAAGGGAGCCGATCTCTGTGCTTTTCAAAATCTGAGCTCGGCTCAGGAGTTGCCAAGGGTAGAAGGGAAAGGGAGCCGATCTTTGTGCTTTCAAAACCGGAGTTCGACTCGGGAATCTCAGGTCGGTGTACCTCAAACATTCACCGCGGTCAGTCCCCTCTCCCTCCGGGAGAGGGCTAGGGTGAGGGGCTTCTAAGGCTCGATCCCCAATTCATGTTTCACCAACGCCAACAACTGGCCCGTATCAATCGGCTTGAGCAAAAAATCCACCACGCTCAAATGCATCGCCGCAATCGCGTCTTTCACATCGGCATCGCCGGACACGATGATGATCGGCATCGCCGCCCTTACCGACTCTCGCACCTGACGGACCAGCTCAAGCCCACCGACATGGCCCATGCGCAGATCGGTAATCACCAGCCCGATCGAAGGTTTTTCCTCGAGCATCTTCAGCGCCGTCTCGCCACTGGCGGCGGTCATGCAACGAATGCCATCCAACGCGAGAATCTCCGACAACAGCTCCCGGGCGTCCTTGTCGTCATCGACGATCAGCACACGCTGCGGTGGCAAGTCAGGCTCGAGCATGACTGCACTGAGCGCTTCTCGCTCGGCATCGCTCAAAATATCGTGGTCGGACATAGCGTTCTCTACGTGTTCAAATCAATCACCTGGCACAGTCGTCAGACATCGCTAAGCAGAGCTTCAATGTGCACTTCGTCGGATTTTTTTCCAAGAGGCCGGCGGGCGAATTTCCGACTGTTTTTGTAGGGCACTTCCCAAATGTGCCCAACGGCAGCTCAAACCTAGACTTACGTCCAATGGGCACCCCGTTCGCAGGGGCCGACCATGACGGCAACGATCCGACAACAACAATTCAAAAAAGACTGCGGTAATGGTTATGAGTAAAGCGGACGCCTTCACCCAGGCAGGGAAAACCGCGGTGTTGCAGAACATTCAGGGAACCCTGCAATTCCTCCAGCGCTTCCCGCCCTTCAATCAGATGGAACATGCCCACCTGGCTTATCTGGTGGAGCAATGTCAGCTGCGTTTCTATGCTCAGGGCGAGAGCATCATCAAGCCCGCCGACGGGCCGGTCGAATATTTCTACATTGTCAAACAGGGCCGTGTGGTCGGCGAGCGTCAGCACATCACCAAGCCCGGCACCGAAACCACTTTCGAGATCACCACCGGGGAATGCTTCCCGCTGGCCGCACTGATAGGCGAACGGGCGACCCGCACGGCGCACCTGGCGAGCGAAGACACCTTCTGCCTGCAATTGAACAAACCGGCGTTCATCAAACTGTTCGCGCTCTCCAACACCTTCCGCGACTTCGCCTTGCGCGGGGTCAGCAGCCTGCTCGATCAGGTCAACCAGCAAGTCCAGCAGAAAGCCGTGGAAACCCTCGGCACCCAGTATTCGCTGAACACCCGCCTCGGCGAGCTGGCCATGCGTCATCCGGTGACCTGCAGCCCCGACACGCCGCTGCGTGAAGCGGTCAAGCTGATGCACGACCAGCAGGTCGGCAGCATCGTCGCGGTGGATGAACACAAGGCGCCGCTGGGGATCTTCACCCTGCGCGATCTGCGCCATGTGGTGGCTGAAGGGATTGGCGATTTCAGCGAAGCGCTCGCGCGGCACATGACCCCGTCGCCGTTCTATCTGTCGCCGGATCACAGCGCCTTCGACGCGGCGATTGCCATGACCGAGCGGCACATCGCCCACGTTTGCCTGGTCAAGGATCAGCGCCTGTGCGGCGTAGTCTCCGAGCGCGATCTATTCTCGCTGCAACGGGTTGACCTGGTGCACCTGGCCCGGACCATCCGCAGCGCCCAGCGCGTCGAACAACTGATAACCCTGCGCGGCGAGATCGGCCAACTGGTCGAGCGCATGCTTGCCCACGGCGCGTCTTCGACGCAGATCACCCACATCATTACCCTGCTCAACGACCACACCGTGTGCCGGGTGATCGAGTTGACCCTCGCGGAAAAAGGCGACCCTGGCGTGCCGTTCAGCTGGCTGTGTTTCGGCAGCGAAGGCCGCCGCGAGCAGACGCTGCACACCGATCAGGACAACGGCATTCTGTTCGACGCCCGCGATGCGGCGGATGCGGCGCAGATTCGCGGCAAGTTGCTGCCGATTGCCCAGCAGATCAATCAAAGCCTGGCGCAGTGTGGCTTCACTCTGTGCAAGGGCAACATCATGGCCGGCAACCCCGAACTGTGTCTGTCGCGGGCGGAATGGGCGCGGCGTTTTGCAGCGTTCATCCGCGAGGCCACGCCGGAGAACCTGCTGGGTTCGAGCATCTACTTCGACTTGCGGGTGGTCTGGGGCGATGAAAAAAGCTGCGAGCAGTTGCGCCGCGGCATTCTCGAGCAGGTCGGCGACAACCGTTTGTTCCAGCGCATGCTGGCCGAGAATGCCCTGCGCAATCGCCCGCCGGTGGGACGCTTCCGCGAGTTTGTGCTGGCACGCAAGAACGGTGAAAAAGCCACGCTGGACCTGAAGATCCAGGGCCTGACGCCGTTTGTCGATGGTGCTCGACTGTTGGCGCTGGCCAACGGCATCGACACCAACAACACCCTCGAACGTTTTCGCCAACTGGTGGATAAGCACGTCATCGAACCGCTCGATGGCGCGGCGTATGAAGAGGCCTATCACTTCATCCAGCAGACGCGCATGCAACAGCATCAGATCCAGACCCGGGAGAATCTGCCGTATTCCAACCGCGTCGATCCCGACAGCCTCAATCATCTGGACCGGCGCATCCTGCGTGAGTCCCTGCGCCAGGCGCAACGCCTGCAAAGCAGCCTGGCCTTGCGGTATCAGCTATGAGCCTGTTCTCGTGGCTGCGTCCAGCCGGCCCTGCCCTGACGACGGATGTGCAGCAACGCCTGGCGCAGTTGCCGACGATCGGCCAACTGAGCGAATGCAGCCTGCGCGAACAGCGCTGGGTGGTGCTCGACCTGGAGACCACCGGGCTGAACCTGAACAAGGACCGCGTCTTGTCGATCGGTGCAGTGGTGATCGAGGATGGCGCGATCGACTTCAGCCAACAGTTCGAACGCACGTTGCAATGCCGGGAGCTGAAGCTCAGCCCCAGTGTGTTGATTCATGGTCTGGGGCCGAATGCGATTGCGGCGGGCAGCGATCCCGCCGAGGCGTTGCTGGAATTCATGACGTTTGTCGGCGACAGCCCGGTGCTGGCGTTTCACGCGCCGTTCGATCAGCACATGCTCGGGCGCGCGTTGAAGGAGCACTTGGGCTACAAGCTGCAGAACGTGTTTCTGGATGTAGCCGACATGGCGCCGCTGCTGTGCCCGCAGGCGAACATCCGCGAAGCCGGACTGGATGAGTGGATCGAGTGGTTCAGGCTCGAAGTGTTCGAGCGGCACAACGCGAGTGCCGATGCGTTGGCGACGGCGGAACTGGCGTTGATTCTGTTCAGCCGGGCGCGCCAGCAACAGATTCACAGTCCGTTGAATTTGCAGCAGCGGCTGAGCCAGTGGAAGCGGCGGCAACAGGCGCCGTCCTTTTAACAACACCCTCACCCCAGCCCTCTCCCGGAGGGAGAGGGAGTCGACCGCGGTGTCTGCAGCCTTGCATCGACCTGAAAGACCGAGTCGGTTCTGGATTCACCGAAAGGCGTTCAGTCGGTAGACCTCCAGAATATCCCTCGATCTGCCCCCTCTCACGCCGGGAGAGGGAGTCGACCGTGGTGTCTGCAGCCTTGCATCGACCTGAAAGACCGAGTCGATTGTAGATTCACCGCAAAGCGTTCAGGTCGGTAGACCTCCAGAGTATCCCCCCGATCGGTCCCCTCTCCCGCCGGGAGAGGGCCAGGGTGAGGGTCTGCCTTTTAAACACCCACCTGACCAGTGGCCAATTGCTAACCATTCCCACCTCTGCCAGAATCGCGAACAATTCTCGTTGGTTAATATTTCCCAATCGGTGCGTCTGGTGTCGTCAGTCCCAAGCCCTCACAGTGAACTCGTCGGTGCGATGTATCGCGACCATCGCGGTTGGCTGCTGGCATGGTTGCGGCGCAATGTGGCCTGTCCGCAGCGTGCCGAAGACCTGAGCCAGGACACCTTCGTGCGCCTGCTCGGTCGCGACGGGCTGCTGACGCCCCGCGAACCCCGGGCGTTTCTGCTGGCTATCGCCAAAGGGCTGTTGTTCGACTACTTCCGTCGCGCCGCACTGGAACAGGCCTACCTCACCGAACTGATGCTGATCCCCGAAGGCGAACAACCTTCGGTGGAAGAACAGCAACTGATCCTCGAAGACCTCAAGGCCATCGACCGCCTGCTCGGCACCTTGTCGACCAAGGCGCGCGCCGCTTTCCTGTATAACCGCCTCGACGGCCTCAGCCATGCCGAGATCGCCGACAAGCTGGGCGTCTCGGTGCCGCGCGTGCGGCAGTATCTGGCTCAAGGCATTCGTCAGTGTTACATCGCCCTGTACGGTGAGCCGACATGAGCCCGGCCAGTTCCAGACCGGTGCCGGCCCATGTGCTGGATGCGGCAATTGCCTGGCAACTGACGCTCGATTCGAGCACTGCGCTGGAGCGCGAAGAGTTCGCCAAATGGCACGCGGCCAACGAAGAACACGCCCGGGCCTGGCGCCAGTTGGGCATGCTCGATCAGCGTTTCAGTGCGGCCAAAGGCCCGGCCCGCAGTGCATTGCTGCAATCGCGCGAAGGCATTCGCCGCCGGGTGCGCAGACTGGGCAGCGGACTGGCCAGCGTGATGGTGCTCATCGGTCTCGGTCTGTTCGCCAGCGAGCGTTATCTGCCGCTGGATTACTGGCTCGCCGATCAACGCACCGCCACCGGCGAACAGCGCACCGTGCGCCTGGCCGACGGCACCGTGCTCAACCTCAACACCCACAGTGCGGTGGATGTGCGCTTCGATGAGCAGCGCCGGTTGATCGTGTTGCAGGAAGGCGAAATCCTCGTCGAAACCGGTCATGGTGATGCGCGTCCGTTCATCGTCGAGACCCGCGAGGGCAGCATGCGCGCATTGGGGACGCGGTTCCTGGTCAAGCGCGAGAACAGCGGCACACGCCTGAGCGTGTTGCAGTCGGCGGTGGCGGCGCATGCGCAAAAAAATCCCGAAGAACAGATCCTGCGCGAAGGCCAGCAAGTGCTGTTGCGCCGTGACGGGCTGGATTCGATTGTCGCACTCAACCCCGGCGCCGATGCCTGGACCCGCGGCATGCTGGTGGTGGACAACGCGCGACTGGGCGACCTGGTGCAGGAACTGAGTCGTTATCGGCGCGGACACTTGGGCGTGGCACCGGAAGTGGCGGACTTGCGGATCACCGGCAGCTTCCCGCTGCATGACACCGACAAGGCCTTGAGCGCCCTGCTGCCGACCCTGCCGGTGCAGATCGAGCAGCACACGCCGTATTGGGTCACCGTGGCGAAGGCCGATACCAAGCCTGAGTAACGCGGTGCCCGAGCCGCCGCCATCGCTGGCAAGCCAGCTCCCACAGGGATCGGCAGTGAGCATCAATTTTGTGAATAGCACTGAAAACTGTGGGAGCTGGCTTGCCAGCGATGGGGCCCCTACAGCCTCCACTTTCAGTTAATCGAAATTATTTTCATCCAGCCCTATCACTTTTCAATTCTCGTTCGGCACACAGGCAATTGAGAAATATTTCCATTCAGGAGCCTTCGCATGTCCCGTTCGCTAGACACCTTGTTGCGCCCCAGTCTGTTGGCCGTCGCCATTGCCCTCGGCGCCCCGCTGATCAGCAGCCCGCTGCTCGCCGCTGAACAAGCGTCCAGCGTGCGCGCCTACAACCTGCCGGCGGCGCCGCTGTCGGCCACCCTGAACCAGATCGCCAGCCAGGGCGGTCTCGCCCTGTCGCTGAATCCGGCGCTGGCAGCGGGCAAGACCTCGGCGCCGGTCAATGGTCAGTACGACGCCGCCGGTGCGCTGCGTGCAGCCCTGCGTGGCACCGGCCTGCAGCTGGAACAAAGCAGCGCCGGCACCTACAGCCTGGTGGCCGTGCCCGAAGGGACATTGGCCCTGCCGGAAACCTCGGTCATCGGCGTGGAAAACCTCGAAAGCGCCTGGGGTCCGGTCGAGGGCTACACCGCCACGCGCACCGCCGCCGGCACCAAGACCGACACCGCGCTGGTCGAGGCACCGCGCTCGATCTCCGTCGCGACCCGCCAGCAAATGGACGACCGCAGCGTACATAGTCTCGACGACGCCGTGCGTTACATGCCGGGCATCACCGCCAGCAGCTACGGCAGCGATACCCGCGCCGACTGGCTGCGTGTGCGCGGCTTCGAACCGACCCAGTTCCTCGACGGCCTGCCGCTGCCCAAAGGCGTGTACGCCAACCCGAAACAGGAAACCTGGAACCTCGACCGCCTCGCCCTGCTGCGCGGCCCGGCCTCCTCGGTTTACGGCCAGACCCCGCCGGGCGGTCTGCTGGACATGGTCAGCCGCCGTCCAAGTGACATCGCCAGCAACGAAATCCAGCTGCAATACGGCAGCGACAACCATCGCCAGATCAACTTCGCCAGCACCGGCAAGATCGACGACGCCGGCCAGTTCCTCTATGGCGTCAGCGGTGTCGTACGCGACAGTGGCACCCAGGTCGATCACGTCGACAACAAGCGCTACAACATCGCGCCGAGCCTGACCTGGAACATTGACGACGACACCAAGTTCACTCTGCTGAGCCAGTTCACCCGCGACGATACCGGCATCACCAGTCAGTTCCTGCCGGTGCAGGGCACCAAGATCAAATCGCCGTTCGGTGATATTTCCCACCACAAAAACCTCGGCGATCCGGACTGGGAATATTACGACCGCACCTACTACGCGCTGGGCTACGCCTTCGAACATCGCCTGAACGACGTCTGGCAGTTCAAGCAGAACCTGCGCTACACCAAGTCGGACCTGTCGTTCCAGTCGCTGACGCCGGGCTCTTATCCGTTCGCGCAAGTGGATGATCAGGGCAACGTCAATCGCACCAGCACCAGCGTCGACGAAGACATCAGCCAGTTCGCCGTGGACAACAACTTCCAGGCCGACTTCGCCACCGGCGATATCCGCCACACCTTGCTGCTGGGTCTTGATCACCAGCGCAGCAACACCAACTACACCTCGATCTTCGGTGACGGCCTGGCCACCAACGTGATCACCCCGATCTACGGTCAGCCAATCGTGCGCCCAGCGCGCTCCACCGCGTTTTACGATTACGATCAGAAGACCTACCAGACCGGCCTGTACATCCAGGATCAGATGGCCCTCGACCAGTGGCGCCTGACCCTCGGCGGCCGTGAAGACTGGGTGCATACCGGCACCCGATTCATCAACAAGGGCGATGCCACCAACACCCAGCGCGACAAGGCATTCAGCGGCAACGCAGCGCTCAGCTATGTCTTCGACAACGGGTTTGTGCCGTACCTGTCGTACGCCGAATCCTTCCAGCCAACCTCCGGCGCCGATGCCACCTCCACCGGTTCGCTCAAGCCGACCGAAGGCAAGCAATGGGAACTGGGTATCAAGTACCAGCCCCCGGGCAGCAAGACATTGCTGAGCGCAGCGGTGTATGACCTGACCCAGAAAAACGTTTCGGTGAACACCTTCGTCAACAACGTGTCGGTCACCAGCCAGACCGGCGAAGTGAAAGTCAAAGGCCTGGAGCTGGAAGCGACCTCGGACGTGACCGAAAACCTCAAAGTCATTGCCGCCTACACCCTGGCCAAGTCCGAAGTGCAGAACGGCGTCGACAAGGGCAATCGCCTGCAACTGATGCCCAATCAGCAAGCGTCGCTGTGGACCGACTACACCTGGCACAGCGGCGTGCTCGACGGCTTCGGCATTGGCGGCGGCGTGCGTTACACCGGCAACACCTACGGCGACAAGGCCAATACCTGGCTGGGCAAGGCGGACGCCTACACCGTGTTCGACGCGAGCGTGCATTACGACCTCGGTCGTCTGGACAACAGCCTCAAAGGCGCGTCGCTGGCACTCAACGCGACCAACCTGTTCGACAAGGAATACATTTCCACCTGCGACAGCTTCTACTGCTACTACGGCGACACGCGCAGTGTCGTCGCCAGCGCCACTTACAAGTGGTAAGCGTCTGAGCTGAAACAGGCCCTGTGACCAGGCCGTCCTCCGTGGACGGCTTTGGTGTTTTTGAAGGTCATGAAATGAAAAGTAAAACAATTCGCCGCTGGTCGTTCATCCACACCTGGACCAGTCTGATCTGCACGGTGTTTTTGCTGATGCTGGCACTGACCGGTCTGCCGTTGATCTTCCATCACGAGATCGAGCACCTGCTCGGCGATGCGCCCCAAGTCCGCGAGATGCCGGCCGACACGCCACGCCTGAATCTGGCGCAACTGGTGCAAGCCGCCGAAAAACATCGCCCGGATGACGTGGTGCAGTATTTCGGTTTCGACGACGATGAGCCGAACGCCGTGCTGACGATCATGGCGAAAACCGCCGGCACCGAACCGAACTCATCGCACACCTTCATGCTCGATGCACGCACCGGCGAAGCACTGGAAACACCGTCGGCCAACGGTGGCTTGATGCTGTTCATCCTCCGTCTGCATGTGGATATGTTCGCCGGGTTGCCGGGCAAGTTGCTGCTGGCGTTCATGGGGCTGCTGTTTGTGGTGGCGATTGTCTCGGGGACGGTGCTGTATCTGCCGTTCATGCGTCGGTTGAAATTCGGCACCGTGCGCCAGGACAAATCCACCCGCCTGCGCTGGCTCGACCTGCATAACCTGATCGGCGTGGTCACCCTGACCTGGGCGCTGGTGGTGGGCGTGACCGGGGTAATCAGTGCCTGCGCCGACCTGATAATCGCGGCGTGGCGCGAGGACACCTTGAACACCCTGATCGCGCCGTATCGCGATGCGCCGCCGCTGACGCAGCTGGCCCCCGCCACACGTTTGCTCGACATCGCCGGCGACGTCGCGCCGGGGATGAAACCAGACTTCGTTGCCTTTCCCGGCACGCGTTTTTCCAGCGAGCATCATTATTCGGTGTTCATGAAGGGCGGCACGCACCTGACTTCGCACCTGCTGACGCCGGTGTTGATCGACGCCACGACGCTGCAAGTCACCGCCGTGGCCGAACGCCCGTGGTACATGGACGCCATGGGCATGTCACAGCCGCTGCACTTCGGTGACTACGGCGGCATGCCGATGAAGATCCTCTGGGCCACGCTCGATGTGCTGACCATCATCGTCCTCGGCAGCGGGGTGTACCTCTGGGTGGTGCGACGTAAAGCGGCGAAACCACTGCAGGTGGGGGCTTGTGCATGAAGCCGCGTCAGTCGAGTTTCTGGAAAGTGTTCAGCACGCCGATCGTGATCGCGTTGCTCAGTGCGGCGGGATTGTTTGCGGCGTTGTTGGGGGACGGGGTTTGGGATGCGTTGAGCTGGGTCGGACTCGGTGTTCCGGCTTTTTTGGCGATCAGGGGATTGCTGCAGCGCGGGTAGTTTTTGTGTTGTCGGTGATGGCCTCATCGCTGGCAAGCCAGCTCCCACAGGAACTTCTGGTGAACCCGAAATGTGTGTTCACTGCAAAAACCTGTGGGAGCTGGCTTGCCAGCGATGGCGACCCTCAAGGCACCCTAAATTCCCTCGCCAGCCTCGCGGCTTGTGGCTAGGCTAACCTCCTGCTCTTCGACGATCACCGAGGTTTGCCAATGTCCGCCCCCAGCATGACCCTGTACCACAACACGCTCTCCCCGTTCGTGCGCAAAGTGATGGTGTTGCTGCACGAGACCGGCCAGCAGGATCGCGTCGCCTTGCAAGACTGCGTGCTCAGCCCCGTCAGCCCGAGCGCCGAGCTCAATATCGACAACCCGCTGGGCAAGATCCCCGCCCTGCGTCTGGCCGATGGCAACGTCATCCATGACAGTCGGGTGATCCTCGAATACCTCGACCAGCAGCACGTCGGCAACCCACTGATTCCCCGCGAAGGCGCGGCCCGCTGGCGTCGCCTGACACTGGCCTCGATGGCCGACGGGATCATGGATGCGTCGGTGATGGTGCGTTATGAGTTGGTCCTGCGTGCTCCGGAAAAACACTGGGACGAATGGCTCGAAGCCCAGCGCGACAAGATCCGCCGCGCCCTCGCCGTGTTCGAGCGCGATGCGATTGCCGAGCTGACCAGCCACTTTGATGTGGCGGCGATCAGCGTGGCGTGCGCGCTGGGCTACCTCGACCTGCGCTTCCCGGACCTGGGCTGGCGAGATGCCAACCCGCAACTGGCCAACTGGTTCTTTGAAGTGAGTCAGCGACCGTCCATGATCGCGACGATGCCCAAGCCCTGAATAGGCGGAGCCTGCTCCGGCCTCATCGTTGGCAAGCCAACTCCCACAGGGGTTGTGGCTATGGCAGAGACGCCTGACTCAGCAAAGCTCCAACACTGGATTTGGGTATGACAGAGGATTCTGATTCAACACAAATCCTGTGGGAGCTGGCTTGCCAGCGATGGCACCCACGCGGTGCCGGCGGCAGTGACGCAAATATCAGCGTCACCAATACTTGCACTTCTCGCTGTTCCTCACGCAACCCGCTCATTGCATCGCCCCCACATCAAACTCCAACGGCCTGGCCGATTTCTGCCCGATCCCGTACCAATCCAGTTTGCGCGTCAGCACCATGAACACCCCCAGCAGGCCGAACAGCAGCAACGAGCCCATCAACAACGCGTAATCCTCGGCGCTCAGCAATCCATAGAGCAGGCCATACAACGCCGCCAGTCCTGCCGAAAAACTCAGACCGTGACGCACACTGCGCAGCACGTGGCAGACATAAAACCCGATCAACAACACACAAGCGCTGGCCGACAACAGATACGCCAGGGCAAACCCGATGTGCTCCGACAGCGACAGCAGCAACAGATAAAAGAACGCCAGCGCCACACCCACCAATGCGTATTGCACCGGGTGCACCGCCAGGCTTTTGAGCACTTCGAACAGGAAGAAACCGGCAAACGTCAGGACAATGAACAGCAGCGCATATTTGATCGCCCGGTCACTCTTCAGATACTGATCCACCGGGTCGATGAAGCTCACGCCGAAGCTGCGACCGTTGAACGCCTCGCAATCATTGCCGCTGACGCACCGGCTCATGGCGTCTTGCAGGTTGGTCGAGAAGAAGGTGGTCTGCCAGTCGGCGCTGAAACCGGCGTCGTTGATTTCCCGTTTGGCCGGCAAAAAGTTGCCGATGAAGCTTGGATGCGGCCAGTTGGCGGCAAGGCTGACGCTGCTGCTCTTGCCCACTGGCAGCACCTGCAACGAACCGGTGCCTTGCAGACGCAAATCGAAGGCGAAACCCAGCTCCGTGGTTTTACGGGTATCAAGCAGCGGCAGCGTGACCCGCACACCTTCGCCGAGCCAACCGACTTGAGTACCAGGAACGAAGTCCAGGCGTTGGCCATCGAGTTCCAGTTTCAGCGCATTTTCGATGCCGCGAATGTCGCTGATGCCGACCGCGAGAAACGGCGCATCGAACTGGTAATCGCTGAAGTCTTCCTTGATGCCCAGCTGTGCCGGCAACGAGAAATGGCCGTTGATACGGTTATCGGCGTGGAATAGCCGCGCCTCGTAAATCCCCCGGGCACGCAGTTCGGTCTGCACCTGGCCGTCGAGTTCGAAACGCTCCGGCAAAAAGTACAACCGCCCGCGTTCCTCGCCTGGTTCGTCGTAGCGCTGATTGGTTTTGTCGTTGAGCTTCCAGTTGTGAACCACCTTGCGATACGGCACGACCATCACCGGCCCGCGCAATTGCTGGCTGTAGCTGGAGCTGCGGGCGATGTCTTCGAGCACGCCGTCGCGCAACTGCTGGCGGTCGTCGATGACGCCGTCGATCATCAGCAGCGGGATCAACAAAAGCAGGATCAGCAGGGCGATGGCGCCGAGCTTGATCGTCAGATTCTTGTTCATGGGACTCTCCCTGTTTGGATGGGCAGAGTCTGCTGGTGCTGTATGAGGGGAATGTGGGGGAAATATGGAGATTGTGTGGAGCCTGCTCGCGATGGTCGCAACTCGGTATCAAGGCAGACGTAATGTCACCTCAACCCCGTTCTCGACATTGCGAATCTGCATCGACCCACCATGCAACTTGACCACTTCTTCAACGAAGTTAAGGCCCAAGCCGGTACTTTTGCGCCCGCTGTCCGGACGCGGCAGCGAATAAAAACGCTCGGTCAAACGCGGCAAAGCGTAGTCAGGAATCGCTGCCGACTCATTGAACAACCGGCATTCGATCTGCTCGCCAACCCGCTCGCCGGTGAAGCGCAACAACCCCTGCGACGGGGTGAAATCCAGCGCATTCTCCAGCAAGTTGCCCAACGCCTGACGCAGCAGAAACGGCTCGCCGATCAACAGCAGATCCGCCGCAATCGTCTGCTCGACCCGCAGTTGCTTGCCTTCAATCCGCGCCGTCTGCGCCCGCAACAATTCATCGACCAGTGCCGCCAACGGTACGGCAACGCGTTCTTCCAGACCCTGCCGCTGTTCGACCTGCGCCAGATTGAGCAATCGTTCGATCAACTGCTGCATCCGCGCACTTTCGCTGTCGATGTTGCTGACAAAACGCAGGCGCTGAACCGGCGGCATGTCGCCCTGCAGCAACTCCGCCGCGCCACGAATCGCCGCCAGCGGACTCTTCAATTCATGGGTCAGGGTGTGCACATAGCGCTCGACGTAGGCCTTGCCTTCCAGTTGTGTGCGCATCTGTTCCACAGCGGTCGCCAGCTGTTCCAGCTCACCCCCGCGGTAATGCGGCACTTCTACCCGCCGGCCCTCGCTCACCGCCTGGGCGTAACCGGTCAAACGGTGCAGCGCACGGCTCAGCCACCACGACAACAAGGCGCCAAACAGCAGGCCGAGCCCGATCAACCCGGCGCCGTAAAACAGCAAGCGGCGCTCGGTACGATCGACATACGGCTGCAACGAGCTGTTGGGCTTGGCCACGGTGACCACGCCGATGATCTTGCCGTTATCGCGGATCGGCGCGCCGACGTGCATCACCGAGGAACTGGCGTCATTCGGATCACTGCGACTGGAGCGCGCGCCATATTCGCCACGCAGGGTCAGGTAAACGTCGTTCCAGCGCGAGTAATCCTGACCGACCGCCACCCCACTGGAATCGAGCACGACGATGCCCTTGGCGTCGGTGACGTAGATGCGGTGGTTGACCTGGTTTTTCGGCAAGCCCCAGATGGTCGCTTGCGGCTGGCGTTCGCCATAGGCGCGCAGCAACTGCGGCCAGCGGTTTTCGCTGAGGGTGCCGGCCTTGAAATCGTCGCGCAGGATTTCCGCCATCAGGTTGGCGGTGTCGACCAGGGTTTCTTCGGTGGACTGACGCACGCCCGGGCGGATTTCTTCCATCACCGTGTTGAGCACGAAATAACCGGTCAGGCCGACAAACAGTACATACACCAGGAAGATCCGCAGCCCCAGCGACATCAGCTGTGCCCCGGGCTGTAGCTGTAACCGAGGCCGCGATGGGTCTGGATCGGCTCGGCATCGGCCTGCACCAGCCGCAGTTTGGCGCGCACGCTTTTGATATGGCTGTCGATGCTGCGCTCGTAACCGGCGTCGGCGGCAACGCCCAGCGCGTCGAGCAATTGCTCGCGACTGAAGACTCGCTGCGGTTGGTCAAGCAGGCATTGCAGCAGACGGAATTCGTGGCGGGTCAGGCTCAGTGGCTGGCCACGGTAAGTGATCAACACACGCTCGAGGTCGATGCGAAACAGCGTCGAGGTGGCTTCGATCAGCGGTCGCGGCGCCATGCGCTTGAGAATCGCCCGCACCCGGGCGGCGACTTCCCGGGGGCTGAACGGCTTGACCACGTAGTCGTCGGCGCCGATCTCCAGGCCCACCACACGGTCGATCTCGGCATCCCGGGCGCTGAGGAACAGCACCGGCACTTCAGTGAAGCGCCGCAGCTGTTTGCAGGTCTCGAAGCCACTGATGTCCGGCAGGCCGATGTCGAGAATGATCAGATCGGCCGGGGTCTGCCGCTGATGCTCCAGCGCCGCCGCGCCGAGGCTCAGCCACGTGGTGGTGAACCCCTCGCCCTGCAGGGCAAAAATCAGCGTGTCGGCAATCGCCGCTTCGTCTTCGACAATCAGGATATGAGGCATGGCGTCCGAGCCCGTGGGTTAGGTGCGCGAACGTTGCCCCAAGCCTGACGTTACGTCAATGAGACCACTTGGCTCAGCAGTCTGGCTTGTCCGCCGTGAAGCGCCGCGCCGGGTTTACCGCTGCGCCAAATTCGCGCAGGGCCTTGGCACCGATCAGCAGCGGGTAGTTGAAGTTGCTGCGGTCGGTCAGGTTGACCTCAACGGTGCGCTTGACGTTGCCCAGGCACAGCTCCAGATCGACCACCGGGCGCTTGGCGACTTCGGTGCTGTCGCCCTCGTCTTCTTCATCGGAACGGCTTTTGATCTTGCTGATCCGCGCCACTTTGTGTTCGTAGACCTTGTTGCTGGCGTCCTTGGTGCCGAGGCGGAAGCGCACCCATTCATCGCCATCGCGGGTGAAGGTCTCGATGTCCTTGGCCGACAGCGATGCGGTCAGTGCTCCGGTGTCCATCTTGGCCTTGAGCACTTCGCCGCCGATTTCCGGCAGCGCGATGTATTCATAACGCCCGTACAGGGTCGGCTCGGCGGCCATGACCGGCAGGGCGACGAGGGCAAACAGTGCAAGGAGGGATTTCACGTAGAGGGCTTCCTTGGAAAATGAGGGCGTCAGACGCGAGATTTTAGACAGCCAGCAAGCAATTCGTTCGCCGCTGAGACCGCATCACTGGCAAGCCAGCGCCCACAAGGAGCTTCAGCGAATGTAATTCTTGCGCACACCCGATAAACCTGTGGGAGCTGGCTTGCCAGCGATGCGGCCAGCCCGTTCAACACAATATCTGGCCCAAGCATACCCAGCCAAAAGTGAAACATTTGTCACCCGCGATTTGGCCTGTCGTCCGAAGCCACTTATCATGGCGCGCCCATCCAACGTCATAGAGTTGCCTATGCGCCGCCTGCTCACCGGCTGTTTCGTCACCCTGCTGCTGTTGCTCAACACCCTGATCCTGATCGGGCCGTTGATGGTCTTTGCCCTGCTCAAACTGATGGCGCCCGGGCGCTGGCGTGACTATGCGTCGGGGGCGGTGATGTGGATCGCCGAGACCTGGGCCGAGATCGACAAGCTGATTTTCCGCCTGTGCATCCCCACCCGATGGGATATTCGCGGCGGCGAAAATCTGCGCGGTGACACCTCCTATCTGGTGGTCAGCAACCACCAGTCGTGGGTCGACATTCCGGCACTGATCCAGACCCTCAACCGGCGCACGCCGTTCTTCAAGTTCTTCCTCAAGAAGGAGCTGATCTGGGTGCCGTTCCTGGGGCTGGCGTGGTGGGCGCTGGATTACCCGTTCATGAAGCGCTACACCAAGGCCTTTCTGGCCAAACACCCGGAACTGGCCGGCAAGGATCTGGAGATCACCCGGCAGGCCTGCGAGCTGTTCAAGCGCCAGCCGGTGACCGTGGTGAATTATCTGGAAGGTACCCGCTACACCGCGGCGAAAAGTGCGCAGCAACAGTCGCCGTTCAACCACTTGCTCAAGCCCAAGGCCGGCGGCGTGGCGTTTGTACTGGCGGCGATGGGTGAACAACTGGATGCGATGCTCGATGTGACAGTGGTTTATCCACAGGCGAACATCCCGGGCTTCTGGGATTTGATCAGCGGCAACGTGCCGCGGGTGATCGTCGATATCAAGACCCGCGAACTCGACCCGGCGTTGTGGCAGGGCGATTACGAGAATGATCCGGCGTTTCGCCAGACGGTCCAGAACTGGGTCAACCAGCTCTGGACCGAGAAAGACCAGCGCATTGCCGAACTGCGCGGCGAGCGCGGCTGATCAGCTACCGGTGCCGGCGCCCCAGATGCTGCCCAGGCTTTGCAGCAGAGGGCCGCCGACGCCTTGATCACCCAGGTACTTGAGCAGTACCGGGGCAAACTGGCCGACCATGCCGCTGTCCATGCCCAGTGCGCCGAAGGCGTTGTTCAGGTCATTGGTGTCCTTGACGTTGCCCAGCGCATTTTCCAGGCCAGCGGATTTGCCGGACTGACCGAGCAAACCGCTCAACGCCGCCAGATTGCCGCCACCGCCCGACAACTTGTCGATGCCCGGCACTTCTTTGGCCAACTGCGAATAATCGGCGCTGCTCAATTGGTTCTTGGCCAGGCCCAGCATCGCGCTGGTGCCACCCACGGCTTGTTGCGGCGTGACCCCCAGACCGGTGACGGCTTGCAGCAGACCGGCGGTTTCCGAAGTCGGCGCGGCGGCGGTGGCAGCGTTGCCGCCCTGCATGCTTGAAGCCGCCTTGGTCACGTCGTCCAGGCTGAAACCGGCGAACACCGGGCTCGCTGCAAGGGTCATCAGTGAAGCCAAGGCAATACCGCGTGAAATCTTCATTCAGACATCCTCTTGCGCTGTGGTAACCGCCCTTCAATGGGCGGCAAAACTGCCGGTTTGACCGGGTTTCGGCCGGCATGTTCCTCGCCGGCGCATCCATTTTCAGGATAGCCACGTATATAAAACGTGAAACCGCGGACACCTGTCATGAATGGCACAAGCGCTGTTGCTGAACTAGCCTGTGAACAGCTCGAGATCAGACCTCGTCGTGCGACCATTGCCTGGAGAAACGTCATTTCCACCGCCGACACCGATCAGTTGCGCCAGCTGTTGGCCCAGTGCTCACTGGGTGACCGGCGTGCCTTCGAAACCCTTTATCGCAGCGTCGGCCCGCGCCTGCACGGCGTGGCCCTTCGTTTTATGGGCCGCACCGATCTGGCCGAGGAAGTGCTGCAGGAAAGCTTCGTGCGCATCTGGAACAACGCCTCGCGCTACCAGGCCCATTTGTCGGCGCCGATGACCTGGATGATCAACATCACCCGCAATCAGGCCATCGACCAATTGCGCAAACATCGCGACCGGCCACTGACCGATGTCGAACAGGACACCCTCGCCGACGAAGGCCCTTCGGCGCATGAACTGTTGAACAGCAGCCGGGAAGCCAACGCGCTGCACCGCTGCCTGGACACCCTCGACGGCCAGCAACGCCAGTCGATCACGGTGGCTTACTTTCAGGGCCTGTCCTGTTCGGAACTGGCCGAACACCTGGCCGCGCCGCTGGGTTCGGTGAAATCGTGGATTCGCCGTGGCATGGAACGTCTGCGCAGGTGCCTTGAATCATGAACTACCAGACCCCAGCCCTGCGCCGCGCCCTCGCTGCCGATTACGCCATCGGCCTGATGGCCCCGGCGGCGCGTCGACGCTTCGAGCAATTGCTGCTGGACGACGCGGCATTAAGGGTCGAACTGGCGCATTGGCAGGAAAGCCTCGCCAGCCTCACCGAAACGCTGCCGCAAGTTCCGGTGCCGGAGCGCGTATGGCAAGGCGTCACCGCGCGCATCGAACCGCAAGTGCTGCATGTTCCCGAGAAGCGGCCGTTCTGGAACTGGCTGCGCGTCACCGCTGCACTGTGTTCAATCGTGGTGCTGGTCTTCCTCGGCTCCCTGTACAACCGCGACGACGCCCGCTACCGCGCCACCCTGCTGACCGCCAATGCGCAACCGGCGTTGAAGGTCGAGGCGCATGCGGATTATCTGCAAGTCGAGCCGCTGACATTGGCGGCGGTCGATCCGGGCCGCAGCCTGGAGTTGTGGGCGATTCCGGCGGATGGCAAGCCGATTTCGCTGGGGGTGATCCCGGCGGGAGGCAAAGGCAAGGTTGAGTTGAACGAGGCGCAGAAAGCCTTGATCGGCAAACCGATTGCTTTGGCGGTAAGTCTTGAGCCTAAAGGGGGTTCACCGACCGGGCAGCCGACGGGGCCGGTTCTGTATCAGGGGGCCTTGGCAGCGCTGTAAAGCAAAGCCCCTCACCCTGGCCCTCTCCCAGAGGGAGAGGGGACTGACCGTGGTGTTCTCTCGAGTTTTATCGACCTGAAATACCGAGCCGATTATGGATTCACAGCGGTATTTTCAGGTCGGCGTAAATTGTGAGCATCCCTCGGTCGGCCCCCTCTCCCTCCGGGAGAGGGCTGGGGTGAGGGTAGCTTTTGACCTGGGCTTGCAACAAAAAACGGCGACCCCGAGGTCGCCGTTTTGTATTGCGCTAAAGCCTTACGCCGCACTGAACAACTTATGCGGATCAATCACAAACTTCTTCGGCACACCGGCATCGAACTCGCCATAACCTTCTGGCGCCTGATCCAGACTGATCACCTGCACACCCACCACTTCGGCGATGTTAATGCGATCCCACATGATCGCCTGCATCAGTTGGCGGTTGTACTTCATCACCGGGGTCTGGCCGGTGTGGAAGCTGTGGGATTTTGCCCAGCCGAGGCCGAAGCGGATGCTCAGGCTGCCCATTTTCGCGGCGGCGTCCACGGCACCCGGATCTTCGGTGACGTACAGGCCCGGGATACCGATCTTGCCCGCCACACGCACCACGCCCATCAGCGAGTTGAGCACGGTGGCCGGGGCTTCGGCTTTCACCCCGTCGTGGCCGTGGCCGCGGGCTTCGAAGCCCACACAGTCCACCGCGCAATCGACTTCCGGCTCGCCCAGCAGTGCAGCGATCTGTTCGTGCAGTGGCGTGTCTTGCGACAGGTCGACCACTTCAAAACCCTGCGCCTTGGCGTGGGCCAGACGGATGGTGTTGACGTCGCCGATGATCACCACCGCCGCACCCAGCAAGCGCGCCGAAGCGGCAGCGGCCAGGCCGACCGGGCCGGCGCCCGCGATGTAAACGGTGCTGCCTGGACCAACGCCAGCGGTGACGGCACCGTGGTAGCCGGTCGGGAGGATGTCGGAGAGGCAGGTCAGATCGCGGATTTTCTCCATGGCCTTGTCGCGATCCGGCAGTTTCAGCAGGTTGAAGTCGGCGTACGGCACCAACACGTACTCGGCCTGGCCACCGGTCCAGTCGCCCATGTCGACGTAACCGTAAGCGCCGCCGGCACGGGCCGGGTTGACGGTCAGGCAGACGCCGGTGTGTTGCTCCTTGCAGGAACGGCAGCGCCCGCAAGCCACGTTGAACGGTACGGAAACCAGGTCGCCGATTTTCAGGTTCTCGACGTCGGAACCCTTTTCGATCACTTCGCCGGTGATTTCGTGGCCCAGCACCAGACCGGTCTGCGCCGTGGTACGGCCGCGCACCATGTGCTGGTCGGAGCCACAAATGTTGGTGGAAACCACTTTGAGAATGACCCCGTGCTCGATCTTGCGACCGCGCGGGTCCTGCATTTTCGGATAGTCGATTTTCTGTACTTCGACCTTGCCAGCGCCGAGATACACCACACCACGATTGCCAGACATGCTTTCACCTCGCTGTTGTTTTTATGGAACCGCGTTGCCCAGGCAGGCAGCGCGTTAAGTGCTCGGGTACAGATGCTGATTGTTGTGTTGCCTGTTATGGCCTCATCGCTGGCAAGCCAGCTCCCACAGGATTCGGGTTGGATTCAGATTTTGTATACGACACAAATCCCTGTGGGAGCTGGCTTGCCAGCGAAAGCGATCTAGAGAACGACCGTGCGATTGGCGTTGAGAAACACCCTTCTTTCGATGTGATACCCAACCGCCCGCGCCAGGGTCAGGCCCTCGATATCCCGCCCCTTGGCAATCAAGTCCTCAGGGTAATGACTGTGATCCACCGCCTCGACGCCCTGGGCGATGATCGGCCCCTCGTCGAGGTCGTTGTTGATGTAATGCGCCGTGGCGCCCACCAGTTTCACGCCTTTGTTGTAGGCCTGGTGATACGGCTTGGCGCCCTTGAACCCCGGCAGCAGCGAGTGGTGAATATTGATCGCCTTGCCATCGAGCTTGCGGCACAGCTCCGGCGACAACACCTGCATGTAGCGGGCAAGGATCACCAGCTCGGCGCCGGACTCTTCGATCACCTGCCACACCTGACGCTCCTGCGACGGTTTGTCGTTGGGGTCGAGGGGGAAATGGTAGTAGGGAATCTGGTGCCAGTCGGCCAGCGGCTTGAGGTCCGGATGGTTGGACACCACCGCCGCGACGTCCATCGACAACTGGCCGATGCGCTGCCGGTAGAGCAAGTCGTTGAGGCAGTGATCGGCCTTGGAGACCATGATCACCACTTTTGGCCGGTAGTTTGGCGCGGTCAGTTCGAAGACCATGCCAAAGGCCTGACCACGCTCGGCTAAGCCGGCGCGGAAGGACTGTTCGTCGAAACCGTCGGGCTGACGGAATTCCACGCGAATGAAGAAACGGCCCGAGAGCCGATCATCGAACGAGTGGTGCTCGGTAACGTAGCAACCCTGCTCGAACAGAAAACGCGTCACCGCGTCCACAGTGCCGAGGACGCTGGGGCAGTCGGCGGTCAGAATCCATGTGTCTGGGGCGCGGCTCATTGTGCGGTGACTCCTGTTTCAACATCTGTTAGCAGAGTGAACTCTGAACTGGGCTGACCTGTGCTGAACTGCTTTTGTGGCGAGGGGATTTATCCCCGTTGGGTGGCGAAGCCGCCCCAAAACCAATCACCGCGGTTTATCAGGTAGATCGAATTCACAGGTTTTGCGACTGCTTCGCAGCCGAGCGGGGATAAATCCCCTCGCCACAGAAGCAGTCATGAGCCAAACGGGGTCAGGCCTGGACGCTGAGACCGTACTCGGCCGACGCATCCTGCAACCACAACCACCAGTAATCCGAAAAGCTGCGACGGATCAGCAGCTCCCAGGTGTCTTCAGCGGTGTGGCGAATCATCAGCTGCGACTTGGCGAACACCGTGCCGACCGCTTTACCGACCGGGAAGTTGTTCGGGTGCACGTCGTAGCTGGTGGATTTCATCAGCACCTGACGCACGTTCGGCCCGCTCAGTTCGAGCACTTGCTGGCCGCCGCTGACGTTGACGATCGCGATGTGCAGATCACCCAGCGCTTCGCGCAGTTTCTGCTCGGCGGCGAATTCTTCACCGCTCGGCACGATCAACAGCCACTCGTCCGGCCCCATCCATTGCAGGCTGGATTCGCCTTTGACGATCACGCTCAGGGCGCCGGGCAATTCGATGCCCAAGGCCTTGTGCACACCAGCGGCGAAGGCTGCATCGTGGCCATCGCCACGGATGGTCAGGTGGCCGAGGAGTTTCTTTTCACGCACGGTGACGCCGGCATTCTTGCGACCCTTGCCGACCAGGCTGG
The DNA here is from genome assembly GCF_037626295.1 of Pseudomonas sp. LF-5. Taxonomy (NCBI): domain Bacteria; kingdom Pseudomonadati; phylum Pseudomonadota; class Gammaproteobacteria; order Pseudomonadales; family Pseudomonadaceae; genus Pseudomonas; species Pseudomonas sp. LF-5. The sequence continues at coordinate 118,387 of NZ_JARKMT010000010.1, forward strand.
CGAGGTCGGCATGGTGCAGCGACGACTCGGCACGGGCACCGGTGGTCGGGCGTTGTTGGTACACGTTGGCTGTGGTCATAAAGCACCTATATCAATTCTGTTGGTTCCGGCCCCTGTGGTGGCTGTTACTCCGCCTTCGCGAGCAAGCTCGCTCCCACACTGGACTGATGCCTGACACAAATCCCATTAACAACCCGAAACCTGTGGGAGCGAGCTTGCTCGCGAAGGCGATATCCGCCACCCCACAGGATTCCAGAGCATCAGATGTTCTGCCGATCACCCTTCGGATCGAAGAACACCGAAGAAACAATCTCCGCCTCGATCACGCTGCCATCGGCCAGCGGTGCAAACACCCGCTCACCCATGCGCTTCAGACCGCCCTTGACCACGCCCATGGCAAACGAATAGCCGAGGGAGTTGTGCGCGTAGCTGGAGGTCACGTGGCCGACCATGGTCATCGGGATCGCCTGCTTGGTGTTGAACACCAGTTGCGCACCTTCCGGCAGCCAGACGTTCGGATCAATCGGCTTCAGGCCCACCAGTTGTTTGCGCTGATCACGCACGCAGTCTTCACGGTTCATCCCACGCTGGCCGATCCACGAGAACGGTTTGGTGCGACCCACACACCAGCCCATGTTCAGGTCGTCCGGGGTCATCGAGCCGTCCGTGTCCTGACCGACGATGATGAAACCTTTCTCGGCCCGCAGCACGTGCATGGTTTCAGTGCCATACGGGGTCAGGTTGTACTGCTTGCCGGCCTCGACGATTTTCTCCAGCACGCCCATCGCGTAGTCGGCCTGGACGTTGACTTCGTACGACAGCTCACCGGTGAACGAGATACGGAACACCCGCGCCGGCACGCCGCCGACCAGACCTTCTTTCCAGGTCATGAACGGGAACGCTTCGTTGCTCAGATCAATGTCGGTCACCGCGCTGAGCAGCTTGCGGCTGTTCGGCCCGGACAGGGTCATGGTCGCCCAGTGGTCAGTGACGGAGGTGAAGTAGACCTTCATGTCCGGCCATTCGGTCTGGTGGTACAGCTCCAGCCATTGCAGTACGCGCGCCGCGCCGCCGGTGGTGGTGGTCATGACGAAATGGTTGTCCGCCAGGCACGCCGTTACGCCGTCATCGAAGACCATGCCGTCTTCTTTGCACATCAGGCCGTAACGGGCCTTGCCCACGTCGAGCTTGGTCCAGGCGTTGGTGTACACACGGTTGAGGAACTCGCGGGCATCCGGGCCCTGGATGTCGATCTTGCCCAGGGTCGAGGCGTCGAGCAGGCCGACGCTGTCGCGCACGGCTTTGCATTCGCGCTTCACAGCGGCGTGCAGGTCTTCACCGTTTTTCGGGAAATACCACGGACGCTTCCACTGACCAACGTCTTCAAATTCGGCACCGTTCTTCACATGCCAGGCATGCAGCGCGGTGTAGCGCACCGGTTCGAAGATGTGCCCACAGTGACGACCGGCCACGGCGCCGAAGGTGACCGGCGTATAGTTCGGACGGAACATCGTGGTGCCCATCTGCGGGATGGTCACGTTCAGCGAACGGGCGGCAATCGCCAGGCCATTGACGTTGCCAAGCTTGCCCTGATCGGTGCCGAAGCCCAGCGCGGTATAACGTTTGACGTGTTCGACCGACTCGAAACCTTCGCGGGTCGCCAGTTCGATGGCGGCGGCGGTGACGTCGTTCTGCAGGTCGACGAATTGCTTCGGCGCGCGCGCGGTGCCCTTCTCATGCGGCACCTGGAACAGCGCCAGGGTCGGTTCTTCAACACGGCTCAGGGCTTTGGGCAGCACGCCTTCGACAGTCTGGAACCCGGCTTCGGCCGCAGCGCGCACGCCACCTTCGAAGCCGTCGGCCAGCGAATCGCCGAGGCCATACACGCCGTTGATGCCGCCGACGCACACACGCTTCTGCGGTGCTTCGCCCGGTACGAAACCGAGGATGTCTTCACGCCAGATCGGCTTGCCACCGAGGTGCGAAGCCAAGTGCACAACCGGGCTGTAACCGCCGGAACTGGCGATCACGTCGCAGTCGAGCCATTCGCCCGGGCTGGTCACGGTGTGCGCTTTAACGTCGATCGCCGCCACACGGGCAGCGGTCACGCGCTTGCTGCCACGGGCCTCGATCACGGCGCTGCCGGTGAGGATGCGGATGCCTTTGGCACGGGCTTCTTCCACCAGCGCACCACGCGGGTTGCTGCGCGCATCGGCGATGGCCACCACTTGCAGGCTGGCGTCGAGCCAGTCCAGAGCGACGCGGTAAGCGTGATCGTTGTTGGTGGTCAGCACCAGCTTCTTGCCCGGTGCCACGCCGTAACGGCGCACGTAAGTCGAGACCGCGCCGGCGAGCATGTTGCCCGGCACGTCGTTGTTGCCGTAGACCAGTGGCCGCTCGTGAGCGCCGGTCGCCAGCACCACACGTTTGGCGCGAACGCGGTGGATGCGCTGACGCACCTGACCGATCGGCGCACGGTCACCGAGGTGGTCGGTGAGGCGTTCGTGAATGGTCAGGAAATTGTGGTCGTGGTAGCCGTTGACCGTGGCGCGCGGCAACAGCAGCACGTCCGGGGTGTTCTTCAATTCAGCGATGACACTGGCCACCCACTCGATCGCCGGTTTGCCGTCGAGGCTCTCGCGGGAATCAAGCAGGCTGCCGCCGAACTCTTCCTGCTCATCGGCGAGAATCACCCGGGCACCGCTGCGTGCGGCGGCCAGGGCGGCGGCGAGACCGGCAGGGCCGGCGCCGACAATCAGCACGTCGCAGTGCTGGTTCATGTAGTCGTAGGTGTCCGGATCGACTTCAGTCGGCGAACGGCCCAGGCCGGCAGCCTTGCGAATGTACTTCTCGTAAGTCATCCAGAACGATTGCGGGTACATGAAGGTTTTGTAGTAGAAACCCGGCGGCATCAGCTTGCCGCCGACCTTGCCGAGAATCCCCATCATGTCGTTGTTGACGCTCGGCCAGCCGTTGGTGCTGGTGGCGACCAGGCCTTGGTACAACGCCTGTTGCGTGGCGCGCACGTTTGGAATTTGCGTGGCTTCGGTGGCACCGATCTGCAGCACGGCGTTCGGCTCTTCGGCACCGGCGGCGAAGATCCCGCGTGGCCGTGAATACTTGAAGCTGCGACCGATGATGTCGACGCCATTGGCGATCAGCGCCGAGGCCAGCGAGTCGCCCTCGAAGCCTTTATAAGTCTGGCCGTTGAAGGTGAAGCTCAGCACTTTGTTGCGGTCGATCCGTCCACCGTTGGACAGGCGATTGGTCTGGCTCATACCTTCTCTCCCAGCGCCGTCGTGGCTGTTTTTGCCGAATCAGCCTTGTCGGTGAATTGCGGCTTGGTGCCGATCTTGTAGGTTTCGAGAATCTCGTAGGTCACGGTGTCGCGGGTGACGTTGAAGTACTGGCGGCAACCGGCGACGTGATCCCACAGTTCGTGGTGCAGACCACGCGGGTTATCGCGGAAGAACATGTAGTCGCCCCACTCTTCATCAGTGCAGGCGGCAGGATCCAGTGGGCGCGGAATGTGCGCCTGGCCGGATGCGTGGAATTCCTCTTCGGAGCGCAGTTCGCCGCAGTGAGGACAGAAGATATGCAACATGGGGATTTCTCCTGTTAGTGGGCGACGGCAGCAGCGCCGTGTTCGTCGATGAGAGCGCCGTTGTGGAAACGGTCGATGGAAAACGGGGCGGCCAACGGGTGCATTTCACCCTTGGCCAGACTGGCGGCAAACACGTTGCCCGAGCCAGGTGTGGCCTTGAAGCCGCCGGTGCCCCAACCGCAGTTGAAGAACATGTTCGGCACCGGGGTTTTCGAAATGATCGGGCAAGCGTCCGGCGTGGTGTCGACGATGCCGCCCCACTGGCGGTTCATGCGCACCCGCGACAGCACCGGGAACATCTCGACGATGGCCTGGATGGTGTGCTCGATCACCGGGTACGAACCGCGCTGGCCGTAGCCGTTGTAGCCGTCGATACCGGCGCCGATCACCAGATCGCCCTTGTCGGACTGGCTGATGTAACCGTGTACGGCGTTGGACATGATCACGCTGTCGATAATCGGTTTGATCGGCTCGGACACCAGCGCTTGCAGCGGGTGGGACTCGATCGGCAGACGGAAACCGGCGAGCTTGGCCATGTGCCCGGAGTTACCGGCAGTCACCACGCCGACGCGCTTGGCGCCGATGAAGCCCTTGTTGGTTTCAACGCCGATGCACACGCCGTTTTCCTTGCGGAAACCGATCACTTCGGTCTGCTGGATCAAGTCCACGCCCAAGGCGTCGGCGGCACGGGCAAAGCCCCAGGCCACGGCATCGTGACGAGCGACGCCACCACGACGCTGAACGGTCGCGCCCATCACCGGGTAGCGGGTGTTTTTCGAGCAGTCGAGGTACGGGATTTCGTCCGCCACTTGCTTGGCATTGAGCAGCTCGCCGTCGACGCCGTTGAGGCGGTTGGCGCTGACCCGACGCTCGGAATCACGGATGTCCTGCAGGGTGTGGCACAGGTTGTAGACGCCGCGCTGGGAGAACATCACGTTGTAGTTCAGGTCCTGCGACAGGCCTTCCCACAATTTCATCGCGTGTTCGTACAGGTGCGCCGACTCGTCCCACAGGTAGTTGGAGCGAACGATGGTGGTGTTGCGTGCGGTGTTACCGCCGCCCAGCCAGCCCTTCTCGACCACGGCCACGTTGGTGATGCCGTGCTCTTTCGCCAAGTAATAGGCAGTCGCCAGACCGTGCCCGCCGCCACCGACGATGACCACGTCGTAGACCTTCTTCGGCGTCGGCGTGCGCCACATGCGCTGCCAGTTTTCGTGGTGGCTGAGGGAGTGTTTGAAGAGGCCGAAGCCCGAATAGCGTTGCATAGTCATTTACTCCAAACCGCTCAGCGATAAACCGGGTAGTCGGCGCACAGTGCCGCGACGTTCTTGGCCACATTCGCTTCAACGTCGGCGTCACCGAGGTTGTCGAGGATGTCGCAGATCCAGCCGGCCAGCACTTCGCACTGGGCGACCTTGAAGCCACGCGTGGTGACCGCCGGGGTGCCGATGCGCAGGCCCGAGGTCACGAACGGCGATTGCGGGTCGTTCGGCACCGCGTTCTTGTTGACGGTGATGTGGGCGCGGCCGAGGGCGGCGTCCGCATCTTTGCCGGTCAGGCCCTGACGGATCAGGCTGACGAGGAACAGGTGGTTATCAGTGCCGCCGGACACTACATCGTAGCCACGTTTGATAAACACGCTGGCCATCGCTTTCGCGTTGTCGATCACTTGCTGTTGATAGGCCTTGAAGCCTGGCTCCAGCGCTTCCTTGAAGCACACCGCTTTACCGGCGATCACGTGCATCAGCGGGCCGCCCTGGGCGCCTGGGAATACCGCAGCGTTGAGCTTCTTCTCGATTTCTTCGTTGGACTTTGCCAGGATCAGCCCGCCACGCGGACCGCGCAGGGTTTTGTGCGTGGTGGTGGTGACCACGTCGGCGTACGGCAGCGGGTTCGGGTACAGACCGGCGGCGACCAGACCGGCGACGTGGGCCATGTCGACGAACAGCAGCGCGCCGACCTTGTCAGCAATCTGCCGGAAGCGCGGGAAGTCGAGGGTCTTGGAGTACGCGGAGAACCCGGCGACGATCATCTTCGGCTTGCACTCGACGGCCAGACGCTCGACTTCGTCGTAATCAATCAGCCCGGTGTCAGTGTTGATGCCGTACTGCACAGCGTTGTAGAGCTTGCCCGAGGACGACACTTTGGCGCCGTGGGTCAGGTGACCGCCGTGGGCCAGGCTCATGCCGAGGATGGTGTCGCCCGGCTGGATCAGCGCCAGGTACACGGCGCTGTTGGCCGACGAACCGGAGTGCGGCTGGACGTTGGCGTAATCGGCGCCGAACACTTGCTTGGCGCGCTCGATGGCCAGCGCTTCGACCTTATCCACATGCTCGCAGCCGCCGTAGTAGCGCTTGCCCGGATAGCCTTCGGCGTATTTGTTGGTGAGACCGCTGCCCTGGGCTTGCATGACACGTTTGCTGGTGTAGTTCTCTGACGCGATCAGCTCGATGTGATCTTCCTGGCGTTGCTCCTCGGCATTCATCGCCGCCAGCAGTGCATCGTCGTAACCCTGGATCTGGTCTTGCTTGCTGAACATCGCGTCTCTCCCAGCGGCATCTGTGCGCCATTCGTCTCGGTAAGGCACCGGCAATCACGGCAGTGCCCTTTGATGCCGATGGTATGACCGGCGCAGACAGCTCAAATGCCTACGGACGCCACGCAAAGGTGCGTTTACGACATGGCCGGAAATGCCCTGACAAACACAATCCTCAATATGACGAAGAACCCTGTGGGAGCGAGCTTGCTCGCGAAGAGGCCGTGTCAGTCAGCATCAGTGCTGGCTGACACACCGCTTTCGCGAGCAAGCTCGCTCCCACAGAGTTATGTAAAGAGTTGGCGGACGGCGAGCAGCAGGAGGAAATGCGCGGGATAGAGCGCGTACGCCCAGCGCCGCATTGGCGGTGGCTGCAGATGTCGCCCATGTCGCAACAGGAACAGCCCGAGCATTGGCGCAAACAGACAAATGGCAATCCCAAGGATCGCAACGCTACTGCCGAACCTCGCCGAGTCGTACAGTACTTGCCACTGGTTGGCGGCGAGACAGAACAATCCCGGCAGCAGGCTGAAATACCACGGACGGCGAAACACCATCAGCAACGCCAACGGCAACAGAACGCCGAAGAACCCGAACATCAGTCGCTCCGGAAACACAGCAGCCAGTACCAGCGCAGCAACACCCAGTAATCGCGACATGATCGAGGGATCCTGCCAGCCCCGCGCCACCAGCAACCCCAGCGCGAGAGTGGGCATCACGTTCAAGGTGTCGGGATCTGGAATGTACAGACGGTAGGGAATTTCACTCACTGCGCTGAACAGCAACAACCAGCCCAGATAGCGCCATTCGGTCTTCTGCGCACTGGCGCGGGCAAGATTCGTCGCCATCGCCAGGCAGAACCACGGAAACGCCATCCGCCCCGGCACATACAGCCAATCGGCGCTGATCCCGACATATCGCAGGTGATCGAGCAGCATGCTCAGCAGCGCCAGCCACTTGAGTAAATCCAGCGCGCCGTCGCGTTTAGTCACGTGCATAATCGGGCCACAAACTGGTAATTTTCTGACAGCGACATCCCGTGTGCTCCCCGGAAGATCTTCGGTAAAGTGCGCATCATCATTGACCACGAGCCTTCACAAGAGTCTCGACCACGGAAGCCGGCCATGACCGACAAGAGCCAACAATTCGCCAGCGACAACTATTCCGGTATCTGCCCTGAAGCCTGGGCTGCCATGGAACAGGCCAACCACGGCCACCAGCGCGCTTATGGCGACGATGAATGGACCGCACGCGCGGCCGACCATTTCCGCAACCTGTTCGAAACCGACTGCGAAGTGTTCTTCGCCTTCAACGGCACCGCCGCCAACTCGCTGGCGCTGTCGTCGCTGTGCCAGAGTTACCACAGCGTGATCTGCTCGGAAACCGCCCACGTCGAAACCGACGAGTGCGGCGCCCCGGAATTTTTCTCCAACGGCTCGAAACTGCTGATCGCCGGCACTGAAAACGGCAAGATCACCCCGCAGTCGATCCGTGAAGTCGCGCTCAAGCGCCAGGACATCCATTACCCGAAACCGCGCGTCGTGACCCTGACCCAGGCCACCGAAGTCGGCAGCGTCTACACCCCTGAAGAAGTCCGCGCCATCAGCGCCACCTGCAAGGAGCTGGGCCTGCACCTGCACATGGACGGCGCGCGTTTCTCCAACGCCTGCGCGTTCCTCGGCTGCTCGCCGGCCGACCTGACCTGGAAGGCCGGCGTCGACGTGCTGTGCTTCGGCGGCACCAAGAACGGCATGGCGGTGGGTGAAGCGATCCTGTTCTTCAACCACAAACTGGCCGAAGACTTCGATTACCGCTGCAAACAGGCCGGGCAACTGGCGTCGAAAATGCGCTTCCTCTCGGCACCGTGGGTCGGCATCCTCGAAAACGACGCCTGGCTCAAATATGCCCGCCACGCCAACCATTGCGCGCAATTGCTGGCCGAACTGGTCAGCGACATCCCGGGCGTGGAACTGATGTTCCCGGTCCAGGCCAACGGCGTGTTCCTGCAACTCTCGGAACCGGCCATCGCCGCCCTGACTGCAAAGAACTGGCGCTTCTACACCTTCATCGGCAAGGGCGGCGCACGTTTCATGTGCTCGTGGGACACCGAAGAAGAACGCGTACGCGAACTGGCCCGCGACATCCGCGAAGTCATGTCCGCCTGATTTTTTGAGCAAATGAACTCCCTGTGAGGGACTCCCTGTCATGAAGTGAGCCCCCTGTGGCAAGGGGATTTATCCCCTTGCCACAACCGCCACTCCTCCAAGCATCCTCAATCCTCCTTCCTCATGCCCAGAAAGACTTGGTCTACAGTGTCTGTCGAGCCTCCGCTCACCTAACAATAAGCAGGAGCATCGGCATGTCGTTACAAGGCAAAACCCTGTTCATCACCGGCGCCAGCCGTGGCATCGGGCGTGAGATTGCGCTGCGCGCCGCGAAGGACGGGGCCAATATCGTCATCGCCGCTAAAAGCGCCGAACCCCACGCCAAGCTGCCAGGCACCATCCACAGCGTCGCCGCCGAAGTCGAAGCCGCCGGCGGCAAGGCCCTGGCGCTGCAAGTGGATGTGCGTGATGAAGACGCCGTGCGTCAGGCACTGGCCCAGGCCAACGAGCATTTCGGCGGCATTGATGCGCTGGTGAACAACGCCGGGGCGATCAAGCTGACTGGCGTGCAACACATCGAACTCAAGCGCTTCGACCTGATGCACCAGATCAACACCCGCGCCGTGTTGCTGTGCAGCCAGGCGGCCCTGCCCTATCTGAAAAAAACGGCCGGGCACATCCTCAACCTGTCACCGCCACTGAACCTGGCGAGCAAATGGTTTGCGCAGTTCAGCCCCTACACCGTGACCAAGTACGGCATGAGCATGCTGACCGTAGGCATGAGCGAGGAATTCGCCAGTTACGGGATCAGCGTCAATTCGCTGTGGCCGCAGACGATGATTGCCACAGCGGCGATCGAGTTTCAGCTGGGCAATCGCGAGTCGTTCAAACAGGCGCGCACGCCTGCGATCATGGCGGATGCGGCGCATGTGATTCTGAGCAGCAGCGGGCGGCAGATCACTGGGCGATTGTTGATTGATGAAGAGATTTTGCGTGAGAGCGGCGTGGCTGAGTTCGATCAATATCGCTTTGATCGAGAAAGCGCCGCGGCACTGATGCCGGATTTGTTTATCGACTGAAAAGCCCCTCACCCTAGCCCTCTCCCAAAGGGAGAGGGGACTGATTGGGGGATATTTGAGAATTACGCCGACGTGAAACTGCTTTACCGAATCCATATTCGATAAGGTCTTTCAGGTCGATGTAGAACGCCAGACACCTCGGTCTGCCCCCTCTCCCTCTAGGAGAGGGTTACCGATCAGAATTCGATACGCACGTCGCCTTTAGGAACGCTGCAGCACGAAAGAATAAACCCTTCCGCCTCATCGTCCTCGGTGATCCCGCCGTTGTGCTCCATCTCCACCTCGCCGCCCAGCTTCATCACCTTGCACGTGCCGCAAATGCCCATGCCGCAGGCTTTCGGGATCATCAGGCCCAGCTTGGCCGCCGCCGCATGCACGGTTTCGCCCGGGGCCACGCGAATGCTTTTGCCGGACGCGGTGAATTCGACCTGATGCAGATCCGCCGCATCTATTTCCGGCGCCTCGGCGGCCTGTTCGGCTTGCTCCACTGCATCGGCGCGGGCTTCCGGTGGCGTGGCGCCGAAGGACTCCTCGTGATAGCGCGACATGTCGTAGCCGGCGGCTTCGAGCAGGCGCTTGACCGCGGTCATGTACGGCGTCGGGCCGCAGCAGAACACTTCGCGCTCGAGGAAGTCCGGCACCATCAGTTCGAGCATTTTGTGATTGAGGTAGCCGCGATAACCGGCCCACGGCTCACCCAGACCATGCTTCTCGCAGATCAGGTGCAGGCTGAAGTTGTCGATCCGCGAGGCCATGTGTTCCAGCTCGCGGTGGTAAATGATGTCTTTCGGCGAGCGGGCGCTGTGGATAAACGTCATGTCGACGTTGGCGTTGGTGTCGTAGAACCAGCGCGCCATCGACATGCACGGGGTGATCCCCACGCCGCCGCTGAGGTAAAGCACTTTCGGGCTCGGGAAGTCGATGGCGTTGAACAGCCCGACCGGCCCGTGCACCGCCAGCTCCTGGCCTTCATGCAACGTGTCGTGCAGCCAGTTGGAGACCTTGCCGCCCGGCACGCGCTTGATGGTCACCGAGAAGCTGTACGGCACCGACGGCGAACTGGAAATGGTGTACGAACGCATGATCGGCTGACCGTCGATTTCCAGCTCCAGGGTCACGAACTGCCCGGGCTTGAAGAAGAACAGGATCGGCTGGTCGGCCATGAAACAGAAGGTGCGCACGTCCCAGGTTTCCTGGATGACTTTGACGCAACGGACGATGTGTCGGCCATTGGCCCAGGTCTGGGTGGTGACCGGATTCAGGAAGCTGTTGGACATGCTGTTCTCCACGGCCGACTGTCGGCCTTCATGTGGCGATTCTGCGTATAGCGCGTACCGCCCGTTTACCTATCCGCGACATCGGCATACTTATCGCGACCAGCCCCCAACCGCCGGGGGTTGCGCGTCGGGAACAGATTGCACCATGTCGCCCATGGATAAGGTTCCGGGCAGCGCCGGCCCCACACTCGCCTCACACCAAGACGAATCCTTTACACCTTGCGTAGCACCCCTGATCAGCCACTTTTCATCGGCCACACAGAATGGCCTCGAGGATCACATTGATGGACGTCACCGCAAAAATCAGCCTGGGCGATCCGCTGGAACCCGCACGCAAGGCCACCGCACAAATGCTCCAGGAGCGCGAGCGCACCTTTTCGCTGCCACAGCCGTTTTACAGCGACGAGCGCCTGTTCGATATCGACATGCAGGAGATCTTTCAGAAGGAATGGCTGATCGCCGGCATGACCTGCGAGATCCCGGCCAAGGGCAATTACCTGACCCTGCAGGTCGGCAAGAACCCGATCATCGTCATTCGTGGCGGCGACGGCGTGGTGCATGCCTTCCATAACGTCTGCCGCCACCGTGGCTCGCGCCTGTGCACCAGTGAAAAAGGCAAGGTCGCCAAACTGGTCTGCCACTACCACCAGTGGACGTATGAACTGGACGGTCGCCTGCTGTTCGCCGGCACCGAAATGGGCGCCGACTTCGACATGAAGCAGTACGGCCTCAAACCGGTGAACGTGAAGACCGCCGGCGGCTACATCTTCATCAGCCTGGCGGACAATCCACCGGCCATTGATGACTTCCTGTCGACGCTGAACCACTACATGGAACCGTACGACATGGAGAACACCAAGGTGGCGATCACCACCACCTTGATGGAAAAGGCCAACTGGAAACTGGTGCTGGAAAACAACCGCGAGTGCTACCACTGCAACGCGTCGCACCCGGAACTGCTGAAAACCCTGCTGGAATGGGACGACGTCACTGACCCGCGCGCCGATCAGGCGTTCAAGGATCACGTCGCCGCCTCCGCCGCTGCCTGGGAAGCCGAGAAAATCCCTTACGCCCACGCCAGTTTCGGCCTGCGCAACCGTATCGTGCGCATGCCGCTGCTCAAGGGCACCGTGTCGATGACCATGGACGGCAAACAGGGCTGCGCGAAACTGATGGGCCGGATCAAGAACCCCGACCTCGGCTCGATGCGCATTCTGCACCTGCCGCACTCGTGGAACCACTGCATGGGCGACCACATCATCGTCTTCACCGTGTGGCCGATCAGCGCCCAGGAAACCATGGTCACCACCAAATGGCTGGTGCACAAGGATGCGGTCGAGGGCGTGGATTACGACGTAGAGCGCATGCGCCAGGTGTGGGACGCGACCAACGATCAGGATCGTCGTCTGGCCGAAGAGAACCAGCGCGGGATCAACTCCACCGCTTACCAGCCTGGACCTTATTCCAAGACCTATGAGTTTGGCGTGGTCAACTTCGTCGACTGGTACAGCGAGCGGATGCTGAGCAACCTCGGCGCCGAGCCGGCGCCGTACCTCAAAGGAGTGCCTGTCCAGGGCTAAAAGCATCGCTGGCAAGCCAGCTCCCACAGGGTTCTGCGGTGTACACAAATGTTGTGATCACCTCAAAACCTGTGGGAGCTGGCTTGCCAGCGATGGCGTCAGAACAGTCACCTCATTACTTCGATGACCACCTCACCGACCCATCCTCGCCGATAAACTCCTCAAATATCTCCTCCCCCACCAACCTGATTTTCGCGTAGCCGTTCAACACCCGCAGCGGATACGCCGGGTCGTTGGCATCCTGCGTCTCCGACCACAACACCCGCGAATGCCCGTTCAGCTCGCTGGCATTGCCATAGGGAATCGCCCCGTGCCCGGCACAGCGCGCATGCAAACCGCCCTGCTGCGCATAGACGATGCCGTTATGCAGATGCCCCCAATACCAATAATCCGGCTCCCGCCCCAGCGCATCGCACACCGGTTGATACAGCGCAGTTTTGTTGTGCCCGGAAATATCGAAGCCCTGATGATGGCTGAGCACCATGATTTTCTTGCGTTTCGGCAGGCCTTTCAGCCACTGGATCTGCGGTTCGTTGAGAGTGCCGTCCATGTACAGGTTCATCGCATCCGAGGCATACGCCGAATCCAGCCCGACCACCAGCCAGTCGTCATTGATCAAGGCGAAGTAACTGGTGCCCTGCTGCCCCGGAAAACGCTTGGCCAGTTCCTTGAAGTAGCCGTGGGCGCCGCTGTACATCTCGTGGTTGGAGTTGAGGGTGAACGAGCCATGGCTGCCCATCGGCCAACCGGCCATGTCGACGTCCTCCTGGGAGTGACTGCCGGCGTAGTAAACGTCGCCCAGATGAATGGTGAAATCCGCCTGCGCCAGCTGCATCTGGTTGGCCACCGACACCGCCGGTGCGTGGCTGTCGAAGGGACCGGTGCCCCAATCGCCGGCGATGGCCAGGGTCACGTCGCGCTCCATTTGCACCACCGCCGGGTCGGTGCCGAAGGTTGCGTGATGGCGCAGGTTTTCGATCCATTTGAGCAGCGCCTCGCTCCACAGCAGATCCAGCAGTTCCCACTTGCGACACCCGAGCAGGCTGCCGTCCTTGAGCACCCGGGTTTGCAGTTGATCACTCGACTGCGGCAAGGGCGAGGCACCGCCGATGCGCAGGATCGACAAACCGTGGGACAGTTCCCAGGGTACGCTCGGTTCGTCGTCCGGCAACTCGCCGTTTTTCAGCACGTACTGTGCCTGATCGTGCCCGCGCTGCAGCAGCTTGATGATGGCCTGAAACTCGTGCGGCTCCAGTTCGCTGACGAGCTTCATCCAGGCCATTTCCATGCGCGTGAACAAGCCGTGAATGCGCACTTTGACCTTGTCGTATTCGTGTTTCAGATGACCGACCGCTGACATGGCGTAATCCTCTATCCAAAAGGGCTCACAGGGTTTTCATGAATTCGATCAACGCACGCTTGTCGGCGTCCGACAGCTGCGTGCCATACAGGTGACCGCTGTTGTGGTTGCCCTCCAGCCGGGTGTCGTATTTGAAGTCCGCCGAGGCTTTGGCCTGGGCGCCGCTGGTGACGAAACCGACGTTGGCCGGGTCGTAGACGTCGGAGCCGGTGTAGAACACCACCGGGCGTTTTTCCGGCGGTTGCAGCAGGTCCCACAGGGTTGGCACCGACCCGTTGTGCAGGTACGGCGCGCGCAGCCAGATGCCGTCAGTCGGCGTGTTGCTGTAGCTCTGGGTCTTGCGATACGCACCGAAGTCGAACGGCGGTTTCTTGAAGGTGTGGAACGCCGTCACCAGACCGGTGGTGAACGAGTCGAGCCGATGCGGATCGGTGCCGAGTTGGTCGATGTTGGTGGTGACCTGCCCGGTGTCGGCGCGGCCGAAATCATGACAACCGGCGCAATTGGCCTCCCAGACCGGTTTGCCCTGGGCGACTTTCGCCTGATCCAGTGCCCACGGCCACGCCGGCGCCTTGTGCCCGAGCAGCCAGTTGGTCACCCGGTTGAAGCTCGGCGGCAGCACTGATTCCGGCGTCGCGCCCACGGCCATCGCGGCGGCGTAGTTGCGTTCGTGAATCTTGTTGTTATTGCCGTCCCAGTGCAGGTACATCGATTCCCGTGGTTTCTGGTTCCACACTTGCGGCAGGTCGACGGTGCCGATGGTCGAGTCATCCGGGAAGCCGAACACCACCATTTTCGTCGGGTTGAAGGTGTCGGTGCGGCCCGGGCCCTGTTGCGGGCGCAGCTTCTGCCAGGCGTAGGCCTGCTTCTGCTTGAGCAAGGCGCTTTTCGCCATCGGGATGATCAGGTAGCGGTTGTAGAGCTTCTCGAAAAAGCCCAGCTGGAATTTGCCGTTGATCGCCGCCATCACCGCGTCGGTGGTGAATTTCGGATCGCTGGCGCAATCGTAGGCGTACCACTGGAACGCTTGCAGTTGCAGGGTATTGGCCGGCGCGCTCGGCACGTTGACCGCGACGTCGCTGGCATTGGCCCGGTACGAGCCGGTGTGGCACAGCGCGCAGTTAGGCTCGACGGTCGGGTAGCCGATCTGCCGCTTGGCCATGCCGATCGGCAAGTCCTTGCCGTTCTCATAGAGAAAACCGAAGACTTCCCAGCCGCCGGGTTTGGGCATTTTTTCCGGGCACATTTGCGGCAGCACGGCGAACAGGTAATACGGGATCCGTGCTTCGATGCCCAGGCCGATGGCAGCGTATTTGTAGTGGTCTTCGTCGGAAGCGTATTCCTGCTCCGGCACCACCCGCAGCATCTGGTACCAGGTTTCGTAACCGATGAAACCGAGGACGGCCAGCACAACCAAAGTGCCGACCTTGAAGCTGTGGCTTTGCCATTGCCGCGCCCAGGCTGCGCGCCACTCGCGCCAGCCATCGCAGAGCAATGCCCATGGCCGGTTCGCGGGCGTGGTGCCGAGGTACAACAGAATGCCGAGGATCAGAAAGAAGCTCAGATCGCCCATCAACATCGGCACGAACACCGAGCCCTGGCTGCTGGTGTTGATCAGATAGATCCAGAACACCACCGCGATCAGTCGCGTCAGTACGCACAGCCAGGAATGCACCACGTAGCGCGGCGCGTTGAAGCCCGACGGCATGTAAAACACACTGATGCCCACCAGCAGCATCCCGGCGTTTTCCAGCCACGGGTCGGAGAGTTGCGGCGGCAGACCGACCACCGATGTCAGCAACCCCGGCGCGAACAGCGCGGGGATCGCGAACACCATGTTCATCGCAATGCCGATCCAGATGAAGCGTTGAAACCAGCGGATGTAGCTGTCCATATCATCCATTTCCTTTTACATAACTGGATCGAACCCATTCCTGTGGCGAGGGGATTTATCCCCGATCGGCTGCGAAGCAGTCGCAAACTATCGCCTGCGGTTTGTCAGAAACACCGCGCGGCCTGACTTGGGGCCGCTGCGCGACCCATCGGGGATGAATCCCCTCGCCACGAAGGACTTTCTCTGCACAAAAGATCAATGACAGGTGTCAGCCGAGGGCGGTTTTCTCCAGGTGCTCAAGGATGATCGGATAGACATCGACCACCGCGTTCTTGCCGAACATGCAGTCGATATGGCCATAGCCCGGCACCACATGCCGGCTATAACGCTCCGGCCCATGGACTTCGCAGACGCGCTGGTAGGTTTTCAGGGTGCTTTCCGGCAGGTAGCACTGGTTGTCGGCGCCGCTGATGAAGCAGATCGGCATCGTCAGCCGGTCGAAGTGCGGCATGTACACATCGTTGCCTTTGAAATCCACCAGGTGCCCTTTGCGCACGATCAGCGCCAGGTGCTCGAAGGTCTCGATATTCGACTCGCCGAACAGCTCGTGCAGGTTGTCGTGCAGGGTTTCGTTGAGGGTGTCGTGGCGATACAGCGAGGCGTACATGAAGGTGATGCGGTGGCATACCGGGTTGGTGCAATAACCCTGCGCCTCGATCCGCGCATAGCCATTGAGGGCCTTGTCGTAGAGCCGGTTGAACCAGTTTTCCTTGCTGTCGGCGTAGGCCGTCATCGACTTGATGCCGATTGCATCGAGCATCCCCGGCAGGTGCAGCCCGGCCTTCAGTCCGGTGGCGGTGGCGACCACGGTGTCAGCGGCAATCTGCGAGCAGACCACCGAACGCACGCCTTGCAGCCCCGCCAGCAGTGACATGAAGAAAGTCGTCGCGCCGTAGCAATGCACCACGCACTGCACGTCTTTGGCCTGGGTTTGCTGCTGAATCTGCGCGATGGCAGCCTTGAAGTCGTACTGGGCGATCTGGTCGCCGTTCCATTCCTTCTTGCTCGCCGGCAACAGAATGCTCACGCGAAAATCCAGCAGCCAGACGTCGTAGTCGTGCTTGCACAGGAACTCCAGCAGGTTGGTCTGGATGGTGTCGGTGGAAAAGATATTCGACCCCACTCCCAGGCCGTGCACCAGCATGACCGGGCCCTTGCTGCCGGCCTGATAGCGGGTCAGGCGCAGCTCGACGCCATCCTCGGTGGGGAAGAAATGCACCGCCGGAGTCGGCGCATCCAGTGGCCGTTTCAAGCGTGGCGGCGCGTCGGGGTTGAAGTAGATATCGCCAGCGAAGACCCCACCGTAACTCTCCCAGAGAATCCCGGCGAAGAACTTGCCGAAGCGCGCCAGGCCTTCGATACGCTCACGCTCGTTGCGCGCGTTGAGCACTTTCATGGTGGTCATCTGCTTGGCGAAATCGGTCGGATGAATGTGCATCACCCCGGAGCCGATCACCTCGCCCGACTTGTCCGGCCCGCGATACAGCGTCACGTACAAGGTGCTGGTGTCGTGCCAGATGTTCAGCACGCCGTTGTCTTCCGGCACGGTCTTGAAGGCGCTGAAAAAATAGTCGCTGCCGTCCTCGGCGCTGAGTTTCATGTCGTACTTCATGTGCCGCGTGTCGACCTGCTGCTCGAATTGCTCGAACAGGTTGAACACGCCATTGCTGGCCGTCAGCGGTTGCGGCGATAGCGCCGGGGCGTTGACCGTGCCGACGATGGTCGCGGCGTGTTCCGGCTCCTTGATCATCCGGTTCAGGTCGTTGGCGGTGATGGTCAGGGTGAAGTCGATTGGCGAATTGTCCGCCTCGCCGCGTTTGGCCGCGGCTTCGTAGACCTTCAGATCGGTGCTTTGCGCGGCGGTGAAGGCCCGGGAGAAATAGCCCTTCATGGTTTCGGTGAACTGCACGCCGAGGGTCGGTGGTGCCACCTGTTTGCGCGGTGCCGACGGCAACGTGTAGTCGATGTGCCAGCCACGGTCGGCGGCGAGCAGGCCCATGTTGCGCTCGCTCACAGCGGAGATGGTCAACAGCGGATTGACCGCCAGCGAGGTCGGGATCACCGCGCCGTCAGTCACGTACAGGCTGGCGTAGACATCAGTGCCGGCCGCGCCGCTGAACACTTGGCCCTTGTGATTGACCACCCCTTGCCCGGCGTCCTCGCCCATCACGCAACCGCCCAGCGGATGCACCGAGACGATGCTGTGCTTGAGCAGCTTGGTCCAGATCGGGTTCTTCACCCAGACCCCGCCCAAGGCCTTGGTGCTCTGGTACAGACGTTCGTTGCCGAGCTTGAAGTTTTCCTGCTCGCCGACGCCCGGCCAGTCGATGCGCAACTGGTCCTTGTTGTCGAGAATCATCCGGCCCTGGCCGCTGTCGTGGCTCATGATCAGGTAGGTCTGCATGTTGTGCAGCGCGCCGTAATACGGGCCGCGCAGGAAGCTTTCGGCTTCGCGCTCCTTGTACCTCACCTTGCCGCTGAAGCTGTCATCGGTGGCCTTGCCGATCATTTCGGCGAACCCGGCCATGGCCGGTACCATCGGCCGGCCGAGTGCGCCGGGGATCGAGCCTTCCTCGATAACCATGCGGCTGCGCCAGTCACCTTCGGTGCGCATGTCGATGACCGAGGTGATGCACGGGCCGACTGGCTGCATTTCCTTGGCCGGATGCGCGCCGAAGCCGATGCCGTTGATGGTCTGTTCGCAGTTGTGGCCGAAGCCGAGGATGTCGCCGTTGCCGCTCATGTTCTCGCCGAGCTGGCCGGACATCACCAGCCCCTTGTCGCGCGAGCGCAGCAGAATCTCGGTGGAGCCGAGGGTGCCGGCAGAGACCACGACGATGTCAGCCTTCACGAACAACGTGGGCGCGTCGAATTTCTCACGCCCGCTGTCGAGATACTGGAAATGCACGATCCAGCCATCGCCGTCACGCTCCAGATGACGCACCTCGGCCTGACAGAAAATCTCCGCGCCGTGGTTCCAGGCGTCCGGCAAATAGTTCATCAGCGTGGTGTTCTTGGCCTTGTTGTTACAGCCCGAGACGCAGTCGCCGCACTGGTTGCACGGCAGCTGTTCGACGCCGACGTGGTTGAGGTTGTTCGGCAGTTTGTCGAAGGTCACGTTGATCGGCGGCTTGTAGAAGTGCGCGCCCTGCTTGAGGTAGTCCGCGGACTTTTTGTTGGCGTCGAGCTTGGGCAGGTTCGGTGCGGTATTCGGGTACGGATTGGGCTTGAGCATTTCCCGGGCACGGGCATAACCGTCCTTGAGCAAGGTATCGCGATGCTCGCGCACCGCCTGCGGCCAGCGCGGGTCATCGAACACTCCGGGCTCAGGCTCCAGGGCCACGTTGGCGTTGATCAACGACGTACCGCCGAGACCACAACCGACCACCACGTTCTGCTGGGCATTGACGTGCAAATCAAACAGCCCGGTGCGCGAACCGATATGGCCATCCGGGTCATGCACCTGCAGCTCTTCGGTCGCGGCAATCATGGTATTGGGGTATTCGCCGGGCTGGATTTCCCGCCCGCGTTCGAGCAGGCACACCTGCTTGCCGGCCCGGGACAGGCGCGACGCAGCAATGCCGCCGCCATAGCCGGAGCCGATGACGATCACGTCGTAGTGTTCCTTGATTTCGCTGATGGGCGTTGCGATGCGTGTCATGAGGGTGTTCCTCTCTCAGGCAGATGGGGCAACTCTGCGGTTGCCTGCAATCAATAGGCGAACGGGCACCTGGTCTCCGAGACGAACCCGGCGACAGCACAGCGGTTGGAGCAGAAGTCGCTACAGACGAGCGTGTTGATTGGCCGCACGACGTAACGTGCGCTTGCGTGGCGAGGGGGGATGGCGGCGTGGGCGGCTATCCATCATGCGTTCTCCCAGAACCTGATGTGGATAAGTAACGGCTGTCCTTGTGCCATTGCAGTGAAGACAGCGCAGGTTTCGAAGTCAAGGCGACGATTTAGAACTGTATGAAATGTGATCAATCGCCGTTTGGACTATGGCCGGCGCGGCTTGCAGGGTTCGACGAACAAGTTATCCACATAGCCACCCACAGCAAATGGGGGTAACTGTGGATGACGCCGAAAATAACCCGCTGATTTGTGAAGAAAAAGCGTGACTTATGCAGAAGAAGGCTTTGCACCAACGATTGATCAGAATTTGATCAACAGCCTGTAACGTACGTTCTGCAAGGCGTGTAGAGGATGGCGAACACCTTATCCACAGAAGCACCAACAGAGAACGGGGGTAAGTTTTACGGGTCTGTGGAAAAGCGCTGCAGAGTGGGAAAATCCGGGGGGCTGGAGAAGATTCGCCGGCCTTTCATGGGCATTTGATCGTTTTTTAATCAAACCTCTACAAGCCACGATCTATAAGGCTCGCAGCGTATAGCGAACATCTTATCCACAGAAGCGCCAACAGAGATTGGGGGCAACTTGCCGAGTTACTCAGCGGAAAAACCCAGAAAAAACCGCGACTTAGGCTGGTTGTTTTTTGATCGGATGGCTGCAGGGCTTGATTGGCGCGGGATGCAGGGAGGGGCGAACACGTTATCCACAGATCCGCCAACAGGGATTGTGGGTAAACCGCTCCCCTCACCCCAGCCCTATCCCGGAGGGAGAGGGCGCCGACACAGTCGCCTGTTCGAGATACATCGACCTGAATGACTAACGTGAACTCAAGCTTGGCTAAGTCAAGGTCACTGTGCAGTCGCAGGTCGATGTAGATGGCCAATCCCCTCTGATCAGTCCCCTCTCCCTCCGGGTGAGGGTTAGGGTGAGGGGCTCTTCAGCGGACAACGCCCTCTTCGATCAGCAGTTTGAGGATGGCTTCGGCGCCGGCTTGCGCGGTAACGCCCTTGAGCACTTGTCCACCGCCCCCACTGGCCTTGGCCGTCGCAGCCTTCATTCGGTCCGCACCGCTCTTGGCTTTGATTACCTTCAGACGCTTGGGCCGGGGCTTGGCCGGTTGCAGCGTGGCGACGGCCAGCAGTTCATCGTCCAGCACTTCCACGTCTTCAGCGTTCAGTACGCCACGGCGTGCCGGGCCATAGGCACTCTGCCGAGGCTTGGGCGCGGCGTTGTCCACCGTCGCCAGAAACGGCAGCTTCACCTTCAACCGCCGCCGCTGCCCACGGGGCAGGGCTTGCAGCACCAGCGCCGAACCGTCGTTGATCGACTCGACCTGCGCCAGCCCCACCACCAGCGGCCAGCCCAGCCCTTCGGCGAGCAGAAACGGCAGCATGCCGGAGCCTTCACCGGTTTCCGCCTGACTGCCGGTCAGCACCACCTGGGCGCCCGCCTCGCGCAGATACGCGGTCAGCGCCGGGAGAGCATCGGCGCCAGCGGGTTGCTCCAGCACATGCATCTGCGTAAGTCCCATGCCCAGATAGGCGCGCAGTGCCGGTTCCGCGACATCGCCTGCATGCAGCACTTGCAGGTTATCCCCAGCCAGTTGCAGGCCCAATTCCACGGCGCGCGCGTCCTGTTCGGCACGGCGTGGCCGGCCCGAGGTCGGGTGGGCGCCGATGGAGACCAGGCTGATGACATTGGTGTTCATAACTGTGTCCTTCCCTTAAGCCGCATCGCGCTTGGCGTCGTTGCGGTAAGCCGCTACCGCCGCGATCAAGGCTTGAAGAATCTCCGCGCTCTCGCCGATCACCGACAGGTCGGCGCGTTTGATCATGTCGCAACCGGGGTCGAGGTTGATCGCCACCACCTTGTCGCAGGCACCGATGCCCTGCAGATGCTGGATCGCCCCGGAGATACCCACAGCCACGTAGACCCGCGCGGTGACCCAGGTGCCGGACGCGCCGACCTGCCGATCCCGCGCCATGAAGCCATCGTCCACCGCCACCCGTGACGCGCCTTCGGTGGCGCCGAGCGCAGCAGCCGTTTCGTGGAACAACTGCCAGTCCTTGACCCCGTTGCCGCCGGAGAAGATGAACTCGGCTTCGGCCATCGGAATCGCCGCCGGGTCCACCGCCACCGCCCCGAGATCTTCGATTCGCGACAGGCTGCGCGCCACCGTTGTGGATAACTCCACGGGCAGTGCTTCGTGACGGGTTTCGCTGACCGGTTCGGCGCACTCGGCCGAGGCCAGGATCAAGCGTGCGACCGGCCGCGCCAGGTCTTGCAGGCCCGCACCGGCGCGGCCGATACACTCCTGATCCTTGACCTGCCAGACCCGCGTCGCCGGGCGTTCGCCCAATGCTGCGGCAAAACGGCGGCCGAGTTCACCGCCACCGCTGCGGCTGTCCGGCAGCAACCAGTGACGCGGGTTGAACTGGTTATCCACAGCCCGCAGACCCTGCACCCGTTGCTCCGGTGCATAACCGCTGAATTCCTCGCCCTCCAGCACCAGCAAGCGATCTACGCCTGCGGTGGCGAAAGCGTTTTCCTTGTGCTCGCCGAATACCACGGCCAACACTGCACCGTCCTTGCCCGCCAGTTGATGAGCCAGGCCCAGCAAGTCGCGGTCGTGGCTGCTCAGGCGACCGCCGACCATGTCCGGCACTACGCTGATGTAGAACGCCGGCGCCGGCACCTGATGCAGCGGCAGTTGCACTTCAACGGTGGCCGAGCGTTTGACCGCCCCGCCCTGCTGCGCGCCGCTGCGGTCGATACGTTTGATGCCGTTGGGGCCGATAAAACCGATGCCGTGCAAATTCTTGCGGATGATGCCGTTGGGGCCCATCCAGCTGTGTTGCGCCGGTTGCATGGCCGCGTGCAGCGGGTGCAGACGGTTACGCGCAATCCATTCGGCGCGTGGGTCGCGGCGGATAATGTCGCTCATCAGTGGGCCTCCGCAGGTTCACGTTTGGCCGGTGCAGTCGGCTTGCCTGGCGCGGCGTCTTCGAGCAGCGCATCGGCCACCAGTTCGGCGATGTCCTTGATCAACGGACGCGGCTCGACCACGCCTTCGAGCATCGCCGTGCACTGGGGACAACCCACGGCTACCAGCTCGGCGCCGGTCTCGCGGATGTCTTCCATGCGCATGTCGGGAATCCGCTGCTTACCCGGAATGTCGGTGATCGGCGCGCCGCCACCACCGCCACAGCAGCGCGAGCGGAACCCGGAACGTTGCATCTCTTTGACTTCGATACCCAACGCACGCAGCACTTCGCGCGGCGCCTCGTATTCGCCGTTGTAGCGGCCGAGGTAGCACGGGTCGTGATAGGTCACGCTGTTGCCTTTGTGCTGACCGAGGTTCAGCGCGCCGGCCTGAATGATTTCCGCCATGTAGGTGCTGTGGTGCTGCACCAGGTAGTGGCCGTCGAACGCGCCGTACTCGTTTTTCAGCACATGGAAGCTGTGCGGATCGCAGGTGACGATGCGGTTGAAGCTGTATTTGCCCAGGGTCTGGATGTTGCGTTTGGCGAGCAACTGGAAGGTCGCTTCATCGCCCAAACGGCGGGCCACGTCACCGCTGTCGCGCTCTTCCAGGCCGAGTACGGCGAAGTCGATCTTGGCCGCTTTCAGCACTTTGACGAACGCGCGCAAGGTGCGCTGGTTGCGCATGTCGAAGGCGCCGTCACCAACCCAGAACAGCACGTCGGTGGACTTCTTCTCGCTGAGCAGATTGAGGTTCAGGTCCGCCGCCCAGTTCATCCGTCCGCCCGGAGCAAATCCGCCGGGGTTGTCGGTGGCGATGAGGTTTTCGAGGACCTCGGCGCCCTTGTTCGGGGTCGCGCCTTTTTCCAGGGTCAGATGACGGCGCATGTCGACGATGGCGTCGACGTGCTCGATCATCATCGGGCATTCCTCGACGCAGGCGCGGCAGGTGGTGCACGACCACAGGGTTTCGGCATCGACCAGACCGTTGACGATCGGTTGATGCGGATTGCCGCTGTGTTCGCCGATCGGCTTGCCGGGATACGGGCTGCCGGCGAACTTCGCGTCAGTGCCGCCGGCGAGGCCGACGACCATGTCCTGAATCAGTTTCTTCGGGTTCAGCGGCTGGCCGGCAGCGAACGCCGGGCACGCCGCTTCGCACTTGCCGCACTGCACGCAGGCGTCAAAACCGAGCAACTGGTTCCAGGTGAAATCCTTGGGTTTTTCCACGCCCAGCGGCGCGCTTGGATCGTTGAGATCCAGCGGTTTCAAGCCCGTGGAACGGCCGCCGCCAAAGCGTTCGGCGCGACGGTGCCAGGCCAGATGCAGGGCACCGGCGAAGGCGTGCTTCATCGGCCCGCCCCAGGTCATGCCGAAGAACAATTCCGACACGCCCCACAGCACGCCAATCCCGAGAATCGCCGCCAGCAGCCAGCCGCCGAAGTTTTCCGGGAGGATCCCGGCCACCGGCAGCGTCACCAGGAAAAACGAGGCAGAGAACGCCAGCAGGCTTTTCGGCAGGCGCATCCACGGGCCTTTCGACAACCGCGCCGGCGGGTTGAGCCGACGCCGGTAAACGAAAATCGCACCGACGAACATCACCGCCGTCATCAGCAGCAGCGCGTAACCGAGGAGGCGGTTATGCAGGCCGAAACCGTGCACCAGAATCGCCAGCACGATCGACGCCACCGCACCGCCGGCCGTGGCGACGTGGGTGTTGGCGATGTATTTGTCCCGCGCCACCACGTGGTGCAGGTCGACCATGTAGCGCTTGGGCATGGCGAACAGGCCGCCAATCAGATCGACCTTCGAGGCTCGGCCCCGACGCCACATGGCCACCCGCCGCAACGCGCCCAGCACCGCAAGGGCGATGGCTGCGAACAACAGGATTGGAAGAAGGGTGTTCAACATAGGTGAAGCTCCCAAAGACCTCGGGTCTTGCAGGTCGAGATGCCTTACTCGGTCACTGTGGGAGCGAGCTTGCTCGCGAAGGCGGACTGACATTCAACATCGATGTCGACTGATCCACCGCTTTCGCGAGCAAGCTCGCTCCCACAGGGTTGTGTGCAAGCCTTTAGAAGTCTTTACACAGTCTGAGCGCGTCGTAGATGGCAGCATGGGTATTACGCTGCGCCACGCAGTCGCCGATGCGGAACAGCAAGTAGCCGTCACCGGTGGTGCTCAACGAAGGCTGCGGCTTGATCGCAAACAGCGCGTCAATGTCGATCTGGCCCTTGTTGCGCGAACCGTCCTTGAGCCCGTAATACAGCTCTTCGTCAGGACGCACGCCGTTTTCCACCACCACCTGATCGACCACCCGCTCCTCTTTGGCGCCGGTGTATTCGTTCTCCAGCACCGCCACCAGCTTGTCGCCTTCGCGGTAGACCTTCTCCAGCATCATGTCGCCGGTCATGATCACTTCTTTCGGGTACATGCTGCGGTAGTAAGTCGGGAACGACGTACCGCCGATGGCCACGCCCGGCTTGATGTCGTCGGTGACGATCTCGACCTGGCTGCCCTTGTCGGCGAGGAAGTCCGCCACCGACATCCCGGTGAACTCGCAGATGGTGTCGTAGACCAGCACGTTCTTGCCCGGCGCAACCTTGCCGTCGAGCACGTCCCAGCTGCTGACCACCAGCCCTTCGGCGGCGCCCCAGTGTTCGTTCTGCTCAAGGAACGGATGCCCGCCCACCGCCAGCACCACCACGTCCGGACGCAAGTCGAGAATGGTCGCCGCATCCGCCGCAGTGCCCAGGCGCAGGTCGACTTTCAGCCGCGCCAGCTCCAGCTGGAACCAGCGGGTGATGCCGGCGATCTGGTCTCGTTGCGGCGCTTTCGACGCGGTAGTGATCTGCCCGCCGATGAATTCTTTCTTCTCGAACAGCGTCACGTCGTGGCCGCGTTCGGCCGCCACGCGTGCAGCTTCCATCCCGGCAGGGCCGGCACCAACCACCACGACTTTGCGTTTCGGCCCGGTGGATTTCTCGATGATGTGCGGCACACCCATGTATTCGCGTGAGGTTGCGGCGTTCTGGATGCACAGTACATCCAGCCCCTGATACTGGCGGTCGATGCAGTAGTTGGCGCCGACGCACTGTTTGATCTGATCGACCTGCCCCATCTTGATCTTGGCGATCAAGTGCGGGTCGGCGATGTGCGCGCGCGTCATGCCGACCATGTCGACGTAACCGCCTTCAAGGATGCGCGTGGCCTGGTTCGGGTCCTTGATGTTCTGCGCGTGCAGCACCGGAGCCTTGACCACTTCCTTGATCCCGGCGGCCAGGTGCAGGAACGGCTCCGGTGGATAACTCATGTTGGGGATAACGTTGGCCAGGGTGTTGTGGGTGTCGCAACCCGAGCCGACCACGCCGATGAAGTCGATCATGCCGGTGTCATCGTAGTACTTGGCGATCTGCTTCATGTCCTCGTGGGACAAGCCATCCGGGTGGAATTCATCACCGCACAGACGGATGCCGACGCAGAAATCGTCGCCGACTTCCTTGCGCACAGCCTTGAGCACTTCGAGGCCGAAACGCATGCGGTTTTCGAAGCTGCCGCCCCACTCGTCGGTACGCTTGTTGACGCGCGGGCTCCAGAACTGGTCGATCATGTGCTGGTGCACGGCGGACAGTTCGACACCGTCCAGACCACCGGCCTTGGCCCGTGCAGCGGCGGTGGCATAGTTGCCGATGACGCGCCAGATTTCTTCCGGCTCGATAGTCTTGCAGGTCGCGCGGTGTACCGGTTCACGGATGCCCGACGGCGACAACAGGGTCGGCCAGTGCTCACCGTCCCAGCGCGAGCGGCGGCCCATGTGGGTAATCTGGATCATGATCTTGGCGCCATGCTTGTGCATGGCGTCAGCCAGATTCTGGAAGTGCGGAATGATCCGGTCGTCCGCCAGGTTCACCGATTTCCACCAGCCTTGCGGGCTGTCGATGGCTACGCTGGAGGAACCGCCGCAGATCGCCAGGCCGATGCCGCCCTTGGCTTTCTCTTCGTAGTACTTGACGTAGCGGTCGGTGGTCATGCCGCCGTCGGTCGCGTAGACCTCGGCGTGCGCGGTACTGAGCACGCGGTTGCGGATGGTCAGTTTGCCGATCTGGATCGGCTGGAACATTGCTTCGAAAGCCATGGCGGGTTCCTCGACTTACAACGGCTTGACGGTGAACAGGCCGTCGTCGTGGCCTTCTTCGGAGCCACCGTAGACTTGCTCGGCAACCGTGCGAATCTTGCTGCCGCGCGCCTCAAGAATCTGATCCATGGCCCCGGCAAACCAGCCGGTGAACATGTAGTCGACCTTGCGTCCGACCTTGCCGTAGACGTAGACGAACGCCGAGTGTTCGAGCTTGACGCTGGCGGTGCCTTTGTCGAGGTCGATGTCCTGAATCTTGAACAGGCCCCAGCCACGTTGCGACAGGCGCTTCATGTAGTGCTCGAACACCGCGACGCCTTCCAGGCCATGGCATTCAGCTTCTTTTTCACACCAGTGCCAGGCGGACTTGTAGCCGGCCTTGTAGAGGATTTCGGCATAGGCTTCGGCGCCCAGCACTTCCTCGATGCCCATGTGGTTGTTGACGAAAAAGTGCCGTGGCACGTACAGCATCGGCAGGGCGTCGGAGGTCCAGACACCGGTTTCGCTGTCGACTTCGATTGGCAATTGCGGGGCGATCTTGGCCATGGAAACTTAACTCCAGAAAAAATTAGATTCAGTGTTGGCCGCAGCCCTTACTCCAGCCCTCTCCCTCAGGAGAGGGGGCAGATCGGCGGCGGTCTTGAGTAAGCGTTACTCGCCCCAGACGTCCTTCAGGACGTTGACCCAGTTTTCGCCCATGATCTTGCGCACCACGCGCTCGGAGTGGCCGCGCTTGAGCAGGGTTTCGGTCAGGTTCGGGAACTCGCCGACGGTGCGGATGCCCAGCGGGTTGATGATCTTGCCGAAGCTGGTCAGACGCCGGGCGTAGCCCTTGTCGTGGGTCAGGTATTCGAAGAAGTCCTGGCCGTGACCCTGGGTGAAGTCGGTGCCGATGCCGATGGCGTCTTCGCCGACGATGTTCATGGTGTATTCGATGGCTTCGGCGTAGTCGTCGATGGTCGAATCGATGCCCTTGGCGAGGAACGGCGCGAACATGGTCACACCGACGAAACCGCCGTGGTCGGCAATGAACTTCAGTTCTTCATCGGACTTGTTGCGCGGGTGCTCTTTCAGACCCGACGGCAGGCAGTGGGAATAGCAGACCGGTTTTTTCGATTCGAGGATGACTTCTTCAGAAGTCTTGGAACCGACGTGGGACAGGTCGCACATGACGCCGACGCGATTCATCTCGGCGACGATTTCGCGACCGAAGCCCGACAGGCCGCCGTCACGCTCGTAGCAACCGGTGCCCACCAGGTTCTGGGTGTTGTAGCACATCTGCACAATGCCGACGCCGAGCTGCTTGAACACCTCGACATAGCCGATCTGGTCTTCAAACGCATGGGCGTTCTGGAAGCCGAAGAGGATGCCGGTCTTGCCCTGCTCCTTGGCGCGACGGATGTCGGCGGTGGTGCGCACGGGCATCACCAGGTCGCTGTTTTCGCGGATCAGTTTCTGGCTGGCGGCAATATTGTTCACAGTCGCCTGAAAGCCTTCCCACACCGACACAGTGCAGTTGGCCGCCGTCAGACCGCCCTTGCGCATGTCTTCGAACAGCTCGCGGTTCCATTTGGCAATGATCAGACCGTCGATAACGATGCTGTCGGCGTGTAACTCGGCTGGGCTCATCAGGCGTCCCCTTATTGGCGATTCATGCGCCGAATCGTCTGCCGGCGCTTTGGGGCCAGCATATGCCTCGGTGCAGGGGCGACCGGGTGCAAAAACGACAGGGGAATTGCCGAAAGCGTCAATCCGCGACAAAGGGTCGCCGGACGCTCCGATCAGCTACCTGTTCAAGCCCGCCAGCTTGAGCCAGAATCTGGCGCATCTTGGATACACCACTGGATTAGAGCGGCGACAACATGAAATCGATCTTCCTGGCCCTGGCCCTGATTGCGACCGGCGTACACGCCGCCGAAGAGACCGACAACAACCCGTGCGACGCGGTGGAAAACGACATCCAGACCCTGGAATGCTCGGCCTACAGCCGCACCACCGCCGAAGACCTGCTCAAGGACAACTACGCCAGCCTGACCGAACGCATGCAGACCGCGTACGGCAAGAACCCGACGCAATTGGCCGACATCACCGCCAAGATGAAGACTGCTCAGCAGCAGTGGTTGAAGACGCGGGACGCGGATTGTGCGGTGGAAGCGTTTCCGGCTACGGCGGGGAGCAAGGCGTTCACGATTGCGCAGAATGATTGCGTGGCGCGGATGAGTGATGAACGGTCGGAGTTTTTGGAGTCGATTGGGCAGGAATAGTCATCAAAATTTGAAGGAAAATTGGAACTGCTTTTTGCATTTGCCTCGTGAATCTCTTCTTCTTACGGCACATGCCGACTTCGCCTACACCTATTGCGTGAAAGCTCCGATCTACGGGTCTTTCAAGCAATATGCTGACAACAGTTCTTGATTGGTCGCCTTGAAAATATAAGTAAAGATTCGCGAATCTTATAAAAGACTTATATTCTTCCATAAACAGCATCCACTGGACACGAAAGGCCGTTAAGCAACTCTTGAAATTGCATTCTGTGCATCAGGTAAAGGTTCGGGATGCTGTTACGGCGCTTGCCGACATGCCTGATGTGGGCAATGTCAAAGCACTGATTGGCCATGACTACTCCTACCGCCAGCGTGTCGGCAATTATCGAGTGATGTTCGACTGGGACGGAGCAATCAAAGTGGTCAGTATTCAAGAGGTCAAAAAA
Organism: Pseudomonas sp. LF-5; assembly: GCF_037626295.1. Classification (NCBI taxonomy): domain Bacteria; kingdom Pseudomonadati; phylum Pseudomonadota; class Gammaproteobacteria; order Pseudomonadales; family Pseudomonadaceae; genus Pseudomonas; species Pseudomonas sp. LF-5. The sequence continues at coordinate 147,498 of NZ_JARKMT010000010.1, forward strand.
CACGATGAACGCACCTACTGACATCCAAATCATTAATGACGCCGAGGGCAAACCAGCCTTTGTGGTCATTCCGTACGCGCAGTACGTTGCGCAAAAAATGCAGCCCGATCTGATTCCCCATGAGGTTGTCAGTCGCATGGTCGACGGGGCAACACCGATCCGTGCCTGGCGCGAACACCTCAATCTGACTCAAGAAGAAGTCGCCAAACGCATGGGTATTTCACAACCGGCGTTTGCTCAGCAGGAAACAGTCGCCAAGCCTCGCAAGGCCACGCGCGAGAAAATTGCAGCGGCGTTTGGCATCACCGCCAATCAGCTTGAGCTGTAAGCTGCCCTCTTCACTTCAAGGAATTCCCCATGAACATCTGCGGCATCGAAATCAAAGGCAGCGAAGCGATCATCGCCGTGGCCGCTCTCGACGGGGCAACGCTGAGCCATGTGGCGCTCAATACCAAGAAAATCGCCCTCGACGATGATGACGAGGCGGCCAACGTCAAACGCTTCGCGGCGCAGGTCGCGTCGTTTGTGCGCGAGCATTCGATTGACCGGATTGCGATCAAGAAGCGCAGCAAGAAGGGCGAGTTTGCCGGTGGGCCGACCACGTTCAAGATCGAGGGTGTGTTTCAACTGCTGGACGGGTGTGAGGTGACGTTGTTGTCGCCGCAGACGATCAACGCGCAGGCGAAGAAGCATAATTTCGAGCTGCCGGGGACGCTGAACAAGTATCAGCATGAGGCTTACAAAGCGGCGTGTTCGGCGCTGGTGAAGAAGTAACCTGTTCGCGCAAGCACAGTAAATCCATGTGGGAGCGAGCTTGCTCGCGAAGAGGGAGTGTCAGTCGACAGTTTTTTCGAATGATCTACCGCGTTCGCGAGCAAGCTCGCTCCCACAGGTTTATTTGCTGGCCTCAAGATCAGGCCTGGGCGGTACGCCGGTCTTCGCGCGGGCAACGAGCGAAGCGGGCACGGTAGCTGCGGGTGAAGTAGGACGGAGATTCAAACCCGCAGGCGATGCTGACTTCAAGTACGCTCATGTCGGTCTGGCGCAGTAGCTGCCGGGCCTTCTCCAGCCTCAAACGCAGATAGAAATTGCTCGGCGTGTCATTCAAGTGCAGCCGAAACAAACGCTCCAGCTGCCGCCGCGTCACCTTGATCGAATCCGCCAGTTGCAGCGTGGTCAGCGGCGGCTCACTGTGCTGCTCCATCTCACCAATCACCTGCACCAGTTTTTTGTTGCTGATCCCATAACGCGTAGCGACTTCCATGCGCTGGTGGTCTTTGCGCGGGCGGATCCGCCCCAATACGAACTGCTCGCTGACCTGAATCGCCAGTTGCGGGCCGTGGGCCTGGGCGATCAGATCGAGCATTAAGTCGATAGACGCGGTGCCGCCGGCCGAGGTGATGCGCCGGCGGTCGATCTCGAACAGTTCCTGGGTCACGCTGAGCTGTGGATACGATTCCTTGAACGCGTCAATGGCCTCCCAGTGCAGGGTCAGGCGATGACCATCGAGCAAACCGGCCTCAGCGAGCACGAAGCTGCCGGTGTCGATCGCGCCGAGGGTCACGCCTTCGTTGTCCAGCCGTCGCAACCAGTGCTCGAGGGTGGGCGTGGCGAACTTCAGCGGTTCGAACCCGGCCACCACCAACAACGTCGCACCTTTCTTCAGCGGCTCCAGCGCCGCATCGGCGTTGACCGACATGCCATTGCTCGCCAGCACTGCCCCGCCATCAGCACTGAGCACGTGCCAGCGATACAGCTCGCCACGAAAGCGGTTGGCCACCCGCAGCGGTTCGATCGCAGAGATAAAGCCGATGGCGGAGAACCCCGGCATCAGCAAGAAATAGAAATCCTGGGACATGGGCGCACTCGATTCGCGGGTAACGAGAGGGAGGGGAGCGTGGATCGTTGATACGCCGATTGTCGTCAGCGTTCAAGCGCGCAGGTCGCTACAGTGCAAATGCCAGTCGCCGCAGTGCGTTTTTACGGGGGCGTAGCTGCGTAACTTGGCATCACCGGCGCATCAGACGCCGGGAACCACAATAAACGACCTGCCGAGGAACCCGACATGAAACGACTGATCAGCAGCTGTGTTCTTGCACTCAGCGGTACCGCTTTCTTGAGCGCCAGCGTCATGGCGGCCGAACCCGCCTCGTGCCAGAACGTGCGCATGGGCGTGGTCAACTGGACCGACGTGATCGCCACCAGTGCCATGACCCAGGTGCTGCTCGACGGCCTCGGCTACAGCACCAAACAAACCAGCGCCTCCCAGCAAATCATCTTCGCCGGGATTCGCGATCAGCGCCTGGACCTGTTCCTCGGCTACTGGAACCCGCTGATGACCCAGACCATCACCCCGTTCGTCGACGCCAATCAGGTCAAGGTCTTGCCGGCGCCGAGCCTGAAGGACGCCCGCGCCACCCTCGCCGTGCCGACCTATCTGGCCGACAAGGGCCTGAAAACCTTCGCCGACATCGCCAAATTCGAGAAAGAACTGGGTGGCAAGATTTACGGCATCGAACCGGGCTCGGGCGCCAACACGCAGATCAAGGCAATGATCGCCAAGAACCAGTTCGGTCTCGGCAAATTCCAGCTGGTCGAGTCCAGCGAAGCCGGGATGCTCGCCGCCGTTGACCGTGCCGTGCGCCGCAAGGAGGCCGTGGTGTTCTTCGGCTGGGCGCCGCACCCGATGAACGTCAACGTAAAAATGACTTACCTCACCGGCAGCGACGACGCCCTCGGCCCGAACGAAGGCATGGCCACCGTCTGGACCGTCACCGCGCCGAAATACACCGAACAATGCCCGAACGTCGGCCGCCTGCTGAGCAACCTGACGTTCACCGCCGAAGACGAGAGCCGGATGATGCAACCGCTGCTCGATCACAAAGACGCCTTCGAATCGGCCAGGCAGTGGCTCAAGGATCACCCGGAAGACAAGCAGCGCTGGCTCGACGGTGTGACCACCTTCGACGGCAAACCGGCCGCTGAAAACCTGCAACTGACCAGCAAATAACCCTCGATTGAACAGCCCCTCACCCTCTCCCCGGGGAGAGGGGACTGACTGACGCTTCGCAGCCCGAAACAGGGCTGCGAACAGACCCATCACGCCTGAAGGAAACCGCACCATGAACCACGACGTCATCATCACCTGCGCACTCACCGGTGCTGGCGACACGACCGCCAAGAGCCCCCACGTGCCGGTCACCCCGAAACAGATCGCCGCTGCTGCCGTTGAAGCAGCCAAGGCCGGCGCCACGGTTGTGCACTGCCATGTGCGCGACCCGCAGACCGGCAAGTTCAGCCGTGACGTGGCGCTCTACCGCGAGGTGATGGAGCGCATCCGCGAAGCCGACGTCGACATCATCGTCAACCTCACCGCCGGCATGGGCGGCGACCTCGAAATCGGCGCGGGCGAGAACCCGATGGAGTTCGGTCCGAACACCGATCTGGTCGGTCCGCTGACCCGTCTGGCTCACGTTGAACAGCTGCTGCCGGAAATCTGCACCCTTGATTGCGGCACCCTGAACTTCGGCGATGGCGACACCATTTACGTGTCCACACCGGCACAACTGCGTGCCGGCGCCAAGCGCATCACCGAACTGGGGGTGAAGGCCGAGCTGGAGATTTTCGACACCGGGCACCTGTGGTTCGCCAAGCAGATGATCAAGGAAGGCCTGCTCGATAACCCACTGTTCCAGCTGTGCCTGGGCATTCCGTGGGGCGCACCGGCGGATACCACCACCATGAAAGCCATGGTCGACAACCTGCCCGCCGACGCGGTGTGGGCCGGGTTTGGCATCGGCCGGATGCAGATGCCGATGGCCGCGCAAGCGGTGCTGTTGGGCGGCAACGTGCGGGTCGGGCTGGAAGACAACCTGTGGCTGGACAAGGGCGTGCTGGCGACCAACGGCCAACTGGTCGAACGCGCCACCGAGATCCTCAGCCGCCTCGGCGCCCGGGTGCTGACCCCGGCGGAAGGCCGCAAGAAAATGGGCCTGACCCAGCGCGGCTGAACCTCACCCTTTCTCCCCTGTGAACATAAATCCCCTCGCCACAAGAACAGAGTTTCCACAGGGATCACCGAACTTTCTCAGGAAATCACCATGAGCTTTATCACCGACATCAAAACCTTCGCCGCCCTTGGCAGCGGTGTCATCGGCAGCGGCTGGGTTGCGCGCGCCCTCGCCCACGGCCTCGACGTGGTGGCCTGGGACCCGGCGCCCGGCGCTGAGGCCGCACTGCGTAAACGCGTGGCCAATGCCTGGAGCGCGCTGGAGAAAAACGGCCTGGCGCCCGGCGCTTCGCAGGATCGTCTGCGCTTTGTCGCGACCATCGAGGAATGCGTGCGTGATGCCGACTTCATCCAGGAAAGCGCCCCGGAACGTCTGGAACTGAAACTCGAGCTGCACAGCAAAATCAGCGCGGCGGCCAAACCCAATGCCTTGATCGGCTCGAGCACTTCCGGCCTGCTGCCGAGCGAGTTCTACGAGAGCTCGACCCATCCTGAGCGCTGCGTGGTCGGCCACCCGTTCAACCCGGTTTACCTGTTGCCGCTGGTGGAAGTGGTCGGCGGCAAGAACACCGCGCCCGAAGCCGTGCAAGCGGCGATGACAGTCTACGAATCCCTCGGCATGCGCCCGCTGCACGTGCGCAAGGAAGTGCCGGGATTCATCGCTGACCGTCTGCTCGAAGCGCTGTGGCGTGAGGCACTGCACCTGGTCAACGATGGCGTGGCGACCACTGGCGAGATCGACGATGCAATCCGATTCGGCGCCGGTCTGCGCTGGTCGTTCATGGGCACCTTCCTGACTTACACCCTGGCCGGCGGTGACGCGGGTATGCGTCACTTCATGTCGCAATTCGGCCCGGCATTGCAGTTGCCGTGGACCTATCTGCCAGCACCTGAGCTGACCGACAAGCTGATCGACGATGTAGTCGATGGCACCAGTGATCAGTTGGGCCGGCACAGCATTTCGGCGCTGGAGCGCTATCGTGATGATTGTCTGCTGGCGGTGCTGGAGGCGGTGAAGAGCACCAAGGAAAAGCATGGGATGAGTTTTAGCGAGTGATGGGGCTGGCATGACATCGCGGCCCTCACCCTAGCCCTCTCCCGGAGGGAGAGGGGACTGACCGAGGTGTTCATGCGAGCTGCACCGACCTGAACTATCGAGCCGAACTCAAGTTTGAAAGCCCCCCGGATCTGCTCCCTTTCCCCCTGGGAGAAGAGGGGACTGACCGCGGTGCTCATGCAAGCTAAGCCGACTTGCACCACCGAGCCGAACTCAAGTTTTGAAAGGCCCCCGGATCTGCTCCCTTTCCCCCTCTCCCCCCTGGGGGAGAGGGCTGGGGTGAGGGGGTAGCTCTTGATCTTAACGACTCGCCAACTACCGGAACCCAATCATGCCCACCCTCACCACCTACCAAACCACCATCATCCCCGACTGGGTCGACTACAACGGCCACCTGCGCGACGCCTTCTACCTGCTGATTTTCAGCTACGCCACCGACGCCCTGATGGACCGTCTCGGCATGGACAGCAACAACCGCGAAGCCAGCGGCCATTCACTGTTCACCCTCGAACTGCACCTCAACTACCTGCACGAAGTGAAGCTCGACGCCGAGGTCGAAGTGCGCACGCAAATCATCGGCCATGACAGCAAACGCCTGCACCTTTATCACAGCCTGCACCTGGTTGGCGGCGACCAGGAACTGGCCGGCAACGAACAGATGCTGCTGCACGTCGACCTCGCCGGCCCGCGCTCGGCACCGTTCACCCCGGACACCCTGAGCCGGCTGCAAGCCATCGTCGTCGAGCAACAAGACCTGCCCGCTCCCGCTTACATCGGCCGGGTCATCGCCCTGCCGCCTGCCCGGTAAATCATCTATCGCAAGGAGCCGCCATGAACACCGCTGCCGCTGTTGCCGACTTCCGTACTTATCCGTTGATCAGCGCGCTCGGTGGCGTGCAGAACCTGGCGGATCGCGTTGCCATCGAATGGGCTGACGGCCGTTTCAGCCCGTTTCATCATGTCTGGTTGCGGGACAACTGCCCCTGCGAGCAGTGCGTCTACAGTGTTACCCGCGAGCAAGTGTTCGAGATCGTCGACGCCGCGCCGGACCTCACCCCCGCCAGTACCCACATCGACAGCGACGGCTGCCTGCGCATCGACTGGCAGGACGGTCACCGCAGCCGCTTCGACCCCGGGTGGCTGCGCGCCCACGCCTACGATGACGCGTCCCGGGCCGAACGTCTGGCCGCCAAGCCCAAAGCCTGCCTGTGGCGCAGCGATTTGCAGTTGCCGGTGTTCGACTACGCCGCGCTGATGAATGACAACAGCGCCCTGCTGCAATGGTTGATCGCGGTGCGCGACATCGGCCTGACCCAGGTGCGCGGTGTGCCCACCGAACCGGGCTCGCTGAAGCTGATCGCGCAGCGTATTTCGTTCATCCGCGAGAGCAATTTCGGCGTGCTGTTCAACGTGCAATCCAAGGCCGATGCCGACAGCAACGCCTACACCGCTTTCAACCTGCCATTGCACACGGACTTGCCGACTCGCGAGCTGCAACCGGGGCTGCAGTTTCTGCATTGCCTGGTGAATGACGCCGCGGGTGGCGAGAGTATTTTTGTCGATGGTTTTGCGATTGCCGACGCCTTGCGTCAGGAAGCGCCGCAGCTGTTTCACGCGCTGTGCGAAATCCCCGTGGAATTCCGCAACAAGGATCGCCACAGCGACTATCGCTGCCTGGCGCCGATCATTGCTCTGGATGCGTTGGGGCGGGTTGCGGAGATTCGCATGGCGAACTTTCTGCGCGGGGCATTCGATACATCGGTGGAGCAGATGCCGCTGCTGTATCGCGCCTATCGACGCTTGATCGCGATGACCCGCGAGCCACGGTTTCGGCTGATGCAGCGGCTTAATCCAGGGGAGCTGTGGTGCTTCGATAACCGCCGCACGCTGCATGCGCGCAATGCGTTTGACCCGGCCACCGGGGCGCGGCATTTCCAGGGTTGCTATGTCGATCGGGATGAGTTGTTGTCGCGCATTCTGGTGTTGCAAAGGTAAACCGCGTCATCGTTCATCGCGGGCAAGCCCGCTCCCACAGGGTCGGCGCCGACAACAGATAAGTGACAAGGCCCAAAACCTGTGGGAGCTGGCTTGCCAGCGATGGCGTCAGCAACAACAACGCGAACATCTTTGATTCACAGACCAAAAAAAGCCCCGATACAAGCCGTGACAGGATCGGGGCAGAGGGTACTGTTGAGGAGCTGCCAGCCGAGGGTGACCAAACCGTCTGTAGCGAGCTTGCGCCAGTGTGCCCACTCCCCTTGGCACTGAGTTAGCCGAAAACGACCTGTTCATAGCCGTCGCAGCCACTGCGACAAATCGCCCTTGCCGTGCTCCGGCATGGCTACCAGAATCGAGCCACGACCTCCGTTACCGAAGAAGGATGCGCGTCATGATGTATGCCGATTTGATTGATCAGGAAGACTTGCTGGGCCAGCTCAAGGCGTTGGGTTTCGAAGTGCCGTCGGGCGCTACCGCAGAGCAAGCCTGCGAATACGCCGTACGGGGTCTGGACGATGTTCGGGCGAACACGTTGCGTACGATGGTCAAGCAGATGTACACCAGCAGCGCGACTATTTTGCCGGCAGTGCGTGAGGCTTTTGATAAACAGTTATTGCCGGCACTGGCGCAGTACCAGCAGACTCGCAGCGCCTGACAGGCCGCCATCGCTGGCAAGCCAGCTCCCACAGGGCTGTTCGGTGTGATCAAGATATCTGTATCACCAAAGAACCTGTGGGAGCTGGCTTGCCAGCGATAGGGGCGACCCGGTCTACAGCCTCACACTGGCAAATGTCGACTCATTACGCGCCTGACTCAACGCCGACATCGGCCCCGACAGCGGCGACATCACGATCGCCTGCGGCAGCGGCATCATCGCCACTTGCTGGGTGGTGTTGGAGCCTACGCGTTCGTCACGCGGCGGAATGCCGAAGTATTCGCGGTAGCACTTGGAGAAGTGCGGCGTCGACACGAAACCACACACCGAAGCCACTTCGATGATCGACATCGGCGTCTGCTTGAGCAACTGCCGCGCGCGGATCAGGCGTAGCTTGAGGTAGTAGCGCGACGGCGAGCAGTGCAGGTATTTCTGGAACAGGCGCTCCAGCTGCCGACGCGACACGGCGACGTACACCGCCAGTTCGTCGAGGTCGATCGGCTCTTCCAGATTGGCTTCCATCAGCGCGACGATTTCCTGCAGCTTCGGCTGGTTGGTGCCGAGCATGTGCTTGAGCGGCACACGCTGGTGATCCTGTTCGTTGCGGATGCGTTCGTAGACAAACATTTCCGAGATCGCGGCGGACAGCTCACGGCCGTGATCGCGGCTGATCAGGTGCAACATCATGTCCAGTGGCGCAGTACCGCCAGAGCTGGTGAAGCGGTTACGGTCGAGGGTGAACAAGCGAGTGCTCATCGCCACGCGTGGGAAAGCTTCCTGCATCGCCGCCAGACATTCCCAGTGCACGCTGCAATCAAAACCGTCGAGCAGGCCGGCGCAGGCCAAAGCCCAACTGCCGGTGCACACGGCGCCGAGACGCTTGGACTGGCGCGCCTGGCTTTGCAACCACGACACATGCTCACGGGTCACGGTGCGTTGAATGCCGATCCCGCCGCAGACAATCACGGTGTCCAGCGGTGGCGCTTTGTGCATGGAGGCATCGGGGGTGATTTGCAGACCGTCACTGGCCCACACCTGACCGCCATCGACGGTGAGGGTGCTCCAGCGATACAGCTCGCGACCGGACAATTGGTTGGCCATGCGTAGCGGCTCTACCGCAGAGGCCAGGGAAATCAGCGTGAAATTGTCCAGCAGCAGAAAGCCGATGGATTGAGGCGCACGGTTCTGGGGTTGAGCCCCGGAGTTGAACGACGTCATCGCGGTATCTCCTCACACAAAGCGGGTGATGGCCTCAGGCGGAGGCTCTTGTTATTGCCAGCGTTCTCGGGTGGGAGACGGGCTTTGTTATGACAGAGCAATTGCCATGCCTAAAATTGAATGGCTGTTCAATAACTCCTGAAAACGACGTCGCGACGCGTCTATTCAAGACGTCCGACGAAAGGTGTTTCGAAGCGCCATTAGTGTCGCTGAGCGCCCTGCCCCGAGGCGTGTGAGCAAATCGGTAGCACTTGTGGGAACGGGCCTGCGCGCAGTTTACGGTGAGTGTCACCGCAGGCACGGGTGACGGACGGTAGGTGGTGCAAATGGCGCACTGTGGCTGGGAAAGACTCTTATCTGATTGCGACGCGCTAAAAGGTGGCGCCTGCGGTTATGTGTGTTCCGTTAGCGAGCAGTTTTGACTGGTCTGACGCCTTCGCGAGCAAGCTCGCTCCCACATTTGGAATGCGTTCACCTGTGGGAGCGAGCTTGCTCCCACATTTGGAATGCGTTCTCCTGTGGGAGCGAGCTTGCTCGCGAAGAATTCACCTCGGTGGCGCTGACTTAGCACTCAACCGCGCTGACCGCCAGCCCACCCCGCGACGTCTCTTTATATTTGTCATGCATGTCGGCACCGGTATCACGCATGGTGCGGATCACCCGGTCCAGCGAGATAAAGTGCTGACCGTCCCCACGCAGCGCCATCTGCGCCGCGTTGATCGCCTTCACCGCCGCAATCGCATTGCGCTCGATGCACGGCACCTGCACCAGCCCGCCCACCGGATCGCAGGTCAGCCCGAGGTTATGCTCCAGGCCAATCTCCGCCGCGTTGCACAGTTGCTCCGGCGTCGCGCCCAAAATCTCCGCCAGCCCCGCCGCCGCCATTGCGCAGGCCGAACCGACCTCGCCCTGGCAGCCGACTTCGGCACCGGAGATCGAGGCGTTCTTCTTGCACAGAATGCCCACCGCCGCGGCGCCCAGAAAGTAGTCGACGACGTTGGCGTCAGTCACCGCCTCACTGAACTTCATAAAGTAGTGCAACACCGCCGGGATGATCCCCGCTGCACCATTGGTCGGCGCCGTGACCATGCGCCCACCGGCCGCGTTCTCTTCATTGACCGCGAGGGCAAACAGGTTGACCCATTCCATGGCGCTGAGGGTCGAGCCGATTACGTTGGGCTTGTTCAGTTCCTGCAGGCTGCGATGTAACTTCGCTGCCCGCCGGCGCACATTCAGACCACCGGGGAGGATGCCTTCGTGCTTGAGGCCCTGCTCGACGCAATCCTGCATCGCCCGCCACAGTTTCATCAGCCCGGCGCGAATTTCCTCTTCGCTGCGCCAGACCTTTTCGTTGGCCATCATCAGTTCAGCGACGCGCAGGTTGTTCTGTTTGCACAGTTCCAGCAGCTCGACCGCGCTGGAAAAGTCATACGGCAATTCGGTGCGATCCAGATCGACCACACCGCTGGAGGCCTGCGCCTGATCCACCACAAAACCGCCACCGACCGAATAGTAGGTGTCGCGATGAATATCCCCGTGATCGCCTTCGGCAATCAGGGTCATCGCGTTGGGGTGGAACGGCAGATTCTCGTCGATCAGGCGCATGTCGCGCGCCCAGACAAACGGCACCGACAAGCGCCCATCCAATAACAGGGTGTGGGTTTCACGCAGGGCCTGGATGCGCGGGCCGATCTGCGACGGGTCGATTGCGTCCGGCCACTCGCCCATCAGGCCCATGATCACCGCGTTGTCGCTGCCATGCCCGATACCGGTGGCCGACAGCGAACCGAACAGTTGCACTTCTATACGACGCACCTGTTCCAGCAGGTGTTTGTCCCTGAGCGACTCGACGAACAACGCCGCGGCGCGCATCGGCCCGACGGTGTGGGAACTGGACGGGCCGATGCCGATTTTGAACAGGTCGAAAACGCTGATAGCCATTGCTGCAGAGCTCCTGAGGATGCCGTTCCCGGGCTTGAAGCGCCCGCTGGCGGAGCTGCTACGCTCAAGCTGCGATCCGCCGGAATGCCCGCATCATCAGGCTTTTGTCGGGGCGCACGGCGTCTGACACCGACGCACTCATGCCCACCAACGCCGTGCCGCTTTCGTCCCCGGTTTTCGCCGTTTTTATGCGGTTCAGATGGCCAAACGGGGCTGAAAAAAGCTGTAAACGACGTCACTGACACTGGATGCGACCATCCCTGTACTGGATACGACCCACCCTGTAGGCGTCAGATTTTCACTGGTACATGATCGTTATGACTCGATTGCAAGGCGCCGTGGTAGAGCTGTCTCCAGAACGCCATCCAACCGCAACCTATAAGTGCGGTGGTCCAGTCGGAACACTGCCAAAAAAAACACCAAGGAGTCCATCCATGAAAGGTTCCCCGTCGTTGTTGTTGGCCGCCATGCTGAGTCTGCCGTTACTGGCTCAAGCCGCAGAACCGGCGCAGTGCAGTACCGTTAACTTCTCCGATGTCGGCTGGACCGACATCACCGCGACTACCGCGACCACCAGCGTCGTGCTCAACGCCCTCGGCTACAAGACCAAGACCACCATGATCTCCGTGCCCGTGACCTACAAGTCGCTGGCCGACGGCAAGAACATGGACGTGTTCCTGGGTAACTGGATGCCGACCATGGAAAACGACATCAAGGCCTACCGCGATGCCGGCACCGTGGAAACCGTGCGCACCAACCTGAAGGGCGCCAAGTACACCCTCGCCGTTCCTCAGGCGCTGTATGACAAGGGTCTGCACGACTTCGCCGACATTGCCAAATTCAAGAAAGAACTCGACGGCAAGATTTACGGCATCGAGCCAGGCAACGACGGCAACCGTCTGATCCAGAGCATGATCGACAAGAACGCCTTCGGCCTGAAGGACGCCGGCTTCAAGGTCGTGGAATCGTCCGAAGCGGGGATGCTCTCGCAGGTCGACCGGGCGCAGAAACGCGACACCGCCGTGGTCTTCCTCGGCTGGGCACCGCACCCGATGAACAAGCGCTTCAAGATTCAATACCTGACCGGTGGCGACGATTTCTTCGGCCCCGATTTCGGTGCAGCGACCGTGGCGACCAACACCCGCAAGGGCTACGCCGAGGAATGCAGCAACGTCGGCCAGTTGCTGAAGAACCTGGAGTTCACCGTCGACATGGAAAGTGAACTGATGGGCAACATCCTCGACGACAAGATGAAGCCTGACGCGGCTGCCAAGGCCTGGCTGAAGAAGAATCCACAGGTGCTCGATACCTGGCTCGCTGGCGTGACCACCATTGACGGTAAACCTGGCCTGGAGGCCGTGAAAGCCAAACTGCAGTAATCGCTTATGCCGGACGGCGTAAGCCGTCCGGGCTGTTTATTTCCTTGCATGCGGACGTTCACTACCATGCTGATTGATCAGAAAATCCCTTTAGGCCAGTACATCGCGGGCTTCGTTGAATGGTTGACGCAACACGGCGCCAACACCTTCGACGCAATCGCCGTGACCCTGGAAACGATGATCCACGGCGTGACGTTTGCGCTGACCTGGTTCAATCCCTTCGTCTTGATCGGCCTCATTGCATTGCTCGCGCATTTCATCCAGCGCAAATGGGGACTGACTGCTTTTGTAATCGCCTCGTTCCTGCTGATCCTCAACCTGGGGTACTGGCAGGAAACCATGGAAACCCTCGCCCAGGTCATGTTCGCGACCCTGGTCTGCGTGGTCATCGGCGTGCCGTTGGGCATCGTCGCCGCGCACAAACCGATGTTCTACACGTTGATGCGTCCGGTACTCGATCTGATGCAGACCGTACCGACCTTCGTTTACCTCATTCCTACCCTGACCCTCTTCGGGCTGGGTGTGGTGCCGGGCCTGATCTCCACAGTGGTGTTCGCCATCGCTGCGCCGATCCGCCTGACCTACCTGGGCATCCGCGATGTCCCGCAAGAACTGATGGACGCCGGCAAGGCCTTCGGCTGCTCGCGTCGCCAATTGCTTTCACGGATCGAACTGCCTCACGCCATGCCGAGCATCGCGGCCGGCATCACCCAGTGCATCATGTTGTCGCTGTCGATGGTGGTGATCGCGGCACTGGTGGGCGCCGATGGACTCGGCAAACCGGTGGTCAACGCACTGAACACTGCTGATATCGCCCTGGGCTTCGAAGCGGGCCTGGCGATCGTACTGCTGGCGATCATGCTCGACCGTATCTGCAAACAACCCGACGCCAAAGTAGGGGGTGACGCATGAGCATAATTCGCTTCGAAGACGTCGACGTAATCTTCTCCAAGGATCCGCGCGAGGCACTCAAGCTGCTGGATCAGGGCATGACCCGCAACGAGATCCTGAAAAAGACCGGACAGATTGTCGGTGTGGAAAAAGCCACGCTGGACATCAACAAGGGCGAGATCTGCGTGCTGATGGGCCTGTCCGGCTCCGGCAAATCGAGCCTGCTGCGCTGCATCAACGGCCTCAACACCGTGAGCCGCGGCAAGCTGTTCGTCGAGCATGAAAACCGCCAGATCGACATCGCCTCCTGCACCCCGGCCGAGCTGAAGATGATGCGCACCAAACGCATCGCCATGGTGTTCCAGAAGTTCGCCCTGATGCCGTGGCTGACGGTGCGCGAGAACATCAGTTTCGGACTGGAAATGCAGGGTCGCCCGGAGAAGGAACGCAAGAAGCTCGTCGATGAAAAGCTCGAACTGGTTGGCCTGACCCAATGGCGCAACAAGAAGCCTGACGAACTCTCCGGCGGTATGCAGCAGCGCGTAGGCCTGGCCCGGGCGCTGGCGATGGACGCCGATATCCTGCTGATGGACGAACCGTTCTCGGCACTCGACCCGCTGATCCGTCAGGGTCTGCAGGATGAACTGCTGGAACTGCAACGCAAGCTGAGCAAGACCATCGTGTTCGTCAGCCATGACCTTGATGAAGCGCTGAAACTCGGTAGCCGCATCGCGATCATGAAAGACGGCCGGATCATCCAGTACAGCGTGCCGGAAGAGATCGTGCTGAACCCGGCGGACGACTACGTGCGCACCTTCGTTGCCCACACCAACCCGCTCAACGTGCTCTGCGGCCGCAGCCTGATGCGCACCCTGGACAACTGCAAACGCATCAACGGTTCGGTGTGCCTCGATCCGGGCGGCGATTCGTGGCTGGACCTGGCCGAAGGCAACACCATCAAAGGCGCGCGGCAGAACGGTTCGGTGCTGAACCTGCAGAACTGGGCACCGGGCCAAGCCGTGGAGGCTCTGGAGCGCAAGCCGACGCTGGTGGACTCGAACATCGGTATGCGTGACGCGCTGCAGATTCGCTACCAGACCGGCAACAAACTGGTGCTGCACGACAACAACCATGTGGTGGGGATCTTGGGCGACAGTGAGTTGTATCACGCGTTGCTGGGCAAGAACCTCGGTTAAGGCAGGGATAAAAAAAGGGATCGCGGTGAGCGATCCCTTTTTATTGGGCCAGGGAAAAGCCCCCTCACCCTAGCCCTCTCCCAAAGGGAGAGGGGACCGACCGGGGGATGCTGCAGATCTACACCGACCTGATCTTGCTTCACCGAATCCATAATCGACTCGATCTTTCAGGTCGATGTACAACGCCAGACACCTCGGTCAGCTCCCTCTCCCTACGGGCGGTCCGACGTTTCGGGAGGGTTGGGTGAGGGGCTTTTGACTGGCATTGAAATTTCGAGTCGAACTCAGGCTTTGAAAAGCCCCCGATCTGCTCCCTTTCCCCCTCTCCCTTAGGGAGAGGGTTGGGGTGAGGGTCAGCTTTTGACCTTAGCTATACACCCGGCCAAGAAGCTGCCGATGGCTTTCAAACTGATCAAGCACATCGCGCGTGATCTGATCCTGCGTGAAGCCCATCAGGTCGTAGTCCTGGCTGCCGTTGTGCAGATACACCTCGGCGCGGTAGTAACGCTGACGCGCCTCATCGGACTGAGCCGATTCGGTCGGGGTCGCGAGGTAGCCGTCCAGGCTCACTTCGTAGACGAAAGGGTTGCCCTCTTCCATCTCGACACGCACGCCCATGCAGCGCTTGGATTTGCCCAGCAGTGTCTGCACTTCCAGCCCCTGAACACGCATTTGAGCGGCCGCGTCTTCCAGCGCCGGGCTGACCTGCTTGTCCATGAAGCGTTGCACCACCGATTGGCTCGGCTGCAGATCCAGCTGCGTCAGACGCTCGCTGAAACCACGACGACCGCGCTCAGCCAGTTGCGCCTGCTCCTGTTCGATCTGCACGTCCTGGCGCATCGCCTTGTGCAGGCCGAACATGAAGAACACCAGCACCACCGAGAACGGCAGACCGGCCAGCACCACCATGGTTTGCATGGCTTCGAAGTTACCGGCGAACAGCAGACCGATGGTCACCAGCGTGATCACCACCGACCAGAAGATCCGCAGCCAGTGCGGCGCATCTTCGTCGACGTTACCGCCCTTGCAGGACAGATTCGCCATCATCACCGCGCCGGAGTCGGCCGGGGTCAGGAACAGCACGAAGCCAACAAAGATCGACACACCGATGACGACTTTCGACGCCGGGTAGTGCTCCAGCAATTGATAAATCGCCATCGACGGCTGTTCCAGCGCCGTCTTGCCAAGCTCCACCGCCCCCTGGTTCATCACCAGATCCAGTGCCGAGTTACCGAAGATCGACAGCCAGGCCAAAGTGAAGCCCAGCGGAATCAGCAGCACGCCGGCCACCAGTTCACGCACGGTACGGCCACGGGAAATACGCGCGATGAACATGCCAACGAATGGTGCCCAGGAAATCCACCACGCCCAGTAGAACAGAGTCCACAGGCCCAACCAGCGGTCGGACTTGGCGCTGTCGCCTTCATAGACGTACAGGTCGAAAGTCTTCAGCACCACGCCGTTGAGGTAATCGCCGATGTTCTGTACGAAGCCGTTGAGCAGGTGCAAAGTCGGGCCAAACAACAGCACGAAAATCAGCAGACCGCTGAACAGCACAATATTCAGGTTGGACAGACGACGGATGCCGTTTTCCACACCCGACACCGCAGCGATGGTCGCCACGGTGCTCATCACGATGATCACGATCAGCAGGTTAGTGTTGCTGTGTTCCATGCCGAACAGGTTTTCGAGGCCGGAGGACACTTGCAGCGAACCGATCCCCAGGTTGGTCACCAGACCCAGCAGGGTCACGAACATGCCGAAGCCGTCCACCGCGTGACCGGCCGCGCCTTTGACCCAACGCTCGCCCACCAGCGGATACAACGCCGAACGCAGTGCCAACGGCTGGTTATGACGGTAAGCGAAGTACGCCACGGCCAGACCGACCAGCGCGTAGATCGCCCAGCCGTGCAGGCCCCAGTGCAGGAACGTCAATTGCACCGCCTGACGCGCGGCCATGTTGGTGGCCGCTGCGCCTTCCGGCGGATTGAAGTAGTGGTCCAGCGGCTCGGACGCGCCGAAGTACAGCAGCGAAATACCGATACCCGACGAGAACAGCATCCCCGCCCAGGCGCCGTAACTGAAATCCGGGGTGTCGTCCTTGCTGCCCAGTTTGAGTTTGCCGTAGGAAGAAAACGCCAGGCCCACCACAAACACCAGGTAGGCGGCGATCACCACCATGTAGTACCAGCCGAAGCTGCGCGACAACCAGGCCTGAGCGATACCCAACAATCTGCCGGCCTCTTGCGGGGCGATGATCAGAATGGCGGTCAACAACAGAATCAGCGCGGTAGAGGTGTAGAACACCCAACCGTTGACCGTCACCTTCTCGGGCGGGGTCTTTATAAGCGAGGCAGAACTCATGGCACAAATGCTCCAGGCAGTGCGAGAGAAGAACACAAGGCAACACGGAACCCGACCAATCGGTTAGTTGGCAGCCGACCGGCGGGTGATATAAAGACACCCCGAAAACAGCCCGAACCTGCCGAAATGGCGCTGCGAATCGCTTTCGTGGCCGAGGTCTGGACGTTCATCCGAAACCTGGCCCTGAGCGTCTTGCCCTTTCAACACGTCCATCGAATCGCGAACCGCGCCATGCCCCACGCAGGTTTCAAGCATTTTCGGATGTCGGTTTATCGCCATTTACACGTAGGAAAAATATGTAAATCGCGACGATTTGTCGCAGATCTTATTCTTTGTTGATTGAACGTTCAATCAAAACAAAATAGACTGGCCCTCAATCCGGTAGCCGTTTTTCGTCCGCCGGAAGGCCTAAGGAGATGTGCAAGATGCCCAAGGTCGGTATGCAACCCATCCGCCGCCAACAACTGATCGAAGCCACGTTGCAGGCGGTCGATCAGGTCGGGATGGGGGACGCCAGCATTGCGCTGATCGCCCGTTTGGCCGGTGTCTCGAACGGCATCATCAGTCATTACTTTCAGGACAAGAACGGCCTGATTGCCGCCACGATGCGGTATCTGATGAATGTCCTCAGCGAGAACGTCACCGCACGCCGTCAGGCGCTGGCAGACAGCAGCCCACGGGCGCATCTGCAGGTGATCATCGAAGGCAACTTCGACGCCAGCCAGGTCAATGGCCCGGCAATGAAAACCTGGCTGGCCTTCTGGGCCACCAGCATGCACCAGCCGTCTTTGCACAGGTTGCAGCGGATCAACGATCACCGTCTGTATTCCAACCTGTGCTGCGAGTTCCGCCGTGTGTTGCCGCTCGAAGATGCGCGCAGCGCCGCGCGAGGACTGGCAGCGTTGATTGACGGTTTGTGGTTGCGCGGCGCTTTGTCGGGAGACGCTTTCGACACGGCGCAGGCGCAACAGATCGCTTACGAATACATGGATTTCCAATTGGCCAAGAAGGTGAGCTAGAGCACACAGAAAACGCTCAGCCCCTGAACTGTTACCGACCAGCGATGCCACAGCTACATGGCTCACCCGGTGACCAACGCCAACCACTCATGCACTTGCGAGGACACTATGGCCCGTTTCGAACTGCAAAAACTCTACATTGATGGCGCGTACTCCGACGCTGGCAGCGATGCCACCTTCGAAGCCATCAACCCGGCGAACGGTGAAGTCCTCGCCAACGTGCAACGTGCGACCAAGGAAGACGTCGAGCGTGCCGTGGTCAGCGCGGAAAAGGGCCAGAAAATCTGGGCAGCGATGACCGCCATGGAGCGTTCGCGCATCCTGCGTCGCGCCGTCGACATCCTGCGCGAGCGCAACGATGAACTGGCCGCGCTGGAAACCCTGGACACCGGTAAAGCCTTCTCCGAAACCAAATACGTCGACATCGTCACCGGCGCCGACGTGCTGGAATACTACGCAGGCCTGGTACCTGCGATCGAAGGCGAGCAGATCCCGCTGCGTGACACGTCTTTCGTCTACACCCGTCGCGAGCCGCTGGGCGTAGTCGCCGGTATCGGCGCGTGGAACTACCCGATCCAGATCGCCCTGTGGAAATCCGCACCAGCCCTGGCGGCCGGTAACGCGATGATCTTCAAGCCAAGCGAAGTCACCTCGCTGACCACCCTGAAACTGGCCGAAATCTACACCGAAGCCGGCCTGCCCAACGGCGTGTTCAACGTGCTGACCGGCAGCGGCCGTGAAGTCGGCACCTGGCTGACCGAGCACCCGCGCATCGAGAAAGTCTCCTTCACTGGCGGCACCGACACCGGCAAGAAAGTCATGGCCAGCGCTTCGGCTTCGTCGCTGAAAGACGTGACCATGGAACTGGGCGGCAAATCGCCGTTGATCATCTGCGACGACGCCGACCTGGATCGCGCCGCCGACACCGCAATGATGGCCAACTTCTACAGCTCCGGTCAGGTCTGCACCAACGGCACTCGCGTGTTCGTACCGAGCCACCTGAAAGCCGCTTTCGAAGCCAAGATCGTCGAGCGCGTAGCGCGCATCCGCATCGGCAACCCGGAAGACGAAAACACCAACTTCGGCCCGCTGGTAAGCTTCGCCCACATGGAAAGCGTGCTGGGTTACATCGCCAAGGGTAAAGAAGAAGGTGCCCGCGTCCTGTGCGGCGGCGAGCGTCTGACCGACGGCGAGTTCGCCAAAGGCGCATTCGTTGCACCGACCGTGTTCACCGATTGCACCGACGAGATGACCATCGTCCGTGAAGAAATCTTTGGCCCGGTGATGGCGATCCTCTCCTACGAGACCGAAGAAGAAGTGATCCGCCGCGCCAACGACACCGACTTCGGCCTGGCCGCCGGTATCGTGACCAAAGACCTGAACCGCGCGCACCGCGTGATTCATCAGCTGGAAGCCGGTATCTGCTGGATCAACGCCTGGGGCGAGTCCGACGCGAAAATGCCGGTGGGCGGTTACAAGCAGTCGGGCGTGGGCCGTGAAAACGGCATCAGCTCACTGACCAACTACACACGCATCAAATCGGTACAGGTCGAGCTGGGCGATTACGTCTCGGTGTTCTGATCTGACGCAGAATCTGGATGGGGCCATTGTGGCGAGGGGATTCATCCCCGCTGGGCTGCAAAGCAGCCCCCCTCCAGACACTGCAATTCTCCAGACAGAACCCAGTCGCTGACTCTGCGACTGCTGCGCAGCCGAAAGGGGATAAATCCCCTCGCCACAGGTGCGCGGTCACAGTACACCTGACCAACATCAAAGAGGGTGCATTCAATGTCCCAAGAATTCGACTACATCATCATCGGTGCCGGCTCGGCCGGTAACACCCTGGCGACCCGCCTGACTGAAGACGCTGGCGTCACCGTTCTGCTGCTCGAAGCCGGCGGCCCGGACTATCGTTTCGACTTCCGCACGCAAATGCCGGCTGCCCTGGCGTTTCCGCTGCAGGGTCGTCGCTACAACTGGGCTTACGAAACCGATCCAGAGCCACACATGGACGGTCGCCGGATGGAATGCGGTCGCGGCAAAGGCCTCGGCGGCTCCTCGCTGATCAACGGCATGTGCTACATCCGTGGCAACGCGATGGACTACGACGGCTGGGCGAAACTGCCAGGCCTGGAAGACTGGTCGTACCTCGACTGCCTGCCGTACTTCCGCAAAGCGGAAACCCGCGACATCGGCCCGAACGACTACCACGGTGGCGACGGTCCGGTCAGCGTGACCACGCCGAAGGCCGGCAACAACCCGCTGTTCCACGCCATGGTCGAAGCCGGCGTGCAGGCCGGTTACCCGCGCACCGAAGACTTGAACGGCTACCAGCAGGAAGGCTTCGGCCCGATGGACCGCACCGTGACGCCGAACGGCCGTCGTGCTTCCACCGCCCGTGGCTACCTCGACGTCGCCAAGAAGCGTTCGACCCTGACCATCGTCACCCACGCCCTGACCGACAAGATCCTGTTCGAAGGCAAGCGTGCGGTCGGCGTGCGTTACCTGGTCGGTTCGGCTGAAGAGCGCGTTGAAGTCAAAGCACGCAAGGAAGTCCTGCTGTGCTCCGGCGCCATCGCTTCGCCGCAGATTCTGCAGCGTTCCGGCGTCGGCCCGGCAAAACTGCTGGAAAGCCTCGACATCCCGGTCGTTCATGACCTGCCAGGCGTCGGTGAAAACCTGCAGGATCACCTTGAGCTGTACCTGCAATACGCTTGCACTCAACCGGTTTCGCTGTACCCGTCGCTGCTCTGGTACAACCAGCCGGCCATCGGTGCCGAGTGGCTGTTCAACGGCACCGGCATCGGCGCCAGCAACCAGTTCGAAGCCGGCGGTTTCATCCGTACTCGCGAAGAGTTCGAATGGCCGAACATCCAGTACCACTTCCTGCCGGTGGCGATTAACTACAACGGCAGCAACGGTGTGAAAGAGCACGGTTTCCAGGCTCACATGGGTTCCATGCGTTCGCCGAGCCGTGGTCGCATCCAGGTCAAATCCAAGGATCCGCGCCAGCACCCGAGCATCCTGTTCAACTACATGGCCACCGAGCAGGACTGGCAGGAATTCCGTGACGGCATCCGCCTGACCCGCGAAATCATGCAGCAGCCGGCACTGGACGCCTTCCGTGGTCGCGAAATCAGCCCGGGCATCGACGTGCAAACCGATGAGCAGCTCGACAAGTTCATCCGCGAGCACGCCGAAACCGCGTTCCACCCGTCCTGCTCGTGCAAGATGGGCACCGACGACATGGCCGTCGTGGATGGCGAAGGTCGCGTGCACGGCATGCAGAGCCTGCGTGTGGTCGATGCCTCGATCATGCCGATCATTACCACCGGCAACCTCAACGCGCCGACGATCATGATGGCCGAGAAAATCGCCGACAAGATCCGTGGCCGCAAACCACTGCCGCGCAGCAACGCTGCCTACTACGTGGCGGGCGGTGCGCCGGTGAAGGGCAAGCCGATGCGTGATATCACGCCTGTTGCTCAGTAAGTCGTAATACCGCGTCACGGCTGATCGCTGGCAAGCCAGCTCCCACAGGGTTTTGTGTCGTTCACAGAAATTGTGTTCACCAAAAACCTGTGGGAGCCTGGCTTGCCAGCGATGAGGCCTGGCCATTCAGCACAAATCCCCCCGCTGCACAGTAAATCCCCCTACACCCCCTCTTCACTTGATCCTACCCCCACGCAGGCCTACTCTAGACCTCGCGCAATCGTTTCACCCCTCCCCGCCGAATCGCTGCACCCCGCAACTCCATAACAAGGAGGTTCCCGAATGTTCGATTTCCACCCCCAGCTCAAGCAGCGCTTCGCTGCCTTGCGCACGGGCGCCGAGTTCTTTTCCCTGCGGTATGTACGCGAGTCCGGCCAATACCTGTCGGTGCGCAAGAACGTCGCCGAGCCGCCGAGCCTGAGCCGCGACGAAGGCGCGATGCTCACCGTGCGCGTCAACGGGGTCGAGGCCTATGCCGCCACCAACGACCTGTCGCAGCAAGGCCTGCAAGCCGCCCTTGAACGCGCCGAGCAACAGGCCCGGCGGCTCAAGCCCCACGCCTTGCTCGACCTGCGCGATCAGCCGGTGTCGAGCGACCGCGCCGACTACTTCTCGCCCAATCTCGAACAGCCCTTCCCTTCCCTGAGCGAATGCTTCGAGCTGCTCGGCGCGGAATCCGCCTCGGTGCCCAAGGATGAGCGCCTGGTGAACTGGCAAGTGAGCATCGGCATTACCCATGTCGAGCAGATCTACCTGAGCAGCGCCGGTGCCGAATTGCGCCAGGCCCAGCGCTTCGTCTACCCGAGCCTCGATGTCACTGCCTACGACGGCAACGACAGCCAGACCCGCAGCCTCGGCCGCGAGAACTTCGGCCAGCAGGGTGGCGCCGATGTGATCAGCCGTTGCGGTCTGGTCGGCGCCGGCCCACAAGTGGCGGATCAGGCCCTGCAACTGCTGCTCGCGCCGAACACTCCGCAAGGCCCGCGCGACCTGCTGCTGATGCCGGATCAGATGATGCTGCAGATCCACGAGTCCATCGGTCACCCGCTGGAGCTGGACCGCATCCTCGGTGACGAGCGCAACTACGCCGGCACCAGTTTCGTCAAAACCAGCGACTTCGGCAGCCTGCAATACGGTTCGAAATTACTTAACGTGACCTTCGATCCGGGCATTCCCGAAGAACTCGCCAGCTACGGCCATGACGACGACGGCACGGCGGCAAGCAAACAGTTCCTGATTCGCGATGGTTTGCTGCTGCGTCCTCTGGGCGGTGCACTGTCGCAATTTCGCGCCGGTCTCGACGGCGTCGCCAACAGCCGCGCCTGCGGCTGGAACCGCCCGCCGATCGACCGCATGGCCAACCTCAATATCGAGCCGGGCGATCAGCCACTGAACAAACTGATCGAAGGCATCGAGCACGGCATCCTGATGAGCACCAACCGCTCCTGGTCGATCGACGATGCGCGCAACAAATTCCAGTTCGGCTGCGAGTGGGGTCAGTTGATCGAAAACGGCGAACTCAAAGGCGTGGTGAAAAACCCGAACTACCGGGCGATTTCCGCGCATTTCTGGAAGAGCCTGCGCGCCGTCGGCGATGCCAACACCGTCAAGGTGCTGGGCACACCGAACTGCGGCAAGGGTGAACCGAACCAGGTGATTCGCGTCGGCCACGCTTCGCCGGCCTGCGTATTCAGCAACGTTGATGTGTTTGGGGGAGACGCCTGATGAACATTTCGAAGAGTCAGTCCGACGCCTTCAAGGTCATGGTCAATTGGCTGCGCGACAGCGTGCGCGAGCCGGAACAATTCACCCTCAGCTTCGCCGCCGAGTCCTCGGCATTCGTGCGTTTCAATCACGCCAAGGTGCGTCAGGCCGGGCAAGTGCAGCAGGCCAATATCGTCCTGAAGCTGATCAACGATGGCCGCCACGCCGATCTGCAAATCACCCTGTCCGGCGATCAGGAAGCCGACCTGCAACGCCTCGCCGAGGGCCTGCATCAATTGCGCGAAACGTTGCCGTTGCTGCCGCAGGATCCGTACCTGTTGCTCAACCACAACGGTTGGCAAAGCGAGAACGTGCAGGAACATCCGCTACCGGACACCGAGCAGGTGGTCGAGGAAATCTGCACCGCCGCTGAAGGTCTGGATCTGGTCGGCTTCTACGCCGCCGGTCCCATCAGCCGCGGTTTCGCCAGTTCCTCGGGGGCGTTCGGCTGGCACCAGGCCAACAGTTTCAACTTCGATTTCAGCCTGTTTCACGACAATGGCGAAGCGGTGAAGGCCAGCTACGCCGGGCATGACTGGAGCAGCGAAGGGTTCGCCAGACGCTTCCAGCAGGCCCGCGAGCAACTGGCATTTCTCGGCCGCCCGTTGCGCACGCTGGCGCCGGGGCAGTACCGCGCGTATCTGGCACCGGCGGCGCTGGAAGAAATCATGGGCATGTTGAGCTGGGGCGGTTTCTCGGCGCAGTCGATTGCCAGCAAAAGCAGTCCGCTGCAAAAACTGTATGTCGGCGATCAGACGTTCAGTCCGCTGGTGTCGCTGGACGAGAAAGTCAGCGAATCGTTGAGCCCGGCGTTTTCCGGCGAGGGTTATCCGCGCAGTGATTTGCGGCTGATCGTCGACGGCAAGGCGGGCGATCAGCTGGTCGGCTCGCGCAGTGCGGCGGAATACGGCCTGACCGCCAATGGCGCCAGCGGCGGCGAATCACCGAGTGCGCTGAACATGGCGGCGGGGAACCTGTCGCAGGCAGAGATTCTCAAGCAGTTGGGCACCGGGCTGTACATCAGCAACCTGTGGTACCTGAACTTCTCCGATCAACCAGCGGCGCGCTTGACCGGCATGACCCGGTTTGCCACCTTCTGGGTCGAGAACGGCGAGATCCAGGCGCCGGTCAGCACCATGCGTTTCGACGACAGCGCCTACAGCCTGCTGGGTTCGCAGCTGGAAGCGTTGACCGCCGAGCGTGAGTTGTTGCTGTCGGCGAGTACGTACAGCCAGCGCAATACTTCGTCGGCGTTGCTGCCGGGGGCGCTGGTCAGCCGCCTGACCCTAACCCTGTAAACACGCTATTCCCCAATACACAGGGGCTTGAGTACAAGGCCCTGTGGCGAGGGGATTTATCCCCGTTGGGTCGCGCAGCGGCCCTGAGAAGGTGGGTTGCGATCCACCTGATTCACCGAGGTGGGGGATATAGGGGGCGCTGCGCACCCCAACGGGGATAAATCCCCTCGCCACAGGGTTTCAGTCAGAACAGAAATTTCGGATAACACCAACAAGAGGTTCCATGCCCAACCGCCCGCCTCTCGACGCCATCACCGCACGCTGGTTGCCGTGGGTCGTCGCCATTGCATTCTTCATGCAGTCCCTCGACGGGACCATCCTCAACACCGCCCTGCCGGCCATGGCTCGGGATCTGGCCGAAGACCCCTTGCGCATGCAAGGCGTGATCATCGCCTACATGCTCACCGTGGCCCTGCTGATACCGGCCTCAGGCTGGATCGCCGACCGCTTCGGCACCAAGAAGATCTTCTTCGGCGCGATTCTGCTATTCAGTTTCGGCTCGCTGCTCTGCGCGCTGTCGAGCAGCCTGAGCATGCTGATTGGCGCGCGGGTCATTCAGGGCCTGGGCGGTGCGCTGATGCTGCCGGTCGGACGCCTGGTGGTGCTGCGCGCCTATCCACGCTCGGAACTGGTGCGGATCATGGGCTTCATCACCATTCCCGGCCTGCTCGGCCCGTTGATCGGACCGACCATGGGCGGCTGGATGGTGCAGTACCTGACGTGGCACTGGATCTTCCTGATCAACCTGCCGGTCGGCGTCATCGGTTGTTACGCGGTGTGGAAGTTCATTCCCGACCTGCGCGGCAGCGAGCGCACACGGTTTGATAGTCTCGGTTTCCTGCTGTTCGGCGCGGCGATGATCCTCATCACCATCGCCATGGAAGGCCTTGGCGAATTGCACCTGCCGCACTTGCGGGTGATGCTGCTGCTGTTCGCCGGTCTGGCCTGTCTGGCGGCGTACTGGCTGCGCGCCGGGCACGTGGAAAATCCGCTGTTCGCCCCGTCGCTGTTCAAGACCCGCACCTTTGCCGTCGGCATTCTCGGCAACCTGTTCGCCCGACTGGGCAGCGGTGCCCTGCCGTTTCTGGTGCCGTTGCTGCTGCAAGTGGCGCTGGGTTATTCGCCGTCCCAGGCCGGGATGAGCATGTTGCCGCTGGCCGCGGCGGCGATGTTTGCCAAGTGGATGGCACGCCCGCTGATCGAACGCCTCGGCTACCGCATCGTGCTCACCGGCAACACCCTGGCACTGGGGATCATGCTGGCGAGCATGGGCCTGGTCAGCGAGCAGACGCCGTACTGGCTGCTGCTGTGCCTGCTGGCCGTGCTTGGCGCGATCAACTCGCTGCAATTCACTGCAATGAACACCGTGACCCTGATCGACCTCGACGACGCCAGCGCCAGCAGCGGCAACAGTTTGCTGTCGGTGGTGGCGCAATTGTCGTTGAGTCTGGGGGTGGCGTGCGCCGGTGCGTTGCTCGGTGGCTTTACGGCAGAGATCGGCAACGATGGCGTGGAAACCGTGCTCGGCGCGTTCCAGCTGACCTTCGTCACCGTCGGGATCATGGCGATGCTCGCCGCGACGATTTTCTCGCAACTGTCGAAAGAAGACGGCCGGCGGGCCAAGCGTCCGGAAGAACACATCGAACACTGATGTGTGATGCAGGGCTTTTGTGGCGAGGGGATTTATCCCCGTTGGGTTGCGCAGCAGCCCCAATACCTGCCGCCTCAGTGCTTCAGGCAGATTGAGTTCTGCCTTTTCGGGGGCTGCTGCGCACCCCAGCGGGGATAAATCCCCTCGCCACAAGGAATGCTGTTCGCCACTGGGTTTGATGTGCATTGCACACTGTTCGTCCAGAACTTTCGAAGAAAGTGGCACGGGGCTGCTACACTGCGCGACATTTTGTTTTGCAGGCCAGTCCCGTGACCACCATCGCCACCGCTTTTAATACTCTGCCGCTGTCCGCCGCCATGCTGGCTAACCTCGAATCCCTCGGTTATGCCCAGATGACGCCGATCCAGGCGCAGAGCTTGCCGGTGATCCTCAAGGGGATGGACCTGATCGCCCAGGCCAAGACCGGCAGCGGCAAGACCGCCGCGTTCGGCATTGGCCTGCTCAACCCGATCAACCCGCGTTACTTCGGTTGCCAGGCACTGGTGATCTGCCCGACCCGTGAGCTGGCCGACCAGGTCGCCAAGGAAGTCCGACGTCTGGCCCGCGCCGAAGACAACATCAAGGTCCTGACCCTGTGCGGCGGCGTGTCGTTCGGCCCGCAGATCGCTTCGCTGGAGCACGGCGCGCACATCATCGTCGGCACCCCGGGGCGTATCCAGCAACACCTGCGCAAGGGTTCGCTGGTGCTCGACGGCCTGAACACGCTGATCCTCGACGAAGCCGACCGCATGCTCGACATGGGTTTCTACGACGCCATCGAAGACATCATCGAACAGACCCCGTCGCGCCGGCAGACCCTGCTGTTCTCCGCCACGTACCCGGTGGGCATCAAGCAACTGGCGTCGAAATTCATGCGTGATCCGCAAACGGTGAAAGCCGAAGCGTTCCACGACGACACGCAGATCGAACAGCGCTTCTACGAGATTTCTCCGGAAGAACGCATGAGCGCGGTGACCAAAGTCCTGCACCACTTCCGCCCAGCCTCCTGCGTGGCGTTCTGCTTTACCAAGCAGCAGGTGCAGGAAACCGTCGATCACCTGACCGCCAAAGGCATTTCTGCCGTCGGCCTGCATGGCGACCTGGAACAGCGTGACCGCGATCAGGTGCTGGCGATGTTCGCCAACCGCAGCACCTCGGTTCTGGTCGCCACCGACGTCGCCGCCCGTGGCCTGGACATCGACGCGCTGGACATGGTGATCAACGTCGAGCTGGCCCGCGACTCGGAAATCCATATTCACCGCGTTGGCCGTACCGGTCGCGCTGGCGAGAAAGGCATCGCGGTCAGCCTCGTTGCACCGTCCGAAGCCCATCGCGCGCAAGCTATCGAACAGCTGCAGAAAGCCCCGCTGAACTGGGATCAGGTGGACAACCTCAAGTCCCAGGGCGGCGCGCCATTGCAGCCACCGATGAGCACCCTGTGCATCGCCGGCGGCCGTAAAGACAAAGTGCGTCCGGGCGACATCCTCGGCGCGCTGACCGGCGACGCCGGCATCCCGGGCGCCCAGGTCGGCAAGATCGCGATCTTCGACTTCCAGTCGTATGTGGCGGTTGAGCGCACCGTGGTCATGCAGGCGCTGCAGCGTTTGAACAACGGCAAGATCAAGGGCCGTTCGCTGCGCGTGCGTGTTTTGTAAACGATCTTCCATCCGAGGAAGGTCCCTGTGGGAGCGGGCTTGCCCGCGATGACGGACTGACAGACAACATCCATGTTGAATGTGCAGGCCTCATCGCGGGCAAGCCCGCTCCCACATGGGCCGCCGGTGATTTTGAAATTTGTGTGAGGACACCGTTTTGCGCTCTACCGAAGTCGTGATCATTGGCGCTGGCGCCGCAGGGTTGATGTGTGCACTGACCGCCGCCGGGCGTGGGCGTGAAGTGTTGCTGCTCGATCATGCGAACAAGGCCGGCAAGAAAATCCTGATGTCCGGCGGTGGCCGCTGCAATTTCACCAACATGTACACCGAACCGGGCAATTTCCTCTCGCACAACCCGCATTTCTGCAAATCCGCACTGGCGCGTTACACCCAGTGGGATTTCATCGGCATGGTCGGCAAGCACGGTGTGCCGTACCACGAGAAAAAACTCGGCCAGCTGTTCTGCGATAACAAATCCAGCGACATCCTCGGCATGCTGCTCGACGAGTGCGATCAGGTCGGCGTCGAGCTGCACCTGGACACCTCGATCCAGACCATCGAGAAGGTCGAAAACGGTTACCTGCTCGACACCACCCTCGGCCAGTTGCAGTGCCAGTCGCTGGTGATCGCCACCGGCGGACTGTCGATCCCGACACTGGGCGCCACCGGTTTCGGGTATCAGGTGGCCAAACAGTTCGGCCATGAACTGCTGCCGACCCGTGCCGGGCTGGTGCCGTTCACCATCACCGATCAGCTCAAGGAACTGTGCACCGAGCTGTCCGGCACATCGGTGGATTGCCTGGTCAGCTGCAACGACCAGAGCTTTCGCGAGAACATCCTGTTCACCCACCGTGGCCTCAGCGGCCCGGCGATTCTGCAAATCTCGTCGTTCTGGGAGCCGGGTGACACCGTGGAGATCAATCTGCTGCCGGACCACGACACGGCCGCGTGGCTGCAACAGCAAGTGGCCGAACGCCCGAACAGCGAACTGAAAACCCTGCTCGGCGAGATCTTCACCAAGAAGATGGCCAACCTGCTGGCGGACAACTGGTTCGTCTCCAAACCGATGAAACAGTACACCCACGCCGAACTGGCGCAGATCGCCGACAAGCTGGGCAGCTGGAAAGTCGTGCCGGCCGGCACCGAAGGCTATCGCACGGCCGAGGTCACGCTGGGCGGCGTCGACACCCGCGAAGTGTCGTCCAAGACCATGGAATCACTGAAAAGCCCTGGCCTGTATTTCATCGGCGAAGTGCTCGACGTCACCGGCCACCTGGGCGGCTTCAACTTCCAGTGGGCCTGGGCCTCGGGTTACGCGGCCGCGCAGTACGCCTGATCCCATTCTCAAATTTGAAACGCAATCCCTGTGGGAGCTGGCTTGCCAGCGATGAGGCCGGCAGATCCAACACAAGTGTTGAATGTTCGACCGCTATCGCTGGCAAGCCAGCTCCCACAGGGTTGTATGCCAGCCATGAATTTGAGTTCGTCATAAAAGCAGTAAGGAACACTTTTTGCTGTCAGATGTGCTCGGCGCCATTGCGTCGGCGTCATTACTGGCTCAATTTAGCGGCATCGCCTCGGAAGGCCTTCGCACTTCATGTCCTCGACCTCGTTTCGTCAGTCTTTGCGGCGCCTGTGGGCGCTGGATAAATTCAGCTACAGCGTGCGGGTGTTCATCGCCCTGACCGGCAGCATGGCGCTGTGTTGGTATCAGGATGAAATGGGCCTGCTGATCCCGTTGTTCCTGGGGATCATCGCCAGCGCCCTGGCCGAGACCGACGACAGTTGGCAGGGCCGCCTCAACGCCCTGGCGGTGACGCTGGTGTGTTTCAGCATCGCCGCGCTGTCGGTGGAATTGCTCTTCCCCTACCCCGTCGTATTTGCCATCGCCCTGGCCTTGGCCAGCTTCGGCATGACCATGCTCGGCGCCCTCGGCGAGCGCTATGGCGCGATTGCTTCGGCGACGTTGATTCTGTCCGTATACACGATGATCGGCGTCGATCAGCGCGGCGGCGCAGTCACCGATTTCTGGCACGAACCGATGCTGCTGGTGGCCGGTGCCGCGTGGTACGGCTTGCTCTCGGTACTGTGGCAGGCGATGTTTTCCAACCAGCCGGTGCAGCAGAGTCTGGCGCGGCTGTTCCGCGAACTGGGCTTTTACCTGAAGCTGAAATCATCGCTGTTCGAGCCAATCCGGCAGATGGACGTCGAAGCCCGGCGCCTGGAACTGGCACAGCAAAACGGTCGCGTCGTGGCAGCACTGAACAGCGCCAAGGAAATCATCCTGCACCGGGTCGGCAACGGTCGTCCGGGTTCGAAAGTCAGCCGCTACCTCAAGCTGTACTTCCTCGCCCAGGACATCCACGAACGCGCCAGTTCTTCGCACTATCCGTACAACGCGCTGGCCGAAGCGTTCTTCCACAGCGACGTGCTGTTCCGCTGCCAGCGCCTGCTGCGCCAGCAGGGCAAAGCCTGCCGGGCCCTGGCCGAGTCGATCCAGATGCGCCAGCCGTTCATCTACGATGCCAGCTTCGCCGAAGCCCTCAGCGACCTCGACGCCTCCCTTGAACACCTGCGTATCCAGAGCAACCCGGCGTGGCGCGGCCTGCTGCGTTCGCTGCGCGCACTGGCGGCCAACCTCGGCACCCTCGACCGCTTGCTCAGCGATGCGAGCAACCCGGATGCCCTGGCCGATGCGACCGACAGCAGCCTGCTCGACCGCTCGCCACGCAACCTCAAGGACGTGTGGGTGCGCCTGCGCACGCAACTGACGCCGACCTCTTTGCTGTTCCGCCACGCCCTGCGCCTGCCACTGGCGTTGAGTATCGGCTACGGCATGGTGCACCTGATTCACCCGTCGCAAGGCTACTGGATCATCCTCACCACGCTGTTCGTCTGCCAGCCAAACTACGGCGCGACGCGACGCAAACTCGGGCAGCGGATTCTCGGCACCGCCATCGGCCTGACCGTGGCGTGGGCACTGTTCGATCTGTTCCCCAGCCCGCTGGTGCAGTCGTGCTTCGCGATTGCCGCCGGGGTGGTGTTCTTTATCAACCGCACCACCCGCTACACCCTGGCGACCGCCGCAATCACCATCATGGTGCTGTTCTGCTTCAACCAGGTTGGCGACGGCTACGGGCTGTTCCTGCCGAGGCTGTTCGATACCTTGCTCGGCAGCCTGATCGCCGGCCTGACGGTGTTCCTGTTCCTCCCGGACTGGCAGGGTCGACGCCTGAACAAGGTGCTGGCCAACACCCTGACCTGCAACAGCATCTATCTGCGCCAGATCATGCAGCAATACGCCGCCGGCAAAAGCGACGACCTCGCCTATCGCCTGGCCCGACGCAACGCGCACAACGCCGACGCGGCACTGTCGACCACGCTGGCAAACATGCTGATGGAGCCGGGGCATTTCCGTAAGGAAGCAGACGTTGGCTTCCGTTTTCTGGTGCTGTCGCACACCTTGCTCAGTTATTTGTCAGGGCTGGGTGCGCATCGCGAGACTCAGCTACCGGCGGAAGTGCGTGAACACCTGATCGACGGCGCCGGGGTGAAGCTGGCCGCCAGCATTGATGAAATCGCCCAGGGATTGGCGAACAAGCAACCAGTGGCGATTCAAAGCGATGAAGAAGAAGCGCTGGCCAATGAGCTGGAGCAGATGCCGGACGAGATTGATGAAGGACAGCGACTGGTGCAGACGCAACTGGCGCTGATCTGCCGGCAGCTGGGGCCGTTACGGACGTTGGCGGCGCACCTGATCAAGGACACCAGCGAGGTTTGAGGTGGCCGGGCGGGCCCTTTCGCGAGCAAGCTCGCTCCCACAAGGTTAATTGGTGAACCACCGTTTTGTGGTCAACCTTAACCACTGTGGGAGCGAGCTTGCTCGCGAAGGCGTCAGCACAGGCACCACGATTCCTGGATTCTCACATCCCATGCTGACGCAGCAACTTGTCATAACTGCCATCCGCCTTCATCGCCGCAATCGCCTTATCAAACCCGGCCACAATCTGCTCATGCTGCGGATTCTTCAGGCTCACCAGAATATGCAGGCTGTTCTCGCTCAACGGCTTGGGCAGAAACTCCAAGGCGTTGCGCACTTTCGGTGATTCGCGGGCCAGGTAATAGCGCGCGACGTACTCGTCTTCCAGCGTCAGTTTGACCCGATCCGCCGCGAGCATGCGCACGGCCATGGCGAAGTTATGCACAGGGACTTTCTGCAGCGCCGTATCGGCGTCGAACGGCGCCGAATAGGCGTAACCACGCACCACCGCAATCGGATACGTGTGCAGTTGCTGCAGATTGTTGTAGTCGAGCGGCGTGTCTTTGCGTTTGAGAAAGCGGATACGGTTGAGCAGATACTCACCGGAGAACTGGCCGAGTTTGGTGCGCTCGTCGTTGTACCAGGCGTTGACCAGCACGTCGTAACGCCCTTCGCCCACGCCCAGCAATGCCCGCGCCCACGGCACTTGTTCATAGTCGCTGGCATAACCGGCCCGGGCCAGCGCGGTGCTGACAATGTCGGTGGCCAGACCGCCGTTGACCAGCGTGTCATCCGTAAAGGGTGGCCAGATATCAAACACCAGCCGCAGCTTTTCCGCTGCAGCGCTCTGGCCCAGCAAGAGCAATCCGACCAGAGCAACGGCTCGATGCAGTCGCGGCATGCTTGAAAATCCTTAGCGGGCGGGCTGCCCGACGTGTTTTTCAGTCAAAACCCCAAGGCCCCGTACCGGCGAAACCCAGGCCCTAACATTAGCTCATTGAAGCCAGTGCACAGCGCTCACCAGCAGATTACACAAAGAAGACAAGGCTGCGAGAAAGGAATGATGGCATTTTGACCTTTGTCACAGACTCTTACGCCATACAGACATCTTTGGCGCGTGCGCTTAGTATCGGGCGACACGTTCAAGGAATCGGCAAATGACTATCGAGTGGATCTGCAAACATCACAGCGACCTGGGTAAAGAGCAGCTGTACGCGCTTCTGAAATTGCGCTCGGAAGTGTTCGTGGTCGAACAGAAATGTGCGTATCCGGATCTCGATGGTCAGGATCTGGAGGGCGACACCTACCATTTGATGGGTTGGGACAATGATCAGTTGATGGCGTACCTGCGCCTGCTGGACCCGGAATCCCAGGGCGGTGACGTGGTGATCGGCCGCGTGGTCACGGCGCCGCAGGGGCGCGGCAAAGGGCTCGGCCACGAAATGATGGAACAGGCGCTGAAACAGGCCGAGAAGCATTGGCCACAGGTGCCGATCTACCTGTCGGCACAGGCACATTTGCAGGGGTATTACGGCAAGTACGGCTTTGTGGTGGCGGGTGAGGAGTATCTGGAGGATGACATTCCGCATATCGGGATGCGTCGTTCCTGAACAACCCTCACCCTAGCCCTCTCCCTCCGGGAGAGGGGATTGACCTTATTGTCTTGCGTCAGACATCGACCTGAAAACCGCGTCGATTATGGATTCACAGCGACAATTTCAGGTCGGTGTACCTCTCCAATATCCCCCATTCGGTCCCCTCTCCCTCCGGGAGAGGGCTAGGGTGAGGGGCTTTTTTCAGGGATACTCCAGAACAGCCTTGATCTGCCGCAAATTACGCTCGATCCACCCGCGATCAATCGCCCCCCACTCACGAATCCGATAGCGCCCGGCGTGATTTCGCGCGCCCTCCTCCTGCTCGAATTCACAGACGATATCCAGATCCGCCAGCGCGGCAATCGTGTCCTGCGCCGTGCGCCGGGGCATGCCAGTCACTTCGGTCAGTGTCGGCACACTCGGCGCCAGACCGCTGTCGATCAGGTACGCCACGTACAAGCGGCGGTAGAAACTGCTTTTGGTCTTGCTGACGTCCATCCACACCTTCCTGGTTGCGTACTGTTAAGCCTGCATATCCCGCCACGTCAGATACACCCGCAGATCGAACTCGACCTGGTGATACCCCGGCAGCATGTGCTCGCACAATTTATAGAACGCCTTGTTGTGATCCGATTCCTTGAAGTGCGCCAGTTCGTGCACCACGATCATTTTCAGGAAGTCCGGCGCGGCGTCCTTGAACAGCGAGGCGATACGGATCTCTTTCTTCGCCTTGAGCTTGCCGCCCTGCACCCGCGACACCGTGGTGTGCAGGCCGAGGGCGCGGTGAGTCAGGTCGAGGCGGTTATCGAACAGCACCTTGTCGATAGCGGGCGCGTTGCGCAGGTATTCCTGCTTCAGGTCCAGCGCGTAGCTGTACAACGCTTTGTCGCTCTGCACATCGTGGCGCCCCGGATAGCGTTGGCTCAGATAATCGCCCAGACGCCCTTCGGCAATCAGTTGGCGCACCTGGTCCTGCAATGGCGCGGGATAGGCCTGGAGGTACTTCAACACAGTCATGACGGGCGACACGGTTCGCAAAAAGGTGCGCCAGTGTAGCGAATTCAACCGGGCAGCGCGCTCCAGTCGAAGGGCTCGGCGAAACTGGCGGCGTCTTCGGCGATCAATGGCCGTGCCACAAGAAAACCCTGCACGTATTCGCAGCCATGAGCTTGCAGCCATTGGTACTGCTCAATGGTTTCGACCCCCTCGGCGATCACCAGCAAACCGTATTGTTTGCACAGATTGATCACCGTACTGACCAGCGACGCATCGCGCTGGGAGTCCGGCAAGCGCGCAATCAGATGGCGGTCGAGCTTGAGCGTATCCAGTTCCAGATCACGCAGATGCGCCAGCGAACAGGGTCCGGAGCCGAAGTCATCGAGTGCCACACGCACCCCGAGATTACGCAGCAGGCGCAGTTGCTTGCGGGTTTCATCGGGGTTTTGCATCAAGGCTTCTTCGGTCACCTCGACCTCCAGCTGCCGCGGCTGCAAGGCATGTCGCTCCATGACCTGACGCAACTCGGTGACCAGATTCGGCAGGCTGAACTGGGTATTGCTCAAACTCACCCCCAGGACCAGATCTTCGGCGAACAGGGTTTCCCAGGCTTTGCGCTGGCCGGCGCCACGATGGTAAATCCAGCTGCCGAGGCGGCTGATCAGCCGCGCCTCCTCCAGCAACGGCAGGAACAGGCCCGGTGGCACATCGCCGACGCTCGGGTGCTGCCAGCGCAATAGCGCCTCGAAGCCACGAATCTGCCCGGTGTCGATCGCCACTTGCGGCTGATAGACCAGATTGAAGTCGCGGTTCTCGATGGCGCTGCGCACGCTTTCTTCGAGCATCAGTCGTGAGCGGGCCCGCCCGTTCATTTCGTGATCGTAAAAACGATATTGCTGACGTCCGGCGCGCTTGGCTTCGTACATGGCTATGTCGGAGGCACGCAGCAAGCCATCCAGATTCGATCCGCAATCGGGATAAGTGGCGATGCCGATACTGGCGCCGAGGGCGATATCCAGCCCTTCGATTTGCTGACAGATCGACACACGCTCGATGAGTTTCTCGGCAATCTTCGCCGCCTGCTCGGGAAACTCCAGATCCAGCAGCGCCGTGAACTCATCGCCGCCCATGCGCGCAAGAATATCGAACGGGCGCAAACACGCCTTCAATTGCTCGGACACCCAGCGCAGTACGCGGTCACCGGCATCATGCCCGAGCGAGTCATTGACGCGTTTGAAACCGTCGAGGTCCAGGTACAGCAACACCCAACTGCTGTCATTGCGTTCGCCACGCAACAACAGGTTTTCCACCGTCTGATAAAAGCCGCGACGATTGAGCAACCCGGTCAATGGATCGGTGACGGCCTGAAATTCCAGCTGCTGATGCAGGTGACGCACCACCGACATATCCAGCACCGTGACCACCATCGCCTGCTGTTCGGCGGGTAACGGCGCACAGGACAGCGCCACCGGCACCTGCTGGCCCGGAGCAGTACGCAGCAAAGCGTCATGCAGGCGCAGGGTTTCGCCGCGTTTGTAGCTGCCCTTGAATTCAGAATCGGCCCACAACGGAATGTGCGGTTTCTGCAGGTAATCGAGAAATTCCTTACCCTCCAGCTCCTTCACCGGCGCATTGAGCAACCGTGAAATCGCCGGGTTGGCGAAGCGGATCAAGCCATCCTCGCCGAGCACCAGAATGCCTTCGGCCGCGTTGTCCAGCACCGACGCATTGAAGGCCCGGGCCACTTCCAGATCATGGGATAAACGCTGCAAGGCCCGGCGATTGCGCTGGTGTTCCAGCAACGCCTGCACTTTCGGCTTGAGGATCTGCGGGTCGAAGGGTTTGAACAGGTAATCCACCGCACCACTGGCATAGCCCTTGATCACGGCGTCCTGGGATTGTTCATTGGCGGTCAGGAAAATAATCGGCGTGAGGCGCGTGCGCTGGCTGCCACGCATCAACCGCGCCACTTCAAAGCCGTCCATGCCCGGCATCTGCACGTCCAGCAGCACCAGATCGACATCGTGAGTGAGCAACAGATTGAGCGCTTCGAAACCGGAGGCTGCGGTGATGACGTGCCAATCCTGACGTTGCAGCAACGCGCGCATGCTGATCAGGTTTTCAGGGTAATCATCAACGATCAAAAGGACAGAGCTGCCTTCACCTGGCGGGGGTTGCGCGCATTCCATGCTGCTTCTCTTGTCGGGACTTCAGGGCGATTCCGGTAAAACCGTACACACATCGAGCCTTCACTCTAGTCGTGGATCCGAAAAAGCAGAAGCTGTCATCAAGCCATCATTTAACCAAAGCGTGAGTTTGCCGACTAACGGTCACCGCTGAAGCCCCCGGAAACCGGCAGAGATGGCATTTCGACAGGATGTTGACGTCAATCATCCGCCAAGCGGGCATTAACAAAAAATCTCTCTACGCTTATAAAGGCCGCCCCAAAAGGCGCGAGCTAGAGCTTCTGGCACCCGCGTACAGGATGAACCGAGTGGAAGAACCGACATGATCGATCTCGCAACCTGGAACCTCAGCGTTCCCGTTGGCAGCCCGCCATACACCGTCGAAACCTCCAAACTGGTGAACGGCTTCAAAGATCAATACTTCCATTCCGACACCGGCACCTTGTTTTTCTGGTCACCGGTCACCGGGTCAAAAACCGAAAACGCCATCTACCCGCGCACCGAACTGCGCGAAACCTTCAGCAACGGCACCTTGCGCAACTGGTACTACCCCGACGCCGACAACCTGCTGCGCGCCACCCTCGCGGTGAACAAGGTCCCCAGTTCCGGCAAGATCGTCATTGGCCAGATCCACGCCTACGAAAGCCAGAAGCCGATGGTCAAACTCGAATACCAGTACAAGACCAAAACCGCGACCGGCAACCTGGTGATCAAGGTGCGCATGCACCCCGATGACGACGAAAGCCGCGTTATCACCCTGGCCACCGGGATCAAACTGAACAACGAATTCAACTACCTCATCCACTTGAGCCCCGGCGGCGCACTGGGTGTGAGTGCGGCGGGTTACCAGTGGGATTCACAAATCAGCGCCACGTGGCGCAACAAGCCGCTGTACTTCAAGGCCGGCGTGTATGTGCAGGACAACACGGGCTACACCAGCGAAGGTGGCCAGGTGACCTTCAGCAAACTGGATATCGACCACGACAAATAACAGCATGACTAGCACTGCCCCCCCGATGCTCGGGGTCTGGTAAAAAACCTGTGGCGAGGGGATTTATCCCCGTTGGGTCGCGCAGCGGCCCCCGCTCTGCACTGAAAGCTGGGGCCTGCTGCGCAGTCCATCGGGGATAAATCCCCTCGCCACAAGGCCCACGCCTGCGCCACTTAAACACCTTTGTTTAAAGACTCCTGCGGTTACTTCCGGATGCCTACAACAGCTTGCGTCGATGCCTACGGGTACGCCAGAATCCGCCGGCTTGTGCGCCTGGCGGGCCGTCGGTAACTTGATTCGCGTCACTGATTTCCAGTGATCGGGTTTAGTAGCCCGAGGTTTCAAGCGTTGTGCACAAGCATCTGTCAGTCAGGGATTTCGATTCCTGCGCTCGATGGCAGCTGTGCGCAGGGCACCTCCGGGTGCGCCGGCTTGCTCGAAACCCCGGTCTACTAACCTGCGTACAGTTGCCTCCACTTTGATTAGTAGCCAGAGCGGGAGCACTCCAATCAGGTTTCGAGCAAATGACTAAATCAACGCCTCACCCGCCGGTCACCGACCCGGCCTCCCCTTACGAATCCCTCGACTCAAAAAAACTCAGCGACGCCGCCGAACGCGCCCTTGACCATTACCTCAACCCCGCCGCCCTCATCATGGCGAGCACGCATAAACCCGACCCCATGTACCTCGCCAACCCGAAGTACAACACCGAATCCCTGCTGGCCAACGCCAGCGAAACCCTGGGCTCCGCCAGCGAAATGCTCAACAACTTCGCCGCAACGCTCGATACCTCGCACCGCAAGACTGCACTGGGCATTGCACAAGTAGTCATGCTGGGGGAACTGGCGGTGAATCAGGCACTCGATCATGTGGAGTTGGAGCACTAGCCCTCCACGAAGAAACCCGCCACAAGGCGGGTTTCTTCAGGGAAAATCCAACAAAAAAGTGGGACGCCCATAAGCGCTGTTTAATTTACTCAATAAGACTGTCTGCCGAGGCGCTCCAACCTCCACTACACCCATAAGTGCAACTATTTCCAGGTGCATGGTGCCATTTGTTGAATTGCCTATCCAACACTGGCGCTGTCATTGGGACTTTTCCCATATTTGGATTCTGATTAGGTGCGTATTGTTCACCCTGCGCGTTCTGCAGGAACCCATCTTGCGGATCAAACACATACTTTTCCATCTCGAAACCCTCTCGTGAATGAGTTCATATAATCACGTAGCTTTTCAGCATTGACCACTATCAGAAATAACAGGTGTAACAAATCAAATACGAATAACCCGCCTCAGCCTTAGTACATATTAAAAAACTTAAATTTTCGCTCATGAGTCAGTCCTCCATTACCAAGTTGAACCCAAGCCTGTGCGCAAAAAATAAAAACGACCACTGTCAAACCTGACAGGTATCAATATCGAATTCGAATTAGCCACCGCACGATCCGGCCTATGGAATATAGAGTTCAACTTCCGCGTTTGGACCGCTGATGAAAGGCTTGGCAGTCCGCGTGACGCGTTATCGCAATAAGCGCGAAGGACGCTCGGGCATCCTGTGGGAAAGCCGCACGCCACCTTCCGAATTACAGTTGATAAGAGGGACGCCTCAACGCGGGCATTTGACGGGCAGTTCGCGTTTCACAGAAGACATTGAGAACATCGCGGGATTCGGATTTCTCAGCACTCTAGAAGGCGACCTGCGAAATAGCGCGCACGCTTACGCAAAATCGAAGATGACAATAATAAATCTGTGCCTTTTTTGGCCCACACCTTATACCGACTTTATTAATCCCCCGATCAAAGCATTGCGAATTGATATAAGAAACTGTCACTTCTATCAGGTTACAAAAAAATGCCATCAACTTAACCTGATCAACGTGATACGAAAAAAATGAACTTCGGACTGACGTGTAGCCCGAGCCTTAAATATCGCGAACGAATGGTGAACATAATGCCTACTTACCAAGGTACAGTCTCTGATACAGGCGAAAGCAATTGCGCCACGCTTACATTTGACGAACCAAGCCAACAAAATGGACAGTTAAATAACGGCAAAATGCAATATTACGGGCTTAACTTTACCGTCACTGGAAGCTATACCGCGAAGAACTCAAGGTCCTTTAATCTTCAAGCCAAAGCAAAGGCCTCAGATGGAGATGAATATGGACATGGCGACAGCTCACTCACCATCAGCTTGAAATCGGCCGACGCCAACGACAATAAGTTGAGCGGTACTGTCAAGGTTGTATCAGGCGGGCCGAATGTGGGTAAAACCTACAATATGAACTTCACAAAAGGGTAACAACAGCGCACAAAAAACCCGCCTCACGGCGGGTTTTTTATAACACAGGAGAAACCAAAGGCTTAGTTAACCTTGGCGTTCAACTCACCCTTCAGATAACGCTGGTACATCGCTTCCAGCGAGATCGGTTTGATCTTCGAAGCATTACCGGCAGTGCCGAACGCTTCATAACGAGCGATACACACGTCACGCATTGCGGTCACGGTGGCGCCGAAGAACTTACGTGGGTCGAATTCGCTCGGGTTGGTGGCCATCAGGCGACGCATCGCACCGGTGGACGCCAGACGCAGGTCGGTGTCGATGTTGACCTTGCGCACGCCGTACTTGATGCCTTCGACGATTTCTTCAACCGGTACGCCGTAGGTTTCTTTGATGTCGCCGCCGTACTGGTTGATGATCGCCAGCCACTCTTGTGGCACGGACGAGGAACCGTGCATCACCAGGTGGGTATTCGGGATGCGCTTGTGGATTTCCTTGATACGGTCGATCGCCAGCACGTCGCCGGTAGGTGGCTTGGTGAACTTGTAGGCGCCGTGGCTGGTGCCGATGGCGATTGCCAGGGCATCGACCTGAGTGCGTTTTACGAAATCAGCGGCTTCTTCCGGATCGGTCAGCATTTGGCTGTGATCCAGAACACCTTCGGCGCCGATGCCGTCTTCTTCACCGGCCATGCCGGTTTCCAGCGAACCCAGGCAGCCCAGCTCGCCTTCTACCGAAACGCCGCAGGCGTGAGCCATGGCCACGGTTTGTTGGGTAACGCGGACGTTGTAGTCGTAGTCGGTCGGGGTCTTGCCGTCTTCGCCCAGCGAGCCGTCCATCATCACCGAGCTGAAGCCCAGCTGGATCGAGCGCTGGCAGACGTCAGGGCTGGTCCCGTGGTCCTGGTGCATGCACACCGGGATATGCGGGAATTCTTCGATCGCGGCCAGGATCAGGTGACGCAGGAACGGTGCACCAGCGTATTTGCGGGCGCCGGCCGAAGCCTGGACGATCACCGGGGAGTCAGTCTTGTCAGCGGCTTCCATGATGGCGCGCATCTGCTCAAGGTTGTTGACGTTGAAGGCTGGAACGCCGTAGCCGAACTCGGCTGCGTGGTCCAACATCTGGCGCATGCTGATAAGTGCCATTGTGTGTCTCTCTCCCGGTTGAGGGTCGTTAATCGTGCCAGCCTGCCGGAGCGGCGGCGGCTATTCAAGTGATTGCAGATCGGGGGTCGAGGCCCGGTCTGGTGATTCGGTGTTACCTAAGTCTTCTGAACGACACAGAACACCTGTGGGAGCGAGCTTGCTCGCGAATGCGGCTTGGCATTCAACATTGATGCAAGCTGATCCACCGCTTTCGCGAGCAAGCTCGCTCCCACAGTTGGATCGGTTTCCACATTGGATCTGTGGTGTGTCAATTACTGCGCCTTGCAGCCGCGGCCGATCAGGTCATTGGTGGCGACCCAGTACACCAGGCCTTCGTCACCCTTGAGGTGAAACGCCAGCATGCCGTCGCTGTACAGCGTACCCGAGGCGCCCGGCTCTTCTTTCAGGCGATAGACCTGATCACCGCCGCCGAGTCGAACGTCGACTTCCTTCTGGCCGGCATCGGCGTAGCGCCACAGCACTTTGGCCTGGCTGTCGCAGGTCCAGGTGGTCCAGTTATCCGCCGGGGCGGAGGGCTGGAACAGGTTCATCTGCGCGCAACCGCCCAACAATGCCAACGCCGCAATGGCGATCAAGCCTTTCATCCGTGTTCCTCGACTGAAGGCGCACGCCGCCAGCCCTGAGTTATAGAGTCAGACCGGTCAAGGACAACCATGTTCCTTGGCCGGGGTTTGCGTCTCGTATTTGTCCAGACCGTCCGGCCCCGAGCGCTTGTTCAGCACCGGGTTGGTTTCGGCCTGCCAGTCGGCCTGATAGCAGCCTTTCTGCGCCGCACCCGGCGCAGGCGTCGCCTCGGCCTTCGGGTTACTCCCGCAGGCCGCCAGCGTACCGGTCAGCAACAACAGCGCTAACGACTTGACCATGAAAACACTCCTTTGCCTGGCCAAACGGGCGGCCTCAGGCCTTGGCCCGGCTTTCCAGGACTTCAACGGCCGGCAGCACCTTGCCTTCGACGAATTCGAGGAACGCGCCCCCCCCGGTGGAAATGTAGGAGATTTGCTCAGCCACGCCATATTTATCAATCGCCGCCAGAGTGTCGCCACCGCCCGCGATGGAGAATGCCGAGCTTTCAGCGATGGCCTGGGCCAGCACTTTGGTGCCGTTGCCGAACTGGTCGAATTCGAACACGCCGACCGGGCCGTTCCACAGGATGGTTTTCGACGACTTCAGCAGTTCGGCGAAGTTGGCCGCGGTTTGCGGGCCGATGTCCAGAATCATGTCGTCAGCCGCGACATCAGCGATCAGCTTCACGGTCGCTTCGGCGCTTTCCGCGAATTCTTTGGCGACGACTACGTCAACCGGCAGTGGCACGCTGACCTTGGCAGCGATGGCGCGCGCGGTGTCGAGCAGATCCGGTTCGTAC
This sequence comes from Pseudomonas sp. LF-5, assembly GCF_037626295.1. Classification (NCBI taxonomy): domain Bacteria; kingdom Pseudomonadati; phylum Pseudomonadota; class Gammaproteobacteria; order Pseudomonadales; family Pseudomonadaceae; genus Pseudomonas; species Pseudomonas sp. LF-5. The sequence continues at coordinate 189,425 of NZ_JARKMT010000010.1, forward strand.
AGCGACTTGCCGACCGGGTGACCGGCCGCTGCGAGGAAAGTGTTGGCGATGCCGCCGCCAACGATCAGTTGATCGCAGATCTGGCTCAGGCTGTTGAGTACGTCGAGTTTGGTCGAGACCTTGGAGCCGGCAACGATGGCCGCCATCGGCTTGGCCGGTGCGCCCAGCGCCTTGCCCAGTGCGTCCAGTTCAGCGGCCAGCAGCGGGCCGGCAGCGGCAACCTTGGCGAACTTGGCCACGCCGTGGGTCGAACCTTCGGCGCGGTGTGCGGTGCCGAAGGCATCCATCACGAACACGTCGCACAGGGCGGCGTATTGCTGGGCCAGGTCGTCGGCGTTCTTTTTCTCGCCCTTGTTGAAGCGCACGTTTTCGAACAGCACGATGTCGCCGGCCTTGACGTCAACGCCGCCCAGATAATCGGCCACCAGCGGCACTTCACGGCCCAAGGCCTTGCTCAGGTAGTCAGCGACTGGCTTGAGGCTGTTCTCGGCGGAGAACTCGCCTTCGGTCGGACGGCCCAGGTGCGAGCAGACCATCACGGCCGCACCTTTTTCCAGGGCCAGCTTGATGGTCGGCAGCGAAGCCAGGATACGCGCATCGCTGGTGACAACACCGTCCTTGACTGGGACGTTGAGGTCTTCGCGGATCAATACGCGCTTACCTTGCAGATCGAGGTCGGACATCTTCAACACGGTCATGGGTCGCACTTCCTACGGTTTTTTTGAAGTTGCTGTTTGCAGATAGTGTTCTGCAACGTCCAGCATTCGGTTGGCAAACCCCCACTCGTTGTCGAACCAGGCCAGGATGTTCACCAGCCTGGGGCCGGAAACACGGGTCTGACTGGCATCGACGATGGCCGAATGTGGGTCATGATTAAAATCACAGCTTGCGTGGGGAAGCTCGGTGTAAGCCAGCAGACCTTTGAGCGGGCCGCTGGAGGCGGCTTCGCGCAGGATCCGGTTGACCTCATTGGCATCGGTCGCCGTGGCGGTCTGCATCGTGATGTCGAGGCAGGACACGTTGACCGTCGGCACGCGTACGGCTTTGGCCTGAATTCGCCCGGCAAGTTCCGGCAGCAGGCGCTCGATACCACGCGCCAGACCGGTGGACACCGGAATCACCGACTGGAACGCCGAACGGGTGCGGCGCAGGTCTTCGTGGTGATAGGCGTCGATCACTGGTTGATCGTTCATCGCCGAGTGAATCGTGGTGATCGACACGTAATCGAGGCCGATCGCCTTGTCCAGCAAGCGCAACAGCGGCACGCCGCAGTTGGTGGTGCAGGAGGCGTTGGACACCAGCAGTTCGTCGCCGGTCAGGCAGTCCTGATTGACGCCGTAGACGATGGTGGCGTCGACATCCGCCTCGCTGGCCATCGGCTGCGAGAACAATACCCGTGGCGCACCGGCGTCGAGGAACCGCTGGCCGTCTTCACGGGTGTGGTAAGCGCCGGAGCATTCGAGCACCAGATCGACGCCCAGCGACGCCCAATCAATGCCTTCGGGGGTGGCACTGCGCAGAACCTTCACGCAGTCGCCATTAATATGCAGACAGTCGCCATCTACTCGCACTTCGCCGGGAAAGCGGCCGTGCGTGGAGTCGAAGCGTGTCAGGTATTCGATGCTGGCCATGTCCGCCAGATCGTTGATTGCGACAATTTCAAACCCGGCTTTTTCGCCTCGCTCAAACAACGCACGCAAGACGCAACGACCAATCCGGCCGTAGCCGTTGAGTGCAACTTTGTAGGGACGCGGTTGAGGCATGGGGTTCTCGATAGTACGCGGGCAGACACAATGCTTAGTTGCGACACATCCCTTGTGGGAGCTGGCTTGCCAGCGATAGGGCCATTCGCTTCAACATAAATGCTGACTGAACGGACGCCATCGCTGGCAAGCCAGCTCCCACAGGGAGTTGCGGTGACCGTTAGATCACCGCGCTGTGACTTAGTCTTCCAGCAGCTCTTCAGCCTGACCCAGGATGTTTTCCAGGGTAAAACCGAACTCTTCGAACAGTGCCGAAGCCGGCGCCGACTCACCGTAGGTGGTCATGCCGATCACGCGACCTTCCAGGCCTACGTACTTGAACCAGAAGTCGGCGTGTGCCGCTTCGATCGCGATACGTGCGCTGACCTGCAACGGCAGCACCGATTGCTTGTAGCCAGCGTCCTGAGCATCGAACACGCTGGTGCACGGCATGGACACCACACGCACCTTGCGACCTTGCTCGGTCAGTTTGTCGAAGGCCTGAACGGCCAGACCGACTTCCGAACCCGTGGCGATCAGGATCAGCTCAGGCTCGCCTGCGCAGTCCTTCAGCACGTAGCCACCGCGGCTGATGTCGGCAATCTGGCCGGCATCACGTTCCTGGTGTTGCAGGTTCTGACGCGAGAAGATCAGCGCCGACGGGCCGTCCTTGCGCTCCAGAGCGTTTTTCCAGGCCACAGCCGATTCCACGGCATCGGCTGGACGCCAGGTGTCGAGGTTCGGCGTGGTGCGCAGGCTGGTCAGTTGCTCGATCGGCTGGTGCGTCGGGCCGTCTTCGCCCAGACCGATGGAGTCGTGGGTGTAGACATGGATCACGCGCTTCTTCATCAGCGCCGACATGCGCACCGCGTTGCGGGCGTATTCCATGAACATCAGGAAGGTCGCGCCGTAAGGCACCAGGCCGCCGTGCAGAGACACGCCGTTCATGATCGCGGTCATGCCGAACTCGCGCACGCCGTAGTACATGTAGTTACCGCTGGCATCTTCAGCGCTGACGCCTTTGCAACCTTTCCACAGGGTCAGGTTGGAACCGGCCAGGTCAGCCGAACCGCCAAGCATTTCCGGCAGCAGCGGGCCGAACGCGTTCAGGGTGTTCTGGCTGGCTTTACGGCTGGCGATGGTTTCGCCCTTGGCCGCGACTTCAGCGATGTACGCCGAGGCTTTTTCAGCGAAGTCAGCCGGCAGCTCACCGCTCAGACGACGGATCAGCTCGTTGGCTTCGGTCGGGAACGCAGCGGAGTAGGCCGCGAAACGCTGATCCCACTCGGCTTCGGCGGCGCGACCTTTTTCCTTGGCATCCCACTCGGCATAAATGTCGGCCGGGATTTCGAACGGGCCGTAGTTCCAGTTCAGCGCCTGACGGGTCAGGGCGATTTCCGCGTCACCCAGTGGGGCGCCGTGGCAGTCTTCTTTACCCTGCTTGTTCGGCGAACCGAAACCGATGGTGGTCTTGCAGCAGATCAGGGTCGGCAGCGGGCTCTTGCGCGCGGTTTCGATGGCGGTCTTGATCTCTTCCGGGTCGTGACCGTCAACATTGCGGATCACTTGCCAGTTGTAGGATTCAAAACGCTTCGGGGTGTCATCGGTGAACCAGCCTTCGACTTCGCCGTCGATGGAGATACCGTTGTCATCGTAGAAGGCGATCAGCTTGCCCAGACCCAGCGTACCGGCCAGGGAAGCGACTTCGTGGGAAATGCCTTCCATCATGCAGCCATCACCCAGGAACACGTAGGTGTGGTGGTCGACGATGTTGTGGCCAGGACGGTTGAACTGCGCGCCGAGGACTTTTTCTGCCAGGGCGAAACCGACAGCGTTGGCCAGACCCTGGCCCAGCGGGCCGGTGGTGGTTTCAACGCCCGGGGTGTAGCCGAATTCCGGGTGACCCGGGGTGCGGCTGTGCAATTGACGGAACTGCTTGAGGTCGTCGATCGACAGGTCGTAACCGGTCAGGTGCAGCAGCGAGTAGATCAACATCGAGCCGTGGCCGTTGGACAGCACGAAGCGGTCACGGTCGGCGAACGATGGATTGCTCGGGTTGTGCTTGAGGTAGTCGCGCCAAAGCACTTCGGCGATATCTGCCATACCCATAGGGGCACCGGGATGGCCGCTGTTGGCTTTTTGCACGGCATCCATGCTGAGGGCACGAATGGCGTTGGCACGCTCACGACGGCTAGGCATCGCTGATCTCCTGGGTGTGAATAGATTGAAACGGAAAAAAGGAGGGCATTTTCCCTCACCGGAGCGCCTCGGGGCAATGACAGATAGTCATCCGGAGGCGTTTTTCCCATGGTTAACGGCGGTTTCCGCTGGTGAAACCTTTCCGCTGTTCGTTTGTAGAGTTAACCAGCCGGTGAGAAGTGCCATCTATCGAGCAATATCAAAACTTTTTGATATTGCTCTTGCGAGGATTTAGCCCCGTCACTAGACTGCTGCCCCATGAACTTACGCGCGCCTTCCATTCGACATGACGATTGCGACGAGCTGGCGGCCTTGTGCAAGGCCGGTGGCGACCCGCTGCGCCTGAATGTATTGCGCGCGCTGGCCAACGACTCGTTCGGGGTCCTGGAGCTGGCGCAGATTTTCGGCATCGGTCAGTCCGGCATGAGCCACCACCTCAAGGTGCTGGCCCAGGCCGATCTGGTGGCGACACGCCGCGAAGGCAACGCGATTTTCTATCGCCGCGCCCTGCCCCACCCCGAATTGCTCGGCGGCAAGCTGCACGCGGCATTGTTAGAAGAAGTCGACAATCTGGCACTGCCGGATGACGTGCAGGCGCGCATCGCTCAGGTACACGGACAACGTGAGGCCGCCAGCCAGGATTTTTTCGCACGTGTGGCGGAGAAGTTTCGCGCCCAGCAAGACCTGATCGCAGGCCTGCCGCAATACCGTGACAGCGTGCTGGCCCTGCTCGACAAACTGAACTTCAATGGTGCTGCCACGGCCATTGAAGTCGGCCCCGGCGACGGTGCTTTCCTGCCGGAACTGGCCCGCCGCTTCGGCACCGTCACCGCGCTGGACAACAGCCCGGCGATGCTCGAACTGGCGCGTCAGGTATGTGAACGTGAACAACTGGCTAACGTCAGCCTGCAATTGGCCGATGCATTGAATGGCATCAGCCTTCAGGCCGATTGCGTCGTATTGAATATGGTGTTGCACCATTTCGCCGCGCCGGCCGAAGCGCTCAAGCACATGGCCGGCCTGCTGCAACCGGGCGGTAGCCTGCTCGTGACAGAGTTATGTAGCCACAACCAGAGTTGGGCCAGGGAGGCCTGCGGTGATCTGTGGTTGGGGTTTGAACAGGACGATTTGGCCCGTTGGGCCACCGCTGCGGGGCTCGTTCCCGGGGACAGCCTCTATGTAGGCTTACGTAATGGTTTCCAGATCCAGGTTCGCCACTTTCTGCGACCGGCTGGCGACACTCACCATCGGTAAATTCAGGAAAACATCGAGATGAGCGAATACTCCCTCTTCACCTCCGAGTCCGTGTCTGAAGGACATCCGGACAAAATCGCCGACCAGATTTCCGATGCGGTGCTGGACGCCATTATTGCCCAGGACAAACACGCACGCGTGGCTGTGGAAACGCTGGTCAAGACCGGCGTTGCCATCGTTGCCGGTGAAGTGACCACCAGCGCCTGGGTCGACCTGGAGCAGATCGTTCGCGACGTGATCTGCGACATCGGCTACACCAGCTCCGACGTCGGCTTCGACGGCGCGACCTGCGGCGTGATGAACATCATCGGCAAGCAGTCCCCTGACATCAACCAGGGTGTTGACCGTGCCAAGCCTGAAGATCAGGGCGCCGGCGACCAGGGCCTGATGTTCGGCTACGCCAGTAACGAAACCGACGTATTGATGCCTGCGCCGATCACCTTCTCGCACCAGTTGGTGCAGCGCCAGGCCGAAGCCCGTAAGTCGGGTCTGCTGCCTTGGCTGCGTCCGGACGCCAAGTCGCAAGTGACTTGCCGTTACGAAGGCGGCAAGGTGGTGGGTATCGACGCTGTTGTACTGTCGACCCAGCACAACCCGGAAGTCTCGTACAAAGACCTGCGCGAAGGCGTGATGGAGCTGATCGTCAAGCACGTGCTGCCTGCCGAACTGCTGAGCAAGGACACCCAGTTCCACATCAACCCGACCGGCCAGTTCATCATTGGCGGCCCGGTAGGTGACTGCGGTCTGACCGGTCGCAAGATCATCGTCGACAGCTACGGCGGCATGGCCCGTCACGGCGGCGGCGCGTTCTCCGGTAAAGATCCATCGAAGGTTGACCGTTCGGCGGCCTACGCTGGCCGTTACGTGGCCAAGAACATCGTCGCTGCCGGCCTGGCCGAGCGTTGCGAGATTCAGGTTTCCTACGCGATCGGCGTCGCCCAGCCGACTTCGATCTCGCTGAACACCTTCGGCACCGGCAAGATCAGCGATGACAAGATCATCAAACTGGTGCGTGAAGTGTTCGACCTGCGTCCATACGCAATCACCACCATGCTCGACCTGCTGCACCCGATGTACCAGGAAACTGCAGCCTACGGCCACTTCGGTCGTGCATCGCAGACCAAGACAGTTGGCGAAGACACCTTCACCACCTTCACCTGGGAAAAAACCGACCGCGCCGACGCTTTGCGTTCCGCTGCTGGTCTGTAAGACGCCCTGGCGGTACAAAAAAGCCCCGCACGGTTCGCGCCGTGCGGGGCTTTTTCATGCGTGCGCAATACCCTGTGGGAGCGAGCCTGCTCGCTAGATGCCCGAACAGACAACATGACTTTCCAACCGAAACACCCGGCAAAACACCCCGCCAACCCACGTCAAAATCCTCGCCTAGCCTTCAAGCATTCCCCCTGAGCAAGGACGCTCACCATGCTTGCGACGCTGCGCCTGTTTTCAGTTGTTCTGCTGAGTTTCATCCACCTGATCGCTTACGCCGCCTGCCCCGAATGGCCTGCCGCCACCGCGCAAAACGAAATCACCGCCCTGCAAAACCAGATCGACCAATGGGACGAAGCCTATCATCGCGAAGGCCGTTCGCTGCTTGCCGACGACCTCTATGATCAAGCCCGCTTGCGGCTCAACGAATGGCGACAGTGTTTCCAGCGGCCAGCGGCGCCGCAACCTTTGCGCAGCGCAACGGGGCCTATCGCGCATCCGGTTGCACACACAGGCCTGGATAAACTTCATGAGGCGGCGGCGGTTCAAGCCTGGCTGCAGGACCGCCGGGATGTCTGGGTACAACCCAAGGTCGATGGCGTCGCAGTGACGCTGATCTACCGTCGCGGTCTGTTGCAGCAGGCGATCAGTCGCGGTGACGGTAGCAGCGGCCAGGACTGGACGGCGTCAGCGCAAAAGATCCACGCCATTCCTCAACAACTGACGCAGCCCCTCGATCTGCTGGTCCAGGGCGAACTCTACTGGCGTCTGACTCGACATGTGCAGGCCCGCGCCGGCAGCGTCAACGCCCGCGCCACGGTTGCCGGACTGATGAGCCGGAAAACCCTGAGCGTCGAGCAGGCGGCCGGGATCGGTCTGTTCGTCTGGGATTGGCCACAGGGGCCGGCGAGTCTGCCCGAAAGAATAGCGACGTTGGCGACACTGGGTTTCGCCACGACAGCGCCATTCAGTCAGGCCATCGCCAACCTTGAAGACGCACAAAAGTGGCGTGAGCACTGGTATCGGTCACCACTGCCATTCGCCAGCGACGGCATTGTGCTGCGTCAAAGCCAGCGCCCACCGGCCGAGCGCTGGCAGGCGAGCGCGCCCTACTGGGCGGTGGCCTGGAAATACCCGTTTGCCCAGGCGCTGGCCGAGGTGCGCAAAGTGAATTTCAAAATCGGTCGCACCGGCCGCATCACACCCGTGCTGGAGCTGACGCCGATCATGCTCGATGATCGGGAGATAAAACGCGTGAGCGCCAGTTCGCTCAAGCGCTGGCAGACTTTGGATATCCGTCCCGGTGACCAAGTGGCAATCAGCCTGGCCGGGCTGACGATTCCACGGCTCGACAGCGTAGTACTGCGCACGACCGAGCGGGCCGACATTGACGTCCCCGACGCCAGTGATTTCCACGCCTTGAGTTGCTGGCAACCGACACCCGGTTGCGAAAGCCAGTTTCTCGCTCGCCTGACCTGGCTCAGTGGCAAGCAAGGTCTGGCGATGCAACATGTCGGCCGTGGCACCTGGGAGAAACTTCTCGAAACAGGCCACCTGAACAACCTGCTGGATTGGTTGACCCTCGACGCACCAGAGCTTGCTAACATTGCCGGCTTCGGCGAGCGCAGCAGCGAACGCCTGATTCACAGTTTTCACAGTGCCCGCCAACGGCCCTTCGGCCAGTGGCTGAAAGCGCTGGGGTTACCGCCGACCGGCCAGGCACAACTGCCTGACTCATGGCAGGCGCTGGCCCGACGCGACACCGAACAATGGCAGGCTGAAGCCGGTATCGGCCCGGGACGCGCAGCGCAATTGAGCGCATTCTTTCGCGACCCGCAGGTACTGGCCTTGAGCGAAACCCTACAGGCCGCCGGCATCGACGGTTTCTGACTACGCGATCCCGGCACGCCGGGAACCCAACGGCCCCGAGGCGCTCCAACAGCGCAGTGCCCAACCGACCGATTGCCTTTGCACATGGAGCTTTTATGAAATTTCTCGCACCGCTCGCCATGCTGACCCTTTGCGGCATCATGGCCGCCCCCGTGATGGCCGACGAAGACGCCCCGGGCCTGACCGGTTGCGCTGCCAAGAAGCAGGGCATCATGAACCAGATTGAGCAGGCCAAATCCCGCGGCAATGCCGATCAACAGGCCGGCCTGGAAACAGCCCTGCGCGAAGTGACTGAACACTGCACCGACGCTGGCTTGAAGAAAGAACGCGAAAACAAGGTACTCGAAGCCAAACACGAAGTGAGCCAGCGTCAGGCTGACCTCGACAAAGCCATGAAGAAAGGCGATCCGGAGAAGATCAACAAGCGCAAGGACAAGCTCGCCGAGTCGCGCAAGGAACTGCAGGATGCGCTGGACCAAATCGACAAGTAACCGATGCCCCTGTGGCGAGGGAGCAAGCGCCCTCGCCACAGGGGCTTAGTTGTCTCAGCCCCCCTCATGCAATCAATGATCGCGAAATTCCTTATGGCAAGCGCTGCAGGCATCTTCAACTTTCTGCACCGCAGGCCCGAGGTTGCTGGCCTTGTACGGCTGAACCTGGCTGGCGATCACCAATTCACCGGTGGCCGCCTCAAGGTTGCGAGCCAGTTCCTGAAAACGGGCCTGACGCGACCAGACTTCGTCCTTGGCGCTGGTGTGATCGGCTTCGCGCACCTGCGGGAAATGCTTCCACGGCTCATGGGACAGCGCATCGAGTTTCACCGCACCGTCGGCGAACTTCGGCCCGTCGAACGCAATGCGCCCACGCAACATGCCACCGAGCTCTTCGCCGGTCTTGAGCATCTGCTTGAAGATCGCCTTGCGCTGGCCCAACGGGGAATTCGGATCGACACCGCCACAGGCGGACAGGGTCAGGCAGGCCAGCAATACAACAGCAATTCGTTTAAGAGTCATGGCGGCTTCAGGTCACGGAATTCGGCGGCCAGTATCCTCGCCTCCCCGACAAACACCAATAGCCCTATTAAAAATACGGGTTGTTCGAGCGCATGGAGCACTCGGGCGACCGGCACAGGAATCACTCCATGAACAGCCGTTTCAAGGCCTGGCGTCACCCACTGATCGCAACCCTGCCGCTGCTGGCAATCCTTGCCGGCTGTACAGGCGGCGACAATGCCAAACCGAAAACCCACGCCTTGGCCACCTATTCCAGCGCCACCTGGGAATCCCTGCCGGCGGTGTCCGACAGCGATCTGGTCGCCGGTTTCGGCTCATGGCGCAGCGCCTGCACCCGACTCAAAGCTGATCCGGTCTGGGGTGGCACGTGCGCCGCGGCAACCAACGTGCCGCAGAGCGCCAACGAGATTCGCGCGTTCCTCAAGCAGAACCTCGATGTGTTCGGTCTGCGCGCCGAGCATGACAACCCCAACGGCCTGATCACCGGTTACTACGAACCGGTCTACCCTGGCAGCCTGACGCCCACCGACGTGGCCAACGTGCCGGTGTATGGCGTGCCGGAAGACATGATCATCGTCTCGCTGGAGAGCATTTATCCGGAGCTCAAGGGCAAACGCCTGCGTGGCCGTCTCGAAGGTCGAGTGCTCAAGCCTTACGACGACGCGGCGACCATCGAATCCAAAGGCGTCAAAGCGCCGGTGGTGGCCTACCTGACCGATCCGATGAACCTGCAGTTTTTGCAGATCCAGGGTTCAGGGCGGATTCAGACACCGGATGGCAAGCAACTGCGCATCGCCTACGCCGACCAGAACGGCCACCCGTACCGGCCCATCGGCCGCTGGCTGGTGGAACAGGGCGAGTTGAAGAAAGAAGACGTGACCATGGGCGCGATCAGCAACTGGGCCAAGGCCAACCCGTCGCGCATTCCGGAACTGCTGGGCAGCAACCCGAGCTACGTGTTCTTCACCCGCAACCCGGACAGCAACGAAGGCCCGCGTGGCTCGCTGAATGTGCCGCTGACCGCCGGTTACAGCGCCGCCGTCGATCGCAAGGTGATTCCGCTGGGTAGCCTGTTATGGCTGTCGACCACGAAACCGGATGGCACCGCACTGGTTCGCCCGGTTGCGGCGCAGGACACTGGCGGCGCGATCGCCGGCGAGGTGCGTGCGGATCTGTTCTGGGGCACGGGCGATGCAGCCGGGCAACTGGCCGGAGACATGAAACAGCAGGGGCAGATCTGGATGCTCTGGCCCAAGGGAGCGGCGCTGCCGCAAGTGCCGCAGGTGGCGGATGCCCCCAAGGACAAATCCTGAGAGGTTTGTTGCCTGATCAATCGCCATCGCGGGCAAGCCCGCTCCCACAGTAATTGATGGTGACCACATATTTTGTGTACACCAAAAAACCTTGTGGGAGCGGGCTTGCCCGCGATGAGGCCAGCAGCAACACCAATAATCAAACAGACACAAAGAAGAACGCGGCAATCAGCCCCATCCCGACAAACCACACCAGCGACCGCAGAATTGCCCAGTCCGCCAGGTAGCAGATGATGTACAGCAGGCGACTGGTGATAAACATCACCGCCAGCACATTCACCGTCACCAACTGCGCCGTGCCCACCAGATGCGCGACGATCACCGCGGCGGCAAACGCCGGCATCACTTCAAAACTGTTGAGTTGCGCGGCATGCGCCCGTCGTGCCACGCCGCCCACGCTTTCGAGAAAATCCCGAGGATCATGGTTGTCACTCAGCCGGAAACCGCCCGCGGCCTTGGCCACAATCGTGCACACATAGGGCAGAAAAATCGCGATCAACACACACCACAGAGCCACCGTCATAACGCCGTCCTTTTTTCGAGTTATAGAATTCGCGAGCGGTCAGAACTTCATGACCAGCATGCCGATCAGCACCAGCCCACAGGCTAAGAGCCGTGGCCGGCCGAAAGGTTCTTTCAAGTAGCGCATGCCGAACAGCACCACCAGAATCACGCTGATCTCGCGCAATGCCGCCGCTTCCGCAATCGAGCCCAACTGCATCGCCCACAGCACCAGAGCGTAGCTGAACAACACGCAGAACCCGACGGCCAGCCCCAGCTTCCATTGCTCACGCCAGAACTGCATGAACGCCGGGCGCTTGGCGACCCACGCCAGCAGTGGAAATGGCCAGGCGCTGAGCAGCGTGACCCAGACCAGGTAATCGAGCGGGTGCGACCAGCGCCGCAACGCCTGGCCATCTATGTAGGTGTAGCAACCGATGCACAAGCCGATCAGCGCCACCACCGGCAGCATCGACCACGGCAAGTGTTTCCCGCCGCCGCCCTGCCAGAGCAGGCAAACCATGCCAAACGGAATCAACATGATCCCGAAGATCTGCTGCGTGGTGAGCACCTCACCGGCGAAGATCAGGGTCAGCGCCAACACCACCAATGGCGACAGTCCGCGCATCAGCGGATAGACCAAGCCGAGATCGCCGACCCGGTAGGCCTGAATCAACAAATAGCGATAGAGCAGTTCAAACGCCGCCGACGCAAGAATCCACGGCCAGATTTCAACCGGCGGCAAGCTCACGAACGGCAACGCAATGGCGACGACCAGCAGCGCCACAGTGTCCATGCACGCCACCACCAGCAGCCGCTCGGCGCTGAATTTGATCAGGGTATTCCACGCCGCATGCAACAGCGCCGCCACCAACACCAGAGCTGTCGCCAGCACGTCCCACTCCTTATTGTTGTTATCCAGCCAATTAGTCAGATTATTGATTCGCGATGTGTCAGCAGCTGTTTATACTGCAAGCGACCACGCCGCACTCAGTTGCGCACAGAAAAATACCAATAATTCCCGCCGGCACCGCACTCCTTCGAGATCGGTCGACGGCCTGCGTATGCCTGATCAAAGCGTCAAGACTACCGACAGAGACCTTGCGCATGCCACTCGCCTTGCTTGCACTCGCTGTTGCCGCATTCGGCATCGGCACGACTGAATTCGTGATCATGGGTCTGTTGCCCGATGTCGCCCGCGACCTTGCCGTAAGCATCCCTCACGCCGGACTGTTGATTACCGGGTACGCCCTGGGTGTGGTGTTCGGCGCACCGATCCTCGCCATCGGTACCGCCAACATGCCGCGCAAGGCGACGTTGCTGGGCATGACGCTGATGTTCATCCTCGGCAACGTGCTCTGCGCACTCGCGCCGAACTACGCGACGCTGATGGCAGCGCGGGTGGTCACCGCGTTGTGTCACGGTGCGTTTTTCGGCATTGGCTCGGTGGTGGCCGCCGGACTGGTCGCACCGAACAAACGCGCGCAGGCCATTGCGATGATGTTCACCGGCCTGACCCTGGCCAATGTGCTCGGCGTGCCCTTGGGCACCGCGCTCGGCCAATACGCCGGTTGGCGCTCGACCTTCTGGGCGGTGTCGGTGATCGGCGTGATCGCCGCTCTCGCGCAATGGCTGTGGCTGCCGAAACACATCGCGATGGACAAGGCCAACCTCGCCAGCGAGTTCAAGGTGCTGGGCAAGGTCAACGTGTTGCTGGCACTGGGTATGAGCGTGCTGGCATCGACCAGCCTGTTCAGTGTGTTCACGTACATTGCACCGATCCTGCAGGACATCACCGGCGTCAGCCCCCACGGCGTGACGGTGATGCTGCTGTTGTTCGGCGTCGGCCTGACCGGTGGCAGCATGCTCGGTGGCCGCCTGGCCGATAGCCGTCTGTTGCCGTCGCTGGTGGGTGTGGCGCTGGCGGTGGTGGTGATTCTGGCGGCGTTCAGCCAGACCAGCCGTTCGGTGATTCCGGCGGCGATCACGCTGGTGCTGTGGGGCATTTTCGCCTTTGCGCTGTGCCCGATCCTGCAACTGCTGATCATCGACCAGGCCCATGAGGCGCCGAACCTCGGCTCGACCTTGAACCAGAGCGCGTTCAATCTTGGTAACGCGACGGGCGCGTGGATCGGCGGGTTGGTCGTTGCCAGTGGCGCAGATCTGGCGGACTTGCCGTGGACCGGCGCGCTGGTCGGCGTGCTGACAGTGCTGACGGCGCTGTTTTTCATCTATCTGCAACGTCGCGGCGCGGCTGCGGTCAATGTGTCCGGCTAGCCCTCACCCTAACCCTCTCCCAGAGGGAGAGGGGACTGAACGGGGGATGCTTCAGAAGTACGCCGACCTGAACGCGCATTGCCGAATCTACAATCGATCCGGTTATTCAGGTCGATACATCCCGCAAGACAATAAGGTCGGCTCCCTCTCCCTCCGGGAGAGGGCTGGGGTGAGGGAAGCTTGTGCCCTCAGTCGCTCTCGGCCCATCAAACTCCAGCGCCCAAGCACCGGGCGCGTTCCACTCACCCTTCATCCAAAGGACCCCGGATGCTTGAACTTGTCGCCGCTTTTATCTGCCTCACCACCCTGCTCACCTTCGTCAATTACCGCTTCATCGGCCTGCCCCCCACCATCGGTGTGATGGTCACCGCGCTGATGTTCTCCCTGCTGCTGCAAGGCCTGAGCGTGCTCGGCTACCCCGGTCTTGAAGAGCGCGTGCAGCAACTGATCGGCCAGATCGACTTCGGCGATCTGCTGATGAACTGGATGCTCTCGTTCCTGCTGTTCGCCGGCGCCCTGCACGTCAACCTGAATGACCTGCGCAGCTACCGCTGGCCCATCGGCCTGCTGGCGACCTTCGGTGTGTTGATCGCCACCGGCGTGATCGGCAGCCTCGCCTATTACATTTTTGCCCTGTTCGGCTGGCACGTGAGCTTCCTGTACTGCCTGCTGTTCGGCGCGCTGATTTCGCCGACCGACCCAATCGCGGTGCTCGGCGTACTGCGTACGGCCAATGCCTCCAAGCCGCTGAAAACCACGATCGTCGGTGAATCGCTGTTCAACGACGGTACGGCGGTGGTGGTGTTTACCGTGTTGCTGGGCATCGCCCAACTGGGCGAGACGCCGACCATCAGCGCCACCGCGATGCTGTTCGTTCACGAAGCCATTGGCGGCGTGCTGTTCGGCGGGCTGATCGGTTATGGGGTGTACCGGATGATCAAGAGCGTCCAGCAGCATCAGATCACAGTGATGCTGACCCTCGCGCTGGTGATCGGCGGTTCGGCGATGGCTACCGAACTGCACGTCTCGGCGCCGATTGCGATGGTGGTGGCCGGTCTGATCATCGGTAACCTGGGACGCAACCTGGCGATGAACGACATGACCCGCAAGTACCTCGACGGCTTCTGGGAGCTGCTCGATGACATGCTCAACGCCCTGCTGTTCGCCCTGATCGGCATGGAACTGTTGCTGCTGCCATTCAATTGGGCGCACATTGCGGCGGCGAGTTTGCTGGCGCTGGCGATTCTGCTGTCGCGCCTGCTCACCGTGGCCCCGGCGATCGTCCTGCTGCGCCGCTGGCGCACGGTGCCGCGCGGCACCATCCGCATCCTGACCTGGGGCGGTTTGCGCGGCGGCGTTTCGGTGGCACTGGCGCTGGCCCTGCCGCTGGGCCCGGAGCGCGATCTGCTGCTGAGCATCACCTACATCGTGGTGCTGTCGTCGATCCTGTTGCAGGGGCTGACCATCGGCAAACTGGTCAAACACGCCACCCGTGACGAGCCGGCCACAGCGGCCGAGCCCGCCCACCATTGATCATTTCCTGATCCGCTGCGGGTCAGGCTTTTCGGCCTGATCCGCAGACTGTTGCGCTTTGTGCGTTTCCTTGGGAGTACCGGTCTCGCTGCGGATCTGCGCATGGCTGATCAGCGCGAAGATGAAACTGCCGCCAATGATGTTCCCCGCCAGCGTCGGCCCGGCGAACACCATCCAGAAATCACTCCACGGCAATTCACCGGCAAATACCAGATACGAGACTTCCGCCGAGCCGACCACGATGTGGGTGAAGTCGCCCAGCGCCATCAGGTAGGTGATGAGGATGATGATCCACATCTTGGCGCTCTCCATGGACGGGATCATCCAGACCATCGTGGCGATCATCCAGCCGGAGACAATGCCCTTGGCGAACATCTGGCTGGCGTGGTTTTCCATGACCTTGCGGCCGATTTCGAGAAAGGCGTGATCGGTTTTGCCATCGAAGATCGGCAGCTCGAGCATCACGTACGCCACCAGAATCGTGCCGCACAAATTGCCGAACAGCACCACCCCCCACAAGCGGATCAACCGGCCGAAATTCGCCAGGGTCGGTTTGGACATCACCGGCAGGACGGCAGTCAGGGTATTTTCAGTGAACAGTTGCTGGCGGGCGAGGATCACCGCGAGGAAACCCGCGCAGTAGCCGAAACTGGCGATGACCTTGAATTCCTCGCCCTCGGGCAGGCGCGAATTGAGCAGGCCCATGCCCATCAGCGACAGGCCCATGGTCAACCCGGCGGCGAGCGCCGACCACCACAGCGCGGCAATGCTGCGCTCCAGTTCCTGGTCGCCTTGGGTGCGGATGATTTCATGCAGAACCGCCGCGCGGGGCGGCTGGCTTTTCTCGACTTCATGTTTTTCATCGGTCGAGAGGTCGGGGGTCTTGCCGTCTGTCGGGGTGCTCATGGCGTGATAACCAGTGGGGGGGCTTTTAGCTACGACCCCCGCCGTTCACAGCTGTTCAGTAGTCAGATAAATCTTCGGTGACGCTGAAACCACTATCGCGAGCAGGCTCACGCCTACAGGTACGACTCAGTCACTGACAAAGGAGTGAGCCTGTTCGCGATGAAGCCAACTAGAGGTTACTTAGTGACCAATTCATCTTCCTTGAACTGGTCTTTGACGTACTTGATCTCGGTCCGCCCGTGCGGTGCCGGCAAGCCGTCTTCGCCCAGATTCACGAAAACCATCTTCTCGACCGTGAGAATGCTCTTGCGGGTGATCTTGTTACGCACTTCGCAGGTCAGGGTGATTGAGGTCCGACCGAACTCGGTGGCGGTAATGCCCAGTTCGATGATGTCGCCCTGGCGCGAGGCGCTGACGAAGTTGATTTCGGAAATGTACTTGGTCACCACGCGCTGATTGCCCAACTGGACGATGGCGTAGATCGCCGCTTCTTCGTCGATCCAGCGCAGCAGGCTGCCGCCGAACAGAGTGCCGTTGGGGTTCAGGTCTTCGGGTTTTACCCATTTGCGGGTGTGGAAATTCATGTTCACTCCTGAGCGGTTGCCGAAAGATGGCGTCATCTTGGCAGACCGAGCGGTCATGCTCCATGAGCCTTCGACTATGGTCGCCATTAGCGATCTTCATCTGGCCGACAGAAACCCTTTGGAAGATCAGTCTAGACGGCTATAATCGCCCCCGTTTCAAAACGGTAACGTTCACTTGCTACCGTTTTCCCGCCACCTGTCCGAGGGGCGCTGCAGCAGGTTCAACCTGTCAGGCTCGGATGGGGCGTTGACTGGCCACGGCCGGACACTAAACGCACAACGGCGCCCATTCGCATACATTACGAATGGAGGCTCTTCATGAGCGCTGTTATCACGCCTGCAGATTTTAACGATTACAAAGTTGCCGACATGTCCCTGGCTGCCTGGGGCCGTCGCGAAACCATCATCGCCGAGTCGGAAATGCCGGCCCTGATGGGTCTGCGCCGCAAGTACGCGTCCGAGCAGCCGCTCAAGGGCGCAAAAATCCTCGGCTGCATCCACATGACCATTCAGACTGCCGTGCTGATCGAAACCCTGGTTGCCCTGGGTGCCGAAGTACGCTGGTCGTCCTGCAACATCTTCTCGACTCAGGATCAGGCTGCTGCGTCCATCGCCGCTGCCGGCATCCCGGTGTTCGCCTGGAAAGGCGAAACTGAAGAAGAGTACGAGTGGTGCCTGGAGCAAACCATCCTGAAAGATGGCCAGCCATGGGACGCCAACATGATCCTCGACGACGGCGGCGACCTGACTCAGCTGCTGCACGACAAGTACCCACAGGTGCTGGACCGCGTTCACGGCGTGACCGAAGAAACCACCACCGGCGTTCACCGCCTGCTGGACATGCTGGCCAAGGGCGAGCTGAAGATCCCGGCCATCAACGTCAACGACTCGGTGACCAAGTCCAAGAACGACAACAAGTACGGCTGCCGTCACAGCCTGAACGATGCGATCAAGCGCGGCACCGACCACCTGCTGTCCGGCAAGCAAGCGCTGGTCATCGGCTACGGTGACGTGGGCAAGGGTTCCGCTCAGTCCCTGCGTCAGGAAGGCATGATCGTCAAGGTTTCCGAAGTTGACCCGATCTGCGCCATGCAAGCGTGCATGGACGGTTTCGAGCTGGTTTCGCCGTTCATCGACGGCATCAACGACGGCACCGAAGCGAGCATCGACAAAGCGCTGCTGGGCAAGATCGACCTGATCGTGACCACCACCGGTAACGTCAACGTTTGCGACGCCAACATGCTCAAAGCCCTGAAGAAGCGCGCTGTTGTCTGCAACATCGGTCACTTCGACAACGAAATCGACACCGCTTTCATGCGCAAGAACTGGGCATGGGAAGAAGTGAAGCCACAGGTACACAAGATCCACCGTACCGGCCCGGGCGCTTTCGACGCGCAGAACGACGACTACCTGATCCTGCTGGCCGAAGGCCGTCTGGTGAACCTGGGCAACGCCACCGGTCACCCAAGCCGCATCATGGACGGTTCGTTCGCCAACCAGGTACTGGCCCAGATCTTCCTGTTCGGCCAGAAGTACGCCGACCTGTCGCCTGCCCAGAAAGCCGAGCGCCTGACCGTTGAAGTACTGCCGAAGAAACTCGACGAAGAAGTGGCCCTGGAAATGGTTCGCGGTTTCGGCGGCGTGGTCACTCAACTGACCAAGCAACAGGCTGACTACATCGGCGTGACCGTCGAAGGCCCGTTCAAGCCGCACGCTTACCGCTACTAAGTTAAGAGCAGCTGCGAGCCGCAAGCTTCGAGCGGCAAGTAAGGTCAAAAGCCGGACTTGCCGTGCGAAGCCTGAGGCTCTGCCCCCAATTAAAAACAGTGTCAGGCCGCAAGCTTCAGGCACGAGAGACCAGCGCACCTCCGCTGCTCTTGCAGCTTGAATCTTGCAGCTTGTAGCTGGAGGTTCCCTCCATGTCCCAAGACCGTCGCTACAGCTTCGAGTTCTTCCCGACCAAAACCGATGCCGGGCAAGAAAAACTGCTCGCCACTGCTCGTCAGCTGGCCACGTACAACCCTGACTTCTTTTCCTGCACCTATGGCGCTGGCGGTTCGACCCGTGATCGCACCCTCAACACCGTTCTGCAACTGGAAAACGAAGTCAAAGTACCGGCCGCACCGCACCTGTCGTGCGTCGGCGACAGCAAGGACGACCTGCGCGGCCTGCTGAACGAGTACAAGGCAGCCGGCATCAAGCGCATTGTCGCCCTGCGCGGCGACCTGCCATCCGGCATGGGCATGACCAGCGGTGAGCTGCGTCACGCCAATGAGCTGGTTGAATTCATTCGTGAAGAAACCGGTGATCATTTCCACATCGAAGTCGCCGCTTACCCGGAGATGCATCCGCAAGCGCGCAACTACGAAGACGATCTCGCCAACTTCGTGCGCAAGGCTCGCGCCGGCGCCGACAGCGCGATCACCCAATACTTCTTCAACGCCGACAGCTACTTCTACTTCGTCGACCGTTTGCAGGCGCTGGGCGTGGATATTCCGGTGGTGCCGGGGATCATGCCGATCACCAACTACAGCAAGCTGGCGCGTTTCTCCGACGCCTGCGGTGCGGAAATCCCGCGCTGGATCCGCAAGCAACTGGAAGCCTACGGCGATGACGCACAAAGCATTCAACGCTTTGGCGAACAGGTCGTCAGCGAGATGTGCGAACGCCTGCTGCAGGGCGGCGCACCGGGTCTGCACTTCTATTCCATGAACCAGGCGGAACCAAGCCTGGCGATCTGGAATAACCTGAAATTGCCGCGTTGAGGCAGCTGCAAGCTTCAAGCTGAAAGCGACAAGCAAGATCAAGAGATCGCAGCCTTCGGCAGCTCCTACAGGGGTGTCGCAGCTGCGATCTTTTGCTTTTAAAGCCCCGAAACAGAGCTTCTGCTGCCACTTTCTGGCTCTTTCGCGTTTCTCGTCGTAATCTCAAGCCATGCCTTTGATCGCGCAATTATTCGCCGTGCTGGTTTTTGCTTGCCTGAGCTTTGCCGCTCGGGGCGAGAAGCTGCGTATCGTCACCGAGCCGTGGGCGCCTTATGTCTACGAAGACGGCGGCAAGAAACTCGGGCTGGACTACGAAACCACCGCCATCGTGTTCAAGCGCCTGGGCATCGAGGTCGAGTGGCAGTTCCTGCCGTGGAAGCGCTGCCTGTCGATGCTGGAAACCGGTCAGGCCGACGGTGCACTCGACATTTTTCACAGTGTCGAACGCGAAGCCACCCTGCTCTATCCGAGCGAACCACTGTCCGACGTCGAATTCGTAATGTTCTACGCCAACGACCGGCCGCACCCGTTCAGCAGACTCGAAGAACTCAAAGGCCTGACCGTCGGCACCTCGCCCGGCTATCTGTACAGCCCGGATTTCAGTGAATCAACGCTGTTTACCCGCGAACCGGCACCGACCCATGAAGCCAACTTCGGCAAACTGGTGCGCGGGCGCATCGACCTGTTGATCACCGATCGCCGCGTCGGCCAGCATTTGCTCGATGCATTGAATATTCGCGATCAGATCACTGAAAACCCCACCGTCATTAGCCGCCAGAGCCAATTTCTCGCGGTTCGGCGCAATGCTGGTATGGATTTGCTGGTGCAGCGTTTTGGCGCTGAGCTCAAGCGATTCAAGCGCGAACCGGCCTATGCCGAGCTGAGCGCCCGTTATGGCGCGGCTCCCGTTATCGGGGCGCCGCTGGGCAATGCCTCGGCCAGCAGCAAAACCGTTGAGCAGCAGGAAAGCAGCGCGCAGTGATTGCTCTGTTATACTCCGGCGTTCCCGCCAGGCTCACGCCCGGACGCCCGGAACCGTAACAGGCCTCTCGACCCGCTACAGCGCAGCTCTCCAGCCCGCGCGAGCGCTCCAGACGTGCCTTCGGAACCGCAGCAGGACCGGACGGGATTGCGTCCTCTTAAACGTGATTCGCGCCAGGCAAGACTCCCATTGGGCCAAGCCCTAACTAAAACAGGATTACTCATGTCCTTTGCTTCCCTCGGTCTCTCCGAGGCTTTAGTCCGCGCCATCGAAGATGCGGGCTATACCGAGCCTACTCCGGTGCAACAGCGGGCCATTCCCGCCGTGTTGCAAGGTCGCGACCTGATGGTTGCGGCACAGACAGGTACCGGTAAAACCGGCGGTTTCGCCCTTCCGATCCTGGAGCGGTTGTTCCCTAACGGTCACCCGGACAAATCCCAGCGTCATGGCCCGCGCCAGCCACGCGTTCTGGTCCTGACGCCGACCCGCGAACTCGCGGCCCAGGTTCACGAGAGCTTCAAGATCTACGCCCGTGACCTGAAATTCGTCAGCGCCTGCATCTTCGGCGGCGTCGGCATGAACCCGCAGGTTCAGGCCATGTCCCGTGGTGTCGACGTGCTCGTCGCCTGCCCGGGTCGCCTGCTCGACCTCGCCGGCCAGGGCAGCGTCGATCTGTCCCACGTCGAAATCCTCGTCCTCGACGAAGCCGACCGCATGCTCGACATGGGTTTCGTGCACGACGTGAAGAAGGTCCTCGCACGTCTGCCGGCCAAGCGTCAGAACCTGCTGTTCTCGGCGACTTTCTCCAAAGACATTACCGATCTTGCCGGCAAGCTGCTGCACAACCCGGAACGCATCGAAGTGACGCCGCCGAACACCACGGTCGAGCGCATCGAACAACGGGTCTTCCGTCTGCCGGCCAGCCACAAGCGTGCGCTGCTCGCGCACCTGATCACTGCCGGCGCCTGGGAACAGGTGCTGGTGTTCACCCGCACCAAGCACGGCGCCAACCGTCTGGCCGAGTACCTGGACAAGCACGGCCTGCCAGCCGTCGCGATCCACGGCAACAAGAGCCAGAATGCCCGCACCAAAGCCCTGGCCGACTTCAAGGCCGGCGAAGTGCGCATTCTGGTCGCCACTGACATCGCTGCCCGCGGCCTGGACATCGACCAGTTGCCACACGTGGTCAACTTCGAACTGCCGAACGTCGATGAAGACTACGTGCACCGTATCGGCCGTACTGGCCGCGCCGGTCGTTCGGGCGAGGCGATCTCGCTGGTGGCCCCGGACGAAGAAAAACTGCTGAAAAGCATCGAACGCATGACCAAGCAGAAAATCGCCGATGGCGACCTGATGGGCTTCGATGCCAGCACCATCGAGGCCGAGAAGCCTGAAGTGCGCGAGCGTCCGGACATGCGCAACCCGCGCAATTCCCGTGGCCCGCGTGGCGACGGTCCGAATGGCGGCGGCGGTGGCGGCGGTCGCAAGGACAAAGGCAAGGACAAGGGTAAGGAAAAACCCGCCGGTGAACGCGGCGAGCGCCCTGCCCGTCAGCAGAAGCCACGTGAAGGCACTCCGGCCCGCGAACAGCGTCAACCGTCGCAGCCGCCACGCGCCGCCGCTGATCGTGCACCGGACGAGTTCCTCGACGACGATATTGATAACTTCGGTAACCGCGTTGATTACGTGCCCAAAGCCGCCCCGGCCGGTGGCCGTGGTCGCCGGCCAGGCGCTCCGGCACAAGGTGCTGGCGCTGGCGCCCCTCGTGGCGGTCAGCCGCAGGGTCGCCAGAACGGTCCGCGCAACAGCAACGGTTCGAGCACCGGCACCCCGCCGGCCAAACGCAACGGCCCGCGCAATGGCGCACCACGTGATGGTCAGTCGGGTCGTCGTGACGAGTCCTCGTCGCGCAACCGTCGTCCAGCCCGTGACGATCAGCCACGTACCGAACCCGCCGTGCAGAACCCTCGCAGCAACGGTCCGAAGATCATGCACAAGGAATCGAAAGCCGACCGCTTCCCGACGCCTGAGCAGCTCGATCAACTGCCAAGCCGCCCACGTGGCGAGAAACCAGCCCTGCTGACCCGCAATCGCTGATTTCACGCTGCAATGAAAAATGCCCCGACTCGCAAGAGCCGGGGCATTTTTTATGCAACCGGCAAACTTCACTGTGGAATTGAACCTGTGGCGAGGGGATTTATCCCCGATCGGCTGCGAAGCAGTCGCAAAACCATTCAACGCGGTATGTCTGATCCCCTCAGTTGAAGGGTTTGGGGCCGCTGCCCGCCCCGCAGGGATTTGTGTTGTGGCAGGCCATAAAAAACGCCCCCGGCCTTTCAACCGGGGGCGTTTTTGTGTGGCGGACGAAAGTTACTTAACTTTCACGCCTTCCAGCGAGATGTCCAGATCTGCGGTTTGCGAGGTAGGACCTGGGCCCTTGATCCCGAAATCGTTCAGGTTGAGGGTGGTCTTGGCATTGAAGCCTGCACGCTCGCCGCCCCATGGATCCTTGCCTTCGCCGTTGAACGTGGCCTTGAAGGTCACAGGCTTGGTCACGCCGTGCAGAGTCAGGTCACCGGTCACGTCAGCAGTCTTGTCGCCGGTCGATTTAACGGCGGTGGAGACGAACTTGGCGTCAGCGAATTTGCCCACGTCCAGGAAGTCTTTGCTGGCGATGTGCTTGTCACGCTCGGCGTGGTTCGACCACAGGCTGGCGGTTTTCACGTCGACGGAGATTTTGCTGGCTTCAGGCTTGGCCGAATCCCACGAGAACGTGCCGTCGAAGTCTTTGAAAGTACCGTGGATGAAGCTGTAACCCAGGTGGCTGATTTTCCAGTCAACGAAGGCGTGCTGGCCTTCCTTGTCGATTTTGTAGTCCGCAGCCATGGCCTGACCAGCCGAGAGCAGTGCAGAACCGATTGCCAGAGCGGCCAGAGTCTTTTTCAACATGCTTTCTTTTCCTTTGAGTCGAGGTTGAATTTCAGGCTTTGCGACCGAGCATTCGCGTCAGGGTCGCATCACGATCAATAAAGTGGTGCTTCAATGCTGCCAACGCATGGAGGCCGGAAAAAATTACCAGCGTCCACGCCAGCCAGAGATGAATCACCCCAGCGGTATCTGCCTGATCCGGTAGCCCGGAAACCAGTGCAGGAACTTCAAACAGGCCAAACACCGGGATCCCGACACCGTCTGCGGTGGAAATCAGGTAACCGGCAAGCATCACAGCGAACAGCGCCAGATAGAGAAACCCGTGGCCGAACTTTGCACCGATACGGGTCATGCGACTGTAGCTTTGCAGCGTCGGCGGCGGTGGGCTGATAAAGCGCCACAGCACCCGCAACACCATCACACCCAGCAGCACCAGTCCGATGCTCTTGTGCAGATCCGGCGCCTCTTTGCGCCAACTGCTGTAGTAATCCAGCCCGACCATCCACAGACCCAGCGCGAACAGTCCGAAGACCACCAGCGCCACGCCCCAGTGCATGAAGATGCTGACCCAACCATAGCGCGAAGAAGAGTTACGTAGCTGCATTGCCCAAATCCTGTGAGAACTGCGAACCAAGACTAGCGAGTTATCTATCGAATTAAAGCGGAAAATTTTGCTTTGAAATATCGAGAAATACGATCAAGAGTCTTGAGCATGGTGGTTAAGGAAAGATTAAAGGGGGAAAGTGTGGGGCAGGATACTGGGTACAGATCCAAAGTTAGTGCTGCCTGAACCGGCCTCTTCGCGAGCAAGCTCGCTCCCACAATGGTCGGCGGCGTTCACAAATTCTGCATTCACCGCAAAAACCTGTGGGAGCGGGCTTGCCCGCGATGAGGCCCTCACAGGCAAAAAAAAGCGCGGCATAAGCGCCGCGCTTTTTCATTCACCGCAACGCTTACTGCGCCTTGGTATCAGTGCTTGCCGCTGGAGCCGCCGCAGGCTTGGCTGCTGGCTTCTTCGCCGGCTCAGCCTTTTTCGCCGCCGGTTTTGCCGGGGCTTTTTTCGCTTCGGTCTTCGCCGCAGGCTTCTTCGCCGCAGGCTTGGCCGCCGCTTTCTTCGCCGGCTCGGCTTTCACCGGAGCGGCTGGCTTCGGTGCTTCCACCGGTGCTGGCGCAGGTGCCGGAGTCGGCGCAGGCGCTGGTGCCACAGGCGCCGGAGCTGGCTCTGGAGCCTTCACCGGTTCTGGCTTCTTCTCGTCATCCGAACCGCCGAACAGGTTGCTGAAGAAGTTGCCCTTCTTCGCTGCCACGGCACCTGCCGCGCCTGCCGCTGCTGCGGTTGCAGCCGCCGGGCCGACTTTGACCGGCTCAAACGACTTGCCAGCCGCCAGATCTTCAACCTGACTGGCCGCACGCTGACCAGTGCGCAGTGCGCCTTCCAGGGTGCCCGGGTACAAGGTGTCGGTATGTTCGCCGGCAAACGCTACGCGTTGCAGCGGACGTTCCCACAGACGCCAGAACTTGCTGATCTGGCCTGGACCGAAGGCCAGGTAAGCGCCGCCCATCGACGGGTCGGTGCTGTAGCGACGGATTTCATAACCGGTGAACGAGCCACGGGCCTGTGGATAAAACGCGTGCAGACGGATCAGCACCTGATCGACCATCTGCTTGTCGCCGAACGCCTGCATCACGCGGGCGTTGTCGCCGGACAGGTTGATCACCACGTTGGCGCCGCCCTTCAGGGCTGGCTCGATCCAGAGCATGCCGAGGCCGGCGTTGCTGTAGATCTCGCCGGACATACGCGCCTTGCTTTCCCACACCGGCGTCTTGAACTTCAACATGATCTGGTCGCGCCAGCCGTAGTTGGTGCCCTTGATCGCCGCCAGGTGCTGGGCGTCCAGCGCCGGGGTCAGGGCAATCTTGTTCAGCGCGCGCAGTGGCACGGCCAACACCACGTAGTCTGCCTGATAGCCAACACTGCCGACCTTGACGGTCACGCCGTCCTTGTCCTGAGTGATCGCGGACACCGGCGAGTTGGTCTTGATGGTCTTGATCTGCTTGACGAAGGCCTGGGCCAGCACCTGACTGCCGCCGACCAGACGCGAGGCGCGCAGGTCGCGGTCGGAGACGCCGCGATACACGCGATTTTGCTGGGCGAAGTACAGCAGCGACAGACGCGACGGCTCGTCGTAGTGAGTGCGGATGTCCTGGTTGATCAACTGACGCGCCGTGGCCGGCAGGTTCTGCTTGTCGAGCCAGCTCGACACGTTGATCTGGTCCAGCGCATGCAGGGTGCTGGTCGCGGCCGGGTTCTGCGGATCGTCGATCGAGCGCGCCAGATCGTCGAGGGTTTTCTGATAGCGCTTCAAGGCCTCGGCGGTGGCCGGCTGCTTGGTCGCCAGATCGGCAGCGGAGAAATACTCGCCGTCGATCAGATAACCCGGGGTACGCACGAACTCAGGGGCCGGCGTGGTGCTCAGCTTGAAGGTCGAGACGTACTTGTTCAGCACCGGCTGGGTCTTGTCGTTGCCGATCCACTCGCTGGTGGCCATACCGGAGCGACCGCCCAGGCTCGGTTTGGCTTCCAGCAGCGTGACCTGCCAGCCTTTGTTTTGCAGTTCATAAGCGGCAGTCAGACCCGACAGGCCGCCGCCAATCACGATCGCGGTTTTATCCTTGGCCAGCGCCGTAACGCTGAACAGCCCCAACATCACCAGCGCACAGGCGCGCAGCCAACCGACAGACATTCAGCGAACTCCGGAAATACACGTAGGAAAAAGCAGTTTTGCGGGTCAGACGACCCAAAGAACCGCGAAGAATACGTTAGCCATCAAAACGCCGCCAGCGACGTCTATCGGCTCATACAAAGTAGCTCAATCGACACAATGGGTTGTCCCCACGCGACGCATTGCATAGGCTTGCGCGATTGTTTGCCCGCGCCTGACGCGAGCCGCCTCGAGGAGACTGTAAATGGGCCTGAATAACCAGTGGATGCAACGCGACCTCGCGGTTTTGTGGCATCCCTGCACCCAGATGAAAGACCACGAACAGCTGCCGCTGATCCCGATCAAGCGCGGTGAAGGCGTCTGGCTCGAAGACTTCGAAGGCAAGCGCTACCTCGACGCCGTCAGCTCGTGGTGGGTCAACGTGTTCGGCCACGCCAACCCGCGCATCAATCAGCGCATCAAGGATCAGGTCGATCAGTTGGAACACGTGATCCTTGCCGGCTTCAGCCATCAGCCAGTGATCGAGCTGTCCGAGCGTCTGGTGAAGATGACCCCGGAAGGCCTGAACCGGGTGTTCTACGCCGATAACGGTTCGTCCTGTATCGAAGTCGCGCTGAAAATGAGCTTTCACTACTGGCTCAACCGCGGCCAGCCAAACAAAAAGCGCTTCGTCACCCTGACCAACAGCTACCACGGCGAAACCATGGCAGCGATGGCGGTCGGCGACGTGCCGCTGTTCACCGAAACCTACAAAGCGCTGCTGATGGACACCATCAAGGTGCCGAGCCCGGATTGCTACGGGCGTCCCGAAGGCATGAGCTGGGAAGAGCACTCGCGCAACATGTTCGCCGCCATGGAACAGACCCTGGCAGAGCATCATGACAGCGTCGCGGCAGTGATTGTCGAGCCGCTGATTCAGGGCGCCGGCGGCATGCGCATGTATCACCCGGTGTACCTCAAGCTGCTGCGCGAAGCCTGCGACCGCTATGGCGTACACCTGATTCACGACGAAATCGCCGTCGGCTTCGGCCGCACCGGAACCATGTTTGCCTGTGAACAGGCCGGCATCCGTCCGGACTTCCTCTGCCTGTCGAAAGCCCTGACCGGCGGTTACCTGCCGCTGGCGGCGTGCCTGACCACCGACGAGGTCTACAGCGCGTTCTACGACGACTACCCGACCCTGCGCGCCTTCCTCCACTCGCACAGCTACACCGGCAACCCGCTGGCCTGTGCGGCGGCGCTGGCGACGCTGGATATCTTCGAGCAGGACAACGTCATCGAAAACAACCAGGCGTTGGCCCAGCGCATGGCCTCGGCCACTGCGCATCTGGTCGATCACCCGAATGTCAGCGAAGTGCGCCAGACCGGCATGGTCCTGGCGATCGAGATGGTCAAGGATAAGGCCACCAAAGAGGCCTACCCTTGGCAGGAACGCCGTGGCCTGAAGGTGTTCCAGCATGCGCTGGAGCGTGGCGCGTTACTGCGTCCGCTGGGCAGCGTGGTGTATTTCCTGCCGCCGTACGTGATCACCCCGGAGCAGATCGACTTCCTCGCCGACGTCGCCAGCGAAGGCATCGACATTGCTACGCGTGACAGCGTCAGCGTGGCCGTGCCGAAAGACTTCCACCCCGGCTTCCGCGATCCGGGCTGATTCCTGAGGATTCAGACCAACCCTGTGGCGAGGGGATTTATCCCCGTTCGGCTGCGCGGCAGCCGTAAAATCAGCCCATGCAATACTTCTGACTCACCGCGATTGCAGATTTTGGGGCGGCTTCGCCACCCAACGGGGATAAATCCCCTCGCCACGAAAGCTCTGCATTACAGCAAGTACGCGCCCATTTTTTTAGAGACCCGAAATGAGACTGTCCCGCTTCTTTATCGACGCCCCCCTGAGCACCGGCGAACACGAACTGCCGGAAGCCCAGGCGCATTACATCAGCCGCGTGCTGCGCATGGCCGAGGGCGATGCGGTGCAGTTGTTCGACGGCTCCGGCCATGAGTTTCGCGGAACACTGCTGGAAGTCGGCAAGAAGCGCGTGACCGTGCAGATCGACGAGCAATTCGCCGGCCAGGTCGAATCGCCGCTGCACATCCACCTCGGCCAGGGCCTGTCCCGTGGCGAACGGATGGACTGGGCGATTCAGAAAGCCACCGAGCTGGGCGTGAGCGAAATCACCCCGATCTTCAGCGACCGCTGCGAAGTCCGGCTCAAGGACGAACGCGCCGACAAACGCCTGCTGCACTGGCGTCAGGTGGCGATCAGTGCCTGTGAACAGTGCGGGCGTTCGCGAGTGCCGGTGATTCATCCGCCGCTGCTGCTGGCCGACTGGCTGAAGCAGACCCAGGCCGAATTGAAGCTGGTGCTGCACCCGGTGGCGGAGCCGCTGGTGAGCCATGCGAAACCGACGACGCTGGCGTTTCTGATCGGGCCTGAAGGCGGTTTGACGGATGCTGAAGTCGAGCAGGCCAAGGGTAATGGTTTCCATGCCGCCCGCCTCGGCCCGCGGGTGTTGCGTACCGAAACCGCGCCGGTGGTAGCGTTGGCGGTGGCTCAGCAACTGTGGGGGGACTTCTAAAGCGCCATCGCTGGCAAGCCAGCTCCCACAGGTGCTGTGTTAATCACACAATTTGTGAACAACTCTGAGCCCTGTGGGAGCTGGCTTGCCAGCGATTGGCAGCAACTCGGTCTAGAGGACATAAAACAGAATCGCCACAAAGTGCAGCAAGCTCCCGGCAATCACGAACAAATGCCAGATCCCGTGCGCATGTCGCAACCGGTGATCGAGGGCAAAAAAGATGATCCCCACAGTGTACAAAACCCCGCCAGTGGCCAGCCAGGCGAAACCGGTGGTGCCCAGCGCCGCAATCAACGGTTTGACCGCCACCAGCACGATCCAGCCCATCACCGCGTAAATCACGATCGACAGGATCCGCGCCTCCGAACGCGGCTTGATCTCCTGCAGAATACCGATCAGCGCCAGCCCCCAGACAATCCCGAACAACGTCCAGCCCCACGGCCCGCGCAGCGTCACCAGGCAGAACGGTGTGTAGCTGCCGGCGATCAGCAGGTAGATCGAAAAGTGGTCGACCTTCTTCATGATCGCTTTCTTGCGCCCGCGCACGCTGTGGTACACGGTCGAAGCGCTGTAGAGCACCAGCAAGGTAAAGGCGTAGATCGCCACGCTGACAATTTTCCACGGACTGCCGTCGAGACTGGCAATCACCAGCATCCACACGCCGCCGATAAACGCTGCCACTGCCCCGACCAGATGCGTCCAGGCGTTGAGTCTTTCCCCGTGATACATGTGTCACTCACCTCAAGATTCGTTACCGCAGCGCGCAAGGCTCGGACCTTGAGCGTAAAAGCGCAATGTTTCTGTTCAACGCGGACCTGCGCACGCCACGGTAATTGGGCACAATCGGTCGATACCAAAAAGAGTCCGCGCCATGCTGATCGACGAAGAATTGACCCTGAAAAAACTCGAGGTGTTCCTCGCCTTCATGCGCACCGGCAACCTAGCCCGCGCCGCTGCCGAGTTGCAGACCAGCAATGTCAGCGTGCACCGGGCGATCCATTCGCTGGAAAGCGCCCTGCGTTGTCCGCTGTTCAAGCACGAAGGCCGCAACCTGACGCCACTGGAAAGCGCCTACGTGCTCGAAGAGCGCGCGCAGAAGTTGATCAATGACGTGGTCGAAAGCGTACGCCTGACCCGCGAAGCCGCCGGGTTCTCCGCTGAACGCTTCAAGCTCGGTTCGCTGTATTCACTGACGGTGAAGACCGTACCGCAACTGATCATGGGCCTGAAGATCCGCCGCAGCGAACTCAACATCGACCTGATTCTCGGCTCGAACATCGACCTGCTCTACAAGCTGAAAAACATGGAAGTCGACGCGATCCTGGTGTCGCTGGACGACAGCATCAACGACCCGGACTGCGAGCAGATCCCGCTGTTCTCCGACGATATATTCCTCGCCACGCCAGCAGATTCGAAGTTCGCACAACGCAGTGAAGTCGATCTGGCCGAGGTCCGCGATGAAACATTTATCACCTTGACCCAGGGCTTCGCCACCCATCAGGACGGCAACCGGGTGTTCAAACAGGCGGGGTTCGAACCGAAGGTGGCGATGCAGGTGAATGACATCTTCACGCTGTTGAGCATGGTCAGTTCGGGGGTGGGTTATGCATTGCTGCCGGGGCGGATTGCGGCGGTGTATGAGAATCGGGTCAAGCTGATTCCGCTGCAAGAGAAGTACCGGTTGCAGCAGCACATTGGCGTGGTGTTTTTGAAGGCCAAGGAGAGGGATCCGAATTTGCTGGCGTTGCTGGCGGAGTGTCGGATGTATGCCAATCGGCAGGTTGGGATTTAGAGCAAAATCAAGATCAAGAGCTACCCCCTCACCCCAGCCCTCTCCCCCAAGGGGGCGAGGGGGAAAGGGAGCAGATCTTCATGGGTTTCAAGACCTGAGTTCGACTCAGGACTTTCAAGTCGGCGTACCTCCAACATCCAACTCGGTCTGATCTGGCTTAATGTGATCTGGCTTAATGATTCTGGACACCCTTAAAGGGCGGTAATCTACGCCCAGCGAAGAGGTGGCATTTGACTAGACGATATTTTTCGACAGATTTCAAACGGGATGCGGCTTGCCTGGTT
>NZ_JARKMT010000011.1:0-216224 GCF_037626295.1 Pseudomonas sp. LF-5
CGACCATAGAGCGTTGGAACCACCTGATCCCATCCCGAACTCAGAAGTGAAACGATGCATCGCCGATGGTAGTGTGGGGTTTCCCCATGTGAGAGTAGGTCATCGTCAAGATTAAATTCCGAAACCCCAATTGCGAAAGCAGTTGGGGTTTTGTTTTGCCCTCGAAAAAAGCATTCTGAGGTCCATGGTGACCATGGGGTCAGCCATACGTTAGCCGATCGCTTTGTAACCCGCCTGGGGCTTATCCCACATCCTCAGCAGTGCGACCCCTCGTCAACGAAGTCGATCACTGGCACCTCGACCTTATCGGCATGTAAGCGATTCTGGAAGCTGTCGGTCGGGATGATGCCAAGTTCACGAAAGGCACAAAGAAAATGGTGATCATGGGAAAGCTTGGCGTTCTCGTGGTCGCTGCCCTGGCGATTTGATAACAAACCTAAAGGGGGCGGCTCGGCAAGGCATCATCGTGGGAGAGAGAGGGCTCTGGAGGCATCCTGGCCGGTGCAGGCGGTCCTGGCGCTCGTCTCTGCGCAATTGCAGTGGCCTTGGTGCGATCAGTCGTCGGGCGGGGCTGTGGGAGGACTGCTGGCGGACTCGCTAGATGAAGTGCTGGAGGAGATTTCGCGTTGGGACATTTTCTGACTGAACCACAACTGACAAATGTCAGAGCCGCACTGTCCGAACCGTTCAACCATTTTCCCACTGATTACGATTACATCGCACGTCAGCTCAAAGGCGTCGATCCAGCGGTGCTCTACGAGATTTTTTATTCAGATGTCGCGCCAGTGTGCTTTACAAACATTGCGGCGGCTTTGCCCACTGTCTGGACGGGTTTTGACCCTGATTGGCTCAGGATCGAAATAGAGGAAAGGTGCGCGGCGCGGCAGCGTAGATGGTCACGCAGGCAGTTCGACAAGTTGCAGGTTCGTTGGCTGAAATACAACTACGACTACATGTGGGAAGAGATCGCCAGCAGACTTTGAGCTTGTGTTTGGAGCATTGGAATTCTCGCTTGAGCGGGTGGCCGTCGAATGAACAGCGGGCACTTTCCGACAGACGAAAAAAAAGGCCTTGCTAAGCAAGACCTTTCTTGATTTTGGTGCCCCGAGGGAGACTCGAACTCCCACTCCTTTCGAAAACGGATTTTGAATCCGCCGCGTCTACCAATTCCGCCATCAGGGCTCAATGGCGGCGAAGTATAGAGAGGTGATTACCGTTGGTCAATCACGTTTCATGGTCAATTTTCGATATTTCCGCTAGACTTTCCGGCCCTGCTAGACGAACCCCATCATGCGCGTTGCTGACTTTACCTTCGAGCTTCCTGATTCGCTGATCGCCCGCCACCCTTTGGCCGAGCGTCGCGGTAGTCGCCTGTTGACCCTTGATGGTGTCAGCGGCGCCCTCGCACACCGTCAATTCACTGATTTGCTTGAGCATTTGCGCTCGGGCGATTTGATGGTGTTCAACAATACCCGGGTGATTCCGGCGCGGCTGTTCGGGCAGAAAGCGTCCGGCGGCAAGCTGGAAATCCTCATCGAGCGGGTGCTCGATTCGCATCGCGTGCTGGCCCATGTGCGCTCCAGCAAGTCGCCGAAGCCGGGTTCGAAGATCCTTATCGACGGCGGTGGCGAAGCCGAGATGCTTGCGCGTCACGACGCGTTGTTCGAGCTGGGCTTCGATGAAGAAGTCTTGCCGCTGCTCGACCGTGTCGGGCACATGCCGTTGCCTCCCTATATAGACCGCCCGGACGAAGGCTCCGATCGCGAGCGCTATCAGACCGTGTACGCCCAGCGTCTCGGTGCGGTGGCGGCGCCGACGGCGGGGCTGCATTTCGATCAGCCGCTGATGGAGGCGATTGCCGCCAAGGGCGTCGAGACCGCGTTCGTCACGCTGCACGTCGGCGCGGGTACGTTCCAGCCGGTGCGCGTCGACAAAATCGAAGATCACCACATGCACAGCGAGTGGCTGGAAGTCGGCCAGGATGTGGTCGATGCCGTAGCCGCCTGCCGTGCACGCGGTGGTCGGGTGATTGCCGTGGGCACTACCAGCGTGCGTTCGCTGGAAAGTGCCGCGCGCGATGGTGTGCTCAAGCCGTTTAGTGGCGACACCGATATCTTTATCTACCCGGGCCGGCCGTTCCATGTGGTCGATGCGCTGGTCACCAATTTCCATTTGCCCGAATCCACGCTGTTGATGCTGGTTTCGGCGTTCGCCGGTTATCCCGAAACCATGGCCGCCTATAAGGCCGCCGTCGACAACGGGTACCGCTTTTTCAGCTACGGTGATGCGATGTTCATCACCCGTAATCCCGCGCCGCGCGGCCCTGAGGAAACAGTATGAGTCGCACCTGTCGTATGTCGTTCGAGCTGCTTGCCACCGATGGCAAGGCCCGTCGTGGTCGTCTGACCTTCCCCCGTGGCACCGTCGAGACCCCGGCCTTCATGCCGGTGGGCACGTATGGCACGGTCAAGGGCATGTTGCCGCGTGACATCGTGGCCACCGGCGCGGAAATCATTCTGGGCAACACCTTCCACCTGTGGCTGCGCCCGGGCACCGAGGTGATCAAAGAGCACGGCGACCTGCACGACTTCATGCAGTGGAAAGGCCCGATTCTCACCGACTCCGGCGGCTTCCAGGTGTTCAGCCTGGGCGCGATGCGCAAGATCAAGGAGGAAGGCGTGACCTTCGCCTCGCCGGTCGATGGCTCGAAAGTGTTCATGGGCCCGGAAGAGTCGATGCAGGTGCAGCGCGATCTCGGTTCCGACATCGTGATGATCTTCGACGAATGCACGCCGTACCCGGCTGACGAAGACGTCGCCCGTGTATCCATGGAACTGTCGCTGCGTTGGGCTCAGCGCTCGAAAAACGCGCATGGCGACAACACCGCGGCGCTGTTCGGTATCGTTCAGGGCGGCATGCACCAGGATCTGCGCATGCGCTCGCTGGAAGGCCTCGACAAGATCGGCTTCGATGGCCTGGCCATCGGCGGTCTGTCGGTGGGCGAGCCGAAGCACGAGATGATCAAGGTGCTGGATTATCTGCCGGGCATGATGCCGGCTGACAAACCTCGTTACCTTATGGGCGTTGGCAAACCGGAAGATCTGGTTGAGGGTGTGCGCCGCGGTGTGGACATGTTCGATTGCGTGATGCCAACCCGTAATGCCCGCAATGGGCATCTGTTCATTGATACAGGCGTGCTGAAGATCCGTAACGCGTTCCATCGCCATGATGATTCGCCGCTGGATCCGACCTGCGATTGCTATACCTGCCAGAACTTCTCCCGCGCTTATCTGCATCACCTGGACAAGTGCGGCGAAATGCTCGGCAGCATGCTCAATACCATCCATAACTTGCGCCATTATCAGGTGCTGATGGCTGGTTTGCGCGAGGCTATTCAACAGGGTACATTGGCCGCCTTTGTCGATGCCTTCTACGCCAAACGCGGGCTCCCCGTTCCGCCTTTGGACTGAGTTTTCTGACCCCAAGATTCAACATTTGCAACTGGAGTGCTAAATGAGCTTTTTTATCTCTAACGCCATGGCTGACGCAGCTGCACCGGCTGCTGCAGCCCCAATGGGTGGCGGCTTCGAGTGGATTTTCCTGGTCGGCTTCCTGGTCATCTTCTACCTGATGATCTGGCGTCCACAGGCCAAGCGCGCCAAAGAGCAGAAGAACCTGCTGAGCAGCCTGCAGAAAGGCGACGAAGTTGTGACCACTGGCGGCATCGCCGGCAAGATCACCAAAGTGGCCGATGACTTCGTGGTTCTGGAAGTTTCCGACACCGTGGAAATGAAGTTCCAGAAGGGCGCCATCGCTGCCACGCTGCCAAAAGGCACGCTGAAAGCGATCTAAAGGTAACAACTTCTACTCAATCGACGGGGCGCGCAAGGCGCCCCGCGTTCATAACGGGCGGCGTGATGCTGAACAAATATCCTCTGTGGAAATACATTCTGATCCTGGCGTTGCTGGCGATCGGTCTGATTTATTCCGCTCCCAATCTTTACCCCGATGATCCGGCCATTCAGATCAGCGGTGCCAGCACGGCCCTGCAGGTCAATCAGGCCGATCTGGATCGCGTAAGCACCGCGCTCAAAGAGTCCGGGATCAACGTCAAGGCTGCCACACTGGCGGCGGGCGGCAAGGGCGGTCTGATCCGTCTGACCAAGGCTGAAGATCAGCTGCCGGCCAAAGACGTTGTGCGCAAGGCATTGGGTGATGACTACGTCGTCGCGCTGAACCTGGCACAAACCACCCCGCAATGGCTGCGCAATCTGGGCGCGCACCCGATGAAGCTGGGTCTGGACTTGTCCGGTGGTGTGCACTTCCTGCTGGAAGTGGACATGGACAAAGCCCTCGACGCACGCCTGAAAGTCTACGAAGGCGACGTCAAGAGCCTGCTGCGCAAAGAGAAGTTGCGCTATCGCAGCCTGCCGCAACTGGGCGGTGCCATTCAGCTGGGCTTCAGCGATGAAGACTCCCGCGAACAGGCCCGTGCACTGATCCGCAAGAACTTCAACGATTTCGACATTGTTCCGGCCGACCTCAACGGTCAACCGGTGCTGCGTCTGGCGATGACCCCGGCCAAGCTGGCGGAAATCCGTGAATACTCCATCAAGCAGAACCTGACCACGGTACGTAACCGCGTCAACGAACTGGGTGTTGCCGAACCGATCGTCCAGCGTCAGGGCGCCAACCGCATTGTGGTTGAGCTGCCGGGCGTGCAGGACACTGCCGAAGCCAAGCGTATCCTCGGCAAGACGGCCAACCTCGAGTTCCGTCTGGCGGCTGAGCCAGGTGCTTCGAAAGCCACTTCCGAAACCTTCGAGTTCCGTGAAGGCAATCGTCCACCGGCACAGATCGAGCGTGGCCTGATCATCACCGGTGACCAGGTGACTGACGCCAAGGCCGGTTTCGGCGAGCACGGCACTCCGGAAGTGAACATCCGTCTGGATGGTCACGGTGGCGAGCTGATGAGCCGCGCGACCCGCTCCAACGTCGGTCGCAGCATGGCGGTGATCTTCATCGAACAGCGTCCGGTCACCACTTACACCAAGCAGGTTGTGGGCGGCGTCGAGAAAGACGTGCCGGTACAGACCTTCAAGGAAGAGAAGAAGATCATCAGCCTGGCGACCATTCAGTCGCCGCTGGGTGCGCAGTTCCGTATCACTGGCCTGAACGGCCAGGGCGAATCGTCCGAACTGGCACTGCTGCTGCGTGCCGGTGGTCTGGCCGCGCCGATGTACTTCGCTGAAGAGCGCACAATCGGTCCGAGCCTGGGTGCTGACAACATCACCAAGGGTATTGATGCATCGCTGTGGGGCATGCTGTTCGTCTCGCTGTTCATCATCGCCATCTACCGCTTCTTCGGTGTGATCGCCACCGTGGCACTGGCGGTGAACATGGTCCTGCTGCTGGCGCTGATGTCGCTGCTGGGGGCAACGCTGACCCTGCCGGGTATCGCCGGTATCGTCTTGACCATGGGTATGGCGGTCGACGCCAACGTGCTGATCTTCTCGCGGATCCGTGAAGAGATCGCCGCCGGCATGACCGTGCAGCGTGCAATCAACGAAGGCTTCGGCCGGGCATTCACCGCGATTCTCGACGCCAACCTGACCACTCTGCTGGTCGGCGGCATCCTCTTCGCCATGGGCACCGGCCCGGTGAAGGGTTTCGCAGTGACCATGTCCCTCGGGATCTTTACCTCGATGTTCACGGCCATCATGGTGACCCGCGCGATGGTCAACCTGATCTTCGGCGGTCGTGACTTCAAGAAGTTGTGGATTTAAGGGGCTGCCATGTTACGTACAATCAACTTCATGGGCGTTCGCAACTTCGCGTTCGGCGTCACAGTGTTTCTCACGTTGCTGGCTATTTTCAGCGTCTTCCACAAGGGCATGAACTGGGGCCTGGACTTCACCGGCGGTACGCTCATCGAGCTGACCTACGAGCGTCCGGCGGATGTCACCAAGGTGCGCGAGCAACTGGTGGCTTCCGGTTACCACGAAGCCGTGGTGCAGAACTTCGGTGCAACCACCGACCTGCTGGTGCGCATGCCGGGTGAAGACCCGCAGCTGGGCCATCAAGTCGCGGACGCGCTGCAGAAAGTCGGCGGCGACAACCCGGCAACGGTCAAGCGCGTCGAGTTCGTCGGTCCGCAGGTCGGTGAAGAGCTGCGCGACCAGGGCGGCCTCGGCATGCTGCTGGCGCTCGGCGGCATCCTGATCTACCTGGCTTTCCGCTTTCAGTGGAAGTTCGCGGTCGGCGCCATCGTTTCGCTGATCCACGACGTGATCGTGACCGTGGGTATCCTGTCGTTCTTCCAGATCACCTTCGACCTGACGGTGCTGGCGGCAGTGCTGGCGATCATCGGTTACTCGCTGAACGACACCATCGTCGTGTTCGACCGGGTTCGTGAGAACTTCCGCGTGTTGCGCAAGGCTTCGCTGATCGAGAACATCAACATCTCGACCACCCAGACCCTGTTGCGCACCATGGCGACGTCGATCTCCACGTTGCTGGCGATCGCGGCGCTGCTGTTCTTCGGTGGCGACAACCTGTTCGGCTTCTCCATCGCCCTGTTCATCGGTGTGCTGGCGGGTACTTACTCCTCGATCTACATCGCGAACGTGGTGCTGATCTGGCTGAACCTGACCACTGAAGACCTGATTCCACCGGCCAACACCGAAAAGGAAGTCGACGACCGTCCATAACGGCCATCGCTTTTTTCCAGCTGTCAGCCAAAAAAGGCGCGAGTTGAACTCGCGCCTTTTTTTATGCTCCAAGGCTGGGAGAAGCGCGGGCGCGTCCCGCA
Organism: Pseudomonas sp. LF-5; assembly: GCF_037626295.1. Taxonomy (NCBI): domain Bacteria; kingdom Pseudomonadati; phylum Pseudomonadota; class Gammaproteobacteria; order Pseudomonadales; family Pseudomonadaceae; genus Pseudomonas; species Pseudomonas sp. LF-5. The sequence goes on from NZ_JARKMT010000011.1 coordinate 6,812, forward strand.
TGTGATGGTCAGGAGGTTCATGTGAACAAGTCGTTGCTGGTTGGTGCGGTATTGGGTGCTGTCGGTGTGACTGCCGGGGGTGCTGTTGCCACCTACAGCCTGGTTAAAAGCGGCCCTGAGTATGCGCAAGTGTTGGCCGTTGAGCCGGTCAAAACACAGATCAAGACTCCACGTGAAGTGTGCAAGGACGTGACAGTGACTCGTCAGGCACCGGTAAAAGATCAGCACCAGATTGCCGGTACCGTTGTGGGTGCGCTGGCAGGTGGTTTGCTGGGCAATCAGATTGGCGGCGGCACCGGCAAGAAGATTGCCACGGTAGCGGGTGCGGTCGGTGGCGGTTATGCGGGTAACAAGGTGCAGGAAGGCATGCAGGAGCGTGACACCTACACCACCACGCAAACCCGCTGCAACACGGTCAATGACATCAGTGACAAGGTCGTCGGCTACGACGTGCGTTACTCGCTCGATGGCAAGGAAGGTAAAGTGCGGATGGATCGTGATCCGGGCAATCAGATTCCGGTCGACAAGGAAGGCAAGTTGATTCTGTCGCAGAATGAGCCGGCTCAGTAAGGGCCGACAGTTTTAAAAAGAAGCACCCTGCGGGGTGCTTTTTTTGTGCCCGCCATTTAGGCCGCGCAACAAATCCCCTGTAGGAGTGGTGTGGTAGAGGTCGAATTCCAGGCATAAAAAAAGCACCCCGAAGGGTGCTTTTTGCGTTTCGCGGGAAGCTTAGCGCTTCAGCGAAGCCGGCAGGTGCGGCTGGATCGCCGTCAGGACGGCCTTGAAGCATTTGGTGTTGCCGGCAACGATGTGGCCTTTTTCAAGGAAGTCGTGACCGCCGGTGAAGTCGCTCACCAGGCCGCCGGCTTCCTGAATCAGCAGGGCGCCTGCAGCCATGTCCCACTCGGACAGGCCCGATTCCCAGAACGCATCGAAACGACCGGCGGCCACGTAGGCCAGGTCCAGGCTGGCGGAACCGGCGCGGCGGATGCCGGCAGTCTGGCCAACCAGGGCGCGGAACATGCCCAGGTAGTTGTCGAGGTTGTCCATCTGGTCGTCACGGAACGGGAAGCCAGTGCCCAGCAGTGCACCGTCGAGGCTGGTACGACCGCTGACGCGCAGACGACGACCGTTCAGTTGAGCGCCGCGACCACGGCTGGCAGTGAATTCTTCCTGGCGAACCGGGTCCAGAACAACAGCGTGTTCCAGGCGGCCACGGTATTTACAGGCAATGCTGACAGCGAAGTGAGGAATGCCGCGCAGGAAGTTGGTGGTGCCGTCCAGCGGATCAATGATCCACAGGTACTCTTCGCCTTCGATGCCGGTACCGGCGTGCAGACCAGTCTCTTCACCCTGGATCGAGTGATTCGGGTAAGCCTTGCGCAGGGCATCAATGATTTTTTGTTCGGCGGCGCGATCGACCTCGGATACATAATCCTTGGCGTCTTTTTCGTCGACCTTGATGGTATCCAGGCGCTCGATGGAGCGGAAGATCAGTTCACTGGCGCTGCGGGCGGCGCGCAGCGCGATATTCAGCATGGGCTGCATGGATGTGTCACCTAAGGTTGTTAAAGAAAGCCGCGCATTCTATCAGAACTTTTCTTCAGGTGAAGGACGCTGTTCGCTTTCATAGCTTAACGGTAGGCTGTTCTGTAAGATTTGCACCCCTTTCCCGTGTCCGAGAGCGCCTCCCTTGCTGCAGAACATTCGTGTCGTCCTGGTCAACACCAGCCACCCCGGCAACATCGGCGGGGCCGCGCGCGCCATGAAAAACATGGGTCTGTCGCGGCTGGTACTGGTCGAGCCGCGGGTATTTCCGCATCACGAAGCCGATGCTCGAGCTTCGGGTGCCGGTGACATCCTTGAAAACGCGCAAGTCGTCGCCACCCTGGAAGACGCCTTGGTCGGCTGCAATCTGGTGCTTGGCACCAGCGCCCGTGACCGGCGCATTCCCTGGCCACTGCTCGATCCACGCGAATGCGGCAGCAAAGTGGTCGAGGAAGCCGGGCAGGGCGCGCAAATCGCCCTGGTGTTCGGTCGTGAAGATTCCGGCCTGACCAATGAAGAGCTGCAGCGATGTCACTTTCACGTGCACATCCCCTCCGATCCAGAGTTCAGTTCGCTGAACCTCGGGGCAGCGGTGCAGGTGTTGAGCTATGAAGTGCGCATGGCCTGGCTGGCGGCACAAGGTCAGCCGAGCAAGATCGAGAAAGAAGAAGTGGCTTCGGTGAAAAGTGCCGAGCTGGCGACTATGGATGAGCTGGAGCGCTTTTATGAGCATCTGCAGCAGACGCTGGTCGCCATCGAATTCCTCGATCCGGAAAAGCCCCGGCACTTGATGGCGCGCCTGCGCCGGTTGTACGGACGCAGCTCGGTCAGTCGGGCGGAAATGAATATTTTGCGTGGCATCCTCACGGAAACCCAGAAGGCGGCCCGTGGTGAGCTTCTTAAGCGGAAGGACTAAATGATGTTTGAGCGTTTGCGTGAAGATATCCAGAGCGTATTCCATCGAGACCCGGCGGCGCGTAACGCTTTTGAAGTCCTGACCTGCTACCCCGGCATGCATGCGATCTGGATTCACCGGTTGGCCGGCATGCTGTGGCGCAACGAGCTGAAATGGCTGGCGCGGCTGGTGTCGAACTTCGGTCGCTGGTTGACCGGCATCGAGATTCATCCGGGGGCCAAGGTCGGGCGTCGCTTCTTCATCGACCATGGTATGGGCATCGTCATTGGTGAAACCGCCGAGATCGGTGACGACGTGACCATTTATCAGGGCGTGACCCTCGGTGGCACCAGTTGGAACAAGGGCAAGCGCCACCCGACTCTGGGTGACGGTGTTGTTGTCGGCGCCGGGGCCAAGGTGCTGGGGCCGTTCACGGTCGGTGCTGGCGCCAAGGTCGGTTCCAATGCGGTGGTGACCAAAGAAGTGCCGCCGGGCGCGACTGTGGTCGGCATTCCGGGACGAATCATCGTCAAGTCGGACGAGGAGCAGGACGCCAAGCGCAAGGCCATGGCCGAGAAGATCGGTTTCGATGCCTACGGTGTCAGCGAAGACATGCCCGACCCGGTGGCACGTGCCATCGGTCAGTTGCTCGATCACCTGCAAGCGGTGGACGGACGGCTGGAAGGGATGTGCGGCGCGCTGAAGGATCTGGGCAGCAATTACTGTGCGAAAGATTTGCCTGAGTTGCGTGAAGAAGACTTCGCCTGCGTGAAGGGCAAGGATCAGAGTCAGGCCAGCTAAACCGCAGCGCTGCCATCGCGAGCAGGCTTGCTTCTGCATTTCAAAAGCGTTCCCCTGTCGGGGGAGTCTGCTCGCGATGAGCGTCACGCGGTACTGCTGGCTGTACGCCGCCAGCCTTTGCTATGATGCGCGCGCTCTTTTGCGGGTAAACCCGACTAAAGCACTAGGTCTTATAGTTGACTTAAATGCTCGGGAATTGCATACTCCCGCCCATTCCGAACTCCGTGGTAACTGTCCATGCGACTGACTACAAAAGGCCGATACGCCGTGACTGCCATGCTTGACCTGGCGTTGCACGCGCAGCACGGGCCCGTGTCCCTGGCCGATATCTCCGAGCGCCAAGGCATCTCCCTGTCCTATCTCGAACAGCTGTTCGCCAAGCTGCGCCGCAGTAACCTGGTTTCCAGTGTTCGCGGTCCAGGCGGTGGCTATCAGTTGTCCCGCGACATGCAGGGCATCCAGGTCGCTCAGGTGATCGATGCGGTGAACGAATCGGTCGATGCGACCAAATGCCAGGGCCAGGGCGATTGCCATTCCGGCGACACCTGCCTGACCCACCATCTGTGGTGCGACCTGAGCCTGCAGATTCACGAATTTCTGAGCGGTATCAGCTTGGCTGACCTTGTGACTCGCCGTGAGGTGCAAGAAGTAGCCCAGCGTCAGGACCAGCGCCGTTGCAACAGCAAGGCGCCACGCCTGGACAAGATTGAAGCGTCCGCCGTCGAATGACAGCCGAAGAGCTAGCGGCACGCCAGCCCTGATTTAGGAGATAGTCCATGAAATTGCCGATTTACCTTGATTACTCTGCGACCACCCCGGTTGATCCGCGTGTTGCGCAAAAAATGAGTGAGTGCCTGCTGGTCGACGGAAACTTCGGTAACCCGGCGTCCCGTTCCCACGTGTTTGGCTGGAAAGCTGAAGAGTCGGTCGAAAACGCCCGTCGTCAGGTGGCTGATCTGGTCAACGCCGACCCGCGCGAAATCGTCTGGACTTCCGGTGCCACCGAATCCGATAACCTGGCAATCAAGGGTGCGGCACATTTCTACGCCTCCAAGGGCAAGCACCTGATCACCTCCAAGATCGAGCACAAGGCTGTCCTCGACACCATGCGCCAGCTGGAGCGTGAAGGTTTCGAAGTGACGTACCTCGAGCCGACTGAAGACGGTCTGATCACCCCGGCGATGATCGAAGCCGAACTGCGCGACGACACCATTCTGGTGTCGGTGATGCACGTGAACAACGAAATCGGCACCATCAACGACATCGCCGCCATCGGCGAGATGCTGCGTTCGAAAGGCATCCTGTTCCACGTCGACGCCGCTCAGTCCACTGGCAAGGTCGAAATCGACCTGCAGAAACTGAAAGTCGACATGATGTCGTTCTCCGCCCACAAGACTTATGGCCCTAAAGGCATCGGCGCGCTGTACGTCAGCCGCAAGCCGCGTGTGCGCATCGAAGCGACCATGCACGGCGGCGGTCACGAGCGCGGCATGCGCTCCGGCACCCTGGCGACCCACCAGATCGTCGGCATGGGCGAAGCGTTCCGTGTGGCCAAGGAAGACATGGTTGCCGAAAACGTTCGTATCAAAGCGTTGAGCGACCGCTTCTACAAGCAGGTCGAGCATCTTGAAGAGCTGTACGTCAACGGCAGCCTGACCGCCCGCGTTCCGCACAACCTGAACCTGAGCTTCAACTACGTTGAAGGCGAGTCGCTGATCATGGCGCTCAAGGATCTGGCGGTATCGTCCGGTTCGGCGTGCACCTCGGCGTCGCTGGAGCCTTCGTATGTACTGCGCGCTCTGGGCCGCAACGACGAACTGGCACACAGCTCGATCCGCTTCACCTTCGGCCGTTTCACCACCGAAGAAGAAATCGACTACGCCGCGCAGAAAGTCTGCGAGGCCGTTACCAAGCTGCGCGCTCTGTCGCCGCTGTGGGACATGTACAAAGACGGCGTCGATATCTCGAAGATCGAGTGGGCGGCACACTAAATATAGAAGCCGCCGGATACAGATCCTGTAGCGACGCGGCGATTACGCAGCGCAGTTGCAGGGCCTGAAGAGCGGCCCTGATGAGTGAGGATTGAGAATCATGGCTTACAGCGAAAAGGTCATCGACCACTACGAAAACCCGCGCAACGTCGGCAAGATGAATGCCGAAGATCCGGATGTCGGCACCGGCATGGTCGGCGCGCCGGCGTGCGGCGACGTGATGCGTCTGCAGATCAAGGTCAACGAGCAGGGCGTGATTGAAGACGCCAAGTTCAAGACTTACGGCTGCGGTTCGGCAATCGCTTCCAGCTCCCTTGCCACCGAGTGGATGAAGGGCAAGACCCTGGACGAAGCGGAAACCATCAAGAACACTCAGCTGGCCGAAGAACTGGCCCTGCCGCCAGTGAAAATCCACTGCTCGGTACTCGCTGAAGATGCCATCAAGGCAGCTGTTCGCGATTACAAGCAGAAGAAAGGCTTGATCTAAGCATTGGGCGACGAGTAAGGAGTCAACGATGGCTATCAGCATGACAGAAGCGGCTGCTCGACACGTGCGACGCTCCCTCGACGGGCGCGGCAAAGGTGAAGGGATTCGTCTGGGTGTTCGCACCACAGGCTGTTCCGGCCTTGCCTACGTGCTGGAGTTTGTCGACGAGGTGGTTGCCGAGGATCAGGTGTTCGAGAGTCACGGCGAAAAAGTGATCATCGACCCGAAAAGCCTGGCTTACCTGGACGGCACCGAGCTCGATTTCGTCAAGGAAGGGTTGAACGAAGGCTTCAAGTTCAACAATCCCAACGTACGCGGTGAATGTGGCTGCGGCGAAAGCTTCAACATCTGAGGCTTGTCGTGGGTATTCCTTGTCATTTCGCTTTATTCGAGCTGCAACCGAGCTTCCGCCTGGATCTCGAGCAGTTGGCCACGCGCTATCGTGAGTTGGCGCGCGGCGTTCATCCTGACCGCTTTGCCGACGCTTCCGAGCGCGAGCAGCGGTCGGCGCTCGAGCAGTCTGCACGGCTCAACGACGCCTATCAGACGCTGAAGAGTCCGGCCCAGCGCGCTCGCTACCTGCTGACCATCAGTGGGCATGAAGTGCCGATGGAGGTCACGGTTCACGACCCCGAGTTTCTTTTGCAGCAGATGCAATGGCGCGAAGAGCTCGAAGACCTCCAGGACAGCGCCGATCTTGACGGTGTTGCTGTGTTCAAGCGGCGCCTGAAAGTCGCTCAGGAACAGTTGAACGAAAGCTTCGCAGCCTGTTGGGATGATGCAGCGCAACGCGAACAGGCCGAGCGCCTGATGCGACGCATGCAGTTCCTCGACAAGCTCACCTACGAAGTGCGCCAGTTAGAAGAGCGCCTCGACGATTAACCCAGTGCCGCTCCGGTCGCACGCCTGATATACAGATAAGTCCTGATCACGATGGCCCTACTGCAGATCGCCGAACCCGGCCAAAGTCCTCAACCGCACCAGCGTCGTCTGGCTGTGGGGATCGACTTGGGCACTACCAATTCGCTGGTCGCTGCGTTGCGCAGTGGTCTTTCCGAGCCACTGGCCGACGCTGACGGGCAGGTCATCCTGCCGTCCGCCGTGCGTTATCACGCTGATCGCGTCGAGGTTGGCGAATCGGCCAAGCTGGCCGCGTCCTCCGATCCCTTGAACACTGTGCTGTCGGTCAAGCGCCTGATGGGGCGCGGTCTGTCCGACGTCAAGCAATTGGGCGAGCAACTGCCGTACCGCTTTGTCGGCGGCGAATCGCACATGCCGTTCATCGACACCGTGCAGGGCCCGAAAAGCCCGGTCGAAGTCTCTGCCGATATCCTCAAGGTCCTGCGTCAGCGTGCTGAAGCGACTTTGGGTGGCGAGCTGGTTGGCGCGGTGATCACCGTTCCGGCGTATTTCGACGATGCGCAACGTCAAGCCACCAAGGATGCGGCAAAACTCGCCGGTCTGAACGTGCTGCGTCTGCTCAACGAGCCGACCGCAGCCGCTGTGGCTTATGGTCTGGATCAACATGCCGAAGGCCTGGTTGCTATCTATGACCTGGGCGGCGGCACCTTCGATATTTCGATTTTGCGCCTGACTGGCGGTGTTTTCGAAGTGCTGGCCACCGGCGGCGACAGCGCTCTGGGTGGCGATGACTTCGACCACGCGATTGCCGGCTGGATCATCGAGAGCGCCGGCCTGTCCGCCGATCTCGATCCAGGCGCACAACGCAATCTGCTGCAAACCGCCTGCGCGGCCAAAGAAGCCCTGACCGATGCCGCCAGCGTTGAAGTTGCCTACGGTGACTGGAAAGCGCAGTTGACCCGCGAAGCCTTCGATGCGCTGATCGAACCGATGGTTGCCCGCAGCCTGAAAGCCTGCCGTCGTGCCGTGCGCGATTCCGGTATCGAACTGGAAGACGTACACGCCGTGGTCATGGTCGGCGGTTCGACCCGTGTGCCGCGTGTGCGCGAAGCGGTCGCCGAAGCTTTTGGTCGTCAGCCATTGACGGAAATCGACCCGGATCAAGTGGTGGCCATCGGGGCCGCGATCCAGGCGGATACGCTGGCTGGCAACAAGCGTGATGGCGGCGAACTGCTGCTGCTCGACGTGATTCCGCTGTCCCTGGGGCTGGAAACCATGGGCGGGCTGATGGAGAAGGTGATTCCGCGCAACACCACCATCCCGGTCGCTCGCGCTCAGGACTTCACCACTTATAAAGATGGCCAGTCGGCCATGGCGATCCACGTGTTGCAGGGCGAGCGCGAGCTGATCAGCGACTGCCGCTCCCTGGCACGCTTCGAACTGCGCGGCATTCCAGCAATGGTGGCCGGGGCGGCGAAGATTCGCGTGACCTTCCAGGTCGATGCCGACGGTCTGCTCAGCGTGTCCGCCCGTGAACTGGGTTCGGGCGTTGAGGCGAGTATTCAGGTCAAGCCGTCGTACGGACTGACCGACGGCGAAATCGCCAAGATGCTCAAGGACTCGTTCCAGCACGCCAACGACGACAAGGTCGCCCGTGTTCTGCGTGAGCAGCAAGTCGATGCCCAGCGCCTGATCGAAGCGGTGCAGGGCGCTCTGGAGGCCGATGGCGAGCGTTTGCTCGACGCCGAAGAGCGCATGGTCATCGACCTGCAGGTGCAGGAACTGACTGAACTGATGAAAGGCACCGATGGTTACGCCATCGAGCAGCAGACCAAGCGTCTGTCGCAAGTGACCGATGCTTTTGCTGCCCGCCGCATGGATCTGACGGTGAAAGCCGCTCTGTCGGGGCGCAATCTGAATGAAATCGAGGATATCTGATGCCGCAGGTCATTTTTCTGCCACACGAGAAGTTTTGCCCTGAGGGCATGGTGGTCGAGGCTGCGCCCGGCACATCTATTCTTGAACTGGCCCACGAACACCATATCGAGATGGAAAGTGCCTGTGGCGGCGTCTGCGCTTGCACCACGTGCCACTGCATCATCCGCGAGGGTTTCGACTCGCTGGAAGAGGCGGACGAGCTGGAAGAAGACTTTCTCGATCGCGCCTGGGGTCTTGAAGCGCAGTCGCGTCTGGCCTGTCAGGCTATCGTCGGTGAAGAAGACATCACCGTCGAAATCCCGAAATATTCGCTTAACCATGCGGCTGAAGCGCCGCACTGACTGGTAAGACTGTCATGAGCTACGGTTGGAATGATGTTCAACGCATTGCAGAAGAATTGGCCGAAGCCAAACCGGATGTAGATCCGCTTTCTGTCAATTTCGTCGACCTGCAGCGATGGATCATGGAACTGCCTGACTTCGACAACACCTCTGGCCGTGTCGGCGAGAAGGTGTTGGAAGCGGTTCAGGCGCTCTGGATCGAAGAAGTCGACTGATCGTCCTCGCAGGTTAGGCAATACCCAAGAACCCGCGTATAATTCGCGGGTTTAATTTTTCGCAAATTACCGTTTCTGGAGTTACACCATGGCTGTTCAACGTACTTTCTCCATCATCAAGCCTGACGCCGTTGCTAAAGGCGCTGCCGGCGAAATCGTTACCCGCTTCGAAAAGGCTGGTCTGAAAGTTGTTGCTTCGAAAATGAAGCAGCTGTCCAAAGCCGAAGCTGAAGGCTTCTACGCTGAGCACAAAGAGCGTGGTTTCTTCGGTGACCTGGTTGCTTTCATGATCTCCGGTCCGGTTGTTGTTCAGGTTCTGGAAGGCGAAAACGCTATCGCTCGCAACCGTGAGCTGATGGGCGCTACCAACCCTAAAGAAGCTGCTGCCGGCACCATCCGTGCTGACTTCGCTGAGTCGATCGACGCCAACGCCGTTCACGGTTCGGACTCCGAAGCCGCTGCTGCTCGCGAAATCTCGTACTTCTTCGCAGCTACTGAAGTAACCACTCGCTAAGCATTGGCTTGAGAGTGAAGGTGAATCCATGACTACATCGACTGTTAAAACAAACCTGCTGGGTCTGACCCAGCCGGAAATGGAAAAATTCTTCGACTCAATCGGGGAGAAGCGTTTCCGTGCCGGTCAGGTAATGAAATGGATTCACCACTTTGGCGTCGATGATTTCGACGCCATGACGAACGTCAGCAAGGCCCTGCGCGACAAGCTCAAGGCTATTGCCGAGGTTCGTGGTCCCGAAGTGGTCAGCGAGGACATCTCCAGCGACGGCACCCGTAAGTGGGTGGTGCGCGTGGCGTCCGGCAGCTGTGTCGAGACCGTGTACATTCCCCAGGGCAAACGCGGCACGCTGTGCGTTTCGTCCCAGGCAGGCTGTGCCCTGGACTGCAGTTTCTGCTCCACCGGCAAGCAAGGCTTCAACAGCAACCTCACTGCCGCCGAAGTCATCGGTCAGGTGTGGATTGCCAACAAATCTTTCGGCAGTGTTCCGGCTACCATCGACCGCGCCATCACCAACGTGGTGATGATGGGCATGGGCGAACCGCTGCTGAACTTCGACAACGTCGTGGCCGCCATGCATCTGATGATGGATGACCTCGGCTACGGGATCTCCAAGCGCCGCGTGACCCTGTCCACGTCTGGTGTGGTGCCGATGATCGATGAGCTGGCCAAGCACATCGACGTCTCCCTGGCGTTGTCCCTGCACGCACCGAATGACGCATTACGTAACCAATTGGTGCCGATCAACAAGAAGTATCCGCTTAAGATGCTTCTCGAGTCGTGCCAGCGCTACATGTCCGCCCTCGGCGAGAAGCGTGTGCTGACCATCGAGTACACCTTGCTCAAGGACGTCAACGACAAACTTGAGCACGCCGTGGAAATGATCGAGTTGCTGAAAGACATTCCGTGCAAGATCAACCTGATCCCGTTCAACCCGTTCCCGCACTCCGGGTACGAGCGGCCGAGCAACAACGCTATCCGCCGGTTCCAGGATCAACTGCATCAGGCCGGTTACAACGTCACCGTCCGCACCACCCGTGGTGAAGACATCGACGCCGCGTGTGGCCAATTGGTAGGGCAGGTGCTGGATCGCACCCGTCGCAGCGAACGTTACATCGCCGTGCGTGAGTTGAGCGCCGACAGCGATCTGGCACAGAACGCCGCGAACACTAACTAAGAGAGGATCTCTATGTCCCTGCGCTTTGCGCTGCTGTTGCTGATAGCCAGCCTGTGTGCTGGTTGTGTCCTGTCGGGTGACTACAACCCGATGAAGACCAGCAAGGGCCGCGATGAAGCGCGGGCTGCCTACGTGCAGTTGGGCCTGGGGTACTTGCAGCAGGGCATGACCGAGCGGGCCAAGGTGCCGCTGAAGAAGGCGCTGGAGCTTGACGATTCCGACCCTGACGCCAATGCCGCCCTCGGGCTGGTGTTTCAGGCCGAAATGGAGCCGAAACTGGCTGACGAGCACTTTCGCAAAGCCCTGTCCTCCCGACCCGCCGATGCGCGCACCCTCAACAACTACGGCAGTTTTCTCTACGAAGAACAGCGTTACAAGGAAGCCTACGAGCGTTTTGAACAGGCCGCCGCCGATACCCTGTATCCTGAGCGTTCGCGAGTGTTCGAGAACCTCGGCATGACGGCGGCGAAGCTCGGTCAGCGCGATCTGGCGCAGCAGCAGCTGGAAAAGGCTCTGCGTCTGAATCGTCAACAACCGCGTGCCTTGCTGGAAATGGCTGAGTTGTCCTTCGAAGACAGGCATTATGTGCCCGCGCGTGACTATTACGACCGTTTCAGCCTGCTAACCGAGCAAAATGCACGTAGTCTATTGCTCGGCGTTCGGCTGGCAAAAGTGTTTGAAGATCGCGACAAGGCCGCCAGTTACGGCCTGCAATTAAAACGACTCTATCCCGGTACGCCGGAATATCAGCAATACCTGTCGGAGCAATGATGAAAGCGGCGCATCCCGAAGTTGTAGCAGCGAATCGCGTTAACCCCGGTGAGACTCTGCGCCAGGCCCGCGAAAGCAATGGCTGGTCGCTGGCCGAAGTGGCCCTCAAGCTCAACCTCACCGTGACTTCCCTGAGCAATCTTGAAGCCGGCGCTTTCGACAAGCTGCCGGGGCATACCTTTGCTCGCGGTTACATTCGCGCCTATGCCAAATTGCTCGGCATGGACCAGACCGTTCTGGTTCAGCAATTCGACCAGTCCACCGGTACCGACTCCCAGGGCAGCAACGTCCACGCCCTGGGCCGTATCGAAGAGCCAGTGCGGGTCTCCCACACGATCTTGCGTATCGTCAGCCTGTTGTTGCTGATCGCGGTCATCGGCGGCGGGTTCGTCTGGTGGCAGGATCAGACGTCGCAGCGGATCAAGGATTTGACCACCCTGGCCCCGGAGCACGTCGAAGTCGAAGGCGCCGACGGCACTACCCAGATTCATCCGATCGACGAGCCGGAAGACCAGGCTGTCGCGCAAAACCAGGCCGAAAGCTCGACTTCCCTGGCCTTGCCACCCTCCGAAACCACCGCAGAATCGACCGGTGCCGAGCCTGTTGCTCCGGCGACGGCACCAACTGCGCCGGCGGTAGCGCCAACCGCACCGGTTCATACCCCGGCGCCGGTCGTTGCCCCTGCGGCGACTCCGGCACCTGCTGTTCCGGACACGCCTGCGCCAACCGTCACTGCACCGGTAGCGCCTGCGCCGACCGCAGAAGTGGCGGCTCCGGCGGCCGGCGATGGTCAGGTTCAGTTGCAATTCACCGGCGATTGCTGGGCACAAGTCACCGATGGCCGTGGCAAAGTGCTGTTCAGCGGTCTGAAGCATAAAGGCGACAGCGTGGCTGTCAGCGGCAAGCCGCCGCTCAGTGTGCGCCTGGGTGTTGCCCGCGCCGCACAGGTCAGCTACAACGGCCAGCCGGTCGATGTCGCTCCGTTCACCAGTGGCGAGACTGCTCGCCTGAAGTTGGGTCAATAAGTCATGCACGGCGAATCTCCAATCAAACGTCGCGTTTCGCGCAAGATCTGGGTCGGTAACGTACCTGTTGGCGGCGATGCGCCTATCGCTGTGCAGAGCATGACCAACAGCGACACCAATGATGTGGCTGCCACCGTTGCCCAGATCAATCGTCTGGAAGCGGCCGGCGTCGACATCGTCCGCGTTTCGGTACCGGACATGGACGCCGCCGAGGCGTTCGGCAAGATCAAGCAACTGGTCAAGGTGCCGCTGGTTGCCGACATCCACTTCGACTACAAGATTGCCTTGCGCGTCGCCGAACTGGGTGTGGACTGCCTGCGTATCAACCCGGGCAACATCGGTCGTGAAGACCGCGTGCGCGCCGTGGTCGATGCTGCCCGTGATCGCGGTATTCCGATCCGCATCGGCGTCAACGCCGGTTCCCTGGAAAAAGACCTGCAAAAGAAGTACGGCGAGCCGACCCCGGCCGCCCTGGTCGAATCCGCCCTGCGTCACGTCGAGCACCTCGAACGCCTGAATTTCCAGGACTTCAAGGTCAGCGTGAAGGCCTCTGACGTGTTCATGGCCGTCGAAGCCTACCGCTTGCTGGCCAAGGAAATCGTCCAGCCGCTGCACCTGGGCATTACCGAAGCCGGTGGATTGCGTTCGGGCACAGTGAAATCCGCCGTGGGCCTAGGTATGCTGCTCGCCGAGGGGATTGGCGATACTATCCGCATCTCGCTGGCGGCTGACCCGGTCGAGGAAGTGAAGGTCGGTTACGACATTCTCAAGTCTTTGCATCTGCGTTCCCGTGGCATCAACTTCATCGCCTGCCCGAGCTGCTCGCGGCAGAACTTCGATGTGGTCAAGACCATGAACGAGCTGGAAGGGCGTCTTGAAGACCTGCTGGTGCCGCTGGATGTCGCGGTGATCGGTTGTGTGGTCAATGGCCCCGGCGAAGCCAAGGAAGCCCATATCGGCTTGACCGGCGGTACGCCAAACCTGATTTACATCGACGGCAAGCCGTCGCAGAAACTGACGAATGACAATCTGGTGGACGAGCTGGAAAAGCTGATCCGCGAGAAAGCGGCCGAGAAGGTCGAAGCTGACGCAGCGGTTATCGCGCGCGGCTGAGCCTGACTGAAGCGCCGAACGAATTTAAGGATTTAAAGTGAGCAAGTCTTTGCAAGCCATACGTGGCATGAACGACATCCTGCCCGAACAGACCCCGCTGTGGCGTTATTTCGAAGGCACCGTTGCGCGTTTGCTGGATAACTACGGTTACAAGCAGATCCGCATGCCGATCGTCGAATTCACCGAGCTGTTCAAGCGCTCGATCGGTGAAGTGACCGACATCGTCGAAAAAGAGATGTACACCTTCGAAGACCGCAATGGCGACTCCCTGACCCTGCGTCCGGAAGGTACCGCGGCGTGCGTGCGTGCGGTGCTCGAACACGGCATCACCGGCGGTGGCCAGGTGCAGAAACTCTGGTACATCGGCCCGATGTTCCGCCACGAGCGTCCGCAGAAAGGCCGCTATCGCCAGTTCCACCAGATCGGTCTGGAGGTGTTCAACCTCGACGGTCCGGACATCGACGCCGAGCTGATCATCATGACCTGGCGCCTGTGGGGCGAGCTGGGCATCCGTGATGCGGTCAAGCTCGAACTCAACAGCCTGGGCACCAGCGAGTCCCGTGGTCGTTACCGTGAAGCGCTGGTCGAGTACCTCTCGGCGCACCACGACAAGCTCGACGAAGACAGCCAGCGTCGCCTGAAAACCAATCCGCTGCGCGTGCTCGACACCAAAAATGCCGACACTCAAGCGGTGCTGGTCGGTGCGCCGAAGATGGCGGACTATCTGGATGACGAATCCCGTGCCCACTTCGAAGGCCTGAAGGCGCGTCTGGATGCCGTCGGCATTCCGTACGTGCTCAACCCGAAGCTGGTACGCGGCCTCGATTACTACAGCAAAACCGTATTCGAATGGGTCACCGACAAGCTCGGCGCCCAGGGCACTGTCTGCGCGGGCGGTCGTTACGACGGTCTGGTCGAGCAGATGGGCGGCAAGCCGACCACCGGCGTGGGTTTCGCCATGGGCATCGAACGTCTGGTGCTGATGCTGGAAACCCTCGAGCAGATCCCGGAAGAAATCTCCCGTCAGGTCGACGTCTACCTCTGCGCCTTCGGTGAGCAAGCCGAACTGGCCGGCCTGGCCCTGGCCGAGCGTGTCCGCGATCAGCTTCCAAACCTGCGTCTGCAAGTCAATGCCGGCGCCGGCAGCTTCAAAAGCCAGTTCAAGAAAGCCGACAAGAGCGGTGCGCTGTACGCACTGATCCTGGGTGACGACGAAATGGCCCAGCAAGTGGTAGGTTTCAAACCCCTGCGTGGCCAGGGCGAACAACAAAGCATTGCCTGGGATGCGCTCGCCGCTCACCTGGCCACCTGCGTCGTGCAGGGTTGAAGCTGTCTAAACAGCCGATTTAGCGATTAAGGAGTATTGGGGTGTCGAGTACCGAAGACGAACAGTTGGCGGATTTGAAGGACTGGTGGACACGCAACGGCAAACCTCTGGTCACCGGCGGCCTGTTGGCACTGGTTATCGTGTTCGGCTGGCAGGCCTATCACAAGTATCAGAGCAACCAGTCGCAAGGCGCCTCGGTGCTTTATCAGCAACTGCTGGAAACCACGCTGACGCCTGACGGCAAGCCTGATGCGGCCCGCGTTGCGGATCTGGCCGGCAAGCTCAACAGCGAATTCGGCGGCACCGCGTACGCGCAGTACGGCAGCCTGTTCGTGGCAAAAGTGGCGGTCGACAGCGGCAAGCTGGACGACGCGGCGACCGAGCTCAAAGCCATTGTCGACAAACCGGCCAACCCGGCGCTGGGCGAAATCGCCCGTCAGCGTCTGGCGCAGGTGTTCGGCGCGCAGAACAAGGCCGAAGACGCCCTGAAACTGCTCGACGGCGACGCCGACAAAGCGTTCCTGGCCACTCGCGAAGAACTCAAGGGCGACCTGCTGGTGCAGTTGGGCCGTACCGATGACGCGAACAAGGCGTATCAAAAAGCCAAGGCAGCACTGTCGGATGAAGCGGCGGTCGGTGGCCTTCAAATCAAGCTCGACGACCTGGCCAAAGGGGATGCGTGACGTGATCCGTTGGAAGCATGCAGCATTGCTGGCTCTGGCCTTGTTGGCCGCGGGTTGCAGCAGCAACAGCAAAAAAGAATTGCCACCGGCCGAGCTGACCGACTTCAAAGAAGAAGTGGTTCTGCACAAGCAGTGGAGTCGTTCGATCGGTGACGGTCAGGGCGAAACCTACAACATGCTGGTGCCGGCGATCGACGGTGACACCATCTACGCCGCCGATGTAACCGGCGTGGTGATGGCCATGGATCGCGGCAATGGCGACGTGAAATGGAAGCAGGATCTTGATCTGCCTGTCTCCGGCGCTGTCGGCGTTGGCTACGGTCTGGTGCTGATCGGTACGCTGCGTGGCGAAGTCGTCGCTCTGGACACCAGCAACGGTGAAGAGAAATGGCGTACACGCGTCAACAGCGAAGTCCTCGCGCCACCGGCCAACAACGGTGACGTCGTAGTGGTGCAGACCCAGGACGATCGTCTGATCGGTCTGGATGCTGCCACCGGTACGCAACGCTGGGTGTATGACAGCACCCCGGCCGTGCTGACCCTGCGTGGCACCAGTGCACCGCTGGTGACCAACCGCCTCGCGGTGGCAGGTTTGTCCACCGGTAAAGTGGTCGCGCTGGACATTTCCAACGGCGTGCCGGTCTGGGAACAACGGATCGCGATTCCACAGGGTCGTTCGGAACTGGAGCGCGTGGTCGACATCGACGGCGGCCTGCTGCTGTCCGCCGGCACCCTGTACGTGGCCAGCTATCAGGGTCGCGTGGCGGCACTGGATCTGGAAAGCGGCCGTCAACTCTGGCAGCGCGATGCGTCGAGCTATGCCGGTATTGCCCAAGGTTTCGGCAGCGTTTACGTGAGCCTCTCCTCGGGCACCGTTGAAGGCGTCGACGAGCGTTCCACCACCGCGCTGTGGAGCAACGACTCGCTGGCTCGTCGTCAACTGTCGGCTCCGGAAGTGTTCTCCAGCTATGTTGCAGTAGGTGACCTGGAAGGTTATCTGCACCTGCTGAGTCAGGTTGACGGTCGTTTCGTCGGCCGTGAGCGCATCGACAGCGACGGCCTGCGTGCCCGTCCGCTGGTGGTGGGTGACACGATTTATGTGTATGGCAACAGCGGCAAACTGGAAGCCCTGACCATCAAGTAAGAACTATGCTTGGGGTTAACACCCCCAGGCAGCTTCACTGGTAGGAGCGAGCCTGCTCGCGAAGGGCGTCAACGATGACGCGTACAGCCTGAATAGACGCGGTGCTGTTAGCGTTTTTCGCGAGCAAGCCCGCTCCCACAGTGTTGCCCCGAGCACCAGCCGCTGCCTCGCAGCGGCTTTTGTATTTTCTGAAATAACGAAGTGGAGAGCCGCATGGTTCCCGTAATCGCCCTGGTGGGCCGACCGAACGTCGGCAAATCCACCTTGTTCAACCGCCTGACCAGGACTCGCGACGCCATTGTCGGCGACTTGTCCGGTCTGACCCGTGATCGCCAGTACGGTGAGGCCAAGTGGCAAGGGCGTTCCTACATTCTGATCGACACCGGCGGTATCTCCGGTGACGAACATGGTATGGACGAAAAAATGGCCGAGCAGTCGCTGCTGGCCATCGAAGAGGCAGATGTTGTTCTGTTCCTGGTAGATGCCAAGGCTGGTTTCACCGCCGCCGACCAGATGATCGCCGAACACCTGCGCAAACGTAACAAGCGTTCCCACGTGGTGGCCAACAAGGTCGACAACATCGACCCGGAAATGGCTCGCGCCGAGTTCGCCCCGCTGGGCATGGGCCACGCGATCCCGATCGCCGGTGCTCACGGCCGTGGTATCACGCAGTTGCTGGAAGCCGCTCTGAGCGATTTCCCGCGTGACGATGACGAGCCGCAGGAAGGCGAAGAGGAAGAGATCGTTGCCGAAGGCGAGGAAGCCAAGCGCATTCCTGGCCCGAGCGAAAAAGACGGGATCAAGATCGCCATCATCGGTCGTCCGAACGTGGGTAAATCGACCCTGGTCAACCGCATGCTCGGTGAAGACCGGGTGATCGTCTATGACCAGCCCGGCACCACCCGCGACAGTATCTACATCCCGTTCGAACGGAATGAAGAGAAGTACACGCTGATCGACACCGCCGGTGTGCGCAAGCGCGGCAAGATCCACGAAGAAGTCGAAAAGTTCTCCGTGGTCAAAACCCTGCAGGCGATCAAAGACGCCAACGTGGTGATCTTCGTGATGGACGCCCGCGAAGGCGTGGTCGATCACGACCTCAACCTGCTGGGCTTCGCCCTTGAAGCCGGTCGGGCGCTGGTGATCGCGATCAACAAGTGGGACGGCATGACGCCGAGCGAGCGCGACTTTGTGAAGGTCGAGCTGCAGCGTCGCCTGTTCTTCGTCGACTTCGCCGACATCCACTTCATCTCGGCGCTGCACGGTACCGGCGTGGGCAACCTCTACGCTTCGGTGCAGAACTCGTTCAAGTCGGCGGTCACCCGCTGGCCGACGAGCCGCCTGACCCAGATCCTTGAAGACGCGGTCAGCGAGCACCAGCCGCCGATGGTCAACAGCCGCCGGATCAAGCTGCGTTACGCTCACCTGGGGGGGGCTAACCCGCCGATCATCGTGATCCACGGTAACCAGATCGAGAAAGTGCCGAAGTCCTACGTGCGCTATCTGGAAAACACCTACCGTCGTGTGCTGAAGCTGGTCGGTACGCCGATCCGCATCGAGTTCAAGGGTGGCGAGAACCCGTACGAAGGCAACAAGAACACGCTGACCGACCGTCAGGTCAACAAGAAGCGTCGTTTGATGTCGCACAACAAGAAAGCCAGCAAGAAGCGTCGCGACAAGAAGTAAAAAGCAGCTTCAAGTTTCGAGCTGCAAGCTTCAAGTAAAAGCGATAAAGCAGAGAGGGCTTCGTATGAAGCCCTTTTTTGTGGGCGCGGGTTTTTGCTTGCAGCTTGCAGCTTGACGCTTGAAACTTGCAATTCACCTGCAAGGGGCTTTCGATGATCACCAGTAAGCTGCCGAATGTCGGCATCACGATTTTCACGCAGATGTCTCAGCTCGCGGCGCAAACCGGGGCCATCAACCTTTCCCAGGGGTTCCCTGATTTCGACGGCCCGCAATCCCTGCGCGACGCGGTGGCTCGGCACGTTGCCGGCGGCCATAACCAGTATTCACCCATGACCGGTCTGCCGGCGTTGCGTCAGCAGATAGCTGCGAAGATTGCCCGCAGTTACGGGGTTAATGTCGATGCCGACCACGAAGTGACCGTCACACCGGGCGCGACCCAGGCGATCTTCTGTGCGATTCAGGCAGTTATCCACAGCGGCGACGAAGTCATCGTCTTCGACCCGTGCTACGACAGCTACGAGCCGGCGACGGAGCTGGCAGGTGGCCGTTGCGTGCATGTGCAGCTGAGTCCGGACGATTTCTCCATTGATTTCGACAAGCTCGCCACGGCCCTGAGTCCGCGCACGAAAATGATCGTTCTCAACACCCCGCACAACCCCAGCGGCGCACTGATCAGCCGTGCCGAGCTCGACCAGTTGGCGGCCCTGATCCGGGGGCGCGACATCTACCTGATCAGCGACGAAGTCTATGAACACCTGGTGTTCGACGGCGTGCCGCATGTCAGCGTACTGGCCCATGAGGAGCTGTATCAGCGCGCCTTCGTCGTCAGCTCGTTCGGCAAGACTTACCACGTGACCGGCTGGAAGACTGGCTATGTGGTCGCTCCCCCGGCGCTGACCGCCGAACTGCGCAAGGTGCACCAGTACGTCAGTTTCTGCGGTGTGACGCCGCTGCAATATGCCCTGGCCGATTACATGGCCGAGCATCCCGAGCACGTCGAGGAACTGCCGGGCTTCTATCAGGCCAAGCGCGATCTGTTCTGCGATCTGCTGGCGCCGTCGCGCTTCAGCTTTACCCGGGTCACCGGCACCTATTTTCAACTGGTCGATTACTCGCAGATCCGCCCCGACCTGAATGACGTCGAGATGGCCATGTGGATGACCCGCGAGCACGGTGTGGCGAGTATTCCAGTGTCGGTGTTCTACCAGAATCCACCCGAAGGCCAGCGCCTCGTGCGTCTGTGCTTCGCCAAACGCGAGGAGACGCTGCGCGAAGCAGCGGCAAAACTATGCGCGATCTGAGTGCGTTACCCGATCTCAATCTGGCGCTGATCCAGACCAGTCTGGCGTGGCACGATCGCCAGGCCAATCTCGAGCATTTCGAGCAGTTGCTGGAACAGGCGCGCGGTGCGGATCTGATCATTCTGCCGGAGATGTTTACCACCGGTTTCTCCATGGAGTCCGCGACCCTCGCCGAAGCCGAAAATGGCCCGACCAGCAAATGGCTGCGGGTGCAGGCGGCGAAGTTCAATGCCGTGATCACCGGCAGCGTGATCATTCAGGCGGCTGACGGCAGCCATCGCAACCGCTTGTTGTGGGCGCGGCCGGACGGTGAAGTGCTGCATTACGACAAGCGTCACCTGTTCCGCATGGCCGGCGAGCACAACCACTACACCCCCGGCGAACGCCAGGTGCAGTTCGAACTCAAGGGCTGGCGGGTACGGGCGCTGATTTGTTACGACCTGCGCTTCCCGGTGTGGAGCCGTGATGCGCAGGACACTGACTTGCTGCTGTACACCGCCAACTGGCCGGGGGCTCGGCGTCTGCACTGGAATCGCCTGTTGCCGGCGCGGGCCATCGAAAACCTCTGTTACGTGGCGGCGGTGAATCGTGTCGGCACCGACGGCAAGGGCTTCGCTTACACCGGCGACAGTCAGGTCCTGGATTTCCAGGGCGAAATGTTACTGGCGGCAGGGGAGGCCGACGGTGTGTTCAAGGCCGTACTGGAAGCCGCGCCGCTGGCGGCTTATCGCGAGCGCTTTCCGGCAAATCTGGACGCGGACACCTTTGAGCTCATCTGAGGTTTGTATGGAAACTCATACAATTGCGTTCAGATTTGGCGGTGTTTGCCGATAGGAAGATCAGCCAAGGAGGATTTTCCAATGACCAGCATCAGCGCCACCGCCGTCAATCCCTATCCGGTTACGCCGTCAAAAGTGTCGATCCGCGACCCGCAAGAGCAAACCGCCAACCCGTTGAACGCCACCGATGCCAATGGTGACGGTGAGCTGCGCGTGAACAGCGCAGATGCCAACATCGCTTCAGTCGGCGATGCTGGCAGTCCGATCGAAGCCCTGAAAAAGCAGATCGCCGAGGCGCAGAAGTTGTTGGCCGAGCAGCAGGCTCAGTTGGCCAGCAGCGAGCGCGGCAACGCCAGCGCGGAGCAAAAGGCTCAGCAGGTGATGGAAATCCAGACACAGATCGCCGTGACGGCCAGCAACATTCAAGTGCTGCAGGCGACCTTGTTGCAGGCAATGTTGAGTGTCGATGTGCACGCCTGAGATTTTTCTCGCTTGATCTGGCTTCTTCGCGGGCAAGTCGAAACGTCGCACCGCCTACGAAGAGGCCACTGAAGTCAGCGTAAAGGCACCAGGCAAAAAAAGGCCCCGAGGTTCGCACCCCGGGGCCTTTTGTATTTCAGCGAAGGCTTAAGCCGCTTTCGCTTCCGGCTGGCTCAACGAGCGGTTCAGCGCGCTGAACAGGGCCTTGAAGCTGGCCGTGGTGATGTTTTCATCAATGCCCACGCCGTGTACCGCACGCTCGCCGTTCACCCGCAATTCGATGTAGGCCGCTGCCTTGGCGTTGGTCCCCGCGCCGATGGCGTGTTCGTTGTAGTCCATGATTTCCACCGGAATCGGCAGGCCGGCCACCAGTGCTTCCAGCGCACCGTTGCCCTTGCCGCGCCAGTGCAGGTTGGTTTCGCCCTGACCCTTGCTCGCCACTTCCACTTCGACGGCGCTGTTGCCGTTTTCTTCCTGCAGGCGATGGCTGACCAGTGCGTAGGGGGTGTTGGCTTGCAGGTATTCGCTGATCAACAGCGAGTGGATCTGCTTGGCGGTCATCTCAAGGCCCAGGCGATCGGTTTCACGCTGCACGACCTGGCTGAACTCGATCTGCATGCGACGTGGCAGGCTGATGCCGTATTCCTGCTCCAGCAAGTAAGCGATACCGCCCTTGCCCGACTGGCTGTTGACGCGAATCACCGCCTCGTAGCTGCGGCCGATGTCGGCCGGGTCGATCGGCAGGTACGGCACTTCCCACAAGGTGTCCGGTTGCTGCTGGGCGAAGCCCTTGCGGATCGCGTCCTGGTGCGAGCCGGAGAATGCGGTGTGGACCAGATCGCCCACGTACGGGTGACGTGGGTGCACCTGAATCTGGTTGCACTCTTCGACGACTTTGCGCACGCCGTCGATGTCGGAGAAGTCCAGCTCAGGGTCGACGCCCTGGGTGTACATGTTCAGGGCCACGGTGACGAGGTCGACGTTACCGGTACGCTCGCCGTTGCCGAACAGGCAGCCTTCGACGCGATCCGCGCCGGCCATCAGGCCCAACTCGGTGGCGGCGACGCCGGTGCCACGGTCGTTGTGGGTGTGCAGGCTGATGATCACGCTGTCACGACGGTTGATGTTGCGGGCAAACCATTCGATCTGGTCGGCGTAGACGTTCGGGGTCGCGCATTCGACGGTGGCCGGCAGGTTGAGGATCATCTTGTGCTCAGGCGTCGGGTTCCAGACCTCGATCACTGCATCGCAGACTTCCTTGGCAAATTCCAGCTCGGTGGCGCTGAAGGTTTCCGGCGAGTACTCGAAGGTCCACTCGGTGTCCGGCTGCATGGCTGCGTATTTGACGAACAGCTTGGCGGCGTTCACGGCGATGGCCTTGATACCGTCCTTGTCCTGGTTGAAGACGATGCGACGGAAGGACGGCGAGGTGGCGTTGTACAAGTGAACGATGGCTTTCTTCGCCCCGCGCAGGGATTCGAAGGTGCGCTCGATCAGGTCTTCACGGCCCTGGGTCAACACCTGGATGGTGGTGTCGTCCGGAATGTGGCCTTCTTCGATCAGGGTACGCACGAAGTCGAAGTCGGTTTGCGAAGCGGCCGGGAACGAGGCTTCGATTTCCTTCACTCCCACCTGAACCAGGGTCTTCCAGAAGCGCAGCTTCTTCACCGCGTCCATCGGCTCGATCAACGACTGGTTACCGTCACGCAGGTCGGAGCTGCACCAGATCGGCGCGGCGTCGATGGTTTTCGACGGCCAGGTGCGATCCGGCAAGTTGATGACGGGGAACGCGCGGTATTTCGAAGACGGATCTTTGAGCATGCTCATCGGGAAATTCCTTATTGTCTGGGCCGAAAAGAGGCGGCCTGCCGGTGGAACAAAAGTTCTTGGAAAAGCGTGGGACGAGGCGCAGCGATTCAGCCCGGCAGTCGTGCGCTGACGAGGCACAGGCTGCGGTGCTGGCGAAGCTGAATAAGGGTGTGAGAGGTTTTCATGCCTTAAACCCTAACCGCGAGGGGAGAGGATGGCAAGCAGTCGAAAAAAATTGAGAGGAATACTCTGAAATTGGGGTTTTGCAGGATTTTATTGCGCTTAAGGCGGTAGATCTTGTTGATGTTTGCGTGAGGCTAGATTGGGGCGCAATCGAGGATTGTGGAGCGTTGGCAGGTATGAGTGTGTTTCACAGGCCGCCTTCGCGAGCAAGCTCGCTCCCACATCGGATCGTGTTCATGCACATATCCTTGTGGGAGCGAGCTTGCTCGCGAAGAGGCCATCAGCCCATTCAAATGTTTAAGGTTGGAACGCGCCAATGAAAATCGCCGGATCCACCCGGGCATCGTTCAGGCTGATGTTCCAGTGCATGTGCGGCCCGGTCGCCCGCCCGGTCGAGCCGACCTTGCCGACCACCGCGCCACGGGCCAGTTGATCGCCGACCTTCACATCAATTTTCGACATATGGCAGAACATGCTGATGAAGCCCTGCCCGTGATCGACAAACACCGTGTTGCCATTGAAGAAGTAGTTGCCGGTCAGAATCACCTTGCCCGCCGCCGGGGTCTTGATCGGCGTGCCGGCCGGTACCGCAAAGTCGAGACCAGCGTGAGGATTGCGCTCTTCGCCATTGAAGAAACGACGCACACCGAACTTGCTCGACAGCGGCCCGTTGACCGGTTTGTCCAGCAGCAGATTGCTCGGCGTGTTCGGGCTGAAGCTGCGATACGCCTTGATCTGCTCGGCCAGTTCACCCTCGATGCGCTTGAGGTTCGACTGATCCGGATTGACTTGCTGCTTGTTCTTCAGGGTGATGCGTTGTTCCGGATATTTCTTGTTGCCCACGGTGAACGGCAGATTACGCCCGCCACTGCTGATCTGCTGCGCGCCTGGTTTGACGGTTAGCGGCACGCCGACAATCGCCAGCCAGTTGTTCTGTTCTTTCACCACCAGCACCGGTTTGCCCTGATAGGTGGCTTTCGGTGCCTGCGCGGCTGCGCCCAGATCAACCACCGCCACACCGCCCGGCACCGGTTTGTTGAGTAGCCGGGTGATGTAGCTGTCGGCGTGGGCATTGAAAGTGGTCAAACACAGCAACAATAACGGAGCGAAAAAACGCGGCATGGATCAGTCCAGTAAAGAAAGGGTGACAGGCGTCAGGTGGTTGTCCTCGACGCGCACTTGCAGTTCGCCTTCGCCGAGTCTGGCCTTCAGGCGCTGCCCGGTGTGGGTCTGCGCGGCGTTGCGGATCGCGTGGCCACGCTCATCCAGCAGAATGCTGTAACCGCGACCGAGGGTCGCCAACGGGCTGACCACATGCAGCGTCTGCATCTGGCTGTGCAGTTGCAGGCGACGGCTTTTCAGGCCTTCGCGCATGGCCCGGGGCAGGCGTTCGGCGAGGCTGTCGAGGCGCTGGCGCAACATCGCCAGTTGGCGTCCGGGGTGTTGCCCGGCGAGTCGGGTTTCCAGGCGAATCAGGCGTTCGCGACGAGTATTGAGCTGACGCTCGAAGGCGCGGCGCATGCGCATGTCCAGGTCATCCAGACGCTGCGCCTGCTGGCGCAGACGTTCGCCGGGATGCCGCAGGCGCCGGGCCATGCCTTCCAGGCGCAGACGATCGCGCATCAAGCGGTCACGCATGCGCATCACCAAGCGGCGATGCAGGCTTTCGACCTGACGGATCAGATGACTGGAGTCGGGGGCGAGCAGTTCGGCAGCCGCCGACGGCGTGGGGGCGCGCACGTCGGCAACAAAGTCGCTGATCGACACGTCGGTTTCATGGCCGACAGCGCTGACAATCGGTGTTACACAGGCATCGACCGCGCGCGCCACAGCCTCTTCGTTGAAGCACCAGAGGTCTTCCAGCGAGCCGCCGCCACGGGCGAGGATCAGCGCGTCGAAACCGCGGGCGTCGGCCAGCTTCAGTGCGCGGACAATCTGCGCGGTGGCCTCGCGGCCCTGTACGGCCGTGGGGATCAGCGTCAGTTGCACCTGCGGTGCACGGCGGCGGAACACGCTGATGATGTCGCGAATCACCGCGCCGGTCGGCGAACTGATGATGCCGATGCGCTGCGGATGCGCCGGCAGCGGCACTTTGCGCTCGGCGCTGAACAGGCCTTCGGCGCTGAGTTTTTCCTTCAGCGCATCGAACGCCAGACGCAGCGCGCCATCACCGGCCGGCTCGACGGTGTCGAGAATCAGTTGATAGTCGCCGCGGCCTTCGAACAGCGAAACCTTGCCCCGCACCTTCACGGCCAGGCCGTCCTTCAGCGCCTGGCGCACCCGCGCCGCGTTCTGCCGGAACAGCGCGCAACGCACCTGCGCGCCGCTGTCCTTGAGGGTGAAATACACATGGCCGGACGCCGGGCGGGCGAGGTTGGAGATTTCGCCTTCGACCCAGATGTTGCTGAACACGTCTTCGAGCAACACCCGCGCGCGGCCGTTGAGCTGGCTGACGGTCAGGACTTCGCGGTCAAGGCCGAGCCTTGAAAAGGGATCTTTAATCATGAGGCGCAGTTTAAAGGCATTTGCTGATCAATCTCCATGAATCACCACAAATCCAATTGTGGGAGCGAGCCTGCTCGCGCAAGCGTCTTATCCTTCTACATCTTCAGTGGCTGACAGGCCGCATTCGCGAGCAGGCTCGCTCCCACATGGGGGATTGCTGAAAGCCTGGATGAAGTGGTGGATCAGCGGGGTGGGGTTCTGGCGATAGGCGAGGGCGACGGTGCTTTGGCAATCGGCATCCGTCAACGGGAGAAATCGTACGCCGGGCGGCGCGATGTCCTGCATGGACTCAGGCAGCAGGGCGATGCCGAATCCGGCCTGGATCAATTGCAGCTGAGTGGTCTTGCGCGACATCACCCGCGCCGCTTTGGGGAAAAAGCCCTGGCGCATGCACAGGTCGGCACACAGATAACTGAGCCCGCCGCGCTGGGGATGAGGGATCGAGATGAACGCCTCGTCTCGCAGTTGCACCAGTTCGACAGAGGCCGAATCGGCCAGGCGATGATCGTTCGGCACCGCCAGCAGCAGGCGTTCGGTGAATACCGGCGCCACCTGAATCCCTTCACGCTGACGCAATACCGGCAGGCGCAGCAGGCCAACGTCGAGACGTCCTTCAGCCAGTTCTTCAAGCTGCGCCTCGGAGGACAGCTTGCCGAGGTCCAGCGATACGCCGGGCTGCTGATCGAGATAAGTGCTGATCCGACGTAATAAATGTCCGCTGATCGACACGGTGCTCGAGTGACTCAGGCGCAACGTGCCCCGCTGGCCGGTGCCGACTTCGGTTGTCATCGCGCAGGCTTTGCTCAGTTCATTGAGCAGGTTTCTGGCTCGCGGCAACAATGCCTCACCTGCCGCCGTGAGCCGTGGCTGGCGCGCGGTGCGCTCGAACAGCGGCGTTTGCAGGCGGGTTTCCATGTCCTTGATCTGCCGGCTCAGCGCCGATTGCGCGATAAACAGACGTTCAGCGGCCGCACTGAAACTGCCGCATTCGGCAATTTCCACGAAGTAGCGCAGTTGACGGGTCGAGAGCACGAGATATGCCTTTTCGAGATGAGTAAGCGGCTTTGAACATATTAGTCGCAACGCCTGGCGCTGGCTAAAGTCATCTCAGGCTTATGGGGGATGTGCAGTGATGAGTGTGCTGGGGTTGTTGAGTGAGTGGACGTGGGGCGCGGGTGGCTGGGCGATGATCGGGTTGGGGATCACGCTGGCCTATATTGTCTTCGGCATTGCCGGATTCGGCACGGCGCTGGTCGCGGGGCCGATGCTGATTCTGTTCATGCCGCTGTCGAAAATCGTGCCGTTGCTGGTGCTGCTGGATTTCGTCGCGGCGTTCGGCAATCTGCTGCCCTCGCGCCGGGACGTGGCGAAACCCGAGCTGCTGCGTTTGTTGCCGTGTATGGCGGTGGGTTGCACGTTGGGGGTGATTTTCCTGCTTAACCTCAAATCCGATGTGCTGTTGCTGTTGATGGGTCTGTTTATCAGCGCCTATGCCGTTTACAGCCTGTGGGTGAATGTGCGGCCGACACAATTGTCGGCGGCGTGGGCCGTGCCGATGGGCACGGTGGGCGGGTTGTTCGGGGCGTTATTCGGCAGTGGCGGCTTCTTGTATGCGATCTATCTCAACAGTCGTCTGCCAAAAGAGGCGGCCCGGGCCACGCAAAGTGCGCTGATCAGTTGCAGCACGGTGGTGCGTTTGAGCCTGTTCGCCATCGCCGGTGTGTATGCCGAGCTACCCTTGTTGATGCTGGCGCTGTGTCTGTTGCCGGCCATGGCATTGGGGCTGTGGATCGGGCGGCGGTTGACCATGCGTTTGTCGCGCGAGGCGTTTGTGCGGCTGGTGACGTGGCTGGTGCTGGCCAGCGGGATTGCGTTGATCGGACGCTATCTCGGCACTTGACCGGATTTTGTCAGGGATTAAGCTGCCGGCCGCGCTGACGCCTTCGCGGGCAAACCCGCTCCCACAGGTCTCTCGGGTGTACACAACATTTGTGACTGCCGAGATCTGTGGGAGCGGGCTTGCCCGCGAAAGCAGCGGAGTGAGCACCGCAGAATTTCCATTTGACGTCGCAGGCTGCACCCATGAATTCGCAAAGCATCATCGTCCCGAAAATCTCCACCCTGCCGGTCCACGAACCCCGGGCACGGGCGATCGTGCGTTGGCTGGTGCGCAAGAACATCGTCAAGGAAGAGCTCACGACCTGCGGACGCACCGGCAATCGCATGGGGTACGCCTTGGCTGACGGCGCGCGGGCGGTGGTGCTGCATCCCGAGGCGCTGCCGTTTGGCGAGCCGGTCAACGGGCTGGAGATCATCACCAAACGCTGCATCTATACACCGGCCAAGGGGTTTCTCGAAGAAGCCGGTTGCGCCGAGTGTCGCCGCGAGGTTGGCGAAGCGTTGTTCGAAAGCCTGGAAGACTGGATGCCCGGGCGCACCGACAACTTCACCTGCCCGGAATGCGGGCATGAAGACGACATCAACGGCTTTCTGTATTTGCAAGAGTGTGCGTTCTCCAACCTTGGCTTCATCTTCAACAACTGGCTGGAGGCCGGGTTCAAGCAGAGCTTTATCGACGAATTCGCCGATTGGCTCGATCAACCTGTCTCTTGGGTCAAGGTGGAGCTGTAGCGGCGGGGATCTCCGTATATCAGCAACATTGATATTAGGCTGAGTTTTACATTGAACAGCAGGGGGTGGATGACTATAATGGCGCGCTTCCATTTTCCCGCTCGGGAGCCCCCGCGATGCTGCGTATCAGCCAAGAAGCTCTGACATTCGACGACATTCTCCTAGTGCCCGGTTATTCCGAGGTGCTTCCTAACGAAGTCAGTCTCAAGACCCGCCTTACCCGTGGCATCGAGCTGAACATTCCTCTGGTTTCTGCCGCCATGGACACCGTTACTGAAGCCCGTCTGGCAATCGCCATGGCTCAGGAAGGTGGCATCGGCATTATCCACAAGAACATGACCATCGAGCAGCAAGCTGCCGAAGTGCGTAAGGTCAAGAAGTTCGAAGCCGGCGTCGTCAAGGATCCGATCACCATCGAGGCGGATGCCACGGTGCGTGACTTGTTCGACTTGACCCGCATGCACAACATTTCCGGCGTTCCGGTGCTGCACGATGGCGACCTGGTCGGCATCGTCACTTCCCGTGACGTACGCTTCGAAACACGTCTGGATGCCACCGTGCGCGAAGTGATGACGCCTAAAGAGCGTCTGGTCACTGTGCGCGAAGGCGCCGACAAGAACGAAGTCCGCGAGCTGTTGCACAAGCACCGCCTGGAAAAAGTCCTGATCGTCGACGACAAGTTTGCCCTCAAAGGCATGATGACCGTCAAAGACATCGAAAAAGCCAAAGCCTACCCGCTCGCCAGCAAGGACGATCAAGGTCGTCTGCGCGTTGGCGCTGCCGTCGGTACCGGTAAAGACACCGGTGACCGCGTTGCCGCGCTGGTCAATGCCGGTGTGGACGTCGTCGTGGTCGACACCGCGCACGGTCACTCCAAAGGTGTGATCGACCGCGTTCGCTGGGTCAAGGAAAACTTCCCTGAAGTGCAGGTGATCGGCGGCAACATCGCCACCGGCGCTGCCGCCAAGGCCCTGGCCGAAGCTGGCGCCGATGCGGTCAAGGTCGGTATCGGCCCAGGCTCGATCTGCACCACGCGTATCGTCGCCGGTGTCGGCGTGCCGCAAATCAGTGCCATCGCCAACGTCGCCGCTGCCCTCGAAGGCACTGGTGTTCCGTTGATCGCCGACGGCGGCATCCGTTTCTCCGGTGACCTGTCCAAGGCCATCGTGGCGGGTGCGTCCTGCGTGATGATGGGCTCGATGTTCGCCGGTACCGAAGAAGCGCCGGGCGAGATCGAACTGTTCCAGGGCCGTTCTTACAAGGCTTACCGCGGTATGGGTTCGCTGGGCGCCATGTCCCAGGCGCAAGGCTCGTCCGACCGTTACTTCCAGGACTCCTCGGCAGGCGCCGAGAAGCTGGTGCCGGAAGGTATCGAAGGCCGTGTGCCGTATAAAGGCACCCTGACTGCGATCATTCACCAGTTGATGGGCGGTCTGCGTTCCTCGATGGGTTACACCGGCAGTGCCGACATCGAAGAAATGCGCACCAAGCCCGAGTTCGTGCGGATCACCGGTGCCGGTATGGCCGAATCCCACGTTCACGACGTGCAGATCACCAAAGAAGCGCCAAACTACCGCGTAGGTTGAGCCTTCAAGCAACAAGCAAAGCAACCGGGGCTGTTTGATTCAGCCCCGAGTTGTTTCTGAATCACGACTGTTTCTGAATGACTTAGACGAGACTGAATCATGGCCCTCGATATTCACGCTCACCGCATCCTGATCCTCGACTTCGGTTCGCAATACACCCAACTGATCGCCCGCCGCGTGCGTGAGATCGGTGTGTACTGCGAACTGCACCCGTTCGACATGGACGAAGATGCGATCCGCGAATTCGCTCCTAAAGGCGTCATCCTCGCCGGCGGCCCCGAGTCCGTGCACGAAGCCAACAGCCCGCGCTGCCCGCAGGCCGTGTTTGACCTGGGCGTACCGGTCTTCGGTATCTGCTACGGCATGCAGACCATGGCCGAGCAACTGGGCGGCAAGGTGGAAGGTTCCGAACTGCGTGAGTTCGGCTACGCCCGCGTTGACGTGGTCGGCAAGAGCCGCCTGCTCGACGGCATCGAAGATCACATCGACGCCGACGGCCTGTTCGGTCTCGACGTGTGGATGAGCCACGGTGACAAGGTCACCAAAATGCCGGCAGACTTCCACATCCTCGCCAGCACCCCGAGCTGCCCGATCGCCGGCATGTTCAACGACGAACGCGCTTACTACGGCGTGCAGTTCCACCCGGAAGTGACCCACACCAAGCAGGGCGGTCGCATCCTGTCGCGCTTCGTGCTGGACATCTGTGGCTGTGAAGCCCTGTGGACCCCGTCGAAGATCGCTGAAGACGCCATCGCCAACATCCGCGCACAAGTCGGCACCGACAACGTGCTGCTGGGCCTGTCCGGCGGTGTTGACTCCTCGGTGGTTGCCGCACTGCTGCACAAGGCCATCGGCGACCAGCTGACCTGCGTGTTCGTCGACAACGGCCTGTTGCGTCTGCACGAAGGCGAGCAAGTAATGGCCATGTTCGCCGAGAACATGGGCGTCAAGGTGATCCGCGCCAACGCTGAAGACCAGTTCCTCAATAACCTGGCCGGCGAAGCCGACCCGGAGAAGAAGCGCAAGATCATCGGCCGTACCTTCATCGACGTGTTCGATGCCGAATCCTGCAAACTGGACAACATCAAGTACCTGGCTCAGGGCACCATCTACCCGGACGTGATCGAGTCGGCTGGCGCGAAAAGCGGCAAGGCCCACGTGATCAAGTCGCACCACAACGTGGGCGGCCTGCCGGAAGAGATGAACCTGAAACTGGTCGAGCCATTGCGCGAACTGTTCAAGGACGAAGTCCGTCGTCTGGGTCTGGAACTGGGCCTGCCGTACGACATGGTCTACCGTCACCCGTTCCCGGGCCCGGGCCTGGGCGTGCGCATCCTCGGTGAAGTGAAGAAGGAATACGCCGATCTGCTGCGTCGTGCCGACCACATCTTCATCGAAGAACTGCGCAAGGCCGACTGGTACCACAAGGTCAGCCAGGCGTTCGTGGTGTTCCAGCCGGTGAAATCGGTTGGCGTGGTCGGCGATGGCCGTCGTTACGCCTGGGTCGTGGCCCTGCGTGCCGTGGAAACCATCGACTTCATGACCGCACGTTGGGCTCACCTGCCTTACGAACTGCTGGAAACCGTTTCCGGCCGCATCATCAATGAAATCGAAGGCATCTCCCGCGTCACTTACGACGTGTCGAGCAAGCCGCCGGCGACGATTGAGTGGGAATGATCCCGCGCATGCCGTGACGGTGTGAGTGCAGGTAAACAAGAGGCCGCGTGAAGCAATGTTTCACGCGGCCTCTGCGTTTGCGGCGTTCATTTCTAACCGATCAGCCTCAATCGGGAATCCGGCTGCGCAATATCAGCCCGGTATCGGATAGTCGTTCCGACATGTCCCTCAGGCTGGCGAACTCAATGTCATTCACACGCTGCCATGCAGGTCGGTGGAGGGACACCTTGCCGTCACTCGATCGAGTGATCGGTGTGCGTTGCAGCAAACCCTGTTTGCTGCGGTGGATCAGGGTGTAGCTGTCGCCTGTTTTTTCGAACAGATACATGCCGCGCCTGTATAAGAGATTCTCCAGCGTCTCCTCGTTCCAGTTCACCTCGGGTGCCTGAACTTTCCAGCGCAAATCGGCGCGAAGAAGGTCCGGATTCCCTTGCCTGACGGTAGCCCCGGGCGGGCTGTCGCGTGGTACTTCAATCCCTGGATCGACATCCATACCCAGCTCTTCACCGATGCCGACTTCAGCGATTCGCAGGCCGATTCCGCCCTTCAATTCGCTGATACCCATCAGTCCTCGGAAGGTATTGGTGTTGTGAGCATCCGTTACTACGAGCCATTTTCCCGGGCTGTTGAGGTAGGCGTCGCCGGTCATGATGTCGTTTGCCAGGTAGGTGCTCATCATTTGCTCGTCGACGGAGGGCAGCGGTGCTTTCATTTTGTAGCTCGCGGCGCAGTCGATCGCCTGGATCCGGACACCGTTTGCTCGCGCGGTCTGAACCAGTTCCAGCGGGTTGAATCGACCGGCGGGATCGGTGCCCAGGCTGCTCAGGTAAGTGCGTAATTGCGCAGTCATGTTGCCGCTGCTGAAATAGCGGTTCAGTTCAACTTGAGCGAAGTCACTGAGCAGTCCGCGCATGTAGAGGGTTTTTACGTGACGGGCCAGCGCGGGCATGCTTTCAATCAGAAAGCGCAGGCTGGCGATGCGATTCAGGGTTTCACCCACTACCAGCCCTGAAGCACTTTCAAAAATCCTGTCGACAAGATCGGCCAGCGGCATCAGGCGGCTGATTTCGGGTATTGCCGGACGCGCAGGCAGAATGACCCACGGCAGGTTCTTGAAAAAAATTCTGGCTGAATTCTGCAAGAGTTGGCGCTTACCGGATGCGTACAACTCGAACGGATCGTCCATGGCAAAGCCGCCGGCTCCGTCGGGCTGCAACTGGACATGGGCCTCGTCGAGGTTCAACGCCCAGCTTCTTATCGAACTGCGCACCGTTGGATCGATATCGTAGGCGCTGGTCACTGGACGAGGAGGGCGCGATGTCGACGGTTGCGGTTCCTGCGCCGGTTGAGCGGGTACCTCGGGCGGTGCAGGTTCGAAGGTATCGAGTTCGATCTCAGGGGCGCATTGCTTGCCCATGCATTGACCTCCACCTCTGAGCCCCAGTGCAGGCATGCGCTCCCAGTCACCTTCGCCATTGAGACGGACTGGCAGGGCGTGGACGAGCTGGTTGGGTCGCTCCGGGTCAACGATCGCCCAGTCGCCACTGCCCCGAGAGTTGGTGAAGTAGCGCACATAGTACGGCGTGTCATTCATCAAAATGGCATAGGGCGGATCCGTGTCGAGACGGTAGATTCCGTGGAATTTCCCGGACTCCTCGCCGAGTGCCGTACCGTCGAGCAACTCGTTGCATTGATAACGCTCGGGCACCGCTGGCGGTGGGACGTTCTGCGCCGGAACCAGGACTGTTTCATCGAGATTTGGCACGCTAGTGTCGACATCCTCCGGCACCATGATCTGCATTGGGTTGTCAGCCTCGGTGGCAGGGTTCAAGGCTTCGCTGTACTCGGCCATTTCTGCGGCCTCTGCCGCATCGACCTCGGCGCCCATTTCCAGCATCGGCCCGGTGCCGATCAGCAATGGCAGATTGAGTAACAGGTTGATGCCATTCAGGACCGCATTCTGCACGCCGGCCTTGCGTTCGGCCCTTGTCTTGCCGTTTTGCGCCTGATCGATATTCAGACCCATGCTGGCCACGGTGGCGCCAATCACCGGCAACGCCAGCGGCCAACCGACAGTGGCCATCGGACCGAACACTTTGAGGCCGGCACTCAGATAGCCGATCCACAGTTTTTTGCGCAGATCGCCATTGGACGTCAGTGACAGGTGGGCTTCAGCAAACATCGCCTGACGGGTCGAGTCGCGCAGCCAGCTGAATGCATCATCGCTCAGCACCTGATTTGCGCGGTTGATCAACTGATGGTCGGCCCGGCCCCAGGTGCTCACCAATCGGTTCATCAGATCGGACATGTTCTCGTTCATGTGCTGACGATCGGCGAGGGCAAAGTGATCCAGGAAGTTCGCGCAGCGTTTTGCGTCGTTCAGTTGATCCAGTACCCACCAATGCAGGTCCGCTGCCGTTTCCTTGATCACGAACGCCTCGGTTTCACTGGGCAGATAGATAATCTGGCGACCGGAGGGGGCGACGATGCGCAGCAATTGCGTGGCGACATGCCCGTCGACGTCGAAGGCGCATACGTCGCCCGTTGGCGTGTGGCTCGCTTGCAGCATGCTCAGGCTCACCGGCCAACTGACGGGCCCCACCACTGAGCCCGTCAGCCATTGGAAGTCAGTGCCGCTGAGCTGCCCAAGGTCCAGCGCCTGCACCGCACGGCTGAGGAAATTGCACTTGGCCAAGGTGCGAAAATCCTCGCTGTGACTGTTCCAGAAGTCCGTCAGGGTGGTGCTGTAGTTGCCACTGAAGTCGAGGTTCCAGAACGCGTTCAAGACCTCGTTGCCATGCAGGCACACCTGGTTTTTTTCGTCGAAGTTCTCGCCCTGCGGACCTTCGGTGTAGAAGCCGCCGTACAGATCGAGCAGGTCGGCGTTGTCCTGGTCGGTGGCGCGGAAACGATGAATGACCAACTGTGTCAGGGTCAGTGATTCGTAGGGTTTTTCGCGGATGTGCTCCCAGCCGGTAAACGAGCGGGTGCTGCTCTGGGCCGTCTTGAAGCGATGGAAATAAACCTGATCCGGATCGAGGCTCAACAAGCCTTTTGCTTCCAGCAGATTACGCGCGGCTTCATGGGCGGCGTCCTGCAGGCCGGGGCAGTTCTGCACGACGGTATAGGCGATTCGCTGCAGCGCCGCTTTGTCTGCCGCGTTCGGTAGAGGGCTTTGTTGGGTGGCGTACATGCTTTCTCCATCCTTGAGAATTGAGGGCCGAGCATGGCCGACTCGCTCAAGGGGAGTGCACTACATATGTACCGCACATGATCGTTCGAAAGATGTCGGGGGTCAGCGCCGTGCCACGTCGGAAAAGTAGAACTTGTCGAGAGTGTGCCGCGATTCGGTGTACTCGAACTGACGGCCGTCCTGGAGGAAGGTCTGGTTGCTGACCACGATCACATGGCTCTGGCCGTCGAGGTCCAGGTGCAGTTGATCGTCCTTGCTGCGCGGCACCGCTTCGATGGTGCGTTGGGCGTAGGCAATTTGTAACTGCAGGGTCTGTTCGATATGGGCGTAGATCGATTGCTCGGCGATCTCGAGGGACAGGCCGGGAATCACTTCGCTGACAAAGTGGTTGATGTCGAGAATTACGCGTTTGCCGTCGATCCGCCGCACACGCTTGATCCGGGTGATGAGACTGCCGGGTTCGGCATGGATGTGTTCGAGCAGGGCGCCTTCGAGCGGGATCTGGCTCAGCTCGACCACTTCGGTGCTGACATCATTGCCCAGGCGCGGGTAGGTCTCCTGGAAACTGACGATGCCGCCGAGCTGAAACTCGATCGGGTCGGTCGACAGCACAAAGGTGCCCTTGCCATGGATTTTCTGCGCAAAGCCGCGTTCCTGAAGCAGTTCAATCGCTTTGCGCACCGTGCCTCGGCTGGCCTGATAGCTGTCCATTAGTTCGGTTTCGGATGGCAGGCGGGCTCCGCGCTGCAGGCGCTCAGTGGTGATGTTGGCCAGCAGATCGCTATAGATCTGGTTGTATTTGCTCATGGGGAGGCTCGGTGCCGGCTGTGCTCAAAGCTTCGAACCTTAAGGCCAGGGTAGGGCTTTGTCCATGTGGGCGATGGAAATCACCTTAAGGTCGGGTAGGAAAATTCGCCCTCGGTCTGGTGGGAATATACACAAACAAACTCGTCTGTACGAGTTGTTGCATTAACTCGTACAGACGAGTATTTTTCGCTTCGGCGTGCTGCCAATAACAACAATCCATAGCGGAAGAATTAGCATGAGCCACGACTATCCGAACATCGCCCGGCAGTTGCTGCAAAGCCTCGGCGGCAGCGACAACCTCGAGCAGGCCGCCCATTGCGTCACGCGGTTGCGGCTGGCCCTTAAGGATCCGAGCCTGGTCGACAGTGCCAGGCTCAACCAGATCGACCTGGTCAAAGGCTCGTTCTTCACGGGTGGCCTGTATCAGGTGGTGATCGGTCCGGGCGAAGTGGAAAAGGTCTATGCCGAACTGCGTCGCCAGACCGGTCTCGCGGCGTCGACCATCGCTGACGTCAAACAGAAAAGCGCCGAAAAAATCAACGCCATGCAGCGTCTGGTGCGGGTTTTTTCCGACGTGTTCATGCCGATCCTCCCGGCGCTGATCATTGCCGGCCTGCTGATGGGCATCAACAATCTGCTCGGTGCCAAAGGCATGTTTATCGACGGGCAGACCCTGCTCGATGCCTACCCGAAACTCGACGGGCTGTGGAGCCTGATCAATCTGATGGCCAACACCTCGTTCGTGTTTCTGCCGGCGCTGGTGGGCTGGTCGGCGGCCAAACGCTTTGGCGGCAGCGAGATCCTCGGCATCGTGCTCGGTCTGATGCTGGTGCATCCTGACCTGCTCAACGCCTGGAACTATGGCAAGGCCGTCGCCGGGCTGGACGGGCAGCATCTGCCGTACTTCGACATTCTCGGCCTGTTTCAAGTGGAGAAGGTCGGTTATCAGGGGCAGATCCTGCCGATTCTGCTGGCCGCCTACGTGATGAGTGTCATCGAAAAATGGCTGCGCGCGCGCGTGCCCAACGCCATTCAATTGCTCGTTGTACCCATCACCACCATTGTCGTCACAGGCGTGCTGGCGCTGGCAGTGATCGGCCCGGTGACCCGCCACCTCGGCATCTTCATCACCGAAGGGCTGGTCATGCTGTTTGATCTGGCGCCGATGGTGGGTGGCGCGATTTTCGGTGTGCTGTATGCCCCGCTGGTAATCACCGGCATGCACCACATGTTTCTCGCGGTCGACCTGCAATTGATCTCGACCCAGGGTGGCACCTTTATCTGGCCGATGATCGTCATGTCCAACCTCGCTCAGGGCAGTGCCGCCCTGGCGGTGTTCTGGATGACCCGTAATGCACGGGACAAGAGCATGGCGTCGACTTCGGCGATTTCCGCCTACTTCGGCATCACCGAGCCGGCGATGTTCGGCGTCAACCTGCGCTACAAGTTTCCGTTCTACGCCGCGCTGACCGGTTCGGCGCTGGGTTGCGTGTTCCTGTCGCTGAACAAGGTTCAGGCCTCGGCCATCGGCGTCGGTGGTCTGCCGGGGTTCATCTCGATCATTCCGCAGTACATCCCGATGTTTGTGCTGGGGATGCTGATTGCCATGCTCGTGCCGTTTGTTCTGACCTGTGCATTGAGCATGAAGATTGTCAGGCCCGGTTATCGGGTTGCCTGATCAAGTGCTTTCGCGAGCAAGTTCGCTCCCACAGTCGATCGCTTTTCAACGTGGGCGCGAGCTGCACGGACTTATTGAAGGAGTTGTGCCATGCAAGACTGGCAGCGTTCGGTGATCTATCAGGTCTATCCGAAGAGTTTTCATAGCCACGCCGGCAACCCGACGGGGGACCTGCTCGGTATCGTCGCCAAGCTCGACTACCTGCAGTGGCTGGGTGTCGACTGCTTGTGGATCACGCCATTCCTGCGTTCGCCGCAACGCGATAACGGCTATGACATCAGCGATTACTACGCCATCGACCCGAGCTACGGCAGCATGGCCGACTGCGAATTGCTGATCGCCGAGGCGGGCAAGCGCGGGATCAAGCTGATGCTCGACATCGTGGTCAATCACACCTCGATCGAGCACGTGTGGTTTCAACAGGCGCGCAGCAGCCTCGACAACCCTTACCGTGATTTCTACATCTGGCGAGATCAGCCGAACAACTGGGAATCCAAGTTCGGCGGTTCCGCCTGGGAGTACGAAGCCCAGACCGGTCAGTACTACCTGCACCTGTTCGACCACACCCAGGCCGACCTGAATTGGGACAACCCCAAGGTCCGCGCTGAAGTGTTCAGGATGATGCAGTTCTGGCGGGACAAAGGCGTGGGCGGTTTTCGTCTGGATGTGATCAATCTGATCTCCAAGCCCGCGGACTTTCCCGAAGACGCCAGCGATGGCCGATGCTTCTATACCGACGGGCCGAATGTCCACGAATACTTGCAGCAGATGCACCGCGAGGTTTTCGAAGGGCACGACCTTATCAATGTCGGCGAGATGTCATCGACCAGCCTCGAACACTGCATTCGTTATTCCAATCCGCAGTCGAAAGAACTGTCGATGACCTTCAACTTTCACCACCTGAAAGTCGATTATCCGAACCGGCAGAAGTGGGTGCGCGCCGACTTCGATTTCCTCCAGCTCAAGAGCATCCTGTCCGACTGGCAGATCGGCATGCAGGTCGGCGGCGGCTGGAATGCGCTGTTCTGGTGTAACCATGATCAACCGCGCGTGGTCTCGCGCTTCGGCAATGACGGCGAGTACCGCGAACTCTCGGCGAAGATGCTCGGCACCGCGCTGCACTTTCTGCAGGGCACGCCGTTCGTGTATCAGGGCGAAGAGTTGGGCATGACCAATCCGGGGTTCGAGTCGATCGAGCATTATCGCGATGTCGAGACGCTGAACATCTTTCGCCTGCGGCGCGAGGCCGGCAGCAGCGACGCCGACAATATGGCGGCGATCATGCAGAAGTCCCGTGATAACGGGCGCACGCCGATGCACTGGGACGCCGGGCCGAACGCCGGTTTCAGCAGTGTCGAGCCGTGGATCGGAGTGCCGGCCAATGCCGCGCAGATCAACGTCGCCAAGCAGCTCGATGACCCCGACTCGGTACTGCATCACTACCGCAATCTGATCGCACTGCGCCGCCGCGAATCGCTGATTACCGAAGGGGTGTACCGACAATTACTGCCCGAACATCCGCAAGTCTGGGCGTATGTGCGTGAAGGCAGCGCCGAGCGTTTGTTGGTGGTGAACAACTTCTACGGGACAACCTGTGAAGTGGAGTTGCCGACGACAGTCATCAGCGAGTCAATGAGCCAGCGCCTGTTGATCAGCAACTATCCGGACGGCCCGTTGCGCAAGCGGCAGGTGGTTTTGCGACCTTACGAGTCCTTCGTCCTGCACCTGATTGATCCCTGACATTTAACTGGAAAAACCAGCTTTCAAAAAACACGCAGAGCACTGCGCGGGGGATTTTTGCGCGCCGAATTCATGCAACCAGACAATAAAAACAATGGGGTGGCTTATGAAAACAACAATAAATCGCAGCCTTGCAGTGGCAGGTTTTTGCCTGGCCTTACCGTCAGCTTCAGAGGCGCTGGAGTTTGGCGGCTACTTGCGCAGCGGTGTCGGCACGTCGGTCAACAGCAGCGGTCAGTCGTGCTTCCAGTTACCGGGCGCGCAGACCAAATATCGCTTGGGTAACGAGTGCGAGCAGTACGGCGAGCTGGAGTTGCGTCAGGACCTGTACACCCTCGACGACGGTTCGGTACTGAGTGTCGACGGCATGGCCTCGCTGTACAACCGCTACGACCGCAGCCCCACCTTCAAGGACGACAACGGTTCGATCCGCTTGCCACAGGCTTATGCACAGTGGTCGGCGATGCCCGCTCTCAACGGTGGTTCATTGTGGGCCGGGCGCCGTTACTACAAACGCAATGACATCCATATTTCCGACTTCTACTACTGGAACCAGAGCGCCACGGGCGGTGGGGTCGAAGACGTGTTGATCGGCGACCTTAAATACAGCTACGCCTTTTCGCGCAAGGACAACCTGTACCAGAAGGACTACATCAATCGGCACGACTTCAACGTCGCCGGGTTCAAGACCAACCCGGGCGGTGAGCTGGAGTTCGGCTTGAGCTATATCGACAAACCCGACAGCCGTGATGCCCATCGGGGCTGGGCGATCACCACGCAACATGTGCAGACGGGTTTTCTCGGCGGCAAGAACAAACTGGCGCTGCAATACGGTGAAGGGCCGGGCACCGGGCTGGGCTATACCGGCAACGTCAAACTGGACGACAGCAACAAGAGTTACCGGATCGTCGAGTTTTTCGACTGGCAGGTGACACCGCGCTTCGGTGGCCAGGTCGAGGCGGTGTACCAGAAAGACATGCGCCCGGACGGTGCCGATCAGAACTGGATATCTCTAGGTGTGCGTCCCACCTATGCGCTCAGCGACCACTTCAAACTGGTGACCGAACTGGGCCACGATCAAGTCGAAGCCCAGGGCGGCACGCGCAAGCTGAGCAAGTTCACGTTTGCCCCGACCTGGTCGCCCAAAGGCCCTGAGTTCTGGGCGCGTCCAGAGGTGCGCCTGTATTACACGTACGCGACCTGGAACGAGGCGGCCAAACGGGCGGCCAACGAACTGGCCAAAGGCTCGGCACTGTCTGATACCGGCGCCTTCGGCAGTGCTCGCCACGGTGCGAATGTCGGATTGCAGGTCGAATACTGGTGGAAATAAGCGATGCTGGTGGAGCGTCGCGCTCCATGAGCACTTCAAAGCATAAAACTGCAGGTGACGTCATGGCCACACCCCAACAATTGCAACTGCTGGCTCCTTTGTCCGGTGTCCTGATGGCGCTGGAGCAGGTCCCCGATCCGGTGTTTTCCGGGCGCGTGATCGGTGACGGCCTGTGCATCGACCCGACCTCGTCGACCCTGTGCGCGCCCATGGCCGGGGTCATCAGTAATGTGCAGGCCAGCGGACACGCCGTGAGCATCACCGACGACCATGGCGTGCAGGTCTTGATGCATATCGGCTTGGATACGGTGAACCTCGCCGGGCAAGGCTTCACCCGTCTGGTTGAAGAGGGCCAACGGGTCACCGCGGGGCAGGCGCTGATCGAGTTCGACGCCGATTACATTGCCCGACATGCGCGCAGCCTGATGACATTGATGCTGGTTGTCAGCGGGGAGCCGTTCACTTGGCTGGTCGCGTCGAGCGGACGGGTCGAAACCGGTCAGCCGTTGCTTGGGCTTGTCAGCGGACAGACGATCAGCGAAGAGCCAGGCGCAGCAGAAACGCCGGCGGTGTTTTCACAGCAGTTGAAACTACCCAACGCCAATGGCCTGCACGCGCGCCCGGCAGCGGTGTTCGCGCAAGCGGCAAAGGGCTTCGCGGCAAAGATTTACCTGCACAAACAGCAGGCTCGGGCCAACGCCAAATCCCTGGTGGCGATCATGGCGTTGCAGACCGCTTTCGGCGACAGCGTGCAGGTCAGTGCGGTGGGCGAAGATGCTGACGCCGCCATTGATGCGCTGACTCGATTACTGGTTGAGGGCTGCGGTGAAACGGTGACAGCAGTGGCATCTGTCGAGGTGGTTGAAAGCGAGGTTCTGACCCTTCTGCGTGGCGTCTGCGCGTCACCCGGTTCGGCATTGGGCAAAGTGGTGCAGATCAGCGAGCCAGTCTTCGACGTCAGCGAGTTCGGCGGCGGAGCAGGCATCGAGCGTGCGGCCCTCGCCACTGCCCTGGTCGAAGCGGATCTGGCCTTGCAGCATTTGCGCGACAGCGCCGCTGGCGAGGCCGAAGCCGAGATCTTCAAGGCGCATCAGGAACTGCTCGAAGATCCGGGACTGCTCGACCAGGCCCAGGCGCTGATCAGTGAGGGCAAAAGCGCGGCGTTCGCCTGGCGCGCAGCCACTGAAGAAACCGCAGCGATGTTTCGCCAGTTGGGCAGTGCGCTGCTGGCCGAACGGGCAGCGGATCTGACCGATGTCGGGCGCCGGGTGCTCAAGTTGCTGCTGGGGATTGCCGAGCAGGCGCTGGCGTTGCCGCAAGACAGTATTCTGATCGCCGATCAGCTAACCCCGTCGCAGACCGCTGGCATCGATACCAGCAAAGTACTGGGGTTCGCTACGGTCGGCGGCGGCGCGACCAGCCACGTGGCGATTCTCGCTCGCGCCTGTGGTCTGCCGTCGATCTGCGGGGTGCCGGTGCAAATGCTCGCACTGTGCAACGGCACCCCGGTATTGCTTGACGCCGACAAGGGCGAATTGCATGTGCATCCCGATCCTGCGGCCGTCAGCCAATGGCAGGCGCGGCACGCGCAACAGCGTCACCGCCATGAACATGAGCTGGCCAATGCAACGCTCGCGGCACGGACCTGTGACGGGCATCACATCGAGGTGTCGGCCAACGTCGCCTCATTGTCTGAGACCGAGCAGGCAATGGCCCTGGGCGGTGCGGGCGTCGGCCTGCTGCGTTCGGAATTTCTCTATCTGGGGCGCAATCACGCACCGAGCCATGACGAACAGGTCGCCACCTACAGCGCCATCGCTCGCTGTGTCGGACCTGCGCGCAATCTGGTGGTGCGCACCCTCGATGTCGGTGGCGACAAACCGCTGGCCTACGTGCCCATGGACAGCGAAACCAATCCGTTCCTCGGCGTGCGCGGTATTCGTTTGTGCCTGGAGCGCCCGCAGTTATTGCGTGAGCAGTTCCGGGCCATGCTCGGCTGTTGCGATCTGACGCATTTGCACATCATGTTGCCGATGGTCACGCAACTGTCGGAACTGCGCCTGGCGCGGCAGATGCTCGACGAGGAAACTCTCGCGCTGGGGCTAACGCAACGGCCGAAACTGGGGATCATGATCGAAGTGCCGGCAGCGGCACTGATGGCGGACCGGTTTGCGCCTCTGGTGGATTTCTTCTCGATCGGCACCAATGACCTGACGCAATACACCCTGGCGATGGATCGCGATCACCCGCGCCTGGCCAGTCAGGCCGACAGTTTTCATCCCTCGGTACTGCGCTTGATCGCCATGACCGTGAAGGCCGCGCACGCCCATGGCAAATGGGTCGGCGTGTGCGGGGCGATGGCCTCGGAGCGTCTGGCGGTGCCGTTGTTGCTGGGGTTGGGGGTGGATGAGCTGTCGGTGAGCGTGCCGATGATTGCGCCGGTCAAGGCGACGGTGCGCGAGCTGCAGTTGGCCGAATGTCAGATCATCGCCCAACAAGTGCTCGGTCTGGAAAGTGCCGGGCAGGTGCGCGAGGCGCTGCAGCTGTTTCACGAGGCAACCGTCGATACCTTACGGGTTCTGGAGAACTGAAGATGTTGGATAAATTGCAGAAGGCATTCTGGAAGGCCCTGACCCCGGATCTGGTCGTGGACACGCCCGAAGCGCCGGCCGAGCCGAGCGAAGGATTAAGCGCGGCCATCGTCGCGGCACTGGGCGGTGTGGATAACCTCCAGTCGCAGCAACCACTGGCGTTGACGCGGGTGCGGGTTGTATTGCGTGACGTGTCGGGCATTGATCAACAGGCTTTGAGCGCTGCCGGGGTCGCGGGCGTGATGCCCTTGGCGGACGGTGTGGTGCATCTGATTACCGGGCTGCGACCTTAAGCCGGTCAGGGGCGTGCGGCCTCAGGTCGCCCTTACTGTTTCTCATCCGCAGGTGTATCGTATTCGCCTTTTACGGGCCTGTCGGGTCCGATGCTGATACGTGAGGTAGTTGAGTTCATGTCCTTTACCCGTCGCCAAATCCTCGGTGGCCTGGCCGGTCTTGTTGTCGTTGGTGTCGGAGCGGGGGGCGCGTCGCGTTATTGGCTGGGCAAAATGGCTGACCCTGAAGCGGGCCATGACTACGAGTTGATTGCCGCGCCCTTGGACGTTGAGTTGGTGCCGGGGCACAAGACCGAGGCCTGGGCGTTCGGCCCGTCGGCACCGGGCACCGAGTTGCGCGTGCGTCAGGGCGAATGGCTGCGGGTACGGTTCATCAACCATCTGCCGGTGGCGACCACCATCCACTGGCACGGCATCCGCCTGCCGCTGGAAATGGACGGCGTGCCATACGTCTCGCAACTGCCGGTACTGCCGGGCGAATACTTCGACTACAAATTCCGCGTGCCGGACGCCGGCAGCTACTGGTATCACCCGCACGTCAGCAGCAGCGAAGAACTTGGCCGGGGATTGGTCGGACCGCTGATCATCGAAGAGCGCGAGCCGACCGGTTTCAAATACGAAAAGACCTTGAGCCTGAAGAACTGGCACGTCGACGACGAAGGCAATTTCGTCGAATTCAGCATTCCCCGTGAAGCGGCCCGTGGCGGCACGGCAGGGCGGTTGTCGACGATCAATGGCGTGCCGTTGCCGGTGATCGAATTGCCGGCCGGGCAGATCACGCGTGTGCGCCTGCTCAATCTTGATAACACCCTGACTTATCGCATCAACATTCCCGGCGTCGAAGCGCAGATCTACGCGCTGGACGGCAACCCGGTCGAGCCACGGCCGCTGGGCAAGGAATACTGGCTCGGCCCCGGCATGCGCATTTGCCTGGCGATCAAGGCTCCGGCGGCCGGTGAAGAATTGTCGCTGCGTAACGGCCCGGTGCGTCTGGGCACCCTGCGTTCGGTGGCCAACAACGATGCGCCGACCGAGTGGCCGAAGGCCTTGCCGGCCAACCCGGTGGCCGAGCCGGACCTGGCCAATGCCGAGAAACTCAACTTCAATTTCGAATGGGTCGGGTCGGTGTCGGTCAACGTCGACAACGGCAAGCCGCCGAGCCTGTGGCAGATCAACGGAAAGGCCTGGGACATCACCGACAAGACCTGCGCCGACCGGCCGATTGCCAGCCTGAAACTCGGTCAGAGCTACATCTTCGAGCTGAAGAACATGACCCAGTACCAGCACCCGATTCACCTGCACGGCATGAGTTTCAAGGTGATCGCCTCGAACCGGCACAAGATCATCCCGTACTTCACCGACACTTATCTGCTGGGCAAAAACGAGCGCGCGCAGGTGGCGCTGGTGGCCGATAATCCTGGGGTGTGGATGTTCCATTGCCATGTGATCGACCACATGGAAACCGGCCTGATGGCCGCCATCGAGGTGAAGTGATGCGCCAGATTCGCCCCGCCGCGATCATCGACCGCAGCCGTGACCGCGACTTCATGCGCGAAGCCCTGGACCTCGCCGCCCAAGGTGCAGCGCTCGGCGAAGTGCCAGTGGGCGCGGTGCTGGTGC
Organism: Pseudomonas sp. LF-5; assembly: GCF_037626295.1. Lineage (NCBI taxonomy): Bacteria > Pseudomonadati > Pseudomonadota > Gammaproteobacteria > Pseudomonadales > Pseudomonadaceae > Pseudomonas > Pseudomonas sp. LF-5. Next base: position 51,532 of record NZ_JARKMT010000011.1, read on the forward strand.
AGGACGGTGAGATCATCGGTCGCGGTTTCAATTGCCCGATCACCACCAGCGACCCCAGTGCCCACGCGGAAATGGTCGCGATCCGCGCCGCCGCCCAAGCGGTGGACAACTATCGCCTGCCGGGCAGCACGCTGTATGTGACGCTGGAGCCGTGCAGCATGTGCGCCGGGCTGATCGTGCATTCGCGCGTGGCGCGGGTGGTGTATGGCGCACTGGAACCGAAAGCGGGGATTGTGCAGAGTCAGGGGCAGTTTTTCACCCAGGGCTTTTTGAATCACCGGGTGTTGTATGAAGGCGGGGTGTTGGCGGAGGAGTGTGGCGCGGTGTTGACCGAATTCTTCCGCGCCCGAAGAGCAAAAAGCCCCTCACCCTAACCCTCTCCCGGAGGGAGAGGGGACTGACCGAGGTGATTGGCAGAGCTATGGCGATCAAGATATCGAGTTGAACTCAGATCTTGAAAAGCCCAAAGATCAGCCCCCTCTCCCGGAGGGAGAGGGGACTGACCGAGGTGATTGGCAGAGCTATGGCGATCAAGATATCGAGTTGAACTCAGATCTTGGAAAGCCCAAAGATCGGCCCCCTCTCCCGGAGGGCGAGGGGACTGACCGAGGTGATTGGCAGAGATATGGCGATCAAGATATCGAGTTGAACTCAGATCTTGAAAAGCCCAAAGATCGGCCCCCTCTCCCGGAGGGCGAGGGGACTGACCGAGGTGATTGGCAGAGCTATGGCGATCAAGATATCGAGTTGAACTCAGATCTTGGAAAGCCCAAAGATCGGCCCCCTCTCCCGGAGGGCGAGGGGACTGACCGAGGCGATTGGCAGAGCTATGGCGACCAAGATATCGAGTTGAACTCAGATCTTGAAAAGCCCAGAGATCAGCCCCCTCTCCCAGGGGAGAGGGCTGGGGTGAGGGGTGAGTTCACCGCAGTGTTAGAGAGGTTGGATTACTTCTTCGCGACAATCACAGCACGCATCGGCGCCGGCAGGCCCTCGATGGTTTTGCTGTGGTCTTCGGGATCAAGGAAGTCGCTCAGCGACTGGTACTTCATCCACTCGGTGCCGCGCTGTTCTTCGACCGTGGTGGTGCTGACGTCCACACACTTCACATCGGTGAAACCTGCTCGGCGCAGCCATAATTCCAGCGCCGGCACCGACGGCAGGAACCACACGTTACGCATCTGTGCGTAACGGTCTTCCGGCACCAGCACCTGATGCTTGTCGCCTTCGACCACCAACGTTTCCAGTACCAGTTCGCCGCCCTTGACCAGGCAGTCCTTCAGCGCCAGCAAATGTTCGATCGGCGAACGACGGTGGTAGAACACACCCATGGAGAACACCGTGTCGAAGCCTTCGAGGTTCGGCGGCAGGTCTTCGAACGGGAACGGCAGGTGCCAGGCGTTCGGCTCGGACAGATAGCGCTGTACCGCCTGGAACTGGCAGAAGAACAGCCAGTTCGGATCGACACCGATCACGCTGTCCGCGCCGGCGCCGAGCATGCGCCACATGTAATAACCGTTGCCGCAACCGACATCGAGGATGCGTTTGCCCTTCAAGTCGAGGTGCGGCGAGACGCGTGACCACTTCCAGTCCGAGCGCCATTCGGTGTCGACGTGCACGCCGAACAGGTCGAACGGGCCTTTGCGCCACGGCGACAGGCCCATCAGTGCGGTCCGCATCTGCGCGCGGGTTTCATCGTCGCAGTCGGTGTCGAGTTTCAGACCGTTGAGCAGGTCGACTTCGCTCGGCTGGATTTTCGGCAGGGCATCCAGCGCACTTTGCCAGCGCTCCAGATCGCCGTGACCTTTCTCCATTTTCTTGTCGAGTTGCACTTGCAGGGTGCTGGCCCATTCGGCCAGCGGTGTGCCGGCCAGACGGCGGGCGAGGGGGGACAGATCAATCATGGCAAGGCAATCAACGAGGCAAAGTTAAGACACTGGAACCACGGCACGACTTTCGAGAACCCGGCAGCCAGCAGGCGTTCGCGGTGTTCTTCGAGGCTGTCGGGCTTCATGACGTTTTCGATGGCGCTGCGCTTCTGGGCAATCTCTAGTTCGCTGTAGCCGTTGGCGCGTTTGAACGCGACGTGCAGATCGGTGAGCAGCGCGTGCTCTTCGGCATCGTTGAAGCGCAGTTTTTCCGACAGAATCAATGCGCCGCCGGGCAGCAAAGATTGGCGGATACGCGAGAGCAACGCGGTGCGCTGTTCCGGGGCAATGAATTGCAGGGTGAAATTCAGCGCCACCACCGAAGCAGGCTGGAAATCGAGGGCGAGGATGTCGCCTTCAATCACTTCGACCGGCAGCAACTCCTGGAACATCGAATTCTGGCCGTTGAGGTATTCGCGGCACCGCTCGACCATCGCCGCCGAGTTATCCACAGCGATCACCCGGCAACCGTCGGTGCGAACATGGCGGCGCAGCGCCTGAGTCACCGCCCCGAGCGACGCGCCAAGGTCGTAGAGCACGCTGTTCGGCTGGGCGAATTGCGCGGCGAGCACGCCGAGGTTTTCGACGATGGTCGGGTAACCCGGCACCGAGCGCTTGATCATGTCCGGGAACACCCGCACCACGTCTTCGTTGAAGGCGAAGTCAGGCACCTTGTCCAGGGGCTGGGCGAAAATGCGATCGGGTTCTTTGCTCACGGCGGTTTCCGGCGGTGTCGATGGAAAAGGCCGGCATTTTAGCCAAACTGGCGCGGGGATGCGCGGGTTGTCTGATAAAGCACCGCACACAAACCTGAAGCACACACGTGTGGCGAGGGGATTTATCCCCGCTCGGCTGCGAAGCAGTCGTAGAACCTGTGCATGCGATAGGTCTGATACACATTGCTGGCAGGTTTTAGGGGCCGCTTCGCAGCCCATCGGGGATAAATCCCCTCGCCACAGTTATTCAGCGTTTGGTCTGGGAGAAGGCGGAGGCCGCAATGCCCCACTGGCCCAGCCAGTAGCTGAGGATGATGACGTACGGCGCAGCGTGAAATGGCGACACAAACCGGTCAATGCCAATCACGCTGTCCGAGAACACAAACGCCAGCGCACCCCCCGCCGCCAGTAGCGCCGAACGCTTGGGCACATCGGTTCCGAGACGAGCGAGGGCACGCCAGAGCATTGCGCTGATCGCCGTGCCGTAAACGATCACCGGCACCAGCAACGGCCCCAGACCGCTGGAAATCAGAAGTCCCAGCAATACCGCGCCAACTCCGAGGGCGAGCACCAACGGCAACACCGCCAGACGCTTGCAGTCACTCAGATAAGCCTTCAGATAAGCCAGATGCGCGACCAGAAACGCGCCGAGGCCGAACACAAACAAATCCCCCGGCCACGCCAGCAACACATCGCCGAGTAACGAGAAAATCAGCCCCAGGCTGATCCAGCGCCGATAGTCACCGGGCGGCGCATCGTGCAACCAGCCGAGCAGCGCCAACACCGGCAACGGTTTGACCAACAGGCAGAGCAGCGCCGCATGGGTACTCAGGCCGTAGAGATACGTCACCGCGCCCATCAGCGCCAGAATCAGCCAGCCCACGATCAGTTCACCGAGATCGCGCAGTCAAAGGTTTCCACCGGCAACACTTCCGGAGCCCACGGCTGTTGCGAGGTCAGGCGCAAGCGCCCGGTGCCGGGAGCGAAGGCCTGAAAGCGCCAGGTCGACAGGCCCGCCGCACCGACCACGCCGGCGTCTTCTGGATTGCTGTAAACCTCGGGGCTCAATGCACGCAGCACGCCACCGGCCGAATCCTGAATGGCCCAGCGATAGCCCGTGGTCGGGTTGCTTGGCAGCATCACAATCAGGTTTTGCCCGTTGGTGAGCCGGACCGGGCACTCGCTTTGTTTTTCCACGGTCACGTTGTGTTTCGGCGGCGTGGCGCACGCGGCCAGCAACGAAAGGGCGAGGGGGATAAACAGGCGAGTGGGGGACATAAGGTCAGCAGCTCCGGCGTTGGTGACGAACGGCGAGCATAACTGAAGATGAGACAAAGTGTGACAACGCCAAGCCCTCACCCTAACCCTCTCCCAGAGGGAGAGGGGACTGACCGAGGTGTCTTGTGTCATACATCGACCTGAAAGATCGAGTCGATTATGGATTCAGCGAAGTACTTTCAGGTCGGCGTAACCCTGAAATATCTCTCGGTCGGCCCACTCTCCCCAGAGGGATAGGGGACTGACCGAGGTGTCTTGTGTCATACATCGACCTGAAAGATCGAGTCGATTATGGATTCAGCGAAGTACTTTCAGGTCGGCGTAACCCTGCAATATCTCTCGGTCGGCCCCCTCTCCCAGAGGGAGAGGGGACTGACCGAGGTGTCTTGTGTCATACATCGACCTGAAAAACCGAGTCGATTATGGATTCAGCGAAGTACTTTCAGGTCGGCGTAACCCTGAAATATCTCTCGGTCGGCCCACTTTCCCCAGAGGGAGAGGGGACTGACCGAAGTGTCTTGTGTCATACATCGACCTGAAAAACCGAGTCGATTATGGATTCAGCGACATAGCTTCAGGTCGGCGTACTTCTGCAATATTCCGCAATTAGCTCCCTCTCCCTCCGGGAGAGGGCTAGGGTGAGGGGCTTTCTGTCAGAACAGGATCTTCGCCACATCCGCAAACTTCTTGGCGAAATGCACCGTAATCCCTTCCTTCAGATACTCCGGCAGTTCGTCGAAGTTGCCCCGGTTTGGCTCCGGCAGGATCAATTCGAAAATCTTCTGCCGCCGTGCTGCAATCACCTTCTCGCGCACCCCGCCAATCGGCAGTACATGCCCGGTCAGCGTCAGTTCGCCGGTCATCGCCACGCCTTTTTTCGGCGCCTGATTGCGCGCGAGCGAGAGCAAGGCACTGGCCATGGTCACGCCGGCGCTCGGGCCGTCTTTTGGTGTGGCGCCTTCCGGTACGTGCAGGTGGACGAAGGCTTCGTCGAAGAACTTCGGATCGCCGCCGAACGACTTCAGGTGCGAGCTGACGTAGCTGTAGGCGATCTCCGCCGACTCCTTCATCACATCGCCCAGTTGCCCGGTGAGTTTGAACCCGCGATTGAGCGTGTGAATCCGCGTGGCTTCGATCGGCAGGGTCGCGCCGCCCATGCTGGTCCAGGCCAGACCGGTAATGACGCCGGTGCCGGACAACACTTGTTCATTGCGAAATACCGGATGACCCAACGACGCTTCAAGGTCTTTCGGCCCGAGTTTGATCACCGCTTTCGGGTCGTCGATCAGCTTCATCACCGCTTTGCGCACCAGTTTGCCCATTTGCTTTTCCAGCTGGCGTACGCCGGCTTCACGGGCATAACCGTCGATCAAGGCCTTGAGCGCGCTGTCGCTGATGCTCAGGCTGCCCTTGGACACGCCGGCCTTTTCCAGCAGTTTCGGCCACAGGTGACGCTTGGCGATGGCGACTTTTTCTTCGGTGATGTAGCCCGACAGGCGAATCACTTCCATCCGGTCCAGCAGCGGGCCGGGAATCGAATCGAGGGTGTTGGCGGTGCACACGAACAGGACTTTCGACAGGTCCATGCGCAGGTCCAGATAGTGATCGAGGAATTCGACGTTCTGCTCCGGATCGAGGGTTTCCAGCAGCGCCGAGGCCGGGTCGCCCTGGTAGCTCTGGCCCATCTTGTCGATCTCGTCGAGCATGATCACCGGGTTCATCACTTCGACGTCTTTCAGCGCCTGGACGAGTTTGCCCGGCTGCGCGCCGATGTAGGTGCGGCGGTGGCCCTTGATCTCGGCTTCGTCGCGCATGCCGCCGAGGCTGAAGCGATAGAACGGCCGGCCGAGGGATTCGGCAATGGATTTGCCGACGCTGGTCTTACCCACGCCCGGCGGGCCGACCAGCAGCACGATGGAGCCGCTGATTTCGCCTTTATAGGCACCGACCGCGAGGAATTCGAGGATGCGGTCCTTGATGTCGTCGAGGCCGGCGTGGTGTTTGTCGAGGACTTTGCGTGCGTGCTTGAGGTCGAGTTTGTCCTCGCCGTACACGCCCCACGGCACCGACGTCGCCCAGTCGAGGTAGTTGCGGGTGACCGCGTACTCCGGCGAGCCGGTTTCGAGGATCGACAGCTTGTTCATTTCCTCTTCGAGGCGTTTCTGCACCTGCGCCGGCAGGACTTTGCCTTCCAGGCGCTGCTCGAACTGTTCGAGGTCGGCGCTGCGGTCGTCCTTGGTCAGGCCGAGTTCCTGCTGGATGACCTTGAGTTGCTCTTTAAGGAAGAAATCGCGCTGATGCTCGCCGATCTTGCGGTTAACTTCGGCGGAAATCTCTTTCTGCAGGCGTGCGACCTCGACTTCCTTGCGCAGCATCGGCAGGACTTTTTCCATGCGCTTGAGCATCGGCACGCAGTCGAGCACTTCTTGCAGCTCATTACCTGTCGCCGAAGTGAGGGCGGCGGCGAAGTCGGTCAGCGGCGACGGGTCGTTGGGGCTGAAGCGGTTGAGATAGTTCTTCAGCTCTTCGCTGTACAGCGGGTTGAGCGGCAGCAGTTCCTTGATCGCGTTGATCAGCGCCATGCCGTAGGCCTTGACCTCGTCGGTCGGCTCGGTCGGCTGATGCGGGTATTCGACTTCCACCAGGTACGGCGGGCGATGGTGTTTGAGCCAGGTCTTGATGCGCACGCGGCTCAGGCCTTGGGCAACGAACTGCAGTTTGCCGTTCTCGCGGCTGGCGTGGTGGACTTTGACCAGCGTGCCGTATTGCGGCAGGGCGCCGGTGTTGAAGTGGCGCGGGTCTTCCTGGGGCGTGTCCATGAAGAACAGGGCCAGCGAGTGGTGTTCGGATTTGCTGACCAGTTCGAGGGTTTCGGCCCAGGGTTCTTCGTTGACGATGACCGGCAGGACTTGCGCCGGGAAGAATGGCCGGTTGTGGATCGGGATGATGTAGACCTTGTCCGGCAGGTTCTGGCCGGGCAGGGCGAGGCCTTTGCCGGAGGAGGTGTGTTCGATGTGTTCGGCTTCGGTGTAGTCGTCTGGGTTTTCCGGGAATTCTTGCTGGTCGCTCATGGGGCACCTGCGCAATGGGGTATGGGTCTTAGATGGGGCAGGCTTGGGGTGGTTTCAATGGGGGGGGTGTTTCTGTTTGTGTGTTCAGGGTTTTGACAGGGTTTCTCTGCACCTGGCGACCTTCTGAACGCCGCCCGCGAGGCGTTTGCCTCCCTTGGGCTGGGCCTGTTCAGTACGGCGCAGAGCGGCGGCATCCGGCTGTAAAAAACCACCGGGCCGTGAAGCCCGGTGGTGGTTGGCAATGCGCAGTTCACGCCTGATGTTTATTTCACCTCGGTTAAATTCACATCATGGACCAGCATGTCGATCAGTTCCCGCAGGTATTTGAAACCCTGATCTTTTTTCTCCCAGCGATCAATGAACAGCAAGCCTTGGTCATTGATCTGGATCGGTGTCACAACGATGTCGCCGGTCTTGGATTTATGCACCAGACGGGGCCCACCTGTGCCTGTATGTTCGATCATGAACATCCCGGGGAGGGTCAGTTTGCTGCGGCTGACCGCCGGCGTCGGGGCTGGCGTTTGCGTTCCGGCGGTGGCCATGTTCATTCGAAAATCGCTGCGCAAGGCCCGGCTATCGACTCCGCGCCTGCCGGTCACCACTTCCCACATCCCGTGGTGGACACCTCTGGCCAGTTCCGCAGTGGTGTCGCGCACATGGAGACTGATCGCCGAGAGGGTATCGGCCAGACCCGGCACACCCAGGTTGTAATTAGTGTGGGCATTGCCGATGAGGGCCATCCATTTATGCGGCCCGTGTGCCAGTTGGTCGGCTTCGATCACTTGGGTGGCGAAATAGCTGAACATCTCGTTTCGCGAGACGTCTTTGCCAGCCATACCCTGGAGGTGGTAGGACGCCGTGCAATCGAGTGCCCTGATACGGATCTGGTACTTGGCCGCCAACTGATAGACTTCTGTGTACGTATCATTACCCTTATAGAAGGGCATGTGGCCACTGTTCTGAAGTTTCAGATAAGTCCTCAGTCTGTCCGGCATATGCTGTGTCCGATAAAAGATATCCAGATCGGCCTGGTGCAAATCGGTGAGCAGATGTTCCACGTATAGCGTGTCATACCCGGCTTGCTTGAGCGCCTTCATGTGCTTTTTCAGCAGCGCTTTGCTCGACACGTCTGCATGGGCTTCGCCAAGCAACAGGTTCCAGCGTCCGCGGGCCAGTTGCTCCAAAAACGCGTCGAACGCGGTGTCTGAAGTGATTGGCGGGAGCGTGGCAGCTTCCGGGGGCGTGTAGTGGGCAAAAGCGTCCCGGGACTTTTCCTGGAGCCGCTGGCGGTTGGCGATGAACGCATCGTATGCCTGTTTTTCATTGGGTAAGGTCGGGGAATAGCGTGAATCCATGCCGCGGGGTTGATGCAACATTTGCGCGATATCGTCACGCAGGGAGGGCGCAATATCGTATTCGCTGAAATGGTCGACAACGGAGACGCTCGCTATGGGCCTGGAGACGGGCTGAGGCGCCTTGTACGCCGTTGGCCATTGCACCCGATAATCGCCCTTGGCTGCCGCATCGCCGGCGATGGCCCCGGCTGAATCGAGGCCGATGCGTGCCGGCTGATCCAGTGCGACATCTTCCACGCGCACGGCAACAGCCGCGTGCAGGTCGGCCAGGCCGGGGGTGTTGTCGAAGTTGCTCATGCGTGATTGTTCGGTGAGGACTACCCAGCGCTCTTCAGGCGCATCGGCGATATCGGCGGCCAGCGTCTTGTGCGAATAGAAATTCCTCAGGGTGTTGCTGCGAGGGGTCAATGGCGAAACGTCGTCCAGTACCAGGGCGCCGTCCAGTTGGTAGCTGGTCGACGCATCCAGCGCATGGATTTTCAGACCCTTCGCGCGCGCGGTACGCACCAGTGCCAGATAAGAGAACGCCGCGTTTTCCTCATGTCCCAGCGCACGGTCGACGGCTTTAAGGTGTTTTTTGATGTGTCTCCAGGTTCCGCCCTTGTTCATTTTTTCCAGCTTGATATGGAAAACATCTCCCGCCAGGTATTCCACGTAAAGTCGCTTGAAGTCGTTGCTCGCGAGTGCGTCCAGATTGCTGATCAGCAATTGTTTGCTGGCGATCGAACCGGGCTGGGCGCCGATCACCAGGTTTTTCCCTTTGACGGTGTCGCTGGCGATCAACTGGGCAAATGACAGGTTGTCGGCAACTGGCGGGACTTCGGCGCGGGCTGGCAGCGGAGCACTTTCGGCGAAATGCGCGGTGGCGTCCGTGCTGAGCTTTTCGACCTGTTTCAGGTAGGCGCTGCGTGTCGAAGCGAGTTCCTCGACCACCAGGTCGGTACGGGGGGCTATATCGTACTGACTGCGCTGGAGGATGTTCTGCCGGATTTGCGGATTCATCACCGCTTCGATGTGCTGGTGGTATTTGCTTTCCACGCCATAGACCTTGTGCGGACCGGGTGTCTCGGGCACGGTCTGGTATTTGGGCGCGCCGCCGGCCAAGCCGCTGCGCACCATCACCCCGTCGGCGTTGCGCTCGGTCAGGATGCCGGTAGAAACAAGGTCGGCGGAATCCGGCTTGTGCCAATAGAGCAAATAACGGCCGAATGGGTCGGGACTGTTGGGGGTAAAGTACAACTTGTTTTTGAAAAAGACCGCATGCATGCCATCCCATTCAGGTTCGGGTGCCCCTTGATTGATCACAGTCATGACCGCCTGTGGATCGGTGCTGACACTGGCGCTGGCGATGCGCTGACGCAAAGGCAGGCGCACGGCCTTGAGTGAACGCAGTGCCGGACGCAGGTCGGTCAGCAGCGCACCGGCGCTGTTGAACAGATAACCGAGAAAGTGCTGGAATGCTTCGCCATGGTCACCCTGGCGATACGCGTGCAGGCTGAGCATGGCGTCCTTGAAAGCCAGTAACAGGCCGCTGCTCAGGCTCAGCAGGGGGAACGGGGCAGTGGCGATGGCGGTGACCCATTCGACACAGGTCCAGACCAGACTGGCGATCATTTGCGCACGGCGGGTGGTGGTGGCGTTAACGTCGTCGATCCGACGTTGCAGCTTCATGTCGTAAAGGGCCGCGCGCAGATCACTGACCGCCGCGACCGTCCGGGTCGAGTCGTAAAGTGCGGGGCTGGCGGTGGTTTTATAGAGGTCTTTGGGCAGCCCTTTCTTGATGTTTTCAAGGTGCGTGCGAACCCTGTTCCGGGCGCTGGCGCCGACGCGCAAGGTCAGGTATTCGAGCATGCCTGACTGCTGCTGAAGCAGGTAATTGAACAGCCGCGCTTCGCGAAAGGCGACGCCGTCGGGTGCGTCGGGTGTGTAGAGCAGCACCGGGTTGTCGCCATGGCCGAACAGCCACGCATCGATCACCCATTCGCCGTCGATCATCAAACGGTGAATCGGATAGGTCGTGCGGATGGCTCCGGAAGTCTGCTCCATGCTGTCGATACTCTGCTCCAGCCATTGCAGATCGCGGTTGGCGATATGGCCTTGCAGCTGGCATTCCTGCGCGGCGGTTTTCATCTGCAGCCGGGTAATGGCCAGGGTCGCGTTGCGCCTGAAGCCGTAGCCTTCGCTCGTCGAACTTTGCAGTTCAGCCTTGACCTTGTCGATGTAGCGCTGGCCGATCCAGACACCGGTGACCGAGCGTGCGACATTCTGTGCGGTCAGGTTGCTGATATCGACGCCCTCCGGGCCTCGAAAGCGGGCCGAGCGGGAAAACTTCTCATCGAAAAAACCCACGCCGTCGGCGTAGCCGTCGCGATAAAGCGTGGTGTAGGTCATCGGTTTTGGCGTCCACGCGTGCACGAGGGAGCTTGGCGAGAATGCCCAGACGGTATTCGGGTCGACATCGTTGGCCGTGCGTTTGAGCAATTGGTTCAAGCTGATTTTTGCTTGCTCGTGCACGTAGTCATCAAACGTCGGAAAGCGACTGCCCGACAAGGCGTGGTTGTCGAACGCGCGCAAGGCACCTTCGGCGTCTTGGCTCAGGGTCGTCAGCTTCCGGCGGTTGGCGGCGGTGGTCGAGCGATACCACGCCGGTGTACTGAAATCGTAGTCGTCGATCCGTGTGGCGAGCACATGTTCAGCCATCGCCCGCAGGCAATCGAGATGACTGCCGGTGCGATCGAAGGTGATCTTTTGATGTTCCAGTGCCTCAGGCTTGAAACTCAATCTGGACAATACGTGGCGCAGCTTTGCGCGAAAGCGCATGGGCGCACGGCTGATCAGGTAGCCGGTCATGCTCTCGGCGCCATCATTGTGTCTGGCCCAGCCAAGCAAGTGGGTCTGGCATTCGCGTTCACTGTCGAAGGCCTGGAATTGTTGCGCTCGCGGCGCCTCTGGCGTGCACAGCAATAGCCGTTTGAGCGCACCGCTTTCATCGTTCTGGCGCAGCACCCACAAGTCCTGCAACTGTGCGCCGTGCAGTGACAGGGCGGCGGCGTGCAGGCGGGGATCGCTGCGGTCACGCAGGCGCTGGATCAGTTGCAGGTCACTGTCGAGCAAGTACCCTTGCAGCACTGCCGTGTGAGCGAGGGCGACGATACGATGATCAAGCAACTGCTCGATGGCCGGTTTGATTGCGGGCTTGGCCAGCAGCGTCTTTTGCAACTGATTGAAGTCAATCCGCGGCTGCAGGTCCAGGGCTTGTCTGATCAGCCACGCCGGCGTTATGTCAGCGTAGGTTTCCGGCAGAGGCGCGTCATCGTAGGTGAGGCGGGTGTGGTTCAAAAACGCTGAGCCCGGTAACTCATCACCGGTGTGCGGGCCACGCAAGGACAGCTCGAGCAGACTGGATTGATGCACATAAACGCCGTAGCCCGGCACTTGACGTTCGGTCGAAAGGCTTAGCTTTTCCGGGTCGAGATCGTCGATTTCCAGGTCTTCGCTCAGGCGTTCCAGCCATTGCTGACGGGCCACGCCCCTCAGGCTGCCTGCCGGTTCCATCAGGTCGAGCAGGTGTTGCCGCTTCTGCTGGTAGTTGCGCAGATGTAGCGCCAGTGTGGTTTTTTGCGCGGTGCTGGCGCTGCGGTACCAGTCGGGTGCGCTGTAGAGCAGGTGGCGTTCGAACAAGGTTTGCGCGCGTAATTCCAGGCGCGGCGTGAGATCCGGCAGGGCGCCGGCAATTGCGCTTTCCAGCGCGGTGAGCAATCGCTTGGGGTCTTGCTGCGGGTTATCGACGAGGCTCAGGGCGCGCTCGATATCCTGCATGCGTTTTTCGATCAGCGCATCGTAGGTGTGTTCGAACAAGGGTTTGCTGTCGATCGGTGCGAGCAGCAGCGGCCAGATCCCCGCTGCGCCCACTGCGTGATAGCGCGTCGGCAGCATGTGCATGAACGCCTCCCTATCGCCTGGCTGGTTCAGGGACGAGCGCAACTGGTTGTCGAGGTCAGCAAGGGAGTTGAAGAACTCGATGCCTCTTGTCGGGGTGAACAGCAGGGCGTAACCCATGCTCTGGTCGGTTTGCAAGTCATTGACTCGGCGGGTGTCCTTTTCCATCACGACAAAGGCGCCGGCCAGCTCAACGGTGGTGTCTTGATAGGTGAACTGCAGCGCGTAAACGGCCGGACGCAACATCGGGGCCAGATCGAGCTTTTGCAGCAGTGCGCCGGCCTGCGGGTGCAGCAGGCGGTCGGTGACGGCCTGTCTTGCCTCGTGGCCGAAGGCAGTGAAGCCGGCGTCATAGTTCAGAAAGGTTTTCGCGGGTTTGCCGTCGATCCGGTCGCGCTGGTCCATGTCGAGCAGTTGGGGGGCCAGTCTGATTTTCAGCGTTGCGATCAGCCGTTTGCCTTCATCGCTTTGTAGATCGCTGTTTTCCAGGGCCTGATACAGCACGCGGCTGCGTTGCAAGTAGCTTGCGCGGTAGGTTTTCAGTTGCGCGTCGAGGCGTTTCAGATAGGTCTGTTCGGGATTCAGTTGCTGTTCGGGAAGCAACGGTGTTTGTGTATTGAACAGATGATGGCCGATAGCGTTGAGATCGTTTTTGATCTCTTCGGCGGTGGGCGCTGTGGTGTGGCTCATGGGCACTTTTTCCATGCTGAGGATGAGGGGGCAGCATGGCGAGGGACAGCGGGGGGAAGGTGGTATCTATATATGGGGGGCGTGATCTTTCAATGTATTCGACTTCGTCAAACGACGCCCCGGACCTGCTCGCGAAAGCGCTGTGTCAGTCACTCCAACGGCTGAATGGGCTGACGTGACGCCTTCGCGAGCAGGCTCGCGCTCACACAGGGTTAGCTGTGTGTTGGGGGTTGGGGGATTTCGTGGTTATCCAGCACGCGGTTCACCGCCAGTTCGGCGAGCATGATGATTTGCTGGATGGCCAGGATCGTGCGCCGCTGCGGCAGGTCGATGTAGGCGGCGATGTCGCTGGTCATGAGGCTGGCCTGGGCCAGCGATTCGCAGGCGTGGACCAGCAGGCTTTCGCTGTCTTGCTCGGGGGCGACCTGGAACATCGTGCTGGGTTTGTGAAAGCGCAGGGTCAGGGCATTGGGTTTGAGGTAGTGGTCGAGGGCGCGTTCGGCGGCTTCGTGGAGTTTTTTGGAATCGGGGGATTGGTAGGGGGAGGTTTCGTTTGTTTCCGGCGGATTGGGTGTCGGCTTTTTCATGGTGAAGCTCCGAATGATAAGTGGGGCTGTCACTCTCAATCACCGCGACGCGACGGAGGGTGGCAGCTGTACGCAGGTTCGCGGACCGAGCCATTCGGCAATCTCGGCATACCCGAAGGTATCCCGCGCACAGCCACCATCAAACCAAACGAAAAGCACCTGAGCGCTAAAGTTTGGGTTGGCGATTATGCATCAAATCGAATGAACTGCTCGGGCCGCGACGCCCGTTCGCTGAATTTGCAGCGACCCCCAGAGCCTATCCAGCCGATTTCCGAGGCACAACCGACGCGAGTTGTCGGAAAACTCCCTGCAATTCCCGGCGTCTGTAGGACGAGCAAAATTCCTACATCCAACGCTGATCAAACTGTGGGAGCTGGCTTGCCAGCGATGGCGTTCTTCCAGCCGGCATGTGTACCGTCTGACCCACCGATATCGCTGGCAAGCCAGCTCCCACAGGTTTCTTTGGTGGACTCAGAAATTGCATGCACAAAAAAGGCGATGTCCCTTGCGGGGCATCGCCTTTTCTTTATCTGCCGTTAAAGCTTATTCCGGCAGTTTGTACGCAATCACATAGTCACCCATCTTGGTGCCCAGCGAGCCGTGACCGCCGACAACCAGCAGCACGTATTGCTTGCCGTCCTTGCCGGTGTAGGTCATCGGAGTCGCTTGGCCACCTGCTGGCAGACGCGATTTCCACAGCTCTTTACCGGTGTTCACGTCGTAGGCGCGCAGGTACTGGTCGAGGGTGCCGCTGAGGAAGCCGACGCCGCCCGCCGTGACGATCGAGCCGCCCATGCTTGGCACGCCCAGGGTGAAGCCGATCGGGATCGGCGAGCTGTCACGGCTGGTGCCGTTTTTGCGTTTCCACACGACTTTGCCGGTGGTCAGGTCGATGCCGGCGACATAGCCCCAGGCCGGGGCCTGGCACGGTACGCCGAATGGCGACATGAACGGGTGCATGATCACCGCGTATGGCGCGCCGGTGTTCGGTTGTACGCCAGCGGTTTCGCTTTCGCGCTTGCTGCCGGCGGCGACTTTTTCGCGTGGCACCATTTTCGAAACGAAGGCCATGTAGTTCGGGCTGGTGAACAGCATCTGGCGAACCGGATCGACCGAGACGCCGCCCCAGTTGAACACGCCGACGTTACCCGGGTAGATCAGGCTGCCCTGTTCCGACGGCGGGGTGTACTGGCCTTCGTAACGCAGTTCCTTGAACTGGATGCGGCACAGCATCTGGTCGAACGGGCTCGCGCCCCACATGGCTTTTTCGGTCAGTTCCGGGGCCAGCAGGTTGAGGTCCGAACGCGCTTGAGTCGGTGCGGTGAAGTCGCCTTTCACGGCGCCTTGCGGAACCGGAATTTCCTTGATCGGGATGATCGGCGTGCCGTCACGACGGTCGAGGACGTACAGGCTGCCCTGTTTGGTCGGGGCGATCAGCGCCGGTTTCACGCCGTCGGCGGTTTTCATGTCGAGCAGGGTTGGCTGGCTGCCAA
Source organism: Pseudomonas sp. LF-5 (assembly GCF_037626295.1). Lineage (NCBI taxonomy): Bacteria > Pseudomonadati > Pseudomonadota > Gammaproteobacteria > Pseudomonadales > Pseudomonadaceae > Pseudomonas > Pseudomonas sp. LF-5. The sequence goes on from NZ_JARKMT010000011.1 coordinate 66,589, forward strand.
CGTCCATGTCCCACAGGTCGTGGTGGGTGAACTGGTAGTTCCAGCGCACTTTACCGGTGGCCAGGTCGAGGGCGACAACGCCGGCGCTGAATTTCTCGGCGCCTGGCGTGCGGTCAGCGCCCCACTGGTCTGGGGTCTGGTTGCCCAGTGGCAGGTAAACCATGCCGAGTTTTTCGTCGACACTGGCCAGCGACCACATGTTCGCCGAGTTGCGGCTATAGGTTTCGCCCGGTGCCAAAGGCTCGGTGGCGTCTGGCTTGTCGCTGTCCCAGTTCCATACGAGGTGGCCGTCGCGCACGTCGAAGGCGCGGATCACGCCCGATGGCTCGTTGGTCGATTCGTTGTCGGTGACGTGACCGCCCATGATCACCAGATCACGGGTAATCGCCGCTGGCGAGGTGGAGTAGTAACCACCGGCGGTGAACGGGCCGATGCCTTGGGTCAGGTCAACCACGCCTTTGTTGCCGAAGCCTTCGCAGATTTTGCCAGTGTCGGCGTTCAAAGCGATCAGACGGGCATCAGCGGTTGGCAGGTACAGACGACGCGGGCAGGCCTGAGCGACGGCTTTGCCGGCTTCGGAAATCACGGCGGAGGCGGCGTTTTCAGTCTTGGCGTACGCGGCTTCGTCGTAGTACGACACGCCACGGCAGGTCATGTGGGCGAAGCCCTTGAAGCCGACCGGGCTCTTGATCTGCGGGTCGAAGCGCCACAGTTCTTTACCGGTGTCCGGGTCCAGTGCCAGCACTTTGCTGTGCGCGGTGCAGGCGTAGATCATGCCGTTGGCTTTGAGCGGGGTGTTTTCGTTGGTCAGCTCGACCGGGTCATCAGCCGTCGGCAGATCGCCGGTCTGAATACGCCAGGCTTCTTGCAGCTTGCCGACGTTGGCCGGAGTGATCTGCTTCAGCGGCGAGTAACGGTCACCGAACTCGGTGCGGCCGTAGGCTTGCCAGTCGCCATCGGGCATGGCTGGCGCGGTGCTGGTGGTGTCCGCGGTGTCGCGGCCCAGTTCGCCGAAGGTTTCGCCCGGATGGGTGAACAGGCTGGCCAGTGCGGTAACGCCGGCCAGAATCACGGCCACGGTCAGGCCGCCAGTGCCCATCGGCGCCGGGCCTGCGAGCAGCAGCGGACGACGGAACCACGGCAGCAACATCACAAAGCCGAGGACAAACCACAGGGCCAGGCGCGGCACCAGTTGCCACCAGTCCAGGCCGACTTCCCACAAGGCCCAAACAGTGCTGGCAAACAGCACGATGGCGTACAGGCCCAGCGCCGCGCGACGGCGCATCAGCATCAGAATGCCGGACAGCGCGATGCCGATACCGGCCAGCAGGTAGTACAGCGAGCCGCCGAGCATGCTCAGCTTGACTCCCCCGGCCAGCATGGCCAGGCCCATCAGTAGAAGCAGAATGCCGAGCAGGCTCGGTAGCAGACGGCCCCGACTCGAAGCACTTTCGGTGCTCATAGTGTGATTCTCCGTGACGTTTATGTAGTCCCGCGCTGTAGTCACTTTAGATGACGATTTGGCACAGGCATGGTTCAGATAAAAACTTGTCTAGCTAACGAATTTCTTCTTCGCCTCCTGTGGGAGCTGGCTTGCCAGCGATGGCGCCACATCAGGCGACGTTGATGTCGAATGTGAAATCGCTATCGCTGGCAAGCCAGCTCCCACAGGTTTTTTCGTGTTGCTTTAGAACGACGACTGGATCTTGATCCCCGCGATCAGCGCGTCATCGACCTTGTCCACACCGCCCGGATGGCGGATGTATTGCAGGTTCGGGCGCACGGTCAGCCAGTTGGCGAGGTGCACGCCGTAATAAAGCTCGGCGCTGTATTCGGTGTCTTGCGGCGGCAGGAACGTCGGGTCGTCGTAGTCGTACACGGCGTTGGCGCGGTTGCTCGCTTCGGCGTTCTTGCGGTACGCCGGGTTGACGTGCACGCGGGCCAGGGCGAAGCCGATGTCGTCCTTGGCGCGGGCATCGAACGGGCCTTTGTAGACCACGCCGGCCTGCACGTAGTTGTCGATCGCGTTGGTTTTCTTGTCGTGCATCGTGGCGTTGGCGAACACGCTCAGGCCGCGCGAGTGGTCGCTGGCGATGCTGGTGACTTGCTGCTGCGCGCCGAACCACACGCCGTGCTTGCTCGACGCGCTGCGGTAGGCTTCGCCGCTCAGTGCGGCAGGCTGGCCGTTCTGGTCTTTATAGACGTCAGAGGCCTTGGCGCTGCTGTAGTAGTAACCGGCGCGGTATTCGCCGGGCAGGTCGTTGAGCTTCGGCGTCCACACCAGTTCGACCGGCAACACGGCGCCCTGGGTGCCGCTGCCGCTGAGTTTGAAGCCGTTGCCGCGATCAAGGTTCGACGGGTTCTGCTCGTAGGCGCCGACCTGGGCGTACAGCTCTGGTGTCAGGTGATATTTGACCCGCAGTGCCCACTGGCTGACCGGCCAGTTGTACCAGATGCCGCCGACCCAGTTGCCGACCTGCGAGCCGCAGAACGCCAGGTTCTGGAAGTCGCACGGGAAGCTGTTGAAGTCTTCGCCTTCACCGAAACGGCCGACCTTGATGTCGAGTTTCTGGTCGAAGAATTTCTGCTGATACCACATCTGTGTCAGGCGCGTGGTCTGGCCACGACCCCAGACTTCCTGCGCCGAGGTGAAGCCGCCGACGCGTGGATCGTTGATGCGGTCGTTGCTGATGTTGTTGCCGCTACGCTTGGTAATCGTCAGTTGAAACTCGGCGTCGTCCCAGCCGAGGATCTTTTGCAGGTCCAGGTGCGTACCCAGACCGAACTGGTCGCTGTAGCGCGCAGTGCGGTCGTGGTCGTAGCCGCCGTGCAGGTTGCTGCCCATTTCGCCGGTGTAATCGAGTTTGAAGTCGTAGCCTTTTTCCGAGAGTTCGGTGCGGGTGCCGTTCCAGTCACCGAGCATGTACGGTGAGTCGCTGTCGAAGGCGGGGGCCGCCTGGGCGTAGGTGGCGAGGCCGAGTGCAGTGCAGCCGCCGAGCAGGCGCAGCGCTGAGATAGCGCTGTCTCTGGAGAAGGAAAAATCAGGCATGGATCAGTCTTTTTCGATGTTTTCTTGGGGGAAACCGGGCGCTTCAATGTGACGCAGGCAGTGAAGCGATTCAGCTGAAGGGCGGCAGGATAATGATCTGTAACAAAAAGACAAAGGGCTTTTGCTGACATGCAGCGTTTCGCAATCGGTAACAGTGCGTCAAACGGGCGCATTGTAGGCCGGGTCGCAGGCTGCGATCTTCTCCGGTTGGCCTACATTTGAAGCAAGGCCTTCCACCTGACCGGTCCCTCGGCTAAGGTGCGCGGCTTGTGCATTTTCCCATCGTCCAAAGGCCTGGCATGAACGACCACACTCCCGATCCGCTGCATGGCGTAACCCTTGAACAGATTCTCAATGCGCTGGTGGCGCATTACGAGTGGTCGGGGCTGGCCGAGCGTATTGATATCCGCTGTTTCAAGAGCGACCCGAGCATCAAGTCGAGCCTGACGTTTTTGCGCAAGACCCCGTGGGCGCGGGAGAAGGTCGAGCGTCTTTACGTGAAGCTGATGCGCACCAAACGACCGCTTTGAGATGGACACCGTGGGGCGCCAACGCCTGATCTCCTGCGCGGCCGTGTTGGGCTGGGCGGGACTGGGTATTCAGCTTTATCTGATTTTCTTCGCGCGTTTGAGCATCGGCGCCAGCCTGTTGGGCGGCCTGGTCAGCTTCTTCAGCTACTTCACGATTCTGACCAACACGCTGGTGGCGACGGTGCTGACCTGCGCCGTGACCCAGCGGGAGTCCGCCGCGCGCCGCTGGTTTTTGCAGCCGTGGGTGAGCAGCGGCATTGCCGTCAGCATCACGGTGGTCGGCCTGGCCTACAGCCTTTTGCTGCGGCATTTGTGGCACCCGCAGGGCTGGCAATTTGTTGCCGACGAATTGCTGCACGACGTGATGCCGCTGCTGTTTCTCGGCTACTGGTGGTGCTGTGTGCCCAAGGGGACGTTGCGCCTGTGGCACTTGCCGCTGTGGCTGATTTACCCGCTGGTGTATTTCATCTACGCCTTGCTGCGCGGGCATCTGCTCGGCGCGTATGCGTATCCGTTCATTGATGTGGCGGTGCTCGGTTATCCGCAGGTGTTGATCAATGCCGGGGGGATATTGGTGGGGTTTGTGCTGATTGCGCTGGCGCTGATCGGCCTCGACCGATTGCGCGGATCGCAGTCCTGAATGCATGCAAACCTGTGGCGAGGGGATTTATCCCCGATGGGGCGCGGAGCGGCCCTGAAACCTGCCTCCGCGGATTACCCGGCTCACCGTGGTGCAGGTTCTGGGGCCGCTGCGCAGCCCATCGGGGATAAATCCCCTCGCCACAATTGAGTTCACCCCTCAAGTGGAGGGTGAATAGCAAAAAGTCACTCCTCTTCGGCAGTGCCTTCGGCGCGCCAGTAGCCGACCGCTTTGACAAACTGCTCATCCAGCCCGTGCTCATCGAGCAGCACCCGGCGGATCTGTCGTGAAACTTTGGTCTCCGTGGCCACCCACGCATACAGATTGCCCTTGGGCACCTGCAGTTGTTTGACGGTGGTCAGCAGGTTGTCCTTGCCGCCCTCGCGCAATACCCAGATCACATTGACCTGCGCGGCGCTGTCCAGCACTTGCTGCTCGCGGCCGTTTTCCACTTCGATCACCACCAGCGCCTTGCGATGGGCTGCCAGGCCTTCGAGTCGGCGGGCGATGGCGGGCAGGGCGGTTTCGTCGCCGATCAGCAGGTAGCTGTCAAAGATGTCCGGCACGATCATCGAGCCGCGTGGCCCGCCAATGTGCAGGAACTGTCCGGGTTGCGCCTGCTCGGCCCAGGTCGAGGCGGGGCCGTCGCCGTGCAGGACGAAGTCGATGTCCAGCTCGAGTGTGTCGAGGTCGTAGCGGTGCGGGGTGTAGTCGCGCATTTCGGGCATCGGCACATCGCTTTTGCCAGCGCCGAGCACCAGGGTCTCCAGCGCTGCCGTCTGTTCGGCGTTCTGCGGGAACAGCAGTTTGACGTGATCGTCGGTGCCGAGGCTGATGAATCCGGCCAGCTCCGGCCCGCCGAGGGTGATACGGCGCATGCGCGGGGTCAGGTCGACCACGCGCAGCACTTGCAGTTTGCGGCGTTTGATTTCGTGCATGACACGGTGAATGGTTTGGGTATCGACTGCAGTCATTCGGCTTTCTCCGAGGCAGGTTGAACGGCGGGGCCGTCGACAATGGCTTTGGCGGTGTCGTTGAGCAGGTCGCGCACCCGCAGGATTTCTTCCGGGCTCCAGCGCCCGTGATGCAGTTGCAGGGCGTGACGCAAGTTATGCACCGCCTCGTGGATTTCCGGCGGCCGGTCATGGCCGCGCAACGAACGCTTGCTGACGTCGATGCGCATGCGCACGCCATCTAGCGCCACGGCTTGCTCACTTAAAGACAAACGTCCAGCGTCGGTCACGCTGTAGCGTTTTTTGCCGCCCTCGGCATCGCCGCTGATCAGTTCGCTTTCTTCCAGAAAGATCAGGGTCGGGTAGATCACACCGGGGCTGGGGCTGTAGGCGCCGTCGAACATGCCTTCGATCTGGCGGATCAGGTCGTAACCGTGGCAAGGCTGTTCGGCGACCAGCGCCAGCAGCAGCAATTTCAGGTCGCCGGGGGCAAACACCCGCGGGCCACGGCCGCCGCGTTCGCGCCCGGGGCGCTTTTCAAAGCCGTCGCGGCCATCGCCGTGTTCGCGGTGGGGGGAATGATGGTCTCTCATTTCGCTCTTCTCTCGTCATGTTTAGATACAACTTAAGATATATCTTGAGGCTGACGCAAGGCGTTTTTTTCCCGATCCTCGGGCGGCAGACGAGCGGTGAGGTTCGGCGGGAATGCAACAGGGAATTTTCGGCGGATGTTTTTCGAGGCGTAACTTCGAAATTAAAGTCAAAGCTCTATTTACTTGCCGGAGCCTTCCCGGTTTTTAACTAAGACCTTGTCGTGCAAGGGCAAAAGTGCTGTATGGTTTTTTAACTTAATCTGTATGTAGGGCATAACTTACAGTCGTTGTTTTGAATATCGTTTTTTTGTTCTTTTTTCTTGCTGGTCATGAGGTTGTTGAACTACGCGGTTATCGGAAGTTACTTGCTTACTTTCCAGAGGCAACAGTCGATGATGTTCCGGCATTGAAAGTTCAGGTTGACCTGACCCAACTCCCCTGGTGGTCTTCCTGAACTTTCAATCCACTCCTTTCCATCAAGAAAACAAGGTACGAACGATGTTCAAGAAAATCGCAATCGCTGCTCCTCTGGCTCTTCTGGCGCTGGGTTCTTCGGGAGCATTCGCCGCCGGTGAGGCCGCTCACTCGATCAATATCGTCGCTCATGTGCCGACCAACGGCTTCTATGTCGTGCCGACCGACCCTGATCTGGTCAACAAGGATCAGGACATGAGTTACCAGCCGACCACCGGGCGGATGGGTGAAATCAACGGTTTCTTCGATGTGCGCAACAACAACGGTTCGGTTCACGCCAGTGTCGATACTGCACCGAAGCTGATTTCCGGTGCTAACAGCATCGACCTGCAAGTTGCCATCAACAATAAAACCCTCACCACTACACCTCAAGAAGTGGTTGGCGAGACAGAGTCCAACGATAACTTCCGTGCGCCTATCAAGATCAGTGCCGTGGGTACCACCTTTCAACCGGGTGATTACACCGGTGTTGTTGCGGTGACCTTTGATGCCGTCACTCCGATCATTACGCCTTGATCGAGTGATCAGTAACAGACGTTGACATTCTGCCAGCGTCAACCACCGGGACAGCGCTGCCTGCCCCGGTGGACTTTCCCCATTCGTAATCAGAGTAAGAGTTCATGTTCCCGATGACACCCATCGCGGCTGCGCTTGCGCTGCTGTTTTGCGCCAGCGCAGCCGTGGCTTCCGATTCCGCCGGCACCACGCCGCGAAGTCTGTTGGCCCAAGCCAAAGGCTTGCCGGCGGATTTCGAGGAGCATTTCTTTGATGTGCCTCTGGCTGTTCGGGTCGAACTCGATCATCAGCCGCTGGGCGAGGCCATGGTGGTGTTGTCGCGCGATGATCGCATCACGCTGCTGGAATTCACCGACACCAGTGAAAACCGCTACGGCCCTGCCGAGCGGGAAAAATGGGCGGCGTATCTCAAGCCCGGCGTGCCGTTGGGCAACTGTTCCGGCTCTTGCCCGGATCAAGTGCTGGCGGTGCACTACAACCTGGAAAACTCTCTGGTTTCCATCCTCACCGAAAACGCGGAGCGCGACCTTGAAGCCAAGCGCTATCACGAGCTGCCCGAGGAGGGTAGCCACGGCTTGATGGTACGCAATCAACTGAACCTCAACGGCGGCCAGGATCAGAACCTGGGCGGGCGTTTCGGCCTGGAGGCCAGCGGCAGTCTGGGTAACTGGAGCCAGACATTGAACCTGCAACTGGCGCGCCTCGGCGGGCCGGACGACAAGCTCTATCACTCTATCCATGAACTGCACACCCAGCGCGAACTGCAAGGCAGTTTTTTTCGTCTGGGCTATTTCACCCCCAATTCCGAAGGGCTGAGCCGCCAGCCGCGTACGTTTGGCACCAGTCCCGACACTGCAGTCGGCGTCATGTACGGCAGCTCCGACAGCCTGGCGATCAACAGTCCCTTGCCCAGTGTCTATCCGATCTACGTCACGGCCAACCGACAAGGCTCGGTAGAGATCTGGCGCGACGGCCTGCTGATCAACACCCAATCGGTGCCGGCCGGCTTGCAGACCCTCGACACCCGGCCGCTGCCCGGGGGCATTTATGAAGTGGAAGTGCGATTGATCGAAGACGGCCAGATCACGTCCACTACCCAGGAGCTGGTGTACAAGCCCAGCAACTGGCGCAACCTCGACGAGCGCTGGCGCTATAACGTGTTTGCCGGCGAGGAAAGCAAACTGCTGAGCAATTGGGATTCGCAGTCCAGTGGCAGCCCCACGGCCGGCGCATCGGTCAACTACCTGATGCATCCGCGGGTGATTCTCGGGCTGTCGGCGCGCCAGATCCGCGAAAAGCTGCAGTACGGTACGTCCATCGACTGGACACTGGCCAATCATCTCAGCCTGTACGCCAACGTTTACAAGACCGAGGACTACGGCACCGGTCTGGATCTGCAAAGCCTTTACAGCTATGGAGCGGGCAGTGTGGTGTTGAGCCACAGCCGCAGCTGGCTCGACACCACCAACACCTACGACACGCTGCCGGACGGCACCCGCGTGCGACCGCGGAATGTGTTTGTCGGCCAGACCAGCAATTCGTCGCTGGCGATCAATCACCGGGTCAGCAGCAAAAACTCGATCAACGCCCGGGTGTCGCACAGTGAAGGCAACGTCGAGGGCCTCGGTGCCGATCTGGGCTGGACCCAGCGCACCACATTATTTGGCAGCGACGCCAGTTGGCGCCTGTCGCTGTTTGACCGACCGGGCAGTTACAGCAGTGGCGATGCGCGCAACCGCGGGGTCGACCTGAGCGTGAACATGGCGCTGGGCGCGCCCGGGCAGCAGATCACCGGCAGCATCGGCTCGCGTACGGCCCGCGACGGCAGCCGCGACAACAACGGCTCGATCGGCTGGCGCAAGGACTTCAAGGATCACGTGTTGCAGAACGTCTCGCTCACGGCACTCACCGACACCTATGGCGTCGGCATGTCCAGCCTGGCGAACTTCCGTACCGACGCGGTCAATGGCGACGGCTTCATTCAGCGTTCGTCCTACAACGGCGACTTCACGGGCGGTCTCAACGTCGACAGCACGCTGGTCATCGGCGGCCAGAAAATGCTGATGACCAGCCAGACCGAAATGCGCGGCGCCGGGATGATTGTCGATGTCGAATCCGATGTCGACGACATTGTGCTGCGTGCCGACGACTTCAGCGGCGGCAGTGCGGCATTGAAGCCGGGGCGCAATTTCATCCCGATCACGGCGTACCAGAACAGTTCGGTGAGTTTCGACTTCGAGGGCACCCATGCCCCGGCGGCCACCATTGCTCCGGCGCGCACGCGTTATCACCTGAACAAGGGTGGCGTGGAGTACCGCAAGATCCGCGTGATGAAAACCCTGACTGTGCTCGGCCGGCTGGTCGATGGGCAAGGGCGGCCGCTCAAGGGCCACCACGTGATCAACCATGCCAGCCGTGGCGTGACCGAGGTCGACGGGTTTTTTTCGATGGAGATGAATGCCGGCTCGCCGACGCTGGAAGTGCGCCAAGACAATCAGTTGCTGTGTCAGTTCCGCCTGAACGCCGACAGCCATCGCCAGGAAAACAATGTGTTGATGATCGGGGATCTGCGCTGCACACCGGACACGCTGGCCGATGTCGGCCTCACCGATCAGAAGGCGGGTTGAGCAATGAAAAAGACCATAGGCGGGCTGGGGCTCTGGCTGGTTCTGGGCGTGTCGGCGGCAGAGGCGGCCAATCAGGAGATCCGGGCGTTGTTTACTCCGGACCGGGCGCAACCGAACAAGAACGTGTTCGTCAACCAGACGCCCAACAGCGGCTACTGTGCCAACCTGCCGGGGGAGTGCGCGTCGAACAATATGTTCAGTATCCAGTTGCCGATCCGGCTGGACTCCACGCGAGCGCTGCTGCCAGGCGTGGGCATCGCGTTGAAGGTTCCGGCCAACTGGCGGCCACTGACAGTGATCAATGCAGAAACCCAGGAATTCGAAACGGTGGAAGTGCGGATCATCGGCATCGGTTCCAGATTCACCCTCAGTGACACTGCCGCGAACCTGGTGGGGGTCGAGAACGCTCTCGAAGGCCATCGGAAATTGTGGACCGGCAGCAGTTGGGTTTACGCACCGGCGCCCTGCCTTTACAGCGGCGTGGGTACTTATACGCCGCAAAGCTATGGGTTTTTCTGGAAGGCCCCGGTGGAAGCGACGTGCACCAAGGTTGCGGCGTACACCATCCCGTCGATGTATTTCGATACCGTCGATTTTGCCTACGAACTGCGTACCCCCAATCCGTTGGGCATGTCTTCCGGGCTCTATACCGGTTCGATGTCGTACAGCATTGGCCCGACCGGTGATTTCAGTTTCGGGCCACTGTTCACTCCGGACGATGGCAGCCTGACCCTGGACTTCGTGCTGGATGTGCAGCACACCCTCAAGGTCGATCTGCCGCCGGGTGGCAACAAAGTGCTGCTCGAGCCCGAAGGCGGCTGGCAACCCTGGATCGACAGCGGGCGCAAACCCGCGAGGATTTATCGTGATCAGCTGTTCTACCTGTCTGCGTCCTCGCGTTTCAAAGTCATGATGCTGTGCAACTCGCTCGGCGGCACACGCTGCCGGCTGAACAGTCCGCAGGGCAATACCACCGAGGTTGAAACCTTTCTCAGTCTGCCGCCGGGCATCACCGGGCCGGGCGGCGGCGAGGTGAAACTGCACCGTTTGCGATTCGACACCTGGGCCGGGCCTTTCCAGCCCGACCTCTATCTGGATCGCAAGGCCGGCTCACTGCGCTTCGAGATGCCCAAGGACGCCATCGACTTTCTCCTGCGCCCCGGCATGAGCGACACGCTCAGCGGCAGTATCACCATCATTTGGGACTCGGAAGTTTGAATGTCCGCGGTGACCCTTTGTCTTTCATGGAGCTGAAAATAATGAATCGCTTGTTTTTGCTGGGCCTGCTCAGCGTGTTTTGCCTGCCGGCGCAGGCCGGTCCGCAGATTAACGTCGGCACGGTTTACGACTACCTGGAAGCCGGCCAGAGCACCTACCTGAAGCGGGTCTTCAACAGCGGTGATGCCACGGCATTCGTCAAGGTCAATGTGCTGGAAATCATCTATGGCGCTGACGGCACACCGCAGGAAGTCGCCGTGGAAAACGCCGCCGACGGCGCCTCGCGCAATGGCTTGATGGCCAGTCCTGCGCGGTTGATCGTGCCGGCTCAGGGCATGCAGGGTACGCGTTTGTTGTACATGGGCGAGCGTGACCGCGAGCGCTACTTCCGTGTGCGGTTCGTGCCGGTGGTGCCGGAGAAGGAAGATGAATTCGCCGTCAGCGGCGAGGAACGTGATGCGTATAAAAAGACCCTCACCGCCGGCGTCAACGTGATGACCGGCTTCGGCACGGTGTTTTTCGTGCGCCCCAAGGACGCGCGTTTTGCCACGTCCGTCAATGAGACCGCCAGCCGCTATGAACTGCGTAATGACGGCAACACGGTGGTGATCATCGACGAATTCAAGAGCTGTTCGCTGAGCAACGAAACCGAGTGCGGGGCGACCACCAAACATCACGTGCTGGCCGGCAAGGCTTTCGCCTTCGATAAGGAAAAAGGCCGTGAATACCGTTTCTTCCTGATCGAGGGCGCCGATAAAAAAGCCCTGAAGGTCGTCAGCCGCTAGGCCTGCTTTCCATTGACGCAACGGGTAACCAACATGATCAAGCAATGCACCGCCGTCGCGCTGATGGCCATGGCCGGTCTGACCGCCGACGCCGTCTGGGCGGCCCGTGAGGAGCACACCTTCGAGGTGTCCCTGATTGTCCCCAGCCGGCCGTTTTACATCATTCCGGCAGAGTCGGACTGGATTCACCGGCCTCAGCGGCTTGAATGGAATCACGCCAAGTCGAGCCTGGGCGGCTTGCACAAAAACTTCGATGTGCGGCACGACACCAGCGCCATCGAAGCGCGCCTGGAAAGCTCGGCCTACTTGTCCAATGGCCGGGCGGGCGAGGACATCGCGCTGCGGGTCAGTTTCAATGGCGTAGAACTCAGCGCAGACATGACGCCGCGCCAGGTGGTCTCGCAGGAAGAAGCGGCAACGGGCAAGCGCGTGCCGCTGGAAATCGAACCGGTCCAGCCGCCGGGCGGCTATCGCCCAGGGGATTACAGCGGCAATGTGCTGTTGCTGTTCAACGCCAGGACGCCGGGCGCATGAGGGGGCCCAAGATGAATACGATGATCAAGGCCACGTGTGCGCTTGCGTTGACGAGTTTGTTCGCGACCCAGGCGAATGCGGTCACTCTGGACATCACGGCGAATTTCCGCCCGGACCCTTCCAACCCCGCGCGCAATGAGTTCGTGAACACCACGCCACCGGGAGGCTATTGCGGAGACCATCCTTCCTATTGCGAAAACGGCGTCTTCAGTGTCGGATTGCCCATTCGCTTCAAGTCGACGGGGCCCATTGCAGCCCTGCATGACGAACGCAAGGGGCCGATGTTCAGGGTGCCATCGTCATGGCGCGACATCACGGTGATCCATGAGGGCACGGGGGCAAGCGAAACGGTCAGAATGCGTGTCAACGGTATTGGTGCGGCTTATACCATCAGCAAGCCTTTGCCGGTGGGCGTCTGGGATGCGAGCTGGGTGAATGCACCCGCGCCCTGCCTGGTCGGTGGCGTTGGCTATGGCAATGCCTACTATTACGCTTTTTTCTGGCGAGTGCCGGCGGACGCGGGTACGTGCGCCAAACAAGCGAAAGTGACGATCGACGAGGACTATGATTTTGCGTATGTGGACGCCGGATTCTCGTATCAGTTGGTGACGCCCAACCCGCTGAAAATGACCTCCGGCGTCTATCGCGGAACGCTGAACTATAGCGTCGGGCCGCACGGGGATTTCGACATGGGCGATGTCATGTCGCCTGATGACAGCCTGATCAGCCTGAACTTCACCCTGACCGTCGAGCATACCTTGAAAGTCGACCTTCCCCCCGGAGGTCAACATGTGGTGCTCGAACCCGCAGGCGGCTGGCAAACCTGGCTGAGTCAGGGGCGCAAGCCGACGCGGCTGTTTCGCGACCAGACGTTCCATATCTCGGCGTCCAGTCGCTTCAGGATGAACCTGCGATGTCAGTACTCCATGGGCAATAACTGCGCGTTATGGGAGCCGACGGCAGGGCACGCAGCGCCGCTGGAGGTCAGTGTTTCGTTGCCCAACGGCCTGACCGACAGCTCAGGCCAACCGGTCAATCGCCATCGTCTGCTGCGTGATGTCAGCGGCTCCGATATCTTCCAGCCCGGTGTGTATTTGGATCGCAAGGTCGGTACGTTGCATTTCGAGGTCGCACGGGACGCGGTGGACGAAATGATCCAGCCCGGCACCGCCCGACAGTACTCGGGCAATGTCACGGTCATCTGGGATTCCGAGGTGGGTTGAAGGTCACCGGCCCCTGTAGCGGGCCGGTTCACGGTGTGGTTCAGAGGCCGGCCCGGGCCAGGGCTTCGCGGGTCAACTGGCGGGACAGGTCGTTGCGGGAGTAGGCGATGTCGCTCAAACAGGCGTCGTAACTTGCCTGACTCATGGCTTCGCCACTGAAGATGCCCTTCTCGTCGAGCCCCAGATCATTCGCCAGTGTCGTCATCCTTTTCGCCAGTGGGTTCAGTCGCGCCACATCGGTTTCTTTCGCCCATTGCGCTTGCGCATCACGTAGCTCATCGAGCCATGACAGCTTGTCCACTGCCAGTTGGTCGCTGGCGGTATAGCGATCCGGATGGGTCGTGCGCAAATGGCGCTCCCAGAACGGATCGCTGTCCAGTTCGATCATGGCGTTGACCAGCCCGTCGCCTTCCTCACGCTTGATGATCGTGTCATGGGCGGCATTGATTTTCTGCTGATCCACCCCCGAGCGAGGCTGATACAGCATGCCGTCGGATTGCCAGGGCAAATCCAGGCGCTGGGCCAGTCCCGTCTCGTACGCCAGATGAACTTCCACTTCGTCCGGCGCGAGATAGTTCGGGTTAGTCAGATTCTGCTGCGTCTGTAGTCTGACTTCTTCTCTGGCGGCCTCGCTGACGTGCTGCAGCCGAGCAGCACTGCGGGCCAGGCGTACCAGGCGGGTGTCCAGCTCCTCTGGCGTGTGCGACTCTTCGTAGGCTTTGGACACCAGCACTTTCATGCCCAGGGAGTTGAACAGCTGGGCACCGAGATCCCCGCAATCGTCCGGTGACACAATCTGTTTGAACAACTTTTCGCGCAGTGGCGTATCAAGTGCTGCGGCTTCGATCATGTCCCAGACCCGCTTGGTCAGACGGCGCCGGGAGCGCTCGTCGCGGTAATCCTGGCTCAGGCGTTGATGGCGGATGACACTGAAAAAACCTTCGGATTCGGGTTCCGCCCTCAGGTCATGCCAAGACTCCTCGCGGTACTTTTGGAATGCTTGCGACGGGCCGAAAGCCTGGCGATCGTCGGGAAATTGTTTCCAATAGCGGAGCTCGTCAGCGGCGGCCGGCTCGAAAACTTGCTGGCGCGCGAAACCCGTGGATTGGCGGTAGCCCTCCAGTCGGGCGACGTCATCGGCGGCCAATCTGGACCGATCAAAGCGTGCCCGGCTGAGAATGAAGGCCTGCACGGATCCCGGGGTGACTTCGGGCAGATGCCTGATCGGGGTGTCGCGCATGTCCAGCAGGAATCGCCGTGGGCGGGGTTTGTCCTGCGCACCGACCTTGAACAACCCCTCGGGCCAGTCTTCGAGCCGAGTGTTGGCCAGACTCAATTCGTGCAACCGATTCATCTGCCCGACATCGGGCGCACGACGCAAGGGATTGCCGTTCAGATTGAGGGTTTCCAGTCGGGTCAGCTCGCTGATGCTCTCGGGAGAGGCAATATTGTTGTCGGCCAGATCCAGGTCGCGCAGTTCTCGCATCCGGCCGATGGCGGGTGGCATGTCTGTCAGTGCGCACTGGCGGGCGCTGAGTTGGTGCAGGTGCGGGAAGCTGTCCAGCAAGCCGTCGGCACCGGCGGAAAAACGCGCGTTGTCGAGTTTCAACGCGCGGATCCGGGCAAGGTGCAGGTCGATTCCGGGACGCTGGCGCAGTTTCTGCCAGTGGCGATCCAGATTCGGACCGGGAAAATCAGAGGACAGGTCCAGTGTGTAGCCCTGGTCGGGGTGGCTGCTGCGCTCACCGAAAATCTTGCCTTCGCGCTTGAAGCAGTCCATCAACGCGTCCTCGATTTTCTTCCCGCCGTTGCGCAAGTAGTCCGTTGATACGCCTGGGATGGGTTCTCCGGAGTTGTCCAGCTCGGGCGGATAGCTGTCTCGCCAGCTTTGCAGGGTCTTGCGCAAATGCTCAAGGTCGCTTTCCAGTCGTGTGATGGCTGCGCCGGGATCACCTTTGTTTTGCAAGGCATTGAGAAAGGCTTTCAGCTCTCGCTCGTTCATTTTCGGGTACAGCTTCTGGAGCCGCTCTTCAGGGGTACTTTCTCTCCAGAGGCGCGGCCAGCCACGCAGCAGGATCTGGGTTTCCAGGGGCACCACCGGACGAATCGGTGGCTGCGCAAGCAAGGTGCGCCGTTCGGCGGGGGGGGCGGATTTTTCCATGATCCAGTCTTTCAACAACCGGCCTTGATTACGGGTGTAACCCAGTGCCGTGCGTTGTTGATCGGGCAGGGCGTTGAGCAGGGCGCGAAAAAAATCACCCGGCTCATGCAGGGAGCGGCCGTTACCGTCCAGCACTTCGTACTGACCGAACTGATGCCTGATCAGTTGTCGCACCATGACGGCATCCTGTGGCCCGGCACTGCAGCGCAACGGTCCGTCACGGGTGCCGTCGCGCACTTCGATGCGCAGCTCGGAAAACGTGTCGCTGTAAAATCTGAGGGTATTCAACGCCAGCCGCTCGGTGTCCGGCAGCATCTTTTCGTCGTGGTAAAAGCCGTCGTAGGCGCGGGCGGCGGCGGCTTCGAAATCCAGTTCCCGGGCTCGTGCCTTGAGGCCCAGGGGTAGATGCGATTCGTCGGCAATACGCCGCAGGTCGGTGGCCCTGGCCTGGCTCAGGAGCTTTTCGGCCAGCGGCAGCGGCAAATCAGGAAAGCGCCGTCGCAGCACGCGGACGTCGACTTTTTTGGAGCGTTCACCGAAGCGATACAGGTACTCGGACACTTCGCCCTGACGCTGCCGGACGGCATCGGCCAGCACGTTGCGCAACGCCTGGGGACGGTCGGCGGCGGGCACGTCACGACCGAGGAGTTTATGCATTTCGGTGTCATCGAGAAAGGTCACGAGGCGTTCGGGCAACCGGCCGGCAACGAGGTCGTGGTGGCTGATGGTCAGGGTATCGGCGTCGGTTGCACCGGGGTTGCCGTACTTGTGCGTGGGGCCGTTCCATTGCAGCGGATCATGTTCGACTTGAATGGCCCGCTCCGGCGGCCAGCCGGGTATCGCGGTGGCGATGGTTTCAAACCAGGCGGATTGCGGATCAATGGGCTGGCCGGTGCGAATACGCTCGATGGCGATCTGCGTGTCGTCATACGCGGTGAAGCGATTGATCGCATCGGCCAACAGGGGCGGCGGCGGGCTGTGGTCGCTGTGCATCCGGCGCAGTTCCTGGTGTTCGGTGCCACTGCTGATGCGGATCTGTTCCAGTTGCGCAGGCGAAAAACGCTCGACCTTATAACCCATGCGCTGCATCAGACGGATGTCCGACCATTCGCTCGGATGCTCGGCTTCGTGCAGCCATGCGCCGTGTTCGTTATGTTCCAGGGTCGGTCGATAGGCGTTGACGCGATCGGGATGTTTGATCCGGTGGGTGCGCGACTCCGGGTGCGGCGAGGCTTTTTCGATGCGGTAGAGCTTGCCCTCCAGCGGCAGGAGGCTGTCGCTGCCTTGTTGATGCAGGCCATGGTTGTCGGGTTGCGCAGTGGCCGGCAGGTTGAGTCTTTTCTGTTCATAAGGCGTCAGGTCCGGATGCCACAGCGCCGGTTTGCCGTCAGGCAACCGCACCGGTTTCATGCCTTCTACCAGCGGCGACAGTTTGATCTTGAAGACCTCACCGATCTGCGCCCCGGCGCTGAATGCCGCCAGTTGAATCAGGTCGGTCACCACGCCGATCACATGCTCGGCCACTTCCTGCCAGAGGCCTTCGGCCAGATCCACCAGGCCTTCGACGACTTCGGTGGTGAGCTGATAGGCCGTGTAGGCCATCATCAATTCACCCAGCCCGGGGACGAACGGGGTAGCGATCATCAGCGCAACATTGAAGATGTCGGACACGATTTTCTTGAAGTTGTCCCACCAGGCCCAGCGTGCGTTGCTGTCGGTATCGGCGGTGGAGACGGCGATTTCCCGGCTGTCGTTGAGGATTTTGTTGAGCTTTTGCTGGTAGGCGTGGCGCCAGTAATCGCCCTGTAATTTCACCCTGCCGAACTGCAGGTTGGGGTTGTCCCGCGGGTCCTTGCGCCACGCCGGCCGCTGGTCGGTGGGATCCTGACGCGGGTGATACCTGACAATGAACAGGCGTTGCTCAAGCTCGGCAAGGAAGAGCCCGCGCTGCTGGTGGTCGACGAACTGACTGAAGAACTGGCGGTAGGTCAGTTGGGTCGACTCGCTGTATCGGTCCTCGCGAAACTGGCGCACCAATTCATCGCGGAAGGCTTTCAGAGAGCTGTACTCCTTGAGCGGGTGATCCGGGTCGTGGGGAATGTAGACGATCAGGCGTCGAATCCCGCGGCTGTCCGATACTGTGTGTGTCAGCACCAGGACCCCGGTCAGCCGGGTGCCGAGCAGCGACAGGTCAGAGCACTGCATCGAGCGGCCATTGAGCAGCAGTTGCGGTTTGTCACCGGCCAGGCTCAAGAGCATTTTGTAGGCGTCGTACTGGATATCTTCCTTGATCAGCGCCACATGCGCGGCGACGGCGAGGGCGTCCTTCTGACTCTCGTTCACCTTGTATTGCAGCACGCTCTCGGCCAGCGGTTCGCCGGGCAGCAGGTAGCTTTCCAGGTGTTTTTTGAACTGTGCACCGATATCCAGATCGCGGCACAGCGTCTGAAACTGGCTGATGGGCATGGCGCTTTTGATCGGCACGATATCGAACAGACCACGTTCATCGGGCCGGCTGATGTAGTCAGAGCCATGACCGACCGTTTCACTGCTGGCAAAGTTGTGCAGGGCGGCATCCAGCAGTGAGACGGTGTGGGTCACGATGCCGCCGGAAGTATCAATGGCGTACCACGGCTGTTCCTTGGGCAGGTACAGGCGCAGAAAGGTGTTTTTGACGTCCGGCTCGATGCCGTGCCGCTCCTTGATTCTGGCCTTGAGCAGAGGCTCGGCGAAGGCATAGAGATCGGTTTTCGCCAGCAGGTGGTCAACCTGATTCTGTGAATCCCAGGCCTTGAGGTTGGCCGCATCGAGTTTGCTCAGATACGCCGAAGGCGCATCGGTGTACCAGGGTTCAACTTTCAGCGGCGTGGCTGCCAGCGCGAGAACCCGGTTGGCGGTGGCGATTTTGAAGGTGTTGTTGACGGCGGACTTGATGAATTCGTAGTGCCGTCCTTTGTCCGCGTTTTCCGCAGGCAGGGCAGAGAGAGACATGGCCAATCATCCTTGATTGTTGAGGAGTGATCAGCCTACTCAGGGCAGGGCAAAACAAAAGTTCAAAGATCGGGAGGCAAACCGCGTTGCGGGTCACCAACCCGACAAAAATTCGAATCTGAAAAATACATAGATACCACCCGCCGGAAAGAAAATTCGTCACCCTGATGCAGAAAAGGCCGACATGATTTGTTACCTCGCCGTAGGGTGCGGCGCCTCGAGCATCGCCACGCTGGCAGTCTGCGTCGGTTTGCATTGTGAGTCGCTGCCTGGTTGCAGATACGGCGTCAGAATCGGCGCCATGCCCTTGAGCACCTGCACTGGCAGGGCCGAGGTGAACTTGAAGTTCTCCGCCGAGCGCCCCGGAACGAACGCGGTGAGGGTGCCGAAATGGTGCTCGCCGATGTAGAAAACGAACGTCGCCGTACGGTTGATCGACTTCGAACTGAGGATGCGTCCGCCCGAACCAATGGCTTCGATGCGGTTGTCACCGGTACCCGTTTTGCCACCCATGGCCAGTGGGCTGCCATCAGGCAGTTTGAAACTGCCGGAAACACGTTTTGCCGTACCGGCGTCCACCACTTGCGACAGCGCCTCGCGCATGGCGTTGGCGACCTCGGATGGCATCACCCGCTTGCCCACATGCGGGTCATTGACCAGTTGTGTTTCGTAGGGCGTGCCGGCGGCGAAATGCAGGCTGTCGATGCGCAGGGTCGGCATGCGCACGCCGTCATTGAGGATGGTGCCGATCAACTCGGCCAGTGCCGCCGGGCGGTCACCTGAGCTGCCGATGGCGGTGGCCAGCGATGGCACCAGATGATCGAACGGGTAGCCGACCTTCTGCCAGCGCTGATGAATCTCAAGGAACGCTTCGATCTCGAGCATGGTGCGTATACGGCTGTCGCGGGCACCCTTGTGCTTGCTCTTGAACAGCCAGCTGTAGACTTCCTGGCGTTCGAAATGACTGGCCTTGACGATCTCGCTGAAGGTCGCATCCGGGTGCTTCAACAGGTAGCCCATCATCCACAGGTCCAGTGGATGGACCTTGGCGATGAAGCCTTGATCGGGCAAATCGAAACTGCCGGGACCGTAGGCATCGTAGAGGCGGATCAGGCGATCGTCAGTGAGTTTTTCAGTGAGCTTGGCGCCTTTGAGGTGCGAGCGTACGAACGTGTTGAAATCTTCCTGGCTGGCATCGGGCAGCAGGTAGCGATGCACGGCGGCCATGCGGATCGGCGTCGGGCGCATGCTGTCGAGGAAGGTGTCGAGGCGCGCCTGAGTGTCTTTGTTTTTGTATTTTTTCCAGAACTTGAGCAGGAACGCCGTGCCTTCGCGATCGGCGAAATTCGCCAGGTATTCCTGCCGGCGCGGGTCACGATCATCCTTGAGCAATTCGGCACTGCTGTTGGGCCCCGAATAAGTGACATAGCGCACCACATCGCGCATCAGGCGAATGAATGGCAGGTTGATCGATTCGCGCAGGGCATCGCGCAGGGTCGGCATGCGGCCGTTGTCTTCCTTGCGAAAGTTGTGGAACACATGCAGGCCGCCGCCAGTGAAAAACGCCTCGCCGGGGCTGGCCGAGTATTTGCGATCAAGGGCTGCGCCGAGCATCTTCGACAGGTCGTGGTCCTTGTTCTGGATCAGGTACTCGATAACCCACTGGCTCAGGCGATCCTGGTCGGGGACGTCGACTTTCTTCAGTTCCGGCACGCTCATGGCGCCGTACTTGTCGTGCAGTTCGGCGATGATTTGCAGGTAAGTGGTGAGCACGCGCATTTTTGCCGTCGAGCCCAGTTCGAGTTTGCTGCCTTCGTTGATGTCGAAGGGCTGATCGGTGCTGTCGGTTTGCACACGCACGCGCGAGCCGTCGGGGGTCAGTTCGAACAGGGTGAAGCTGTAGCGCACCTGAGTGGTGCTGGTCGGTGTCAGCAGGCGCTCACCGAGCAGACCGATTTCGCCGGCGTAAGTCGGGTCGGCGAGCTTCTTCAGGTAGGCGGTGGCCTGGGTTTGCAGATCGCCCTGCAAGGTGCTGGTGGCCGACAGGTCGAGGCGGTCGAGGTCGTACAGCGGACGATTGAGCATGCTCGCCAGACGGCTGCGAGCGACGCTGATGCCTTTGTTGGTTTCGATGGGCTGGATCGTCGGCTGGGTCTGCCAGTCGCGATAGCTGACCTTGCTGGCAAGCGCGGCATCGGCCAGGGCACTGTCGATCACGCCGTTCTGCTTGAGCAGGCGCAAGTGGCTGTCGGTGAGGTCGGCCAGCTCTTCGCGACCCTTGTTCAGGTAATGCGACGGGCGGCGCTGGGCGATCATCAGCGACAGCATCTCGCGCAGGGCCAGGCCTTTGTCGGCCATGGTTTTCGGATCGGTGGCCGGGCTGTTCAACTGTTCGTTGGCCTGGTTGAAATCGCTGCCGTACCAGACTCGCAGGCCTTCGGCCATGCCATGCACTTCACCGTGCCCGGGCACCGCCGACAGCGGCACGCTGTTGAGGTAATCGCGCACGATGTTTTGACGGGCTGCAAGGGTTTCAGGGCCGGGTTGATAGGCGCGCACGCTGGCGGAAATCATCTGGCGGATTTTTTCCGCACCGGACACCGTCAAGCCGTCGGGTGAGTGGCGGTACTTCTCCAGTTGCGTGGCCAGGGTACTGCCGCCCGCCGATTGCCCGGGCAAGTGCAGCAACTTCGCCACCTGCGACCACGCCGCCATGCCGAAGCGCGGCCAGTCCACCGCCGGGTTCGCCAGTGGCTGTTTGGGGTCGAGCAGAAAGCGGTTTTCGATGAACAGCAGGCTGTTGACCACCACCGGCGGGATGGACTCGAAGCTTGCATAAAGTTGTTGCGGATAGTTGTACCTGTACAGCGGCGCGGCCCGGCAATCGGTAATCGACAGCCCGGCCTGGATCTTTTCGGAATAGGGCACGAACAGGCCTTTGTCGGTATAGCTGAGCAGGGCCGGAGAAAAGCGTGTCTGCTCGGTGATGACGTAGTTGCGCTTGAGCAGGCGCGGCAGGAATTCATCGAGGGCGCTGTAGCCCAGACGCAGGTCGAACGGACCGTTGCCCGGATAACGAATGGCTTCGCTGGGCCCCGGCTCCAGGGTGTAGGTCAGCCCGGCGGCATACTGGCTGAGCTCCCGGGCCTGGAACCGCGAGGTACGCATCTCTTTGGATGCAGCCAGGCCCACGACTATCGCGATAATCACCAGCAACAACCAGAAAGCCTTCCAGCCATGCCGGTTGCGGCGTGGTTTTCCAGGGACAGGCGCTTCATCCACACTTTCAGTCGGAACCACGGCTTTACTCGAATCGGTTTGCCACAAAGCGCCCATAGTCGATTGATCCATTCACGCAGATTGATCGGACTTGTCTGAAGCTTAGACGGTGGTTGGCGCTGGTGAATAAATTGTGGGGGCTGTGGGGAGGGGAATGGTCTGAACAAAACTGAAGCGAATGATGCGATGGGAATCAGTCTGATGGTGTGTGGCGAGGGATTTATCCCCGTTGGGCCGCGAAGCGGCCCCAAATCCATGCACTGATATTCACCTGCACAACCGCGTGTTCAGGGATTACGACTGCTGCGCAGCCGAACGGGGATAAATCCCCTCGCCACAATGAGTCGCAGATCAGCAGGAACTGTTCCGTTCAGATCCAGCAGGCATCCCAGAGCGGATAGTCGCCCATCCTCTCTACCAGCCCGGCACGCAGGGGGTTGGCAATGATATAGCGGGCGAATGGCTTCAAGTCCTCGCCGTCACGAATGGCGCGGTCATGGTAGCCGGTTTGCCACAATGGCCCACGTCGTCCCGTCCTTTGATTGACGGCTTGAGTGCAGCGCGCCTTTACACTGCCAACGACTTCGCCAAGTGAGCCGTGTTGCAGTTGCATCAACCAATGGAAATTGGGGTTTGACTGGCACGTTGGCATCCTTGCATTCGTTCATCGGATTTCCCAAGGCTAGTGCCTGAAGGCTCGATTGGTGGCTGCAATGGCTGCGTGAAATTTCTGAATCGGGTGAAGTCTCGGCGGCTAAAGAGTTCATATGAGATGAAGGATTTGTCTCAGCTGAAGCGGAGATCTGTGGCGAGGGGATTTATCCCCGCTGGGCCGCGAAGCGGCCCCAAATCCATGCACTGATATTCACCTGCACAACCGTGTGTTCAGGGATTACGACTGCTGCGCAGCCGAACGGGGATAAATCCCCTCGCCACAATGAGTCGCAGTGCAGCAGGAACTGTTCCGTTCAGATCCAGCAGGCATCCCAGAGCGGATAGTCGCCCATCTTCTCGACCAGCCCGGCACGCAGGGGATTGGCAATGATATAGCGGGCGAAGGGCTTCAAGTCCTCGCCGTCACGAATGGCGCGGTCATGGTAGCCGGTTTGCCACAATGGCCCACGTCGTCCCGTCTTTTGATTGACGGCTTGAGTGCAGCGCGCCTTGACGCTGCCAACGACTTCGCCAAGTGAGCCGTGTTGCAGTTGCATCAACCAATGGAAATGATCAGGCATCACAACCCAGGCGATGGACTCCACGACCCTTTGTTCATGCGCCCGACGCAGTTCTGCAACCAATAATCGGCCTGTCTGCCAGTCTGAAAATACGGGTTGGCGTTTGTGCACAACCGAGGTGATGAGGTAGGCGCGACCGTTTTCTGAGCATCGACCTTGGCGCAGGCGGTGGGATTGGGGTTTGACTGGCACGTTGGCATCCTTGCATTCGTTCATCGGATTTCCCAAGGCTAGTGCCTGAAGGCTCGATTGGTGGCTGCAATGGCTGAGTGAAATTTCTGAATCGGGTGAAGTCTCAGCGGCTGAAGAATTCATATGAGATGAAGGATTTGTCTCAACTGAACCGGGGATCTGTGGCGAGGGGATTTATCCCCGTTGGGCCGCGAAGCGGCCCCAAATCCAGCACTGATATTCACCTGCACAACCGCGTGTTCAGGGATTACGACTGCTGCGCAGCCGAACGGGGATAAATCCCCTCGCCACACGGGGGGAGGCTTCAGGACCATTGAGCTAGAGAGCTCGGTAGATCAAATGCGGTAAGGCAGGGGCATGACGCTGCACCATTGCTGTGCAATACTCGGCGCCATTTTTAGTGGCGGATTTCCCGGCGTCGAGCAGGGAATGCCTCTCCGCAAACCGGGCTTTTGCCGAGAGTTGTCGCTAAATGTTGTGGTTTATAGAGTGAAAACACCTGCCCAAGGCTTTTTATACTGCACGCCCCGCTGATCTTGCAGGTTTTGTCCTACAAGACGCGTTTGCCCACGAGGCAGGCGCGGTTTCATGCAAGCCAGGGCCTATCGGCCGACGCTTCGACACTCGGTGGTCATATCCAATAACAAGACGAGGTTGCACCCCTATGCCAGTTGGCAATCACCTGCCTCACGGCGAAACCGCTCAGGGCGGTCCGCTCAAACGCGAACTCGGCGAACGGCATATTCGCCTGATGGCGCTCGGTGCCTGTATCGGCGTCGGTCTGTTCCTGGGTTCGGCCAAGGCCATTGAAATGGCCGGCCCGGCAATCATGCTGTCCTACATTCTCGGCGGTCTGGCGATCCTGGTGATCATGCGCGCCCTCGGCGAAATGGCCGTGCACAACCCGGTGGCCGGTTCGTTCAGCCGCTACGCCCAGGACTATCTCGGTCCACTGGCAGGTTTTCTGACCGGCTGGAACTACTGGTTCCTGTGGCTGGTGACCTGCGTTGCAGAAATCACTGCCGTCGCCGTGTACATGGGCATCTGGTTCCCCGATGTGCCGCGCTGGATCTGGGCCCTCGCGGCACTGCTCAGCATGGGCTCGATCAACCTGATCGCGGTCAAGGCCTTCGGTGAATTCGAGTTCTGGTTCGCCCTGATCAAAATCGTCACCATCATCGCCATGGTGATTGGTGGCGTCGGCATCATTGCCTTCGGTTTTGGTAACGACGGCGTGGCGCTGGGGATTTCCAACCTGTGGGCCCACGGTGGCTTCATGCCCAACGGCGTGACCGGGGTGCTGATGTCCCTGCAGATGGTCATGTTCGCCTACCTCGGTGTCGAGATGATCGGCCTGACTGCCGGTGAAGCGCGCAACCCGCAGAAGACCATCCCGAACGCAATCGGCTCGGTGTTCTGGCGCATTCTGCTGTTCTACGTCGGCGCGTTGTTCGTGATCCTGTCGATCTACCCGTGGAACGAAATCGGCACCCAGGGCAGCCCCTTCGTGATGACCTTCGAACGCCTGGGCATCAAAACCGCTGCCGGCATCATCAACTTCGTAGTGATCACCGCCGCGCTGTCGTCGTGCAACGGCGGCATCTTCAGCACCGGGCGCATGCTCTACAGCCTGGCGCAAAACGGTCAGGCCCCGGCCGGTTTCGCCAAGACGTCGAACAACGGTGTGCCGCGCCGTGCGTTGCTGCTGTCGATCGGCGCGTTGCTGTTGGGCGTGCTGCTCAACTACCTGGTGCCGGAAAAAGTCTTTGTCTGGGTGACCTCGATCGCCACCTTCGGTGCGATCTGGACCTGGGTGATGATCCTGCTGGCGCAACTGAAATTCCGCAAAGGCCTGAGCGCCAGCGAGCGCGCCGGCCTGAAATACAAGATGTGGCTATATCCGGTCAGCTCGTACTTCGCCCTGGCTTTCCTGGTGCTGGTGGTCGGCCTGATGGCGTACTTCCCGGATACGCGCGTGGCGCTGTATGTGGGGCCAGCGTTCCTGATGCTGCTGACAGTGTTGTTCTACGTGTTCAAGTTGCAGCCGACCGGTGAGCCGCAGGGCGCAGTACGTTCGGTGTCGTAAACCTGCCACCTGAAATGCCCGAAACCCCGGTCCAATGGCCGGGGTTTTTGCAGGCTGGCGCCATCAATCCGTTTTTCATGCACACCGCCCGGTGTTCATGGCCACTGTTTTGTAGAGGAAGGAATGCCCGTTCGTCGGGATAGTGCCGCCACCTGTAATTTCTGACAGTAGACCGGTCACCCCGTCCTGCCCTAGCTTGAAACCTCGGCAAGCGAGTCAAGGGCAAGGAGCACGGCATGAAAGGATTCTCTGCATTGATGGTGATCGGCATCGCCGATGGATTGATCCATTGGCAGATTTTCTTCGTCCTGTGTAGCGCCGCCGGTTTGTCTCAGGCCGCCAGCAACTTTGCCGCGTTCTGCGTGGCAGCGGCGTTCTCGTTTTACGTGAACATGCTGTACACCCTGGACAGACGAACGTCGGTGTTCGCTTACCTGTTGTTTATCGTTGTGATGGCCGCGCTCAGTTTTGCGATTGGCATGCTTGCGGATGCGCGCGATCTGCCGGGATTGCTGACGGTGGCGGTGTTCACATCGGTCAATTTGTTGTTGGGGTACTGTTTTTTCAGGTTAGTGCTGTTTCGCAGGCATCAGTCATGAGCGCGTTCGAACAGCTGCCTGCCTTCAAAGGTTGGGAAGGTACAAAGCACATCCATCGTCTTGTGCTGTTGACGTGCCTGGTACTGGCGTTGAGCGTTCGGTTCTACTCGATCGATTTGAATCCGATCTGGTACGACGAGGCGTTCGGTATCCGGGTTGCGCGCCAAGCACCCGCGCAGATTCTGGCCCTTGCGGGCAAGGATAATCACCCACCGCTCTACTACCTGATCCTGCATTACTGGATTCATTGGTTCGGTGACAGCGCGGGGGCTGTCAGGTCGTTGGGGGTATTGGCCGATATCGGTGCCATGGTGCTTGCCCTGAAACTCTTGAGCCTGGTCGCGACGTCGGCAGCGACCCGCATTGCCGCATTGTTGCTGGCACTGCTACCGAGCAGCGTGCAGATAAGCCAGGACGTACGAATGTACCCGCTGCTTGCCCTGTGGTTGATGGCTGCCACGGTCGCTGCATGGTTCAGGCCGCCGCCACTTCCTGCGGTTCAAAACTGTCCGCCCGCGCCATCTGCCACATCCGCGAATAGAACTCGCCGTTCACTTCCCCGGTGAGCAACTCGCCGGGTTTGAGGAACACATGCAATTGCGAAAACAGTTTGATTTCAGTCGCTGACATGCGTCGCACCAGGTGCTTGGCCGACAGTTGCGACGGATGCTCAAGACCGGCAGCGGCAAGCATTTCCGCCAGCGCCTTGAGCGTATTGCGGTGGAAGTTGTAGACGCGCTGGGCCTTGTCCGGCACCACCAGCGCGCGTTGGCGCAAGGCGTCCTGAGTCGCCACGCCGGTCGGGCATTTGTTGGTGTGGCAGCTTTGCGACTGGATGCAGCCGATGGCGAACATGAAGCCGCGCGCGGAGTTGGCCCAGTCGGCGCCGATGGCCAGCACGCTGGCGATGTCGAAGGCGCTGACGATCTTGCCGCTGGCGCCGAGTTTGATCTTGTCGCGCAGGTTCAGGCCCACAAGGGTGTTGTGCACAAACAGCAGGCCTTCGCGCATCGGCACGCCGATGTGGTCGGTGAACTCCACTGGCGCGGCGCCGGTGCCGCCTTCCTTGCCATCGACCACGATGAAGTCCGGCAGGATGCCGGTTTCCAGCATGGCCTTGGCGATGCCCATGAACTCCCATGGATGACCGAGGCAGAACTTGAAGCCCACCGGTTTGCCGCCGGACAGTTCACGCAATTGCTGGATGAACTGCATCAGCTCGATGGGTGTGGAAAACGCGCTGTGGCGTGACGGCGAGATGCAGTCTTCGCCCATCTGGATGCCGCGGGTGTCAGCGATTTCCTGGGTAACCTTGTGTTTGGGCAGGATCCCGCCGTGGCCCGGTTTGGCGCCCTGGCTCATCTTGATTTCGATCATCCGCACTTGCGGATTTTGCGCCTGGGCGGCGAAGCGTTCCGGGTCGAAGCGGCCGTCGCTGGTGCGGCAACCGAAGTAGCCGCTGCCCAGTTCCCAGGTCAGGTCGCCGCCGTGTTCACGGTGATAGGGGCTGATGCTGCCTTCGCCGGTGTCGTGGGCAAAGTTGCCGAGTTTCGCCCCTTGATTCAACGCCCGGATGGCGTTGGCGCTGAGCGAGCCGAAGCTCATCGCCGAGATGTTGAACACCGAGGCCGAATACGGCTGCGTGCATTGCGGGCCGCCGACGGTGACGCGGAAACTGCTCGGGTCGCTCAACGGCGCCGGGCGCATCGAATGGCCGATGAATTCGAAACCCGATTGATAGACATCAATCAGCGTGCCGAACGGTTTGTCGGCGGTTTCGTTTTTCGCTCGCGAGTACACCAGCGAACGTTGTGCGCGGGAGAAGGGCAGGGCGTCGCTGTCGGACTCCAGCAGGTACTGGCGGATTTCCGGGCGGATGCCTTCGACCAGATAGCGGATGTTGCCCAGGATCGGGTAGTTGCGGCGGACTGCATGGGGGCTCTGCAGCAGATCGAACAGACCGAGCAGGCTCAGCGCGCCGGTGACGGCGGTGATCGGCCACAGCCAGTCGTGGTCGAGAAAAGGCAGGCTGGCGAGGGTGAAGATCACGCAGCCGGCAAAGAAGGCGTAGCGGCTCAGGAGTGACAGGCTCATACGGTTTCCCTGGTTCGGACTCGGAATAATCAGCGCCGCAGTTCCTTGTGGGAGCGAGCTTGCTCGCGAATACGGTGGATCAGCCAACATGAATGTTGGATGTGATGGCCCCTTCGCGAGCAAGCTCGCTCCCACAAAAAAGCGTAAATCGCGCTGTTTCAGGCGTTCTGCGCCTGGAGAAAAATCGAAAACAGCTCCGACTGGGATTTGATCCCCAGCTTGCTGTACATGTGTTTCTTATGGACTTTCACGGTTTCTACAGAGATTTCCAGCTTACGGGCGATTTCTTTACTGGAGCAACCGCTGAGCATCAAACGCCCGACGTCCAGTTCCCGGCCAGTCAGTTGCGCGCCCTTGAGTTGTTGCACCGAGGCCTCCAGTTGCACCCGCCAGTCGACCGGTGCAGGTGTTACAGCGAGGGCCACGGTTTCGTTGATTTCGTAAGGCAGGCGCTGGCGCAACAGGCCCAGTACCCACGGCTGGATCAATGACAGCAAAGCGATCTGCTCGCCAGTGAAACGTTTTTCACTGCCCAGTGACAGGCACAGCGTGCGTTCGCCTTCGAGCTGGCAATTGAACTGGATTTCGTCGGCCACGACATTCAGACGAAAGTATCGCTGGTAATACTCGGTCAGTTCGAAATGCTCCGGCGCCACTTCGGACAGGCGATACAGCCCGCTGCGCGATTGTTCGCGACAGGCGATGTAGAACGGGTCGAGCCGGTACAGACCGCGCAGGTAATCCTGAAACAACTGATCGGGACTGCCGTCTTCGCCGGGGCATTCGGCGAAGACCTGCGGGTGCCGGTCGGCGCTGAACAGCAGCACGACCCAGCTATCGAACGCCACGTACTGGTCGAGCAGACGCACCAGTTGCGCCCAGAAATTCGGCTTGTCGAGCGCGTCGATCAATTGCCCGACGGCGCGGTGCCAGGTGATGTCATCA
The DNA here is from genome assembly GCF_037626295.1 of Pseudomonas sp. LF-5. Taxonomy (NCBI): domain Bacteria; kingdom Pseudomonadati; phylum Pseudomonadota; class Gammaproteobacteria; order Pseudomonadales; family Pseudomonadaceae; genus Pseudomonas; species Pseudomonas sp. LF-5. The sequence goes on from NZ_JARKMT010000011.1 coordinate 95,313, forward strand.
AACGAAACGGACATGGACTACCCCTATCGGGTTACCCCGGCCGCGTGATTCCCTGGCCGGTCGCTTGCTGCGCATACTGGCCCACCGACAGCCACCGGGCAATCTTTCCGCGCCCGGCCACGACCACAAGGACTCGCGATGAAAGTCGAACTCGCCCAACTGGCGGGCCGTGACAACGACACGGCATACAACCTCGAACGTGCCCTCGCGGCGATCGCCGCGTGCGCCGCCGATACGCAACTGATCGTCTTCCCGGAAACCCACCTGATGGGCTTCCCGAGCGCCGACACCGTGGCGCAAATCGCCGAGCCGGTGGACGGCCCGACCATCAGCGCCGTGCTGGCCGCCGCCCGCGAACGCAATGTTGCGGTGGTGATCGGCATGGCCGAGCACGACAACGGGCACTTCTACAACACCACGTTGCTGCTCACCCCCGAAGGCATCGCCCTGAAATACCGCAAGACCCACCTGTGGGCCTCCGATCGCGGCGTGTTCGAGGCGGGCGATCGTTATGCCACGTGCGAGTGGAATGGCGTACGTGTCGGCCTGCTGATCTGCTACGACATCGAATTCCCCGAGTCCGCCCGTGCGCTGGCGCAACTCGGCGCCGAGTTGCTGATCGTGACCAACGGCAACATGGACCCGTATGCCCCGACCCACCGCACCGCCAACATGGCGCGCGCCCAGGAGAATCAGGCGTTCGCGCTGATGGTCAACCGGGTCGAGGCCGGCGATGACGGTTTGATGTTTGCCGGCGACAGCGCGTTGGTCGATCCACTGGGGACAATGCTGTTCGAAGCGGGGCGTGAAGCCGGGACGTTCAGCGTTGAACTGGATGTCGCGCAACTGGAGATTGCGCGCAAGGATTACCGCTATCTGGATGATCAGCGCTTGAAGCTGCCGGGGGAGGTGGTGGAGCGGAGCGATGGTGTTCGCCAATTGTTGATTCCACACCGCTAACCGCGGCCCTCACCCTAGCCACTCCCGGTGGGAGAGGGGACTGACCGAGTGGGTTGTTCGAGGTGCGCCGACCTGAAGGATCGAGTCGAATTCAGGTTTCTGAATCTGCGAATTCAAGCTGTGCTCAGGACTTGAACCCAGGGAGATCTGCCCCCCCTAAGCCCAATAAAAATATCAGGCCACCCCCGAAACATTCGCCGAACCCGGCTCTGCCTTCACTCCAATGACATTCGGCTGATGGTCAGCCTTGATCACCTGGCGGTGCTGACATCTGAAACACCGTCAAGCGGCGGGGCGGTTCTGGCGCATGGGCAGTTCGACGCGAAAGGTCGTGCCGACGCCCAATTCGCTGCGCACGGAAATCTCGCCGCCGTGTTTTTTCACGATGCCGTAGGACAGGGACAGACCCAGCCCTGTCCCCTGGCCCACCGGTTTGGTGGTGAAGAACGGGTCGAAGATTTTCTGCAGGGTGTCCGGGGCAATTCCCGAGCCGGTATCGGCCACTTCAACCCAGGCAAGGTCTTGCTGCTGGCCGGTGCGCAAGGTGATGGTGCCGCGCTCCGGCCCCATCGCCTGCGCCGCGTTGACCACCAGGTTCATGATGACTTGATTGATTTGCGAGGGCAGGCATTCGATGTCCGGCAGTGTCTGATATTCCTTGACCACGTCGGCCTTGTATTTCAGTTCGCTGGCGACGATGTTCAGGGTCGATTCAATGCCCTGCTGCAGATTCGCCCACTGCCATTGCTGATTGGTGTCGACCCGGGAGAAATCCTTCAGGTCTTTGACGATCTGGCCGACCCGGCCGATGCCTTCCTTGGACTCGCGAATCAGCACGGGAATGTCCTCAAGGAGAAAATCCAGTTCGACGTCTGTGCGCAATTGTTCCAGGCGCGCCGCGGATTCTTTGTCCAGAGGCCCACCGAGCGTCTGGTAGGCGTCGAGCATGCTCAGCAATTGCTTGAAGTAACCGTCGAGGGTGCCGAGGTTGGAGGAAATGAAACCGATCGGGTTGTTGATTTCATGGGCCACGCCCGCCGCCAGTTGCCCCAAGGACGCCAGTTTCTCCGACTGCACCAGTTGCCCTTCCAGTTGCTTGCGCTCGTCGATTTCCCGGCGCAGCTCTTCGCTGGCCTCTCTGAGCTGGGCGGTGCGCTGATCGACCAGGTGTTCCAGATGATGCATTTGCAGCGAAGCCTTTTCCGTCATCTGCCATTTGGTCAGCAGGGTGTTGGCCATCTGCTGGACTTCGATGTTATCGAACGGTTTTTTCAGGATCAGCAGGCGATCGTGGGCGTGCAGCCGCTCCAGCAATTCGTCCCAGGAGTAATCCGAGTACGCGGTACACACCACCACTTGCAGCTGCGGATCTTCTTGCCACAGATGTTCGATGGTTTTCGCGCCGTCCCAGCCATCGGGCATGCGCATGTCGACGAAGGCCAGCGCGTAGGGGCGTTGTTCGCGCAAGGCCTGCACCAGCTTGCCCAGACCTTCCTCGCCGCCATAGGCCGAGTCCAGCTCGAACGGCGGCCGTTCGGCACGAAGCTGAGCGCCGAACAGGGCCGCCTCCATCTCGTCCAGCTCCACTGACTGCACCGCCGGCGGCGCGAGTATCTTGCGAAAGTCTTCATGAATCGACGGCATGTCGTCGATCAGCAGAATACGCCGGTTGGCCAGCTCGCTCATGCGTTCTCCGTGACGCTGATCAGGGGAATCTGCAAGGTGAACAACGCCCCCGTGCCCGGTCCGTCGCTGTGGGCGGTGAGGTGGCCGTTCATCTCGATGGCCGCCAGGGCACAACTGTGCAGGCCGAAGCCGTGGCCTTCCTTGCGGGTGGTGAAACCGTGGGCAAAGATCCGCGTCATGTTTTCCGGCGCGATGCCTTCGCCATCGTCCTTGACGCTGATTTCGAGGAAGTTGTCATCGACGATCCTGACCGCCAGGGTCATGGTGCGGGGGCGGTTGCTGAGGTCGGACATGGCGTATTTGGCGTTGCTGATGAGGTTGATCAGGATCAGCAGCAAGCGGTGTTTGTCGCCCATCACTTGGGGCACATCGGCGTATTCCCTGACCACCGTGACATGGTGTCGGGTCAGGGCACCGGCGTTCATGCGCAGGGCGTCTTCGAGCAGTTCGTTGATAAACAGCGGCTCGGTCATGCTGTTGGCCCCGGCATAGGATTGCTGGGTGGCGACGATGTCCTTGATGTGGTCGACGCTTTTGTTCATCTGGTTCAGTTCGTCGAGCATTTCCTGCTGTTCCTGGGCAATCGCGCCGACCAACTGATTGAGGTAGCCGGGCAGCAGTTTGCCTTTGGCGTCTTCGCTGAGAAAGGCGCCGAGGTCGTGCGGGTGCTCGTTGATCAGTTGCATGGCCTTGCCCAGGCCCTGGGTCTTGCTGGCCCGCAGTTTACGTGCGATCAGGTCGCTGGAGATGTTCACGCTGTTGAGCACGTTGCCGACGTTGTGCAACACATTGGTGGCGATTTCCGCCATGCCGGCCTGACGCGCCGCGTCGAGCAGTTCGCTCTGGGCGTCCCTGAGTTCACGGGTGCGCTCTTCGACTCTTTGTTCCAGCGCACCGTTGGCCGTTTGCAGGGCACTGTTGACCCGGTTGATCTCGGCGAAGCTGCCGATCAGGCGGATGGCCAGCCACACCAGCGACAGCATCAACAGCACCGAAAACAACAGCAGGTAGAAGTGGTATTGGCGGTCGACCCGATCGGCGCTTTGCTGGTCGTGATCGAGCATGGTGGTGATGTTGTCGAGGCGCTCGGCCACGGGGATGTTTTCGATGCTTTCGAGCAACTGATTGACCAGTGGCTGCTCGCGCGCAATCAGCGAGATATGACTGCTCATGATTTTGATCGGGGTCTGAAACGCCGGTGGCAGGCGTTGCGCGTTCACCTTCAGTTTGTTCAGGCCGACCTCGATATCCGCAGCCCGTTCGACGGAGGTGACCTGGGCGAATTCGAGGGCGCTGAGCAGCAGGTCGTAGGTGTCGGTGGTGATGTTTTGCAGCTGCAACTTATCGAAGTCCGACAGGCTGGCCAGTTGCTGTTGGATGTCGTCTTCAGCAGTGGGCAGAAAGGCCAGGGAGTTGCGCAACAGCGCGTTGTGCGATTTGAACTGTTCGACCAGACGGGTCTTTTCCTGCATCGCCCGCAGGAAGCTTTCGTGAGCCTCGTTCCATTGCGCCGAGTCGCTGCGCCCATGCCCGGACTCAATCGCGTCGAAGCGCGCCCAGAGCCGGTTCATCTCGTTCATCGGCGACACCAGCGGGTCGTAGTTGTGGGTCAGCGCCACCCTGGCCTTGAGGATCTCGTTTTCCCACTGCGAATTCTGCTGTTTGATCTGCCGGATCAGGTCCCGCGATTCGGTGTAGGTCATGGTCTGGTCGGAGCTGGACTTGAAATACAGAAACAGCAGGACCGAGGCCAGTACCAGCACGACCAGTGTGAGCAACAGCAGACTGCGTCGCCGGGAGACGTTGATCATGGCTTGCCTGCCCATTGGCCGGTGAGGGTTTTGAGAAACAGAATGATCAACCGCTTGTCTTCTTCGCTCGGCATGCGCCCCAACTGGTACTGGAACATCACGTCCACCGCCTGCTCGAGGGTGGGCGCCGAACCGTCGTGAAAGTACGGTGCGGTGGTCGCGACATTGCGCAGGCTCGGCACCTTGAACACGGCCCGATCCGCTTCGTCGGCGGTGACGTTGAAGCGGCCCTGATCGGCCACGGTCGGGTGGCCGCGATCAGCGATGTAATCGCCGAACACGCCGAATTTCTGAAACATGTTGCCGCCGATGTTCACCCCCTGATGGCAGGCGATGCAGCCGTATTCCTTGAAGCGCTGGTAACCGTACTTTTCCTCCAGGGTGAGGATGTCGGTATTGCCCAGCAGGTATTGATCGAAACGCGAGTCGGGCGTGAGCAAGGTGCGTTCGAAACTGGCCAGTGCCTGCTGGACATTGGCCCGGGTCACGCCGTCCGGGTAGGTGGCGGCGAAATCGCGGCGGTAGTCGGGGTCGGTGGCGATCCGCTCGAGGACGGTGCTCCAGTCGCTGCCCATTTCATGCGGGCTGGTGATGACGACGTTGCTTTGTTCCTCCAGGGTTTCGACACGGCCATCCCAGAACTGGCGGAAGTTGAGGGCGGCGTTGAACACGGTCGGCGTGTTGACGGCCACTGGTTGGCCGTCGAAGCCCAGTGACAGGGCACGGTTGTCGGCCCCGTTCTTGTCCAGCTGATGGCAACTGGCGCAGGACAACGTGTTGTTGATCGACAACCGTGGCTCGTGGAACAACCGCCAACCGAGCTCCACGCGCCGGGCATCCTGCTGCGGTACGCCGGGCAACGGTTTGAGCGGTTCGTCCAGCGGCTCGGCACCGATCCCGGCGCAGAATCCGCACAGCAGCAACACCAGGGCGTGTTGAAGAATACTCATCGGCAATCGTCTCCCTGACGCGGGGCCGGTTTGGCGCGGCTCATGAAATCGTCCACGGCATGGGGTCGGTGCCGGCCAGCAAGCGCGCAAACGCGTCGGCCGGCAGGGCTTTGCTGAAAAAGTAACCTTGGCCTTCCTCGCAGTGATGCGCCTTGAGAAAGGCCAGTTGCCCGGCGGTCTCGATGCCTTCGGCAATGACATTCAGCCCCAGCGTCTTGCCCAGACTGATGATGGCGCTGACGAGGGCGGCGTCGTTGTGGTTGTCGCTCAGGCCGCGAATGAACGATTGGTCGATCTTCAGCACATCAATGGGAAACCGGCGCAGGTAACTCAGGCTCGAATAGCCCGTGCCGAAGTCATCAATGGCCAGCCGCGTGCCCAGCGCTTTCAATCGCGCCAGCGCTGTCATCGTCGCGTCGATGTTCTGCATCAGCACGCCTTCGGTGATTTCCAGCTCCAGCCATTCAGGGCCCAGGCCAGTCTGCGCCAGCACCTGCTCGACGCCTTCGACGAAGTCACGCTGGCGGAAGTCGATGGGCGAAGTGTTGACCGACACGTGGATCGGCGGCAGGCCCGCGACTTGCCACGCCCGGGTCTGCCGACAGGCTTCGGCCAGCACCCATTTGCTCAGCGGCACGATCAGTCCGCTGTCCTCGGCCACCGGGATGAAGTCTGCCGGATAGACCCAGCCATGACCTGGTTTCTGCCAGCGCACCAACGCCTCGGCCCCGACCACCCGGGCACTGCGCAAATCGACTTTCGGCTGGTAGTGCAGGACGAACTCCTGCTGTTGCAACGCCCGGCGAATGCCCGACTCGATGCTGTGTTGTTCGCGCGCGCGCAGGTTCATGGCTTCGATGAAGAAACCGATGTCGTTGGGGCCGGTTTCCTTGACGTTGCGCATCGCGGTCTCGGCCTTCTTGATCAGCTCGATGGCGTCCGGTCCGTCCTCGGGATAGACACTGATGCCCAGGCTGGCGGTGACGCTGACGTCATGGCCGGCAATCATCTGCGGCACGCGGACGGCGGCCAGCAATTTTTCGGCGACGGCGTGGGTCTGCTGAGGGTGGTTGATGTCACTGAGGATCACCACGAACTCGTCGGAACCGTAACGAAATACCGAGTCCGATTCGCGCACGCACAGCAACAGTTGCTGGCCGACCCGCTTGAGCATTTCGTCGCCCGCCGGATGACCCAGGGCATTGTTGATGCGCTTGAAGCGGTCGAGGCCGAGAAACATTACCACCAGCTGTTTGTCATGGCGCCGGCTGACCGCCAGCGCCTGGCTCAGGCGATCACCGAGCAGGGTGCTGTTGGGCAGGCCGGTGAGGCTGTCGTATTGCAACAGGTGCGAGACCTTCAGCAGTTCATGCACTCGCGCCTCGATGGTGCGTTCGAGGCCGAGCATCTTCAGGGCTGCGTCCTGGGCCAGTTGCCATTTCCATGTCAGGGCGTTGGCCATCTGGCGGATTTCCAGGCTGTCGAACGGCTTTTTCAGGATCAGCAACTGGTCGCCGAACTCCAGCCGTTCAGCCATCGCTTCCCAGCTGTAGTCGCTGTAGGCAGTGCACAAGGCAATTTGCAGGTTCGGATCGACGCGCCACAGCTGCTCGATGGTTTCCAGGCCATCCCAGCCGGGCGGCATGCGCATGTCGATGAACGCCAGGGCGTAGGGGCTGCCGTCGATCAGTGCGCGCCGGACCAGGGCCAGCGCTTCCTGCCCCTGATAGGCGGAGTCGAGCTGGAAGGTCAGGTGCGGCGACGGGCGGGTGCCGAACAGCGCTTGCTCGAGCTGATTCAGATCGGTCGCGTCCTGCGCCTGCGGGGCAAGGATCTTGCGGAAGTCGTCGTGAATCGCCGGGGTGTCGTCGATGATCAGAATGCGCCGGTTGGTGTGCGCTGAGGCTGTCTTCATGCTTCGTCCTCCTGCGCGGGCGGGGCTAGCTGGCGGTCGTCCCTGAGCAGGCGGCCCGCCTGCTCGGGGCTGACCGCGGCGCTGAAATACAGGCCCTGGGCGCTGGGCAGCGGGGCGACGGGGGGCACCACCGGCTGATCCGCCGACGGCTGACCTTCGGCAATGATGCCGATGTCCAGGTCCCGGGCGAAATTGACGATGGCGCGCAGGGCGTTGGCGCCTGCTGCATCCTGAGTGGCACTGTCGATGAAACTCTGGGCGAGTTTGAGGTGGTTGACCCGGTAGGTCTTCAGGTAATCGAACGAGGAGTATTCGGTGCCGAAATCGTCGATGGCGATGGTTACGCCCAACTCACGCAGGCGCGGCAGGACATCGTTGTGCGTCCACTTGGTCTGGGCCAGTGTCGCCTCGGTGACATCGAAGCGCAGGTCCCAGGGTGCCAGCTCCCAGCGTGCGGTGGTGCGCAGCACGTCGTAGATCAGTTCGGGGCCGCTCTTGAGTTGCGCCAGCGAGAGCTTGATCGCCATGACCGGCGGCGCCACGCCTTCGTCGCGCCATTGCTGCATCTGCCGGCAGGCGCGGTCCAGCACCCAGCGCCCGAGGGGAATGATGGCGCCGGTGCGCTCCGCTGTCGGCACGAAAGCGCTGGCCGGCAGCAGGCCGAGGCGCGGATGCTGCCACAGGACTTGCGCCTCCATGCCGAGAATCCTGCCGCTGTGCCGGTCCATCTCCGGCGCGTAATGCAGTTGCAACTCATCGCCCTCCAGGGCGGTCATCAATTCACCGACCAGGGCCATGCGCTCGGCAACTTCCAGGGAAATCGCCTCGGAGTGGAAGTGATATTGATTGCGGCCCATTTCCTTGGCGCGGTACAGCGCCATGTCGGCCTGGCTCAACAGGCTGTCGGCGTCGAGACTGCTGGCGCTGTAGCTGCTGATGCCGATGCTCACCGAAATGTGCAGGGCATTGCCGGCCAAGTGGTAGGGCGTCAGCAGCTTGTCACGCAGATTGGCCGCCATGGCGGCGGACCGGGTCGGGTCGCTGACGTCCATTTGCAGGATCGCGAACTCATCCCCTCCCAGGCGCGCTACCACATCGTTTTCGCGCACACCGGTCCTGATGCGCCGGGCGACTTCCTGCAACAGCAGATCACCGACCGGATGCCCGAGGGTGTCATTGATACGTTTGAAGTGATCCAGGTCCAGATAAAACACGGCGAACGGCGCAGCGCCGCGACGCGCGGCGGCAAAGGCCTGATGCAGGCGTTCGATCAGTGTGGCGCGGTTGGCCAGTCCGGTCAGGCCGTCGGAGCGGGCCAGCAGGGCCAGTTTCTCCTCGACCAGTCGGCGCTCGGTGATGTCCAGAATAATGCCTTCGACTTCCAGCAGGCGACCGTCGTGATCGCGCACCGGGATGTAGCGGTTTTCCACCCAGCGCCAGGTGCCCTGGCCGGTGCGCAGACGAAACTCGATCGACGCCCCCGAGGCGTGGCGATCCAGCACCCGGGCCATGGCGGCATCGACACTGGCCTGATCATCCGGGTGAATCAGTGTCTGGGCCCAGCTCGCCGAGCCCACCAGATCGGCCGCGACATGGCCGTACCGGGTGATGTTGTGGGAGATGTACATCAGCGCGAATGACGGGTCGCCGCGCAACCGGTACAGAATGGTCGGGCTGTTCTGCACAATCATGTTGGCGTCGGACAGTTCCCGGGTGCGCTCCTGAACCGCCTGTTCCAGCCGGCTCAGTTTCAGTTCGGCGTCTTCGGTCATTTGCCATTTGACCGTGAGGGCGCTGGCCATCTGGCGGATCTCGATGGCGTCGAAAGGCTTTTTCAGAATCAGCAGGCGGTCGTTCAGTGCCAGGCGCTGGTCGATGTCTTCCCAGGAGTAGTCGGAATACGCGGTGCACAGCGCGACCTGCAACTTGGGGTCGACTTGCCACAGGCGTTCGATGGTTTCCAGGCCATCCCAGCCTGGCGGCATGCGCATGTCGATGAAGGCCATCGCATAGGGGCGGTTTTGCGCCAGCGCGGCTTCGAGTTTGTCCAGCGCTTCGCTGCCCTGAAACGCCGAATCCAGTTCGAATGACGGGGTCTGCGCCGTGGACGGCGTGCCAAACAGCAGGTTTTCGGTGGCGCCCAGACCGTTGTCCACGGCGATCGCGGGGCAGAGGATTTTGGCGAAGTCGCCATGAATCGCCGGGCTGTCATCGACGATGAGCACGCGACGATTGACCCGGGCCGGTGGCAGGTTCATGCCGCACCGCCCTTAAGGTCATGTGTTGTCGTCATCGGGAGCATCCTTTCCCTCTTCGCGGGCCTGTTTGCCGGCCGCCGCAGCCGTACAACGTTGTTAAGCATAGTTGCCCCTGCGGCACTTCGCCTGCGCAGCCACGCCGAAAATTTGCGTGAAGCCTGCGAAAAATCATCTAGCCTTGCACTCAGACGCGGGCCAGCGGGGCGGTAGGCCCAAGGGTCAATCACCGTCACCGTTTCACTTGAGGTCATGCCATGGAAGAGCCAACCGTCCCGACGCCGAGCCACCGCCCCAAGGTGCTGCTGGTCGATGACGAGGAATCGATTCTCAACAGCCTGCGCCGGCTGTTGCGCACCCAGCCCTATGATCTGTTGCTGGCCACCAGCGGCGCCCAGGCGCTGGAGATTCTGGCGCAGCAACCGGTGGATCTGGTGATGAGCGATGCGCGCATGCCCAACATGGACGGTGCTTCGCTGCTGACCCATGTGCGCGAACGCCATCCGGCCGCCGTGCGCATCATGCTCACCGGTTATGCCGACCCCACGGCCATCATCAAGGCAATCAACGACGGGCAGATTCACCGCTACATCAGCAAACCGTGGAATGACGAAGAGTTGTTGTTGATCCTGCGTCAGGCCCTGGAGCACCAGCATTCCGAACGCGAGCGCCAGCGCCTGGAACGCCTGGCCCGGGTGCAGAACGATCAGCTGCGGCAACTCAACAGCACCCTGGAAAAGCACGTGGCCGCGCGCACCGCCGAATTGCAGCAGACCGCTGACATGCTCGATCTGGCCTACGAAGAGCTCAAGCACAGTTATGTCACCGGCACCGAAGTGTTCTCGCTGCTGGCCAATCTGCGCCTGCCGCCGGCCAAGCAGACCAACCGGCAGATCATCGAACTGGTGCGCGGCTACTGTCAGGCCCATGGCCTGGACGAAGCCGTCAGCCGCGACCTGGCAATGGCTGCGGCGCTGTACAACGTCGGCAAACTGAGCTGGTCCGACACGATGATGGTCACCCCTTCGGATCTGTTGCGACACACCGACCGCGACCGTTATCGCAGCTACCCGAAGCAGAGCGAATCGGTGCTGATGACTCTTGACCCGATGAAGGATGCTGCGCGGCTGATCCTGCATCATCAGGAGCGCTGGGATGGCAGCGGCTTCCCCGACCGGCTCAAGGGCGAGGCGATTCCGTTCGGTTCACGCCTGCTGAAGCTGGCGGTGGACTTCGTTGAACTGCAGCGCGGGCTGATCCTCGAACGGCAGATGAACACCGATGAAGCGCTGCTGTACCTGCGTCAGTACGCCGGACGCCTGTACGACCCGGACTTGGTCGAAGATTTCATCCAGGTGTGCGCGGCGTTCCTCAGTGACATCACCCTGATTGATCCGGCGGTCAAGGTGCTGACCACACGGGACCTGGCGGAGGGCATGATTCTGGCGCGCAACCTGAATGCCGATAACGGCATGCTGCTGCTCAATGCCGGCAAGGTGCTCAGCGGCTTGCTGGTGGAAAAGCTGATCGCCTTCGAAGCGATGGAGGGGGGTAAATACCAGATTTTCGTCAAGGTGCCCGAGGCGGTGGAAGCGGCGCTCAAGGCACAGGGATGAGCCTCGGCGAGATGACGCCAGTGGGCGGGACATGGGATCCTTGCGGTTTTTCCACGCCGGTGGCTGCCCCCATGACCTCTGCATCCGTTGTATCCCCACGCCTCATTCGCATCGCCGCCGCGCTGTTGCTTGGCCCTGACGGTCGCACGTTGCTGGTGCGCAAGCGCAACACCCGTGCCTTCATGCAACCGGGCGGCAAGATCGAGGCTCATGAAACACCGCTGCAGGCCCTGGCCCGTGAGCTGGAAGAAGAGCTTGGATTGCGCATCACTGCGGAGCAGGCGTCCTTTCTTGGCCAGTTTTCCGCGCCCGCTGCCAACGAGCCGGGCTTTACCGTACAAGCCGAGCTGTTCCAGCTGAGCATTGCTGCTCAAGTCACGCCGGCGGCGGAAATCGAAGAGGTGATCTGGATCGACCCGGCCACTGACGGCGATGTCGAACTGGCGCCATTGACACGCGACCTGATCCTGCCGTTTTATCGTGATTCGCTGACCGCCATCACCTGATCCTCTTCGCAAAGGACGCCCCCCATGATCCCGCTTCAAGACCTGCTGATCTTCGCCGCCGCCGCGTTGTTGATGGTGCTGACGCCGGGGCCGAACATGATCTACCTGATCTCGCGTTCGATCTGCCAGGGCCGCAAGGCCGGCGTGACGTCATTGCTCGGCGTGGTGGCGGGGTTCTTTGTGCACCTGTTTGCTGCGGCAGCGGGGTTGACCGCGGTGTTTCTCGCGGTGCCGATGGCCTATGAAGTGTTGAAGTGGGCCGGCGCCCTGTACCTGTTGTGGCTGGCCTGGCAAGCGGTGAAGCCCGGTGCGCGTTCGCCGTTCGAGGCGCAGCAGTTGCCAGCGGACTCGTCGCGCAAACTGATCACCATGGGCTTTCTCACCAGTGCGCTGAATCCGAAAATCGCCGTGTTTTATCTGTCGGTATTTCCGCAGTTCATCACCCCTGAACACGGCTCGGTGTTCACCCAGAGTATCGTTCTTGGCCTGACCCAGATCAGCGTCAGTTTCACCGTCAATCTGTTGATCGCGCTTTTCGCGGCAGGCATTGCGTCGTGGTTTGTGCGCAACCCGACGTGGCTGGCGCTGCAGCGTTACTTCATGGGCCTGGTGCTTGGTGGTCTGGCCGTGCGCCTGATGCTTGAACAACGCAGGACGGCTTGAACATGTGGATCGAGCGGCTGGATGCCAGTCATGCCTTGGCGTACCGGGAACTGATGCTTGAGGCCTACGACCGCCATCCGCAGGCGTTCACCTCCAGCGTGCGCGAGCGGGCGACCATGCCGTTGAGCTGGTGGGAAGCGCGTCTGACCAGCAAGCTCGATGCAGTGCTTGGCGCCTTCGAGGGCGGCACGTTGGCCGGTATCGTCGGTCTCGCCTTCGAACCACGGGAGAAGGCCCGGCACAAGGCAACGCTGTTCGGCATGTATGTATCAGCGGATTTTCGTCGGCACGGTCTGGGCCATGAACTGGTGCAAGCGGCACTGACCGAAGCACACAACCACCCCGCGCTGAAACTCATCCAGCTCACCGTCACCGCTGGCAACGATGCTGCGTTCAATCTGTATCAGCGTTGCGGCTTTATCCAGTTCGGCCTCGAACCGCTCGCGGTGCGCGTAGGCGAAGACTACTTCGACAAGATCCACATGTGGCGTGAACTCGTCCCTACGGCCTGGACGCGGTGATTGTGGCGAGGGAGCAAGCTCCCTCGCCGCAGGGAGGGTTGTTGTCCGGGAAAAATCCGGCGTTTGAACCTGCCCCTTCCAGATCTTTCAGCGAACAGCGCTGACGCCGTCGAGGGTCGAGAACGAGGTGTCCTTGGCCGTCAGGAGGAAATCGCGCATGTACGGAGCGTCGAGCATGTCCGCGCGAATCGCCGCGTACAGCGTGGCAAACAGGCCTTTCTCGCCCAGGCGCTTGCCCTTCACGTAACCGCGCGAGCTGTATTCATGCAACGCCCAGTGCGGCATGCCGCAGACGCCGCGGCCGCTGGCGACCAGTTGCATCATCATTACCGTCAGTTCCGAGGTGCGTACCTGCGCAGGCTCTATGTCGGCCGGTTCGAGGAAGCGGGTGAAGATGTCCAGACGATCGCGTTCCACCGGGTAGGTGATCAGGGTTTCTGTCAGCAAGTCTTCCGCAACGATGTACGGCTTGCTTGCCAGAGGATGCTGGTTGGCAACCGCGAGCATGGCTTCGTACGTGAACAGCGGCACGTACGTGATGCCGGCAATGTCCAGCGGGTCGGAAGTCACCACCAGATCCAGATCACCACGGGCCAGCGCCGGCAGGGGGGCGAACGAGAAACCCGAGGCCAGGTCGAGTTCGACCTCCGGCCACGCATCGCGGAACTGGTCGATGGTCGGCATCAGCCACTGGAAACAGCTGTGGCATTCGATGGCCATGTGCAGGCGTCCGGCGGTGCCACCGGCGAGGCGGCCGATGTCACGCTCGGCGGCACGCAGCAGCGGCAGTGTGGCGTCGGCCAGTTGCAACAGGCGCAGACCGGCGCTGGTGAACCGCACCGGTTTGGTCTTGCGCACGAACAGCGCCATGCCCATGCGCTCTTCCAGTTCCTTGAACTGGTGAGACAACGCCGATTGGGTCAGGTGCAGGCGATCGGCGGCATCCACCAGGCTGTCGGCTTCGCGCAGGGCGTGCAGGGTTTTCAGGTGGCGGATTTCAAGCACCGGCTGGCTCCATGAGGAAAACTTGTGACAATTGCGAAAGCGTTGAGTTTGTCTCATGTTGGCCGGGCTGTCGATATTCGTCCCGTTTTTTTACCCAGGCCCGCGTCGATGAAGACGCGGGCTTTTGCGGATTCAGCTCACCTGCTCGAAATGCACCAGCACGACCGACCGCCTGCCAATGTTCGCGTACGGCAGACCGGCGTTGTCGGCGTGGGTGAGGAAACGCTGCTCGGGCAGTTTCAGATGGGTTTTCTCGAAGGCGCGGAATGCCGGCTGCGCCAGTTCGTGGCGGTACACAGTTATCGCCGCAGGCGCGGCGCCGACCGCTCGGCACTCTTCATCAAACTGTCATCGAACTGTGGCAGCGCGCTTGAACAAACTTCATCAGACTCGCGCTCTACTGGGGTTCTGCGTTTCGGTGTTTTTCATGTTCAAGGGATTTTTATCAATCGCGGCCGTATTGGCTGCGCTGTTGTTCGGCCTGCCGGCTGCGGCGGCCTCGCGATGCGACGTCAACGTGCCTACCGAACGGGTCGATCTGCCACAGGTCAGCCTTGCTTACCAAAGCATCGGCCGTGCTCAGGATCCGGCCCTGTTGCTGGTCATGGGCCTGGGCGGGCAGTTGATCCACTGGCCCGACGAAGTGGTGGTGGCGCTGTGTCAGCAAGGCTTTCGGGTGATTCGCTATGACAACCGCGACGTCGGCCTGTCGACCTGGCGCCAGGCACCGGCCGAGGCCAACCTGACGTTCGAGGTGTTGCGCTACAAGCTCGGCTTGCCCGTGTCGGCGCCGTACTCGCTGACCGACATGGCCGACGATGCACTGGGCCTGATGGACGCGCTGCACATTGACCAGTTTCACGTACTGGGCGCGAGCATGGGCGGGATGATCGCCCAGCATCTGGCGGCAATGGCGCCGCAACGGGTGGAAAGCCTGACCCTGATCATGACCAGTTCCGGCGCCGAGGGCTTGCCGGCGCCGAGCGCGGCACTGGTGCAATTGCTGGCCCGTCGCGGTGCGCCGAATCGCGAGGTGGCACTGGAGCAGCAGGCCGATTTACTGGCGGCGCTGGGCAGTCCGTCGGTCAAGGATGATCGGCAGATGTTGCTGCATCAAGCCGCGGTGGCTTATGACCGGGCGTTCAATCCGGAAGGCGTGAAACGCCAGATCATGGCCATTCTTGCGGAGCCGAGCCGGGTGGCATTGCTCAATCAATTGCGCGTGCCAACGCTGGTGGTGCACGGTACGGCCGATCCGTTGCTGCCGGTGATGCACGGCGTGCATCTGGCGGCGCATATTCGCGGCAGTCAGTTGAAGCTGATCCCGGGGCTGGCCCATCGTTTCCAGGAGGCGTTCAAGGCGCCGTTGCTGGCGGCGGTGTTGCCCTATTTGCAGCAGCATCGAGAAGATACCTCGCATTGGGCGCAGATCGAGCCGGTGGCGGCGGGGAATCTGCTTTGACTCAAGGGCCCCATCGCGGCAAGCCCGCGCCCACACCTATTGCGTGAATCCTGTGGCAGCCGGCTTGCCCGCGAGGGGGCCATCACTGTCACCGCAGCGCCGGGCAGGTGTATCGTGCAAACTTTTCCGCACGATTTCCGCCTGCGAGGTGTGTGATGAGTTCCGCTTTGAAAATCGATTTTGTCAGCGACGTCTCCTGCCCGTGGTGCGTCGTCGGCCTTTACGGCTTGCTGCAGGCGCTGCAAATCCTGCGCGACGAAGTGCAGGCCGAGATTCATTTTCAGCCGTTCGAACTGAACCCGAAGATGGGCCCCGAGGGGCAGAACATCACCGAGCACATCGGTGAAAAATACGGCTCGACCCCGGAGCAGTCGCAGAAGAACCGCGAAGCGATTCGGGCCCGTGGTGCCGACGTCGGATTCGCCTTTCGCACCGATGGCAACAGCCGCATCTATAACACCTTCGATGCCCACCGGTTGCTGCACTGGGCGGGACTGGAGGGTAAGCAATTGTCGCTGAAGGAGGCGTTGTTCAAGGCGTACTTCACCGATGGCGGCAACCCGTCCGATCACGCGCAATTGACGCAAACTGCCGAAGAAGCGGGGCTCGACCGGCGGCGGGCAACGGCGATTCTGGCGTCCGACGAATTTGCCGCTGAGGTGCGCGCAGAAGAGCAACTCTGGCTGCAACGCGGCGTGAACTCAGTACCGACCGTGGTCTTCAACGGTCAGTACGCCGTCACGGGCGGGCAGCCGGTGGACACCTTCGTCGGGGCTATCCGGCAGATCATGAGTGAAGCCCGGGGCGGCACGGTCAACTGAGCGCGGCGGGGTCACCGCACGATCTTGTCGACGTGGATCCCGAGTTTCTTCAGGCGATACCAGAAGCTGCGTTCGGAGATGCCGATCAACTGCGCAGCGGCAGCCTGTACCCCGTTGCTCTGGTGCAGGGCGGCGAGGATGCAGGTTTTCTCGACCTCGGCCAGCGCCGCGTCGAGATCCGCCGGCACACCGTTGATTTCGTTCAGCGGGCCGCTGCTGTCCGAGGCTTGCGCGGCGAACAGATACGCCGGCAGATCCTGTTCCTCGATGATGTTGGCCGATGCGACGATGGTCGCGCGCTCGACGCAGTTCTGCAGTTCGCGAATGTTGCCCGGCCACGAGTAGCGCGTCATCGCCTGCAAGGCCGGCGCGCTGAAGCCGCTGATGCGTTTACCGGCCTCGGCGCCCAGCGTATGGGCGAAATGTCGG
This sequence comes from Pseudomonas sp. LF-5, assembly GCF_037626295.1. Lineage (NCBI taxonomy): Bacteria > Pseudomonadati > Pseudomonadota > Gammaproteobacteria > Pseudomonadales > Pseudomonadaceae > Pseudomonas > Pseudomonas sp. LF-5. The sequence goes on from NZ_JARKMT010000011.1 coordinate 111,913, forward strand.
GCGAGCGGAGCGATGTCTTCGACCCGTTCACGCAAGGCCGGCAGTGGAATCGGGAATACGTTGAGGCGGTAGTAAAGATCCTCGCGAAACTCTTTGTTGGCCACCGCTGCGAGCAGGTCCTTGTTGGTGGCGGCGATCACCCGCACATCGACTTTGCGCTCCTTGGTATCGCCCACCGGTTCGATCACCCGTTCTTGCAGGGCGCGGAGGATTTTTGCCTGCAACGCCAGCGGCATTTCGCCGATTTCATCAAGAAACAACGTGCCTTTGTCGGCTTGTTGAAAGCGCCCGATACGGTCGGCCACTGCGCCCGTGAACGCGCCTTTGCGATGGCCGAACATTTCACTTTCCAGCAGCCCTTCGGGGATCGCCGCGCAGTTCACCGCGACAAACGGTTTGTCGGCGCGATTGCCATGCTTGTGGATGGCCCGGGCGACCATCTCCTTGCCGGTACCACTTTCACCGCTGAGCAGCACGGTCGCCGCGCTTTCGCGCAGCGACTCCACGGCTTGCAACACGCGGCGAAAACTCGGGCTGTCGCCGATCAGGCTGTCGATCTGCTGATGCTCGTCGAGTTCGGCACGCATGCGCTGGTTGTCTTTGAGGATGTCGCGAAATTGCAGGGCCTTGCTGACGGTGATGTCCAGTTCGTCGATGTCGAACGGCTTGGCGATGTAATCGAACGCGCCGTTGCGCATCGACTCCACGGCATTTTTCACCGTGCTGTAGGCGGTCATGACAATCACCGGCAGCTGTGGAAAGCGGCTTTTCACTTCCGCCAGCAACTGCGCGCCGCCCATGCCGGGCATGCGCCAGTCGCTGATCAGCAGGTCGATGTCTTCGTTCTCCAGTACCTTGAGCGCGTGCAAACCATTGCCGGCGGTGAACACCGTGACGCCGTTCTGACCAAGGGCCGAGGCCAGCAGGTCACAGAGTTTCGGTTCGTCGTCCACCACCAGAATGTTATGCGTCATCGTCAGTCTCGTCGAAGTCGTCGCCATTGGCCGGAATGTACAGGCTGAACGTGGCGCCGGCATCTTTTTCGCTGACGCACTCCACGCGCCCGTTGTGGTTCTCCATCACCGAAAACACTTTCGCCAGGCCCAGGCCGGTGCCGGAAGCCTTGGTGGTCACGAACGGGGTGAAGATACGTTCCAGCATGTCGGCCTCAATCCCTTGCCCGGTGTCCGCCACGCTGATCACGGTACAGGTGCCGGCACTGGCGATGCCCAGGGTCAGGCGGCCGCCGTCGGGCATGGCGTCGATGGCGTTGACGATCAGGTTCAGGCCGGCCTGTTTGAGTTGCTTGATATCGGCATAGATCGTTGCGCCCGGCGCCTGATCGTGGATGTGCAGGTCGATCTTGTGGCTGGCCAGTTCCGGCTCGCAGAACCCGGCCAGTTCATCCACCAGTGCGCGGGCGGACTGGGTGGCGCGGATCGGCGCACTGGGTTTGGCGAAGTCGAGAAACTCGGTGATCAGGTCATTGATCCGGCTGACTTCCTTGACCACGTACTCCAGGTGACGCTTGTCGGTTTCCGGCAGGTCGGCGCGCCGATGCAGCAGTTGCGTGGCGGTCTTGATGATGCCCAGCGGATTACGGATCTCATGGGCCAGGCCCATGGCGACTTCGCCCAGTGCGTGCAGGCGATCACGGCGGCGCAGTTGCGATTCCAGATGCTGTAATTCCTCCAGACGCTCGCTCATATGGTTGAACGTGCTGCTCAGCTCTGCCAGTTCATCACCGCCATTCACGTTCAGGCGTTGATGGTAATCACCGGCGATCACCGCTTGTACGCCTCGGGCCAACCCGCGCAACGGCTTGGTCAGGCGTTGCGAGACCAGCCAGCCGACCGCCAGCGACGCCGCCGAACTGAGCAGGAAAATCAAGATGAACAGGTTGCTCTGATTGACCAGGCCGACGAGGCTGGTGTGGCGCAACAGACCACTGAATATCACGCCTTGCAACTGGCCGTTCTCGTTGAAGATCGGGCGATAGATGCCGCTGTAGCGATTGGTGAACTGTTCGAACGGGCCTTTGGTTTCGCGCAGGATCTGCTCGATTTTTTCCGGCACTTGCGCGGGATGATCCTGGAAACGCTGGGTGGAGAAAATCTCCGAAAAGTCATCGTCCTTGGCCAGGTACAGGCGCAAGTCCAGCGAATGCACGTCGGCAACACTGGTCAGGAAGCTGTTGTCCAGGTAAGTGCCGACGATCATTTTGTAGTCGACGCCGTCCTGATCGGTTTCGAAAGTCGAAATCACCGTGCCGGTGGCGACGCCGGCGACTTGCAGGGTTTGCAGCACCGCTTTGGGGGCCGTGCTGATCTGGCTGATGATGTTGTCGTCGGCGGTACTGAATACCACTTTGTGATCGCTGTTGCGGATCAGCGCCACGACATCAATGCCCATCGAGTCGGCGATATCGGCGATCAATTTGTCGTGTCTGGCGGAATGGCGGTCGACCGGCGGCCGAGTGTGGCGCATGAACAGCTGCGCAGCCCGGGCGTTGTCACGGAGGATTTCGGTGATTTCGTCCTCGACGATCTTCGAGGACTCCTGCAGCCAGATGCGCACGTTGCTGTCGAAGATCTGCGACAGCGTGGTGGCCGCCAGTTCGGCCGCGATCATGGTCGGGATCACGCTCACCAGCCAGATCGCCAGCACCAGTTTGCGTTGCAGGCTCCAGCCGGAAAGGGCGAAAGGTCGGGCGACAGTGCGTCGGTCTTTGTTCATTCTATTTCGCTTAATGCAGCAGCCATGGCAGGGTCGGAGCGATCCGGTCGGACAAACATTTTTACCAGTCCCAGCAGTCGGTTGAGTAATGGATTGCGATGACGGAAAAACACCGTATGCCCGACAAACGAGCACCCCAGGCGCAGCTTGGTGGCATAGCCGGCTTGCCCGCAAGCATAGGTCGCCAGTTTGTGCTCAATACAATAGTCGACATTGACCAGCCAGCTTCGGGTGTAAAGATTGTACTGGCGGGTGCGGGCCAGATCGTGGGCGAAAAACTTGTCGATCATGCGGCGCCCGTCGAGCAGCACCAGATTGAACGCCACCAGTTCGTCGCCAACCCAATAGAGCACGCAGGCCGCGCGCTCGTCGAGGTGGGCGAGCACTTCGCAAAAGTACGCCGCCGGCAGGCATTCGAAGGCCAGATCACTGCGGGCGAGGGTGGCTTCGTAGAGCGCCATCATGCGCGGCAGCAAGTCGTGCACCGAACGTCGCCATTCGGTGCGCGGGCCTTGGTTGCGCAAGGTGCGGCGCAGGTCCTTGCGCGTGGATTTGCCGAGGCTGCCCAGGTAGGCATCCACCGAGGCGAAACGGATCGGCAATTCGGCGCCGGGCAGGCCGGGCATGCTTTGCATTCCGGCCTGGCGGCAGACGTCCAGCCATTGCGGGTCGCGATGCGAAGCGTCCTTGACCGCCAGCAGGCCAATTCCGAGCTGGTCGGCGTCCTGTTTTGCCAGGTGCAGCAATTGCGCGAGCAGTGCCGGGCGCTGCGCAGGGGCAATGTGCGAAGCCGTGCCGACATGGCACTGCTCCGCCACCGGTGAGCCGAGGGCGTACAGACGGATGACGAACAGCCCGGGCAGGCGCCGGCGCAGCCATTGGCTGACACGTTTGCCCGCGCCCTGCAGAGTGGTGTCCAGCGAATAGGCGGTGCTGAACGCCACCGCGCCTGCGATCAGACGGCCGTCTTCATGCAGGGTCAGATAGCGCCAGTGAAAACCGTCAATTCCCGCCCGTTCCACCGCGCGGTAGTAATCCCAGTCTTCCAGTTCATCGGCAAAGCAGTCATTCCAGGCACAGCGATCAATCGCCTCGATGGTTGAAAAGGCTTGCGCGGTGATCACGTCGGTTCCTTATGTCGGCGAGTCGCATGGAGGCGGACGGAGGCCACTGCTCAAGCCAGTTGCCGGGTGTCCAGTGGCGCTGTCCCGGGGTGAATGATCGCTGGCATGATGCCGCGCTGGATGAAGTCGGCGCTCAATTCCACGACACGCCGGTACTGCAAGTCCACGGTGATCATGTGATAGCAGTCGTCGAGCAGCACCTTGGTCACCGGCCCGCCGAGTTTGCGTTCCACATAATCGGCGTTCCAGCGGCTGGTGATGTCGTCCTCGATGGAGTGCAGCACCAGTGCCGGCGTGGTGATCGACGGCATACTTTTCTTCACCACGGCATTGAGCCGGTGCAGTTCCCGCACGGTGATGCCTTCCATGGTCAGCAACCCGGCCTGACTGCTCTGGCCCTCTTTCATCTGCCGTTCGACGATCGCCCGCAGGCGCTCGTTCTTGATGCCGTAGGGCGGCTTTTCTTCGAAACTGCACAGGTGCACGCCGAACGGGATTTTCATCAGCAGCGGGGTGAGGAACGCCAGTTTGTTGATGCTCCAGCCGTCGTAGCGCAGCGTGGTCGAATACAGCAGCAAGCCTTCGATCTGTCCCGGGTGTTCGGCAGCCAGGTACATCGACAGCACCGCGCCCATGGACAAGCCACCGACGTACACCTTGCGGTGCTTGCGGCGCACGCCGACGAAGGTGTTGCGCGCGCTTTCGTACCAGTCGCGCCAGCCGGTGGCCTGCAGGTCGGCATTACCGCCGCAGTGCCCGGCCAGGGTCGGCACATAGACCGTGTGCCCGGCTTTCGCCAGGCCCACGGCCACCCGACGGAGTTCCGTCGGGGTGCCGGTGAGGCCGTGGATCAACACCACCGCGACCTCGCCGTTGCCGAGAACGAAACCGGCGTTGCCTTCGCCCATGTCGATCTCTGGTTCGATCATCGTTTCATTGCCCGATGCAGGAGGCGGTCGAGCAGGGCCAGGCCCAGATCGATTTCCGCATAGCTGATTTCCAGCGACGGTGCCAGGGTGATGACGTTCTTGTAGTAGCCGCCCACGTCAAGGATCAGGCCCAGACGACGGCCGTCGATTTCAATGTCGCCCTTCATGCCTTCTTCGACCATGAAGTCGAGGGTGGCCTTGTCCGGGGTGAAACCGTCAGCGGTACAGATCTCGCAGCGCAGCGCCAGACCGAGGCCGTCGACATCGCCGATGATCGGGTAGCGCTTTTGCAGATCCTGCAGGCCTTCGAGGAAGTATTTGCCCTTGGCCATGACCATCGCGCCGTAGTCGACTTCGCTGGTCATCTTGAACATTTCGAGACCCACCGCAGTGCCCAGCGGGTTGGAGGCGAAGGTGGAGTGGGTCGAGCCTGGCGGGAAGACTTTCGGGTTGATCAGTTCTTCACGGGCCCAGATGCCGCCCAGCGGGTTGAGGCCATTGGTCAGTGCCTTGCCGAAGACGATCACGTCAGGTTTGACGTCAAAGTGTTCGATCGACCACAGCTTGCCGGTGCGGTAGAAACCCATCTGGATTTCGTCGACCACCATCAGGATGCCGTGCTGATCCAGCACGTGCTTGAGTTCGCTGTAGAAGTTCATCGGCGGAATCACGTAGCCGCCGGTGCCCTGGATCGGCTCGACGTAGAACGCGGCGTATTCGCTCTGGCCGACTTTCGGGTCCCAGACGCCGTTGTATTCAGTCTCGAACAACCGCGCGAATTGCTGCACGCAGTGGCTGCTGTACTCTTCCTTGGTCATGCCTTTCGGGCCACGGAAGTGGTACGGGAACGGGATGAACTGCGCACGCTCACCGAAGTGCCCGTAGCGGCGGCGATAACGGTAGCTGGAGGTGATCGACGATGCACCGAGGGTGCGGCCGTGATAACCGCCCTCGAAGGCGAACATCAGGCTCTTGCCGTTGGTGGCGTTGCGCACCACTTTCAGCGAGTCCTCGATCGACTGCGAACCGCCGACGTTGAAGTGCACCCGGCCGTCGAGGCCGAATTTTTTCTTGGCGTCGACCGCGATCATTTCCGACAGCTCGATCTTGCCCTTGTGCAAGTACTGGCTGGCGATTTGCGGCAGGGTGTCGATCTGTTGTTTCAGTGCATTGTTCAGACGCGGGTTGGCGTAACCGAAGTTGACCGCCGAGTACCACATCTGCAGGTCGAGATAGGCCTGATCTTCGGTGTCCCAGACGTAGGAGCCTTCGCAGCGGCTGAAGATGCGCGGCGGTTCGATGTAGTGAACGGTGTCGCCGTAGGAGCAGTATTTGGCTTCTTTTTCCAGAAGGACCTGGTCTTCGGCTGTCGCGATGCGGATATCAGACATGGTGCAGGGTTTCCTGTGCTTCAGAAGGGGTTTCGGTGCTGAAAGTGACGGCGTTGGCGGCCGGGGCCAGAGGCAGGCGGGCCAGCAGGTGTGGCAGTTCGGCGAAGCTGTCGAAGCGCGCGTAGGCGATGCCGTTGCGCTCGCAGTGCTCGGCCAGGCGATCCCTGGCGAAAACGAAGTCGGCGGTGGACGCCACGCACATGTCGGACTGGCCGTCGCCGATCACCAGCACGCGTTTGCTGTTCGGCGTGGACTTGCATTTGCAGTTGCCGGACGCGGCGCGGCAGGCGTCGCTGGCGTAGGGGAAATCAATGCGCCACTTGTCGTGGTCGATCTGGCGCAGGCGATTGGCGAGGATCGGCAGGAGCGTCACGTAGTTGCGCGCAAGAATTCGCGCGATGCCTTGTTCGATACCGTCGCTGACCACTTCCAGCGAAGCACCGAGGCCGATCACGTGGTCGACGAAATCGGGGAAGTCGGGATCAATGTCGATGCTGTCGAAGAACTCGAGCAGTTGCGCAGGTGTGGCCTTGATCAGCGCCAGCTGACGGCTGAGGCATTCGCGGGAACCGATCTTGCCCTCCAGCCATTCGTTTTCGATGGCTTCCCAGCTCGGGTCGGCGAAGCGTTCAAGGATGCTGTCGATCACGTCGGTACGGGTGATGGTCCCGTCGAAATCACACACGATGTGCCAGTCAATCATCTGCAGTACCTGTTGGGTCGAGGCAGTTGTCAGGGTGCGCGGTCTGCGCCTGGCAAGGGAGAGAGCAGGGACTGTGCCAAATGGCCCAGGCCCCGTAGTGGCGGGGGTGATACGGTTTTGTCGCCATGCGCGGCTACAATTTTTGTAGCTTGCTACAAACAACATGAGTGCTTGCGCCAGGGACGGTATCCGGGGATTGATGCGCGCAAGTTCAGAAAAGGAATGACCTCATGCAGAGGAAGACACTGGCGTTATTGGCCGCACTGGCCAGCTTTTCCGGGGCCGCGCTGGCGGATGGCATTACAGGCGAAGCAGGACTCGGGGTGGGGTATCAACCGCATGATCCGACCGGCAGCCGTTACGAAACCCGACCGATCCCGTATCTGGATCTGGACTGGGGCGATGTCAGCCTCGGTACCGACGACGGCCTGACCTGGAGCGCCTTGAAAACCAACGGTTTCAGCGCCGGGCCTTACATCAACTACCTCTCCGGGCGCACCGCCAACGGCGAGTTGCGTGGCCTGCGTGATGTGCCCGACATGGCCGAGGCTGGCGGCTTCGTGCAGTACGCTCCGGCCGATTTCTGGCGCGTGTTCGCCTTCGTTGGCCAGGCCGCCGGCGGTGGCAGCGGGCAGGGCGGCGTGTTTGGCAAAGTGGGCGGTGAAATCGGCTATCCACTGGGCGGCGGGGTGATTGGCAGCAGCAACCTGACCGCGCATTTTACCGATGCGCAGGGCACCCAGACCTTCTTCGGTGTCAGTGATCGCGAAGCGCAGGCCTCGGGCATCCGCGCGTACAACGCCGGCGGTGGTTTGCAGAACGTGGCGCTGACCCAGAGCTTCGAGTTTGCGCTGGCGTCGCACTGGTCGCTGGTCACCAGCGCGAGCTGGATTCACCTGACCCGCTCGGCGGCCGACAGCAGCATCGTCAAAGCGGTGGGGGATACCAATCAGGGTGAAGTGCAGGCGGCCATCGCCTACAAGTTCGACTGATTGCGCACGCGGGCGAATTGGTCTGCGGTTTGCAGACAGCCATGTCGAATCCATTCCTTCAGGATGTTCTTCATGGCTCGCCCTGCTTATCGTTTGTTGGCCCATTCGTTGTGGGACCTGATCCCCATCGCATTGGGCATTGCCCACTTCGCCTGTGTCCTGTGGCTGGTCTCAGCCTTTCATCAGCTGTCCTGGTGGGCCTTTGTGCCGCTGGCGCTGGGTTATGCGATCAGCCTGTCGTGGAGCATCAACAGCATTTCCCACAACCAGATCCACAACGCCTACTTCACCCCGGCGTGGCTGAACCGGGCGTTCGATCTGCTGTTGTCGGTGACCATCGGTTTTTCACAAACCCTCTATCGTGATATCCACAACCGGCATCACCGTGGCAACTCGGACCGGCCGGGAGCGGACGGCAAGACGATTGATCCGCTGTCGATTTATCTGCGCGGCAAAAACGGTCAGCCAGAAAATCCCTGGGCCTACACGTTTCTGAGTTTTTTTCGCGACGATCCCACGCCGATCTACGAAGAAATGCGCCGCAAACGGCCGAAGGACGCGCGTTGGGTCAAGGTGGAAATCTATGTGACGCTGGCGTTCTATCTGCTGCTGGCGGTGTACGACTGGCAAGCGGTGCTGGTGCTGCTGCCGTTCTGGTACCTGGGGCAGGCGTTGTCGTCGCTCAACGGTTATTACGAGCATTTTGGCGGCAACCCGGACTTGCCCATCGCGTGGGGCGTGAGTGCCTACAGCCCGCTGTATAACCTGTTGTGGATGAACAACGGCTATCACGCCGAGCACCACTATCGGCCGAAAATGCACTGGACTCAGGTCAAGGCCTATCACCGGCAGATCGCCCGGCAGCAGCAGGAAGCGGGGGTGAAGGAGATCGCGTTGGCGCATGGTCTGGGGTTCTTGCTGAACCACCAAAAGCCTGACGCCTGAGCGCTTTGTGCAGGCTGCGATCTTGGTTTTTCAAGATCAAAAAACGCAGCCTGCACGGTCGATTTCAGTGTTCTTCGCCCTCGGCAAGCAGGGCAATCCCGCCCATGATCACCGCCACGCCGACCCAGTGCAGCAGGCTGATCTGCTCGCCCAGCCCCAGCCACGATCCCAGCAGCACGCCGACAAACACCAGCGAACTCAGGGGAAACGCCAGTGACAGGCTGCTGCGGCGCAGGATCAGCATCCAGACAAAAAACGCGCCGATGTAGCAGGCAATCGCCACCCACACCCCGGACGTCATGACGATGCCTTGCAGCCATTGCAGGCTGAAGTCCATCTGCCCCAACTGATCGCCGCCGACCTTGCTCGCGATCTGTCCGCCACTTTCCAGAATGATCAACAGCGCCCACAGCACGATGGTGCCCAGGCGCCCGTGGAGCCAATGCATTGCGTCGTTCCTTTGCAGTTCCAGGCGCGCTTCAGACATGGCCGGCACACACGAGCATCACGCCCGCCGTAATCACCAGCGTACCCAGCCAGCGGCGCCGGCTGACGGTTTCACCGAGCACCACTTTGCCCGCCAGCACCACGCCGCAATAAGCCAGCGCCGCCGCCGGAAACAACAGGCTCAGCGGCGCCCGCGACAGGGCACCGAGCCAGACGAAGAACTCGATCGCATAAGCCCCGATCCCGGCCCACAGCAGCGGCGCGTTGAATACTTGGCCCCAGAACACCTGCAGGCGAAAACCACCTTCCAGCGCCGGCAGGCGGTCCAGGCCCAGTTTGAAACAGAGCTGGCCGATCACATCCAGAACAATCGACAAGGCCACCAGCACAATCACGGTAAACGTCATGGAAACAACTCCTCGAACAGCTCGATCAAGGCTTGATTGGTCGCCGAATTGCGCAGGATATCGGCGTCGCTCCAGCGCTCGGCCGGGGGCTGGTCGGTCTTCGCCTCCCAGCGTTTGAGCAGGTTACTGAAGGCCGGGCGTGCGTATTCGCCGCAGATGTCGATGCCGAGGACCCGCTTGCTCGCCGCCAGAGCGCGCAGGGCCTGGAGCATGTGGCTCAGGCGCATGCCGCCCTGATCCCAGTTGGTGGCGGCGTCTTCGCTGGCAAGCACGTCCTTGTCGATGGTGATCCACACTGCCTCGGTCGGCAGGCTGGCGATCATCTTGTCGAGGAACTGGCGCCAGTCGAGTTCCGACAAGTTGTGCCAGTGCAGCATGTTTTCCTGTTGTGCATGCCCGGCGCCGTCGCCGACCCGTCCCCAGACTCTGGAGGGCGCGTGCTGCCACGGAAACAGCTGCAGCACCCCGCGTCGGAGGGCCGCGAGATTGCCGCCCTTCAACTGCGGATTTTGCAGGTCATCGCTGCACGGGCCGAGCGTGACGATGCGGCGGATGTTCGGCAGTTTCAGCGCCTGATTGACCCACGAGCCGCAGTGCCGACGCGGCGCGAAACGCACCCAGTCGGGGTGATTGTCGAAGTGGATCAGGCTGACCGGCTCGGGCAGGTCGGTGAGAAACGCCGGGGTCAGGTGGTGATAATCACCGGAACCGACGAAGAAGATTTCCGGCGCCGGGCCGCTGTGGCGCGGCCGTTGCTGCAAGCGTTCGGCGAAGCGCCGCCAGGTGCGTTCGCTGGACCAGAGCCGGAGTTTCGGGCCGAGGTCGAGCAGGTCCAGGCGTCTGGCGCGGCCACTGTCGAGCAGTCGCGCAATCGGTGCCTGGGCCGTCAGGCTGTGGTCGAGATCTAAAATGTTCAAGGTTGCTATTCACCCTTGGCAGACCCTGCCAGACACCGGCCTCATCCATCATGAGCACCAGCCGGGCGGGGCTTTGGGGGTAAATGCAAGGGGCGGGCCAGCGTTTGGCTCAGGCGTGCAGGCGCACCCAGACTGTGACCAGCACTGTCGCCGCGATCAGCCACGCCACAACCGCCACCGCGAGCGACGCTTCCAGGCGCATGCGGTCAACCATCACGTACAGCGTCGCCAGATAAATGAAGTACGGAATGATCGACCACATGCCGAACACGATGGTCGCCTTCAGATCGTCGATTGAACGGCCTTTGCCGACGATGTAGTGGGCGATCAGGGCAAAGGTCGGAAACAGCGGTACCAGCCCGGCGATGTAGTAGTTTCTGGTTTTCGACAGGGCGGCGAGGATCACCACCACTGCCGCGCCGAGCGCTGCTTTGAGAATAAGATCCATCAGTGGCTCAACCCGTACTTTTTCACTTTGTCGAACAGCGTGGTCTTGGCCATGCCCAGTTCCAGGCTGGCCTGGGTCAGGTTGCCGCCGCTGCGTTGCAAGGCATCGCTGAGCAGGTTGCGCTCGAACGCTTCCACCGCTTCGGCAAACGCCAGGCCCTGGCCCGCGCTGCCGGCGCCGGACTTCTTGAACGCCGGCAGGCCGAGGGCGAAGCGTTCGGCGACGTTGCGCAGCTCCCGCACGTTGCCCGGCCAGTCGTGGCTCATCAGGTTCGACAGGGTCTGGTTGTCCAGCTCCGGCAGGGCGCGGTCAAAGCGCAGCGCCGATTGCTGGGTGAAGTGTTCGAACAGTTGCAGGATGTCTTCGCGACGCTCGCGCAGGGGCGGCAATTCGAGGGTCACGACGTTGAGGCGGTAGTACAGGTCGCTACGGAATTCGCCAGCCTTGCTCGCTTCATCGAGGTCGGACTTGGTCGCGGCAATCACCCGGCAATCCACCGCCACGCTCTGGTTTGAACCGAGGCGTTCGAGGGTGCGTTCCTGCAACACGCGCAGCAGTTTGATCTGCAACGGCAGCGGCATGCTTTCCACTTCGTCGAGGAACAGCGTGCCGCCGTCGGCGTGTTCGATCTTGCCGATGCGCCGTTTGCCGGCGCCGGTAAAGGCGTTGGCCTCGTGGCCGAAGATCTCGCTTTCGAAGAGGTTCTCCGGCAGGCCGCCGCAGTTCAGTGCGACGAACTGCTTGCTGTGGCGGCGGCTGAAGTCGTGCAGGCAGCGGGCGACCAGTTCCTTGCCGGTACCGGTTTCGCCTTCGATCAAGACGTTGGCCGATGTGTCGGCGACGTTGGCGATCAGTTCGCGCAGATTCTGCATCGCCGGCGAGCGGCCGATGATCCGGCCTTCGAGCGAATCGCGTTCGGCCAGTTGTCGACGCAGCGACGACACTTCCCGCGCCAGGCTGCGTTGCTCCAGGGCGCGCCGCGCCACATCGACCAGGCGCTCCGGCGAGAACGGCTTCTCCATGAAGTCATAGGCGCCTTTCTGCATCGCACCGACCGCCATGGAGATGTCGCCGTGACCGGTGATCAGCACCACTGGCAGGCTGCGATCACGTTGTTTCAGGCGGGTCAGCAACTCCAGGCCGTCGATACCCGGCAAGCGGATATCGCTGATGACGATGCCGGCAAAATTCTCGCCGACCTGCTCCAGTGCCTCTTCGGCGCTGCCCACACCAATGCAGGGAATGTCTTCGAGGGTCAGCGCCTGTTGGCAACCGAGCAGGACATGGGGGTCGTCTTCGACGATCAGCACACTAAGGTCGTGGTTCATATTGGCTCGGCAGGAGTAGGGCTTACCAACGGTAAACTGAGGACGAAGGTGGTGCCACCGCTGGCCGGGTGTTCGACACCCAGATGCCCGCCGGTGGCGGCCGCGAGGCTGGCGGACAGGGTCAGGCCGAGGCCCAGGCCTTGTTCACCGGGTTTGGTGGTGAAGAACGGTTCGAACAGATGCTTGCGTGCTTCGGCGTCGATGCCATGACCGTTGTCGCGCACGCGCAGGCGATATTTACCGTTGAACTCTTCACCTTCCAGCCACAGCTGCGGCAGCGGTTGCGCCTGCATGGCATCGAGGGCGTTGCCGATCAGGTTGACCAGAATCTGTTCGAGGCGAGTCTGGTCGATCAGCAATTGCACGTCGGCGAATTGCCGGTGCAGCACCAGCGCCGAGTGTTCCACCCGCGCCCCGAGCAATTGCAACGCCGCCTCCACCGCTTTGCCGAGGCTGGCCTGACCGTGGCTGTCGCCGCGACGGGCGAACGAGCGCAGGCTTGCGGTGATGCGGCCCATGCGGTCGATCAGGTCGTTGATGGTCTTGAGGTTGGTGCTGGCGACATCGAGCTGACCGCGCTCGAGAAACCGTACGGTATTGCCCGAGAGGGTGCGCATCGCCGCCAGCGGCTGATTCAGTTCGTGGGCGATGCTGGTGGACATCTGGCCGATGGCCGCAAGTTTGCCGGCCTGCACCAGTTCATCCTGGGCACGGCGCAAGGTTTCTTCTGCCTGACGGCGTTCGCGGATCTGGCTCTTGAGGCGCTCGTTGCTGGCGCGCAGGTCCGAGGTGCGTTCGGTAATCCGACGCTCCAGCTGATTGTTGGCTTCCTGCAAGGCTTCGCGGGCGGCGAGCCGGGTGGCGATGACTTTGCGCCGCTCGTTCCAGGCGATCAGCAGGAACGCCACCAAGGCAAAGGCGACCGCGACCAGAATGCCTTGGTTGATCGCTTCGCGACGCAAATCCTGCAAAGGCGTGAGCAAGGTGAAATTCCAGGGCGTGTCACTCAACGGGCGGGTCTGCGCCAGATAGCTGATGTCATCCTCGCCAGACGGCACTTCGCTGTTGGCGGGGAAGGTGAGTTTTTCCACGCCTTCGGACAGGGTTTCGCGAGCCAAAGGTTGCAGTTCGTTGAGCGGGTACCAGTAGTACTGCAGGCTTCGGGCAAGTTTTTCCTTGGTGTCTTCACTCAAGGGAATGACGGCTTTCAGACGTCGGGCCGGATCACTGGAAAGAATGATGATGCCGTTTTCATCGCTGACGAAGGCTTCCAGACGCGCGCGCTGCCAACGTTCTTCCATGGCCTCCAGCCGCACTTTGACCACGGCGACGCCGATGATCTTGCCATGCTCTTCGAGACCGTGAGCGAGGTAATAACCGGGCTCGCCATTGGTGCTGCCGATGCCGTAAAAGCGGCCAGGTTCGCCGCGTACGGCTTTCTGGAAATAGGCGCGGAAGGACAGGTCTTCACCCAGATAGCTGTCGACATCGCGCCAGTTGCTGGTGGCCATCACGCGGCCGGTGGTGTCCATGACGTAGATGGCCCGACTGCGGCTGCGCCGGTTCAGACCTTCAAGGTAAGCATTGACCGTTTGCCGGTGTTCCGGGGTCGGGTCGGCCAGCAGTTGCGGGACACTGGTTTCCAGTTCCAGCAGGCTGGGCAGGTACGTGTATTTGCTGATCTCGCTTTCGACTGCGCGGGCGTGCAGTTCCAGCTGACGCTGGCCGTTCTCGCCAAGGCTGCGGATGCCGAAATGTTCACTGGTCCAGAAGCCGGCAAAACCCAATCCGATCATCAGGGCGATGATCAGCGGCGGCAGGAACAAATGACGGATCAGACGAGGTTTCACGGCAAGTGATGGCGGCGCGGCGCGATAGAGAGTGGGGTCGCATTTCATCACAGATGCCTTGGGTCAACCAGCATGGCTAACAGCATGCTGGTTTGTTCGAGCGCGGAACCTGTGGCGAGGGGATTTATCCCCGATCGGCTGCGAAGCAGTCGTCAAACCGGCAGATGCGGTTTGATTTTGAAATGCTGGGGGTCGCTTCGCGGCCCATCGGGGATAAACCCCCTCGCCACAAAGCTCCCTCGCCACAGAGTTCGGTGTGTTGCTTTTAGTGCTGCAGGATTTTCTCGAGGAAATGCTGCGCGCGTTCGGAGCGGGCGCTGATGTCGCCGAAGAACTCTTCTTTCGGGCAGTCTTCGATGATCTTGCCGGCGTCCATGAAAATCACCCGGTCGGCCACTTTACGGGCGAAGCCCATTTCGTGGGTCACGCACATCATGGTCATGCCTTCCTGGGCCAGTTGCACCATCACGTCGAGTACTTCGTTGACCATTTCCGGGTCGAGCGCCGAGGTCGGTTCGTCGAACAGCATGACGATCGGGTCCATCGCCAGCGCACGGGCAATCGCCACGCGCTGTTGCTGACCGCCGGACAGTTGCCCCGGATGCTTGTGGGCGTGGGCCGACAGACCGACGCGCTCGAGCAGTTGCAGACCTTTCTTGGTCGCCTCTTCCTTGCTGCGGCCCAACACCTTGATCTGCGCGATGGTCAGGTTTTCGGTGATGGTCAGGTGCGGGAACAGTTCGAAATGCTGGAACACCATGCCCACGCGTGAGCGCAGTTTCGGCAGGTTGGTCTTCGGGTCGGCAATCGAGGTGCCGTCGACGACGATGTCGCCTTTCTGGAACGGCTCCAGGGCGTTGACGCATTTGATCAGGGTCGATTTGCCGGAACCCGACGGGCCGCAGACCACGATCACTTCGCCTTTTTTGACCTCGGTGCTGCAATCAGTCAGCACCTGGAAGTCGCCATACCACTTGTTGATGTTTTTGATAGAGATCATACGGCGAACCTTTTTTGCAGACGCTTGACCAGCAGCGAGGCGGAAAAGCTGATGATGAAGTAGACGACACCGGCGAAGATCAGGAACTCGTTGGAACGACCGATGATGTCGCCGCTGGAGCGGGCGGAGTTGAGGAAGTCCACCAGGCCCACGGTGTACACCAGCGAGGTGTCCTGGAACAGGATGATCGACTGTTGCAGCAGCAACGGGGTCATCTTGCGGAACGCCTGGGGCAGGATGATCAGACGCATGGTCTGGCCATAGGTCATGCCCATCGCCTGGGCGGCGGCCATCTGGCCTTTGGGGATCGACTGCACGCCGGCCCGGACGATTTCGCAGAAGTACGCGGCTTCGAACATCATGAAGGCCACGACGCAGGAGGTGAACGCGCCGATCGGCGTGTCTTCACCGGTGATCCAGCGCAGCACGAACGGCACCGCCAGGTAGAACCAGGTGATCACCAGCAGCAGCGGGATCGAACGGAAGTAGTTCACATAAGCGCCGGCCACCCGCGACAGCAGTTTGCTGGACGACAGGCGCATCAGGGCGAGGATGGTCCCCAGCACGATGCCGCCGACCACGCCCATGACCATCAACTGCAAGGTCATGACCATGCCGTTCCACAGGCCCGGGATCGCGGGGATGATGCCGCTGAAATCGAAGTCCATTATTTACCCCCCACGGAGATCAGGCCGGGCACTGCGACTTTCTTCTCGACCATGCGCATCAGCAACATCAGGCTCATGTTCAGGGTGAAGTAGATCAGCGTGGCCAGGGTGAAGGCTTCAAACAGGTTGGCCGAGAATTCGGCGGTCTGTTTGGTTTGCGCCAGCAATTCCATCAGGCCGATCAAGGACGCCACGGAGGAGTTCTTGAACACGTTGAGGAATTCCGAGGTGAGCGGCGGAATGATGATCCGGTAGGCCTGGGGCAGCAGCACGTTCCAGTAGATCTGCGGCAGCTTGAAACCCATGGCGCGGGCGGCGGATTCCTGGCCGCGTGGCAGCGCCTGGATGCCGGTACGCACTTGCTCGCAGACACGGGCTGCAGTGAACAGGCCCAGGCACACGACAACGCTCAGGTAGGCCGAGGTGGTCGGGTTCAAGTCCTGTTTGTACCAGTCCTGCAGGTTCTGCGGCAGCAGGTCAGGTACCAGGAAGTACCAGATGAACAGCTGAACCAGCAGCGGCACGTTGCGAAACAGTTCGACGTAGCAGGTCGCGATGCCCGATACGATGCGGTTCGGCACCGTGCGCATGACCCCCAGAATGGAGCCCAGCAGCAAGGCGATGATCCATGCCGCGATGGCGATGGCAATGGTCCAGCCCAAACCGGTGACGTACCAGTCGAGATACGTCTCGCTGCCAACGCCGGTGGACTTGAAGAACACGCCCCAGTCCCAGTTGTAATTCATTAGGGTCTCCCCTCGAGATCGATCGATGTACAAGCACCCGCTTGGGGAAGGTCCTTTCCCGTCCGACGGTGAACGTCGGACACACGCGATCGGCTCGGAAACCGCCAGGTCGAGTGTTCCACAGTAAAGCCAGCAGGTAGTAACAGACGCCTGAGGGAGGGTGGCTCCCTCAGGCGATAAGGTTAGTCAGTAATCAGATTTTTACGTCAGGCGCCGGCTTGTCGCTCGGGTTGGCGATCAGATCTTTTACCTTGTCGCTCATCGGGAAGTTCAGGTTCAGGCCTTTTGGAGGAATCGGGCTCTCGAACCACTTGCTGTAGATCTTGTTGATCTCGCCCGACTTGTACAGGCCAACGATGGCGGCATCGACAGCCTTCTTGAAGGCCGGGTCGTCTTTGCGAACCATGCACGCGTAGGCTTCGAAGGACTGTGGCGTACCGGTGATGATCCAGTCGGCCGGCTTCTTGGCCTTGGCTTCTTCGCCTGCGAGCAGGGCGTCGTCCATCATGAAGGCTACGGCGCGGCCGCTTTCCAGCATGTTGAAGGACTCGCCGTGGTCTTTGGCGGAGATGATGTTCATGCCCATCTGCTTGTCGGCGTTCATCGCTTTGATGATGCGCTCGGACGTGGTGCCGGCGGTGGTCACGACGTTTTTGCCTTTCAGGTCGGCAAAGTCAGCGTAGGACGGCTTGCCATCCTTGTCTTTCTTGACCAGCAGACGGGTGCCGATTTCGAAGATGTTGACGGTGAAGTCGACTTGCTGGGCGCGTTCGGCGTTGTTGGTGGTGGAGCCGCACTCGATATCCGCGGTGCCGTTCTGGATCAGCGGGATACGGGTTTGCGAGGTCACCAGGTTGTACTTGACCTGCAGGTCTGGCTTGTTCAGGTCTTTTTTCAGGGCTTCAACGATGGCCACTTGAATGTCGTGGGAGTAGCCCACGGGTTTGCCGGAAGCGTCCGCGATGTAGGAAAACGGAATGGAGCTGTCACGGTGAGCGAGCGTGATGGTGCCCGAATCGTTGATTTTCTTCAGGGTGCCGGTGAGTTCGGCGGCGAAAACTGGTGTGCTGATCAGAGCGGCAGCAATGGCTGCGCCCAGGATATGGGGAACGATGCGCATCAAATTTTCCTCGAATTGTTTTTTTTATGGAGCCAGTTCGTCGGCCCTTTTGTGCTTCGAATGCCTGACGGCTCCTGAAGTGTTGGCACTGCAGGCATTCGTCGAGAGAGTGTAGAGCATGAGTCGTGCCAGACCAGTCTTCGATGGTTAACTGGTTGTTTTATAACGTTATTAAACTTTTGTGGCGGTGTTTTTCAGCGTATCTGATCCGGTTTACCGAATCGACCGTAAAGTCGCGTTCGGAAAACCGAACGCTTTGCCTCAGCGCCAGACCGGGAGCCAGCCAAACACGAACAACAGGTGCGAGACCGCGCAGAGGGCCCCGAACAACAGCACCAGGCCAATCATCGGTGTACCGCCCCACACCCGATAGCGCGGGCTGCCGAAGCGTTTACGCGAAGCCCGCGCCAACAGGGCAGGGGTGATCACCGCCCATAACGTCGCCGCCAGCCCGGCGAAACCGATGGCATGAATAAAACCTTCCGGCCAGAGCACTCCGCAGAGCATTGGCGGAGCAAAGGTCACGGTGGCGGTCTTGAAGCGCCCGGCGGGGCTGTCGTCGAAGCCGAGGACATCGGCCAGGTAATCGAACAACCCCAGGGTCACCCCGAGAAACGAACAGGCCACGGCGAAGTTGGAGAAAAACGTCAGCAACAGGTCGATGTTGGCGCTGTTGAGCCGCGACCCCAAGGCGCCAATCAATACATCAATGTTGCCGCCGCGCTGGGCGATGTCCTTGAACGCGTCCCGGGGAATATTGCCCATGCTGCACAACATCCACACCAGATACAGACCCAGTGCGAGCAAGGTGCCGCTGACCAGACAGGTGCGGATCCGCTGTGGGTCCTTGCCGTAATGCTTCATCAGGCTGGGCACGTTGCCGTGAAAGCCGAACGAGGTCAGGCAGAAGGGCAGGGTCACCAGCAAGTAGGGCCAATAGTGGTTGTCGCCGTGGTCGAGGTTGAGCAGCGTGGCGCTTTGCACATGCCCGAGCAAACCACCGAACGTCAGGAAGAACGCGAGGATTTTGGCGCCGAACACCAGCGTGGTCATCCGGCTCACCGCCGTGGTACTGAGCCAGACGATAAACGCCACCAGCAGGGTGAACCCCAGGCCACCGGCCCGTGACGACAGCGTCCAGCCCAGCGATTGCGCGGTGTGATGAATCACCGAACCGCTGGCGGAAATATAGGCGTAGGTCAGGGTGTAGAGCACAAACACGATGCTCAAGCCGTTCAAACGGCTCCAGCCACGCCCGAGCAGATCGCGGGTGATGGTGGAAAAGCTCGCGCCTTCGCGGTAGTTGAGATTGGCCTCGAGGATCATCAGGCCCGAGTGCAAGGTGCAGAACCAGGCCAGCAACAGCACGGCGACCGAGCCGTAGAACCACAGCCCGGACATGACCACCGGCAAGGAGAACATGCCCGCACCGACGATGGTGCCGCCAATGATCATGGCGCCGCCGATGATCGACGGCGAGCGTTCGACAGCAGGAACGGAAGAGATTGAGGTGACGCGCATGGCAAGGCCCGCAATTTGAATTGTTATATGGCAGTGGTTGACACGGTTGCTGTGGAAGCGGGCTTGCCCGTGATGGCGCTCGGTCCGTCAACAGTGATGTTGAAGCCGCTGGCCTCTTCGCGGGCAAGCCCGCTCCCACAGGGTTTTGTGCAGGATGGCTATTCAGCGGATGTCGAGCAGGTGCGTCAGATGCCGCACATTCGCCAACAAAAAGCTGTCCTGCCCCGGCAATGCATCGAACGACAACCCCACCGGCAACCCGCCCGCAGCCGCGACCGGAATGCTGATGCTCGGTGCCGCCAGGTTGCTCGCCGGATCGGTATTGCGCACGAAGGCTTCGAAGTTGCTTTCGTCCGAGCAATCGCTGAGCAGCGGCGCGCTGCACGTGACGGTCGGGTAAGCGATCAGATCCAGTCGGTGGTTGCCCAGCAGCGCACGGTATTCCTGCTCCAGACGCAGTTTGCTCATCAACGCCTGCACGTAATCGGTGTAGGAAATCGCCGGACTTTCCAGTTGGGCGTTGAGGATTTTCTTGATCGCCGGATCGCGGATCTGCGCAAGAATATCGAGGAACTGCGCACCACGTCCTTGCCCCATCAGGAACCGCGGGAAGTCGATGAAAAACTCGTAGATCGGCAACGGAAACTGGATGCTTTCGTTGATCTCGCCGATCACGGCGTCGTCGACCGGCACGATGATCACGCCGCGATCGGCCAGGGTGTCGATCGCCGCACGGCAATCGCGCAGCACATTGTCAGCGAGGTCGGCCCAGAGAAAGCGCTCGGGGATGCCGATGCGCAACGGTCGGTCTGCGGCCTGTTGTGCGCTGCCGGTCAGGTGCCCGTGAACGAACTGGCAGTCTTCCACGGTGTGGGTCAGCAGGCCCGGAGTGTCCTTGGTCTGCGACACCGGAACGATGCCGTCGGCGGGGTAGAGGCCCGTGGTCGGACGCATGCCGACGATGCCGCAGAACGCCGCCGGAATGCGCACCGAACCGCCGGTGTCCGTGCCGACTGCGCACGGTACCAGGCCGGCGGCGACGGCGGCGGCACAACCGCCGCTGCTGCCGCCGGCACTGTGCCGTTGATTGGCCGGGTTGAGCACGGCGCCATAGGTGTGATTGGCCGACGTCACGCCGAACGACAGTTCGTGCATGTTGTTCTTGCCCACCACCCGCGCACCGAGGTGTTTGAAGCGCTGGACAATACCGGCGTCCACCTGCGGTACATAGTCGGCCAGGCCGGGTGTGCCGGCGGTGGTCGGCATGCCGCTGACGTTGATGTTGTCTTTGAACGACACGGGCAAACCGTACAGCGCGCTGTCGCGTGCGATACCGTCGGCCTTGAGCGCTGCCGGGTCGAACGTGATGAAACTGTTGAGGTGTTGCACCTGGGCATGACGCTCGCGCAGGGCCTGCTGCCAGGTGTCCGGGCAGTGCTGGCCGCTGCGAAATCCGTTGACGAGCTGTTCAATGGAAAGCTGGCTGTACATGGAAAATTCTCGGGTTGAAAAGGCCGGGATCAGCAGTAGCGGTACTGCGAGTGCAAGTCGTCGAGCGGGTTACCGGCAATCAGGTCGCCGCCCAGACTGCTGATCACCGCACAGGCGCCGTTGAGTGCGGTTTGAATCGCGCCTTCGGCCCAGCCACCGGTGAACGAGGCGCCGCAACCGGCCAGGTACAGGCCGGTGTCCTGGTTCGGATCGAGCGCAGTGCGGAACTGATAGAACAGGCGTTCGGAGTAAATGTCGTCGCCAGGGAAATTCAGTTTGAAGGCGCCCAGCGCGTGTTTGTCGGTCAGCCAGTCGTATTCCAGAACGTAGCGCTGGTAGTCGCCGTCCAGCGGCAGCAGGTGGCTGGCAAACTCCGGCGCGCTCATCGCCAGTTCGTCGACCAGACGCAGGCAGCGCTGCACCTTGTCGGTCATCGACACCATCTTGTGCGAGTCGTCTTCCCAGGTGTAACTGATCAGCACCACGCCCCACGAGTCCGGGTCGTGCGGCGCGTAGTCGAGGCAATAGACGCCCTTGACCAGGGTGTCGGTCTGGATGTTTTGCGCCAGGCCGTGTTTGAGCCAGAACTTGTCCTTGGTCAGGATGAACAGTTTGGACGAGCCGACCATGTGGGTTTCGTTGATCGCCCGCGCCACGTCGCGATTGACGAAGGCCTGGTTCTGCGTGAGCTTGAGGTTCACTTGCAGGGCACGGGTCGTGGTGGTGGTGATCACCCTGTCGCAGGCGTAGGTTTCGCCGTTGCTGCCGGCCAGCAGGATTTCGCCGTTGGCGCCCTTGTTGATCGACTCGATGCGCGTGCGGCAGATCATGTCGCGCAGCTCAATGCCGTTGAACGCGGTGTCGGCAATTCGCTCGGCCAGCGAGGAAATGCCGTTGGGCACCAGCCGCTGATTGACCTCCAGGGCATTGACCACCAGCCGCAGGATCTCGGTGAACGAGGCGCGGTACACCGACTGGAAGCCGCCGGAGCCAATCCCCAGCGAACCGAACAGGTGGAAGTCCTCGGGCTTGCGCCATGCCTTGCCACCCGGAGGGTTGTTGCCGGTGAAGATGCGCACCATCGCCGAGTAAAACGAGCTGTCGCCGAAGCAGTCCAGGTAGCGTTGCCACTCGGGCTGCACTTCGCAGTAGTTGTGCTGTTTGAGCAGTTCGGTCAGCAGCAGTGGCGGTGCCAGGCACGTGCCGTCATCGAGGGTCACGCCTTCGCGAAGAAACGCCACCCAGCCCTGGTGCACGGTGCTGAACAGCGCCGGCGGTGGCTGCAGCGCCGCCCAGTGATGGGCCTCGCCACGGTAGTGGATTTCGGTGTCGACGACGCCCGGGTCGGGAAACGCTTCGGTGGTCTGGATACCGAAACGATTGAGGTAATGAAACAACCCGACTTCACTGGGCGGAAAGCGCATCGCGCCCATTTCGGCGATGAATTGTGGCTGTTCTTCGTCAAAGCACTGGGTCAGCAAGCGCCCGCCGACGTGTTCCGGCTCGGCTTCGAACAGGGTGACGCGGCGCGCACCGGCGCGCAGCAATTCGTAGGCCGCGACCAGCCCGCTGAGGCCGGCACCGACGATGCCGATGTGCTTCTCGGCGGATTCCGCCGGCAGGTAGCCGATCGCTTCATCGGCATTGCGCAGGAACTGGCCATAGTCATAGAGCAGATCGACGTAGGGAAAAGACAGGCACGCGGACGCCTGGTTGGAGCCTTTGGGAATAGGGTTCACAGGGGTAATTCTCGGTCGATCAGATAATGAGTTGCAGGCTTTCAAGGGCGCGTGCGGGGTTGAGCAAGAGAATCTTCTTGCCATGGATTTTCCACGTGCCGTCGATATTGATCAGTCGGTGCTCGACGGTGACCGGGTAGTGCCATTCACTGTCGCTGCGGGCCTCGCAATAGAGCATGTTGGAACTGGCGAAGGCGCTGAACGAGGCCTCGTCAACCGTGATCCGCGGACGCTGCGCGATGTGCAGGCAGCGGCTCTTGGGCTGCTGGGAAAAGTTGCGCGCATTGGCCAGCCGGTTGATTCGCAGCGTGGTCAGGAAGCGGTCCTCATACACCAGCGAGGACTCGTGCAACGGGCTGCGCTGTTCGCGGGTCATCGGAATCCAGTAGGTGTAATCGTCGCTGAGCAGTTGTTGCCAGGCGTCGAAATCCTGTTGGTCGAGCAAGTGCAGTTCGGTGTCGATCAGTTGCTCGATGGCGTGCTGATTAGATTGATCGTGTTGCATGGTCATCCCGCATCAAGTGCTGCCAGCTGTTATAGAAATTGCGCATCGCCATTTCGCTGGTGCCGGACACCACCTGGGTCTGCGCATAGGCTTCGTGCGGGGTGAACAGTCGGGCGACGTTGACCCATTCGTTGGCGTCGCTGCCCAGACCTTCCATTGCCCGCTCGTACATTTCCACGTCATCGTGGGCGACCATCGAACACGGTGAGTTGATCAGGTTGTTGTACTGCACGGTTCTTTCCAGCAACTGCACCGGGGCGCCTTGCAGCTCGAAGATCCACGACTCGACGATGGTTTCCCGGGCACTGACCGGTTTGATCACGCGCAGTGTCTGGATCGGCCCCTTGACCATCAGGTTGGGGAAATACACGGTGTTGTGGCGGGTGTCGTCGAGGATCGCCCGGGCCTGGTCTTCACCGTAGCTTTCCACCATCAGTTCCCAGTACCCAGGGATGTCGGTGTAGGCCTTGTGGATCGAGTTGCTGACCCCGGTGTGCCCGTGGCCGTTGGGCCAGACCCGAATGCCCATGCCGGCGAAAAACTCGTAGGACGCCATGAACGGCGAGAACAGTTCGACCGCCATCGGCGGCTTGCCCTGGTCGCCGGTGTCTTTCCACAAGCGAATCGCTTCGCCGGCCGAGGATTCGTGGGCGATCATCGGGTGGCAGGTGTCGGTCTGGTTGTCGACGACCATCTTCCAGTTGCAGCGATGGCGGTGCAGCAACGGCTGGCCGACGACCTTCAACTGGCCCTGGGGCGAGCGCATGACCATGTTGTCCAGGGTCGACAGCGACTCACCGAAGAACTCATCGAAGCCGACGCCTTCTTCCGTCAGGCGCACGAACACGAAGCCGCGATAGTTGCGCACCGCCGTCACCGCACGCATGCCTTTGTGCGCCGAACAACTGCTCAGGTCGCAGTCGTCGTATTCCTTTTTCACCGGAATGCTCAGCAATTCGCCGTCGGTCTTGAACGTCCAGGCGTGGTACGGGCAACGCATGAAGCGCCCGACATTGCCGCGTGCTTCGGCCAGCACCTTCACGCCTTTGTGCGGGCAGCGGTTGTGCAGGACTTTGATCTCGCCACTCTTCTGTCGAATCATCGCCAGCGGCTGCTGGGCCAGGGTGGTGGTGAAGTAGTCACCGGTCTCGGGGATCAGGCTGTCGTGGCCCAGGTAACACCAGCTCGCGGCGAAAACCCGCTGCTGTTCCTGTTCGAATAGAGACTGATCAAGGAACAGAGATTTATGCACTTCTCTGCCATTGAAATAGTTGTCCAACGGGGTGTCCTCTTCAGATCGCCAGCTTCAGGCGGGGGCTTTTCGCGCGAGACACGCAGGGATAGATCCGCGCACTGCAGGCCGCTTCCTGTTCGCTCATGATGAAGTCGCGGTGATCGACTTCGCCTTCCAGTACATCCAGTGCGCAGACGCCGCATTCGCCGCGACGGCAGTCGTAAAGCGGATCGAGCCCGGCAGCTTCCAGGGCTTCGAGCAACGACTGCTGCGGGCCGACCTCGACGCTGACGCCGGAGTCCGCCGCGTCGATGACGCAACCTTGCGCGGCGCTGTCGCGGGCGACGTTGAACACCTCCAGATGGATCTGGTCGCGGGCCAGACCCGCACGTTCGGCATGGCTGAGCACCTCGCCGAGCATTGCCGCCGGGCCGCAGACATACAGACGGTCGTCGGCGCACAGGTCGGCGAGCACGTCAGCGATTGCCGGACGATGGCCCGACAGGTGCAGTTGCATGCGTTCCTGAAGGTGTTCTTGCAGGTGGCTGGCGTAGACCGCGTCGTCAACGCTCTTGGCGAAGTAATGCAGGTGCGCTGGACGCTGCAGCGCAGCCAGGTGACGCAGGATGCCGGTCAACGGCGTGATGCCGATGCCGCCGGCAATCGCGATGTCGCGACCGCTGGTGACGCTCAGCGGGTAGTTGAAAGTGTTTAACGGGCCTTCCAGTTCCACGCTGTCATCGACGGCCAGGGCGCGGATGTACTGGCTGCTGACGGACTCCGGCGAGAGGCGGATGGCGAAGGTGAACCGGCCGTCCCCGGCCTCGTCCAGATGCACGGTCGAGTAATGCCGAGGATCATTCAGCCCCGGGATCAGCCATTTGAAATGCGCACCGGCGTGGCTCATCGCGATCAGCGAAGCCGGGCCGCTGACGGTGACTTCCTTGATTGACGCCGAGAGCATCCGGCAATGTGTGACGGTGAACTTCATGCAGGCGTTTCCTGGCTCAGCGGTGTTTCGTGCAGGTACAGCCACTGAACGTCGTGGTGCTGGACCCGCAGGATCGCGACCGAAATGCGCGAGGTTTCGCGCTGGTTCAGGCGATGGGTTTCCTTGTAGCGCAGCGCCACGGTCGTGCCTTCGTGCCAGACCGTGTGCAGATCGCTGATCAGGATTTCCAGACCTTTGCGGGCACCGACCGCGCCGGTGAACAGTTGCTCGACCTGCGCGCGGCCGACGATGGCGGCCGCGGTGGTGACCATGCTGAAGTGCTCGGCGAACACCGCCATCAGCGGCGCGACGGTGGCGGCTCCGGTGCCGTCGGCATCGGTGAAGACGCGGTGAATCAGGTCATGCACGTGGTGAATACTGTGTTGCGCTCGTTCAACCAGGTTGTTGTTCATGGCATTCCTTTGGAGGGTTCAATTGACTCATCTGAAACAGCGGGAACAGTCCGACCAGCGCCGCAATCGCGAACGTCGCGTGGTAGGCCGCCGTGGTATCGAACTGCTTGAGCAGCACATTGAAGATCATCAAAAACAGCGCGGCACCGAGGCTGAAGGACATCTGTCGGTTGATGTTCCAGATCACGCTGGCCTTGTGCGTGTCGCCGCCGGCAAAGTCCATCAGCGAGGTGGTCTGCGCGGTGTTGGCGCCGATGCCGCCGCCGATGCCCATCAGGCTGTAGGCGATCACGATCACCCACAGGTCCGTCGGCGCATTGACCAGCATCAGCGTGGCGATGCCGGCGCTGTGCAACAGCATGCCGAGGGTGAACAGGCGTTTGGCGCCGACCCGGTTGTAGACCCGACCGCAAATCGTCATCGCGATGAAGGCGCCGATGGCGTAGAGGATCATGAACATCCCCGTCAGCCGGGCGCTGAAGTGCAGGGTGTTCTGCAGAAAGAAAATGCTCATCAGGTTGACCCCGGTGAACACGCCGGGAATCGCGTAATAGATGAAGATTGAGGTGCTGAGCTTTTTGCTTTTGAGCAGGTTCAGTTCGATGATCGCGTTGTTGCAGCGCCGGTAGTGCAGCAGGTACAGGGCGATGAACAGCAGGCCCGCCGCCACGCAGATCAGTGCGGCCAGCGCCGGGTAATCGCCGCCGTACAGCGACATGCCCATCAATAGACTGGCAAGCGCGGCGCTGACCAGCAACAACCCTCGGATGTCCGGACGCGGCAGGCTGGCGGGCTTGGCTTCCTTGATCCAGAACCACGACAGCCCGGCGGCGATCAGCGAGAACGGGATGTTGCTGTAGAACACCCAGCGCCACGAACTGCTGTCGACGATGATGCCGCCGACAGTCGGCGAAATGGCCGGTGCAATCAGCGCGACCGCCATCACCAGCGTGGAAATCTTCGCCCGTTGCTCACCCTGGAACAGGTTGAAGGTCAGCGCCTGGCCCACCGGAATCAACAGACCACCACCGATGCCCTGGAGGAAACGCCAGATCACCAGTTCATGGAAACTGTCGGCCATCCCGCACATCCACACTGCACCGCTGAAGACCAGCATCGACAGCGTGAGAATTTCGCGGCTGCCAAAGCGCCCCGCCAGCCAGGTGCTCACCGGAATAATCAGGGTCAGGCCGAGAATATAAGCATTGGCGACCCACGCCACCGACGAAGTACTGACTTGCAAAGTTGCCGATATACTCGGCAATGCCACAGCCGACATAAAGATGTTTATACAGTCAATAAAAAAGCCGATCAGAAAGATCAGCGCGATCTTATAGCGATAGTTCATGTTGTATCCCCTTTGCCGCGCAGCATAGGGGCGATGGACTTGAAGTGTCGATACGACTATGCTTAAAACAATGTTTGACGGGATTTAACAGTGAGCCATAGCGCGATGCACTCTCATCTTAATCGGGTCCAGACGTTTCTTGCGGTGGTGGATTTTGGTTCTTACACCAAAGCCGCGAATTACCTGAGTATCAGCAAAGCCATGGCCAGCCTGCATGTCAAGGCGCTGGAAGAAGTCTTGTCGGCCACGCTATTGATCCGCAATACCCGCAATATATCGCTGACCGAAATAGGGCAGGAGTTTTATGAGGAGTTCAAGGGTATTGTCGCGGATATTGATAATGCCTTTGATAATGTCCTGAAAGGTAATAACCGGGTCTCCGGAAAGTTGCGGATAAGTTCAACCAGCGAGTACGGTGAAAAATATATCCTGCCGTTGATTCCGCTGTTCTCCGAGCGTTATCCGGAAATTCGTCTGTGCTATAACTTCAACTCTTCGTTGAACGATCTGGTCGCGGAAAAGCTCGATCTGGTGATTCGCCTGGGCAACTTGGCGGACTCCGCGTTCAAAAGCCGCAAGCTCGCGGATTATGAAATCGTGCTGGTGGCCACTGAGGCATTTCTCGCCCGCCATCCGGTAAACGAACCGCAGGACCTGAATAACGTGTCGTGGATTGCCAACAGCAATTTGCAGGCGCCGACCCAATGGACGTTGCGCGATAGCCAGGGGCAGGGGGTCGAGGTCAGCGGCACCAGCCACTTCGAATCGAACTCCTCGACGGCGATTCGTTCGATGACCCTGTCGTCACTGGGCGTTTCAGTGCTGCCGGCCTGGGTGGTCGCCGACGACATTGCCAGCGGGCGTTTGCGGCGCTTGCTGCCTTCGTATTCGCTGCCGTCGCAATCGATCAACGTGGTGTTCCCCAACAGCCCGCATCTGCCGCACAAGTCGCGGGCGTTCATTGATTTTCTGCTGTTGCATCTGGCCCAGTGACTCAGTGATGCATGGTGGCGAGGGGATAAATCCCCACGCCACAGCTCTGCAGATGTGAAAAAGCCCCTGAATCTCACGATTCAGGGGCTTGTCATGCAAGCGATGTCTTAGGAATCAGGCCGCTTCGATCTTGCGATTCAGCTCGACCTTGCCCAGATACGCCGCCAGTTTCTCCTGTTCGACCGGGGTGGTGAACAGCCCCAGCTTGCTGCGACGCCACAGGATGTCATGGGCCGTGGTCGCCCACTCTTCGCTGCACAGATAATCGACTTCACGGGTGTAGAGCCCGCCGCCCAGGTGTTCGCCCATGTCGGTGAGGCTGTCCACGCCTTCAAGCATGCGCCAGGTGCGGCTGCCGTAGGTGGTGGACCAGCGGCGGGCGATCTCGGTCGGAACGAAGTCGAACTTGTCGCGAATCTGCGCGCACAAGGCCTGCGGGGTGCTCATGTCTTCGCCGCCGGGCAGGGTCGCCGTGGCGGTCCAGCTCGGGCGCATCTGGGTGAAGAACGGCAGCAGTTGCGCCATCGCCGATTCAGCCAGTTTGCGGTAAGTGGTCAGCTTGCCGCCGAACACCGACAGCAGCGGCGCCTCTTCGCCGCCACCGGACAACGCCAGGGTGTAATCGCGGGTCACGGCCGACGGGTTGTCGGATTCGTCGTTGCACAGCGGACGGACGCCCGAGTAGCTGTGCTGGATGTCGTCGCGGCTGAGCTGCTTTTTGAAGTGGGCGTTGACCACTTTCAGCAGGTAGTCGGTTTCACCGTCGGTGATCGCCACTTTCGCCGGGTCGCCGGTGTATTCACGGTCGGTGGTACCGATCAGGGTGAAGTGGTTCAGGTACGGAATGGTGAAGACGATGCGCTGATCTTCGTTTTGCAGAATGTGCGCGTGCTCACCTTCGTACAGTTTCGGCACGATGATGTGGCTGCCCTGAATCAGACGGATGCCGTACGGCGATTCCATTTTCAGGTCGTCACGGATGAACTTGGCAACCCACGGACCGGCCGCGTTCACCAGCGCTTTGGCGGTGATCGAAAACAGGCTGCCGTCGGCACGTTCCAGGTTCAGGTGCCACAGGCCCTTGGCGCGACGGGCGCTGACGCAACGGGTCTGGGTATGAACGTGGGCGCCTTTTTCCCGGGCGGCCATGGCATTGAGTACGACGAGGCGGGCGTCATCGACCCAGCAGTCGGAGTATTCGAAGCCTTTTTTGATTTCGCTTTTCAGCGCACTGTCGGCGCCGAACTTCAGGCTTTTCGAGCCTGGCAGTTTTTCGCGCTTGCCGAGGTTGTCATACAGGAACAGGCCCGCGCGAATCATCCACGCTGGACGCAGGTGCGGACGGTGCGGCAGTACAAAGCGCATCGGCTTGACGATATGCGGCGCCTTGGCCAGCAGCACTTCGCGTTCGGCCAGCGCTTCACGCACCAGACGGAATTCGTAATGTTCGAGGTAACGCAAGCCACCGTGGATCAGCTTGCTGCTGGCCGACGAGGTGTGGCTGGCGAGGTCGTCCTTTTCGCAAAGGAACACCGAGAGACCGCGACCGGCGGCATCCGCTGCGATCCCCACGCCATTGATCCCGCCGCCGATCACGGCAATGTCGTAGATCTCGGAGAGAGGGGGCGTACGCAAGGTAGATGTGGACATCGGCTGGCCTCGGGCTCTTTTGATTTTCTGTTTGGAAATCGAACATTAATGTTCATTTGCGAAAATGGTAGCCGATAAACACGCGCACAGCCAGTCGACTTCGATTGAAAAAACTCATCGAAGGGCGGTTAAAAGAAAATTTTCGAACATTAACAGGCGGAGAAAAACCATTGTGGCGAGGGGATTTATCCCCGAAGGACTGCGAAGCAGTCCCAGAACCATGCAATGAGGTTCGACTTTGACAGGGTGAGGGGGGCCGCTTCGCAGCCCAACGGGGATAAATCCCCTCACCACAGGGGAATGCTGAGGGGGGGGTTAAACCACTTCCAGACGAATCTTGTGCTGACTCAACAACTGCGCCAGAGCCGGCACCGGCTGCTGATCGGTAACCAGGCAATCGATCAGGCTGATCGGCCCGAGACGAATCATCGCGTTGCGTCCGAACTTGCTCGAGTCCGCCGCGAGAATCACCTGCCGCGCATTGGCGATGATCGCCTGGGAAACCCGCACTTCCTGATAGTCGAAGTCGAGCAGGCTGCCGTCTTCGTCGATCCCGCTGATGCCGACCAGGGCGAAATCGACCTTGAACTGATTGATGAAATCGACGCTCGCCTGACCCACCACACCGCCGTCACGGCGCACGTTGCCGCCGGTCAGCAGCACATCAAAATCATCCTTGGCACTGAGCATCGACGCCACGTGCAGATTGTTGGTGATGATTTTCAGGTGGTTGTGGTTGAGCAGGGCGCGGGCAATCGATTCGGTCGTTGTGCCGATATTGATGAACAGCGAGGCGTGATCGGGAATCTGTGCGGCGATGGCTTCACCGATGCGTTGTTTTTCATCGCGCATCTGATCGGCGCGCATCGCGTAGGCAGTGTTTTCGACGCTGGAATCGTAGGCTGCACCGCCATGGTAGCGACGCAACAGATTGGCTTCCGCGAGCTGATTGATGTCGCGGCGGATGGTTTGCGGGGTAACAACGAACAGCGTGGCCATTTCCTCGATGCTCACATAGCCGCGTTCGCGGACCAGCTCGAGGATTTGCTGCTGACGGGGAGGCAGATTCATGGGGCTTCCTTTGGGCTGCCGTGCAAAATTTGCCCATGATGCCGCAGGAATCTCCTCCCGACCAGTTACATACAGATACGAGTACTCAGGTTGGCTTATTCAGCGTCCTCACGCGCCCAGTCACGGGTACGGCTGACGGCTTTTTTCCAGCCTTTGTAGAGTTTCTCTTTCTCGACTTCGTCCAGGCTTGGTTCGAATTCGCGCTCGATCACCGCTTTGCCACGCAGTTCGTCCAGGCTGCCCCAGAAACCGCACGCCAGACCGGCCAGATACGCGGCGCCGAGTGCCGTAGTTTCGCGCATTTGCGGGCGCTCGACCTGGGTGCCGAGGATGTCGGCCTGGAACTGCATGAGGAAGTTGTTCGCCACCGCGCCGCCGTCCACACGCAGGGCCTTGAGGCGTTCGCCGGAGTCCTGTTGCATGGCGTCAAGCACGTCGCGGGTCTGGTAGGCGATCGACTCCAGCGCGGCGCGGATGATGTGATCCACACGTACGCCACGGGTCAGGCCGAACAGCGCGCCACGGGCATACGGGTCCCAGTACGGCGCGCCCAGACCGGTAAAGGCCGGCACCAGGTACACGCCGTTGCTGTCCTTGACCTTGTTGGCGAAGTATTCGGTGTCGTGGGCGTCGTTGATGATCTTCAGTTCATCGCGCAGCCACTGTACGGTCGAACCGCCG
This sequence comes from Pseudomonas sp. LF-5, assembly GCF_037626295.1. NCBI lineage: Bacteria > Pseudomonadati > Pseudomonadota > Gammaproteobacteria > Pseudomonadales > Pseudomonadaceae > Pseudomonas > Pseudomonas sp. LF-5. Next base: position 143,301 of record NZ_JARKMT010000011.1, read on the forward strand.
TTGAACACCGCGCCTTCCAGTGCGTAAGCAACTTCGCCACGCGGGCCGCAAGCGATGGTGGTGAGCATGCCGTGCTGGGATTTCACCGCTTTGTCGCCGGTGTTCATCAGCAGGAAGCAGCCGGTGCCGTAGGTGTTTTTCGCCTGGCCCGGTTCGACGCACATCTGGCCGAACAGTGCCGCTTGCTGGTCACCGGCGATACCGCCGATGGCGATGCCGCTCTTGGTGCGACCGTAGATTTCCGAAGACGCCTTCACTTCCGGAAGCATCTCGCGCGGGATGTCGAGGATTTCCAGCATCTTCGAATCCCACTCCAGCGAGTGAATGTTGAAGAGCATGGTGCGCGAGGCGTTGGTGTAGTCGGTGACGTGTACCTTGCCGCCAGTGAATTTCCAGATCAGCCAGCTATCGACGGTGCCGAACAGCAGTTCGCCGTTGCGCGCACGCTCGCGGCTGCCTTCGACGTTGTCGAGGATCCACTTCAGTTTGGTGCCGGAGAAGTACGGGTCGGTGACCAGGCCGGTGTTGTCACGGATGTAGTCTTCGTGACCGTCGCGTTTGAGCTGCTGGCAGATCTCGGTGCTGCGGCGGCATTGCCAGACGATGGCGTTGTACACCGGGCGGCCGGTGGTCTTGTCCCAGACCACGGTGGTTTCACGCTGGTTGGTGATGCCGATGGCGGCGACCTGGTCGTGATGCAGACCGGCTTGGGCCAGCGCTTCAACCATCACCGCACTCTGGGTGGCGAAGATTTCCATCGGGTCGTGTTCGACCCAGCCGGCTTGCGGGTAATGCTGGGCGAATTCGCGCTGCGCGGTGCAGACCACGTTCGCGTCGCGGTCGAAAATGATCGCGCGGGAGCTGGTTGTACCCTGATCGAGGGCAATGATGTAGTTCTTATTCTGAATGTCGGTCATGTCGATTGCCTTGGACGAAATAAGGGAGAGTGGGCCGTGGCGCGGGCTCTAAATGGGCAGGAACCCGCGCCGACTGTTTCAAGAAGTTCTTGGTTTGCCGTCAATGGCCGGTTCTGCATCCTTTGTAGCAGGTGTGGCGCCGGTCAGGTGACGGGCAATGAGCCCGCGGTACCCGGCAGCGCCGAGGCAGGCACCGACAATCGGTGCAAAAATCGGAATCAGGAAGTACGGAATATCGCGGCCGCCCGTGAAGGAAATTTCACCCCAGCCAGCGAAGAAAGTCATCAGTTTAGGACCGAAGTCACGGGCCGGGTTCATCGCGAAGCCGGTCAGCGGGCCCATCGAGCTGCCGATCACCGCGATCAGCAAACCGATCAGCAGCGGCGCCAGCGGGCCTTTCGGCAGGCCGTTGTTGTCATCAGTCAGGGACATGATCACGCCCATCAGGATCGCGGTGATGATCACCTCGACCAGAAATGCCTGGGCGGTGGACAGCACAGGATTAGGGAAAGTCGAGAATACCGAGGCCAACTCCAGGCTCGCCGCCGAGCCGCGAACCATGTGGTGGGTTTGTTCGTAATCGAAAAACAGGTTGCTGTACAGCGTGTAGACCAACAGCGCGCCGCAGAAGGCGCCGGCAATTTGCGCGAGGATATAGAACGGCAGTTTGCGCTTTTCGAAGTCAGCGAAAATGCTCAGGGCGATGCTCACGGCGGGGTTCAGGTGCGCGCCGGAAACGCCGGCGGTCAAGTAGATCGCCATGCTCACGCCGACGCCCCAGATGATGCTGATTTCCCACAGACCGAAGCTGGCACCTGCGACTTTGAGCGCGGCGACACAACCGGTGCCGAAAAAGATCAGCAGTGCAGTCCCCAGAAACTCGGCCATGCATTGGCTTGAAAGCGATGGTTGCTGTAAAGCAGTTGTCATTGAAAACCTCGTTTTTTGTTGTTGTCTGGCGCGTTTGCCGTCAGGGCAGAGCGCGATTTTCCCCGGGGCAGGATCCCCATCCTGTTCCCGGTTTACTGCTGGGTGCTGCGGAGATGATAATTCTTACATTATTCAGATTCGAAAAAATATAGACAAGAAACAAACCTGTCAAAGGTCGAAAGTGAACCGTCGGTCACAATTAAACTATTGGCCGTGTGAATGATCCTTCGCCGACACCTCTCAACCCGCCCCCAGAAAAGCTGGAGGCCACGGGAAACGTGGCTTGGAATAGAGCCTTTTGTGAGCCGATCGCCTAGAATCCGGCGCAGGATTTTTCTCTGTCTGCCAAGCCTGGAGCTGCCATGACCCCTGCGTTGGACTTGTTGAAAAAAGTTCGTGCCGAACATCGCGTGCACAGTTACGAACATGACCCGAAGGCCGCGTCCTATGGGCTGGAGGCCGCGGAAAAACTGGCGCTGGCGCCGGCGCAGGTGTTCAAGACGCTGCTGGCGGCCAGTGAAAAGGGGGAATTGCTGGTGGCGGTGGTGCCGGTCGTCGGAAGCCTTGACCTCAAGGGCCTGGCCCACGCTGCCGGGGTAAAAAAAGTCGAGATGGCCGACCCGGCTGCCGCACAGCGTTCCACCGGTTATCTGTTGGGCGGTATCAGTCCGCTGGGGCAGAAGAAACGCCTGCGCACCTTTATCGATAACTCGGCTCAAGGCTTTTCGACTATCTATGTCAGCGCCGGCCGGCGTGGGTTGGAAGTCGAACTGGCACCTGCCGTTCTCGCTGAGCACACCCGGGCCATTTTCGCCGATATCGGCCGCGCCTAGGCTTGACCGCTGTATGAAGAAAATTCGCCGGTTCTGTGACTGGCGCTGATCCGGCCGGGACTGCATGCTCTGCCGACGAACTTCAGGGAGTAGGTTATGCAGCTCGAGTTTCATCAGGTCGACGCATTCAGCGATCGGCCATTCAGTGGCAACCCGGCCATGGTTTATCGGCTCGATACCTGGCTGGCGGACGAGTTGATGCAAAAAATCGCCGCCGAGCACAACCTGGCGGAAACGGCATTCGTGGTGCGCGAAGGCGCTGCGTGGCACATCCGCTGGTTTACCCCGACCACCGAAGTACCCTTGTGCGGGCATGCGACGCTGGCCAGCGCCTATGTGTTGTTCGAGATCTACCAGGAAAACGCCGAACGTCTGGACTTCATCTGCAAGTCCGGACCGTTGAGTGTGACCCGCGAAGGCGATCGCCTGTGGCTGGACTTCCCCTCCATCGTGCCGTCAGAGATTGGCGTGACACTGGATGTCGAACGCGCGCTGGGCGTCGAGGCGGTGGACGTGCTCGGTTCCAACGAGCTGTTCGTGGTGCTGGAGTCGGAGCAAGCGGTGCTCGACTGCACACCGGACATGGTTGCACTGGCCAAACTGCCGTGGCTCGGCGCGATCGTCACCGCGCGGGGCAATCAGCATGATTTCGTCTCGCGCTACTTCGCCCCGGCGATCGGCATCAATGAAGACCCGGTGACCGGTTCGACCCATTGCAGCCTGATTCCCTACTGGTCTGCACGTCTGGGCAAGTCGAGCCTGACGGCGTGCCAGCGTTCGGCGCGGGGCGGGGAACTGTTCTGTCGGCTGGAAGGGGAGCGGGTGAAGATTGGCGGCAATGCGACGCTCGTTGCGAGCGGCACCTTGATCCTGGGCTAACCCAAAACAACTGTAGGAGTGAGCCTGCTCGCGATAGCGGTCGCTATCGCGAGCAGGCTCACTCCTACAGGGGGATGGTGCTGGATCAGAGGGCGGTGCTGTAGCGGCGCACGCCGTTTTCCACGGCTGGAATTTGTGCGGCAGTGCTGCCCGAAGCCTGGAACAACACCAGATGTTCGGCGGATACGCGAATCCCCACCTCAGCACCCATCTGATGGTCGGCATGGCTCGGGAAGATCGACTCCAGCTGCGCGCCGGTCGGCAGTTGCAGGCGATACAGGGTCGACGCGCCGAGGAACGTCTTGCCGACGATGCGCGCTTTCAGCGCACTGTCCGGCGCATAAACGATGTCATCCGGACGCAACAGCACATCCACCGCGCCGCCCACCGGCCAGGTGTAGGCCCGGTTGCCACGCAGTTCGCCGAGCTCGGTGTGCACCGACTCCGGGCTGCCGAGCTGGCCGCGAATGAAGTAACCCTGGCCAATGAAACTGGCCACAAACGGCGTCGCCGGTTCGTGATACAGGTTGTAGGGCGTGTCCCACTGTTCCAGCCGACCTTCCTTGAAGACGCCGACGTGATCGCTCACGGCGAAGGCTTCTTCCTGGTCGTGGGTCACCAGAATCGCACTGGTGCCACGGGCCTTGAGGATGTCGCGGACTTCGTGGCTGAGCTTGCGCCGCAGCTCGCCGTCGAGGTTGGAGAACGGCTCGTCGAGCAACAGCAGTTGCGGCTCCGGCGCGAGGGCGCGGGCCAGGGCGACGCGCTGTTGCTGACCACCGGACAACTCGTGGGGGAAGCGTTTGCCGAGGTTCTTCAGGTTGACCAGTTCCAGCAACTCTTCGGTGACACGCTCCTTGTTCGGGTGCTTGCGAATGCCGAAGGCGATGTTGTCGGCGACACTCAGGTGCGGGAACAGTGCGTAATCCTGGAACACCATGCCGATCCGGCGTTTCTCCGGAGCCAGGGTGTATCCGGCACTGGAGATGGTTTCGCCACCGAGGGTGATTTCCCCTTCGTGCACCGGTTCGAAACCGGCGATGGCGCGCAGGGTGGTGGTCTTGCCGCAGCCGGACGAGCCGAGCAGGCAGCCGATATCACCGGCGTTGAGGTGCAGATTGAGGTTCTGCACCACACGTTGATCTTGATAGCCGCAAGCGAGGTTGCGCAGGTTCAGCAGTAATTCATGGCTCATGCGTGGTGGTATGCCGGTTCGACGAGGAACTCGAGCAGGGCCTTCTGTGCGTGGAGACGGTTTTCTGCCTGATCCCAGGCGACGGAGCGCGGGTCATCAAGCAGGTCGAGGCTGATTTCTTCGCCACGGTGCGCAGGCAAGCAGTGCATGAACAGCACGTCCTCGGCAGCGAGGTCGAGCAGGGCACGGTTGACCTGGAACGGCGCGAACAGCTTGAGGCGCTTGGCAGTTTCCTCTTCCTGACCCATCGAAGTCCAGACGTCGGTGCTCACCAGATGCGCACCGCGCACGGCGTCGGCTGGATCGCGAACGATAGTCACGCGATCGCCGGCCTTGGCCACGAATTCAGGGTTCGGCTCATAACCTTCCGGGCAGGCAACGCGCAACTGGAAGTCGAACTGGATCGCCGCTTCTATATAGCTGTTGCACATGTTGTTACCGTCGCCGATCCAGGCCACGGTCTTGCCCTGGATCGAGCCACGGTGTTCGAGGAAGGTCTGCATGTCGGCCAGCAACTGGCACGGGTGCAGGTCATCGGACAGGCCGTTGATCACCGGCACGCGCGAGTTGGCGGCGAATTCGGTCAGGGTGCTGTGGGCAAAGGTACGGATCATCACGGCATCGAGCATGCTCGACATGACGATGGCGCAGTCGCCGATCGGCTCGCCGCGGCCCAGTTGGGTGTCACGCGGGGACAGGAAGATCGCCTGGCCGCCGAGTTGGATCATGCCGGCCTCGAACGAGATGCGGGTGCGGGTCGAGGATTTCTCGAAGATCATCCCCAGTACGCGGTTTTTCAGAGGCTCGAACAGTACGCCGCGGTTACGCAGGTCCTTGAGCTCAACGCCTCGACGGATCACGCTGACCAGCTCTTCGGGCGTGCAATCCATCAGGGAGAGAAAGTGCCTTGCGCTCATCATTGACTACCTTTTGCTACTAACCGCAGATGCTCAAAGCCTTGTTTAACGGAACAACGGGCGAGACCTGCGGCGTAAGCCGCACGGGGGCGACGAAATAGGGGGAGGCGCGATATTGACACTAAATGTCGCGTTATGCCAATAGGCTACGGTTTTTGCGGGATTCGGAGAGCGGGCCGCCGTGGGCGGTCGCGCATTTGAAGCCGGGGTCAGTACAGCAGCGAACCACTTTGTACACTGGCCTCGCGGGGCTTGGCAATGCGCGGTGGCGGGGAGAGTGCCGTTCGGGTCGGTTCGGGACCGGGTGGTTGCGGATCCGCTTGGTCGGATGATCGGGCTGAAACATTTGCTAAAGCAAAGTGCTGGGTTATAAATAAGTTTCGAGCGACGCAGGAAGCCTCCGCATGGAATCGAAAGAACAACTGTTAATGGAATTGCTGGGCCACACGGCTCGCTCACTGACCCATCTCACCGCTTCTGTCACTTCAATGTCCTTCGAACTGCTGCGCAGCGAAGACGAAGTGGTCAAGTCTGCGGGGCGCCACATGATTGATCGCATGGCGACCATCAGCGCCGGGCTCGATGAACACTGGCGCCTGATCGGCGAACTCACCGGCGTGCACGTCGCCCACGAGCAGATCGAAACCATTCAGGAAATCCAGCTCGCCGCACCGCCCCAATTGCCGTCGAACTGACGCGACGGGCTATCGGCGCCCCTGATAAGCGTCAATTCACAAGACGAACGTCGCTGGCGCGGGGGCTGCGCACGGGCCATAGTTTTGTTCCCGCAGGCCTGTTGCCCGCCCAGAACAAGACAGAGACTGGCCATGACCAAGACTCTCCATCACCGTGCCTGCCACCTGTGCGAAGCCATTTGCGGCCTGACCATCGAAACCACCGAAACCGATGGCAGCGTCGCGATCACCTCGATCAAGGGCGATGCCCTCGACACGTTCAGCCGCGGCCATATTTGCCCCAAGGCTGTGGCCCTGCAAGATATTCAGAATGACCCCGACCGTTTGCGCCAGCCGATGCGCCGGGTCGGCAGCGAATGGCTGCCGATCGAGTGGGACGAGGCTTTTGCGCTGGTGGCCGAGCGCCTGGCGGCGATTCAGGCGCGTCACGGGCAAAACGCCGTGGCGGTTTATCAGGGCAACCCGAGCGTGCACAACTACGGGCTGATGACCCACAGCAACTACTTTCTCGGCCTGCTGAAGACGCGCAATCGCTTCTCCGCGACCTCGGTCGATCAGTTGCCCCATCACCTGAGCAGTTACCTGATGTACGGCCACGGCTTGTTGCTGCCGATTCCGGACATCGACCACACCGATTTCATGCTGATCCTGGGCGGCAATCCGCTGGCGTCCAACGGCAGCATCATGACCGTGCCGGATGTCGAGAAGCGCCTGAAAGCGATTCAGGCACGTGGCGGCAAGGTTGTGGTGGTCGATCCACGGCGCAGCGAGACGGCGGCGATCGCGGATCAGCATTTGTTCGTGCGCCCGGGGGGCGATGCGGCGTTGTTGTTCGGGGTGCTCAACACGCTGTTCAGCGAAGGCCTGACTCGCGACAGCCATTTGCCGGTTGACGGGCTGGACGACGTACGCGCGGCAGTGGCGACCTTCACGGCTGAGGCCATGAGCCCGTTGTGCGCGGTGCCTGCCGAACAGATCCGCCAACTGGCCCGCGACTTTGCCGCTGCACCGAGTGCGGTGTGCTACGGGCGGATGGGCGTCTCGACCCAGGCCTTTGGCACCTTGTGTCACTGGGTGGTGCAATTGATCAATCTGGTCACCGGCAACCTCGATCGTGTTGGCGGCGCGTTGTGCACCGAACCGGCAGTGGATCTGGTGGCTTCGACTTCGGGTGGGCATTTCAACAAATGGCAAAGTCGTGTGTCCGGGCGCCCGGAATACGGCGGCGAATTGCCGGTGTCGGCGCTGGCCGAAGAGATGCTCACCGAAGGCGACGGGCAAATTCGCGCATTGATCACCGTGGCGGGCAATCCGGTGCTGTCGACGCCCAACGGCCGACAACTGGAACAGGCGCTGGACGGCCTGGAGTTCATGGTCAGTATCGACCTGTACATCAACGAAACCACGCGTTACGCCGACCTGATCCTGCCGTCGACCTCGGCGCTGGAGAACGATCACTACGACACCACGTTCAACCTGTTCGCGGTGCGCAACGTCACCCGCTTCAATCGGGCGATTCTCGCCAAGCCCGAGGGCGCACTGCATGACTGGGAAATCTTTGTCGGCCTGGCCAAGGCCTTTGCCGAGAAGACCGGCAAGGAGCTCAAACCAACGATGCCGCCGGCGAAGATGATCGACATGGGCTTGCGCATGGGCCTGTACGGTGATGCGTCCGAGCAAAAACTCTCGTTGGCGACGCTGTTCGATCATCCGCATGGCATTGATCTGGGCGCGTTGAAACCGAATCTGGCATCGCGTCTGAAAACGCCGAATCAGCGGGTGCAGGCTGCTCCGCCGGAGATCCTCGCCGACCTCGTGCGCTTCGCTGCGTTGCGAGCACCGGCCGCTGATGAGTTGCTGATGATTGGCCGTCGGCATGTGCGCAGCAACAATTCGTGGATGCACAACTACCATCGGCTGGTGAAGGGCAAGCCGCGTCATCAGTTGCTGATGCACCCGGAGGATCTGGCCAGTCGCGGGCTCTGCGATGGGCAGCGAGTACGTGTCAGTTCGCGGGTCGGGCAGATCGAGGTCGAAGTGCTCGGCAGCCTCGACATGATGAAGGGCGTGGTGAGCCTGCCGCATGGCTGGGGCCATGCGCGTCCGGGCGTGCAGATGACGATTGCCAGCGGTCAGCCGGGGTCGAGTGCCAACGACCTGACCGATGAGTGCCAACTGGATGAGCTGTCGGGCAATGCGGCGCTCAATGGTGTGCCGGTGACGGTGGCAGCAGCCTGAGCATGTCTGTCGGGGAGACCGAGCATGGCGCTCGGGATTCCGTTACAATGCGCCACCGTGCCGACCCATGAGTCGGAAAGTTCAGCCGAGGTGCTCCATGGATATCATCGAAACGATTAAAGAGCAGATTGCCAACAACACCATTCTGCTTTACATGAAAGGCTCGCCGAATGCCCCGCAGTGCGGCTTCTCCGCAAAAGCTGCGCAGGCTGTGATGGCGTGTGGCGAAAAGTTTGCGTACGTGGACATCCTGCAGAACCCGGAAATCCGCGCCAATCTGCCGAAGTACGCCAACTGGCCGACTTTCCCGCAACTGTGGGTCGGCGGTGAACTGGTCGGCGGTAGCGACATCATGACCGAGATGGCTGCAGACGGTTCGCTGCAAAGCACCATCAAGGCAGCTGTTGAAGCAGCCGCTGCGAACAAGTCCGAAGCCTGATTCGCTTTTGTGTAGGAGTGAGCCTGCTCGCGATAGCGTTCTGTCAGTTATTGAAGTATCGGCTGACACACCGCCATCGCGAGCAGGCTCACTCCTACATGTGATTCGTGGTGATGCCTGCATCGCATCAGGCAAAAAAAAGCCCCGCGCCTCGAAAGAGGGCGGGGCTTTTTAGTGTCGCGAGTTCAGCGGACGCTGACTTACTCTTCGCCCATCTGCGATTGCAGATAGTTCTCAAGACCGACTTTATCAATCAGGCCCAGTTGGGTTTCCAGCCAGTCGATATGTTCTTCCTCGGACTCAAGAATGTCCTCGAGCAGTTCACGGCTGCCGAAGTCGCCCACGGTTTCGCAATGCGCGATGGCGGCTTTCAGATCAGCGTGGCCGGTCTTTTCGATACGCAGATCGCACTCCAGCATTTCCTTGGTGTGCTCGCCGATATGCAGCTTGCCCAGGTCCTGGACGTTCGGCAGGCCTTCCAGGAACAGAATGCGCTTGATCAGCTTGTCCGCGTGTTTCATCTCGTCGATGGACTCGTGGTACTCGTGTTTGCCCAGCTTGTTCAGGCCCCAATCTTCATACATGCGCGCATGCAGGAAGTACTGATTGATCGCGACCAGCTCATTGGCAAGGATCTTGTTGAGATGCTGGATGACTGTAATGTCGCCTTTCATGATGGGAGTCCTGCCCTGTAATAGCTGTATATAAGGCGGAGTTTGAGCTTGGTATTTATAAGTGTCAAACCTAAGTTATTGAATAATAAATGAAATTAAATCTGAATAAGAATGTTTGTGTTCCGCGTCTAGCGCCTAACCGATTGATTTACAGGCATAAAAAAACCGGACATATGTCCGGTTTTTCGAAATAGGGGAGTAATTATGCCGCGGTAAATTCAACAGGGTAGGGGATCGCAGCCTGGGCTGTTTGCAGCTTGGTCAGGGTTTCGCGAACGACTTCCTTGGCAAGGCACGCACATTTGCCGCATTGGCTGGCGACGCCAGTGGCCTGGCGGACTTCTTTGTAGCTGCAGCAACCTTCATAGATCGCATCGCGGATCTGTCCGTCGGTGACGCCAGTGCAGAGGCAAACATACATAAGTGAGAACCGTCGCTGGTTGTGACTCAATTGCGATGGATCTTAATGTTAACGAGAATGATTGTCAAAGTGCTTTCTGAATGGTTTTCACTGGAAATGCGGATGACTGACGAACGGTGATTAATGGCGATTTGCCTGGCCCCGGAAATGCAGCGCCATTATCCGCTTTCGCTAAAAACCGTTGAGGACAGGCCAAAAACGCAGTGTATGATGGTCGGCCCTTGCGAAGGGGGTTCGTGTCACAGGGCTGTCGCCTGAGGGTGGCAGGCTGGCCCGGACCCTGAACTTCAAGTCTTTACACCAGGAGATATCAATGAGCGTACTCGTAGGCAAACAAGCCCCTGACTTTACCGTCCCGGCCGTACTCGGCAATGGCGAGATCGTTGACAGCTTCACCCTGTCCTCGGCCATCAAAGGCAAATACGGCCTGGTGTTCTTCTACCCACTGGACTTCACCTTCGTCTGCCCGTCCGAGCTGATCGCTCTGGACAACCGCATGGCTGACTTCAAGGCACGCAACGTTGAAGTGATCGCCGTGTCGATCGACTCGCACTTCACCCACAACGCCTGGCGTAACACCCCGGTCAACAATGGCGGCATCGGCCAGGTGAAATACACCATGGCTGCCGACATGAAGCACGACATCGCTAAAGCCTACGACGTTGAATCCGAAGGCGGCGTGGCTTTCCGTGGCGCGTTCCTGATCGACGACAAGGGCGTTGTCCGCTCGCAGATCGTCAACGACCTGCCGCTGGGCCGTAACATGGAAGAGCTGATCCGTCTGGTTGACGCTCTGCAATTCCACGAAGAGCACGGCGAAGTCTGCCCTGCCAACTGGAAGAAAGGCGACAAAGGCATGAACGCTTCGCCAGAAGGCGTTGCGGCTTACCTGACCGAGAACGCTGCTGCCCTGTAAGGCGCAACGTTCAGGTACAAAAAAACCGGCCTGCGTGGCCGGTTTTTTTATGTGCGGGATTTGCCCGACGAGGATCAGTCGTCGAAGTCTTCCCAGCCGCCCATCTGTTTCCAGCGGTTGACGATCCCACAGAACAGTTCAGCGGTTTTCTCGGTGTCGTAACGCGCCGAGTGCGCTTCACGACCGTCGAAGTCGATGTCGGCCGCCTGACAGGCCTTGGCCAATACGGTTTGACCGTAAGCCAGACCGGCCAGTGTTGCCGTGTCGAAGCTGGAGAACGGATGAAACGGGTTGCGCTTCATGTCCAGGCGCGCAACGGCCGCATTCAGGAAGCCAAGGTCGAAGCTGCTGTTGTGGCCGACCAGGATCGCCCGCTTGCAGCCATTGGCCTTCAATGCCTTGCGAATGCCACGGAAGATGTCGGTCAACGCAGTTTCTTCGCTGACGGCCATGCGCAACGGGTGATCGAGCTTGATCCCGGTGAACTCCAGCGCCGCCGCTTCGATGTTGGCGCCTTCGAATGGCTCGACACGGAAGAAGTAGGTGTGATCCGGATAAACGAAACCCTTTTCATCCATGGCGATGGTGGTCGCGGCAATCTCCAGCAACGCATCGGTGGCCGAGTTGAAGCCACCGGTTTCTACGTCGACGACAACCGGCAGGTAACCGCGAAAGCGTGCTGCCATCGGGTGACGGGAACCGCCGCCACCTTGACCGTCCAGTTCATCGTCGAAATGGTCTTCACTCACGCGTGTTCCTCCAGCAGGCGCCAGCGCAGTTTTTCACCGGCGCGCAGCGGGATAACGTTCAGCTCGCCAAAAGGCAGGCTGGTCGGGGCGGTCCATTCTTCGCGAACCAGGGTGATGCGGTCGGTGTTCGCCGGCAGGCCATAGAAGCGCGGGCCATTGAGGCTGGCAAAGGCTTCGAGCTTGTCCAGCGCATTGCGCTGTTCGAAGGCTTCAGCATACAACTCGATGGCGGCGTACGCGGTGTAGCAGCCAGCGCAGCCGCAGGCGGCTTCCTTGGCGTGCTGGGCGTGCGGCGCCGAGTCGGTGCCGAGGAAGAACTTCGCGCTGCCGCTGGTGGCGGCGTCGAGCAGGGCTTCCTGGTGCGTATTGCGCTTGAGGATCGGCAGGCAATAAAAGTGCGGCCGAATTCCGCCTACCAGCATGTGGTTGCGGTTGTACAGCAGGTGATGCGCGGTGATGGTCGCGCCGACGTTGGCCGAAGCCTCGTTGACGAACTGCACGGCGTCGCCGGTGGTGATGTGTTCGAACACCACTTTGAGCGTCGGGAAACGCTCGACTACACGGCGCATGTGCTCATCAATGAAAATCTTTTCGCGGTCGAAGACGTCGACATCGCCACGCGTGACTTCACCGTGGATCAGCAACGGCATGCCGACTTCAGCCATCGCTTCCAGCACTGGGAAGATCTTGTCGATGCTGGTTACGCCGGAATCGGAGTTGGTGGTGGCGCCGGCCGGGTACAGTTTGGCGGCATGCACGAAACCGCTGGCCTTGGCTTCACGAATTTCTTCGGGCTGGGTGCGGTCGGTGAGGTACAGCACCATCAGCGGTTCGAAGCGACTGCCGGCCGGGCGGGCAGCGAGAATCCGCTGGCGATAGCCGTCGGCTTCAGCGGCGTTGCGCACCGGTGGTACCAGGTTGGGCATGATGATTGCGCGGCCAAAGGTGCGCGCAACATCGGCAACGGTATTGGTCAACACGGCACCATCGCGAAGATGAATGTGCCAGTCGTCGGGACGCAGCAGGGTCAGGCGGTCGGACATGAGGGAATTCCAGGCGGGTCAAACTGAGGGGAATGCTACCGGAAAAGACTCTTGCAGGCACTCGCTATCAAGTTTTGCCGGAACCTTCCGATATCCCGAAGGTATGCCGTAAACATAGTGTGAATCGGTCTTTGTGTTACAGAAGCCAATGGAGCCTCCCGTGCGCCAGCGATATTTAGCCTTGCTCAGTGTGTTTGCCAGCCTCCCCGCGATGGCGCTCACCTACCAGACGCGTCTGGAGAACATTGAGTGGACGGTCGAGGGTGACAAGTTCGAGTGCCGTCTGACCCAGCCGATCACCGATTTCGGCTCGGGCCAGTTCGTGCGCAAGGCCGGCGAGCAGGCGATTTTTCGTCTGAATGCCTACAACGCCATGCTCGGCGGTGGTTCGGCGACCTTGCTCGCGGCGGCCGCGCCGTGGCAGCCGGGGCGTAACGACATCTATCTGGGCAGCGTCCGGATCGGAACTGGCAACGTGCTGTTCAACAGTTCGCAGTCTCAGGCCGGCGGGCTGATCAACGGTTTGCTCGACGGTCGCAGCCCGGTGGTGCGCCGTGCGTCCGGCGATGGCCGGGTGTCTGAAGTACGCCTGCTGCCCGTCAAGTTCAGCAAGGCGTTCAACGACTACCAGACCTGTGTGGCGAAGTTGCTGCCGCAGAATTTCGATCAGATCAAGCAGTCGCAGATCGGCTTCCCCGGCGAAGGCACGGATCTGGACGCTGCTGCCAAGGCCAAGCTGCAAGTGATGCTGGAGTACATGAAGGCTGATCCGACGGTCAATCACATCGAGCTCGATGGCCATTCGGACAACAGCGGCAACCGCCTGACCAATCGCGAGTTGTCGCGTCGTCGCGCATTGGCGGTGGTGGATTTCTTCAAGGCCAACGGCATCGCCGAATCGCAGATCACTGTGCGGTTCCACGGTGAGCAATACCCGCTGGTGCCCAACACCAATGCGGCCAACCGGGCGAAGAATCGTCGGGTAGCGGTGAAACTGGCCCGGGTGGCAACGCCCTCCGTACCGGCGCCCCAGGCCAGCACGCCAGCCAGCACTGCAGCAACTTCCTGACCCGCCGGTCATCGTCGCGCTCTCGACAGAATCTGTCGCTTTGTCGTCTTAAGCTGTCGCGCCTCTGTAAATTATCGCGTTTGAGCGGTAGACTCCTCGGCTTTCCGTAGAACCCCGTGGAGTGATGGCATGGCGGACGTAAACAAGGTCGTTCTGGCGTATTCCGGCGGCCTGGACACTTCGGTGATCCTCAAGTGGCTGCAGGATACTTATAACTGTGAAGTGGTGACCTTCACCGCTGATCTCGGTCAAGGCGAAGAGGTCGAGCCGGCCCGCGCCAAGGCTCAGGCCATGGGCGTCAAAGAAATCTACATCGACGATCTGCGCGAAGAATTCGTGCGTGATTTCGTGTTCCCGATGTTCCGCGCCAATACCGTTTACGAAGGCGAGTACCTGCTGGGTACTTCCATCGCACGCCCGCTGATCGCCAAACGTCTGATCGAAATCGCCAACGAAACCGGCGCCGACGCCATTTCCCATGGCGCTACCGGCAAGGGTAACGACCAGGTGCGTTTCGAACTGGGTGCCTACGCACTCAAGCCAGGCGTGAAAGTGATTGCTCCTTGGCGTGAGTGGGACCTGTTGTCCCGCGAGAAACTGATGGACTACGCCGAGAAGCACGCGATCCCGATCGAGCGTCACGGCAAGAAAAAATCCCCGTACTCGATGGATGCCAACCTGCTGCACATCTCCTATGAAGGCGGCGTGCTGGAAGACACCTGGACCGAGCACGAAGAAGACATGTGGCGCTGGACCGTCTCCCCGGAGAAGGCTCCCGACACCCCGCAATACCTGGAACTGACCTACCGTAACGGCGACATCGTTGCGCTGGACGGCGTCGAAATGACCCCGGCCACCGTATTGGCAACGCTGAACAAGATCGGTGGCGCTCACGGTATCGGTCGTCTCGACATCGTCGAGAACCGTTATGTCGGCATGAAGTCCCGTGGTTGCTACGAAACCCCGGGCGGCACCATCATGCTGCGCGCTCACCGCGCTATCGAGTCGATCACCCTGGACCGCGAAGTCGCTCACCTCAAAGACGAGCTGATGCCGAAATACGCCAGCCTGATCTACACCGGCTACTGGTGGAGCCCTGAGCGTCTGATGCTGCAACAGATGATCGACGCTTCGCAGGTCAACGTGAACGGTGTGGTTCGTCTGAAGCTGTACAAGGGCAACGTGATCGTGACTGGCCGCAAGTCCGACGATTCGCTGTTCGATGCCAACATCGCGACCTTCGAAGAAGACGGCGGTGCTTACAACCAGGCCGACGCGGCGGGCTTCATCAAGCTCAACGCGCTGCGCATGCGCATTGCGGCCAACAAGGGTCGCAAGTTGTTCTGATTCTTTCAGAACGCTGTGCAATGAAAAGGCGGGCTTGTCGTTAAGACAGGCCCGCCTTTTTTATTGAATGCTGTGTCTTGCGCGTATCGGGCGATCTCTGGCGCACTGTCGCGGTGGACGTGCTCCATCCTTCAAACCCGTCCCAACAGCGTGATCGCTTGTGAGCACACGTTGTAAACAATATAGGGCGTCGCGCCCGTGTCCTTCTTCGCCGGTTTGATCGGCAGTAACGCGTTTTGTGTCAGGAAAACATCCGACACATGATTGCTGATAAGGACGATGACCCGGTCGGTTTTTTTGTCGGTGTGGTGGATTTTTTCCAGAATCGCCGTGATTTCTTTCGTCGTGTCCAGATTCCGTATGTCGATCATGTGCAGGCTGCGCAGGGCCGTGGTCAACTGAATGATGTGCTGAACAACAGGTCCCGAGGATGCGCTGTCACCTGACGGCGGATCGGCCACGTTGTGGGCTCTGCACTTGTCCTTGCATGGGCTGGCTTGAGGGGGACCGGACAGTATGCAACTTGAAAACCCTGAAATACCTTGGGCACGCAGTTCTCGCGAAGATGGATTTCGTCTGGAGTTACGCTCGCTGTTTTCTATGGCTTTTAAAAAGCTTTCATCTTTATTGAAATCGGATGGGGAATACAGTGAGCGGTGGTTGAAGTTTAAAGTCAGAAAAAAAAGAAATAACAAGTAGAACGGGAATATGACGAGAAACCACACGTAAAACTCACGATCTTCATTGCCAAGAAATGGCAGGGACACGGCGGCCGATGTTTCCGAAATGGCTGCGAATATAGCGATGACTGTCATCGGGTTGGTAATTCTGCTCTTGATTTTTAACATGATCGTGCTCTTGTGGTTGTAGGCTTTCATTGTTTTGTGAGTTGTTGGCGGCTTTTTTGTTGCAAGGGCTTGCTCTTGGTTATAACAAAATTATTTTCCGAAGTATAAATACCCGCGCTCTGAATGTTTGTAAGTTATTGACGATGCGCGGCTGTTTTAAGTGGCGGGCGCCATAACTTTTTATTTCTATATGCTGCGATACGGCGTGTGATGCCTGCCACGACAGAAGCTCGCGTTGCCAGCGCAGCGCTGGCTGGCAAACAGCGCACGCCGTTACAGATTCAAGCCGAGAGTGTCCAGTGAGGCGTCGGATTTTTAGATGAGGAAAGGATTTTTGTGGGATTTATCCTCATTGGCTGTAGGGAATGTCTCTGGATGCAAGTGCGTGTGAAACTTGGCATGCCACGGGACAAGTGGCTGGGATATTGTGCGTGTTCAAAAAATTCGAACAGCGAAACTGGACTTGCCCATGAATAAAGTGCTGATCGTGGATGATCACCCCGTCATTCGTCTTGCGGTACGTATGCTGATGGAACGTCATGGCTATGAAGTCATCGCGGAAACTGATAACGGTGTGGATGCATTGCAACTTGCTCGCGACCAGATGCCGGATATTGTCATTCTGGATATTGGTATTCCGAAACTTGATGGCCTGGAAGTTATCGCGCGCCTGACTTCAACGGCCATGCCTGTCAAGGTTCTCGTATTGACGTCACAGGCACCCGGACACTTTTCAATGCGCTGCATGCAATCGGGGGCGGCGGGTTATGTGTGTAAACAGCAGGACCTCACCGAGTTGCTCAGTGCAATCAAGGCGGTGTTGTCGGGCTACAGCTATTTCCCCAATCAGGCGCTGCACACCGTGCGCACCAGTCTGGGCAACGCCAGTGAAGCCGATATGGTGGATCGCCTGTCCGGTCGGGAAATGATGGTCTTGCAACAGTTGGCGCGGGGAAAGACCAACAAGGAAATTGCCGATGGCATGTTTTTAAGCAACAAGACGGTGAGCACTTACAAGACCCGCCTGTTGCTCAAGCTCAATGCCCGCTCACTGGTCGATCTGATCGAGTTGGCGCAGCGTAACGGACTTGTCTGAGTGGCGTCACTGACGTGATCATGGGCCGATCGAATTCAGCGAGTCGCAGAAAATGAAAAGCCTCCGTATCGGGAGGCTCTCAAATGTCAGAGATCAAAATCGTAATCAGCCAATTGCTTTTGCAGTCGGCGCTCCTCAAGCAGGTTGTCGATGGTGCGGCGTTTGCTCAGATTGGTTTTGGCGACCTCGACCACCGGTTCGGTGTCGTCGGTTTCCGCAGCAGTAAATTCGTCATCTACATCCAGTTGTTCTTTACTGTCAGTCATAAGGTTAACTCCAGGCTAAGACTGCCTTTGGCGCTCCTTATATCGACATTCCTGCTGTGGGTAAAAAAGATTTTTTCAATCGGTGAATCAGTAAAACCAATAGCCACTCAATCGTCCGATGTTTTGTGTTTGTACTCGCACAGATCTTCGATCCGGCAACTGCCACAGCGCGGCTTGCGGGCGAGACACACGTAGCGACCGTGCAAAATCAGCCAGTGGTGAGAATCCAGCAGGTAGTCTTTGGGTACAAACTTCATCAGCTTCTTTTCCACCTCAACCACATTTTTCCCCGGAGCGATGCCGGTGCGATTGCTGACACGAAAAATGTGCGTGTCGACCGCCATGGTCAATTGTCGAAAAGCGGTATTGAGCACCACGTTGGCGGTCTTGCGGCCCACGCCGGGCAGGGCTTCCAGCTCTTCACGGGTTTGCGGGACTTCACCATTGTGCAGTTCGACCAGCATGCGGCAGGTCTCGATCACGTTCTTGGCTTTGCTGTTGTAGAGGCCGATGGTCTTGATGTATTCGGACAGCCCTTCGACACCCAGGGCGTGGATCGCTGCCGGGGTATTGGCAACGGGGAAGAGCCGGGCCGTGGCCTTGTTCACGCCAACGTCCGTCGACTGCGCCGACAGAATCACCGCAATCAGCAATTCGAAGGGCGAGGAGTAGGCCAGTTCGGTTTTCGGCTCGGGATTGTCTTCATGCAGTCGACGAAAAATCTCAAGGCGTTTTGCGGCATTCATGGGTGATGTGTTTCCTTGGAGAGAGCGTTCGAGCGAGTCAAAGCCTGGCGGGCAGCCAACAGCAGCCCCAGCAATATGAAAGCGCCGGGAACCAGGGTGAACAGGTGCAGCCCTTCGTTGAACAGAACCAGGCCTTGCCAGCGTTCTGAGAGACCACGACCGAGATGGCCCTGACCGAGCAGCTCACGCAGTACCGCCAGCGTCAGTAGCAGCCCGCTCGACAGGCCAAAAAACTTCAGGCGTTCGGTGCGCGCCTGACGAAAGAAACCATTGTATTCCAGCACTACGCATTGCAAGGCGATCAGCCCGCTATAGAACCCGAGTGCCTGGTGCCACTGCAACGCCCAGCGCTGCCCAAGGATATTGGCGCAACTGGTCAGGGTGGCGGCCAGCAGCAGGCTGGCCAGCAACAGGCCGCTGTCAGACAGTCGAGCGCGTAATGGAGCAATGCACACCGCGTAAGCCGTCGTGACAACGCTCGACATCAACAACATGCCCAGCGCGCCGGCCAGTGTGGCGCTGGTACCCAGCAGCAGCGCCAGCAGCAAGGCGTTGCTCAGATTCGTCGGCCGGTTCATGGTGCGCCCCCCAGCAAGGTTGCCCGGTGTTCATCAAAGTAGCGCAGGGCGTCATGGATGGCATGGACGGTGGCGCGGGAGGTGATAGTCGCGCCCGCCAGTTGATCGAACTGCCCCTGATCCTTTTTCAAGGCCCAGCCTGTGTCATCGGGGGCGCTGCGTGATTTCCCGGAAAACCCAGCCAGCCAGTTGTTCGGCCAGTCGCCGACATGCCCGCCCAACGCCGGCGTTTCATGTTGCCGCAGGGTTTTAACACCCAGCAGTCTGCCATTGGCATCAATCGCGATGAGCAATTCGATGGCGCCGGCATAGCCCTCGGTTTGCGTGCGCAACAGCACCGCCACCGGCTGCCCGGCTTTGCTTGCCCGGTAACCCGTCAACAGCGTGCTGTGGCTTAACGTCTTATCCGCCAACGCCAGTGGCTGTTCCAGAGGCTGATTGTCGTAGGCATCCGCGGCGAGCAGATCCAACAGTTTGCGACTGTCGAGCAGACGTTGTTCGATGGCAATCTGTGGTGCACTGCTGCGTTGCACCTCATAAGTCAGGCCGAGACCAACACTGGCGATCAGCACCAGTGTGATGACAGAGGCCGCGCGGTTCATGAATGCACCTGCGCCTGGCGAGTGGCGGCAAAACGCTCCAGCGCCGGCACACAGAGATTCATCAGTAACACCGCAAACGCGACGCCATCCGGGTAGCCGCCCCAAGTGCGGATCAGGTAGGTCAGGAGTCCGACACCGACGCCGAACAACAGCCGGGCCAGCGGACTTTTTGGCCCGGACACCGGTTCGGTGATGATGAAAAATGCACCGAGAATGGTCGCGCCGCTCAGCAGATGAAACAGCGGCGAGCCGTGGGAGTCGGAGCCCGAACCGTTCCAGCACAGCAGGCTGATGACAAACAGGCTGACCAGCATGCCGACCGGTGCTTGCCAGCCGATCACCCGACGTTGCAACAACAGCAGCCCGCCGGCGAGAAACGCCAGATTGACCCACTCCACGCCGCGCCCGCCGAAATGGCCGAACGCCGGGTTGGCGGCGAATAGCTCATCCATGGTCAGGCTTTTGTTGATACGCAGACTGTCCAGCGCGGTGGCCTGAACCCAGGCGTCCGGCGCCTGACCCGTGTTGAAGACCTGTTCAAACGTTGCCAGCAGATTCATCCCGTGTGCCGGCCAATGGGTCATCGGCTGCGGGAACAGCACCATCGCCAGCGCAAAGCCGAGCATGGCCGGATTGAACGGATTCTTGCCGATGCCACTGTACAGGTGCTTGCCCAACAGCAAGCCGCCAGCAATCGCCGTCACCGTCAGCCACCACGGGCAATAAGGCGGCAGGGCCAGCGCCAGCAATGTCGCGCTGACCCATGCGCTACCGTCGCTCAGCGTCGGGTGCAGCGGTTGTCGGCGCAGGTGGCTGACGCTTGCCTCGACCAGCAATGCGGTGGCTACCGCCAGCAGCAGATTGATCAGCACGCCCCAGCCGTACAGCCAGAACAATGCCAGCAGCCCCGGCAGCGTGGCGAGCAGCACCAGCTTCATCGCCTGTTGCAGGCGATCATCCGGTGCTTCACGGGGCAACATGATCGTGTACCTGACGCTCGGCGTCCTGCAGACGGGCGCGGGCCTTGTCGAGGGCGTCACTGGGCGTGTCGGCGCGGCGTTCGAGCTTGCTCAGGTCGGCGCGGGCGTAGGCCAGTTCGGTTTTCAACTGGCGCAACTGGCTGTCGATCGGACGTTTTTCCACGCGCACGAGGTCAGGCAGCGGTTGCTCACTGGCTGCTTCGGCAGCGTGAAGCGCTAGCTCTGCGTCACGCAAGGCCTGTTCCAGCGTGGCGAGCCGCTCCGGCGGCGCTTCGGCAGTCTGGGCCTTTTTCAGTTCGGCGCGGTGCATGGCCAACTGGATTTTCGCCCGTTTCAGGTCTGCGTCTTTCGCCGGGGCCGGGGCCACCGCTGTTGGAGCGCCGGGAGCGTTGCTTTCGAGTTTCGCCAGCGCCTGCTCGGCGGCTTCGAATTGCTGTTGCAACACGATCAGTTGTGACTGCTGCTCGAACGTCGGTGGATGGCCGAAGGCTTTCAGCGATTTGTGCAATTGCGCGCGGCTCATGGCGACGTCGATCTTGGCTTTTTTCAGCGCAGCGTCGGCGGTCGCGGCTTTTTGCGCGCGCACCCGTTCCAGAGCCGCCTGCACCGGATCGAGGGTAGTCACCGCCGGTTGCGTCGCCCGTTGTGCACGGGCCTCGCGTTCAGCCTGTTTCTGTTGTTCTTCGCGTTGCAGGCGGGCGTTGCGTCGTTCGAAACGCTGGCGCGCATGATCGCGTTTGGCCGCGCGTGCGCGTTGTTCTTCCAGGCTGAGGGCCAGGCCGCCCACCACCGGCAGCGTGCCTGGCGGCAGCGGATGCATTTCGATGCAATCCACCGGGCACGGCGCCACGCACAGGTCGCAACCGGTGCATTCGTCGATCAGCACGGTGTGCATCAGTTTCGCGGCGCCGACGATGGCGTCGATCGGGCAGGCCTGAATGCACTTGGTGCAGCCGATGCACTCGGCCTCGCGGATGAACGCCACTTGGGGCGGTGCCGAACCACGGCTGACGTCCAGCTCCAGCGCCGGCACCTTCAGCAGTTCGGCCAGCGCCGCGATGGTTTCGTCGCCGCCCGGTGGACACTTGTTGATCGGTTCGCCCTCGACGATGCCTTGCGCATAGGGCTTGCAGCCGGGGTGGCCGCATTTGCCGCACTGGGTCTGCGGCAGGAGGGCATCAATGAGTTGAATCAGACTCATGTTTTAATCAGTCCACTGAATCCGAGAAAAATCACTGCGATCAATCCGGCGCCGATCAGGTCGATCGGCAGGCCGCGAAAGGGCAGGGGAATGTCGTTGTCGGCGGTGCGTTCACGCAAGTCGCTGAACAGACTCAGCACCAGCCAGAAACCCAACCCGGCGCCAAGGCTCAGCGCCGTTGCCTGCAGCAGGCCGCGATCCTGTTGCGCATTGAGCAAGGCCAGCCCGAGCACGCCGGCATTGCCCAGCAACAACGGCCAGAGTCCGTCGAACGGCCAGTCGGGCAGCGCACGCGCCAACAGTTTCAGCAGCGGTGCGATCAGCAGCACGCTGAGCGGCAAGCACACGAACAGGTGCAGGGCCTGCAGTTGCAGCGGCACCAGCAGCCAGTGCCAGATCCCGTAACCGATGACGCCGGCGCTCAGCATCAGGCAGAACGTCGCCAGCCCTAGCGCATGCAGCTGGCGCCGACTGCCCGCCAGCAACGGATCGACGCCCAGCGGCCAGTGCAACACGAAGTTGTTGAGCAGGGCGGCACTGATCAGCGTAAGCGCAAGTTCGGTCATGGTTCTGCCGGCAGCAACGGGCGGGTGTCACTTAAGGTTAGGCATTATCCGGCACCCGCGAAGGGTGGGCCAGATATGAAAAATCCCACAGGCTTGCAGAACATGCCTGTGGGATCGTTTTACCGCTGGGCCTTACTTGATGCGTTGACCCGGCTTGGCGCCGCTGTCCGGGCTCAGCAGATAGATTTCTTCACCGCCGGGACCGGCTGCCATCACCATGCCTTCGGAGATGCCGAACTTCATTTTCCGTGGCTTGAGGTTGGCGATCATCATGGTCAGGCGACCGTCGAGTTTCGACGGGTCCGGGTAGGCGCTCTTGATTCCGGAGAACACGTTGCGCTGCTCGTCGCCGATGTCCAGCGTCAGGCGCAGCAGCTTGTCCGCGCCTTCGACGTGTTCAGCCTTGACGATCAGGGCGACGCGCAGGTCTACGGCGGCAAAAGTGTCGAAGTCGATTTCCGGCGACAGCGGATCCTTGGCCAGCTCGCCGTTGCCCGCCGATGCGGCGGCACCGGTGTCGGTCTGGCTGGCGGTCAGGTCCTCTTTCGAGGCGTCGGTCATGGCTTGTACTTTTACCGGGTCGATGCGGGTCATCAACGGCTTGAATTCGTTCAGCTGATGATTGGCCAGCAGGGTGGTGTGGTCGTTCCAGGTCAGCGGGGCGACGTTGAGGAACGCCTCGGCATCGGCGGCCAGCAGCGGCAGCACCGGTT
Source organism: Pseudomonas sp. LF-5 (assembly GCF_037626295.1). Lineage (NCBI taxonomy): Bacteria > Pseudomonadati > Pseudomonadota > Gammaproteobacteria > Pseudomonadales > Pseudomonadaceae > Pseudomonas > Pseudomonas sp. LF-5. Next base: position 166,159 of record NZ_JARKMT010000011.1, read on the forward strand.
TGAGGAAGATCACCAGTTGGCGGAACAGGTTGATGCCGGTGGCGCAGATCGCCTGGACTTCATCCTGTTTGCCTTCCTGCTTGTTCAGCGACCACGGGGCCTTGTCGGCGATCCACGCGTTGGCGCGGTCGGCCAGGGCCATGGTTTCACGCATGGCGCGGGCGAAGTCGCGGGCTTCATAGGCGTCGGCAATGCTTGGCGCAGCAGCGAGGAACGCCTCGGTCAGCTCTGGCGCGGCATTGTTGTCGACCAGCAGGCCGCCGTTGCCTTTATGGATGAAACCGGCGCAACGGCTGGCGATGTTGACCACTTTGCCGACCAGGTCGGAGTTGACCTTCTGCACGAAGTCTTCGAGGTTCAGGTCGAGGTCATCGACGCCACGGCCCAGTTTGGCCGCGTAGTAGTAGCGCAGGTATTCCGGCGACAGGTGATCCAGGTAGGTCCGGGCCTTGATGAAGGTGCCGCGGGACTTGGACATCTTCTGGCCGTTGACGGTCAGGTAGCCGTGCACGTTGATCCCGGTCGGTTTACGGAAACCGGCGCCTTCGAGCATGGCGGGCCAGAACAGCGCGTGGAAGTTGACGATGTCCTTGCCGATGAAGTGGTAGAGCTCGGCGGTGGAGTCCTTGCCCCAGAACGCGTCGAAGTCCAGCTCAGGCGTACGGTTGCAGAGGTTCTTGAAGCTCGCCATGTAGCCGATCGGCGCGTCCAGCCACACGTAGAAGTACTTGCCCGGCTCGTCGGGGATCTCGAAACCGAAGTACGGCGCATCGCGGGAGATGTCCCACTGTTGCAGGCCGGCGTCCAGCCATTCGGCGATCTTGTTGGCGACGGCGTCCTGCAGGGTGCCGCTGCGCGTCCAGGTCTGCAGCATCTGCTGGAAGTCTGGCAGTTTGAAGAAGAAGTGCTGGGAATCCTTGAGCACCGGGGTGGCGCCGGATATCGCCGACTTCGGATCCTTCAGGTCAGTCGGGGCGTAGGTCGCACCGCATTTTTCGCAGTTGTCGCCGTACTGGTCTTCGGTGCCGCATTTCGGGCAGGTGCCCTTGATGAAGCGGTCGGCCAGGAACATTTTCTTTTCCGGGTCGAAATACTGGGTGATCGAACGTTGGGCGATGTGCCCGGCGTCACGCAGTTTCAGGTAGATCTGGCTCGACAGCTCACGGTTTTCTTCGGCGTGAGTGGAGTGGAAGTTGTCGAAGTCGACCAGGAACTCGGCAAAGTCGGCGCTGTGTTCAGCCTGCACGTTGGCGATCAGTTGTTCCGGGGTGATGCCTTCCTTTTCCGCGCGCAGCATGATCGCCGAACCGTGGGCGTCGTCGGCGCAGACATAAATGCATTGATTGCCGCGATGCTTCTGGAAGCGCACCCACATATCGGTCTGGATATATTCCAGCATATGGCCAAGGTGGATCGAACCGTTGGCGTAGGGCAGGGCGCTGGTGACGAGGATCTTGCGTGGTTCGGACATGTGGGGCTTCGCTACTTGATGAAACGGAGGTCGGCCACTATAAAGCGCTGGCGCATATTTTTCACCCTGTGCGCCTGTTTACGGATACACCAATCAGTTAATCCCAGCCTATGAAACCTTTTGATGGCAGTGGGGCGCTGTGGCGAGGGGATTTATCCCCGATGGGTGGCGAAGCCACCCCGAAACCAGACAACTCGGTCAATCAGGTAAACCGCGTTCAATGGTTTCACGACTGCTGCGCAACCGGTCGGGGGATAAATCCCCTGACTACAGTGCTTTCCGGCTCAAGTAATGCGTCTGGCTATAAATCGCCTGACCAGAAACGAACCCGCAGGGTAGGATACCCGCCATCTATTCCCAGTCTTGTTATCGGAGTTGCCCATGAGTGCCGTCACTCGCGCAGCGGTGGAAGCCGTCCTCAGCCAATACACCGACCCTTACCTGAACCAGGACCCGGTCAGCGCCGGTTGCGTGAAGCACATCGAGATTGATGGCGAGCGCGTCAGGGTTGAGCTGGAAATCGGCTATGCCGCCGGTCTGTTCAAAAGTGGCTGGGCGCAAATGCTGCAACTGGCCATCGAAAACCTCGACGGCGTCGTCTCGGCCAAGGTCGAGGTCAACAGTGTGATCGCCGCGCACAAGGCCCAGGCGCAGATTCCGGGGCTGGCCAATGTCAAGAACGTCGTCGCCGTGGCCTCCGGCAAGGGCGGCGTGGGCAAGTCGACCACCGCTGCCAACCTTGCGCTGGCACTGGCCCGCGAAGGCGCCAAGGTCGGGATTCTCGACGCCGACATCTATGGCCCGAGCCAAGGGATCATGTTTGGCATCCCCGAGCGCACCCGTCCTGAAATCAAGGATCAGAAGTGGTTCGTGCCGCTCAAGGCCCACGGTGTCGAAGTCATGTCGATGGCGTTCCTGACCGACGACAACACGCCGATGGTCTGGCGTGGGCCGATGGTCTCCGGCGCACTGCTGCAACTGGTCACGCAAACCGCGTGGGGCGATCTGGATTATCTGGTCATCGACATGCCGCCAGGCACCGGCGACATCCAGTTGACCCTGGCGCAGAAGGTCCCGGTGGCTGGCGCGGTGATTGTCACCACGCCACAGGATCTGGCACTGCTCGACGCGCGCAAAGGCGTGGAAATGTTCCGCAAGGTCAACATTCCGGTGCTGGGCGTGGTGGAAAACATGGCGGTGCACATCTGCTCGAACTGCGGGCATGCCGAGCATCTGTTCGGTGAGGGCGGCGGTGAGAAGCTGGCGAGTCAATACGGCGTCGAGCTGCTGGCCTCGCTGCCGCTGTCGATGCTGATCCGCGAGCAGGCCGATGGCGGCAAGCCGACGGTGATCGCCGAGCCGGACAGCCAGATCGCCATGGTCTATCAGGAACTGGCCCGCCACGTCGGTGCGCGGATTGTGTTGCAGGAAGCGGCGACACCGGCGATGCCGAACATCACCATCAGCGACGACTGATGGCCTGAAACACGATCAACTGTGGGAGCTGGCCTGCCAGCGATAGCGGATTCACATTCAACGAATAGGTTGACTGAACCACCGCATTCGCGAGCAGGCTCGCTCCCACACTGGTTTTTGTGTTGGGCGGTTAGATGCGCAAGCCGCCATCCATCTCCAGAATCCGTCCGGTGTAGTAGTCGTTCTCGAAGATGTACGCCGCCGAATGGGCGATCTCTTCCGGTTTGCCCATGCGCTTGAGCGGAATCCCCGAAGTCATTTTCTCCAGCGCTTCCGGCTTCATGCCCAGGGTCATCTCGGTTTCGATGAAGCCGGGGGCAATGCCCGCGACGCGAATGCCGTAACGCGCCAGTTCCTTGGCCCAGGTCACGGTGGCTGCTGCCACGCCGGCCTTGGCAGCGGAATAGTTGGTCTGGCCGACGTTGCCGGCGCGCGAAATCGACGAGATGTTGATGATCGCGCCACTGTTCTTCAGCTCGACCATTTTCGCCGCGACTTCACGGGTGCACAGGAACACGCCGGTCAGGTTGACGTCGATCACTGCCTGCCACTGGGCCAGGCTCATCTTGGTCATTTCGCCGTCCTTGACCTTGAGCAGCAGGCCGTCACGGAGGATCCCGGCGTTGTTGATCAGGCCGTGGATTGCACCGAAATCGGCGGCCACTTGCGCGACCATGTGCTCGACCTGTTCTTCATTGGCCACGTTGCACAGATAGCTGCGGGCCTCGACGCCCTTGGCCTTGCAGGCCGCGACCGCAGCATCGAGTTTTTCCTGGTTCAAATCGACCAGTGCGAGCTTCGCGCCCTTGGCGGCGAAATACTCGGCCATGGAACGGCCCAAACCCTGGCAACCGCCGGTGATAATGATTACTTTGTCGTTGAGTTGCATGCGCATGCCCCGATGCCGGTCTGAGTGGTTTTTATTATTTGGCGCCGCTCGATCTGTACCGGCCGTGGCCGGTTGCACATGAGCATAGCCCGATGGCGTGACCGGGACTTATCTCCGGGCGCCTGTCCGTTTTTTCGACGGATTATATATAAGGAGTCATAAATTGAGCGTTGAAGCGGCCAAGAATGCCCGAGAATTGCTTCTCAAGGAATACCGTGGCGTATTGTCCACCCACTCCAAATCAATGCCCGGTTTCCCGTTCGGCTCCGTGGTTCCCTATTGCCTGGATGAACAGGGTCGCCCGCTGATCCTGATCAGCCGCATCGCCCAGCACACCCACAACCTGCAAAAAGACCCGAAATGCTCGTTGCTGGTGGGCGAGCGTGAGGCCGACGACGTGCAGGCCGTCGGTCGCCTGACCTATCTGGCCGAGGCGCAAAAGCTCGAAGAGCCAGCCGCCATCGAAGCCGCCGCCGAGCGTTACTACCGCTACTTCCCCGATTCGCAGAACTACCACAAGGCCCACGATTTCGACTTCTGGGTGCTTAATCCTGTGCGTCATCGCTACATTGGCGGTTTCGGCGCGATCCACTGGGTCGAGCAACTGACGCTGGCCAACCCCTTCGCCGGCAAGGCTGAAATCAGCATGGTCGAGCACATGAACAGCGATCACGCCAAGGCCATCGCCCACTACGTGGAGCTCGCCGGCCTGCCGCAGACGGTGCCGGCGCAACTGGCCGGGATCGACAGCGAAGGCATGCACTTGCGCATCGGTCAGGCGCTGCACTGGTTGCCGTTTCAAGCGCCTTGTCACACGCCGATACAAGTGCGCGAGGCCTTGGTTTCTCTGGCTCACGCCGAGGTCTGGCCAAAAAATGCTGAGGCCGATGCTTGAATTCACGAAAGGGCGACGTCATCTAAGGCTTACTGCAAGGCATTTCTTGCGTTGAGGAATCTTTGATGCGCCCTTTTTTGTTGCTCTTTCTGCTGTTTCCGGTGCTGGAGCTGTTCGTATTCGTCAAAGTGGCAGGGGCTATCGGGTTTTTCCCGGCCCTGCTGCTGATCATTCTTGGCTCGATGTTCGGCGTGTTCGTGCTGCGTATCGCCGGTCTGGCCACCGCCCTGCGTGCCCGTGAAAGCCTGAACCGCGGCGAACTGCCTGCGCAAACCATGCTCGAAGGCCTGATGCTCGCCCTGGCCGGTGGCCTGTTGATCCTGCCGGGCTTCATCAGCGACGTGGTCGGTCTGGTGATGCTGCTGCCGTTCACCCGTCGTCTGCTGGCGAACAAAATGCGTCAACGCGCCGAAGACCAGGCCATGCGCCAGCGTGCCTTTGCCGATGACCTGCAACCCCGTGGCGGGCCTGCTCCACGCGAGCCGCTGGGGCGTGAGCCGAATGTCATCGAAGGCGAGTACGAACACCGCGACAGCAAGTAACGTCTGCATCGACACGGCACCTTCGGGTGCCGTGTTCGTTTATGGGGTCTGATCGTGAAAAAAATTCTGACCCCGCCCTTGTAATAACCTTATGCGCCCTTATGTATCGGTCACCGAAAGGTTTCCGGCATTGAGTCGGACAGACTTCCGCGGTTCGCTCGACGAATCGCAACCGGCGCAGGCCGGATTTGTTAAACCCGCCGGGACTACACCGGCCGATGAAAACCACAATTAGGAGAGATCGACAATGAAGCTTCGTCCTCTGCATGACCGCGTCGTTATCCGTCGCAGCGAAGAAGAAAAGAAAACCGCTGGCGGTATCGTCCTGCCAGGTTCGGCTGCTGAAAAAGCCAACCACGGTGTGATTGTCGCTGCAGGCCCAGGCAAGACTCTGGAAAACGGTGAAGTGCGTGCGCTGGCCGTTAAAGTCGGTGACAAGGTTGTGTTCGGTCCTTACTCCGGCAGCAACACTGTGAAAGTCGACGGCGAAGACCTGCTGGTAATGGCTGAGAACGAGATTCTCGCTGTACTGGAAGGCTGATTTCCCCGCTCATTTTCCCGCTACTACAAAGTATTTAAGGAATATCGATCATGGCTGCTAAAGAAGTTAAATTCGGCGATGCCGCCCGCTCCAAGATGCTCAAAGGCGTCAACGTTCTGGCTGACGCGGTAAAAGCGACCCTGGGCCCGAAAGGCCGTAACGTGATCCTCGAGAAGAGCTTCGGCGCTCCGACCATCACCAAGGACGGCGTTTCCGTTGCCAAGGAAATCGAGCTCGAAGATCGCTTCGAAAACATGGGCGCGCAGCTGGTCAAAGACGTTGCCTCCCGTGCCAACGATGACGCCGGTGACGGTACTACCACCGCTACCGTTCTGGCTCAGTCGATCGTCAACGAAGGCCTGAAAGCCGTCGCTGCCGGCATGAACCCGATGGACCTCAAGCGCGGTATCGACAAAGCGACCATCGCGATCGTCAAAGAGCTGAAAGCCCTGTCCAAGCCATGCGCTGACACCAAGGCGATCGCTCAGGTCGGCACCATCTCCGCCAACTCCGACAACTCCATCGGCGACATCATTGCCGAAGCCATGGAAAAAGTCGGTAAAGAAGGCGTGATCACCGTTGAAGAAGGCTCGGGCCTGGAAAACGAACTGTCGGTTGTAGAAGGCATGCAGTTCGACCGTGGCTACCTGTCCCCGTACTTCGTCAACAAGCCGGACACCATGGTGGCCGAGCTCGACGGCCCGCTGATCCTGCTGGTCGACAAGAAGATCTCGAACATCCGCGAAATGCTGCCAGTGCTGGAAGCCGTTGCCAAAGCCGGCCGCCCACTGCTGATCGTGGCTGAAGACGTTGAAGGCGAAGCCCTGGCGACGCTGGTTGTGAACAACATGCGTGGCATCGTTAAAGTCGCAGCCGTCAAGGCTCCAGGCTTCGGCGACCGTCGCAAGGCCATGCTGCAGGACATCGCCGTTCTGACCGGCGGTACCGTGATCTCCGAAGAAATCGGCCTGAGCCTGGAAAGCACCACTCTGGAGCACCTGGGTAACGCCAAGCGTGTCACCCTGTCCAAGGAAAACACCATCATCGTTGACGGTGCTGGCGTTGAAGGCGACATCCAGGCGCGTATCGCTCAGATCCGTGCTCAGGTTGCTGAAACTTCCTCGGACTACGACCGTGAAAAACTGCAAGAGCGTCTGGCCAAGCTGTCGGGCGGCGTTGCGGTGATCAAGGTTGGCGCTGGTTCCGAAGTTGAAATGAAAGAGAAGAAAGCCCGCGTTGAAGACGCCCTGCACGCAACCCGTGCAGCCGTTGAAGAAGGCGTGGTACCTGGCGGTGGCGTTGCGCTGATCCGCGCTCTGGAAGCCCTGACCGAACTGACCGGCGACAACGCTGACCAGAACGTCGGTATCGCTGTGCTGCGTCGCGCTGTTGAAGCGCCGCTGCGTCAGATCGCTGCCAACTCCGGTGACGAGCCAAGCGTAGTCGTCAACGAAGTGAAGAACGGCAAAGGTAACTTCGGTTACAACGCTGCTTCCGGCGAATACGGCGACATGATCGAAATGGGCATCCTGGACCCAACCAAGGTAACCCGTTCCGCTCTGCAAGCTGCAGCCTCGATCGGCGGTCTGATCCTGACCACCGAAGCCGCTGTTGCTGATGCACCGAAGAAAGAAGGCTCGGCTGGCGGCGGTATGCCAGACATGGGCGGCATGGGTGGCATGGGCGGCATGATGTAAGCCAGCCTTACCCCTGTAACGCAAAACCCCGCTGGCGAAAGCCAGCGGGGTTTTTTATTGCCTTCGATTTAGTGTTGGCTTGAGACCGAGGTGCGGCCATCGCTGGCAAGCCAGCTCCCACAAGGATCTATGGTGTTCACCCAATACGTGTTTCACCTTGGACATTGTGGGAGCTGGCTTGCCAGCGATAGCGTCAGATCAGGCGCTGACCGGTTGTGCCTTGACGACGGCTTCAGCCTTCACCGCCGGGCGATACAGCACCCAGTAATACGACCCCAGGCAAATCAGCCAACAGAAAATCGCCGTCCACACGTTATGCGAAAAGAAGTGCGCACCCTGCATCATCCGGCTGATCGAGAACACCGAGCCCAGGGCAAAGGCAAAGATGAACGCCTGTCGGGCCAGACATGGGCGTCGGTCACGCAGCACAAAGAACAGCGCAAACAGGGTGAAACCGGTCGCCGCATGACCACCGGGCCAGCAACGGGCGAGGGGTGGGGCGCACAACGTTTGATGGCATGTTGGATCCTGAGCAAAAGAAAACGCCCCGGTGCCTCGGCCCGGGGCGCTTCGATTAACGTTCGCTGACTTGTGGCGCACCCTCCTTGGGTGCTTTCCAGCCAAGCAACTGATGTTTGAAACCATAACTGGCGGTTTGGTAGTAGCTGATGGCGCGGCTGATCAGCGGGTCATCACTGATCGCCCGGGATTCACGGCTCTCAGTCAGCGCATCGTCGTGTCGGCGCAAGCCCTGGCGCGGGCTGAGAATGGCCAGATCCTTGCCGTCGAACAGCCCCAGATGCTGGTAGTTGCCAACCACCACCCGTGGCGGCAACGGGTTTTCCTGCAGCAGGTTGCGCCCGAAGAACGTCGACTGGTAATCCATGTTCAGCAAGCCCAGCAGGGTCGGCGCGAGGTCGATCTGGCTGGCCAGTTGAGCGTTTTCGCGTGGTTCGATCAGCTTCGGCGCATAAATGAACAGCGGAATCTGATAGTTGGCGATCGGCAGGTCTTCCTTGCCGGCGCTACCGGCGGTGTGGTCGGCGACGAAGATGAAGATCGTGTTGTCGAACCACGGTTTCTGGCGCGCCTGCTCAAGGAACTGGCCGATGGCGTAGTCGGTGTACTTCACCGCGCCGTCGCGACCGTTGCCGGACTTGATGTCGATGCGGTTGTCCGGGTAGGTGTACGGGCGATGGTTGGAGGTGGTCATCAACTGCAACAGAAACGGCTGGCCCTTGGCGAAATCGGCATCGGCCAGTTTCAGGGTTTGCGTGTACAGGTCCTCGTCGGCCATGCCCCAGGCGTTCTTGAAGTGGATTTGGGCCTCATCGACGCTGCTCTGATCGACCACGCGATAACCGTTACCGCTGAAGAACGCGTTCATGTTGTCGAAGTAACCGCGCCCGCCGTAGACGAATACGCTGTCATAGCCTACCGCACTCAATTGCTGACCCAGGCTGGCGAACCCGCTTTCGCGGCCGATGCGTTTGACGATCGAGCGGCCCGGCGTCGGTGGAATGGCCAGGGTGATGGCTTCCAGGCCGCGGTCGGTGCGGGTGCCGGTGGCGTAGAAATTATTGAAATACAGGCTCTGTTTGCGCAGCGCATCGAGGTGCGGCGTCAGGTCGCGCTTGTCACCGTTGCTGCCCAGATACTTGGCGCTGAGGCTTTCGATGGTCACCAGCACGATGTTGGGCGTGCGTGCAATGCCCGGGTTGTCGATTACCCGGCGAATATCCTGCGGATCCTGACCGATGAAGCGGGCGTTGGGCTCGTTCAGTTCGGCGCGAATCTGCCGGGCCACCTCTTCTGACGAGCGGCTGTTGTAGAACTGGCTGTAATCCAGCTCGTTGTTACGAAAGGCCGCGAAGAACTGATAGGGGCCGTTGCTCGCCAGTTCGTTCTGGTAGGCATTGCCGCCCTGGGCGCGCGGTGCGTCCTGGCTGAGCAGTTGCAGGCTGAGACCGGTCACCAGCAGCAGCGCCAGCGCATTGAGCAGGCGTTTGCGCAACGGCGGCAGTGGCGCATTCAGCGCCGCATTGAACGGCTTGCGCAACGCGAAGCTGATGCTAATGGCCAGCAGCGCCAGAATGCTCAGCAGGATGCCGATCGGGTACGACTCCAACACGTTGTTCAGCACTTCATCGGAGTACACCAGGTAGTCCACGGCGATGAAGTTGAAGCGCACGCCGAACTCGTCCCAGAATAGCCATTCGGCCACCGACACGAACAGCATGACGAACAGGCTGACGGTCAGCAGCCCTCGCAGGAACCAGCGATGACCGCGGCGGCGCCACAAGGCCGGCGGGCACAGCAACAGATACAGGCCCAACGGCAACGCCGCATAGGCAAGGAAGCCCAGGTCATACAGCAAGCCAATGCCGAACACCGAGAGGGCAACGCCACCGGCCTCATCCAGATGAGTCAGGAGCAGCATGGTCCGGGTCAGGAAAAATACCAGCAGCCAGGCGCCGGTAATCAACAGCAGAAGGCGCAGGGGCGCCGTCTTGAAAAAATCCATAGTCCGCTTCCTTTTACGATGGCGCGGGAGTGTCGTGGCGCCACCGTCGGCAGGTTGTGAACCTGTAGTGAAAAATTTGTTAAGACTTGAATATGCTCGAGAGAGTTGAGTCGCGAAACGCTCAACCCTAGCTCTGTGGAGAATCTGGCCTTAAGCTGCGCGGGCCATGACGGCCGTTACTGTGTACGGAGGAGGTGCCCATGCGAATTCTATTGGTCGAAGACAACCGCGACATCCTGGCCAATCTGGCCGATTATCTGGGGCTCAAAGGCTACACAGTCGATTGTGCCCAGGACGGTCTGTCGGGCCTGCATCTGGCAGCCACCGAACATTACGACCTGATCGTGCTCGATATCATGCTGCCGGGCATTGATGGCTACACCCTGTGCAAGCGCCTGCGTGAAGACGCCCGTCGTGACACGCCGGTGATCATGCTCACCGCTCGCGATCAACTCGACGACCGCTTGCAGGGTTTCAAGTCCGGCGCCGACGATTACCTGGTCAAACCGTTCGCCCTGTCCGAACTGGCGGCACGGGTCGAGGCGGTGATGCGCCGCACCCAGGGCGGTGGTCGCCGGGCGTTGCAGGTCGGCGATCTGAACTACGACCTGGACACCCTGGAAGTGACCCGCGAAGGCAAACTGCTCAAGCTCAACCCGGTCGGCCTCAAGTTGCTGGCGGTGTTGATGCAGAAGAGCCCGCACGTGCTGCGGCGGGAAATTCTCGAAGAAGCGCTGTGGGGCGATGATTGCCCGGACAGCGACAGCCTGCGCAGCCACGTCCACCAATTGCGTCAGGTGATCGACAAACCGTTCGAAAAACCATTGCTGCATACCGTGCACGGCGTGGGTTACCGCTTGGCCGAGGGGCGTGATGGAGTTTAAGCAAAGCCTTTCCCAGCGGATCATCATTGCCTTTGCGTTGATGAGCGCGCTGGTAGCCGGCGCCTTTGCCATGGGCATCGTGGCGACGGTGCATCTGGTGGAGGAGAAACTGATTTCGGCAGGGTTGGGTGGCGATCTGCAGCGCCTGTTGCTGATGGACAACGTCTCGGACTGGAGCCATCGGCCCGAGCCGGACCAGTTGTTCTATTTCAGCGGCGGGCCAGGTGATTTCGAGTTACCCAAGGATTTGCGTCACCTGGATGCGGGCTTCCATGAAGTCTTCCGCGAACAGTTGTCGTATCACGCCATGGTCGAAATCGTCGACGGCCGGCGATATGTGCTGCTGCAGGATCAGAGCGATTTCGAAGAGCGCGAGCGTGTGCTGTTTGCCGTCGTGCTGGTGGGCTTTGTGCTCAGTCTGGCGTTGGCGGTATTCCTCGGCTGGGTGCTTGCGCGCAAAGTGATGGCGCCGGTGGTGCGTCTGGCGCGTCAGGTTCGCCACCGCGATCAGTTGCTCGGGCTGGCGCCGCCGCTCGCACCCGACTACGCGGCTGACGAAGTCGGCGAACTGGCGGTGGCGTTCGACGCCACCCTCGGTCGCCTGCGTCAGGCCCTGACCCGTGAAAGATTATTCACCAGCGATGTCAGTCACGAACTGCGCACCCCCTTGATGGTGCTGGCCAGCTCTTGCGAACTGCTGCTGGAGAATCCGGCCATTGATCAACGCGGTCGTTCTCAGGTGGAACGTATCGCCCGGGCCAGCGAGGAAATGCGCGAGTTGGTGCAGACCTTCCTGATGCTCGCCCGTGCCCAGCGCGAAAACGCCGGGGTGGCGCTGCAGCAGAATATTACGCAAGTGGCTGACAGCCTGTTGTGTGTATGGCGCGAGCCGATTGAAAGCAAGGGGCTGAGGTTGCAGTTCGAACCCGGCAATCCGCCGGACACTTGTTACAACGCAACGTTGCTGACCGCGGTGATGGGCAACCTGTTGCGCAACGCCTGCCATTACACCGACCAGGGCTTTATTCGCCTGACCCTTACCGCCAACGGGTTTGTGGTGGAAGACTCCGGTGTGGGCATTCCGGAAGAAAAACGCGAAGCCATGTTCCAGCCTTTCGTGCGTGGCACGGAAAACCGTGGTGAAGGCCTTGGGCTCGGCCTGTCGCTGGTGCAGCGGATCTGTGAAAACCAGGGCTGGACGGTCAATTTGAGCACGATGACGCCCAATGGCTGCCGCTTCGAGGTGGATCTTGGGGCGCCTTGACGCACGTAGTGGCTCCAGGCTACTCCCTCGAAGCTGTCTAAATCCTGTATAACTCTGTAATACTTTGCCGGTAGACCCGACGTTTTTTTCACAAAGGGATGACCTGACGCTGACACGCCGCTGCCTATGGTGGTGGCATCAGTAACTCAGGAGTCCTGGTGATGGCCGGCCCGATCAAGCTCGATTTTTCCGAAAAGTATGACGATCAGCATGCCCAGAAATATCTGCGCAAGCACAAGGAAAGCCTTGGTCGTCGTCTTTCTCACTGGCGTGACGAACAGTTGGCCCGCAAGGCGCTGGCGTTGGTCGGCGAGCCAGGACTGGTGCTGGACCTGCCTTGTGGGGCGGGGCGTTTCTGGCCATTGCTGGGTGAAAAAACCAATCGGGTGATCATCGGCGCGGACAATTCCGAGTCGATGATCAAGACGGCCATGGCGTCGCAACCGGCTGACGTGGTGAAACGGGTACAACCCTTGCACACGTCTGCGTTCGACATCGCCTTGCCGGATAACGCCGTCGACAGCATTTTTTGCATGCGACTGCTGCATCACATCGGTGAGGCCGAGCATCGGCGCACGATTCTGCGTGAATTTGAGCGCGTGACCCGCGACAGCGTGATTGTTTCGCTGTGGGTCGACGGCAATTTCAAGGCGTGGAAGCGTCAACGCGCCGAGCAGAAGCGTGACAAACGGCAATACCAGAATCGCTTTGTGTTACCGGCCGCTACGGTCGAAAAGGAATTCGAGGAAGCAGGGTTTCGAATTCAGGAACAACTGGACTTTATTCCGCTCTACGCCATGTGGCGAGTTTATGTATTACGCAAGAGGTAGCAGGATGGCAGTGCAATTTGCAGCAGAAACGGACGTCGCTCCGCAAGATCGCTTTGACTTTTACTGGAACCAGCGCGGTGAGTGGGTGGAAGAACCCAACGTGCGGCGCGGTGGCGAAAGTGGAGTCCAGCGGGTCGTTGGACGCGATGGTCAACTGCTGTATGCCAAGCGCCAGACCGGTCATATCTATCGCAGTTGGTTGCACCCGTTCGGACGGCCGACGGTATTGCGTGAGCTGGATGCCCTGACCGGCGTGAGCAAGCTTGGCGTGCGCGTGCCGCAAATCGTTTTCTGTGGTACCCAGCCCGACCCGCAGCACAAGTGGCGTGCGTTGCTGGTGACCAAGTCCCTGGACGGTTTCCAGGAGCTGGAACACTGGCTGGCTTCTGCCGGCGGGCGTGATCAGTGCGGCGACGTCGTTTATGAGCGTGTGCTCAAGGACCTCGCCGAGAATCTGGCGCGCATGCACAAGGGCCGTTGGCAGCACAGCTGCATCTACATCAAACATGTGTTCGTGCGGGTCACCGGCGAAGGCGAATCGGCCAAGGTTGAAGTAGCCCTGATCGACCTGGAGAAATGTCGCCAGCGTCTGACTGCCTATCGCGCTGCCTCTCACGACATGAAGCAATTACGCCGCCACTCGTCGTTCCGCGACGCGGACTGGAAAAAACTCGTCTACTTTTATGAGACGGCGTTTGGCAGCGCTATCAAAGGTTTATAGCGATGAAACTCGAAATTGCACGAGGTTTGTTTTTGGTTGGAGCCTTGGCAGTTGCATCACTGGCGGTGGCTGCCTGGGAGCAGCCACGCATGCAGGTCATTGGAGCGTCCACCAGCGACGCCCATTGTTCAATCCCACGGGAGGCCAAAGCCTCCGTGGCGACCAAACCCGACCATGACTTGTTGTTGTTCATGTTCGGACTTTCCCAAGGAATGAGGCCGCAGAGTTGAACCGATTGAAGCCCACCTGAAAGGCCTCGCACATGCGAGGCCTTTTTTTATGCCCGACACGACACAGATCCCTTGTAGGAGTGAGCCTGCTCGCGATAGCGGTGTGTCATTCAAATCATTATTAACTGACAGACCGCTATCGCGAGCAGGCTCACTCCTACAGGGGGTTATGCGGTTGGTGTGGGATCGGGTTTCGCCAGCAGGGTGTAAACGCATGGCAAGACGAACAGCGTAAATAACGTGCCGATCGACATCCCCGTGGCAATCACCATGCCGATATCAAAGCGGCTGACCGCGCCGGCACCGGTGGCGAGAATCAACGGCACCATGCCAAACACCATCGCTGCAGTGGTCATCAATACCGGCCGTAAACGAATCGCTGCCGCTTCCTCAACGGCTTCACGCACTGTCAGGCCTTTGTCCTTGCGCAACTGGTTGGCGAATTCGACGATCAGGATGCCGTGTTTACTGATCAGGCCGATCAGCGTCACCAGCCCGACCTGGGTGTAGATGTTCATGCTCGACCAGCCAAGGAACAGCGGAATCAGCGCCCCGCAGATCGACAACGGCACCGTCACCAGAATCACCAGTGGATCGCGGAAACTCTCGAACTGCGCCGCCAGCACCAGAAAAATGATCGCCAGCGCGAGTGCAAACGTCACCCACAACGCGCTGCCTTCCTGAACGAACTGGCGTGACGCGCCGCCATAGTCGAAGGCAAAACCGGCCGGCGCTTCTTCCCGGGCGATCTGCAGAACGGTGTCGATGGCTTCACCCATGCTCACCAACGGAAAACCGGAGATCTTCGCCGCATTGAGTTGCTGGAACTGATTGAGCTGGCGCGGTCGTGCGCGGTCGCTGACCTTGATCAGAGTCGACAGCGGCAGTAACTCGCCCTGGGTGTTTTTCACGTAGTAATTGTTCAGCCAGTCCGGGTTGTCGCGGAAGGGGCGTTCAACCTGAGCAATGACCTTGTAACTGCGCCCCTCGATGGTGAACCGGTTGATTTCCGCTTCACCCAGCAACGTGGCCAGCGTGCCCCCCAGATCCTGCATCGACACGCCCATTTGCGCGGCTTTGGCGCGGTCGATATCGACCACCACCTCGGGTTTGTCGAACGCCAGATCGAGGTCGACGAAGGCGAACTTGCCCGACTCCATCGCGCGCTTCTTGATCCGGTCGGCCACTTGCAGCAGCAATTCGTAGTCGTTGGCGGTGTTGACCACAAACTCGAACGGCAAGCCTTCACCGGTGCCAGGCAGGGAGGGCAGGTTGAAGCCGAAAATCTGCAGGCCCGGGATGCCTTCCAGTTTGCCCTGCACCTCAGGGAGGATTTGCATCTGTGTGCGGCTGCGTTCGTTCCATGGCTTGAGCAGGAACCCGCCAATGCCCGCCTGCACGCCGTTGTAGCCGTTGATCTGGAACGAGGAATAGTACTCGGGGAATTCCTTGAAGATCTTGATGAACTCGTCGGTGTAGGTGCTCAGGTAATCGAGGTTGGTCGGCTGCGGCGCGGTGGCCATCATGAAAATGATGCCCTGGTCTTCGTCCGGCGCCAGTTCCGACTTGGCGAACTTGAGAAATACCGGAATCAGGCACAGCACGATCACCGCGAACACCAGCACCACCGGCCGCGTGTTCAGCGTGCCATGCAGCATGCTTTGATAGCGGCGCTTGAGACGGTCGAAAATGCGGTCGAGACGGTGGGCGAGGCCACTGGGGTTTTCTTCGTGACGCAGCAGAAGTGCGCACATCATCGGCGACAGGGTCAGGGCGACGATCCCGGAGATCACCACCGCCCCGGCGAGGGTCAGCGCAAACTCCTTGAACAGCGCGCCGGTCAGGCCGGTGAGGAAGCCGATCGGCGCGTACACCGCGGCCAGGGTGATGGTCATCGACACCACCGGCATGGCGATTTCCCGTGCACCTTCCAGGGCCGCATCAAACGGCGTCTTGCCTTCCTCGATGTGCCGGTGGATGTTTTCCACCACGACAATCGCATCGTCCACCACCAGACCGATGGCCAGCACCATTGCCAGCAGCGTCAGCAGGTTCATCGAGTAGCCCATCATCTGCATGAAGAACATCACGCCGATCATCGACAACGGAATGGTCACCACCGGAATCACCACCGAACGCAACGCGCCGAGGAACAGAAACACTACGACAATCACGATCAGTACCGCTTCGAACAGGGTTTTCACTACCTCGTCGATGGAGGCCTGAATGAACAGGGTGGCGTCGTAGGCAATCTCGCTCTTGAGGTTCGGCGGCAGCTGCGCTTCCAGCTCGGGCATCAGCTTGCGCACTTCCTTGATCACGTCCAGCGGGTTGGCGCCGGGCGTGGCCTTGATGCCGATGTACACCGACGGCGTGCCGCCGAACGAACTGATCGAGTCGTAGTTTTCCGCGCCCATCTCCACCCGCGCGACATCGCCGAGCAGCACGCGGCTGTCGCCACTGACCTTGAGCGGAATCGCCGCAAAAGCCTCGGCGGATTTCAGTTCGGTGTTGGCGTTGATGCTGGTGACCACGTACTCGCCTTTCACCTCGCCGGCGGCGGAGAGGAAGTTGTACTGGCGCACCGCATTGGTCACGTCGCTGGCGCTGAGGCCGAAACCGGCAAGCTTCACCGGG
This sequence comes from Pseudomonas sp. LF-5, assembly GCF_037626295.1. NCBI lineage: Bacteria > Pseudomonadati > Pseudomonadota > Gammaproteobacteria > Pseudomonadales > Pseudomonadaceae > Pseudomonas > Pseudomonas sp. LF-5. The sequence goes on from NZ_JARKMT010000011.1 coordinate 182,760, forward strand.
TCGAGCCACAGGCGCATGGCGAACACCTGATTGCCGAGAATCTCTGCTTCGGCCATGCCCGGCAGGGTCGCGAGTTTCGGCTGGATCACCCGTGACAGGTAGTCGGTGATCTGCGGGTTGCTCAAGTCCTTGCTGAAGAAGCTGATGTACATCAGCGCCGAGGCGTCGGCGGACTCCTTGCTCAGCACCGGGTCTTCAGCGTCCTGCGGCAGTTTGTTTTTCACCTCGTTGGCCTTGGCCAGCAACTCGGTAAAGAGGCGATCGGTGTTGGAGCCGATACGTGCGTAGATCGAAATCACCGAGAAGTTCTGCCGGCTGACCGACGTCATGTAGTCGATGCCCTCGGCGCTGGCCAGGCTTTGCTGCATCGGTTGGGTGATGTAACCCTGAATGGTTTCGGCGTTGGCCCCGGGGTAGGCCGTGGTCACCGTGATCAGGGCGTTTTCCATTTGCGGGTATTGGCGCAGGGGCAACTTGCTCCAGGCCTGAAAGCCGAGCAGCACAATCAACAGGCTGACCACGGTGGCGAGCACCGGGCGGCGGATGAACGGATCAGTAAAAGCCATGGGAATTCCTTGATCAGTCGGCGCGAGGCGGACTGTTCTGCTCGCCGAGGGTCTTGTCTTCGCTGATGGCAATGTGGGCGCCGTTGTCCAGTTTGATCTGGCCGGCCGTCACCACTTGTTCGCCGCTCTGCACGCCCTTGTTGATCATCACCAGGCCCTCGCGGCGTTCACCGGTTTCGATGAAGCGTCGCTCGGCAATCAGCACCGGTTGGCCCTTGTCGTCCTTTTCGACGCTGCCGTCTGCGGCTTTCTTCTGGCCGACCACGTAGACCGAGTTGCCGTAGAGGGTGTAGGTGATCGCGCTTTCCGGCACCACGATGTGCTTCTGCGGATCGGGCAGCAGCACATCGAGGCTGGCGAACATGCCCGGCAGCAGTTTGCCATCGGGGTTGGCCAGAGTGGCGCGCACCAGAATGTTACGCGTCGAGCTTTCGACGATCGGGTTGATCGCGCTGATCTTGCCCGGGAAGATCTGGCCGGGGTAAGCGGCGGCCGAGATATTCACCGGTTGGCCGATGGCCAGTTTCGGTACCGATTGCTCGGGCACATAGAAGTCGGCGTAGAGGCTGCTCAGGTCCTGTAGGGTGGCGATTTTGGTGCCGCTGGCGAGGTAATCGCCGACGTCGACCTGGCGAATGCCGATGGTGCCGCTGAACGGCGCGAGGATGCGTTTTTTCGCCAGGGAGGCATTGAGCTGGTTGACCGTGGCCTTGTTCTTTTGCAGAACCGCCGAAAGCCGGTCGTACTCGCCTTTGGAGATGGCCCGGCTGTCGACCAGTTGGCTGCCGCGGCCGAAGTCCAGTTGCGCCAGACCGAGGTCGGCCCTGGCGGTTTCCAGCAGGGCGGTTTCGACCGCGCTGTCGAGTTGCAGCAGCGGTTGCCCGGCCTTGACCTTCTGCCCGGATTCGAATTTGAGTTCGGTGACGGTGCCGGCGACTTCCAGGCTCAGCTCGACGCCTTGCAGCGCTTTCAGTGTGCCGACCGTGGGCAGACGCATCTGCCACGGCCGCTCGTAAGCCGTGGCCACCGCGACGCTGATGGGCGGTTTCGGCTTGGAAAAGCCCTGGATCATTGTGTAGATCGAAAAGGCCTTGTACCCGCCCAGAGCCAGGACGATCAACAAGACAACACCCAACATGATCAGCATGCGGCGACGCAGCATATTTCCAGTTCCTTGGATAAATCAGGTGAGACAGGCGGGCACATTACTCCGAGTGCTGGGGGGATTCCAACTGGCAGTTTTTACATGAAGGTCGGGTATGAACCTTGTGGCGAGGGGATAAATCCCCTCGCCACAGGGGGCGCGTCACGCCATCAAATGCAGATGGTTGTCCCAGAGCCCCGCCGGCAGCTCCAGCGGTTTGGCCAGCAGTTCATCCTGGCGGCAATCGTAGTAGCGGCAACGTCCTTGCCCTGAAGTCACGACAAACCCGTCCTTCACCGCGCCGACACCGGCGCAATCGGGCAAGGGCGCGTCGAGGCGCACTTCGCCGCTGTCCAGATCCCAGATAAAGAACCGGTTGCCACGCGGCGCCGTCAGCGCCACCAGACGCAGCTCGCTGTGTACGGCGACGCTGGCGGTGTAATGCCCCATTGACTGCAACTGGTGATCCGGCACCGGGAACGCCACGAACGGTTGCCCTGGACGCTTGATCGCCAGCAGTTCGGAACGCTCGTGGGACGCGCCCATGAATTGCTGACCGGCGACGATGGTGCCGTCGCTGGCGATGCCCAGGTGACGTACGCTGTTCATCTGCTGGGCGAGGGTTTCCTTGCTCAGCAGGGTGCCGTCGCGCTGCATCAGCACCAGACTCGGTTCCATGGCGTTGAGGTTCATGTCGACGCGGCTTTCCGCTTCGGTCCGAATCCCGCCGTTGGCCACCACAAGGGTTTCCCCGTCCGGCATCCACGACACCTGATGCGGGCCCAGGCCATGGGTGGAAATCTCGCCGCTGTGCACCAGCCGCTCGCCTTCGAACTTGTACACACCGAGCAAACCACGGCCAGGATCGGTGGTGTCGTTCTCGGTGGCGTACAGGTATTCGCCGTCCTTGTGCACCACGGCGTGGCCGTAGAAGTGCCGGTTCGGCTGCGAGGTCACCGTCTGCAGCAACTTACCGTCGCGCAGGTCGATCAGGTAACTCTCGGTGCCCGGGCGACGTGCGACGAACAGTGCAATCGGCTGCGTCGGATGGTTGATGATGTCGTGGCAGCGTTGGCCGACTTCGGTGGCGAACACCCGCGTGCCGTCCAGCCGATAGCCGACGGCGTAGTGCTTGCCGTCGGTGTCATCGCGCGCCGAGAGCAACAACGGGCTCTGATCCTTGCGCTTGAACAGCGTCCAGCCGCCCAGCGTCACTGCTCCCAGCAGTGCACTACCTAAAGTCAGAACCTGACGTCGCAGCATGGCACTTGCCCTCATCAGTCACCGTCGTTGGCGTTGAAGCCCAGTTGGATGCCCAGCGCCTTGGCCAGTTCGCCTTCGTGCAGGCGATGGACGACGTTGAGGCTGTCGTAGATGTCGTTCAGTTGCTGACGACCGGCGTCGTCTTCGAGCATTTCGCCGAGCGAACGCTGAGTGCTGTCGAACAGTTTCAGCGAAGCGGCGTAGGCTGCGTCGATCTTGTCGGCCAATGGCTTCTGATCGCTTGGCAGCAGGCTGCGCAGGCCTTTGTTATCGACACCTTCCCAGACGGTTTTGGCAGCGGCGAGGCTGGCTTCCAGTGCGGTCAGCGAGGACTGGCTGCGCCAGGCATCGGCCTGGAACGGTTGAGGCACGCCTTTGCTCTGGCGGCCCATTGGCGTGCCGAGTTTTTTCTTCAGAGTGTCCAGTGCAGTGACTTGCACACGCAGCAGATCGGCGATCGCTTCGTGGGAGTCGGCATAGCGCTGGTTGGGGAACTTGGTCATCTGCGCGAGCATGCCGTCAGTGTTGTTCCAGCCCTGCAGAATCTCTTCGGCCAGTTGCTTCTGTCGTTCGCCAATGGCGATCAGCAGTGGGCAGTACTTGGCTTTCTGCTCGGCGTTGGCCACGTCAGGCTTGGCGTCGAACAGGATGTACTCGTACGCCGACAGACCTTGAACGACTACGCTCGATTTGGCCAGGGCGGCGGCGTCGATCTGTGGCTGGGCGACGACCAGTTGCTCGACCTGACGACCGACGAGGTTTTTCTTGTCCGGCCAGAACTGCACCTGCCACGAACGGTTGCCCTCGGCCAGCGGCCCGATCAGCAACGGTTGCAGCTCGGCCCAGGCTTTCTGCGCGTGGAGAAAGTCGGCGCGGGCGGTTTCCAGGGTTTCCTTGCCCTGGCAGTAGGCGAGGGCGCTGACTGCCAGTTGCCTGTCGGCTTCGACCCAACGAGTGTAGGTCGGCAGGATCACCGATTTGGCGATGGCCGCCGAGGTGACCGCTTGCGGGTCCTGCGGCGAGCAGGCGCCGAGGGCGAGTGCGGCAAGGCTGGTGAACAACAACTTGGGACGGAACATGTCGGGCTCCCGATTCTTTTAAGTGTTTAAAGTGAGTTCAGAAACGCCAGCAGCGCGGCACGCTGTTCGGCGTTGAAAGACAAAACCTGTTGCTGCGCCTGCTGCGCTTCGCCGCCATGCCAGAGCACGGCTTCGAGCAGATTGCGCGCGCGGCCGTCATGCAAGAACTGGGTGTGGCCGCTGACCGCTTGCGTCAGGCCGATGCCCCACAACGGCGGGGTGCGCCAGTCGCGGCCGGAGGCCTGGAATTCAGTGCGGTGGTCGGCCAGACCATCGCCCATGTCATGCAGCAGCAGATCGCTGTACGGGCGAATCACTTGATTGGCCAGTTCAGGTTCGGCCGCGTTGGCGGCGGTGGTGTATTTCGGGGTGTGGCACGACTGACATCCGGCCTGGAAAAACAGGTTCTTGCCGGCCAGCACTTCGGGATCATTGACGCCACGGCGCGCCGGCACCGCGAGGTTGCGGCTGTAGAACAGCACCAGCCGCAGGATGTTGTCGCTGACTTCCGGCTCGCCGTCCGGGCCATTGCCGTTCGGTGCCTGTTTGCAGGCGGTTTGCGCGTCGGTGCAGTCATCGAAGGGGCGCAGGCTGGTCGTGAGGCCCATGTCCCCGGAAAACGCGTGAACATTCTGCTGATTGAGATTCGGTTGCCCGGCTTTCCAGCCGAACCGGCCCATGACGGTCTTCTGCTGCGCGTCATCCCAGACCTGATTCGGCCGGCCATTGATGCCGTTGTTCGCTTTCGCCTGCGCGGCGGCGTTGGCGAGAATCGCCTCTTGCGGGATTGCTTCGAGCAAACCGAGGCCGATCATCGGCGGTGCGACCCGGGCGGAGAAACGCGTGTCCGGGTGCATCGGGCCGTAGCCCAACTGAGTGAACTGCAGCACCGGTTTGCGCAGTTCCACTTCAGTGCCGTCCTTGAAGCGGACCGGCACCGGGGTGTACTCGACGCGCACCTTGCCTTCGGGGACTACGCCGGGCACCGCCATGTCCTGGAACTGGCCGCCGTAGACCGGCTCCGGCACTACGCCCACCTGCTCGATGAGTTTGGCAAATTCAGGCGCGTCGGGAATCGACAGGCGCACCAGCATGGACACCGCATTGGCTGCGTCCGGCGTCGGCGGATGGCCGCGACCGTCCTTGATGTGGCAGTTCTGGCAGGCGTTGGTGTTGAACAGCGGACCGAGGCCGTCCCGCGCAGTGGTGGTCGACGGTGCGATCACCCACGGGCTGCGGAAGAAACTGTTGCCGACACTGAAATCGACCCGGCGCGACGGCGGCAGGTTGGCCGAGGGCAGGGAAAAGGCGTTCTGATCGGTCTTGCGCACGGTCGCTGCACCGCCTGAACGCGCTTCACCGGGCTCAGCCTTGGTAAAGCGCGGAGCGTCATCACAGGCACTCAGGCCCAGGGCCAGAAGCAGTGCGGACAAGCGAAGCGACAGCGAAGGCATCGGACATCCTGCAGACGGGCGAAATTAAAGGCGCAAAGTCTAACAGGGCGAGGGGGTTTGAATAAGAGGAATTATCGTTTACTTGATTTACGGCAGGGTTTCACTTGAGACCGAGGTGCCCCCTATCGCTGGCAAGCCAGCTCCCACAGGATTTGAGGTGTTTGCAGAATCCGTGTAAGTCACCATTCCCTGTGGGAGCTGGCTTGCCAGCGATGAGGTCATCAGCATTACAGCAAAAAGCAGGCATGAAAAAAGGCGACCCGCAGGTCGCCTTTTTTGACGCAGACGCTGTGATCAGAACTCGTGATCAGCGTTGTCCGGGTTCAGGTCGCTGATGCCCAGTTTGCCAGCAGCGGCTTCGATCGAACCGGTCTGCTTGACCAGGGATGCGATGGCGTCACGCACGATCTGGTTGCCCGCGGTGTTGCCGGCAGCGATCAACTGGTCGTAGTGCTCACCCTTGTTGGCGTGATCGACCATGACCTGGATCTTGGCTTCGGTAGCGGCCAGATCGGCTTTCAGCGCGTTGTCGGCAGCCGGGTCGGCTTTGGCCACCAGTGACGACAGGCTGGCGCCGGTCATCTTGGTGCCGTCAACACGGGTGTACTCGCCCAGGTACACGTTACGAATGCCTTTGGCATCGTAGAAGTGCGAGTTGTGGGTGTTGTCGCTGAAGCAGTCCTGCTCGTCTTCAGGGGAGTTGGCTTCCAGGGAAACCTTCATGCGCTCGCCCGCCAGTTCGCCCAGCGACAGGCTGCCCATGCCGAAGAGCATTTTGCGCAGACCGGTTTCAGCCGGCTCGGCTTCCAGGGTGGCGCGGTAGTTGTCGGCCACGTTCGGTTTCCAGTTGCCGACCATTTCTTCCAGGTCGCTGACCAGCAGTTGGGTCACGGCTTTCAGGTACGCACGGCGACGATCGTTGTGACCGCCGGTGGCGCCGGCGCCTTCCAGGTAGTCCGACGCCGGACGGTTGCCCGCGCCCGGGCCGGTGCCGTTCAGGTCCTGGCCCCAGAGCAGGAATTCGATGGCGTGGTAGCCGGTGGCGACGTTTGCCTCGGAACCGCCCAGCTCGTTGAGGCTGGCGAGTTTTTCCGGGGTGATGTCTTTTACATCGACCTTGTCTTCGCCGACCTGCACTTCAGTGTTGGCGATGATGTTGGCCGTGGCGCCCGGGTTACCCAGCGCGTGTTCGTAGGATTTGTCGACGTAGTCGATCAGGCCTTCGTCCAGTGGCCAGGCATTCACCTGACCTTCCCAGTCGTCGATGATGGTGTTGCCGAAGCGGAACACTTCGCTCTGCAGGTAAGGCACGCGCGCGGCAACCCAGGCAGCCTTGGCGGCTTTCAGGGTATCGGCGTTCGGCTTGGCGAGAAACGCGTCGACGGCGGTTTGCAGGGTTTTCGCGGTGGATTCGGCATCGCTGTAAACGGCGAAGACCATGTCGGCGTAGTGCGCGACCACAGCCTTGGCGGCCGCTTCGTCGACTTTACCGGCAGCGGCAGGCGCAGCCGCTGGCGCGGTAGTGCTGGCAGCTGGCGTCGGCGCGGCGGCTTTGTCTTTGCCTTCGCCGCAACCGGCGAGGGAAATAGCGATGGCCAGCAGACTGGCGGTAGCCAGAGGCATACGAATCATGGCGAACATCCTGCTTCGGTAGTTGAATGGATAGGCGCTGGGGGCGCAAAACTGCGACATAATGCAAATCTTTCGCATTATGTGTAAAGGGCTGTGGCTGGAAATATTTCTTATTTACGAAACGCAAAAGATCGTCCGAACGCGGTCCGAGCCTTCGGCTGCATCTGCTGGGCTGCGATCTTCTGACGTTACAAAATGGCCGCGTTGCTGCGTTGCGCCTGTTTGAGGTAGGCACCCAGCTCACGGGCCGGCAGCGGTTTGCTGTAGTGGTAGCCCTGACCTTCGTGGCAGCCTTCGGAAATGATGTACGTCTCCTGCTCGGCGGTTTCCACGCCCTCGGCAATCACCTGCATGCCAAGGCTCTTGCCCAGTTGAATGATCGCGCGAACGATGGTCGCATCGTCGTCGTCATCCAGCAGATCCTGGACGAAGCTCTTGTCGATCTTGATCTTGTCCAGCGGCAGGCTTTTCAGATAACTCAGCGATGAATAACCGGTGCCGAAGTCGTCGATGGCGATCAGCGCCCCGGAGCGGCGCAGGCTGAGCAAGTGCTGGGCGGCGGTGCTGATGTCTTCCATCAGGCCGGTTTCGGTGACTTCCAGCTCCAGGCTGCGGGGCGGCAGGCGATACATCTGCAATAGATTGTTGACCACCCGCGGCAGCTCGGCGTGGTGCAGTTGCACGGTGGACAGGTTGACGGCCATGCGCAGGTCGACGAAGCCTTGATCGTGCCATTCGCGCAGTTGTTTGCAGGCCTGATCGAGCACCCATTCGCCAATGGCGATGATCGTGCCGTTCTGTTCGGCCAACGGAATGAACAGATCCGGCGGCACCAGACCGTGTTCCGGATGCTGCCAGCGAATCAACGCTTCGACCCCGACCACGCGATGATCGCGGTAGCTGATCTGTGGCTGGTAGACGAGGTAGAACTGATCGCGCAGCAGTGCATCACGCAGGTCTTTTTCCAGTTCGCGCCGGCGGCGCATCTCGCTGTCGACGCTGGCGATGTAGAACTGATAGCGATTGCGCGAGCGGGTCTTGGCCAGGGTCATGGTCTGCTCGGCTTTCTGCAACAGCTTTTCGGTGCTGTCGCCGTCTTCGGGGAACAAGGTGATGCCGATGGTGGCGCGCAGGCGGATTTCCTGATGGTCGAGGGCGAACGCCGCTTCCAGATCGTCGAGGATGCTTTGCGCCAGTTCCGCAGCTTCATAAGGCTGTTCGATATCGGCCTGCACCAGCGCGAACTGATCGCCGCCGAGGCGGGCGAGTGCGCCAAGCCGACCGCTGTGGGCGCGCAGGCGATCGGCAAGTGCCAGCAATAACTGGTCGCCGGTCTGGTAGCTGAACTGCTCGTTGATGCCCTTGAAATCATCCAGCCCCACGCACAACACCGCGACCCGCCGTTGCAGCTTGCCGGCGTCGACCAGAATCTTGTCCAGTTGCTGCTGTAATTGCTGGCGGTTCGGCAGGCCGGTCAGAAAGTCGTACTGGGCCATGCGTAGCAGACTGTTTTCCGCTTCGTGGCGCAGGTGGGTGTTGCGTTCGATGGATTCGAGCAACTGGTTGGCGGTGGTGATCCAGATACCCAGCTCGTTCTTCTCGTGACCCTTGAGTTGCGGAATCTTGTGTTCGCTGGGGCGGTCCGGGTTGATTTCGGTGAGGTGCTCGATGATCCGCGACAGCGGTTTGGTCAGCAGCCAGTGATAGACCAGATACAGCACCAGGCCCATGGCCAGCGCGCGCAGCACGCCGGAAATGAAGATGATCACCGAGCTGACGATGAAACTCTCGCCATAAGTAGCGGTGTCGAGGGTGATGCTCAGGTCGCCGTAATACTCGCTGTAGGGACCGCGACCGACCAATTGCGTGGTAAAGGTGCGCTCCTGGCCGAGAATCAGGTCGGTCAGCCAGCGGCTGTTGGAATGCTGCAACTCACGGGACTTCTGCGCGAGCATGGCTTCGTTGGGATGGCCGATTGACGCCTGGCGCACCGCCTCGTCCTGGAACAGGCCTTCGATTACCTGCATGCCCATTTCCCGGTCCAGGCTGTAAACCGCCTGGGTGGAGGGATCGCGGAACATGTCGAGGATCCGCTCGGCGTCGCTGGCTACGGCCTGACGGGTTTTGTAGGCATCGAACACAATCTGCGCGCAGCTCAAGACCACGCCGACGATCAATGCTGACAGGAGCACGACCCGGAGCAACTTCACCGACAAGCTGTTCTTGAGTTCCAGCTTCAAAGGGTTATTCCTTGTTCCGTGCGGGTAGCGTCAAGTTGCCATGAGTATTGGCAATCCCGTGATGGCAGTCAAAGGGACAATCAAGCCCAGGGTTATTTGCCTGTGGCGTTGGCCGAAATGCAGCTGCCTGGAGTATTAGCCCTAATCTGTACTGTGTCGGTAGTTTCGACCCTCAACTTGAGCGGTTTGCAGCATTTTTTCCTCTTTTTGATGGTAGCCCGCTGTGGCATGGCAGCAAGCAGCGCGCCACAGAGAAGTCGGATTCCCCCTACACGCAAAACAGAAACACCCGGCATTCAAGTTTGAGTTCGCTCGCCAAAGTCCTGCGTTTTGCAGAGCGGGGCACGGACGTGACCAGACTTATCCCTCAACGTGAACTCCACGGCCAACAGGCGCTCGACACCCACCAGGCCATGGACACCTTGCGAGAGGTACTCAACCGCCCGGATGAACTGCCGGGATTCGACAACCTGCTCAATGCAATGGGCCTCAATCACTCCAACTATCTGCAAGGCGCCAACCAGCGAAAACTCGTAGAAGCCATCAAAAACGGTGACTGGGTCATAGTGAAACCGCGGGTTGTTACTGATAGCGGCGGCGCTTCGTGGAACGCCTTCAGCCCTCAACCCGAACCACCACTGGCCGAGCAACTGGTGGAAGACCACGCCTACACCTTGCCGAAACCGGCTGAGTCAGGCTTTCACATTGTCCAGACATCTATGAGCCGCGAAGCGCTGGAGCGCGCACTGTACGAAACGACGCCTGGCGAAGCACTGCGCCGCGAGTTCCGTTCGCTTAACCGTCATTTGGGTGAACAGGTCAAAGCGGGGCAGATGGTCCTCTTCAGCGACTCGCGCAACTACATGTGCCGACGCGAAGAGGCGCAAATGATGGCGGCAGCGGAGAAAGTGAATGAAGCGCTGAAAGACCTGACGGATGAAGAGGCTTCTTTCATGGTTGAGCATCATGAGGTGATTGAACCGTTTTTGGGTGTTTCTTCCGGAGCGTTGGGTGTTGCATCGTTTATGGTGGGGCAGCACATGGAAACGCTTAAGGGCACGCTTAAAGAACTGGAACGCTTACATATCGAGCAGTACCGCCAGAACGGTAATCTCCATTCCCCGCAGTTTTTTGCGCAGCGCAAGCGGTTGATGTCGAAGCTTGATGCCGGTTTGGGGCCCTTGGTTCGCAAGATGACGGGCATCCCGGATCACCCCAAACTTAAACGGGCTTTAGGATTATCTTCGCGAAGGACTGTGCACAACTGGAACAAGGCAGGCGCACCGAATCAATTGCCGGGATATGCGACACATATTGAGGGCGTGGCGCGATCTTCTAAGTACATAAAGGCCGGCGGTTATTTGGCAATTGGATTGGGCGCGAGCTCGGCGGCGATGAAAATTCACGAAGCATGCCGTACCGGACGCGAAGAGGAATGCCGTCAGGCGAAATTTGTCGAAGGTTCTAAGCTGTCAGGAAATGTTGTGGGCGGAATGATGGCAACCAGACTGGCGCCAATCGCACCAATGACATGTGTTGCTCTTGGAGTGGGCACCGCGGGTACAGGAGGTCTGGTTTGCATGTTGGTTGTAAGTGGCATGCTTGCCGCACAAATGGGAGATGGCGGTGGTCAGTTTGGTGAGTTCGTCGGTGAAAAGTTGTATGAGGTGAGTCAATAATGAGCCTTGATCAGTTTGTTGGCTTATCTGGAATACCCCTTTTTGTATTGTTTTTTCTGAACTATTGCTTTTCAGCTTATGTAGCGACCCACAAGCTGGAGGAAATTCAGAGCCATTTATCGAACTCTCGTTTCGTCGCATCACATCGGGGCGACAAAAGTACGCCGATCGTCTTCAAAGTGGGTAGTCTTGAAGTTGTATATGCCCTTTTGGTTCTAAAGGTCTTGCGAAATTTAGACCCGGAGTCCATTGAGGAAGTAAATAATTTTCCAAAGCAATTGCGCCCTTGGGTGATCATCCCCGGTCACATCAATACAGTCTGCGTTTTATGGTTTTCCGCGATTTTGGTATGGATCAATATCAAGCAATATCTGTGATCGCACAGTACCCGCGGACTGCTACAGTCGCTTGTCCCAAAATTTGGTCATGCGTTTGTCTGATGGCAGAGCACTGGGGCGCCGATAAATCAAAACACGGCCACAAGGGGCTGTGTATGTTGTCAGTCCGTCGTGACAACTAAGCAACCGGTTGCACGTTATCCAGCGCGGTCTTGCGGTGCGAGACATCAGGCACAGCGGCGAAGTTGTTGAGTATCTCTGTGACCGATCCCAGTGTTTCGCTGGCATTTGCCAGCGGGGATTCGGTGTCGTACTTCGGATTGGCGAGGTGCATAGGCAGAGGCACAAGATTGTGTAGCTTGAGTCGGTATCAGGACATGTTTGTTAAACATGTATGTTTAGATCCGAGCCTTCGGCAGTTGCTACAGGGATACGCAAGCATAAAAAACCCGGCAATAGCCGGGTTTTTTGACTGGCGCGCAGCTTAAGCGGTGAAGGTTTTACCTTCGAACTGCTCAGCAACGAACTTCCAGTTGACCAGGTTCCAGAACGCTTCAACGTACTTCGGACGCAGGTTGCGGTAGTCGATGTAGTAAGCGTGTTCCCAGACGTCGCAGGTCAGCAGCGGGGTGTCGCCGCTGGTCAGCGGGTTGCCGGCGCCGATGGTGCTGGCCAGGGCCAGGGAACCGTCAGCCTTTTTCACCAGCCAGCCCCAGCCGGAACCGAAGGTGCCGATCGAGGTTTTGCTGAACTCTTCCTTGAACTTGTCGAACGAACCGAAGGCTGCGTTGATGGCTTCAGCCAGTGCGCCGGTTGGTTGACCGCCGGCGTTTGGCGCCAGGCAGTTCCAGTAGAAAGTGTGGTTCCAGACCTGAGCGGCGTTGTTGAAGATACCGCCCGAGGAAGTCTTGACGATCTCTTCCAGGGTCTTGCCTTCGAACTCGGTGCCTGGCACCAGGTTGTTCAGGTTCACGACATAGGTGTTGTGGTGCTTGTCGTGGTGAAATTCCAGGGTTTCCTTGGAAATGTGCGGCTGCAGGGCATCGTGTGCGTAAGGCAGCGGCGGCAATTCGAAAGCCATGATGATTCTCCTAATCAGGTCTGTTGCGGTGAGCGCAAGGCCGATCACGGGCGGCCAGAAATGCACCGACGAGTTTTTACTCTTTGCGGCGCAGGGTTCGGATCATAGCACCGGGGTCAAGGCTTAACCACGCAACAACTGTGTGGGATAGAGGTTCCAGAGCTGTTTGGAATAAATCAGCTGGTGATAATCAGTTGGCCAGCCACCGTAAACATCATCAATGCCACCACCAGATCAAGAATCCGCCAGGTACTCGGCCTTGCCAGCCACGGCGCCAGCCATGCGGCACCGAGGGCGAGGGTGAAAAACCACAGCAGCGACGCACTCGCCGCGCCGACGACATAAGCCCCCGGCACCGACTGCTGCGCACCGAGCGAGCCGATCAGCAACACCGTGTCGAGATACACGTGCGGGTTGAGCAGCGTCACTGCCAGCGCGCTGAGCATCACCGCGCGCAACGAGCGCACGGTGGGGTTTTCGCCCTGATCCAGACTCTGTGTCGAGAACGCCCGGCGCAGCGCCTGGCTGCCATACCAGATCAGAAAGACTGCGCCGCCCCAGCGCGCCACCGCGAGCAATGTCGGGTTCTGCGCCAACACGGTGGCCAGACCAAACACCCCGGCCGCCACCAGCAGCGCATCGCACGCCACACACAACGCCGCCACCGGCAGGTGATGTTCACGCCGCAGGCTCTGGGCCAAGACAAAAGCATTCTGGGTGCCGATCGCCATGATCAACCCCAAGGCCACCAACAGGCCGTTTACATAGCTTTGCCACATAACGATTACTCCGCGTTGGCTGCGAGATCGCGCAGCACTTGCATGGCGCGTTCGGCATCGGCCTGACCGACAAACAAATGATCGTGGTAGTAACCGGCGATTACGTTGCAACTGATCCCGGCCTTGCCCAGTGCGCTGGCGAACGCCGCGGTGAGGCCGACCGCTTCCAGTGCCGAATGCACATTGAGGGTGATCCACGCCGCCACATAATCGAAACCGAACCCGGCCCGTTCAGCCTGGGAGCGCTCGAGAATCACGGTCAGGCCTTCCTGCTCGCGGAAGCTGCCGACAATCTCCAGACCCTCGGGCAACTGGCCATCGACCAAGGTGCAGAACACGTATTCGCCAGCATTGAGCTGCGGGCTCATGCTGCGCAGCAACGTCGTGAGTGAGGTTTCGCCAGCCATTGCAGTGTTCCTTGATAAAGAGTGCTTGCTGGCTATTCTCCGGTCGAAAGTTGTATAAGAAAAACCAATAGTGCTGATCGCTCATTAGGAAAACTGATGTTCGACTACAAATTGCTGTCCGCGCTGGCCGCCGTGGTCGAACAGGCCGGATTCGAGCGCGCCGCGCAGGTGCTGGGCCTTTCGCAATCGGCGATTTCCCAGCGGATCAAGTTGCTGGAAGCGCGGGTCGGCCAACCGGTGCTGGTGCGCGGCACGCCGCCGTCGCCGACCGAAATTGGCCGACGTCTGCTCAACCATGTGCAGCAGGTACGACTGCTTGAGCGCGATTTGCAGACGCTGGTGCCAGCGCTCGACGAAGAAGGTCTGCCCGAGCGTTTGCGCATCGCCCTTAACGCCGACAGCCTCGCCACCTGGTGGGCCGAAGCCGTGGGTGATTTTTGTGCCGAGCAGCATTTATTGCTGGATCTGGTGGTGGAGGATCAAACCGTCGGCCTCAAGCGCATGCGTGCCGGCGAGGTCGCGGCCTGTGTCTGTGCCAGCGAACGCCCGGTTGCCGGCGCTCGTAGCGTGTTGCTCGGGGCGATGCGTTACCGGGCGCTGGCCAGCCCGGCGTTCATCGCGCGGCATTTTCCTGATGGCGTGCGCGCCGAGCAGTTGCCGCGCACCCCGGCGCTGGTGTTCGGTCCGGACGATTTCCTGCAGCATCGCTACCTGGCCTCGCTCGGCGTCGATGGCGGGTTCGAGCACCATTTGTGCCCGTCTTCCGAAGGTTTTGTGCGCCTGACCGAAGCCGGTTTCGGTTGGGGACTGGTGCCGGAACTGCAAGTGCGCGACCAGTTGCAACGCGGTGTGTTGCGCGAACTGTTGCCAGATAAACCGATCGACGTGCCGTTGTACTGGCATCATTGGCGCAATGGTGGTCAGCTGCTGGGTTTGCTGACCGAACAATTGGTACGTTCTTCACCACAATGGCTGGTGGCTTAAAAGCAGTTGCGAGCGTCAAGCTGCAAGCGGCAAGTCAAGCGCTGAGCATTGTTTTTACCCTGCAGCTCGAAGCTTGAAGCTCGCAGCTGGTTTCATTGGAGCTTTACATGAAAATTCTGGTCACCGGCGCAAGCGGCTTCATTGGCGGACGCTTTGCGCGTTTCGCCCTGGAGCAGGGCCTGGACGTGCGGGTCAACGGTCGCCGGGCCGAGAGCGTCGAGCATCTGGTACGCCGCGGTGCCGAATTCATCCCCGGCGACCTGACCGATCCCGAATTGGTGCGTGAACTGTGTGCCGACGTCGAAGCGGTGGTGCACTGCGCCGGTGCCGTCGGCCTGTGGGGGCGTTATCAGGACTTTCATCAGGGCAACGTGCAGGTCACGGAAAACGTCGTCGAAGCCTGTCTGAAGCAGCGCGTGCGGCGGCTGGTGCACCTGTCGTCGCCGTCGATCTATTTCGATGGGCGCGACCACTTCAACCTCACCGAAGAACAGGTGCCCAAACGTTTCAAGCATCCCTACGCGGCAACCAAGTATCTCGCCGAGCAAAAGGTCTTCGGCGCGCAGGAGTTCGGTCTGGAAACCCTTGCGCTGCGTCCGCGTTTCGTCACCGGGGCCGGCGACATGAGCATCTTCCCGCGCCTGCTGAACATGCAGCGCAAGGGCCGGCTGGCGATTATCGGCAATGGCCTGAACAAGGTCGATTTCACCAGTGTGCAGAACCTCAACGAGGCCATGCTCAGCAGTTTGCTGGCGGCCGGCTCGGCGCTGGGCAAGGCCTACAACATCAGCAACGGCGCGCCGGTGCCGTTGTGGGATGTGGTCAATTATGTGATGCGCAAGATGGAAGTCCCACAGGTCACCAAGTACCGCTCCTACGGCCTGGCGTACAGTGTCGCGGCGCTCAACGAAGGCGCCTGCCGGCTCTGGCCGGGGCGACCGGAACCGACGCTGTCGCGCCTGGGCATGCAAGTGATGAAAAAAAATTTCACCCTCGACATCAGTCGCGCCCGGCATTATCTCGACTACGATCCGAAAGTCAGCCTGTGGTCGGCGCTCGACGAGTTCTGTGGCTGGTGGAAAGCACAGGACATTCGCTGAAACGCGTTGCAACGATTCGGCCGGCCGGCAATGAACCGCACCGCAGGTTGGGGGTCAATCCCTGCGGCTGCGGTGGTTATACTTCGCAGCATTTAGCCATCACCGCGTTTCACAAAGGTTGCCTCAATGTCCATGCGTAATGATGCCCACGACGATTTCGACGATGTCCCGAGCCTGCGCGCCGACACGTTCGACGACGATGACATTCCGACCACTGCCCGCACGTCCGTGCACTCGCGCACGCCACCGGCGGTCAAGGTCCGGGCGGCCAGCACCGGGCCATTGTGGGCGCTGGTCGGCGCGCTGTTTTTTGCCTTCATGGGCCTGGCGTGGTGGAGCTTTCAGCAGATCTCGCTGATGGAACAGCAACTGGTCGCGACCCAGGAAAGCTTCGCGCGCATCAGTGAGGAAGCCGCAGGGCGCTTGCAGGATATTTCCGGCAAGGTGGTCGCCAGCCAGACCAACGTCAACACCGACAGCGAAGCCCTGAAGCTGCAGATCAAGGCGCTTGAAGGCAAGTTGCTCGATCAGGGCAAACAGCAGCAGGGTGTGGCCGGTCAGGCCAGCGATCTGGACAAGCGCCTGGCGCAGATGACCGCGCAGACCTCCGAACAACAGAACGCCAACACCCAGTTGCAGGCCCAGGTCAAAGCCCTGAGTGCAGAACTGGCGACCCTGAAAAGTGCGCCGGCCGACACCAGCAAGGTCGATGCCCTGCTCAAGAGTTATGACACCCAGCTGAAAAGCCTCGGCGCGGATATCACTGCGCTGAAAAAGCAGGGCAACTCGAACGCTGCGATTGAGCGCCTGGAGCAGGAAATCGTTGTCCTCAAAAGCGAGCAGGACAACCGTCCGGCAGCGCCACAGGGCGGTGGCAATACCGCCGAGTTCGATGCGTTCCGTGGCCAGATGACCCGCAACCTCAATACCTTGCAGGCACAGATCCAGAACCTGCAGCAACAGATCAATGCCCGGCCCTAGGGGCTAAGCTGAGGGGCTCTCGCCTGTAATCTCTGGATTCAAGTTCAACTTCCATATGACCCCAAGCCGTCTACGCTCTTGAAACACCAACAAGAACGAGGGATGCGTTATGGGGTTTTTGCATAAAGTGGCGTGGCTCGGGCTGATGCTGCTTGTGGGGGCAGGGCAGGCCAATGCCGTCTCCACGCAAAAGGACGACAGCAAGGCCGCCATCGCCCTGCTGGAAAAGGCACTGGCCTACTACCACGACAACGGCGACAAGGCCTTCGCCGCGTTCAGCCGTCAGGGCGAGTTCGTCGATAAGGATCGTTATGTGTTCGTGGTCGATACCAAGGGCGTGATGCTCGCCAGCGGCGGGCCATCCTCTGCCTTGATCGGTCGTGATGTCAGCGAAGTGCTCGGGCCGGACCTGCAAAAGACCTTCAAGGACGCGTTGCTGGTGCCTGAAGGCAACGGCATCCAGCAAGCCGAATACCGCTGGCAGAACTGGGCGGACGGCAAAGTCGAGCGCAAGCATGTGTATTACCAGCGCATCGGCCAGCGAATTCTGGCAGTGGGTTATTACTTGCCGCGAGCCTCTGCGGAGCAAGCCAAGGCACTGCTTGATAAAGCAGCCACCGATCTGGGCAAAGACGAAAAGGGCACGCTGACGGCGATCAACTCGCTCAAGGGCGGCTATCTGCAGGATGACCTGTATGTGTTTGTGGTCGACCTCGACACCCAGCGCTATGTCGCCCACGGCACCAACCTGCGGCTGATCAACACCGATTTCAGCAAGATCAAGGACCCGGACGGCAAACCGGTGGGCGAACCGATTCTGGCGCTGATCGGCAAGCAGGACAGTGGCGAATACGAATACCGCTGGAAAAACCCGGTGACCGGCAAGGTCGAGGACAAGCATGCCTACCTGAAGAAGGTCGGGCATTTCCTGGTGGCGGTGGGTTACTACAGCCCTTGAGTGAACGGCCTTTTGCAGGAGTGAGCCCGCTCGCGATCAGGGTATGTCAGTCGACATCATTGTTGAATGAAACACCCTGATCGCGAGCAGGCTCACTCCTACAGGGATCGTGGTGTTTGTTCTATCTGGCACCGTGCTCACGCCCGCGCAACAGGTTATTGGGCATCGCAATCGCTGCCGCCAGCCCCAGCAGCGACACCGCCGTGCTCACCCACAACAAATGCCGGAACGTCACCGAAAGCTCCGCACGCAAGGCGTTCTGTGCATCCCCTGGCGCCGCGTTCAAGCCATCGAGCAACACGTTGCCCGAATGCCCCTCGCTCATCAGCGAACTGCTTGCCAGATGGGCAAAACTCGAATCCTGCAAGAAGGCCAGCAACAGTGCCGACATCAACGCCACCCCCACCGCGCCGCCCAGCGAGCGAAACAGGTTGGTGGTGCTGGTGGCGACACCGATGTCACGTTGCTCTACCGAGTTTTGGGTGCCGACCAGCGACGTGGGGAATTGCATACCCCCGGCAATGCCGCTGAGCAGCATGAACAGACCACTGAGCAGCGTTGCTTCTGGCGGACTGAATGCCATGCCGAGAATCGAGATCGGCATCAGGGTCGCACCGGTGAGGATCTGCGGTTTGTAGCGCCCGGTGATCGACGTGCGCCGGCCGGCGAAGTAGGCACCGATTGGCAGGCCCATCGCCAATGGCAACAGATGCAACGCCGCACTGTCAGCGCCCGCGCCGGTGACACTCTGAAAGCGCAACGGCATCAGCACGATCAACGAAATCGCCTGGAAACTGGTAAAGAAAATCGTGCACCAGCACAGCAGGGCATTGCGGTTGGCGAACAGGTGCATCGGTAGCAGCGGTTCCCGCGCCCGGCGTTCATGCCAGACGAACACTGCCAGCACCACGACGGCGCAGGCGAACAAGCCAAGCACTTCACTGCTGCGCCACGAATGACCCTGACCGACCTGGGTGATGCCCAGCAACAGCGCGGTCAGACCGATGATCATCAGCAGCGTGCCGAGGTAATCAATGATCGGCTTGCGCTGCGGAACCGGCAATCCGCGCAGGTTGCGCCGCGCCACCCACCAGGCACCGAGGCCCAGCGGCAGGTTGATCAGAAACACCCAGCGCCACGACAGGTATTCGGTCATGTAACCGCCCAGCACCGGACCGGCGACACTGGCCACCGCGTACATGCTGCTGAAATAACCCTGATAACGCCCGCGCTCACGCGGTGGCACGATGTCGCCGATGATCGCCTGACTCACCGAAATCATGCCGCCGGCGCCGATGCCCTGAAGAATCCGCGCCAGCACCAGTTGTTCCATGCTTTGCGCCATGCCGCAGAACAGCGAGGCGAGGGTGAACAGACCCATGCCGAACAGCATCAGTTTGCGCCGCCCGTACAGATCGCCGAGCTTGCCGTAGATCGGCACGGCCACGGTCATCGCCACCATGTAGCCAGAAATTACCCAGGCCAGCAGGCTGACATCCTTGAACTGGGCGGAGATGGCCGGCATCGACACGGCGACGATGGTCTGGTCCAGCGCGCCAAGAAAGATCGCCATCATCAGCGCGACCAGCACGCTGCGAATGGCCGGTTTGGGTGTTTCAGGCTGGTGAAGATTGGTCACGGGCGAAACCTGCGGGCAGTGAGAATCCCGCAGGTCGCAAGGCGAGCGGGGGATGCTCGCCAGTGTAAGTCGATAGCAGGCTATTCGATAGCCTCATATGGAAGTCCGACGTAATTTTCTGCAATGGTTTTTCTGCCGGCTTCGGAGCTGACGAAATAGTCGAGTTCCGAGGCGCTGATCCGCTGGCTGAAGTCATCATGTTCGTCGAACCGGTGCAGCATCGAGGTCATCCACCAGGAAAACCGTTCGGCTTTCCATACCCGGCGCAGGCAGATTTCCGAGTATTTCTCCAACAGGTCGGTGCGGCCGTCGCGATAAACCTTCAGCAGAATATTGAACAGGGTGCTGACATCGCTGGCAGCCAGGTTCAAGCCCTTGGCGCCGGTAGGCGGAACGATATGGGCGGCATCGCCGACGAGGAACATCCGCCCGTACTGCATCGGTTCGACGACAAAGCTGCGCAGTGGCGCAATGCTTTTTTCAATCGACGGACCGGTGACAAGTTTCTCGGCAAGCTCGGCGGGCAGGCGGGTTTTGAGTTCGTCCCAGAAACGCTGATCGCTCCAGTCATCGACCTGTTCTTCGGCAGGCACTTGCAGGTAATAACGGGTGCGAGTCGCCGAGCGCATGCTGCACAGGGCGAAACCGCGCTCATGGCGGGCGTAGACCAATTCGTCATGCACTGGAGGGGTGTCGGCGAGAATGCCCAGCCAGCCAAACGGATAGACCCGTTCGAAGACCTTCAGGCAATCGGCCGGAATCGACTGTCGAGCGACCCCGTGGAAGCCGTCGCATCCGGCGATGTAATCGCAATCGACGCGCCAGGTTTCACCGTCCTTTTCGAAAGTGACGAAGGCTTCGTCGCTTTTCATGCCGTGGGGAACGACATGGCTGGCCTCGTAAAGGGTCGGCGCGCCGGCCTCCCGACGAGCGGCCATCAGGTCGCGGGTGACTTCGGTCTGACCGTAGATCATCACGGTCTGGCCACCGGTCAACCCGTGCAGGTCGATGTGCACCTGACGCCCGTCCAGGGCCAGATCGAAGCCGCCGTGCACCAGCCCTTCGGCGTCCATCCGCTGACTTACACCGGCCTGACGCAACAGCTCTACCATGCCTTGTTCAAGCACGCCGGCGCGGATGCGACCGAGGACATAGTCGGGTGTCTGACGTTCAAGAATGAGGGTGTCGATGCCGGCGTTGTGCAGCAACTGACCGAGGAGCAAACCGGACGGACCGGCACCAATGATGGCGACTTGGGTTTTCAGCGTTTTCATTGTTTTTATGACTCGCAAGCTTCACGCGGCCAAAGCCAGTGAATGATTTTTATGGATCGAGTGCTTGCATTTTTCCCTTGCGGGTCTGTCAATTGAAGGTGAAAACTGAGCCGATATCTGTACATTCTGCCAATCGGTGCGATTATCGCCCAAAAACCTGAGGCCTGGATTGAAGTGATGAACACGCCTGACCTGCCTTCGATTCCGGTGTTCAAGCTCTACGGTGAAAGCCTGGACTGGCCGACCCCTGACTTGCTGCACTGTGAAACCATTTCTTCCCGCAGCCGCGAACATCAATGGGAAATCAAACCCCACCGCCACGCCGATCTGTGCCAGTTACTCTTCGTTTTCAAAGGTCAGGCAGAGCTTGAAATCGAAGGTCAGCGCACGCAACTCGAAACCCCGGCGATTCAAGTCCTGCCGCCGCTGTCGGTGCATGGCTTCCGTTTTTCCGAGGACGTGGAAGGCTTCATCGTTACCCTCGCCACGCCGCTGATCAACCATCTGCAGGCGCAGCTGGGCGATTCGGTGCACGCCCTGGCCCAGACGCAAAGCTATCCGGCGGGCAAGGACGGCGAGTACCTGAACAGTCTGTTTTCAGCGTTGCAGGCCGAGTACAACGGCCATCAGCCGGCGCGGGAAATGCTCATGCATTCGCTGGTCAGCGTGATTATGGTCTGGGTTAGCCGTCAGGCTATCGTGCGACACAACGCCAGTCAGCGGCCGCAACGCCAGCGCGAATACCTCAATGGCTTTATTCAATTGGTGGAAGAGACCTACCGCCAGCATGTGAAGGTCGAGGATCTGGCCCATCGTCTGGGCATTTCCGTCTCGCATCTCAACGGCACCTGCCGGGAACTGGCCGGGCAACCGGCGCTGCAGATCATGCACGAACGCCAGTTGCTGGAAGCCAAGCGCTTGCTCACCTACACCAGCATGACCATTTACGAGATGTCGGAGTTGCTGGGGTTTTCCGATCCGACCAACTTCACGCGCCTGTTCCGGCGCCGGGTGGGAATCTCGCCAAAGGCGTTTCGCGACCGTCTGAAGGCCGAGCAATAAACGCCTGAACGCCACGAACCCTGTGGGAGCTGGCTGGCCAGCGATAGGGGTGGTCCAGCCGTTTCAATGCTGAATGTCAATCCGCAATCGCTGGCCAGCCAGCTCCCACCGGATTGACTCCAGTTCAGGTCAATCAGCGCAACGCATTGAGCGTCGCGTTATGCGGAATGCAGCGTTCGAAATTACAGCTCGCGTAATCACGGGGCAGCTGCCGCATTTGCTCGACCCGCCAGGCCGCAGTGCCGTACAGCGCCAGCGTGGCGGCGCAGGTGATGAAAATCGCGAAGTACCTTCTTGTTTTGATGTTCATGGCAATGACCTCTGAACGCATACCCTGCGGTATTACTTTCAGCATAGGTCAGGTAGAAGCAGCTGCAAGCGTCGAGCGGCACGCGCCAACATGAATGGCGGCGCAGCTAGCGTGTAGCTTGTGGCTTGACGCTGGAAACCGCTTCATCCCAAGCCGGGTTTTCGGGGAATCGCTGCACCAGAAAATCCAGCATGCTGCGCAGCGCCGCCGGCATGTGCTTGCGCGAGGCGTACACCGCGTAAATGTTCATCTGCCGTGGTTCGGCATGGGGCAACAGGCGCACCAGCTCACCGCTGTGAATATGCACCCCGGCCTGATAGGTCGGCAGCATCGCCACCCCCGCACCGGCCAGTGTTGCGCGCAGTAACGTGCTGGCTTCGTTGGCGCTGATATTGCCCTGTACCGGCACCGAAACCGGTTCACCGTCTTCCTCGAAATGCCACAGGCTCTTGCCGAAATACGAGTGCGTCAGGCAATTGTGCCGGCTCAGCGCTTCGACGCGCTGCGGCGCCGGTTGTTCTTGCAGATAGGCCGGCGCGGCGCAGACTACCGAGCGACACACGGTCAGGCGTCGGGCAATCAGGTTCGGATCGAGATCATTGCTGGTGCGGATTGCCAGATCAATGCGCTCGTCCACCAGGTTCACCGTGCGGTCGAGCATTTGCAGGTCGATGCTCACCCCCGGATAGCGTTTGACGTAGGCGGCCACGGCATCGGCCAGTTGTGCCTGGCCGAACGAGGTGCTGACACTGATGCGCAGCAGCCCGCGCGGTGCGTCATGGGGTTCGCTGACGGCGGCCTGCATGTCGCTCGACAGTTCGAGCATCTGCCGGCAGCGCGGGAGGATTTCGCTGCCCGCCGTGGTCAGGCTCAACTTGCGCGTGGTGCGGTGCATCAGGCGCGCGCCGACCCAGTCTTCCAGCTCCGCCAGATAACGCGACACCACCGGCCGCGACAGGTCCAGATGATCGGCCGCCGCCGACTGACTGCCCAGATCCACTACCGTGACAAACACCCGCATTGCTTGAAGACGATCCATGATTTGCCCGCTTTCAGAAACAAACTATGTTCAAGCATCGCATTTTTTGTACCGAGTCAGGCAACTAAGCTCTGTCCCATCGCCAAACACGGCATTCGGACCACGGAGCAACAGATGATCGGCTTCACTACCCTCAAGCGCGTTTTGCTGGCCACCGCCACCCTCGGCTTCGCGGCGCATGCCGCTGCCGCCAACCTGAAACTGGATGTCTACAACCCAGGCACCAAGGCGATTTTCCCGGTGACCTCGGTGCTGGTCAGCGGCGAGAAAGACGCGATTCTGGTCGATGCGCAATTCGGCAAGGCCCAGGCCGAACAGGTCGTGGAAAAGATCCGCGCCAGCGGCAAGCACCTGACCACCATTTACATCAGCCACGGTGACCCGGATTACTATTTCGGCCTCGATACCCTGACCCAGGCCTTCCCCGATGCAGAGGTTCTGGCTTCGCAGCCGACCGTCGATCACATCAACAAAACCGTCGCCGGCAAGCTCGCCTTCTGGGGCCCGAAAATGGGCGCCGACGTGCCGGCCAAAACCATCGTGCCGGGCGTGCTCAAGGGCGACAGCCTGATGCTTGAAGGGCAGAAACTGCAGGTGGTCGGCCTTGACGGCAAACAACCGGATCGCAGCTTCGTATGGATTCCGTCGCTCAAGGCCGTGGTCGGTGGCGTCGTGGTGGCCGAGAACATCCATGTGTGGATGGCCGACACCCAGACCGCGCAATCCCACGCCGACTGGCTGCAAACCCTGCACTCGATCGAAACCCTGAAACCGAAAACCGTGGTGCCGGGTCATTACCTGGGCGAGAGCAGCCGTTCGTTGGCCAGCGTGAAATTCACCGCCGACTACATTAAGGCGTTCGACGCCGAAACCGCCAAGGCCAAGGACTCCGCCGCACTGATCAAGGCCATGCAGAAGCGCTACCCGACACTCGGCGAAGAAAGCTCGCTGGAGCTGAGCGCCAAAGTCGCCAAGGGCGAAATGCAGTGGTAACCCGATTCTGAAAACGCAGCACTCTCAAGCCAACTGGAGAATGTCATGAGCAAGATCGCAATCATTGGTGCCACCGGCCGTGCCGGTAGCCAACTGCTGGAAGAAGCCCTGCGTCGCGGCCATAGCGTTACGGCTATCGCCCGCGACACCTCGAAGATCGGCAGCCGTGCCGGCGTGGTCAGCAAGAATGTCGACGTGCTGGATTCGGCAGCGCTGCAAGCCGCCGTGGCCGGTCACGACGTGGTGATCAGCGCCGCGCATTTCGCCACCGTGCCCGCCAGTGCCGTGGTCGGCCCGGTGAAGCAGGCAGGCGTGAAGCGTCTGTTGGTGGTCGGCGGTGCCGGTTCGCTGTTGCTGCCGGACGACACCCGGGTGATCGACAGCGCCGGTTTCCCCGCCGAGTACAAAGCCGAGGCCAGCGCTGGCGCGGCGTTTCTCGATGCGTTGCGTTCGGAGAACGAGCTGGACTGGACCTTCCTGTCGCCGTCGGCCGAGTTCGTCGAAGGCGAGCGCACCGGCAGCTTCCGAGTCGGCAAGGATCACTTGCTGTTCAGTGCCGAAGGTCGCAGCTGGATCACCTTCGCGGATTACGCGATTGCGCTGATCGACGAAGTGGAAACGCCGAAGCATTCGCGTCAGCGGTTTACGGTCGGCTACTGATGCTTCCCACGTTCCAATTGTAGGCCTTCGCCTGCTCGCGATAGCAGTGTGTCAGTCGACGTAAATGTCACTGACCCACCGCCATCGCGAGCAGGCGAAGGCCTGCAGGGGAATGTGGTGCTTCAGCGGGTATGCGCCTGCTCCACCAGCCAGATCATCAACTCCTCCAACTGCGGCGACGCTTCCCCACCCTGCGGCATCACCACGTAGTAGCCCAGCCCCGTCTTCACCTTCAATTCAAACGGCATCACCAGCCGCCCGGCGCGCAGGTCGTCGCCGATCAACGACCAGTCGCCAATCGCTACCCCTGTCCCATGCGACGCCATCGACATTGCCTGATCCAGCGTCTCGAAATGCTGGCCCATGTTGACGTTGCTCAACTGCAATTGGGCAGCGTTCAGCCACACCGTCCAGTCCTGTGTGTCGCGGGTCGGGTGCAGCAGCAGATGCTGTTGCAGATCGGTCGGTTCGGTCAGCGCCGCAGAGCCCTTCAGTAACGCGGGTGAACAGACCGGTGTCAGTTGCTCATCGAACAGGTGCAGGGCGGTCGATGAATTGTCCGGCGGCGTGCCGTAGATCACCGCGGCATCGAACTGCTCGCGCTGAAAGTCCACGCCGTGGGCCAGGGTGGTGGTCAGTTTGACCGGCACGTCCGGGCGTTCCTTTTGCCATTGCAGCAGGCGCGGCACCAACCAGCGCATCACGCAGCTGGGGGCCTTGAGCTGCAGGGTTTCGCGCTTCAGACCAATCTGCTCGGTGGCTTCGCTGATCAGGCCGAAGATCTTCTCCACCCGGGGCAGCCATTCACGCCCTTCGGCGGTCAGCTCCAGGCCCCGGGCCAGGCGAATGAATAACGCATAACCCAGATGCTCTTCCAGCCCGGCGATCTGCCGGCTCACTGCCCCTTGGGTGATGTGCAACTGCTCGGCCGCCCGCGTGAAGTTGCAGCACTGCGCGGTGATCAGAAACGTGTGCAGGGCGGGCAGGGGAGGCAGTCGTTTCATGTGGATCCAAGGTATGACGTGAGGACATGGCTAGTATGACTTTTAATCGATTGTTGCCGCTACCTGCCGCCCGTTCAATGAGCCCATTCCACCCGGATCAATGTGGGAGCGAGCTTGCTCGCGAATACGGTTTTCTATTCAGCATCAATGTGGCTGATACACCGCTTTCGCGAGCAAGCTCGCTCCCACACTGGCACGGCGTATTGAACAAACAAGAAGGGCAATCGACATGGCGACGTGTGGCGAAGTACTGGTCAAGTTACTCGAAAATTATGGGGTCGAGCAGGTGTTCGGCATTCCCGGGGTGCACACCGTGGAGTTGTATCGCGGGCTGGCCCGTTCGAGCATCAACCATGTCACTCCACGGCATGAACAGGGCGCCGGTTTCATGGCCGACGGCTATGCGCGTACCCGCGGCAAACCGGGGGTGTGCTTCATCATCACCGGTCCGGGCATGACCAACATCACCACCGCGATGGGCCAGGCCTACGCCGACTCGATCCCGATGCTGGTGATCTCCAGCGTGCAGACGCGCAGCCAGTTGGGCGGCGGTCGCGGCAAGCTGCACGAGCTGCCGAACCAGAGTGCGTTGGTCGGTGGCGTCGCTGCGTTCTCTCATACCTTGATGTCCGCAGCGGAATTGCCGGGCGTACTGGCCCGTGCGTTTGCGCTGTTCCAGGCCGGGCGTCCACGTCCGGTGCACATCGAGATTCCGCTGGACGTGCTGGTGGAAGAGGCCGATGAATTGCTCGCCAGCGTTCCGGTCAACATCGACCGCGCCGGTGCCGCCCCCGCCGCCGTGAGCCGCATGAGCGAGCTGCTGGCCGGCGCACAACGACCATTGATTCTCGCGGGGGGCGGTGCGATCGACGCCGCCGCCGAACTCACCGAACTGGCCGAATTGCTCGACGCTCCGGTGGCGCTGACCATCAACGCCAAAGGCATGCTGCCGTCCAGCCATCCGCTGCTGATCGGCTCGACACAAAGCCTGGTCGCGACCCGCGCACTGGTGGCCGATGCCGACGTGGTGTTGGCGATCGGCACCGAACTGGCCGAAACCGATTATGACGTGACCTTCGCCGGCGGTTTCGAAATCCCCGGCAAACTGCTGCGCATCGACATCGACGCCGATCAGACCGTGCGCAACTATCCGCCACACGTGGCGTTGGTCGCCGACTCGCGCAACGCTGCACAGGCATTGCTCAGTGCTTTGTCGCACCAACCTCTGGCCGAGCGCCGCAACGATTGGGGCCAGGTGCGCGCCGCGCGTTTGCGCGACGATCTGGCCGCGAGCTGGGATGCGCCAACTCTGGCGCAGACGCGCTTCCTCGAAACCGTCCTGCACGAGTTGCCGGATGCAGTGTTCGTCGGCGATTCCACGCAACCGGTGTACACCGGCAACCTGACCTTCAACCCGGAACGACCACGGCGCTGGTTCAACTCGTCCACCGGATACGGCACTCTCGGTTACGCCTTGCCGGCGGCCATTGGCGCGTGGCTCGGCGGCAGCATTGAGGATGGCGCCCGTGCGCCGGTGGTGTGCCTGATCGGTGACGGCGGCTTGCAGTTCACCCTGCCGGAACTGGCCAGCGCGGTCGAAGCGCGCACTCCGGTGATCGTCCTGCTGTGGAATAACCAGGGTTACGAAGAGATCAAGAAGTACATGGTCAACCGCGCCATCGAGCCGGTCGGCGTCGACATCTACACCCCGGACTTCATCGGCGTCGCCAAGGCCCTGGGTTGCGCTGCCGAGGCAATCGGCTCGGTGGAACAACTGCGCGGCGCGCTGCGCGCCGCCACCGATCGTCAGGGCCCGACCCTGATCGAAATCGACCAGACCCAATGGATGCAGGCGGTGGCCAAATGATCAATTTCCCGACCACACTCGATGGCCTGTTCATCAATGGCCAATGGTCCGCCGGTTGCGAGCATCTGCGGGTGATCAACCCGGCCACCGAAGCGCTGCTGACCACGGTCAATGGCGGTGACGAACAAGCGGTCGATCTGGCGGTCGCTGCTGCCACGGAAGCATTCAAGGACTGGTCGAAAACCAGCGGTGCCGAGCGTGGCGCGATCCTGCGCAACATCGCCAGCGGCGTGCGCAACGGTCGCGACCACCTGATGAAGCTGCAGTCGAGCAACAACGGCAAGCCGCAATTCGAGGCGGCCATCGACGTCGACGACGTGATCGCCACCTTCGAGTATTACGCCGAACTCGCCGAAGGCCTCGACGCACAACTGGACAGTCACGTGGCGCTGCCCAGCGACGATTTCAGCGCCCGTCTGCGCCGGGAACCGTGCGGTGTGGTCGGGCTGATCGTGCCGTGGAATTTCCCGATGGTCACCACCGCGTGGAAACTCGCACCAGCGCTGGCCGCCGGCTGCTGCGTGGTGCTCAAACCGTCGGAAGTGACGCCGCTGCCGGAGCTGGAACTGACGGCGATCATCGCCGAATCCGGCCTGCCCAAAGGCGTATTCAACCTGGTCTGCGGCACCGGCCTGGCGGTCGGTGCGCCACTCTCGGCTGATCCACGCATTGCGAAGATTTCCTTCACCGGCAGCAACGCTGTCGGCGTCCAGGTGATGCAACGCGCTGCGGAAACCGTGAAAGGCGTGAGCCTGGAACTGGGTGGCAAATCTTCGCTGTTGGTGCTTGAAGATGCCGATCTTGAACTGGCGGTGGAGTTGGCTTGCGGCGGCGGTTTTTTCAACGCCGGGCAGATGTGCTCGGCCACCAGTCGGGTGCTGGTCGCCGATGAGCTGGCCGATGAATTCCTCAACCGCTTGCAGGCCCGTGCAGAAAAAATCCGCGTAGCCGATCCGTTCGACCCGGACGTGGAGATGGGCGCACTGGTCAACCAGGCGCAATACCAGCGGGTGCTCGGCCACATTGACCGGGGTCTGAGTGCCGGAGCGAAGCTGGTGTGCGGCGGCAATCGTCCGGCGGATCTGCCGCGCGGCTATTTTTTGCAGCCGACGGTGTTCACCGAAGTGCCCCTCGACAGTGCGCTGTGGTGTGAAGAGATCTTTGGCCCGGTGCTCTGCGTGCGCAGTTTCAGCAGCGAAGCCGAGGCGATTGCCCTGGCCAACGACAGTCAGTTCGGGCTGGTCGCCAGTGTGGTAACGCGTAACGCCGAGACCGCCGACCGGGTCGCCAACGCCCTGCAGGCGGGGCTGGTGTGGCTCAACGCGCCACAAGTGATCTTCCCGCAGACGGCATGGGGCGGCTACAAGCAGAGCAGCATCGGTCGCGAATTGGGGCCGTGGGGCCTGGCTGCATTTCAGGAAATCAAACACGTGATCCGGGCGCTCTGAACGCCCGAAAACGGGGAGCGCATGCCTCGCAACGAGGCATGCGCCGGTGTCATGGCTTCGATGAGTTTTTATCGATAGTCAGGTGTATTGCACGACCTCAGGATGAACCCGTCGGCAGCGCTGCAGGCCTTTGAACACAAGGCCTGCAGCAGATCCGGCCGCGCGGATGCAACGGTTGCGACCAACCTCATACTTAAAAGAACAAAGGGAGTCCTTCATGGGCGAGCATGATCTGAACAGGCGTCAATTCATTAAAACCGTCGGCGTCGCCTCGGTAGCGGCGGCGGCCCTGAGCATGCCCTTCATCCGGGCCTCTGCCAGCGACACACGTTTCGCCGGCAAGACCCTGCGCTTGTTGACCTGGTCGGATGACACCGGCCTCGCCGCACTGCGCAATATCGCCGCCACGTTCGAGGCCAAGACCGGCGCCAAGGTCATCGCCGACCGCACCGGCAGCACCTCGGAAATGGTCGCCAAACTCAAGGCCGGCGGTGACCGTCCGCAGTACGACATCATCACCCTGGCCGGGGTCGGCGCCGAAGGTCTGGCCGCCGCCGGACTGCTGGAAAAACCCGACCTCAACCGCATTCCCAACCTGATCGACGTACCGGAAAAATACCGCACGGGCGCCAACGGTCACGGCATCGGTTACCTGCTGTGGTGCAACAGCCTGGTCTACAGCACCCGCACGCTCAAAGAGGCGCCGAACAGTTACGCGGCATTGTGGGACGCCGATCTGGCGCCGAGCATTTTCCTGCCGCCGCCGAACTGGACCGAGGCGATGGACCTGATCATCATCGCCGCCAAACTCGCCGGCGGTGACGAACACAACATTGAACCGGGCTTCAAGAAACTCGCCGAACTCAAGGATCGCGTGGTCACCCTTGGCGAGAACCCGAACCAGATCGCCGAGCTGTTCCGCACCGGTTCGCTGGACATGGGCGGCTTGTACGCCCCGGCCTTCTTCCCCAAGCAGATCCGCGATCCGAACTACGGCCTCGGCGCCACGTTCGGCATGAAGGAAGGTTTCTACACCGACCTGATGCTGTCGGTGATGCCGAAGAACCGTCCCGGCGACACCGATCTGGCCTACGCCTTCATCGACCACTCTCTCGACCCGCTGGTGCAGGGCAAGATGGCCGAAGACATCTTCAACGGCCCGGTCAACGCCAAGGCGATCATCTCCGCCGAAGCACGCAAGAGCCCGTACATCCTCACCCCGGAGCAGATTGCCGAGAAGGCGATCATGCACGACAACGCCTTTTTGGCGACCGTGCATGACCAATGGATTCGTCGTTATACGGAAATCTTTTCTTCCTGAGCCGAACACCATCCTTCAGAGCACCACAAACCCCTTGTGGGAGCTGGCTTGCCAGCGATGACGGCCTACCTGTCGACAATGATGTCACTGACAGATTGCGATCGCTGGCAAGCCAGCTCCCACAGGGGCACGGTGGTTTGGAGAGCTGTGTTCGTCAGTTGTTCTTCCATTGACGAGATCATTGCTATGGAATATCAATCCCTGAGCCAACCGGTCGACGCCGGCAGCGTGCGCCCGGCGCGCGGTGTTTCGCCGACCGCCCGGGCGTGGTTTTTCCTCACGCCGTCGATGCTGTTTCTCGGCGTGCTGATCGCCGCCAGCCTGCTGGTGTTGCGCATGAGCGTCGGCACCAAAGGCGCGGAGTGGACGGGGTTCAGCCTGGCCAGTTACGCCCAGTTGCTCGAACCCTATTACCTGAAATCCTTGCTGCTGACCTTGCGTCTGGCACTGATCAGCGCGGTGATTGCCGTGCTGCTGGCGATCCCGGTGGCGTACACCATGTCGCGGCTGACCTCGCCGTTCCTGCGGCGGATTTTTCTCGCGGCAGTGCTCCTGCCGCTGCTGGTCAACCTGCTGCTGCAAAGCTATGGCTGGCTGGTGATTCTCGGCCCGGGCGGGATGCTCAATCAGGCGCTGATGGGCCTGGGCCTGATCAAGCGCCCGATCATGTTGCTCTACAACCAGAACGGCGTGCTGATGGGCCTGGTGCAGACCGCGTTTCCGCTGGCCGTGCTGCCGATTGCCAGCGCCATGCGCGGCGTCGCGCGCACCTACGAAGAGGCGGCGGCAACGCTGGGCGCCAGTCGTTTTCAGGTGTTCCGTCAGGTGGTGTTGCCGATGAGTCTGCCGGGGATCATCACCGGGGCGACGCTGGTGTTCGCCTACAACGCCAGCAGTTTTGTCGTGCCGTTGCTGCTCGGTGGCCGCCGTGTGCCGATGCTCGCGGTGATGGTGCATGACCAGATCGCGCCGCTGATGAACTGGCCCGCCGCGTCGGCGGCCGGGGTGGTGCTGATCGTCACCACGCTGGCGATCATGACTTTGTCCGAATACATCACCGGCCGTCGTCGGCGTCTGCTGGAGGCTTCGCAATGAGTGCCCTGACCAAGAAGCGCATGGCGCTGTTGCCCGGCGACACCGGCAAGTTCGCCGGCATCCTCTCCGGCTTCATTCTGCTGCTGGCGGTGTTGCCGATCCTGACCATGATCGTGATGTCGTTCAGCGGGGCGTCGAACCTCGATTTCCCGCCGAACAGCTACAGCCTGCAATGGTACGAGGCGGCCTGGCACACTTTCGTTTCGCCGGACGCCAGTGATGTGTTGAGCCTCGGCCAGGCCATGGCCACCAGCCTGTTGGTGTCGTGCCTGACCATGGTGTTCGCCACGCTGATCGCGGTGCCTGCCGCCTATGCGCTGACCCGTTGCGAGTTCCGTGGCAAAGCCGTGGCGCTGCAACTGATGTCGCTGCCGCTGGTGTTCCCGATGGTGGTGTTGGGCCTGGCCTTGCTGCTGGTGTTCGACAGCCTGCCGTTCCACCTGACCACCTCGCGGCTGGTAATTGCCCACGTGATTCTGGCGCTGCCGTTCGTGGTGAAGAACTGCACCGCGGCAATGCTCTCCATCGGCAGTGAAGTCGAAGAGGCGGCGCGGATGCTCGGTGCTTCGCCATTGCGCGCAATTGTCGATGTGGTGGTGCCGTTGATGAAATCGGGGATTCTGGCGGGAATGCTGCTGGCGTTCATCGTCTCGTTCAACGAATTCACCGTGACCTATTTCCTTTACACCATCGACGTCATGACCGTGCCGATCTGGATGTACAGCCGCACCGTGTCATCGCTCGACCCTACCGTGTTCTCGTTTGCCGTGCTGATCGTGCTGATCGACTTCGTCCTGATCTGGGCGCTGGAGAAGCTGGTGGGCGAGGGCGGCGTTTCCTTTTGATTTGAGGTGCAACATGACTGGTCTGATTCTGGAAAACGTCGAGAAATTCTACGGCTCGGCGTGCGCGGTACAAGACGTCAACCTGCATTTGCCCGAGGGCAAACTGGTGTGTTTTCTCGGTCCGTCGGGCTGCGGCAAAACCACTTTGCTGCGGATGATCGCCGGGCTGGAAACCCTCAGCGGCGGCGAAATTCGCCTGGACGGCGAGGACATCGGCCAGACCCCGGCGCACCTGCGCAACTTCGGCATGGTCTTTCAGTCGCTGGCGCTGTTCCCGCACATGACCGTCGGTGAAAACATCGCCTACCCGCTGAAATTGCGCGGCGTCAGCAAGGCTGATCAGCAGAAGCGGGTGGTGGAGTTGCTGGCGTTGATCCAGTTGCAAGCGATGATCGACCGTCCGGTGGCGAAGCTTTCCGGGGGGCAGCGGCAGCGGGTGGCGATTGCCCGGGCGATTGCCTCGCGGCCGAAAATTCTTTTGCTCGACGAACCGCTGTCGGCGCTGGACGCCAAGCTGCGCGAGTCGATGCAGGTGGAAATCCGCCAATTGCAACAGCGCCTGAACATCACCACGATCATGGTCACCCACGACCAGCGCGAGGCGATGACCATGGCGGATATTGTCGTGGTGCTGGGCGAGCACAAGGTGCAGCAGGTCGGTACGCCGATTGAAATCTATCGGCACCCGGCCAATGAGTTTGTCGCTGACTTCATTGGCTCGGGCAACATCTTCCCGGCCACGGCATTGGGCGATGGCAAAGTCGGCCTGCCGGGTGGCGATGCACTGCAAGTGCCGATCTGCAGCAGCATCGTGGTGGGGCAGAAGGTGAAGATGCTGATTCGCCCCGAAGACCTGCAACTGTCTGCACCACAGGCGACGGCGGGCAATCGCCTGCTCGGCAAGGTGACGTTCGTGCGTGATATCGGCGCGACCATCGAGACCACGGTGGAGTGTTCCGGGGTGACGTTCACTGCGTTGAGTACGCCGTGTCAGGGGATTGGTTTGGGGATCGGGCATCCGGTGTCGGTGACGTTGCCGGTGGAGGCTTGTCGGGTGTTGGGGGCTTAGAGCGAGGTCTGACTCCGAATCGCCCCTCACCTGATCTGGCTTAATGATTCTGGACACCCTTAAAGGGCGGTAATCTACGCCCAGCGAAGAGGTGGCATTTGACTAGACGATATTTTTCGACAGATTTCAAACGGGATGCGGCTTGCCTGGTTTT
>NZ_JARKMT010000012.1:0-197890 GCF_037626295.1 Pseudomonas sp. LF-5
GAACGACCCAGTCTTTGAAGTCGTTGTCGTAGCGTTTGCCCATTTTGGACATGGTTATTCACCTTCGCCCTCTTGATTATTTGAGTCAATCAATAAGGGCGACAGGTAGCCTGACACGGAGGGCGTCTGTAAAAAGTGACCCGCCGTAAGGGCGGAACCGCCAGCCGCAGCACCCAAAGAAACGGATATTCACCCAGTCAGCCAGAGCATGGTCGCCTATAAGGGCGCCATCGCTGGCAAGCCAGCTCCCACAGTGGAATGAAGTCGCCCTCCAAATCGCAGGCAACAAAAAACCCGCAGACAATCACTCATCTGCGGGTTTCCTGTTTAAGCAGCAAGAAAGATCAGAAATCTTCCAGCCGCCACACCTCATAAGCCGGCGTCTCGTACGGATGACTGAGCTTCAACGCCGCCACAACAGCCACGATCAACTCATCCGCCACCACAAGCTCAACCTTCCATTCCTCAACCCGCTCAACCTGCCCCGCCTCGCCAATGAACGGCTGACTGCCGTCCAAAGGTCGAAACTGGCCCAAACCAAGCACCTGCCAAGCACAGTGGTCATAGTCACCGATCCGCCCACCACCGGCAGCGAACACAGCCCCTTTGACCACCTCGACATGACTGTCAGGAACAAAAAACGCCAGCTTGTACACAGGCCTTAGTTCACCCAGACGCGCGCGTTACGGAACATGCGCATCCAAGGAGCATCCTCGGTCCAGTCTTCCGAACGCCACGAGTTCTGCACCGCGCGGAACACACGCTCCGGGTGCGGCATCATGATCGTCACACGGCCATCACGGCTGGTGAGACCGGTAATCCCGCGCGGCGAACCGTTCGGGTTGGCCGGGTAGGCTTCGGTGACCTTGCCGTGGTTGTCGACGAAACGCATCGCCACGCAACCCGACAGATCGGCTTCCAGCAGTGCTTCTTCGCTGGAGAACTCGGCATGCCCTTCACCGTGAGCGATGGCGATCGGCATACGCGAGCCGGCCATGCCCTGCAGGAAGATCGAGTTCGATTCCTGAATCTGCACCATCGCTACACGCGCTTCGAACTGCTCGGAACGGTTACGCACGAAGTGCGGCCAGAACTCGCTGCCCGGAATCAGCTCGTGCAGGTTGGACATCATCTGGCAACCGTTGCACACGCCGAGGGTGAAGCTGTCGTTACGCTCGAAGAAGCCCTGGAACGCATCGCGGGCGCGGCTGTTGAACAGTGCCGACTTGGCCCAGCCCTCACCGGCGCCGAGTACGTCGCCGTAGGAGAAACCACCGCAGGCCACCAGACCTTTGAACTCGTTCAGGTCGACACGGCCAGCGAGAATGTCGCTCATGTGCACGTCGATCGCGTTGAAACCGGCGCGATCGAACGCGGCGGCCATTTCCACCTGACCGTTGACGCCCTGCTCACGCAGCACGGCCACCTGTGGGCGGATGCCTTTCTTGATGTAAGGCGCGGCGATGTCCTGGTTGACGTCGTAGCTCAGCTTGACGCTCAGGCCCGGGTTGTCTTCTTCCAGCAGCACGTCGAATTCTTGCTCGGCGCAGTCGGCGTTGTCACGCAGACGCTGGATCTGGTAGCTGGTCTCGGCCCACTGACGTTGCAGCAGACGACGCTGGCCTTCGAACACGGTGTCACCGTTGAAGGTGATGTTGATCTGGCCATTGTTCATCGGCTGACCGATCACCGACACGCAGTCGCCCAGACCGGCCGCGCTGAATTGCGCGAGGATGTCTGGCGTTGCGTCCTGACGAACCTGGATCACGGCGCCCAGTTCTTCGTTGAACAGGATCGCAGCGATTTCTGCCGAAGACTCGGCAACGCTGTCGAGGTTCAGGCTCAGACCGCAGTGGCCGGCGAAGGCCATTTCCACCACGGAGGTCAGCAGACCACCGTCGGAACGGTCGTGGTAAGCCAGCAGGTGACCGTCGGCGTTGAGGCCCTGGATCACCGCGAAGAAGGCTTTCAGGTCTTCGGCGTCATCGACGTCCGGCGCGTGTTTGCCAAGCTTGCCGTGAACCTGTGCAAGGATCGAGGCGCCCATACGGTTCTGGCCGCGACCGAGGTCGATCAGGATCAGGTCGGTGGTGCCCTTGTCCATGCGCAGTTCCGGGGTCAGGGTCTGACGAATGTCAGCCACTGGCGCGAAACCGGTCACGATCAGCGACATCGGCGAGGTCACGGTTTTTTCTTCGCCGTTATCGTTCCAGCGAGTGGCCATGGACATCGAGTCCTTGCCCACCGGAATGGTGATGCCCAGCTCAGGGCACAGTTCCATGCCGACCGCTTTCACGGTGTCGTACAGACGCGCATCTTCACCCGGGTGACCGGCAGCGGACATCCAGTTCGCCGACAGTTTGATGTCGGAGATCTTGTTGATGCGCGAAGCGGCAATGTTGGTCAGGGTTTCGCCGATGGCCATGCGGCCCGACGCCGGAGCGTCCAGCAGAGCCAGCGGAGTACGCTCGCCCATCGCCATCGCTTCACCGGTGTAGACGTCGAAGCTGGTGGCGGTGACGGCAACGTCGGCCACCGGAACCTGCCATGGGCCAACCATCTGGTCACGGGCCACGAGGCCGGTGATCGTGCGGTCGCCGATGGTGATCAGGAAGCTCTTGCTCGCCACGGCCGGGTGATGCAGAACGCGCTCGATGGACTCGCTGATGTCGAGGTTCGACGGATCGAAGTCATCGCCCAGTTCTGCTTCACGAACCACCGAACGGTGCATGCGCGGGGCTTTGCCCAGCAACACTTCCAGTGGCATGTCCACCGGGTTGTTGCCGAAGTGGCTGTCGGTCACGGTCAGTTGCGGTTCGGCGGTGGCTTCACCGACTACTGCAAACGGGCAGCGCTCGCGTTCGCAGATCGCCTGGAAGCGCTCGAAGTCTTCAGGGCCGACCGCCAGAACGTAACGCTCCTGGGATTCGTTGGACCAGATTTCGTGCGGGGCCATGCCCGGCTCGTCGTTTGGAATGTTGCGCAGTTCGAAACGGCCACCGCGGTCGCCGTCGTTCACCAGTTCCGGGAAGGCGTTGGACAGACCGCCCGCACCCACGTCGTGGATGAAGCTGATCGGGTTCTTGTCGCCCAGCTGCCAGCAACGGTCGATGACTTCCTGGCAGCGACGCTCCATTTCAGGGTTTTCACGCTGTACGGAAGCGAAGTCCAGATCTGCCGAGCTGGTGCCAGTGGCCATGGAAGAAGCGGCGCCGCCACCCAGACCGATGAGCATCGCCGGGCCGCCGAGCACGATCAGCTTGGAGCCAACGACGATCTCGCCTTTCTTGACGTGTTCTTCGCGGATGTTGCCCATGCCGCCGGCCAACATGATCGGCTTGTGGTAACCGCGAACCTCGTCACCGTGCGGGGTGGTGATCGACTGTTCGAAGGTACGGAAGTAGCCGGTCAGGGCCGGACGGCCGAATTCGTTGTTGAACGCGGCGCCGCCGAGCGGGCCCTCGATCATGATGTCCAGTGCGGTAACGATGCGCTCCGGCTTGCCGTACGGCACTTCCCACGGCTGTTCGAAGCCCGGGATTTGCAAGTTCGATACGGTGAAACCGGTCAGGCCGGCCTTTGGCTTGGCGCCGCGACCGGTTGCACCTTCGTCGCGGATCTCGCCACCGGAACCGGTGGACGCGCCCGGGAACGGGGCAATCGCAGTCGGGTGGTTGTGGGTTTCAACCTTCATCAGGATGTGCACCGGCTCCTGCACCGCGCCGTACTGGCGGGTTTCCGGATCCGGGAAGAAGCGGCCGGCGACGTTGCCGACGATCACCGAAGCGTTGTCCTTATAAGCGGACAACACGCCTTCGTTGTGCATCTGATAGGTGTTCTTGATCATGCCGAACAGGCTTTTTTCCTGGCTCTCGCCGTCAATATCCCAACTGGCGTTGAAGATCTTGTGGCGGCAGTGCTCGGAGTTGGCCTGGGCGAACATCATCAGTTCGATGTCGTGCGGGTTGCGCTTGAGACCGTTGAAGGCGTTGACCAGATAGTCGATCTCGTCTTCGGCCAGGGCCAGGCCCAGCTCGGTGTTGGCCTTTTCCAGCGCGGCGCGGCCGCCACCAAGGATGTCGATCGCGGTCAGCGGCTTCGGTTCGGCGTGGCTGAACAGACCGGCGGCCTGTTCCAGATTGCCCAGGACAATCTGGGTCATGCGGTCATGCAGCACGTCGGCAATCTGCTGCGCTTCGGTGTCGCTGAACTGGCCGGCCACGTAGAACGCGATGCCGCGCTCCAGGCGCTGGATCTTGCTCAGGCCGCAGTTGCGGGCGATGTCGCTGGCCTTGCTCGACCATGGCGAGATGGTGCCGAAACGCGGCAACACCAGAAACAGACGGCCGGTCGGCTCTTGTACCGGAACGCTTGGACCGTACTTCAGAAGGCGCGCAAGCACCTGCTGTTCGTCGCCGGTCAGGACGCCGGTGACTTCGGCGAAGTGAGCGAATTCAGCATACAGGCCACTGACAGCTGGAACCTTCTGGCTCAGTTGCTCAAGGAGTTTGCTGTGGCGAAAGGCAGAAAGGGCAGGAGCGCCGCGCAGGATCAACATCTTCGGGACAGCCTCGGGAAGGGGTGTGCTTTGAGGCCGTGCATTCTAGCCTAAACCGCCCTCAACATCACCCGAAACGCTACGCACGGTTGCACTCGGGTATCAATCTGTGTTTCTGCCTTTGAAGTCAGATTTATCGGCTGGGCAACGCCGGCTTATTTTTACTGTAACAAAATGCCCTTGAGCCCCATTTCTGCGGGGTTTCGTCCGGTTTTGTGATCTCTAGCAGACAAGCCCTTCACTGTCGAGATATGGCGCCCGCAGCCGTTTGCGTATACTGCGCAGATGTTTTTCCCAACGGCTTTGCGTCCGCGGTACGCCAAATGGCTGATCGCAACCGGACTCTTCCTGATGCTCGGTGGTTGTGTTGATAAACCCAACACACTCGAGCGCGTAAAGGAGGATGGTGTGCTGCGGGTGATTACCCGTAACAGCCCCGCCACCTACTTTCAGGATCGCAGCGGTGAAACCGGCTTCGAATACGAGCTGGTGAAGCGCTTCGCCGACGATTTGGGGGTCGAGCTGAAGATCGAGACCGCCGACAACCTCGACGACTTGTTCGACCAGATCGGTAAACCGAACGGCCCGGTACTGGCAGCGGCCGGCCTGGTCAGCAGTGAAGATCGCAAGAAGCAGGTGCGGTTCTCCCACGCCTACCTCGAAGTCACCCCGCAGATCATTTATCGCAACGGCCAGTCGCGGCCGACCGATCCTGGGGATCTGGTCGGCAAGAAGATCATGGTGCTCAAGGGCAGCACCCACGCCGAACAACTGGCCGAACTGAAAAAGAAATTTCCCGGCATCGAGTACGAAGAGTCCGACGCGGTGGAAGTGGTCGATCTGTTGCGCATGGTCGATGAAGGTCAGATCGACCTGACCCTGGTCGATTCCAATGAAGTGGCGATGAACCAGGTGTACTTCACCAACATCCGCGTGGCCTTCGACCTCGGCGACGCGCGCAGCCAGAGCTGGGCGGTGGCCGCTGGCGAAGACAACAGCCTGCTCAACGAGATCAACGCCTACCTCGACAAGGTGCAGAAGAACGGCACCTTGCAGCGCCTGAAAGACCGCTATTACGGCCACGTCGATGTCCTCGGCTACATGGGCGCCACCACGTTCGCCCAGCACTTGCAGCAGCGCCTGCCCAAGTACGAGCAACACTTCAAGAACTACGCGAAAAAAGAGAAAGTCGACTGGCGCCTGCTGGCGGCCATTGGTTATCAGGAATCGCTGTGGCAACCGGCCGTCACGTCCAAGACCGGTGTGCGCGGGTTGATGATGCTGACCCAGAACACGGCGCAGGCGATGGGCGTGTCCAACCGCCTCGATCCGAAGCAGAGCATCATGGGCGGCGCCAAGTACCTGGCGTATATGAAGGATCAGCTCGACGATTCGATCAAGGAGCCGGACCGCACCTGGTTTGCACTGGCGGCGTACAACGTTGGCAGCGGTCACCTCGATGACGCACGCAAACTGACGGCCAAGGAAGGGTTGAACCCGGATAAATGGCTGGATGTGAAGAAGATCCTGCCGCGCCTGTCGCAGAAGCAGTGGTACAGCAAGACCCGCTACGGCTACGCCCGCGGTGGCGAGCCAGTGCATTTCGTGGCGAACATCCGTCGCTACTACGACATCCTCACCTGGGTGACCCAGCCGCAGCTTGAAGGCGACCAGGTGGCCGAGGGCAATCTGCACGTGCCGGGGATCGACAAATCCAAACCGGCTCAAGAGCCTGCCCCGCTTTAACCAACACCCCAAATCAATTGTAGGCGTGAGCCTGATCGCGATGGCGGCGTGTCAGCCAACCTGATGTTGTCTGGCACACCGCCATCGCGAGCACGCTCACGCCTACAGGGGTTGTGTGTGGTTGCTTAGTGCTTGGCGGCAGCCAGAATCAGCGCTTTCATCTCGGACACAGCGGACTTGAAGCCGACGAACAACGCATGTGCCACCAGCGCATGGCCGATGTTCAGCTCGTTGATACCCTTGATCGCTGCCACGGCTTCAACGTTGTGATAGTGCAGGCCATGCCCGGCGTTGACGATCAGGCCCTGCGCCAGACCAAACGCCACACCGTCCGCCACCCGCTTCAATTCTTCAGCGACGTCGGTCGGTGTTTCGGCATCGGCATAACGCCCGGTGTGCAGTTCGATTGCCGGTGCGCCAACGCGCTTCGACGCGGCAATCTGACGCTCGTCGGCATCAATGAACAGCGACACTTCGCTACCCATCTTCGACAGACGCTCAACCGCTGCCTTGATGCGTTCCTCCTGCCCCGCTACATCCAGACCGCCTTCGGTGGTCAGCTCCTGACGGGTTTCCGGCACCAGGCAAATATGCGCCGGGCGGATGCGCTCAGCGAACGCCATCATTTCTTCGGTGACACCCATTTCGAAGTTCATGCGGGTCTGCAGCACGTCCTTGAGCAGCAAGACATCGCGCTCCTGAATGTGCCGGCGGTCTTCGCGCAGGTGCACGGTGATGCCGTCGGCGCCCGCCTCTTCCGCGTCCAGTGCCGCCTTGACCGGGTCCGGGTAGCGCGTGCCACGGGCCTGACGCAGGGTGGCGACGTGGTCGATGTTCACGCCAAGAAGAATGCGATTGCTGGTGGTCACGGGTGCGCTCCTGAAATGAGAGATTCGGCGCACAGCATACGGGGTGATCAGGGCTTGCGAAACAGTTCGCGACTCACGAGCGGACGGCCGCCCAGATGCACCGCCAGTGCCTGACGCATCAAGCGCTTGGCGGCAGACAGTGCGCCGGGGGCGGACCAGTCGGCTTCGGCCATGGCCAGCAGCTCGGTGCCGTTGAACAGGCCTGGCTGCAACAGAAAGACTCGCTCAAGACCGGCATCGACTTGCAGACGATAGAGACCGTCTGGCGCGACAGACTCGCCATGGATGTCGGTGTTCAGGGCAAAGCCGTAACCGAGATCGTCGAGCAACCGCCACTCGAAGGAGCGCAGCAACGGCTCCAGCGGTCGGCCCTCGGCCAGAGCCAACAAGGTCGCCGCGTAATGATCGAACACGCCAGGGTGCGGATCTTCAGCCGGCAGCAGACGGATCAGCAATTCGTTGAGATAGAGGCCGCTGAACAGAGCCTCGCCGACCATCCAGGTCGCATTGCCGGCACTTTCCATGCGCCCGACATTCTTCAGTTCACCCTTGCCACGAAACTCCACTTCCAGCGGCACGAACGGCCGCGCCAGCGTCCCGGCCTTGCCCCGTGCACTGCGCAACACCGCCCGCAGCCGCCCTTGGGGCGTGAGGAAATCCACCAAGGCGCTGGTTTCGCGGTAGGCCCGACTGTGCAGGACGTAGGCGGGTTGGGCGGGAGGTGGTGTTGAGGACATGGAGCTCTCATTGATAAAAACGCGGCTTTATATTCACCCCAAAAACCAATGTGGGAGCGAGCTTGCTCGCGAATTCGGTGTGACAGTCAACATCAATGCTGAATGTTACATCCTCTTCGCGAGCAAGCTCGCTCCCACAGTGGGTATCGGTGTTCTCTGGATCGGTGATTACAGGTCGCCGTAACCCAGCGAACGCAGTGCACGCTCGTCGTCGGACCAGCCGCCCTTCACCTTGACCCACAGGTTGAGCATGATCTTGGAGTCGAACAGCAGCTCCATGTCCTTGCGCGCTTCGGTGCCGATGCGTTTGATGCGCTCGCCCTTGTCGCCAATGATGATCTTCTTCTGTCCGTCACGCTCAACGAGGATCAGCGCGTGAATGTGCAGGGTTTTGCCCTGCTGCTTGAACTCTTCGATCTCGACGGTGATCTGGTACGGCAGCTCGGCGCCCATCTGGCGCATGATTTTCTCGCGCACCAGTTCGGCGGCGAGGAAACGGCTGCTGCGGTCGGTGATCTGGTCTTCCGGGAAGAAGTGATCGTTCTCCGGCAGATGATCGGCAATGACCTTTTCCAGCGCTTCGAGGTTATGCCCGTGCTGCGCGGAAATCGGGATGATCTGCGCGTTCGGCAGCTGTTCCTGCAACCACGACAGGTGCGGCATCAGCTCGGCCTTGTCTTCGATGCGGTCGGTCTTGTTCAGCGCAACGATCAGCGGGCCGGTCACGTACTGCACGCGCTCCAGGACCATCTGGTCTTCTTCGGTCCACTTGGTGCGGTCGACCACGAAGATCACCACGTCGACGTCTTTCAACGCCGCCGAAGCGGTCTTGTTCATGTAGCGGTTCAGGGCCTTTTCGCCACCCTTGTGCATGCCGGGGGTGTCGACGTAGATCGCCTGCACGTCACCCTCGGTCTTGATTCCGAGCATGTTGTGACGGGTGGTCTGCGGCTTGCGCGAGGTGATCGCCAGCTTCTGGCCGAGGATGTGGTTCAGCAGCGTCGACTTGCCGACGTTGGGACGGCCGACGATGGCAACGTAGCCACAGCGAGTTGCGTTTGTATCAGTCATTGCCATTCTCCACGCCCAGGGCAATCAGTGCTGCGGCGGCCGCTACCTGTTCGGCAATGCGACGGCTTACACCCTGACCCCGGCTTTTTTCATTCAGTAAGACCACTTCGCATTCGACGAAGAAGGTTCGGCAGTGCGGTTCACCCTGGATATCCACCACTTCGTAGCGTGGCAGTTCGCAACCACGCGATTGCAGATGTTCCTGCAGGCGGGTCTTGGGATCCTTGTTGGTGTCCACCAGCGTCAGGCCTTCGAACTCGCCAGCCAGCCAGGCCAGAACGCGTTCGCGCGCCATTTCCATGCCGGCGTCGAGATAGATCGCACCGATCAAGGCTTCGAGGGCATCGGCCAGAATCGACTCGCGACGGAAGCCGCCGCTTTTCAACTCACCGGACCCCAGTCGCAAGTAATCGCCAAGGTCGAAACCGCGCGCCAGTACGGCCAGCGTCTCACCTTTCACCAGGCGTGCGCGCAAACGCGACAACTGGCCTTCGCGGGCCAGCGGGAAGCGATCGAACAGCGCCTCGCCGGCGACGAAATTAAGAATGGCATCGCCGAGGAATTCCAGGCGCTCGTTGTTACGCCCGGCAAAGCTGCGGTGCGTGAGGGCCAGGAGCATCAGCTCCTGATCCTTGAAGGTGTAACCGAGCTGGCGCTCGAGACGGCTTAGAGAAACGCTCACGGTTTACCCACGCTGAGTTCGTGGCTGGATTCCACCGCCATCGCCGGGGTACGGCGCAGGCCTGGGACAATTAACGCTGTGTTCAAAAATGACGTCCTGAATATCGTGGCTTCATGCCCTGGCGCCGATTTGTGTCGACTCCAGAAATGCATTCGGCGCTGTGGTCAACAGCGCCGTGATTGATTACTTGATCAGGCCAACCCGCGAGAAATTCGGCAGGTGGCTGAGTTTCGGTTCCGGCCAGCTCATCCAGACAGCGAAGGCTTTGCCGACGATATTCTGGTCGGGAACCATGCCCAGCAGATCCTTGGGAATGTTCGGATCATCCCAGTAACGACTGTCGTTCGAGTTGTCGCGGTTGTCGCCCATCATGAAGTAGTGCCCGGCCGGCACTGTCCACGAACGGTCCGGGGTCGCGCGGTAGCGGCTCATTTCCTTGCGGATCAAGTGCTCGGCGGCACCGAGTTTTTCCTTGTAGAGCTCTGCGCTGCCCAGCGTGCCCGGCTCGGAGCCGACCAGTTGCTCGGCAATCGACTCGCCGTTGACGAGCAGACGCTTGTCAGCGGTGTAACGTACCGTGTCGCCCGGCAGGCCGACTACACGCTTGATGTAGTTGACGTTCGGGTCGCTTGGATAGCGGAACACCATGACATCGCCACGCTGTGGATCACCGACTTCGATGATTTTCTTGTCGATCACCGGCAGGCGGATCCCGTAAGAAAACTTGTTCACCAGAATGAAGTCGCCAACGTCCAGGGTAGGTTTCATCGAACCGGACGGGATCTGGAACGGTTCCACCAGGAACGAACGCAGCACCAGCACGATGAACAACACCGGGAAGAACGACTTGCCGTATTCAACCAGCAGCGGCTCTTTGTTCAGCTTTTCGACCACCACGGGCTCGGGCTGGCTGACACTGCCTTGATAAGAGGCAATGGCAGCACGCCGACGCGGCGCCAGGAACAGCAGATCGAGCAACGCCAACAGGCCGCAGACGAACACGGCGATGACCAGCAACAGCGGGAAATTTAGTGACATAGGACCTGACTATTCCAACCTGAGCACGGCAAGGAAGGCTTCTTGTGGAATTTCCACGTTGCCGACCTGCTTCATGCGTTTCTTACCGGCCTTTTGCTTCTCAAGCAGTTTCTTCTTACGGCTTACGTCACCGCCGTAGCATTTGGCCAATACGTTCTTTCTGAGCGCCTTGACGGTTGTCCGGGCGACGATCTGACCACCGATAGCGGCCTGGATCGCTACGTCGAACATCTGACGAGGAATCAGTTCTTTCATCTTCTCGGTCAACTGGCGACCTTTGAAGTGCGAGTTGTCACGGTGCACGATCAACGCCAGGGCATCGA
Organism: Pseudomonas sp. LF-5; assembly: GCF_037626295.1. Taxonomy (NCBI): domain Bacteria; kingdom Pseudomonadati; phylum Pseudomonadota; class Gammaproteobacteria; order Pseudomonadales; family Pseudomonadaceae; genus Pseudomonas; species Pseudomonas sp. LF-5. The sequence goes on from NZ_JARKMT010000012.1 coordinate 11,025, forward strand.
CCTTGTCACCGTTGATCAGCACGTCCAGTTTCACCAGATTAGCCGATTGGTAACGATCGAAATGGTAATCCAGCGAAGCATAGCCGCGGCTGGTGGATTTGAGACGGTCGAAGAAGTCCAGGACCACTTCGTTCATCGGCAGGTCGTAAGTGACCTGTACCTGATTGCCGAGGAACAGCATGTCGACTTGAACGCCGCGCTTCTCGATGCACAGGGTGATGACGTTGCCCAGGTGCTCCTGCGGCACGAGGATGTTGGCGCGCACGATCGGCTCGCGCATGTCCTCGATCGCCGAGACGTCTGGCAGCTTCGACGGGTTGTCGACGTAAATCGTTTCACCGGTTTTCAGCACCAGCTCAAAAATTACCGTCGGTGCCGTGGTGATCAGGTCCAGGTCGTATTCGCGCTCGAGGCGCTCCTGGATGATCTCCATGTGCAGCATGCCGAGGAAGCCGCAACGGAAACCGAAGCCCAGGGCGTCGGAGCTTTCCGGGGTGTATTGCAGCGACGAGTCGTTGAGGGTCAGCTTCTGCAGGGCTTCGCGGAAGTCCTCGAAGTCGTCGGAGCTGACCGGGAACAGACCGGCGTAAACCTGTGGCTGGATGCGCTTGAAGCCGGGCAGTACCGGGACATCCGGGGTCGAACTCAGGGTCAGGGTGTCACCGACCGGTGCACCGTGAATGTCCTTGATGCTGGCGATGATGAAGCCCACTTCGCCGGCCTTCAGGTCAGCGGTGGCGGTGTGTTTCGGGTTGAACACACCGACGCTGTCGACCAGGTGCACCTTACCGGTGGACTTGACGAGGATTTTGTCGCCCTTCTTCACGCGGCCATGCCGCACACGCACCAGGGAGACAACGCCCAGGTAGTTGTCGAACCAGGAGTCGATGATCAGCGCTTGCAGCGGATCTTCGATATTGCCGGTCGGCGCAGGAATGGTGGCGACCAGACGCTCGAGCACTTCGTCGACACCCAGGCCCGTCTTGGCGCTGCAGGTGACGGCGTCGGTGGCGTCAATGCCGATGATCTTTTCGATCTCGTCTTTGACGCGATCAGGCTCGGCCTGTGGCAGGTCGATCTTGTTCAGCACCGGCATGACCTCGAGGCCCTGCTCGATGGCGGTGTAGCAGTTGGCCACGGACTGGGCTTCAACGCCCTGACCCGCGTCGACCACCAGCAAGGCACCTTCACACGCCGCCAGGGAACGGCTGACTTCGTAGGTGAAGTCGACGTGGCCCGGGGTGTCAATGAAGTTCAGCTGGTAGGTAACGCCGTCTTTGGCTTTGTAATAGAGGGTAACGCTGTGGGCCTTGATGGTGATCCCGCGTTCGCGCTCCAGATCCATGGAATCCAGTACCTGGGCTTCCATTTCACGCTCGGCCAGGCCACCGCACATCTGGATGAAACGGTCAGCCAGCGTCGACTTGCCATGGTCAATGTGGGCGATGATGGAGAAATTGCGGATATGACTCAAATCACTCACGGATCAACACTCAAAAAGGCTGCAGGCTTGGCCCGCCGAAAAATAGCCGGGAATTGTACCTGATACACGACGCAAGCGTCACGTTCGCCTGTCACCCGGATTGCATACGAAAACGCCCCGATCTGTCGACCGAGGCGTTTTCAAAGTCAAGGCACTGACAACGACAGGGCCATCAACCGGCCCGTCGCAGCAGCCAGACACCCGCCAGCCCACACACGCTGGCCGGCACCAGCACCGCGAACAGCGGCGAGAAACCGAATACCAGGCTTGAAGGCCCCAGCAGATCCTGAACGATGCGGAAGGTAAACCCGACCAGCACGCCGGTGAAGACCCGCTGGCCCAGGGTCACGGAACGCAACGGGCCAAAGATGAAGGAAATCGCCATCAGCACCAGGGCGGCGGTGACCAGCGGCTGCAACACCTTGACCCAAAATGCCAGCCAGTAACGACCGTTGCTCAGGCCCTGCTCGGCCAGATAGTGGATGTACCCCCACAGACCGCTGATCGACAGCGATTCAGGCGCCATCACTACGGTGCTGAGCAATTGCGGGCTCAGGGCAACATTCCAGCGTTCGGTCGGCGCATTCAGGACTTCAGTGCTGCGCTCATGAAACACAGTGGTCGCGACATCGGAGAGTTCCCAGTAAGTGCCGTCGAACTCGGCCTTTTTGGCAAAGCTCGAACTCAGCAGATGACGCTCCTTGTCGAATTGATAACGGGTCACGCCATACAGCAGGCCGTTGGGTTGCACGGCGTTGATGTGGATGAACTCGTCACCCTGACGGTGCCACATACCGTGCTTGGCGCTCTGCGCGTCGCCGCTGCCCTGGGCCAGCGAGCGGTTGGCCTGGGCCATGCTCTCGGTGGCCGGCGCAACGTACTCGCCGATCAGCACGCCGGCCAGCATCAGGACGAACATCGGTTTCATCACCGCCCAGACGATGCGCCCGATGGACACACCGGCCGCACGCATGACCGTCAGTTCGCTGCTGCTGGCCAGACTGCCGAGGCCGATCAGACAGCCGATCAACGCTGCCATCGGCAGCATTTCGTAGAGACGGCGTGGCGCGGTCAGCAATACAAAGCTCAGGACATCGACCAGCGTGTAGGTTTCGCTGACATCGCCCATCTCGTCGATGAAGGCGAACAGCGTCGCCAGGCCCAGAATGATAGCCAGCACGGCGATGATCGCCACGAACACACTGCTGCCGATGTAGCGGTCGAGTTTAACCACGAGCCACCTCCAGCGCAGCGGAACGACGGCTGGCCAGCTTCAGGCGCAGAGGCTCCCAGTACAACAGGCCGAGGCCAATGGCCAGGAAGATCGCGTGCACCCACCACAAGCCCAGGGCCGGCGGCAACTTGCCCTTTTCAAGGGCGCCGCGAGCGGCAATCAGGATGGTCAGGTAAGCCATATAAAGAAGAATCGCTGGCAGCAGCTTGAGGAAACGCCCTTGACGCGGGTTGACGCGCGACAGCGGCACCGCCATCAGGGTCACGATAAAGACCAGCAGTGGCAGGGACAGGCGCCATTGCAGCTCGGCCCTCGAGCGAATGTCATCGCTGCCCAGCAGAGTCGACGTCGCCATCGCATCGCGGTCTGTCACCTCTTCGCTGACTTCCGGCTTGGGCAACTGTACGCCGTAGGTTTCGTAGTGGATCGCCCGATAATCAGCCTGACCCGGGCTGCCGTCATAGCGGTAGCCATTGTCGAGAATCAGGTAACGGGTGCCATCCGGACGTGCTTCCTGACGACCCTTCTCGGCCACCAGCACGGAAATACCGCGATCCTTCTGATCGGCACCGAGGTTTTTCTGCGAGATGAACACACTGCCGAGATTGACGCGATCGTCGCTCAGGGTTTCGGTGTAGGTCACCCGGGTACCATCGCGCAGGGCCTGGAAGCGGCCCGGCTCAAGGGTATCGAATTCGGTCAGGGCGTCCTGCTTGTTCAGCAGCAACTGGAACTGGTTGGCGCCTTGCGGGGCCAGACCCAGGCTCAGCCAGGCCACCACCAGCGCGACCAGCGTGGCCGGGAACAGGGTCATGCGAAACAGCTTCTGCTGGCTCATGCCGGTGGCCGAGAGCACGGTCATTTCGCTTTCCAGGTACAACCGACCGTAAGCCAGCAGGATCCCGAGGAACAGGCCCAGCGGCAGGATCAGCTGCAGGAAGCCCGGCAGGCGATAGCCCATGATCAGGAACAGCGAGCCCGGATCGAGCTGGCCGGCAGCGGCCTGGGACAGGTATTTGATGAAGCGACCGCTCATGATGATGACCAGCAGCACGGCACTCACGGCGCTGAGGGTCAACAGGACTTCGCGGGACAGATAACGGAAGACGATCAAACCAGACACTCCAGGGTTGTCAGGCTAAGGCGGCCAAACAAGCAAACACTTCGACCGGCCCGCAACGCAAAGCCGTCGAAAAAAGATGCGGCATTATCCTGTGATTGAGGGCGCCTGTCACTGCGCACACTCATCCGCACGCGTAATACGTTGAAGATCGTACAACCGAGGGTTGTCAGGCGCGGGGAGCGAGGTTCAAACTGCGGCCCTTGTCGCAGGCTTTGGCCTGCGCCTCTTCTATCTATAAGCAGGCGAGTGCGGACACCGTCGAACGCCTGCGTGTTGACCATTCATTCAGGGATCCGGACATGGAACTGGTTGTAAAAAGCGTTAGCCCAGAAACGTTGAAAACCGCCACCCTGGTGGTTGCCGTCGGCGAAGGCCGCAAACTCGGCACCGCCGCCAGACAGGTCGACGAGTTGAGCGGTGGCGCGATCAGCGCCGTACTCAAGCGTGGCGATCTGGCCGGCAAGGTCGGCCAGAGCCTGCTGCTGCACAGCCTGCCGAACCTGAAAGCCGAGCGTGTGCTGCTGGTCGGCGTGGGCAAGGATGAAGAACTCGGCGACCGTCCGTTCCGCAAAATCGTAGCCGGCATCCTCAACACCCTCAAAGGCCTGGGCGGCAGCGATGCCGTGCTGGCGCTGGATGAAGTCATCGTGAAAAACCGCGACAGCTACGGCAAGACCCGTCTGCTGGCGGAAACCCTGGTGGACGGCAAATACACCTTCGACCAGTTCAAGAGCCAGAAAGCCGAACCGCGCGCCCTGAAGAAAATCACCCTGCTGACCATCAAGGCTGCTCAAGCCGAAGTGCAACGCGCCGTGAACCACGCCACCGCGATCGCCAACGGCATGGCCTTCACCCGTGATCTGGGTAACCTGCCACCGAACATCTGCCACCCGACGTTCCTCGGCGAACAAGCCAAGAACCTCGGCAAGGAATTCAAGGATCTGAAAGTCGAAGTCCTCGACGAGAAGAAGATCAAATCCCTGGGCATGGGCTCGTTCTACGCCGTCGGCCAGGGCAGCGCCCAGCCGCCGCGCCTGATCGTCATGCAGTACAACGGTGGCAAGAAGTCCGAGAAGCCATACGCACTGGTCGGTAAAGGCATCACTTTCGACACCGGCGGCATCAGCCTGAAGCCGGGCGCCGGCATGGACGAGATGAAATACGACATGGGCGGCGCCGCCAGCGTGTTCGGCACCCTGCGTGCCGTGCTTGAGCTGAAACTGCCGATCAACCTGGTGTGCATCCTCGCCTGCGCCGAAAACATGCCGAGCGGCAACGCTTCGCGTCCGGGCGACATCGTCACCACCATGAGCGGCCAGACCGTGGAAATCCTCAACACCGACGCCGAAGGCCGTCTGGTGCTGTGCGACGCGCTGACCTATTCCGAGCGCTTCAAGCCGCAAGCGGTGATCGACATTGCGACCCTGACCGGCGCTTGCGTCGTGGCACTGGGTGCACACACTTCCGGCCTGCTGGGCAACAACGACGAACTGATCGAGCAACTGCTCAGCGCCGGCAAGGCTGCAGACGACCGCGCCTGGCAACTGCCGCTGTTCGACGAGTACCAGGAGCAACTGGACAGCCCGTTCGCCGACATCGCCAACATTGGCGGGCCGAAGGCCGGCACCATCACCGCCGCGTGCTTCCTGTCGCGCTTCACCAAGAACCTGAACTGGGCGCACCTGGACATCGCCGGCACCGCCTGGACCAGCGGCGGCAAGGACAAGGGCGCCACCGGCCGTCCGGTTCCACTGCTGACCCAGTACCTGCTGGACCGCGCCAAAGCCTGAAACCGATGACGTGCGGCGGCGTCACTGAACGGTGGCGCCGCCCGCACATCAGGAACCGTAATGACCAAAGTCGACTTTTATATCCTGCCCAGCGCCGATCCGTCCGCGCGCCTGGATTTTGCCTGCAAGCTCACCGAGAAAGCCTGGCGCATGGGCCACCGCATCTATCTGCATTGCAGCGATGTTGCCCAGCGTGATGATCTCGATGCGCGCCTGTGGGCGTTCAAGGGCGAAAGTTTCGTGCCGCACGGTCCCGCCGACAGCGAACCGGGCGGCTTGATCGTATTGGGCCTGGGTGACGACTGCGGTCAACATCAGGACCTGCTGGTCAATCTCGACCTGAAAGTCCCGGCCTTCGCCAGCAAATTCGCCCGCGTGGCGGAGGTGGTGGTGGAAGATCCGACGATTCGCGCGGCGGCACGGGAGAGTTTCCGTTTCTACCGCGAACAGGGCTATCCTCTGCAAGACCACCGTTTACAGCGACTCTGAGTACGCCGATGGACACTCCAAAACCGCTGCAAAAGTCTGCGCACCTGCTGGACGATCTCGAATCGATCCGCCAGTTGCTCGGCGATGACAACCTGCAACCGCCGCTGCTGACCGATACGGTCGATGAAGGCGAACAGGAACAGATTCCGATGTTGTTCGACCCGGTCGTCAGCGAACCGCCAGCCGTCGAACCACCTCCCGCCCCCGTTGTACCCGCCGCACAACCTGCTGCGCCCGCGGCCAAAGGCCCGGACGCCCTGCTCCACCTGGACAGCGAACTGCGCGCCGCCGCGCAATTGATCATGCAAGACGTGATTGACGACTTCGCGCCGCACATCGAAACCGAAATCAAACGCCGCCTCGACGCGCGGATGGAGCGGCTGCTCAGCCAGTACGAATAACCCCAATCCCCTGTGGGAGGCAGCCTGCTGGCGATAGCATCAGTGCGGTTCTGCGGAAAAACCGCGGTGATGCTATCGCCAGCAGGCTGGCTCCCACATTTTAGATCTCCACCCAGCCCGCCCCGCTCGCCCTCGGCCCCATGCCCCGCTATACTTCCCGGCTTTTCCTGAATAAATGCCAATAGGGTCCCGCCGCGCATGGATAAGACCTACCAGCCGCACGCCATTGAAACTTCCTGGTACAACACCTGGGAGTCCGAGAACTATTTCGCACCGCAAGGCGCGGGCGATTCCTACACCATCATGATCCCGCCGCCGAACGTCACCGGCAGCCTGCACATGGGTCACGGTTTCAACAACGCGATCATGGACGCCCTGATCCGTTTCCGCCGCATGCAGGGTCGCAACACCCTGTGGCAGCCGGGCACCGACCACGCCGGTATCGCCACGCAGATGCTGGTGGAGCGTCAACTGGAAGCCACCGGCCAGAACCGTCATGACCTGGGCCGCGAAAAATTCCTCGAGAAAGTCTGGGAGTGGAAGGATCAGTCCGGTGGCAACATCAGCCGTCAGATCCGCCGCCTCGGTTCGTCCGTGGACTGGAGCCGCGAGCGCTTCACCATGGACGACGGTCTCTCGGAAGCGGTCAAAGAAGCCTTCGTGCGTCTGCACGAGGACGGCCTGATCTACCGCGGCAAGCGTCTGGTCAACTGGGACACCAAGCTGCACACGGCGATTTCCGACCTCGAAGTGGAAAACCACGACGAGAAAGGTTTCCTGTGGAACCTCAAGTACCCGCTGGCCGACGGCGCGAAAACCGCTGAAGGCAACGATTTCCTGATCGTCGCGACCACCCGCCCGGAAACCATGCTCGGCGACTCCGCCGTCGCGGTTAACCCGAACGATGAGCGCTACAAAGCCCTGATCGGCAAGTTTGTCGAGCTGCCACTGCTTGGCCGCCGCATCCCGATCATCGCCGACGATTACTGCGACCCTGAATTCGGCACCGGCTGCGTGAAAATCACCCCGGCTCACGATTTCAACGACTACGAAGTCGGCAAGCGCCACAACCTGCCGTTGCTGAACATCTTCGACAAGAACGCCAACGTGCTGCCAGCGGCCCAGGTGTTCAACCTCGACGGCACACTGAACGACAGCATCGACGGCAAGATCCCGGCTGAATTCGCCGGTCTCGAGCGTTTCGAAGCGCGTAAGCAGATCGTGGCTGCGTTCGACGCCGCCGGCCTGCTGGTCAGCGTCAACGATCACGCGCTGAAAGTGCCGAAAGGCGATCGCTCCGGCACCATCATCGAGCCGTGGCTGACCGACCAGTGGTATGTGTCGACCAAACCGCTGGCCGAGCCAGCGATTGCTGCCGTTGAAGACGGTCGCATCCAGTTCGTGCCGAAACAGTACGAAAACATGTACTTCTCGTGGATGCGCGACATCCAGGACTGGTGCATCAGCCGTCAGCTGTGGTGGGGCCACCGGATTCCGGCCTGGTACGACGAGTCGGGCAAGGTCTACGTCGGTCGCGACGAAGCCGAAGTGCGTGCCAAGCACAACCTCGGCCCGGACGTTGCGCTGCAACAGGACAACGACGTACTCGACACCTGGTTCAGTTCGGGCCTGTGGACCTTCTCGACGCTGGGCTGGCCGGAAAAGACCGAGTTCCTGAAGAAATTCCACTCCACCGACGTGCTGGTCACCGGGTTCGACATCATTTTCTTCTGGGTTGCCCGGATGATCATGCTGACCATGCACCTGATCAAGAACGAGGACGGCACCCCGCAGGTGCCGTTCAAGACCGTTTATGTACACGGTCTGGTGCGTGATGGTCAGGGCCAGAAGATGTCCAAGTCCAAGGGTAACGTCCTCGACCCGCTGGACATCATCGACGGTATTGAGCTTGAAGCGCTGGTGCAGAAACGCACCTCGGGCATGATGCAGCCGAAACTGGCGAAGAAGATCGAGAAGCAGACCCGCGACGAGTTCGCCGACGGCATCGCCAGCTACGGCACCGACGCCCTGCGCTTCACTTTCTGCTCGCTGGCTTCCACCGGTCGCGACATCAAGTTCGACATGGGCCGCGTCGAAGGCTATCGCAACTTCTGCAACAAGATCTGGAACGCCGCGCGTTATGTTCTGGACAAGGGCGAAGACTGCGGCCAGAACGGCGAAGCCTACGAGCTGTCGCTGGCGGATCGCTGGATCATCTCGCAACTGCAACGCACCGAAGCCGAAGTGACCCGTCAACTGGATCAGTTCCGTTTCGACCTCGCCGCGCAAGCGCTGTACGAGTTCATCTGGAACCAATACTGCGACTGGTACCTGGAACTCTCCAAGCCTGTGCTGTGGGACGAGAACGCGCCGGTTGAACGTCAGCGCGGCACCCGTCGCACGCTGGTGCGCGTCCTGGAAGTTGCGCTGCGCCTGGCGCACCCGTTCATGCCGTTCATCACTGAAGAAATCTGGCAGCGCATCGCGCCGCTGGCCGGCATTCAGGGCAAGACGATCATGCTGCAAGCGTGGCCAGTGGCCAACGAAGAGCGCATCGATCCGGCTGCCGAAGACGACATCGAATGGCTGAAAGGCCTGATGCTCGGCACTCGCAACATCCGTGGCGAAATGAACATCGGTCCGGGCAAGCCGCTGCCGATCTACCTGAAGAACGTCAGCGCTGAAGACCAGCGCCGTCTGACCGAGAACGAAGCGCTGCTGAAGAAGCTCGCGCGTCTGGAATCGATCACCGTTCTGAAGGCTGGCGAAGAAGCGCCGCTGTCCGCGACCGCACTGGTTGGCGAGATGGAAGTGCTGGTGCCAATGGCCGGCCTGATCGACAAGGGCGCCGAACTGGCGCGTCTGGACAAGGAAATCCTGCGTCTGCAGGGCGAAGTCCAGCGCGTTGGCGGCAAGCTGTCGAACGCCGGTTTCGTTGACAAGGCCCCGGCCGAAGTCATCGAGAAAGAACGCGCCAAACTGGCCGAGGCTGAACAGGCTTTGGGCAAACTGGCCGAGCAACACGCGCGGATTTCCAGCCTGTAACTGGTAAATCGCATTAAAAAGGCGCGCCACCCGATCGGGTGACGCGCCTTTTTTATTGCCTACTTTCCTTCATCCACTGCCAATCCCTGTGGGAGCGAGCTTGCTCGCAAAGAGGCCGTGTCAGGCGAAAGTGATGTTGACTGAGAGGACGCTTTCGCGAGCAAGCTCGCTCCCACAGAGATCGGTGGTGTTGCTGATATTGAGTTCGCAGCGGCTGGATGTGGGACAATACCCGCCACTTTCAGCCATACCCGAATCGACCACGCCCATGAACGCCCCCCGCACACCCAAACCTGCGCGCAAGAAGCCTGATTCCGCGACCCCGGCCAAGACCGTTGAGCCGCGTGAAAAGGCCAGCCTGCATCCGCGCAATCGCCATCAGGGTCGCTATGACTTCCCGGCGCTGATCAAAACCACGCCGGAACTGGCGAAGTTCGTGATCACCAACCCGTACGGCAAGGAAAGCATCGACTTCGCCAGCCCCGATGCGGTGCGCGTGTTCAACCGGGCGCTACTCAAGGCGTTCTATGGCATCCAGCATTGGGACATTCCAGCGGACTACCTCTGCCCACCGGTGCCGGGTCGTGCCGATTACGTGCATTTCCTCGCAGATCTGCTGGCGAGCATGAACGACGGCAAGGTGCCGCGCGGTGCCATCGTCAATGTGCTGGACATCGGCATGGGCGCCAACTGCGTGTACCCACTGATCGGCAACAGCGAATATCGCTGGCACTTCCTCGGCTCGGAAATCGACCCGACCGCCGTGGCGGCCGCCAGAGCCATCGTTCAGTCCAACGATCTGAGCAAAGTGATCCAGCTGCGCCAACAGGAAAACCGCAAGCACATCCTGATCGGCTTGCTGGAGCCGGGTGAGCGCTTTGACCTGACCATGTGCAATCCGCCGTTCCACGCTTCGATGGAAGAAGCGACCAAGGGCAGCGAGCGTAAGTGGCGCGCACTGGGCAAGGCTGATCCGAAACGCAAGCTGCCGGTGCTGAACTTCGGCGGTCAATCGGCCGAGCTGTGGTGTGAAGGCGGCGAAGCACGGTTCGTGACGCAATTGATCGCCGAGAGCGCGAACTTCCAGCACAAGGTGCTGTGGTTCAGCACGCTGGTGTCGAAAGCCTCGAACCTGCCTGCCATCGAGACCGCGCTGAAAAAGGCCGGCGTGCTGGAAAGCCAGGTGGTGGAGATGTCGCAGGGCCAGAAGCAGAGCCGCTTCGTGGCTTGGACCTTCCAGACCAAGTCCGAACAGCAGATCTGGCGCCGCGAGCGCTGGGTTCGCTAAACATTGCATCGCCGGACACAAATCAATTGTGGGAGCGAGCTTGCTCGCGAATGCGGCGCATCAGTCAATTCAACTTTGACTGACACACTGCCTTCGCGAGCAAACTCGCTCCCACAATGGCTTATGGTGCTCAGGAGTCGGCCATCAAATCACAGGCACAAAAAAACCGTGCCCGGATCGCTCCGGTGCACGGTTTTTTTATCGCTGCGTCTTACTTGTTCACAGCGTCGGTCAGGCCTTTGGCCACAACCAGCTTGATCACTTTCTTGGCAGGAATTTCGATGGCAGCGCCAGTCGAAGGGTTACGGCCAGTGCGGGCAGGACGCTCGGTCACTTTCAGCTTGCCGATACCTGGCAAGGTGATTTCGCCGCCGTTTTCCAGCTGATCGGCAACGATTTGGCCCAGTTGGTCCAGAGCGTTACGCGCGGTGGTTTTCGGCGCGTCGATAGCTTCAGCGATGTCGGCGATCAGTTGGTCTTTAGTAAGAGCCATGTAGTGTTCCTTCCCTATCAAATTCATATGGATTGCAGAGTGCAGTGTCAGCCATCGAGCCCGATCTTCTGGATCTGGCACCCTCGGCGATAACCACGACGAGTCGGGGTTATAGATGCCGAAATCAGGGTTTGGTTCGACCTGACAAATGCTGAATGCACGCTTAACGCAGTGACTTCGCGTAAGACCGGGCAAAACTAGCACAGAGACGGGGAAATATCCGCCTCTAGCTACCCATTTGGTCAGGTTTATTGCGCTAAATCGGTAAAAAACTGCATAAGGGCCGCCGCCCGCCCCGGATTTGCCCTTCACCCCGCGCCAAAACCAGTGGTTGCGGTACACTGGGCGCTTTTTCGGGGGAGCCTGCCCTCCTCCCTTCCAACAGCCGAGAAGCCCATGCCGATCCGTCATTGCATCGTCCACCTGATCGACAAAAAACCCGACGGCACGCCCGCAGTTCTGCACGCCCGTGACACTGAACTGGCCGAATCCGCAGCCATCGAGAACATGCTCGCCGACCTCAACGAGAGCTATAACGCCAAACAGGGCAAAGCCTGGGGTTTGTTCCATCCGGAATCCGGCGCGTTCCCGTTCAGCGGCTGGCTGAAGGAATACATGGACGGCGGCAAGGACTTCACCGCCTTCAGCAAAGTCGCGGTCGAACACCTGCAAAAGCTGATGGAAGAATCGAACCTGTCGGTCGGTGGCCATGTGTTGTTCGCCCACTATCAGCAAGGCATGACCGATTACCTGGCCATCGCCCTGCTGCACCACAGTGAAGGCGTGGCAGTGACCGACGAGCTGGACGTGACCCCGTCGCGCCACCTCGACCTCGGCCAGTTGCACCTGGCGGCGCGAATCAACGTCTCCGAGTGGCAGAACAACAAGCAGTCCAAGCAGTACATCTCGTTCATCAAGGGCAAGAACGGCAAGAAGGTCTCGGAATACTTCCGCGACTTCATCGGCTGCCAGGAAGGCGTCGACGGCCCGGGCGAGACCCGCACCCTGCTCAAGGCCTTCAGTGACTTCGTCGAAAGCGAAGACCTGCCGGAAGACGCCGCCCGCGAGAAAACCAAAACCCTGGTGGACTACGCCAGCAGCCAGGCCAAACTCGGCGAGCCGATGGGCCTGGAAGAGCTCTCGGAGTTGATCGACGAAGAGCGCCCGAAAGCCTTCTACGACCACATCCGCAACAAGGACTACGGCCTGTCGCCGGAGATTCCGGCAGACAAACGCACTCTCAACCAGTTCCGCCGCTTCACCGGTCGCGCCGAAGGCCTGTCGATCAGCTTTGAAGCACACCTGCTGGGCTCGAAGATCGAGTACGACGAAGAGGCTGGCACCCTGGTAATCAAGGGCCTGCCAACGTCGCTCACCGATCAACTGAAGCGCCGCAACTGATGCTCGGCAATGTGCTGAAGAAGGTTGCGCTGGTTCTGCTGGTGGTTGTGATCTATCAGAACTGGGGCAAGATCGAGCGGGTATTCAATCCGTCGCAGATGGTTTCGGAGCAGACCCGGGCGCAGGCCAATGTCGTGCTCTACGCCACCGACTGGTGCGGCTACTGCAAGCAGACCAAACGCTTTCTCGACAGCAAAGGGATTGCGTTCAAGGAGTTCGATATCGAGAAGGATGCCGAGGCGCGCAAGGCGTATGAGGCATTGGGCGGACGCGGGATTCCGTTGATCGACGTTAACGGCACATTGATTCGCGGATTCGACCCGGATGAAATTCTGGCGGCTTTGAAGTAACGCACACCCCTGTGGCGAGGGAGCTTGCTCGCTCGCCACAGGGTCGGTCGCTGTTACTTGGCTTCGATGCGGAAGCCGAAGCGCGGGAAGTGCACATGCACCACACCGCCACGCGGGTCTTCACGGCGCAGGATCAGCTCTTCACGCCCGGCAAACAGCAACTCGCCCACCACCGGATCCACCCCGTAGTCGGTGGCGGCAATCGCCACTTGCTGCCCGGCCTTGAACCCGTTCGGGTCTGCAAACTGCTCGTCCGGCAGCGCCGCCGGCGTCGAGCTACGCGCCACTTCCAGCGCCTCCTCGGCAGTCATCGCGCTTGCCGCACCATGACCGAAGCCCAGCACACGCCCGAGCCATGCCGCGACAGCCGGATAGTCATCGACCAACGGTGCGGTGACGTGCGTCGCCTTGAGGAACCACAGAGGATGCGCCAGGGCGAAGTCGGCAATCGACGGCTCGCCGAACAGGAAGTCGCCCTGCTCGCGCTGCAACTGCTGCTCCAGGCGCGCCATGATCGTTGGCCACTGGTGCTTGGCCTGCTCGGCCGACAACCGGGTGGCGCTGCCGCCACTGAACAACCCGGCCCGATCAGCGATGAACGCCTTGATCGCTTCCGGCGGCAACTTGCCGAAACGCACCGCCACCGACTCCGGCTGGAACACCAGGCTGACGGCATGCTGGAAGACCACCGAATCAGCCCACGCTGCGAAACTGGCGCTGGTCATTTCCTGACCTTCCGGGAAAAACGCCGGCAGGGCTTTTTCCTGCTCCAGGCGACGCGCGATCAGCGAAGTGTCGCAGTAAATGTCGGCACCGATCTGCAGCACCGGGGTCTTGCGATAGCCACCGGTCAGGGCGGTCAGATCTGGCTTGGGCATTACCGGCGAGATGTGCACCGAACGCCAGGACAAGCCTTTGAACCCCAACAGCAGGCGGGCCTTCTCGGCAAATGGAGAGGTCGGGTAATGATGGAGAATCAACTCGGACATGCTCGGCTCCGCCGCTCAGATAGTGAGTCGGCAGCTTAGCGCGCATTGGCTTAGCAGCCTACAGATCTGCCTGATGGGAACTGATCAGTCTGATTGATAAGACGCGACCAGGCATTCCTTGGCGCTCTTGCGCAGCTTTTTGATCAGCCGTTCCTGACGCAAGGCGTCGCTCTTGTCGCGGCAACGCTCGGTGTAGACCAGTGCCATCGCCGGGCTGGAGAGGAAAAACCGTGCGCCTTTGCCGCTCTGATGTTTGGCAAAACGGCGCACCGGGTCGTCACTTATCCCGCAATACAACGAACCGTTGGCTGCGCGAACGAGATAGACGAACCAGGATTTGCTCACCGGTTCGGCAGTATCGACAGAATTTTCGCCAGGGCTGGTCACTTCGGGATCAAGACGTGTAGGAAACAGGCCGCGATCTTATCAGCGACTGGTCTGAAATGCCTTCAGCCCTTTCAACGCCTGCGCACGCACGGCGTTGTGTACCAAAGGCGTCCAGCCCAGCAGCAGGCCTTTGAAACCCAGGGCCTGACGCGACCAGCGCCACAGGTCGAAATGATCGTGATGCTCGCAGATCTTGCCGTCACGGAAGACGAAACGTGCCTGGATATCGTTGATCACCACGTTGCCGGTCTGACTGAACAGATACGTCGCCACCCAGTGCGCACCACCGCTGCGCTCATCGGCGCGGACATTGTCGAAGGTCAGCGAGAAGTCTTTGGCGCGGGTGGTGAGCATGCGCCACATGTCGCCGGCCTCGCGCCCGCGCAACTCGCCGAACGCCGGGTCGCTGAACACCACGTCATCGGTGTAACAGGCGGCCATGGCTTCGGCGTCGAGGCGCTGGAAGGCCTGGTAGAAACGGGTGATCAGGGCGGCGTGGGCTTCGCTCATGGGCAAACTCCAAAATAGGTACAGAGTGCCAGCACCATAATCTGCAATGCGCAGAAACACTATCGGCATTCGTAAACCGAATACCACGCACGATCTTCAAGGCGCCCCAAAAACTGTGGGAGCGAGCTTGCTCGCGAAGAGGCCGGCACATTCAACATGATCTTTGCCTGAACCACCGTCTTCGCGAGCAAGCTCGCTCCCACATTGGATATCATTGGCCCCAAAAAAGGGTTACGCGTCAGATTTTTTCGCTTTGCACTTGCACGTACAGCGCCCGGCCCGCACCCAGCCCGGCAATGATCGCGCCGGTGCCGATGATCCCGAAAATCCAGCCCACCGCGTTCCAGCCACCGGTCCAGTCATGCACCACGCCGACCGCGAACGGGCCCATCGAGGCCAGGGTGTAGCCGAAGCCCTGGGACATGCTCGACAGGTTCGCCGCAACATGGGAATCGCGCGAGCGCAGCACGATCAACGTCAGGGCCAGGCTGAACGTGCCGCCCTGCCCCAGGCCCAGCAGAATCGCCCAGCCCCACAGGCCGTCGATCGGCGCATACAGACAACCGAACAAACCACCAAGGGTCAGGGCCATCACGATCACGATCGCCAGACGCTGATCCTTGCCGCGAGTCGCCAGCCACGGTGCCGCGAGGGAGCTGGCCAGTTGAATGATCACCGAACCGGACAACACCAGACCGGCCTGGGTCGGCGTCAGACCACGACCGATCAGGATCGACGGCAACCAGCCAAACACGATGTAGGCCAGCGACGATTGCAGGCCCATGTACAAGGTCACCTGCCATGCCAGCGGATCACGCAGCAGACCGCGCACACGATAGGCAACATTGTGCGCACCGTGTTTCTGCCCGACTTGCGGCAACCAGAACACTGCCGCAACCAGCGCCGGAATTACCCAGAAACCCAGGCCCATCGCCCAACTGTGATCGAAATGCTCACTCAACGGCACGCTGGAACCCGCCGCCATCGCCGCGCCCAGACACAGCGCCATGGTGTAGACACCGGTCATGGTCCCGGCGTGCCTGGCAAAGTCGCGTTTGACGATGCCTGGCAGCAATACCCCGACAATACCAATGCTCGCGCCACCCAATACGCTGCCAGCAAACAGGCCGATCTCACCAAAGTTGCTGCGCAAAATGATGCCGCCGGCCAGCGTCAGCAGAATCCCCAACACCACCCGCTCGGCACCGAAGCGGCGCGCCAGAATCGGCGCGAGCGGTGCAAACAAACCGAGGCAGAGCACCGGCAACGTGGTCAGCAAACCGGCCTGAGCTGCCGACAAACCAAGGCTTTTCGACACGTCGCTGAGCAGCGGCGCCATGCTCGACAGCGCCGGACGCAGGTTCAGCGCCACCAGAATCAAGCCCAGCAGCAACAGCCATGGCCGGCGCACCAGCGGATGGTTCTGCTGCACTTGTTCATCATCGGCCTCGGCGTCGATCAGCAGCTCTTCGAGTTCTGCCGTGCGCTTCGGGGTTGTGGATATCTCACTGCGTGACATGGACTTCTCGGTTTCAAGGTTCATTGATCAACTGCCTCGACAAGGCTTTGGCCCGTTCCGGATCGCGTTGCTCGACCGCATCGAGCAGCTCGATGTGCAAGTCGAACACTTCCTGACGGCGCGGGACGATGTTCAGGGTCTGGCGCAATTGCGCGCCGACGATGCTGGAGAAATAGCGATACAGCTCGCTGAGGGTCGGGTTGTGCGCGGCGTCGACCAGACGGCGGTGGAACACCAGATCGCAAGCGATGTAGGTGTCGAGATCGCCGTGGTAGTGGCTGCCGCTGGTGCCAAGCGCCTCACGTAATGCGACGAGGTCCTCGTCGGTACGGCGCAACGCCGCCAGGCCGATGGCCTCGACTTCGAGGATATGTCGGGTTTCCCGTGCCTGATCGAGCGAGCAGCGCGACAAGGCTTTGAGCGTGTCGAGCGGATCAACCACGGCGCGCAAGTAACTGCCATCGCCCTGGCGAATCTCGATCAATCCGGAAAACGCCAGCACGCGCATGGCTTCGCGCACGGTGTTGCGGCTGATGCCCAGCTCGGCACACAGCTCCGGCTCGGTCGGCAGACGCTCGCCGACCTTCCAGGCACCGCTGTTGATGCGCTGGCGGAGTTGATCCAGGGCCTGATCGACCAAGGATCGTTTGATAAGTGGAGAAATGTCTGACATAGGATTCGCCCTTTCATCCAATCATAGGATGAATTTTCTGACATGTTAGTCAGACCCGTGTAGGACGGCAACCACCTAGGGTCAATCGGAGACACATGGAGCGGCATTTTCGATTGGTCAAAATTACCCTTTAAGGGTAATTTCAGGGACAGGGTTTTGGTTTCTTATGGAAAAGAACACACCCCATTACGACTTGGCGGTAGTGAAGCAAGAGGTCATCAGACGGGGCGCCAAAGCCTTTACAGGAAGCGCGATGAGCTCGGGCAAGGGAATGGGGTTAAACCTCAAACATATGCAGCAAGCCATCTGCTCGCTGGATCGTCGAATGTTCTACAAGTCCATGACTAGCTACACCAACCACCGACACTGGCAGGACGTTTACCATATTGGATATCACGACTTGGAGTTGTATATCAAAATCACCTACTGCCCCAACGGCGGTCCTCCCGTGATCTCTTTCAAGGAGAAGAATTTATGAATACACGGCAATGCATGAGCTGTGGTACTCAAGAGGCGATGCAACATTTCGAACGTCGCAGTTTGACTGTCAACTACAAGAACGTTTCACGTTGGGTGCACGACATTGCAGGGTGGGAATGCGCAGCCTGCGGCGAGATCATTTTTGATAACGATACTGACAGCGCCGAACGTTATTCCGACGCCGGCGATAAATTGCTCGAAGAGTGCTTCCACGTAATGGGCGCCGAGATGAAACGCATCCGCCGCAAATTGCATCTCACCCAAAAAGAAGCAGTTAAATTGCTATCCGGTGGAGGTCACAACGCTTTTTCCCGCTACGAACGCGGCGAACTTCCGCCGCCTCAACCGTTGTTCAGCCTTATGCGCGTGCTGGATCGTCACCCTCATCTGCTCGCCGAAATACACGCGATGAACGAAGGCAGTGACTTGCGGCGATTGCTCGCCGCGCGCTTCCCGGAACAGGAGACGGCACCGGTGCCCTGACAAAATCCGGTAAAAATAAACCCGGAGCTCGGTCCGGGTTTATTTCAGAACGTAGGTCAGATCAATGCAAAATCTGACTCAAGAACAACTTCGTCCGATCATTCTGCGGATTATCGAAGAAGTCATTCGGGGCCGCCTGTTCAACGATTTCGCCCTTGTCCATGAAGATCACGCGGTTGGCCACGGTGCGGGCGAAGCCCATTTCGTGGGTCACGCAGAGCATGGTCATGCCGTCTTCAGCCAGACCGATCATGGTGTCGAGCACTTCTTTCACCATTTCCGGGTCGAGCGCCGAGGTCGGTTCGTCGAACAGCATGATTTTCGGCTTCATGCACAGCGCGCGGGCAATCGCCACACGCTGTTGCTGACCACCGGACAGTTGCCCCGGAAACTTGTGCGCCTGCTCTGGAATGCGTACGCGCTCCAGGTAATGCATGGCGATTTCCTCGGCCTTGCGCTTGGGCATCTTGCGCACCCACATTGGCGCCAGGGTGCAGTTCTGCAAAATGGTCAGGTGCGGGAACAGGTTGAAGTGCTGGAACACCATGCCGACTTCGCGGCGGATCGCTTCGATCTGCTTGAGGTCGTTGGTCAGTTCCACGCCGTCGACGACGATGCGACCCTGCTGGTGTTCTTCCAGACGATTGAGGCAGCGGATGGTGGTCGACTTGCCGGAACCCGATGGGCCGCACAGGACGATACGCTCGCCCTGTTTGACGTTGAGGTTGATGTCTTTCAGCACGTGGAACTGGCCGTACCACTTGTTGACGCCCTGCATCTGAATAATGCCTTCAGGACCTACAGGCTTTTTGATTGCTTCACTCATTTACAGAACTCCTAACGCTTGTGGCCAGTGTCGAGCTTGCGTTCCAGATGCATGGAATAGCGCGACATACCAAAACAGAAAATCCAGAACACCAGGGCGGCGAACACGTAGCCTTCGGTGGCCATGCCCAGCCATTTCGGATCGGCAGCGGCTTGCTTGACGCTGTTGAGCAGGTCAAACAGGCCGATGATGATCACCAGACTGGTGTCCTTGAACAGCGCAATGAAGGTGTTGACGATGCCGGGAATCACCAGCTTCAGGGCTTGCGGCAGAATCACCAGGCCCATCGAGCGCCAGTAACCGAGGCCCATCGCTGCGGCCGCTTCGTACTGACCTTTGGGGATCGCTTGCAGACCGCCGCGCACCACCTCGGCCACATAGGCCGACTGGAACAGAATCACGCCGATCAGCGCCCGCAGCAGTTTGTCGAAGTTCATGCCTTCGGGCAGGAACAGCGGCAGCATCACAGAGGACATGAACAGCACCGTGATCAACGGCACGCCGCGCCAGAATTCGATGAAGGTCACGCAGACCACACGAATCGCCGGCATGTTCGAACGACGCCCCAGCGCCAGCACAATCCCCAGTGGCAAGGCCCCGGCGATACCGACCGTGGCGATCACCAGGGTCAGCATCAAACCGCCCCACTGGCTGGTCGCCACATTGCTCAGACCAAAACCGCCGTGCAGCAGGATGTAGGCAATGATCGGGTACAGCACCAGGAAGCTCAGCCCGTATACCGCTTTACGCGGGAAGCGCGAGATGAACAGTGGCGCCACGCCGATCACCGCCAGCCACACGGTCAGGTCCACGCGCCAGCGCAGTTCCGTCGGGTAGTAGCCGTACATGAACTGACCAAAACGCTGCTGAATGAACACCCAGCAGGCGCCGTCCTTAGTGCAATCGGCGCGAGTGGTGCCGACCCAGTTGGCATCGAGAATCGCCCAACTGAGAATCGGAGGAACCACCAGATAGATCAGGTAGAACGCGAACAGCGTCAGCAGGGTGTTGAGCCAGCTGGAGAACATGTTCGCGCGCATCCATGCCACCACACCAATGCTGCTGCTCGGTGGGGGCATGTCGGGTTTGAAAGTATGAGTACTCATGCGCTTTTCCTTACCGCTCGATCAGCGCAATGCGCTTGTTGTACCAGTTCATCAGCAGGGAAATGCTGATACTGATCGCCAGGTAAACGCTCATGGTGATGGCAATCACCTCGATCGCCTGACCGGTCTGGTTGAGCACGGTGCCGGCGAACAGCGAAACCATTTCCGGGTAACCGATACCGGCCGCCAGGGACGAGTTTTTCGCCAGGTTCAGGTATTGGCTGGTCAGTGGCGGAATGATCACGCGCAGGGCTTGCGGGATGATCACCTTGCGCAGGGTCGGACCGTTGCGCAGGCCCAGGGAGCGTGCCGCTTCGGTCTGGCCGTGGCTGACCGACTTGATCCCGGAGCGCACGATCTCGGCGATGAACGCCGCGGTGTACACGGTCAGGGCCAGCGTCAGGGCGAGCAGTTCCGGGATCAGCACCCAGCCACCGACGAAGTTGAAGCCTTGCAGCTTCGGCATCTCCCAGTGCAGCGGGGC
The DNA here is from genome assembly GCF_037626295.1 of Pseudomonas sp. LF-5. Taxonomy (NCBI): domain Bacteria; kingdom Pseudomonadati; phylum Pseudomonadota; class Gammaproteobacteria; order Pseudomonadales; family Pseudomonadaceae; genus Pseudomonas; species Pseudomonas sp. LF-5. Next base: position 31,579 of record NZ_JARKMT010000012.1, read on the forward strand.
GCCGAAGATCAGCGCGCACAAGGCCGGGATCACCAGCATGATCGCCAGCCCCGTCCAGAACTTGTGGAACGGCACGCCGGTTTCTTCGAAGCGTTTGTTGGCCCAGCGGCACATCAGGACCGTGGCGATGATGGCCACGACGATGCTGATCACGAACGCCCAGAAACCGTCGGCTGCCAGCGCGGCCGGCATGTTCAGGCCACGGCTGCTGACGAAGAAGGTGTCGCCGAAGTTGTGGCTGTTGCGCGGCCCCGGCATGGTCAGGAACACCGCGAAATACCAGAACAGGATTTGCAGCAGCGGCGGAATGTTGCGGAACACTTCCACATACACGGTCGCCAGTTTGCTGATGATCCAGTTCTGCGACAGCCGCGCCACACCGATGATGAACCCGAGGATCGTCGCCAGGATCACGCCGATCACGGTCACCAGCAACGTGTTGAGCAGACCGATGACAAACACCCGGGCATAACTGTCCGCTTCGGTGTAGTCGATCAGGTGTTGAGCGATGCCGAACCCGGCACTGCGCTCCAGAAAGCCGAAACCGGAGGTAATGCCCCGGTGCTGAAGGTTGGTTTGCGTGTTGTCGAACAGGTACCAGCCCAGCGAGACCACCGCCACAACGGTGATGATCTGGAAGAGCCACGCACGCACTCGTGGATCGCTGAGGCTGAGCCTCTGCTTTGGTGCGCCGATTGAATTTTGCATGAAGTGCCCCGGAAGAAATGGAACAAGAACATCACCCGGCGGTTGGCCCGCCGGGCGATAGAACCATTAGCGCACTGGTGGTGCGTACTGAATGCCGCCGTTGTTCCACAGGGCGTTCAGGCCACGGTCGATTTCCAGCGGCGTGCTCTTGCCGAGGTTTTTCTCGAAGATTTCACCGTAGTTGCCGACTTGCTTGACGATCTGCACAACCCAGTCTTTCGGCAGTTTCAGGTCTTTACCGTATTCACCGTCAGCACCGAGCATCCGCGCGACGTCCGGGTTCTTGGTCGACTTGGCTTCGGCTTCGACGTTCTTCGAAGTGATGCCGGCTTCTTCAGCGTTGAGCAGCGCGTAGCCAACCCAGCGCACGATGGCCAGCCACTCGTCGTCGCCGTTACGCACGACCGGGCCCAGCGGTTCTTTGGAAATGGTTTCCGGCAGAACCACGTAGTCCTTCGGCGACGCCAGCTTGGAGCGCTGGGCGAAGAGTTGGGATTTGTCCGAGGTCAGCACGTCGCAACGACCGGATTCCAGCGACTTGGCGCTTTCATCGGAGGTGTCGAAGGTGATCGGGGTGTATTTCAGACCGTTGCCACGGAAGTAGTCGGAAACGTTCAGCTCGGTGGTGGTACCGGCCTGGATGCAGATGGTTGCACCGTCCAGTTCCTTGGCACTCTTCACGCCCAGCTTGTTGTTTACCAGGAAGCCGATGCCATCGTAGTAGGTGATGAAGCCCGGGAATTTCAGGCCCATGCCTGCGTCACGCGAGCTGGTCATGGTGGTGTTGCGCGACAGGATGTCGATCTCGCCCGATTGCAGCGCGGTGAAGCGCTCCTTGGCGTTCAACTGACTGAACTTGACCTTGGTCGCGTCGCCGAACACGGCAGCGGCCACGGCACGGCAGACGTCAGCGTCGATGCCGAGGATCTTGCCGGTTGCGTCCGGAACCGAGAAGCCCGGCAGACCGTCGCTCACGCCACACTGCACGAAACCCTTCTTCTGCACGGCATCCAGGGTTGCACCCGCCTGAGCGAACCCGCTGACGCCGAGCACTGTTGCTGCAGTCACGATCGCCAGAGTGGATTTCAACATCTTCATTCAAACCTCCAGTTTTGCTCTTGTTGTGTCGGAGCTTGAGTCCAGTCGCACCCTTTTGAGGCGTTGTTGACCCGTGTTGGCTTTTTTTGGGGTCAACCGACGTAAGACCTTCGCTATGAGTCTAGTAGGAGAAAATCCACATCATGGACAACTCACTTCTCACCAATCGGCCGAACGGGCTGTAGCCCTTTCACGTTCGCTAAGCCCGTAGTGGCCATTGGCGAACATCCATCACCGGATTCGTTGCAATCCCGTCGCAAGTCGTACACTGATAGTGTTACCGCCGCGCGCAGGATGCTTCGTACAGAGTCCTCCAAAGCAAAGCCCGTACCACACCGCTTGCTTAAGCGATTGCGCGACAGGTCAATAGCAAAACTTGTAGCCTTGCGACATCTTCTTAACGGATCGACCGGGCGCGCACGCAAATCACGCACTCAATGAGCGCGCCCGCACACTATTGGAGCAGCCATGACCGAGCCCCTTATTCTTGAACCCGTCAAGCCCGCAGACGCCTGCGTTATCTGGCTGCACGGCCTCGGCGCTGATCGCTACGACTTCCTGCCAGTGGCCGAAGCCCTGCAGGAAACCTTGCTGAGCACTCGCTTCGTCCTGCCGCAGGCGCCAACCCTGCCCGTCACCATCAATGGCGGTTATGCAATGCCGAGCTGGTACGACATAAAGGCCATGAGCCCGGCGCGGGCGATTGACCGCGAGCAACTGGAAGAATCGTCAGATCGCATCGTCAAACTGATCGACGTGCAGCGAGCTAGCGGAATAGACGCCTCGCGGATTTTCCTTGCCGGTTTTTCCCAGGGTGGCGCCGTAGTGCTGCACACCGCTTTCAGGAAATGGGAAGGCCCGTTGGGTGGCGTCCTTGCCCTCTCCACGTATGCCCCGACCTTTACCGACGAGATGGAGTTTTCCGCCAGTCAGCAGCGCATTCCCGCTCTGTGCCTGCACGGCCAGTTCGATAACGTGGTGCAGAACTCGATGGGGCGCAGTGCCTATGAGCATTTGGTGAAGCATGGTGTCACCGTGACATGGCAGGAATACCCAATGGAGCACGAAGTGTTACCCGAAGAAATTCGCGATATCGGCATCTGGCTGAGCGAGCACCTGCGCTGATTCGGCCGCTTGGCGGACCGCTTTGATCATCCCACTACGCCGCGCCCGTTTCTTGCATTACACTGGCCGGCGTACATTCCTTAATCAATTGATGAGATGACCGTGCTCGAAGCACTCAAGAAAATGTTCGGTAAAAGCGAGGCTGAGCAGCTCGCGCCAGTTCCCAGTGCGCCGTCGCACGCCCCCGGCCCCCGCAGCGATGCGCCCAAGGCTGAACGTCCGGCTCCGGTAGCGACACCCGAGTCCGAGCCGCAACCTGCTATCGCCGCCGCACCTGTGCGCACCGAAGCACCGAAACCGGCCAGGCCGCGCCGCGAACCGAAGCCCAAGGCACCGGTCATTCCCTGGAAACTCGAAGATTTCGCCGTCGAACCCCAGGAAGGCAAAACCCGCTTTCACGACTTCAAACTCGCTCCAGAACTGATGCACGCCATCCAGGACCTGGGGTTTCCGTATTGCACGCCGATCCAGGCGCAGGTGCTGGGTTTCACCCTCGCCGGCAAAGACGCCATCGGTCGGGCGCAGACCGGTACCGGCAAGACCGCCGCGTTCCTGATCTCGATCATCACTCAGTTGTTGCAGACACCGCCGCCGAAAGAACGCTACATGGGCGAACCCCGTGCGCTGATCATCGCGCCGACCCGTGAGCTGGTGGTGCAGATCGCCAAGGACGCCGCCGACCTGACCAAGTACACCGGCCTCAACGTGATGACGTTCGTGGGCGGTATGGATTTCGACAAGCAGCTCAAACACCTCGAAGCGCGGCACTGCGACATCCTCGTCGCTACCCCGGGCCGTCTGCTCGACTTCAACCAGCGTGGCGACGTGCACCTGGACATGGTCGAAGTGATGGTGCTGGACGAAGCCGACCGCATGCTCGACATGGGCTTCATCCCGCAAGTGCGGCAGATCATTCGCCAGACCCCACCGAAAAGCGAACGCCAGACCCTGCTGTTCTCCGCGACCTTCACCGAAGACGTGATGAACCTGGCCAAGCAATGGACCACCGATCCTGCGATCGTCGAAATCGAAGTCACCAACGTGGCCAACGAAAACGTCGAGCAGCACATTTACGCGGTAGCCGGTGCCGACAAATACAAACTGCTCTACAACCTGGTCAACGACAACGGCTGGGAGCGGGTGATCGTGTTTGCCAACCGCAAGGACGAAGTGCGCCGTATCGAAGAACGCCTGGTGCGTGACGGCATCAACGCCGCGCAACTGTCCGGCGACGTGCCGCAACACAAGCGCATCAAGACCCTGGAAGGCTTCCGCGAAGGCAAGATCCGCGTACTGGTGGCCACCGATGTCGCCGGTCGCGGCATCCACATCGACGGCATCAGCCACGTGATCAACTTCACCCTGCCGGAAGTGCCGGACGACTACGTGCACCGCATCGGCCGTACCGGTCGCGCGGGTGCCGACGGGGTGTCGATCAGCTTCGCCGGTGAAGACGACTCCTACCAGTTGCCGTCCATCGAAGAGAAGCTGGGCCGCAAGATCAGCTGTGAAACGCCACCGACGCATCTGCTGCGTGCGGTTGAGCGCAAGCGTCCGCAGTAAGCGACGCCATTAAAAGAAGCGCAGCCGGCAACGGACTGCGCTTTTTTTTCGCCCGGCAGTTCATCAGGCGCTTGCTAGACAAAACTAAAAGTCCATAATGGACAAATTAGTTTACATCTAGACCGCGGAGCCTGACATGTCCAGTAAGCCCTACGTGATTGACCAAGCCGAGGCTCGTGCGCTGCTGGCGCGCATTGATGTGCCGCAGATCCTGCGCAAGCTGTTCCGCGATCTTGCCGCCGGCCATGCCGTGCAACCGGCGCAGCAACTGGTGGAATTCCCGCAGGGTGCCGGCGACTTCATCAATTATCTGGGCGTGCTGGCCGAGGACGGTGTGTACGGCGTGAAAACCTCGCCGTATATCGTTCGCGAGCAAGGTGCACTGGTGACAGCGTGGACACTGTTGATGTCGATGCACACCGGTCAGCCACTGCTGCTGTGCGATGCCGGTGAACTGACCACCGCACGTACCGCCGCGACCACGGCAGTGGCGGTCGATGCCCTCGCCCCGGTGAATGCGTCGCGACTGGCGATCATCGGCAGCGGCAAGGTCGCTCAGGCACATCTTCATTATGTGAAAGGCTTGCGCGACTGGCAGAGCATCAGCGTGTATTCGCCGAGCCTGTCGGAAGATGCGCAAACCCGGGCGCAGCTGAAAGCGATCTTCCCGGGCGTGAAAATTGCCGACAGCCGCGACACCGCCCTCGACGATGCTGACGTGATCATGCTCTGCACCTCGTCCGCCGGGCCGGTCATCGACCCGACCACCTTGAGCAAACCGGCGCTGATCACCTCGATCAGCACCAACGCCCCGCGCGCCCATGAAGTGCCGCCGCAGAACCTGGGCGACATGCAGGTATTCTGTGACTATCGTCTGACCACGCCGGGTTCGGCAGGTGAGATGCTGATCGCGACCGAACAGCATGGCTGGAGCAAGGATTTGATCGTCGGTGACCTCGCCGACCTGCTCAGCGAGAAAGTGCCGCGCCCCGGTTACAACCGTCACGTATTTTTCCGTTCAATTGGTCTGGGCCTGGAAGACATCGCCCTGGCCAATGCGCTTTATCACTTGACCAACTAACACCCCAAATCCCCTGTAGGAGCGAGCCCGCTCGCGATAGCGGTATATCAGTCAACGATAATGTTGAATGCAAAAGCGCTATCGCGAGCAGGCTCACTCCTACAGGAGATCGCGAACTTCTTGATATCGCGTCCACCCCGGAGACATTCATGAGCCAGGCAGACTTCATCATCATTGGCGGCGGGATTGCCGGCGCTTCCACCGGTTTCTGGCTGTCGCCGCACGCCAAAGTGATCGTGCTGGAACGTGAGTCGCACCCGGCTTACCACTCCACCGGACGCTCGGCGGCGCTCTACACTGCCGCGTACGGAACGCCGCAGGTGCGCGCGCTGACCCTCGCCAGCCGTGAGTTTTTCGATAAGCCGCCGAGTGGCTTCTGCGAGCATCCATTGCTGACCCCGCGCGGCGAAATGACTGTCGATTTCACCGGCGACGCCGCTGAACTGAACAACCAGTACCTCAGCGCCAAAGCCACGGTGCCGGAGATGCAATTACTCAGCGCCGACGAAGCCTGCGCCCGTCTGCCGATCCTGCGTCGGGAGAAAGTCCATGGCGCGATCTACGACCCGACCGCCAGCGACATCGACACCGACGCCCTGCATCAGGGTTACCTGCGCGGCATCCGCCGCAACAACGGCGAAGTGCACACCGATTGCGAGGTGCTGAGCCTGAGTCGCGACGCTGACGGCCAGTGGCAAGTGCAAACCAATAGCCAGACGTTCAGCGCCCCGACCATCATCAACGCCGCCGGCGCTTGGGCCGACAAGATCGGCGCATTGGCCGGCGCCCGCCCGCTGGGCCTGCAACCGAAACGCCGCGCCGCGTTTATCTTCGCCGGGCCCGAAGGCGTCGACATTCATCACTGGCCGATGCTGGTCAGCCTCGACGAATCGTTCTACATGAAGCCCGACGCCGGAATGTTCCTCGGCTCGCCAGCGAATGCCGATCCGGTCGAACCTCACGACGTGCAGCCGGAGGAGCTGGACATCGCCATGGGCATCTACCAGATCGAAGAAGCCACGACGCTGACCATCCGCCGCCCGACCCGGACCTGGGCCGGTTTGCGCAGCTTCGTCGCCGACGGTGACCTGCTCAGTGGTTTCGATCAGCAGGTGCCGGGGCTGTTCTGGGTCGCGGCGCAGGGCGGTTACGGTATCCAGACTTCTCCGGCGATGGGCCAGGCCAGTGCGGCACTGGTGCGCGGTCAGTCGTTGCCGGAGCATCTGCAGCAGTTCGGCCTCAGCAGCGCCATGCTCTCCCCTTCACGGCTGCGCTGATGGCCCCTGCGGATGACGCGCCCAACGGATTGCGGCACACTCGCAGCGCCCCCGTGCACGGGGGCGCTGACGCCGCCTGGAGCTCCACAGTCATGACTGCCCCCGAATTCGATCCGGCACTGGATAACTTCCGTGCCATCGCCGACGCCATCGCCACGCTGTTCTTTCCCCACGCCGAAGTGGTGCTGCACGACCTGCGCACGCAAAAGGTCGACTACATCGCCAACAACCTGTCCAAGCGAGTGATCGGTGATGAGTCGTCGCTGGAAGACATGCTTAGCGAAGATGTCAGCGACCGCAACATCGGCCCGTACGAAAAGCTCAACTGGGACGGTCAGAAAATCCGCAGCCTGAGCACCGTATTGCGCGACAGCGAAGGTCTGCCGCTGGCGGTGCTGTGCATCAACCTGAATATTTCGCTGTTCGAAAATGCGAAGGCGGCGCTGGACCTGTTTCTGTCGCCGAGCAAACTGATCCCGCAACCGGACTCTCTGTTTCGCGATGACTGGCAGGAGCGCATCAACACCTTCCTCCACGCTTGGCTGCGCGAGCGGCAGCTGAGCCTGAATCTGCTGACCCGCGATCACAAACGCGAGCTGGTGCTGGCCCTGCACGCCGAGGGCGCGTTCAAGGGCAAGAGCGCGTCGAACTATGTGGCCAATGTGCTGAACATGGGGCGGGCGACGGTGTACAAGCACCTGAAGGAATTGAAGGGCTAGATATCTTCAACGATAGTTCCGGCCTCTTCGCGAGCAAGCTCGCTCCCACAGGGATTTGTGAATGCCACAGATCCAATGTGGGAGCGAGCTTGCTCGCGAAAGCGGTAGATCAGTCGCCGTAGATGTCGGACTTGAAATACTTCTCGGAAATCTTCTGATACTCGCCACTCGCACGAATCCCGTCGATGGCCGTGTTCAACTGGCTGACCAACTCGGCATTGCCCTTGCGCACCGCAATCCCGGCGCCCTCGCCCACGTACTTCGGATCCTTCAGCTCCGGCCCGACAAACGCATAGCCCTTGCCGCGCGGCATCGACAGAAAGTCGTTCAACGGAATGGTGTCGGCAAAAATGGCATCGAGGCGTCCGGCCGCCAGGTCCATGTAGATTTCTTCGTTGTTGCTGTAGCGCTTGACGTTGATGCCCTTGGGTTCGAACACCTCGGTGGCATAACGGTCGGTGGTGGTGGCGCGCTGCACGCCGACGTTCTTGCCCTTGAGGCTGGCGTACTGATCATCGACGGTGGCGCCGTCCTTCATCACCAGCCGCGACGAAGTGAAATAGTATTTGTGGGTGAAATCCACCGACTTCTTGCGATCTTCGTTGATGGTCATGGACGACAGGGCCATGTCGATTTTCTTCACCTTGAGCGAAGGAATCAGACCGTCGAACTCACCCTCCACCCACACACACTTGACCTTCATCTGCGCGCACAGGGCATTGCCGATGTCGTAGTCGAACCCGACGATTTCGCCCTTGTCGGTTTTCGAGGCGAACGGCGGGTAAGCCGCTTCAATACCGATGCGCAGGGGTTGCTCGGCGGCGAACGCGCTGGTGCACGCCAACAGGCTCAGGGCCAGACCGGTGATGAGGGGGAATTTCTTCATGTTCGTTCTCTCGCGGGTTGTTGTTGGTTTGGCAAGATGAAGAAGAGCAGCTAGAAGCGGGGAGCTACGAGCGGCCAGACTGAAGCTGTTTTTTTGTACTTGGAAATCCATATTGGACTCATAGGTACAAGCCGTCAATCAGGGAGAAGAGAGTGTCTGCGAGGTTATTGGGTGTTGCAGATGGCCTCATCGCTGGCAAGCCAGCTCCCACAGTTTCAGTGGTGCACAAAAAATATGTGCACGACGCAAAACCCTGTGGGAGCTGGCTTGCCAGCGATGGCGGATTGGAAGGCGCTAGAGAACTTATTTCTTCCAGCGATCGGCGGCGGCGTGATCGCTGTCACGCCCTTCGACCCAACGCGGGCCGTCGCTGGTGTTTTCTTTCTTCCAGAACGGCGCACGGGTTTTCAGGTAGTCCATGACAAAGGCGCAGGCATCGAATGCGGCCTGACGATGGGCACTGGCGGCGCCGACAAACACGATCGGCTCGCCGGGCTCCAGCGCGCCGATGCGGTGCAGCACTTCCAGCTTCAGCAACGGCCAGCGCTGCTCGGCTTCGATGGCGATTTTGCCCAGGGCTTTTTCGGTCATGCCCGGGTAGTGCTCGAGGAACATCCCGGCGACATCGAGCCCATCGTTGAAGTCGCGCACATAACCGACAAAACTCACCACCGCCCCGACGCCGACATTGGCCGCATGCATCGCATTGACTTCAGCGCCCGGATCGAACGGCGTGGCCTGCACACGAATCGCCATGCCTCAGCCTCCGGTCACGGTGGGGAAAAACGCCACTTCGTCGCCATCGACCACCGGCTCGTCGAGCTGGCAGAGATCCTCGTTGCGCGCACACATCAGGTTCTGCTCGCTCAATACCTCGGCACCGTCACGTTGCGCGAGCAATGCGCGCACGTCATCGACGGTGGCGAAATCACCTTCGACCTTTACCGAATCAACCCCCAGCGCCTCACGGTAACGGGCGAAAAACTTCACGGTCAGGTTCATGGCTGCTCCGCCTGAAAGTGCCCGCTCTTGCCGCCGACTTTCTCCAGCAGACGTACGCTTTCGATGGTCATGCCGCGATCCACGGCTTTGCACATGTCATAGATGGTCAGCGCGGCGACGCTGGCAGCGGTCAGGGCTTCCATCTCGACGCCGGTCTGCCCGGAGAGCTTGCAACGGGCGACGATGCGCACGCTGTCATCGCCTTCAGCGCTGAGTTCGACTTTGACGCCGGTCAGCATCAACGGATGGCACAGCGGGATCAGATCGCTGGTCTTCTTCGCGGCCTGAATGCCGGCAATGCGCGCCACGGCGAACACGTCGCCCTTGGGATGGCCGCCGCTGACGATCATCTGCAGCGTTTCGGGGAGCATGCGCACCAGCGCTTGAGCCGTCGCTTCACGGAACGTCACGGCTTTTTCGGTGACGTCGACCATGTTGGCGCGACCTTGGGAATCGAGATGAGTCAGCACGGGATTACTCCTGATCAGGAGCTGCGATTGTAAACCTGCGGGTCAAATTTCCGCATCATTGATTATGAAATCACCGTTGCACCCTGTGGGAGCGAGCCTGCTCGCGAAAGCGGATTCAGATTCACTATAGATGTCGACTGATACACCGCATTCGCGAGCAAGCTCGCTCCCACAGGGGACATGCATTTATCCATAAAAAAACGGGCGGCTGTTGGGCCGCCCGTTTTTGCGTGGAGGGTTACAAATGCGATTCGGCGTATTCGGCCAGGATCGAGCGAGGCACCCCTTGCAGGGTGATGTGCACACCGTTGGGGAAGTCCTTGAAGCGTTCGGTCAGGTAGGTCAGCCCGGAGCTGGTCGCGGACAGGTAAGGGGTGTCGATCTGTGCCAGGTTGCCCAGGCACACCACTTTGGAACCGGCGCCGGCCCGGGTGATGATGGTTTTCATCTGGTGCGGCGTGAGGTTCTGGCATTCGTCGATCAGGATCAGGCTCTGCTGGAAGCTGCGACCGCGAATGTAGTTGAGCGATTTGAACTGCAACGGCACTTTGCTGAGGATGTAGTCGACGCTGCCATGGGTGTTTTCGTCATCCATGTGCAAGGCTTCGAGGTTGTCGGTGATGGCGCCCAGCCAAGGCTCCATTTTTTCCGCTTCGGTGCCGGGCAGGAAGCCGATTTCCTGGTCCAGACCCTGCACGCTACGGGTGGCAATGATGCGCCGATAACGCTTGCTGACCATGGTCTGCTCGATGGCTGCGGCCAGCGCCAGAATGGTTTTACCGGAGCCTGCGGCACCCGACAGGTTAACCAGGTGAATGTCCGGATCGAGCAACGCGTACAGCGCCAGACTCTGATAGATGTCGCGTGGCTTGAGCCCCCAGGCTTCCTGGTGCAGCAGCGGTTCCTGATGCAGATCGAGGATCAGCAGCTTGGCCTCGTCGATCTCCTTGATCCAGCCCACGAAGCCCTGTTCATCAATGATGAACTCGTTGATGTGCACCGCCGGCAGGTTGTCGATCAGTTGCACCTGGTGCCAGGTGCGACCGTGGTCCTGACGGGTTTCGACCTTGCTGACGCGGTCCCAGAAGGAGCCGGTCATGTTGTGGTAGCCGTTGGGCAGCAAGGACACGTCATCGACCAGTTGGTCGGTGCTGTAATCCTCGGCATCAATCCCGCAGGCGCGCGCCTTGAGGCGCATGTTGATGTCTTTGGTAACCAGCACTACCGGTTTTTTCGGATCGCGAGTGTGCAGGTCGATCAGTTGGTTGATGATTTTGTTGTCGTTCAGGTGCTCGGGCAGAATCAGACTCGATTCGGCCTGCTTGCTCATCAGAATTGACAGCAAGCCCTTCGGACCGCCCTTGCCACGCTGGATCGGTACACCCAGTTCAACGTCTTCCGGGGAAGCATCGCCCAGGGTCTTGTCGATCAGCCGGATGGCCTGGCGGCACTCGGCCGCAACGCTGTGATGCCCGCTCTTGAGCTTGTCCAGCTCTTCGAGCACGGTCATCGGGATCGCGACGTGGTGTTCTTCGAAATTCAGCAGGGCGTTTGGATCGTGAATCAATACGTTGGTATCGAGTACATAAAGGATTGGCTGGTTGGAAGAAGGGCTACGTCCGTGATCATCCATACTCGGTCACCTTTGTGGGAGCCATTCGACGCAATACCTCGGCGGTGCTGCGCCTCGAAGTGACTGCCGAATTCACCTGCGAAGCTCTTGTTCGAGGAGCAGATGAACTGCACACAAAATGGGTCTTGGGAGACGCCACCTGTGTTGCAGGTTTCGGCGGTCTGTCTTCGTAATACTCCAAAACCCATGACATAAAAAAGCACTTTGACGGTTTTTTTAAGTTTATTTTGCAAAGTGACGAAAAGCCCTTGGCGGACTCCCCCGACACCGTTAGAGTCGGAAGTCCGCCCGCATCGTTTTCTTCAAGAAAACCGCCCCAAGCCCAATGTTTCCGGGCTTTTTCCGCTTATCAGCGAAACGCGTCCTGACAATCTTCCCAGCCGATACCGCTTTGTGCGGTTTGCGTGATCAGCCACGGCAACGACGTCTTCACCGCATCCTGTTTCATGTTGAAATTGATCACCCCGTGCCGCCACAACAGCATCAGGGTCAGCACCCGCTGCGCACTCGCACTGCCCTTGAGTTTGCCGGCGCCGTCCTGTGCATCTATGTCCCACAGGGCCACTTGCAGGCCCTGGGTATTGAAGAAACCTTGTGCATCACTGCGACGCTGCCCCTCCGGCGGCCGGAACAGCGGCACGTAGTTTTCCGGCAACTTGCTCTTCACCAGATCAGCACTGCGACGTACCGAGTCCTGCCAGTCCTGCCAATAGCTGTGGGAGCGGAACTCCCAGCCCTGCACGCCGACGCACTGTTTCGAGAACTCCGCTTGCAGGTTGTTCACCGAGCGATCGGCCAGACGTGCCTGAATATCCTTGCCCAAGACAAAGAATGTCCCGCTCAGATTCGCCTTGCGCAGGTAGTCCGCGAGCCAGTCAGTGTTGTCCGGCTGGAGGTTGGCGGCGCTGTCGAAAGTCAGCAGAAACAGCCGGTCATGCATCTCGTCGCCATTGCGCTCGTAGTCTCCGAAACGATCGACTTCGCTGCTGGTCTGCGGCGACAGCGCGGCTTTGCGCATCAGTTCGTCGAGGTACTGCACATGGAAGATCCGGCTCGGTTCGGCCCATTTGGTGTAATAGCTGTCGTCACTGACCACAAACTTGGCAGCCTGCTCGCGCAGGGTCGGCAGGTCTTCGACGAGGAAACAGAACGACGCATCCTGATCGCAGCTTTGCTGGGCATAGTTGTAGTTGCTCAGCAGCCGTTGCCACACGCGTTGGCGCAGGCTGTTGATCGCGTCGATATTGACCGTGCGCAGGCCCAGACGCTGGGCCAGTGCGGTTTCGTCCAGCGACTCGGTGCCGAGCAGGACTCGGGCGAACATCAGGATTTCCGCCCGTGACGCCACGTCGAACAAGGTCGGATTGCCGAGCTGTTCCGGCCAGGTACTGCGATCCAGCGTCGCCACATCGCCCGGTGCCGCTACGGCACCGAAGCTCAACAGCCACGCGGTGAAGAAAAGAACAATGCGCAAAGGGATGTCTCCATAACAAAACCCGCGCGGCACTATAGCTGATGTGCAAGGTTGAAGGACGCCGCCCTCTCCTCAGCCCTCTCCCGGAGGGAGAGGGGGCCGATCTGTGTGGATTTCAAATTCAGCATTCAACTCAATAGCTCAGTTCGGCGTAAATCGACAGTCCTACGCGTTCAGCTCCCTCGCCCTCCGGGAGAGGGCTGGGGTGAGGGAAAAATCCACCAGCCGTCGCAAATGCCGACCTTGGCACATACCTATAACCCCCATAGCTGGAGTCAACTCGGACAACCCCCTAGAATCGCCCCCACGATTAAAGGAGACGACTTCATGCTGATGGTGATTTCCCCCGCCAAGACCCTCGATTACGAAACACCGCCGGCGACCCAGCGCTTCACCCAGCCGCAATACCTCGATCACTCCCAGGAACTGATCCAGCAACTGCGCGACCTGACCCCGGCGCAGATCAGCGAATTGATGCACGTGTCGGACAAGATCGGCGGGCTCAACGCTGCGCGCTTCGGCAGCTGGACGCCGGCGTTCACCCCCGAGAACGCCAAGCAGGCGCTGCTCGCGTTCAAAGGCGACGTCTATACCGGTCTCGACGCGCAATCCTTCAGCGAAGCCGATTTCGACTATGCCCAAAGACACCTGCGCATGCTCTCCGGCCTCTATGGTCTGCTGCGTCCCCTGGACCTGATGCAAGCGTATCGCCTGGAAATGGGCACCAAACTGGCCAACGCCCGCGGCAAGGATCTGTATGCCTTCTGGGGCACACGCATCAGCGAATGGCTCAACGAAGCACTGGCCGAACAAGGTGATGACGTGCTGCTGAACCTGGCCTCCAACGAGTATTTCTCGGCGGTCAAGCGCAGTGCCCTGAACGCACGGATCATCAACACCGAGTTCAAGGACCTGAAGAATGGCCAGTACAAGATCATCAGCTTCTACGCCAAGAAAGCCCGTGGCCTGATGAGCCGCTTTGTGATTCAGGAACGCATCAACGATCCAGCCGCCCTCAAACAGTTCGATGTACAGGGCTATCGCTACAGTGCCGAGCAATCGAAAGCAGACAATCTGGTGTTTTTGCGCGACCACGCTCCGGAATAAAGCATGCCGGTTGCACGACGCTTTCTATAAAGAGTCGTGCAGCTCGCACGATGTCAAAAATCCCCCGCCGTATTTCGCCACTTTATTGGCGCCATAAAATCGTCCCCTCAAATTCTAATTTTAGTTTCACTCGACAGCCCCGCTTTTTTTCAGTAGTGGCACGTAAATTTTTTTACGGTAGTGGCACAAAACTATCTAGCGCGATTACACACCGATTAATAAAGGCCCAAGTCGAAAGTGCTATCAATTTGCGACCAGTGCCATCTTTATCAATATTTCAAAAAATTTCAGTTTTCGCGATGAGCGGGTAGGAACTATGTCCAAATGCATAGCTCATACCACCGGTAACGATTATCGCCGAGTTTGTACGAGATAACTTACGCAGTGCAGAAAACCATGTAACCAAGTTGTCACGGCAACTTGCCTAGATGGTTCACTCAACTGGACAACAAACGAAGGACAGGAGATACGCACCATTAATATCCCCTACAAGGCCATGGCCGCCCCCCTATAAACGTGCTCGCCAGAGCACCCAACCGCTTGATTTACGGGATTTTTCTCCTGTCATCAAGCGTGTAAGACGATTGCACGAGACTCTTCTGAAGAGAAGAGCGGCTGCATAACAGGGCAAGTCATAACAACAAGGCCTGTTTACGCACATCTTGAGTGCACTTATTTAGACACTCGAAACTTAGTCTGCCTGCACACGGCATTGTGGCGCCTGTATGCCGCACTTTCGAGTGCACTAGTGTCCGCTGCACACCATTAACTCCGGCCATCTAATGGCTTGATAAAACACAGAGGTAATTGCGATGCGCATCAGCATATTTGGTTTGGGTTACGTTGGCGCTGTCTGTGCCGGTTGCCTGTCTGCACGGGGCCATGACGTGGTTGGCGTCGATGTTGCCAAAGACAAGATCGACATGATCAACGCCGGCAAGTCGCCGATTGTCGAACCTGGCCTGGGCGAACTTCTGGAGCAAGGTATCCAGACCGGTCGTCTGCGCGGTACGACCAACTTCGCCGAAGCGATTCGTGACACCGACCTGTCGATGATCTGCGTCGGTACACCAAGCAAGAAGAACGGCGACCTGGAACTGAACTACATCGAAGCGGTGTGCCGCGAGATCGGTTTCGTGCTGCGTGAAAAATCCACCCGCCACACCATCGTGGTTCGCAGCACCGTGCTACCGGGCACCGTCGCCAACGTGGTGATCCCGATCCTCGAAGACTGCTCGGGCAAGAAGGCCGGCGTCGACTTCGGCGTCGCGGTCAACCCGGAGTTCCTGCGCGAATCCACCGCCATTGCCGACTACGACCTGCCACCGATGACCGTTATCGGCGAATTCGACAAGGCTTCGGGCGACGTTCTGCAATCGCTGTACGAAGAACTCGACGCACCGATCATCCGCAAGGACATCGCCGTTGCCGAGATGATCAAGTACACCTGCAACGTCTGGCACGCGACCAAAGTGACCTTCGCCAACGAGATCGGCAACATCGCCAAAGCCGTCGGCGTCGATGGCCGTGAAGTGATGGAAGTGGTCTGCCAGGACAAGACCCTCAACCTGTCCCAGTACTACATGCGCCCAGGCTTCGCCTTCGGCGGTTCGTGCCTGCCGAAAGACGTGCGCGCCCTGACCTACCGCGCCGGTTCGCTGGACGTCGAAGCGCCGTTGCTCAACTCGCTGATGCGCAGCAACGAATCGCAAGTGCAGAACGCCTTCGACATCGTTGAAAGCCACGACAAACGCAAAGTCGCCCTGCTCGGCCTGAGCTTCAAGGCCGGCACCGATGACCTGCGCGAAAGTCCGCTGGTGGAACTGGCCGAAATGCTGATCGGCAAGGGCTACGACCTGAGCATCTACGACAGCAACGTCGAGTACGCCCGTGTGCACGGCGCGAACAAGGACTACATCGAGTCGAAAATCCCGCACGTGTCGTCCCTGCTCAACTCGGACTTCGATTCGGTGATCGACAACTCCGACGTGATCATCCTCGGCAACCGCGACGAGAAATTCCGCTCGCTGGCCCAGGAAGCGCCGCATGGCAAGCAGGTCATCGACCTGGTGGGCTTCATGTCCAAAGCCACCAGCGCCGGTACACGCACCGAAGGTATCTGCTGGTAAAGCAGCGCCAAGCGACAAGCCTCGGGCTGCAAGCCAAAGCGTTTCACTTGCAGCTTGAGGCTTGCAGCTCGAAGCCTCTCTTACCTTGGATGACGTCGATGACCAAGCTCAAACATTTCTTTCTGCAATCCGCCGGCTGGCTGTTGTTTTTAAGCCTGTTGATGGGCCTGGCCTTGATGCTGCCCGCGTCCACATTCGACTCCGAGTCGAAGGACTTTATTTTCCTGATTGGCGCCGTGGGTATCTGGCGCTACTCGATGGGTGCAACGCACTTTGTGCGCGGCATGATTTTTCTCTACCTCGTTTACCCGCACCTGCGCCGCAAAGTGCGCAAGCTGGGTAAGGCGGCGGACCCGTCGCATGTGTTTCTGATGGTCACCAGTTTCCGTATCGACGCGCTCACCACGGCGCAGGTCTACAGCTCGGTAATCCGCGAAGCCATCGACTGCGAACTGCCGACCACCGTGGTCTGCTCGATCGTGGAAATGTCCGATGAGCTGCTGGTGAAAGCGCTCTGGGCGCGGATGAATCCGCCAGACCGCGTGAAGCTCGACTTCGTGCGCATTCCCGGCACCGGCAAGCGCGATGGCCTGGCCTATGGTTTCCGCGCGATCTCCCGTCACCTGCCGGACGACCGCGCCGTGGTGGCCGTGATCGACGGCGACACCGTGCTCGGCGAAGGCACTGTGCGCAAGACCGTGCCGTGGTTCCAGCTGTTCGGCAACGTCGGCGGCCTGACCACCAACGAGTTCTGCGAAGTGCGCGGCGGCTACATCATGAGCGAATGGCACAAGCTGCGTTTCGCCCAGCGCCACATCAACATGTGTTCGATGGCCCTGTCCAAGCGCGTGCTGACCATGACCGGGCGTATGTCGGTGTTCCGCGCCACCGTGGTGACCAACCCGGAATTCATCGCCGACGTCGAAAGCGACTCGCTGCAACACTGGCGCCTGGGCCGTTTCAAGTTTCTCACCGGCGACGACAAGTCGAGCTGGTTCAGCCTGATGCGCCTGGGTTACGACACCTTTTACGTACCGGATGCGGCGATCAACACCGTTGAACACCCGCCGGAAAAGAGCTTCATCAAGGCCAGCCGCAAACTGATGTTCCGCTGGTACGGCAACAACCTGCGCCAGAACTCGCGAGCGCTGGGCCTGGGGGTCAAACGCCTCGGCGCCTTCACCTCGGTGGTGCTGTTCGACCAGCGCGTGTCGATGTGGACCTCGCTGCTGGGCCTGACCGTGGCAATCATCGCCAGTTTCAAGTACGGCGGCGCGTTCATCCTCGCCTACCTGCTGTGGATCGGGATCACCCGCCTGATTCTGACCCTGCTGCTGTCGTGCTCGGGTCACCGGATCGGCCCGGCCTATCCCGTGATTCTGTATTACAACCAGATCGTCGGTGCGCTGGTGAAGATCTACGTGTTCTTCCGCCTCGACCAGCAATCCTGGACGCGCCAACCCACTTCCCTGACCCGTGATCTCGCCAGCTTTCAACGTTGGTTCAACACCTGGTCGTCTCGGACCATGACCTTCTCCGCCGGCAGCATTTTCGTCGCCGTGCTGCTGATGATGGTCTGACCTGCCCCTATTGAATTAACAAGGAAATCGCCCCCATGAATACCGCCGTCAACGCCAACGTAGTGCATGAATCCGAAGCCCAGCGCCAGCACGCCCGCGTGAAAATCCCGGCCAAGCTGCGGTTCTTCGGCCCCGACCGGACCCCGCTCGAAGCACGGGTCCTCGACCTGTCCGCCGGTGGTCTGGCGTTCAACGCCGGGCAAATGCCCCTGACCATTGGCCAGGTGTACAAGGCACGCCTGCAATTCGTCATCGACAACCTCGGCATCGGCATGGACGTTGAACTGCAAGTGCGCTCCTTCGACCGCCAGACCGGCCGCGCCGGTTGCCAGTTCCAGAACCTCGAGCCGCAGGATATTTCCACCCTGCGCCACCTGATCACGTCGCACCTGGCTGGCGACATCGTCAGCATCGGCGAAGTGCTGGCGACCCTGCAGCGCGACAACTTCACCAAGGCGCGCAAGGTCAAGGACGGCGGCAGCGGCATGACCCCGTTCGGGCGTCTGAAAGCGGTGACCTTCAGCGCCGGCATTTTCGCCATCGGCCTGGTGGCGTTCGGTTTCGTGTTCAAGTCGGTATACGGCATGTACTTCGTCAGCCACGCGCAGGCCGGTCTGGTCAGCGTGCCGGGGATGAACATCACCATGCCGCGTGACGGCACCGTGCAGAGCCTGGTCAAGTCCGACGGCGTAGCGGCCAAAGGCGCACCACTGGCGACCTTCAGCACCAGCATGCTCGACGTGCTCAAGGGCCATCTGGACGAAGATCAGTTGCAACCGGCCAAGGTTGAAGAGCTGTTCGGCAAGCAAATGACCGGTACCCTGACCTCCCCTTGCGATTGCACCGTGGCCCAGCAACTGGTGGCTGACGGTCAGTACGCGAGCAAGGGCGACGTGATTTTCACCCTGGTTCCCCGCAACACCCAGGCCACCGTCGATGCGCGCTTCTCCTATCGCCAGTTCGGCGACGTGCGTCCGGGTACTTCGGTGAGCTTCCAGATCGCCGGCGAAGACCAGACCCGCACCGGCAAGATCGTCAGCAGCACCAGCCTGAAAAGCGCCGACCTGTCCTCCGACATCCGCGTGCAGATCCAGCCGGACCAGCCGCTGGACAGCAGCTTCGCCGGCCGCCCGGTGGAAGTGAACAGCGACCGTGGCCCGAACCTGAACTGGCTGATCGACAAAGCCATGGCTGCCGGTCTTTAAGTCGAGGACATGCCTGTGACCTTTTTTCTGAGAACACCACAATCCCTGTGGGAGCTGGCTTGCCAGCGATGGGATCAATGCGGTCTAGCTGAAAAACCGAGTCGCCTGAATCGCTGGCAAGCCAGCTCCCACAAGGGATCAGTGTGCGCATTGGCATTGGCAGTCAGTCTCGCCGGTTGCGCCGGTCTGCCCGATCAACGCCTGGCCAACGAAGCGCTCAAGCGGGGCGACACCGCCACCGCCGCGCAGAACTACCGCGCCCTGGCAGACCTGGGTTACAGCGAGGCGCAAGTCGGCCTCGCCGATATCCAGGTCGACAGCCGCGACCCCGAGCAGATCAAACAGGCCGAAGCGACTTACCGCGCCGCCGCCAGTGTTTCGCCGCGTGCTCAGGCGCGTCTCGGCCGCTTGCTGGTGGCCAAGCCGGGTTCCACTGAAGCCGAGCACCACGAAGCCGAAAGGCTGCTGAAAAAAGCCGCCGCCCATGGCGAAGGCAATACGTTGATCCCGCTGGCGATGCTCTACCTGCAATACCCGCACAGCTTCCCCAACATCAACGCCCAGCAACAGATCGACCAGTGGCGCAAATCCGGTTACCCGGAAGCGGGTCTGGCGCAAGTGCTGCTGTATCGCACCCAGGGCACCTACGACCAGCACCTGGATGACGTGGAAAAGATCTGCAAAGCCGCGCTCAACACCACCGACATCTGCTACGTCGAACTGGCCACGGTCTATCAGAAACGTGCCCAGCCGGAGCAACAGGCCGAGCTGATCAAGCAAATGCAGGCCGGTTACAGCCGTGGCACCGTCACTGCGCAGCGTGTCGATTCGGTGGCCCGTGTACTGGCCGATTCGACCCTGGGCAAGACCGACGAGAAGACCGCGCAATCGCTGCTCGAACCGATCGCCCCGGGCTATCCGGCGTCGTGGGTGACCCTCGCACAACTGCTTTACGACTTCCCGGAACTGGGCGACGTCGATCAGATGATGCAGTACCTGGACAACGGCCGCGCCGCCGATCAGCCACGCGCCGAGCTGTTGCTGGGCAAGCTCTACTACGAAGGCAAACTGGTGCCGGCCGACGCGAAAGTCGCCGAGGAACATTTCCAGAAAGCCGTTGGCCGCGAGGTTGCCGCCGACTATTACCTCGGCCAGATCTATCGCCGTGGTTACCTGGGCAAGGTCTATCCGCAGAAGGCCCTCGACCATCTGCTGACCGCTGCGCGCAACGGCCAGAACAGCGCCGATTTCGCCATCGCCCAACTGTTTTCCCAAGGCAAGGGCACCCAGCCCGACCCGGTCAACGCCTACGTCTTCAGCCAATTGGCCAAGGCGCAGAACACCCCGCAAGCCGATGAACTGGCGACCACCCTCGCAGCGCAATTGCCGCCCGAGCGTCTGGCCGAAGCCCAGCGCCTGCTGCAACAGGAACAGGCCAGCCGTGGCGCCCTGAATAAGAACACGCTGCAACTGCACGCCCTGCAAGAAGAAGACGGCGAGGAATCCCTATGAAGTTGAATCCCTTTGTGAAGGCCGGCATTGGCCTCACGTTCGCGCTGATCTGGTCTTGCCCGACACTGGCCGCGATCACTGAATCGAAGAACTTCGGCCTGGAAGTGAAAATCACCGGCCAGTCCGAAGACGACCGCGACCTCGGCACCGCCAGTGGCGGCGACGTCAACGGCTTGGGCCTCGACCTGCGTCCGTGGGTCTACGGCGAAAGCGGTGCGTGGAGCGCCTACGCCATGGGCCAGGCCGTGACCTCGACCGACATCATCGAAACCGACACCCTGCAACAATCCGACGGTGAACAAGCCACCGACAACGGTGATCGCAAAACCAGGAAAAATTATCTGGCGATGCGCGAATTCTGGGTTGGCTACAGCGGCCTCACCCCATATCCGGGCGAGATGCTCAAGTTCGGTCGCCAGCGCCTGCGCAATGACGACGGCCAATGGCGCGACACCAATATCGAAGCGCTGAACTGGACCTTCGACACCACCCTGCTGCGTGCCAACGTCGGCGTCGCCGAGCGTTTCAGCGAATACCGCACCGACCTCAAAGAGCTGGCGCCGAAAGACAAGGATCGCCTGCACGCCTACGCCGACGCCGCTTACCAGTGGACGCCGGGGCAATGGGTCGGCATTCGCGGTCATCACACTCACGATGACGGCAAACTCGATTACGCCGAGCCGGGCGTCCCGCGCGACTCGCTGGATAAAACCCAGAACGGTGACATCAGCTGGCTCGGCCTGACCGCCGACAGCGACGCCTACAACTGGCGCAACACCAACACCGTCAACTATTGGGGCAGCATCACCGGCATGAGCGGCGACCGTGACACGGTCAACGCCCTCAACGCCGATGGCTCGCGCCCGGCACAAGCCAAGCGCAGCGAAGACGTCAACGGCTGGGCCACCGACATCGGTGTGCGTCTGCGCCTTGATCCGCAATGGCAAGTCGGCGGTGCCTATGCCCGCGCCAGTGCCGATTACGAGCAGAACGGTCTGGAGAGCAACCGCTCCAACTACACCGGTACCCGCTCGCGCGTGCACCGTTTCGGCGAAGCCTTCCGTGGCGAAATGAACAACATGCAGACCGCCACCCTGTTCGGTTCCTGGATGGTCAACGACGAGTACGACGCCAGCCTGATCTACCACAAGTTCTGGCGTGTCGACGGCAACAAGCCGGTCGGCAGCAACGGCATCAATGCGGTGGAAAACAACACCGACGACGCCACCGGCGCGATTCTTTCCAGCACCTCGCTGCCGCTTGAAGACGGCAACAAGGACCTCGGTCAGGAGATGGACCTGGTCGTCACCAAGTACTTCAAGCAAGGCTTGTTGCCGGCCGCCCTGAGCCAGTCGATCGACGAGCCCTCGGCCCTCGTGCGCTTCCGTGGCGGTGTGTTCAAGCCGGGCGATGCCTACGGCAAGCAAGTTGATTCGTACATGCACCGCGCGTTCATCGACGTGATCTGGCGCTTCTGATGCAAACCGCCAAGGGAGTGCCCGACATGATCAGCACCAGGACAGGCTCACTCAGCCTGCTGGCCGGCGCGATGCTGCTGGCCAGCGCCAGCGCCTTCGCGACTGTGGAACCGGTTAAGCCGGTGACCACCGCGAAAGAGCTGCAACAAGCCAAGACCTACACCGTCAGCAGCGCACCCACCGAGGCGCTGAATCTGGCCGCGCCGAAACTGCCGGACATTTCCGGCTACACCGCCGAAGCCGCCGCCGCGAAAATCGTCCGCAGCAAAACAGGCAAAGTCAGCGTGCGCCGGATGATGCAGGAAGACGCGCTGAAGGACTTCATCGGCGGCGACAACAAGATGGCCGAATGGGTGGTGCGTCAGCACGGCATCCCACAGGCGATCTTCGTCGACGACGGTTACCTGAACCTCAAGGATCTGGCGCAGAAACTGCCCAAGCAGTATTTCAGCGAGACCTCGCCGGGCGTGTACTTGTCGAAGTTGCCGATCGTGGTCGGCCGCAAAGGCATCCTTGAAATCGACGGTCAGACCCAGGAACTGCGCCTGTCGCAAGAGGCCGGTGCATTCATGGTCAACGACGGCCAACTGTTTGTGCGTGACACCAAAGTCACCGGCTGGCGCGAAAAGGACAACGGCCCGGCAACGTTCCGTTCGCCGAAGGAATTCCGTCCGTTCCTGCTGGCCTGGGGCGGCACCGAGACCTACATCGTCAACAGCAAGATGGCCAGCTTCGGCTACGCCAACAGTAAGTCGTACGGGGTGAGTATTTCCCAGTACACGCCGAACATGGCCAAGGTGCTCAAGCGTCCCGAGCCGACTGGCTGGATCGTCGGTTCCGAGTTCTCCGACATGTGGTACGGCTTCTACTGCTACGAGACCCGCGACTTTGTGGTCAAGGGCAACACCTACAAAGACAACATCGTCTACGGCATCGACCCGCACGACCGTTCCCACGGTCTGATCATTGCCGAGAACACCGTCCACGGTACGAAGAAGAAGCACGGGATCATTATTTCCCGTGAGGTCAACGACAGCTTCATCTTCAACAACAAGAGCTTCGACAACCACCTCTCGGGCCTGGTGATCGACCGGAACAGCGTCAACAACATCATTGCCTACAACGAGATCTACAAGAACCACACCGACGGCATCACGCTCTACGAGTCTGCCGACAACCTGCTGTGGGGCAACAAGGTCATCAGCAACAAGCGCCACGGCATCCGCATTCGTAACAGCGTGAACATCCGCCTCTACGAAAACGTCGCCATGGCCAACGGTTTGACCGGTGTTTACGGCCACATCAAGGACCTGACCGACACCGACCGTGACATCAAGCTCGACCCGTTCGATGCCCAGGTGTCGCTGATTGTGGTTGGCGGTGAACTGGCGGCCAACGGCAGCGGCCCGCTGTCGATCGACTCGCCCTTGAGTGTCGAGCTGTATCGCGTGTCGATGCTGGCGCCGACCAAATCCAGCGGCATCAGCTTCAACGGCATCCTCGGCGAGCGCCAGGATGAAATTCTCGACCTGCTGGTGCGCCAGCAGAAAGCCGTGCTGATCGACCCTGTCGAACGCCAGACCGAAATGCAGGACTGAGGATAATTTTATGCACCCACACTTGATCAGATTACTCAGCCTGTCGGCCCTGACCGTGGGCATTCTGGCGGCCAGCAACGGCGCCCGTGCGGACGAAGTGAAAGCGCCCGAGTTCACCGCCGAACCGTGCTGCAACCTGTGCCCGGCCGCGCATGACGCGAAGAACTACACCACGCGTTATCAGCAGAACTTCACCACCCTGGTGCAGGCGCAGGGCGACTGGCTGTTCCGCACGCAAGAAGACTTGCGTACCGAGTTCAACACCACCCCGGCCGGTTACAAACGCCTGCAACAGCTGCACGATGCGTTCAAAGCCAAAGGCGTCGAACTGGTGATCGTTTACCAGCCGACCCGTGGCCTGGTGAACCGCAACAAGCTCAACCCGCAGGAAAAAGCCGCGTTCGATTACGAGAAAGCGCTGGGCAACTACAAGACCATGCTCGGGCGTTTCGCGCAGATGGGATACGTGGTGCCGGACCTGTCGCCGCTGACCAACGAATCGCTGCCGGACACCCTGCCCGCCCACGATTTCTACTTCCGCGGCGACCAGCACTGGACCCCATATGGCGCCCAGCGCACGGCGAAAATCGTCGCCGAGAAGGTCAAGCAGATTCCGGCCTTCGCCGACATTCCCAAGCGTGAATTCGAGACCAAGCGCTCCGGGCGCATGGGCAAGACCGGCACCCTGCACAACATGGCCGGGCAACTGTGCGGCACCAGTTACGCGATCCAATACATGGACCAGTTCACCACCGAGCCGAAAGGCGAAGCCGGTGACGGCGACCTGTTCGGTGATTCCGGCAACCCGCAAATCACCCTCGTGGGCACCTCGCACAGCGGCAAGAACTACAACTTCGCCGGCTTCCTCGAAGAGGCGATCGGCGCCGACATTCTCAACGTCGCCTTCCCCGGCGGCGGCCTGGAAGGTTCGATGCTGCAGTACCTCGGTAGCGACGAATTCCAGAAGACCCCGCCGAAAATTCTCATCTGGGAATTCTCGCCGCTGTACCGCCTCGACCAGGAAACCATCTATCGCCAGATGATGTCCCTGCTCGACAACGGCTGCGAAGGCAAAGACGCGCAAATGTCCGCCAGCACCACGCTCAAGCCGGGCAGCAAACAGGAACTGCTGGTCAACAGCAAAAACCTGAACCTGCAGAACAGCAGCCATCAGGTCGACATCCGCTTCGCCGACCCTTCGGTGAAAACCCTGCAAGCCACCCTCTGGTACATGAACGGTCGCCACGAGGACATCAAGATCGAGAAACCGGAAACTTCCGACACCGACGGTCGTTTCGCCTTTGAGCTGCGCACGGACGAAGACTGGGCCTCGCAAAACCTGCTGGCCGTCGAAGTCCAGGGCCCGGAAGCGGGCACCGCGCCACAAAAAGTCGAAGCGAAAATCTGCAAACGCAACGTATTCCCGGGCGCTGGGCAACAAACCGCTCAGGTCGGGCAATGAGGTCTGCTATGCGAAATCGAACGATCAAACACTTGCTTGCACCATCCCTGCTGACCCTGGCGATGTTCGCCGGGGCCACTCAGGCCGCCGCGCCACTGCGTCCGCCGCAGGGCTACTTCGCCCCGGTGGATAAATTCAAGACCGGTGACAAGAGCGAAGGCTGCGACGCGATGCCCGCGCCGTACACCGGTCCGCTGCAATTTCGCAGCAAATACGAAGGTTCGGACAAGGCCCGCGCGACACTCAACATGCAGTCGGAAAAAGCCTTTCGCGACACCACCAAAGACATCACCACGCTGGAACGCGGCACCGCCAAACGGGTGATGCAGTTCATGCGCGACGGTCGCCCGGAGCAGCTCGATTGCACGCTGAACTGGCTGACCGCGTGGGCCAAGGCCGATGCGTTGATGTCGAAAGACTTCAACCACACCGGCAAGTCGATGCGCAAATGGGCGCTGGGCAGCATGGCCTCTTCGTACATCCGCCTGAAGTTCTCTGACTCGCATCCGCTGGCGCAGCATCAGCAGGAAGCGCAGGTGATCGAGGCGTGGTTCAGCAAAATGGCCGATCAGGTGGTCAGCGACTGGGACAACCTGCCGCTGGAAAAAACCAACAACCACTCGTACTGGGCCGCGTGGTCGGTGATGGCCACCGCCGTCGCCACCAACCGTCGCGACCTGTTCGACTGGGCGGTGAAGGAATACAAGGTCGGGGTCAATCAAGTCGACGCCGACGGCTTCCTGCCGAACGAACTCAAGCGCCAGCAACGCGCCCTCGCCTATCACAACTACGCCCTGCCGCCGCTGGCAATGATCGCCAGTTTTGCCCAGGTCAACGGTGTGGATTTGCGTCAGGAAAACAACGGCGCACTGAAGCGTCTGGGTGATCGGGTGCTGGCCGGGGTGAAAGACCCGGACGAATTCGAGAAGAAGAACGGCAAAGAGCAGGACATGACCGATCTGAAAGAGGACATGAAATTCGCCTGGCTCGAACCGTTCTGCACGCTCTACACCTGCCCGCCGGATGTGATCGAGAAGAAGCACGGCATGCAACCGTTCAAGACCTTCCGCCTGGGTGGCGACCTGACCAAGGTCTACGACCCTTCGCATGAAAAGGGCAACAAGGGTTCATGAAAGGCGAACAGCAAAAGCCCCTCACCCTAACCCTCTCCCGGAGGGAGAGGGGACTGACCGAGGTGCTTTTGAGAAATCCGCCGACCTGAAATATCGAGTCGATCTCAGGTGTTGAAAAACAATCGAGATCAGGCTGCAAGGAAATACCGAGTCGATCTCCATTTTTGAAAACCATGGAGATCAGGCTCCCTCTCCCCCCGGGAGAGGGCGGGGGGTGAGGGAGCTTTCAAGGCCCTGCACACCCCTGACAGCAACACCGTTTCACCCCTCCACTACCACGGGGGGTTTGGGGGGGCTTTGGCCCTTGACTGTTGGTTCAAACATGGAGAGATCGGGATGGTATTTTCATCCAACGTGTTCCTGTTTCTGTTCTTGCCGATCTTTCTCGGCTTGTACTACTTGAGCGGGCAACGCTATCGCAACCTGTTGCTGCTGATCGCCAGCTACGTGTTCTACGCGTGGTGGCGGGTGGACTTCCTGGCGCTGTTCGCCGGCGTCACCCTGTGGAACTACTGGATCGGCCTGAAAGTCGGTGCCGCCGGCGTGCGCACCAAACCGGCACAACGCTGGCTGCTGCTCGGCGTCGCGGTCGACCTGTGCATCCTCGGCTACTTCAAGTACGCCAACTTCGGCGTCGACAGCATCAACGCGATGATGACGTCGGTCGGTCTCGAGCCGTTCATCCTCACCCACGTGCTGTTGCCGATCGGTATTTCGTTCTACATCTTCGAGTCGATCAGCTACATCATCGACGTGTATCGCGGCGATACCCCGGCCACCCGCAACCTGATCGACTTCGCGGCGTTCGTGGCGATCTTCCCGCACCTGATTGCCGGCCCGGTCCTGCGTTTCCGCGACCTCGCCGACCAGTTCAACAACCGCACCCACACCCTCGACAAATTCTCCGAGGGCTGCACGCGGTTCATGCAGGGTTTCATCAAGAAGGTGTTCATTGCCGACACCCTCGCCGTGGTCGCCGACCACTGCTTCGCCCTGCAAAACCCGACCACCGGTGATGCCTGGCTCGGCGCGCTGGCGTACACCGCGCAGCTGTATTTCGACTTCTCCGGTTACAGCGACATGGCCATCGGCCTGGGCCTGATGATGGGTTTCCGCTTCATGGAAAACTTCAAACAGCCGTACATCAGCCAGTCGATCACCGAGTTCTGGCGCCGCTGGCACATCAGCCTGTCGACCTGGCTGCGTGACTACCTGTACATCACCCTCGGCGGCAACCGTAAAGGCACGCTGATGACCTATCGCAACCTGTTCCTGACCATGCTCCTCGGTGGTCTGTGGCACGGCGCGAACATCACCTACATCGTCTGGGGCGCCTGGCACGGCATGTGGCTGGCGATTGAAAAAGCGCTGGGCCTGAACACTTCGCCACGCAGCCTCAACCCGATCCGCTGGGCACTGACCTTCCTGCTCGTGGTCATGGGCTGGGTGATCTTCCGTGCCGAGAACCTGCACGTTGCCGGGCGCATGTACGGCGCGATGTTCAGCTTCAGCGACTGGTCGCTGTCGGAACTCAACCGCGCCAGCCTCACCGGTCTGCAAGTGGCAACCCTGGTCGTCGCTTACGCAACCCTGGCGTTTTTCGGCCTGCGTGACCTGTACACCAACCAGCCGCCGGCCAAGAGCAAACCTGAAGTCAACGTCGAGGCCAACGGCCCTGCCACCGCAACGCCAGGAATGATCAAAGCCGCCCCTGGGGAAAACCCAGCGAACATCCATGAGCCTGGCTACACCGTCGGCGTCGAAGCCCAGGTGCAACCGGCTTACTGGACGGCGGACTGGTCGCGCTACGTGATGCGCGGGCTGATCCTGCTGCTGTTCATCGCTTCGATTCTCAAACTTTCGGCGCAAAGCTTCTCGCCGTTCCTTTACTTCCAGTTCTGAGGGATCTGACATGACCCGCTCATTACGCATCTTCTACATCGCCCTGTTCCTGGTGACCTTGTTGGTCCTCGGTCTGTGGTCGGTCCGCAGCTTCTTCGGCTTCAGCACCAACGCCGACGCGACGGTGCTCAACGGCCGCTGGACCAAGGCTGTGGAAACCCACTACGACGACCAGTTTCCGATCAAGCGTCTGGGCACCAACCTCTGGGCCGCGCTGGATTTCAAACTGTTCAACGAGGGTCGTCCGGGCGTGGTGCTCGGTCGCGATCAGTGGTTGTACAGCGACGAGGAATTCAACCCGATCGTCAACGAAGAGCTGAACCTGCAAGGCAACTACGCGCTGGTTGAAGGCGTGCGCCAGACCCTGAAAGAGAAAGGCGTGAAACTGGTGATGGCGATCGTGCCGGCCAAGGTTCGTCTGTACCCGGAGCATCTGGGCGAAGTGAAACCGGCGAGCATTCACGAAAACCTTTATGAGGATTTCCACCACCGCGTCGCGGCGGACAAGATCCTTGCTCCTGACCTGCTCAAGCCACTGCAACAGGCCAAGCACAATGGTCAGCAAGTGTTCCTGCGCACCGACACCCACTGGACGCCGGAAGGTGCCGAGATTGCCGCCAACACTCTGGCGAAAACCATCGCCGACAAGTTCCCGCTCAGCGGCGAGCCACAGCGCTTCGTTACCACGCCGGCGGAGAAGGTCACGCACAAGGGCGATCTGCGTCTGTTCCTGCCGCTCGATCCGCTGTTCGAAAACCTGATGCCGGCGCAAGAGCCGCTGCAAAAGCGCAACACCGTGGCCGCCGAGCAACCTGCCGGTGACGACGCGTTGTTCGCCAGCAATGAGGTGCCGGTGGCACTGGTCGGCACCAGTTACAGCGCCAACCCCAACTGGAACTTCGTCGGTGCACTGAAACAAGCGCTGCACAGCGACGTGGTGAGCTACGCCGAAGACGGCCACGGCCCGATCCTGCCGATGCTCAGCTACCTGAAAAGCGATGACTTCAAGAACAGCCCGCCACAGGTGCTGATCTGGGAGTTTCCTGAACGTTATCTGCCTGTGAACAACGAAATCGGCGACGCCGACCCGCAGTGGGTCGCAGAGCTCAAACAAGCCGGTGCTCGCCAACAAAACGTAGCTATCAACACTAAATCCGAGACGCCCGATCGGGCGCAAAACTGAAAGAGAGGTACACCATGACTTTCACTACTACTCCTCGTCGTCTCGCTAAAAGCTTCGCACTGGTTGCAGGCCTCAGCGTGCTTTCCGTCCCTGCCTTTGCCGGTGGCGACGCCGCGCTGTACGGCCCGACCGCACCGAAAGGCTCGACCTTCGTGCGGGTCTACAACGCCAGCAACGCTGAAGTCAGCGCCACCGTCGGCAGCACCAACCTGAGCGACGTTGCGCCACTGGCCAGCAGCGATTTCAGCTTCATGCCGGGCGGTGACTACAGCGCCAAAATCGGCAGCCAGACCCTGCCGGTAAAACTCGCCGGTGACCACTACTACACCCTGGTCAACAACGCGTCCGGCGCGCCGCAACTGATCGAAGAACCGCCGTTCAAGAACAAGCAGAAATCCCTGGTGCGCGTGCAGAACCTCAGCGACAAGCCGCTGACCCTGAAGACCGCCGACGGCAAGACCGACGTGGTGCCGAACGTAGCAGCCAAGGGCCGTGGCGAACGTGAAATCAACCCGGTGAAAGTCAGCCTGGCGCTGTATGAAGGCGACAAGAAAGTCGGCGACGTAAAACCGGTCGCGCTGGAACGCGGTGAGGCAGCAGTGCTGTACGTCACAGGTTCCGGTAGCAGCCTGTCGCCAGTCTGGGTGAAACGCCCGGTATCGACTCGCTAACAAATTTCCCGAACTGACCCGGTTCCCTGTGGGAGCTGGCTTGCCAGCGATGCAGACGCCTCGGTTCTGCAGATACACCGAGGTGATGCCATCGCTGGCAAGCCAGGCTCCCACAGGAACCGGGGTGAGAGTTCGGATACGAGACAAAAACAAGAGTGAAACGACACATCGTTCGTGCCTCTAACCCAATTGATTTTTATGGAGTAACAACATGATTCCGGTGATCTTGTCAGGTGGTAGCGGTTCGCGTCTGTGGCCGCTTTCGCGCAAACAATTCCCTAAACAATTCCTCGCCCTGACCGGCGAACACACGCTGTTCCAGCAAACCCTCGAACGCCTGGTGTTCGAAGGCATGGATACGCCGATCGTGGTCTGCAACAAGGATCACCGCTTTATCGTCAACGAGCAGTTGGCCGCTCGCAATCTGGAAACCCAGCGCATCCTGATGGAGCCATTCGGCCGCAACACCGCGCCAGCGGTGGCGCTGACCGCGATGATGCTGGTCAATGAAGGTCGCGACGAATTGATGCTGGTGCTGCCGGCCGACCACGTTCTCGATGATCAGAAAGCCCTGCAACGCGCCCTGGCGCTGGCCACCGTCGCCGCCGAAAACGGCGAAATGGTCCTGTTCGGCGTGCCGGCGACCAAACCGGAAACCGGTTACGGCTACATCAAGTCCACTGCCGATTCGCTGCTGCCCGAAGGCGTCAGCCGCGTCTCGCACTTCGTCGAAAAACCCGACGTCAAACGCGCCACCGAGTACGTCGAATCCGGTGGCTACTACTGGAACAGCGGCATGTTCCTGTTCCGTGCCAGCCGCTTCCTCGAAGAGCTGAAAAAGCACGATCCGGACATCTACGACACCTGCCTGCTGACCCTGGAGCGCAGCGTTCAGGATCCGGACACCATCACCTTCGACGAAGCCACCTTCGCCTGCTGCCCGGACAACTCCATCGACTACTCGGTGATGGAAAAAACCCAGCGTGCCTGCGTGGTGCCGCTGACCGCCGGCTGGAGCGATGTCGGTTGCTGGTCGTCGCTGTGGGAAGTCAACGAAAAAGACGCCAACGGCAACGTCAGCAAGGGCGACGTGGTGATTCAGGACAGCAAGAACTGCATGATCCACGGCAATGGCAAGCTGGTGTCGGTGATCGGCCTGGAAAACATCGTCGTGGTCGAAACCAAGGACGCGATGATGATCGCCCACAAGGACAAGGTTCAGGGCGTCAAACAGATGGTCGCAACCCTCAACGAACAGGGTCGCAGCGAAACCCAGAACCACTGCGAAGTCTATCGTCCGTGGGGCTCGTATGACTCGGTGGACATGGGCGGACGCTTCCAGGTCAAGCACATCTCGGTGAAGCCGGGCGCGTGCCTGTCGCTGCAGATGCACCACCACCGCGCCGAACACTGGATCGTGGTCAGCGGCACCGCCGAAGTGACCTGCGATGACAACGTGTTCCTGCTCTGCGAAAACCAGTCGACCTACATCCCGATCGCCTCGGTGCACCGCCTGCGCAACCCGGGCAAGATCCCGCTGGAGATCATCGAAGTGCAATCGGGCAGCTACCTGGGCGAAGACGATATCGAGCGGTTCGAAGATATCTACGGTCGCTCCACCCCGGTTGAACGCGGCGTGTCGGTGAAAACCATCGCGCAGTAAAACGTCCGGCAACACAAAAAGCCCCCGCCCGCCCCATTGCGTCCCCTATCCGCAACGGGTCGGGCGGGGGCTTTTGTTCACCTAGCCGTAGGTCGACCCTCGACGAGGGCGCCTGGCTTCTCCGTCTCTGCTGTCCAGGTAATCGACCGCCTGCACAACGTCCGGTGCAGACGACACAAAGGCTGCATTAAACGCTTGCTGGACGAACGAACTCAGCCCTGCCGGTTGATCCGGGACCGGTGCTCGCTGCGGTGCAGCAAATGTTTGCTGGAGCGTCTGAAAAGACGCTCGCGGCACATCCACGGTCGCAGACATCAGCACATTGGCAGGCGCACTCATCTGCTTGTACTGAACGCGCGTCTGCGCCTCTGAGGCCACCATGATGTTACTCATCGCGACAGAGGCCGCGCCGACGATTTGCAGCGCAGGATTTGCCGTGTGCATGAGCATTTTTCCGCTGAATTTAATGGTCGTGGCCACAGCCCCCCGCCTGGCGGCAAGTACTTGTGGGTCTTCGACAGGACTGTTGAAAATGTCCGACATCGGGCCCATGACCTGACTTGCAGTTTTTTCACCGAACACCGTACTGATGCCGGCCGAAAGCACCTCGCCGCCGTGATACATCACGGGGCCCGACGGCGGTGAAGTCTGGGTTTTCACGGCGGCCCTTACGTGAGCCTGATGGGTGTTGAGCAGCGAATCGCTGGAGGCTCCAAGCCTGGCCAGTTCCACGGGAATTTCCCGTCGGTAATCCTGCACCCTGGGGTCTGGATTGTCGGCAAAATAATTGCGCACCGGTTGCATGCCGGCAGCCTGCACCGGGTTTACCAGTTTCTGCTTGCCCATATCGTGATAGGTCCGATCGTGAGGTTTCTTCTCTAACGTGTTCGGATTACGCCCGTCACTGTCGCCGTAGACCAGCGGGTTGTTGCGCATCGCTCGATAACGGTTGTGCCCATCAATAGCGCCCGCCGGATCCGGATTCAACCAGCGCTGCAACCAGGACAAGTAATAACGGTATCCGTAGTAATAAAGGCCGGTTGCATCGCGTTCCTTGGCGCAATAACGAATCGTTCGATAACTGACCTGCACCTCTTCACTCCACGCTGTCGCGCCGAACGGATAAAAATGCTCGCGGCTGACCACCGCTGCACTGGCGTCCAGTTCCAGCCCCATCGACCCCAAGTGATCGCTGAAACTGTAGCGGCAGTGGTCGTTGACACCCGAAGGTGGCGCCGTGTCCCAGTGCAGGATCCGTACGTGATTAAGACCGGTCTGAACCGTGATGACCTGCAACACCTCACCGGTGCCACTGTCCGTGCGCAACTCCAGTGCTGGCAGATAACGCACCTGCGCAACGACACGGCGGGCATTGGTCTGCAGCCAACGTATCTTGCGCCCCCGCTGTGCGTTGCCGTCATACAGGTAGACCTCGCGATCGTCCGCAGCGCTTTCGCGTTGCACTATCGCCACCGAATCCAGCTGATTGCGTCCATTCCAGTGCACCAGACGCCCTTGATCCAGCATGCGTAAATTGCCCCGGGCGTCGAACGCCGCCGCGATCTGCGCCTCGTCGGGCGGCACGCCATTGCGCCACGGCAGGCAGCGGTTGCTGTAGCGCGCCGCTTGCAGTTGATGGCCATGATTTTGTGCGCCCACGTGGGTCAATTCGAGCAGGTTGCCGCCGGCGTCATACCGGTAGTTTTGGGTGTAATTGGCGATTGCCGCCGGCCCGGCACTGGCAGCGCCTGCTTCCCACCCGGTGGCCGCACAGATCTGGTAGAGGCTGTCATAGTAAAAGCGACTGACCGGGTCGATGCGCTGATTGGCGAAGTAGCGCACAGGCAGCGCCTTGTCCTCGATGCTCAGCACGTTGCCCGTCAGGTCATAGGCGTAAACCCAATGTTGCACGACTTCACCCGTGGCTCTGCTGGCCTTTCGTTGCATTAGACGACCGTCCTCGGGCCGATAGCTCAGGGTGGTAAGCACCCCGTTGCCCGCGATTTCCTGCACAACCAGCCCGTCAGCGTTGTAGCGGATATCACTGACCAGCGTTGTCAAACCCGCGTGCGCCTGCAACTGCACGTGAATGGCCCGCAGGCGCCCAGCAATGGTCAACTCGAAACCCTGCCGATTGCCACACGCATCAACCTGTTCGAGGACATGGCCAAGCGCCCCGAAACGCCAGCCAGTCGTCGCGCCTTCGCCGGGTTCCAGCAGTTGCTCGCGTTGATTGAGCGGCTCCGGCCAATCCGGGTTAACCGGCTCCAGCGTGAAATGTCGGGTGTTCTGCAGACATTGGCCACCCAACGCATAAGCGTCGAATAGCAGGCTACCCAGCGGATCGTCGTGGCGAATCAACTGACCGCACTGGTTATGCAGCTCACCGACACCAGGCTCGCCGTAGATAAAACGCTCGGCGCAGCGTCGCGGTTCTTCCGCACCGGCTTCGAAAACGGCAACCGGGCGTAACAATAAGTCATGTTCAACTTCGCGCAGGGTGCCCCGACTGTCCCAACTCAACAGCACTTCATCGCCCAGCCCCTGCAAGACAACCTGCGTACCGGCATCGACGCTGTCCGAATGCAATACCTGACCATTCAATGTGTAAACCGTCGTCAGGTTGGCCGGCGCCAGCGGATCGCTCATCTGCAGCAACCACAACCGCGGATCCCATTGCTCGACTGCATGCCCGGCCGCATTAAAGCCAGTGCGGTTGATGCGGGTTTGCGCAGACGTGCCCTCCACGTCACGCCAATAATCGACCGCACGCACAGACAGCCCTCGCGGGTCGTTGGCCGAAAGTCGCGGTGTTTTGCTGTGCATGCTCATAAGTCCGCTCCGCACGACGACAGCGTCCTGTCAGCGGTCATCTGAACAGCCGAACACATGGGAGGCTACTGTCAGAAATTACAGTGCCGACCAACGGTAGGAAGGTTTGCTCGACGAATGTCCATTCCCGCCCCCCTTAGGTAGGATGGTGTTCACGAATTCAAGGAGTATTCCGACATGTTCATCGGCGTCCTGCTGATCATCACCTGGCTGGTCCTGTTGCTGCGGTACCCGGCCAAGGCTGTGCCGGTGTCCGTGGCCGCTGCTGTCGGTCTGGGCCTGGTGGCGGTGTGGGTGGTGTGGCTGGACAACCGCGAGATCAAGCAACTGGCGCGGCTGGAGATGCGCATCACCTACGCGCCTGAACAATGCCCGGCGGATCGTCCACTGCAACTGAAAATGAACAACGGCAACGACGTTCCGCTGACCGAATTGCGCTGGCGCATCGCTGCCTACGCACCGGGCGACACGGTCAATCTGGCCGACAACCAATACACCGCCCCGCGCTATCGCGGCCCTGGCGAATTGCAGGCGGGCGGCAGTTGGGAAGACTGCCTGCCGATGCCACCGCTGCGCCCCGGATATCGCCCGCAAACCCTGGAGTTTCGCGCCGAGCGATTGCAGGGTAGTTTCTCCGACTGATCCCCTCCTCCACTGTTAGCACAAGGAATGCGCCATGCCCGTTGCGTTGATTACCGGTTGTTCCAGCGGCATCGGCCGCGCACTCGCCGACGCCTTCAAAGCCGCCGGTTTCGAAGTCTGGGCCAGTGCGCGCCGGGCCGAAGACGTAGCGACTCTGGCCTCGGCCGGCTTCAGCGCCGTGCAACTCGACGTCAATGACGCGGTGGCACTGGAGCAATTGAGTGAGCGCATCAACCAGCAACACGGCGGCCTCGACGTGCTGATCAACAATGCCGGTTACGGCGCGATGGGGCCGTTGCTCGACGGCGGTGTGCCGGCCATGCAGCGCCAGTTCGAAACCAACGTGTTCTCGATTGTCGGTGTCACCCGCGCACTGTTTCCCGTGTTGCGCCGTGCCAAAGGCCTGGTGGTGAATATTGGCAGCGTGTCGGGGGTGCTGGTCACGCCGTTTGCCGGTGCGTACTGCGCTTCAAAAGCGGCGGTGCATGCGTTGAGCGATGCCTTGCGCATGGAACTCGCGCCGTTCGGTATACGCGTGATGGAAGTGCAGCCAGGGGCGATCCAGTCGAGCTTCGCCAAGAATGCCGGGCATGAGGCGGAGCAGTTGATCAACGAGCAATCGCCGTGGTTTCCCGTGCGCGAAGGTATTCGCGCACGGGCCAAGGCTTCACAGGACAAGCCGACGCCGGCCCGTGAGTTTGCTGCCGAGTTGTTGAAGGCTGTGCAACAGAGCAAACCGCCTCGGTTGGCGCGAATCGGCAATGGCAGCCGGGCGTTGCCGTTACTGGCGACGCTGCTGCCAAAGGGCTTGCTGGAATCAACGCTGATGAAACGCTTCGGCCTGCACGGCAAGCTCTGATCCCGGGGATAGCCCGTTCACCGCTGCATGGCAATGAAGCGTCCGGGTCAGCGTGGCACGGCCATGAGGTTGGGCAGGGATTCGAACTCAGGCGCTTGTCCCGCCGCTGCCGGGTAGAGCAACTGGATCGAAATCGGCAGTTCCTTGCCCGGCTCCAGCAGATACTGGTCACCCGGTGGCGTCACCAATTCGATGATGCCCTCGGTTGCATCATGCACAACATCGAGCCAGGGTTGGGTGTAGATTTTCGTGCCCGCCGGTAACCCTGCACTGGAAAATTTCCACTGACTGAATGGCTGGCTGTTGGACGTGACCTTAACGTCGTAACTGTAAATCCAGCCGCCCGAGGCATCCTGCCACTTTGCGGCGAATGCCTGTCGCGTTGAAATAGCCTGCTCTGCACCCGTCTGAACGAACACCGGCCAATAGCCATCCTCATACTCTGGCTGGTAATAAACCATGCCGATTACTTCGGTAACTTTCGACAGTTCGACATCGCGATCCGTTGTAAAGGTAAGTGTTCGTCTTGGGTTCCAGCCGGTAACTTGCGGCTCAGTAATAGTCAGGTTGCTGTAACCGGATGAGTGGCTCAAGGTTGCGCCCGACTGGGGCATTGACGCATGCAAAAAAGTGGCGCCATGGTAAGTCCTGAATTGCAGGCGCGAGCCCACGGGTGGGGGTGTACCATCGGTTTCAAGGGTAAAGCCGAGCGTCACCGGTTCGCCGGCAACAATACGGCTGACAGAATTATCCATCCTGATTTCAATCACTTCCATTATCTGAAACTTCCATTTTAATAATAATAAACAACACTACACCCGCCAGACATTGAACAATGCCAGACCGAGTGAAAAGTTGACTAATTAACGCCATCGACAGATGACAGGAAGAACACTAACACATCAAAAATGCTGTAAACGTAAATTCAACAGATACTTACAATCGACCAACTCAAACAACTATCATTAGTTGCTTAAAACAATAAGCATTACTCGCGAAGACTCCCTTCCTCGCGAGTAACTTCTTATTCCAACGGACTGACCACCACTGTGCACGTAATCCCTGCCGCCAACAAAACGCCCTCCGGCACTTGATCAATGTGAATCCTCACCGGCACTCGCTGCGCCAGACGCACCCAGTTGAACGTCGGGTTCACATCGGCGATCAATTCACGGCTCTCCGGGTTGTCGCGGTCGTAGATGCCGCGCGAGATGCTTTCCACATGGCCCTTCAAGACTTCGCCGCTCATCAGTTGCATGTCGGCCTTGTCACCCACACGCACATGCGGCAGTTTGGTCTCTTCGAAGAAGCCGTAAACCCAGAACGAATTCATGTCGACCACGGCCATCTTCGCCTCGCCGATACGCGCATAGTCACCGCGATGCACATTGAGGTTGGTCACGTAGCCATCCACCGCCGCACGCACTTCAGTGCGTTTGAGATTGAGCTCGGCCGCCTCGAGTTGCGCCTGCGCGTGTTGATAGTCAGCCAGTGCCGAATCGGCGATGTTGCTGGCGTCGTCGCGGTTTTCCTTGGAGATCACCAGATTGTCGAGGTCGGCGCGGCGATGGGCGTTGACCTTGCGCATTTCCCAGGTGGCCTTGCGCGAGGCGACCAGCGACTGCGCCTGCTTCACCGCGATGCGGTAGTGCTCGGGATCAATCTGCATCAGCAAATCGCCCTTCTTCACCAACTGGTTGTCACGCACCGGCACGTCGATCACTTCACCGGTGACGTCGGCAGCGACGTTGATGATGTCCGCACGCACCCGACCATCGCGGGTCCACGGGGTGTTCATGTAGTGCTCCCACAACGAGCGACCGATCCACAGCGCCAGGGCCAGCACCAGCAGGGTCGCGAGCAGGCTGAAAAACTTTTTCATCAGGGCCTTCTTCAGAGATAGAGAGTCAACGGTAAACAGTCAGCGCCATCGCGCCGAACAAACAGGTAAACAGGCTCAGGCGCAGCAGCGCCGGGTGCCAGAAGAAGCGGTACAGGTCGAACCCCGAGAGGAACCGGTCCAGCGCCCAGGCCAGCGCCGCAGCGATGAAAAACATCAGGGTCATGGTCGGCATGTACACGCCGTGGAAGGCGATTTCACGAGGCATGGGCAAGTCCTTCGGGCTTGGCGACGGCATAGGCCGCGAGTGGGGATTGCGGGTCGAGCAACGAGGTGCGGATAAAGTGCAGGTAGCTCTTCACCCGACGCAGGGCCGAGGTGTCGAAGTGCGGCGCGAACGGCTCGTCGGTGGCGGCAACCCGGCTGATTGCGTGATCGAC
The DNA here is from genome assembly GCF_037626295.1 of Pseudomonas sp. LF-5. Lineage (NCBI taxonomy): Bacteria > Pseudomonadati > Pseudomonadota > Gammaproteobacteria > Pseudomonadales > Pseudomonadaceae > Pseudomonas > Pseudomonas sp. LF-5. The sequence continues at coordinate 69,851 of NZ_JARKMT010000012.1, forward strand.
CGCCACCAGTGCGCGCTCCAGATTGCTCTGGTTCGGTTGCAGGAACAGTCGCACCAGCGCCCGGCCCATCACGCGGATCGCCTGGCGCCACGGCTGCGATTCGGCATAGGCCGGGTGCACCGGCAGAATCGCCTGCTCCTTGCGTAACTCGATGATCGCGTGGCCGACTTCGAGCACCACGAACATCCAGCGCAGCAGGTTCTTTTGCACGGTCGGCTGCCCGGCGGCGAGCCCATACGCCTGATGCAGCAAATCGCGGGTGCGGCTCTCGAAACTCGACGCCAGGCCCTTGAGCTTGCCGCTGATCGCATAAACCACCTGACCGCGCAGATCCTGCTCCAGCCGCCGCCATAACCAGCGACTGTTCGGCGGCAGAATAATTGCGCCCGCTGCCGCGCAGACCAGCATGCCCATGACCATCGCGATGTAGTCGTTGATAAAGGTGTAGGGGTTGTAGACGGTCAGGTTGTCCGGCACCGAACCGGTGCTGAAGAAAATCAGCAGACCGAGGCCGACCCCGGCGTATTGCGGCCGCGAAGTGAGGAACGAACCGAGCACGATCACCGGTGCGAGCATCACGCACAGCAGCGCAAAACCGTCGATCCACGGGAAGATGAAAAACATCTCGACGAAGCCGATCAACGCACCAAGGAAGGTGCCGCACGCCATCTGGAACGCCATGCGTTTCGGGTTGGGTGTGGCAGCAGACAAGCCTACGGTGGCGGCGGCAATCAACGTCATGGTTGCGCCGCTCGGCCACGCGGTGGCAACCCAGTAACTGCCCAGCACGATCAGGATGAACGAGGCGCGAATCCCCGAAGCCGCAGCGGCCCACCAGTTGGTTTGCGGGGTGAACGGCTCGTCCCAACGCTCGCGTTCGTGGTGGTGATCGGCCAGCGACGCGTGGGTCTGGGCGTAACTGTGCAAGTCGTCGACAAAGCGATAGAGCAGTTCGTACGCGGTGTGGAAATCCAGTTGCTCGGCGTCGCTCGGTTCGCGCTCCTGAAAGATGGCGCGCAAGGTTCGCACCCGCGTCGGCAGGCCTTCCTTATAGGTCGCCAGCGCCATCGCCAGGCGTGCGGCGTCGGGGCTGGTCAGGGCGCGGCCGCTGAAACCGTCGAGCACTTCGGCCAGGTCCTGCAGGCCCGGTCTGATCGCAGCCACCACGTGCTCTTCACCGTTGCCGCGCAGGCGTTCGAGCAACTGATGCAAGGCGTTGAAGCGTGTGGTGATGCCCATGAACTCGCTGTTCAAGCGACTGAGGCGACCGTTGCGCCGACGCATGTGCGGGTCTTCGAACACCGTCACGCTGCGCAACCCTTCCAGGCCCACCGCTTCGGCGATGAAGCGCACGTTGCTGGCTTCGAAGGCCTCGGCCTTGCTGCGCCCGCGCAAGCCATCGGTGACGAACAGGGCAAACACGCCGAAGCGCTGATACAAGGCGTTGCGCATCGCCGCACTGGCGGTTTGCGGCAGGATTGCGGCGCTGATCACGGTCGAGCAGAGAATCCCCAGCGAGATCTCCAGCACGCGCCACACGGCGGCCATGAACGCGCCGTCCGGGTGCGCCAGCGCGGGCAACCCGACCATCGCGGCGGTGTAGCCGGCGAGGACAAAACCGTAGGCGCGGAAGTTACGGCAGCGCGCGGCTCCGGCCGAGCAGATACCGACCCAGATCGCCAGCGCCCCCAGGAACAGTTCGGTGTTCTGCGCGAACAGCGCGATCAGCGTGACCATCATGGCCGACCCGGCCAGGGTGCCGAGGAAGCGATAGAAACTCTTGGCAAACACCTGCCCGCTCTGCGGTTGCATGACGATGAACACCGTAATCATCGCGGTGCGCGGCTGCGGAAGTTCCAGACGCATCGCCAGCCACAGCGTGAGGAACGCGGCGAGCAATACCTTGAAGATGTAGACCCAGGTCACGCCATCGCTGCGTGCCCAGTCGAAAAAACCACGGCGCCATTCCAGGGCGTAGAGCCAGCGCAAAGGTGCGGGCAAGGGAGTCATGAATTCTGCTCAGAAAAGTCGGGTCGGACCGGGATCCTGTGGGAGCGAGCTTGCTCGCGAATGCGGTGAGTCAGGCAACCAATGTGCTGGCTGACACTCCCTCTTCGCGAGCAAGCTCGCTCCCACAGGTTGTGTGTTCAACGCAGGAGAACCGGGGTTTTCGGGGCCTGGGTTTGCTCGGCAGTCGGTACATCGTTGCCAGCCCCGAGACCGCCACCCAGCGCCGTCACCAGCTCGGCATGCGCCGTTAACCGCGCCGCCTGCACCTGCTGCTGCACTTGTTGCTGCTTGAACAGCAACGTCTGCGCATTGAGCACGTTGAGGTAATCGGTGAGGCCACGCTGATAGGCAATCATCGCGATGTCGTAGGTCTTCTGCGCCGTGGCCACCGACTCGGCGGCAAAGCCTTGCTGCTTGTCCATCGACTCGCGGCGGATCAACTGGTCGGAGATGTTCTTCAGCGCATTCACCAGCGTCTGGTTGTAATGCGCCACGGCGATGTCATACCCGGCAGATGCCTCACCCAGTTCGGCACGCAGCCGCCCACCGTCGAAAATCGGCAAGGAGATCGCCGGGCCGACGTTGTAGTTGAGTTTCTTGCCGGTCAAAAACTCCAGTGCCCCGCCGCCGGTGGCCATGTAGCCGAGGCTGCCGACCAGATCGACGTTGGGATAAAACCCGGCGTGCGCGACGTCGATCCCGCGCGCCTGCGCTGCCACCTGCCAGCGACTGGCAACCACGTCCGGGCGCTGCCCCAGCAACTCGGCGGGCAATGCCGACGGCAATTTCAACGCAGCCCCCAGCGACAGCGACGGCCGCTGCAACTGCGCGCCCTCGCCCGGGCCTTTACCCGCCAACGCAGCGATCTGGTTGCGGCTCAGGGCGATTGCTTCGTCCAGTGCATCGAGTTGCCGATGGGTTTCCGGCAACGGCGTTTGCGCCTGGCTGACTTCGAAGTGCGTGCCGATGCCGCCGTCCAGACGTTTCTGCGCGAGGTCGAGAATCTGTTGCTGCTGCTTGAGCGTCGCGGCGACGATGTCGCGCTGGGCGTAATGCAGCGACAACTCGATGTAGGCGCGCACGATGTTGTTCTGCAATTCCAGTTGCGCCAGCCGCGCTTCGGCCGCGCTCATGTGCGCCAGGTCGACAGCCCGCTCGCTGCTGTTGCTTTCACGGCCCCACAGATCGAGGGCGTAGCTGAAACCCAGCGCCGCGTTGTTGTCCCACGTCGTGGTATTGGCCAGCTCACCCGGCCCATAGAACTGATCGGTTGGCCAGTTGTGCCGTTTGAGGGTCGACTCACCCTTGATCTGTAGCGACTCGGCGGCTTCGGCGACACCGGCCATGGCTTTGGCCTGACGCACCCGCGCGGCGGCCATGGCCATGCTCGGGCTGCCTTGAACGGCAAGGTCGATCCAGCGGTTCAGTTGCGGGTCGCCGTAGGCTTGCCACCATTGTGCGGTGGGCCAGTGGGCGTCACGGGCGGCGTGGGCGATGGCGTCATCGGTGACCAGCGCACTGGCCTCCAGCGCCTTGTCCTGAGGGACAATTCCTTCGGTTGAAATGCAGCCGCTGAGACCCAGGGAAAAAGCCAGAACACTGAGCGGTAAAAGCGCTCTGTTGATGCGACGCGGCACAGCTGCGAATTCCTGAAAGAGGGGGAAAAACCAAAACCTGTGGGAGCGAGCTGGCTCGCAAAAGCGGCACCTCGATTGAACTGACCAACCGGCGTATCCGTCCCGATTCCCACAACGGCGCAATTCTAGGGGGGCGTCCCAACGGCGATAAGCTGGGAATCCTGTGAATCTTTGTTACCGTTAACGAGATAATCCCTTGGTCGGGGGTCTCAGCCCCTGAAACTTCGTGTCACAATTTGCCATCTCCCTTGAGAGCACACCATGGACACTTTGCAAAACATGCGCGCCTTCAGTTGCGTGGCCGAAGCGGGCAGCTTCACCGCTGCCGCCGTGCAACTCGACACCACCACCGCCAACGTCTCGCGCGCGGTCTCCAACCTGGAAGCCCATCTGCAAACCCGCCTGCTCAACCGCACGACCCGGCGCATCGCCCTGACCGAAGCCGGCAAACGCTACCTGCTGCGCTGCGAACAGATCCTGGCCTATGTCGAAGAAGCCGAAGCGGAAGCCAGCGAAGCCCACGCGCGGCCGGCCGGGCAATTGAAAGTGCACACCATGACCGGTATCGGTCAGCACTTCGTCATCGACGCCATCGCCCGCTACCGCAAGACCCACCCGGACGTGACCTTCGATCTGACCATGGCCAACCGCGTGCCGGACCTGCTCGATGAAGGCTATGACGTGTCCATCGTGCTGGCCCGCGAACTGCCAGATTCAGGCTTCGTCTCGCAACGCCTGGGCATCACCTACAGCATCGTCTGCGCCTCGCCGGCCTACGTGAAAGCCAACGGCTGCGCGCAAAAGCCCAGCGACCTGCTCAACCACGCCTGCCTGCGCCTGGTCAGCCCGGTGATCCCCCTGGAAAAATGGGCCTTCGACGGCCCGGAAGGCCAGGAAATGGTCACCATCAACAGCTCGCCGTTTCTGGTGAACTCGGCCGACGCGATGAAAACCGCAATCACCAGCGGCATGGGCGTTGGCGTGCTGCCGGTGTACGCGGCGATCGAAGGTTTGCGTAACGGCACATTGGTGCGGGTCATGCCGAACTACCGCTCGCAAGAGCTGAACCTGTATGCGATCTACCCGTCACGGCAATATCTGGATGCGAAGATCAAGACGTGGGTTGAATACCTGCGCGGCTCGTTGCCGGAGATTCTGGCGGCGCATCAGGCTGAACTGGCGGCCTACGAATTAAGCGGCAGCCTCGCCGGCGCGCGTGTCGCCAACTGATTTTCAACACACCGCTTTCACTGCAGGCGCTGCCGCAGGCTGCGATTTTTTGTCCTTGATGTTTAATCGCAGCCTACGGCAGAGCCTACAGAAACGGCGATTTCGCGGATGTTTCCGACAGGTTTTGCAGGTTGTCCGTCGGAAGTGCGGTGGCTAGGATTTGGGTGTCGCTGACGCATCAGCGACCGGGTCTGGAAAACCCGCAGGATCACAGCACATGACATAATGCCGCGTTTTTTCGGCGCCGAAGTTTTGTTATGGCGGCTGTACGTGGGAGACCTTCGGGTCTGCCGGGTTTGATCCTTTGCCGGTTTTTCCAGTCCGCGTACAGCTGCCACCCCTTTCGCCTGGAAAACGAAACATGGCAGCTCCATTTTCTTAAAAGGATATTTGCCATGATCAAACACAGTCCCAATCCGCCCGAAACCGACGACACCACCCCCTACGAATTCCCCGGCTCAAAGAAATTCCACGAAGCCGCCGAACGCGCCCTCGACCACTACCTCAAACCCAACGCCCTCACCCTGCGCTTTCACAAGCCCAGCACCATGTTCCAGGTCGCACCGGGTCAAGACAACGAAAGCCTCCTCGTCCACGCCTGCGAATCCCTGGCACAGGCCAGCCTGATGACCAGCGACATCGCCGCCTACATTGAGCTGCCGCAACGGCGGACGATCCTGGCGATCCAGCAAATCATCATGCTCGCCGAACTGGCCGTGAATCGGGTGCTGGATAACCACGAAATCCCCCAACCTCCGCCACACAGCTAAAAGCCCCTCACCCTAACCCTCTCCCGGAGGGAGAGGGGACTGACCGAGGTGTTTGGGAGAATGACGCCAACGTGCGATACCGAATCGAATTCAGATCTTGAAAAGCCCACAAATCGGCCCCCTCTCCTAGCGGAGAGGGGACTGACCGAGGTGTTTGGGAGAATGACGCCGACGTGCGGTACCGAATCGAATTCAGATCTTGAAAAGCCCACAAATCGGCCCCCTCTCCTAGGGGAGAGGGGACTGACCGAGGTGTTTGGGAGAATGACGCCGACGTGCGATACCGAGTCGAATTCAGATCTTGAAAAGCCCACAAATCGGCCCCCTCTCCTAGGGGAGAGGGCTGGGGTGAGGGGTAGATTCACCGCAAAATAAAAGCCCTCACCCTGTGCTCTCACAAGCCCAGCACGATGTTCCCATCGCCAGCAGGCTGGCTCCTACAGTGGGATCGCATGCAGCCTGCAAAACATTGGTCGGCTGTCAGGCCGCCACCGCTGGCAAGCCAGCCCCAACAGTTGGATTGCGCACATTCAATTAGAAAATTGATCGGCTGTCAGTTTTGATTTGTGTAAAACCCATGCGGCGCAGCCGCCCCACTCAACAGGATGAGCGCAAGCTCGGCTGCAGCTCTTGATCTTGATCCACGGGCGACATCGGAAGGCTGAGTGGAGGGATTCGTCCGGGGGTGGGAGCGCAGCGACCGTTTGGCGCAGCCAAACACATCGAGAGGAGGTGCAGCGAAGCAAACCGGAGGCGATGCGCCCGGATGGATCCCGGAGCGAAGGAACCTCGAGCCCCAGCGAGCGGGCCGCACGTAGGAGCAAGCGTTTTTGGTTACTTTTTAGGGCGTTTGTAAAAAGTGACCCGCCGTAAGGGCGGAACCCTAATCAGCAACACCCGCAGCAACGGATCCCCCCCAAAACCCCAAGAACATGGTCGGCCCAGAGGCCGCCAAGACAACCCAAAACAGAAATGTTAGCTTGCTTGGCATCAAGCCCGAACAAGAGCCAAAAACGATGAAAAAGACTGTCCTGGCCTTCAGCCGCATCACCCAGCCCATGATCGAACACCTCCAGCAAGAGTTCGACGTCATCGTCCCCAACCCAAAGAACGGCGACATCAACGCCCAGTTCAACGAAGCCCTCCCCCACGCCCACGGCCTGATCGGCGTCGGCCGCAAACTCGGCCGCGCGCAACTGGAAAGCGCGACAAAACTGGAAGTGGTCTCAAGTGTGTCGGTGGGCTACGACAACTACGACCTCGACTACTTCAACGAACGCGGGATCATGCTCACCAACACCCCGGACGTGCTCACTGAAAGTACCGCCGACCTCGCCTTCACCCTGATCATGAGCAGCGCCCGCCGCGTCGCTGAACTCGATGCCTGGACCAAGGCCGGCCAATGGCAAGCCAGCGTCGGCGCGCCATTGTTCGGCTGCGACGTCCACGGCAAAACCCTCGGTATCGTCGGCATGGGCAACATCGGCGCGGCCGTCGCCCGCCGTGGCCGCTTCGGTTTCAACATGCCGATTCTCTACAGCGGCAACAGCCGCAAGACCGAACTGGAACAAGAACTCGGCGCGCAATTTCGTAGCCTCGACCAGTTACTGGCCGAAGCCGACTTCGTCTGCCTGGTGGTGCCGCTCAGCGACAAGACCCGTCACCTGATCAGCCACCGCGAACTGGCGTTGATGAAGCCGGGCGCGATCCTGGTCAACATCTCTCGCGGCCCGGTGGTCGATGAACCGGCCTTGATCGAAGCCCTGCAAAACAACCGCATCCGTGGCGCCGGCCTCGACGTCTACGAAAAAGAACCGCTGGCCGAATCGCCGCTGTTCCAGCTGAAAAATGCCGTGACCCTGCCGCACATCGGCTCTGCCACCCATGACACCCGCGAAGCCATGGCCAACCGCGCCCTCGCCAACCTGCGCAGCGCCTTGCTCGGCGAACGCCCGCAGGATCTGGTCAACCCGCAAGTCTGGCGCGGCTAAGCGCTGAAACCACAACGGGCAGGCGCTGCGAAACATCTGCCCGTTGTTCCCTTCCGTTGCCTCAGGCCAGTTTGCCAGCAGCGGATACCGGCGCCACCCGCGGTTTGCGAAACACCAACACGTTGCCCAGCATCACCAGCACCAGCCCGACCAGCGCCGGCGCGGTCCACTGGTAACCTTCTGCGAACGCCGAAACGTTCAGTGCCACCACCGGGAACAGCACCGTGCAGTACGCCGCACGCTCCGGGCCCATGCGCCCGACCAGCGTCAGATAGGCCGTGAAGCCGATCACCGAACCCGGAATCACCAGATACAGCAATGCGCCGACGTAGCGTGGCGACCAGTCCATGTCGAACGGAATGCCTTTGACCAGGCACCACACCGAGAGCATCGCCGCGCCATAGGCCATGCCCCAGGCGTTGGTGGTCAGCGGCTTGAGGCCGGCCTTCTGCTGCAGGCTCGAGAGCATGTTGCCCGCCGAGAAACACAAGGTGCCGCACAGCGCCAGACCGAGGCCGAGCAAGGTTTGCGGGCTGGCTTGATGGCCCGCCAGTTCCGGCCAGAACAACAGACCCAGACCGAACAGCCCCAACGCCCCCCCCATCAGCACGTTACGTGCAATGCGCTGGCCGAAGAACACCCGCGCATTCAGGGCGTTCCACAACGTTGCGGTGGAAAACACCACGGCCACCAGACCGCTGGGAATCCACTGGCTGGCGGTCAGGAAGCACATGAAGTTGACGCAGAACAGGCACAGCCCCTGCGCCACGCAGATCAGATGCCCACGACGGTTCATCGGTTGCAGACGACGGCTGAGCAGCAACAATACAAACAGCACCAGTGCGGCGAGGCCGAAGCGATAAACGATAGACACCGGAATCGCGACCACGCCCAGTTGCCATTTCAGGGCAATCCAGGTGGTCCCCCAGATCAGCACGGTCAGCAGATACAACGACAGATTCATGGCAAATACTCCCTGATACGGCACAGCAAAACGCTTTTGCGTGGCGAGCGAGCTTGCTCGCCACAGGGTTTGCGCTTAATTGAGCGTCAGGGTGCTGCAACACGGGTCAAGGCACTTGCATAATCTTGCGCTTTTGTCTGACGGCAGGCTGGCAGCGCGAAGGCTACGGAGTAGGATGCAAGGCGTTGAAGAGAACCGATCATGGCAGCCATTGATACCCTGCAAGTCTTTCAAGCACTAAACAGTTCGCCGAACGCACGCCTCGTGCACAGCGCCGAGCTCGGTGACGGCTTGTCTGCCGCTTTGTGGACCAACCACCACGATGCGCAGGATTATGAAGCGCCGAGCCACCACACGTTGTCCTGCTACATCGCCGGAGGCACCGGCACCTTTCGTCGTGATCGACCTGGTCAAAAAGGCGGGCCGGACAAATTGTGCATCCTGCCGGCCGACCATGAATCGGGCTGGGTGATCAATGGCGATATCCGCCTCGCGCATCTGTATTTCAGCGCCGAACAATTTGCCCTCGGTTGCGTGACCCTGCTTGATCGCGAGCCTCGGGAAATGCAACTGCGCGAGCAAACCTTTCTCGAAGACCCGCAACAGGCTCAACGCTTCCGGCAGTTGCTGACGCTGAACTGGGACGAGCCCGGCGAACGCTTATTGACCAGCAGCCTGGCCCATGAACTGATCAGCCATACCTTGCTCAGCCAGGTGGGGGCGCGTCAGGGCCTGCGTTTGAAGGGCGGACTGGCAGCGCATCAGCGTCGGCAACTGGTGGAACTCATCGACAGTCAGTTGGCCGAGCCGATCAGCCTGGGGCAACTGGCCGGGTTATGTGCGCTGTCGGAATACCACTTTGCGCGGATGTTCCGCACCAGTTTCGGCCTGCCGCCGCATCAGTATGTGTTGGCGCGACGTTTGAGTCGGGCACGGGAATTGTTGCGCGCGACGGCGTTGCCATTGGGCGAGATTGCGCTGGCGTGCGGGTTTGCTAGCGCGAGTCATTTCACCAATCGGTTCAGGCAGGTTCTGGGCGGGACACCGGGTGAGTATCGGCAGGCGTTTTTGCGTTGAACCCTCCTCCCCTCACCCCAGCCCTCTCCCGGAGGGAGAGGGAGCCGATTGGGGGACGCTCAAGCATTACACCGACCTGAAAGTGCTGTTCTGAATCCAGAAGCGATTCGATAAATCCAGAATCGACTCGATGTTTCAGGACGACGTATCGCGCAACACACCTCGGTCAGTCCCCTCTCCCTCCGGGAGAGGGTTAGGGTGAGGGGCTTTTGATCTTGCCTTAAAACTCCAGGGTGCTGGACAGCGAAACCTGCCGCGCATCACCCATCGACACAAAGAACCGGCTCGCCGCCGAGGTGTAATAGGTGCGATCAAACAGGTTCTTCACGTTGAGCTGGAACTTGACCTTCTGCCCTTCGACCTTGGTGTCGTAAGTGGCGAACGCGTCAGCCACGGTATAGCTCGGCAGGTCGAAATCATTCACCGCGTTGCCCGCGCGCGCGCCGACATACCGCGCCCCGGCGCCGACACGCAATTGATCGCCGCCGATCACGCTGCCGAAGTCATACACCGCCGACAACGAGCCGGAATTCTTCGCCACGTTTTGCAGGCGCTTGCCTTTGTAGTCCGGGTCTTCGGTGACTTCGGCATCGGTATAGGCATAACTGCCGATCATGCTCCAGCGGTCGCTGAGCTGTCCGGTCAGGTCCAGCTCCAGACCACGGGAACGCACTTCGCCGGCCGCGCTGTAGATCGTGGTCGGGCCTTCCGAGTTGGCCACCAGCACGTTGCGTTTCTTGATGTCGAACAGGGCGATGTTGCCGGTCAGGCGCCCCGGTATATCCAGCCGCGCCCCCAGCTCCCACGACTTGGCTTCTTCTGGCGCAATGCTGCCGTCGAGCACGGTGCTGCTGCCGCTCAACGGGGCGATGGTCGAGTTGGGTTTAAACGACTCGGTATAGCTGCCGTAGAACGACAACTCGTCGGTGTAGCGATACACCAGACCGGCGCGCGGTACGAACTTCTGTCCATTGCTGTCAGTGTTGGCCTTGAACGGCACGCCTTTGCCGGCGTACTGGTCGTACTCCTGGAAGCGCCCGCCGGCGACCAGAATCCACTGATCATCAAGATGAATCGAGTCCTGCATGAACACCGAATCACTGCGCAGCAAATCAGTCTGGGCGCTGTCCGCCGGGCTGACCGTGGTGCCTTCCACTTCGCGGCCATACACCGGGTTGGTGTAGCTGAAGGTGCTCAGGCTTTTCTGGCGGATCAGGTCAGCACGATAGATCTTGCGGTACTCGTCATCGACACCGAACACCAGATCATGCTGCATGCCCAGCACATTGACCTTGCCTTCGAGGCTGGCGGTGGTGAAGCGGTCGGTGCTGATCGCACCATGCGTGCCGTCCATGCTGCGGGTCAGCGTGCCTTTTTTGGTGTCGATCGCGGTCACGCGCACCTGACTGGCGTCGTAGGTTTCGCGGTTCCAGCTGTAGCCGAAGTGAGCTTTCCAGTCGTCGGTGAGCTCGTGGTCGGCTTCGAAATGATAAAGGTCCGAACGGCCTTCCATGTCGTTGAACGGCTCGTCGAGGCGCTGCTTGCGCGAGATGTCCAGCGGGTGGTTGGTGCGCGGATCGATCAACGTGCCACGGTCGAACGGGGTGAGAAATTCGCGATGCTCGTAGCCGAACGACAGTTGAGTGCGCTCGCCGAACCAGGCCAGCGACGGCGCGATCAGCGTCTCGCGGTGGGTGCCGTAATTGCGCCAGTAATCTTCGTCTTCGTGATCGAGCACCAGCCGGTAGGCCAGGCCGGATTCACCCAGCGCACCGGTGCTGTCGAAGGTGCCGCCACTGCCATTCTTGCCGTCGCCGTAGGTCGAGCCGCGCAGGGTCAGGGCATTGTATTGAGTCAGTTCGGGTTTCTTGCTGACCAGATTGACCACGCCGCCCGGGTCCTGAATCCCGTACAACAACGAGGCCGGGCCCTTGAGCACTTCGACCCGATCGACCGTGGCGTTCATGCCCCGCCCCTGAACGATCGGCATGCCGTCGCGCATGATCGAGCCATTGCGGTTATCGCCAAAGCCGCGAGTCATCACCGAATCCTGGGTGCTGCCCAGCGTGTTGCCTTGGGTGATGCCGCTAACATTCGCCAGGGCGTCGTCGAGATTGCGCGGGGTCTGATCGCGGATGACCTGCGCCGGGATGACGTTGACGGTCTGCGGGATTTCCTGCAGCGAGGCCGAGGAACGCATCACCGAACTGGTTTCCGGTGGCTGGTAGCTCAGCGGATCGTCGCGCATCGAGGTAATGGTAGTGGCGCCAAGGTTCAGCGCGCCGGCGGTGGGTTGTGGCTCCAGCGCCAGGGTGTGGCTGTCGGTACGACGGAAGTTCAGCCCGGAACCGGCGAGCAGCCGTTGCAGCGCTTGTTCGGCACTCATTTGGCCATTCACCGCCGGCGCATTGAAGCCATACGGTGCTTCGTCGGTGTACACCACGCTTTGCCCGGTGACACGGGTGAAGTCGCTCAAGGCTTGCGGCAGCGGTTTGGCAGCCAAGGCGAAAGTAAACGGCTGTTGCGCCGGGCTGCTGACGGCTTCAGCCGCCAGCGCCACGCTCATCGGCAACAACGCCAATGCGGAAAAACTCAACGCCGAAACGCCTAACCACTGTTTGACCGAACCCGATTTTGCCCTGGACTTCATTGCTCAATGACCTGTGTAGAACCGCAACGGATGCGAATGACTCGCAGTTTCAGTCACTACACGGATGGGCCTGTGGTTTACCTCACCCCCATTCTGAAAATATTTTCAAAAATTGTGTTGGCGGATCTGGCTTGCGCGCGACCAGACCGAAAGCCTCAGCGCAAAATAATCAGATGCCCCAGCACCTGATGCTGCTCAAACCCCAACACCCCTTGCAGCGAACTCAACACCGCCTGCGGGTCCTTGCTCGGAAAACTGCCGCTGATCTTGCGTGCCGCCAGCTCATCGTCGAGCAGCACAATCCGCCCCGGGTAATAGCGCCGCAAATCCTGCACCACATCGGCCAGCGTGGTTTTGTAATACGTCAGCCAGCCCTGACGCCAGGCCAGTTGCGCTTCGCTGTCCACCGCATGCCATTTTTGCGCAGCGCCCTGACCATAGGCGACTTGCTGGCCGGCGGTGAGAATCTGTTGCTCGCCCTCACGCTGCGCCGTCACCCCGACTCGCCCGGACAACACCGTGACCTGCGCGCCGTGAGGTTGCAGACGCACTTCGAATTGCGTGCCAAGCACCCGCGCCTCGCCCTGCTCGGCCTCGACCACAAACGGAGCGCCCGTATGGGTGACGCTGAAAAAACCGGCACCACGGCGCAACTGCACATGCCGCTCGCCCTGGCTGAAATCCACGGCGATGGCGCTGTCGGCGTCCAGAGTCACTTGCGACTGATCGGCGAGGGTCACGGTGCGGATTTCGCCGGGCGCCGAGACATAGTCAGCGCCCAGATCAGCGATCCAGCGTTGCGGTTGCCAGCCGGTTCCAAGGCTGACCATCAACAACAGGCTCGCCGCCAGCGCCAGCACGCCGGCCCCGCGAACGAGCGACTTGCGGCGCGGGCGATCCATCGCGTTGAGGTAACCCTGCAATGCGAAAGCCTCTTCATCGGCCAGAGTGCGTGCCGGGCCTTCACTCAGTTCCCAGATCACCTGAGCCTGAGCATACGCCCGGGCGTGGGCCGGATCGGCGCGCAGCCATTGGCTGAACGTGAGTTGATCGCCAGCGCTCGGCCGGTCGTGCAACAGGCTCAGCCAGGCCAGCGCAGCCTGCTCCTGCGCGGGCGTCGGGGGAATAGAATCGGATCGGTTCACGGTGCTTTCCCTGGCAGGCGTGGCGCGGGTTCGCGCAGGCTGGCCTTGCAGGCCTCAAGGGCGCGCATCATATGTTTTTCAACAGCGCTTTGGGACAGGCCCATGGCTTTGGCGATATCCGCGTACCTGCGGCCGTGGATGCGATTGAGCAAAAAAATCTGCCGGGTGCGCTCGGGCAAGGCGCGCAACGCCGCTTCAACGTGGCGCAGATCGTTGCCGGCTTCTAGTGCGGCTTGCGGTTCGCTGCCGTGGCTGTGCGGTTCCTCCGGTTGCCAGCCTTCGTTGACCCGCACCCGCGTGCCTTCGCTGCGCAAATGGTCGATGGCGATGTTGCCGGCGCAGCGCAACAGATAGGTGCTGAGTTCTTCGACCTGCACCAGCGGCCGCCGCCAGAAACGCAGAAACAGATCCTGCACCAGGTCCGCCGCCGTCGCCCGGCACCCGACGCGGCGGTTCACCAGCGCTTCCATTTGCGAACGCTGGGACAGAAACACCTGAAGGAAATGCGCACGGGCACCCTGCGGCTCGTCGTCGCGCGATTCCGGTGGATGACTGATCAGCATGTCAGACCAACGCCCATGCGGCGGCCGGGCTGGCCAACAGGCTCAGCCAGATCCTGCTGGGCAGCCAGGCCATCAACGGGTGCAAGCCCTCTTTCATGCGTAACCCAAGCCGCGCGCCGCGCCGGAGATGGTCGCGAGCATCACGCTCGGCACCAGCAAGCCGACCCACGCCGACCACGCCGTGCGGCAGGCAAAGCACCAGAGCACGGCAACCAGATAGACCAGGAAGGAAACGGTCATGCCGGTCACCACCGCTTCGGCACGGCTCAACGGCAGCCAGAGGGTCAGGGTGACACTGGCCAGTGCCGCCACCAGATAGCCGCCAAACACCGCGGCCAACACTCGCGAGGTGATAGCCAGACGATAGGACAATGGGAGTGCGGCGAGTTTGCCTTTCATGTTTCGACCCTGAAACGAAAAACGTCCGACCGATCGACCGAACCTACAGGCGAGCAATATTAATGATAAATATTCTCATACGCAAAAGCATCTGATTGCCGGCCGACAGCTTGAACCCCTACAATGCGAACAGTTCTTGTTCTCTAACGCATGCTCTTTACCGCGTCCCCCAGGCGCCCGGAGTCATACCGTTGTCGTCCGCCCATCCTGTCGAATCGCTTTATCAGGCCCACCACCCTTGGCTGACCGGCTGGCTGCGGCGCAAACTCGGCTGCCCGGACAGCGCGGCGGACCTGGCACAAGATACTTTCATCAAGCTGCTCAGCGCCCGCGAACCGCCGTTGATCATCGAGCCAAGGGCCTTTCTCACCACGCTGGCCAAGCGAGTCCTGTTCAATCATTACCGTCGTCAGGACCTCGAGCGTGCCTACCTCGACACGCTGGCGCAGATGCCGGAAATGCTCGCGCCGTCGGAAGAAGACAAAGCGATCATCCTGCAAACCCTGATGGAGCTGGATCAGTTGCTCGACGGTTTGCCGCGCCCGGTCAAACGCGCCTTCCTGCTGGCGCAGGTCGATGGCCTGACGTATCCACAGATCGCTGGCGAATTGGGGATTTCCGTGGCCACGGTCAAACGCCATCTGAACAAAGCGGCAATGCGCTGCTATTTCGCCCTGTGAATCGCGTCCCGGATTTCTCTTCGCAGGTGGCCGAGCAGGCCGTGCACTGGCTGCTGGAAATGCAGCAAGGCACCTTTACCCCGCGCCAGCAGCAGGCGCTGCAACAATGGCTGGATGCACACAGCGAACACCGCCGCGCATGGGAACACATCCAGCGGGTCAACCAGCGCTTGCGCGGGGTGTCTTCGCCGCTGGCCCACGCGGCATTGAATGCGCCGCCATCCGCCGGCCGTCGTCAGGCGCTGAAACTGCTGGTGCTGCTCGGCGCCGGATCGGCACTCACCTGGGGGATGCGCGAGCACACGCCGCTGCCGGCGCTGCTCGCCGACTACCGCAGCCCGGTGGGGCAGCGGCGCAAGATTTCCCTGGGCACGGGGGATCAACTGCAACTCAACACCGCCAGTGCTGCCGATGTCGACGGTTCGCAGCGATTGATCCGTCTGCTCGAAGGGGAAATGCTGCTGAGCGCCATGCAGGCATTCGAAGTGCGTACCGCGCAGGGCGTCCTGAAGACCCACGGCGCTCGACTCAACGTGCGCCAGTTTGCCGATCGCACCCAGGTGGCATTGTTTGAAGGCCGGGTCGAACTGACCAGCAACGATCGTGCGCCAATGTTGTTGCCGGTGGCCCGGCAACTGAGTTTCAGCGCGACTGCGGTCAGCGAGGCCACACCACTGGACGCCAACAGCGGCGCCTGGACCGACGGTATGTTGGTCGCGGCGCATATGCGCCTGGGCGACTTCCTCGATGAACTGAGCCGCTACCGTCGCGGGCAGCTGAACTGCGCGGCGACAGTTGCCGACCTGCTGATTTCCGGGACTTATCCCCTGGATGACAGCGAACGGATTCTGGATGTGCTGGAAATCAGTTTGCCGGTGAAAGTCAGGCGCTTTACCCGGTATTGGGTAACCGTAGAAGCCAAAGCCTGAAAAGCTCCCTCGCCACAAAAACAGTCGAAAAAATGTTTGTAAACCATGAGCCGTTTTTCAGATCTGACGTGACAGAGAAGGAAAGCCCCTTGATTCAACCTTCTCAGGATCATCCGTCATGCACCCCACCCGCCTCACACCCCTGGCCCGCAGCCTGCGCAACCTTGTCCTCGGCGCCAGCCTGAGCTTTAGCGCCCTGCCCGCCCTGGCAGCCGAAACCAGGGTTTACCACATCGCCCCGGCGTCGCTGGAAAACGCCCTCAACCAGTTTGGCCGTGAAGCCGGCGTGCTGATTTCTTTCGGTTCGCAAGTCACCAGCGGTGTGCCAAGCCGTGGCCTGGAGGGCAGTTACACCGCCGCGCAAGGTCTTGATGCACTGCTCGAAGGCACCGGCCTGCAAGCCCGCGCCGAGGGCAACAATGCCTTCAGCCTGCAACCGGTGACCACCGGTGCTATTGAGCTGGACACGTCGAAAGTCGTCGGTGACTGGCTGGGCGATGCGGCGCAGGTCAACGTCTTCGAGCATCCGGGCGCCCGCGACGTGATCCGCCGCGAAGACTTCGAACGCCAGGGCGCGACGCAGGCGCGGGACGTGCTCAACCGCATTCCCGGGGTCAACGCCCCGGAAAACAACGGCACCGGCAGCCACGACATGGCGCTGAACTTCGGCATTCGCGGCTTGAACCCACGACTGGCCGCGCGCTCGACCGTGTTGATGGACGGCATTCCCGTGCCCTTCGCACCGTATGGTCAACCGCAGTTGTCCTTCGCGCCGATCAGCATGGGCAACATGGATGCGGTGGACGTGGTACGGGGTGGTGGCGCGGTGCGTTACGGCCCACAGAACGTCGGCGGCGTGGTCAACTTTGTGACTCGTGCCATTCCTGATGAGCCGACGGTCAAGGGCGGTTTCCAGACCGAAACCAGCCCGTCGTCGAGCCATGACGGCTTCAAGACCAGCGCCAATCTGCTGGCCGGCGGCACCAACGCCAATGGTCTGGGTGGCGCTTTGCTGTACTCCGGCACCCGCGGCGGCGACTGGCGTGAACACAGCGACACCGAGATCGACGACCTGATTCTCAAGGGCAAATACCAGCTCGATGAGGCCAACAGTTTCAACGCCATGGCCCAGTATTACGAAGGCAAGGCGGACATGCCGGGTGGTTTGAGCGTCGCCGATTACGACGCCGATCCGTATCAGTCGACGCGGCTGAAAGACCAGTTCTGGGGCCGGCGGACGATGTTCAACTTCGGCTATCGCTATCAGGAAGATCGACGCGAATTCACCGCCAACACCTTCTTCACCAAGACCCTGCGCAGCGGTTATCTCGATCAGGGCAGCTTCCTCTCGCTGTCGCCACGTGAGTATTGGGTGCGCGGTTTCGAAACCCGTTTCGCCCAGGGCTTCGACCTCGGCCCGAGCAGCCATGAAGTCGGCGTTGGCTACCGCTACATCAACGAGGCCGGCCATGAGTTGCGCTATCGCACGCCGATCAGCAGCAACCAGTACCCGACCAGCAACAGCCGCAACGACCGCGACACTCGGGGCGGTACCGAGGCCAATGCGTTCTTCGTCGACGACCGCATCGACATCGGCAAATGGACCATCACCCCGGGCGTGCGCTACGAGATGATCGAGTCGCAGCAGACCAACAACCTGACCAACGCCAAATACCAGGGCGATTACAACACCGCGCTGCCGGCGCTGAACGTGCTGTATCACCTGACCGACAGCTGGAACCTGTACGCCAACACCGAAGGTTCGTTCGGCAGCGTGCAGTACAGCCAGATGCCCAACCGCGTGAGCAGCGGCGAAGTGAAGCCGGAAAAGGCCCGCACCTGGGAACTCGGCACCCGTTACGACAACGGCGCACTGCGTGCGGAAATCGGCGCGTTTTTGATCAACTTCGACAACCAGTATGAAAGCAACCAGACCAACGATTCGGTGATTGCCCGTGGCGAAACACGCCATCAAGGCATCGAGACCAGCGTCAATTACGCGCTGGATGACGTGAGCCCGGCACTGGCCGGTTTCGATGTGTACGCCACTTACGCCTACGTCGACGCGACCATTCGCGAAGACGGGCCGAACAAGGGCAATCGCGTGCCGTTCTCCTCGAAACACAAAGGCACGATCGGCGTCGGTTACACCGAGGGACCGTGGAAACTCAACTTCGATAGCAGCTTCCAGAGCGACCAGTTCGCCGACAATGCCAACACCTCAAAAGAAAGCGCCGATGGCAGCACCGGCAAGATCCCGGGCTACATGCTGTTCAGCAGCCGTGCGGGTTATGACTTCGGCCCGCAACTGTCGGACCTGAATGTGGCGGTGGGAGTGAAGAACATCTTCAACACCCAGTACTTCACGCGTTCGTTCGATGACAACAACAAGGGCAAGTACGTGGGTGAGCCGCGCACGGTGTATGTGCAGACTTCTGTAGCGTTCTGACAGCGACACAAACAAAAACGGGCCTGCATTCGCAGGCCCGTTCTCATTCGGTGGCTTATGAAATCAGCGCATCAACTGTTGATCGCTGCCTGTTCATTCTCGTCAAACTCTTCTGCCAACAGCTTGTCGTTGGCCTTGGCGGTGAAGGGCACGATGGCGGCGCGGGGTTTGCCTCGCAGTTTGCCAAACAAGTGCTCCAGCGCGTGTTCCAGTTTTTCGGCTGCACCGTCGATCGCCTGTTCCAGCGAATCGGCTTTATGAGTGACGGAGATCGGTTGATGGCCTTTTGGCCGCGCTTCCAGCTGGCAGCGCATGTCATGGGGACCTGGTTTGTCACCGTTCTCGTCGGCCAGATGGACTTCGACGCGGGTCAGGTCTTCTTCATAACGTTCGAGCGTGCTCTCAATGGTTGTACGTACCCACTCCTCCAGTCGTTGACTACTTTGAATATGGTTATCGCTGTTGACTTGGATTTGCATAGTTCATCCCTTATTTCAGCTAGCTCGCAAGAGGCCTTGAACAGGATTTCGTGACCTCTTGATTACAACAATCGGCCCGACTGACGAACATTTCAACCCCTGGAAAAAGATAAATATTCATTCGCAAAAAAAGCCGGACAACCGAGCAAGTCACTGGTAAGGTCGGGAGTTGGGTCGCCTCGCAACCCTGCAAAATCTGCTCACAATTGCCCGTCGTTCAACGGGTGCAAACTGCGGAAAATCCCCGCCTCTTCCACCAGCCAGTCATGCACCGCACGCACGCCCGGATGGCTCAGCGCCCCCGGCGCGTAGAGCAACACGTAGCGTTTGTGATTTGGCACCGACAGCCCGAACGGCACGATCAAGGTGCCGCGTTCCAGCTCATCATTGAGCAGTGTGCGCCGGGCAATCGCCACGCCCATGCCGGCGATCGCGGCTTCGATCGTCAAGTGATTGCGATTGAAGGTATGGCCGCGCCGGACATCGGCGCCCTCGAAGCCGATCGCGTTCAGATAAAACTCCCATTCCGCATATTCGTAACTGCCGCGCCAGGCCGTGATGTCGTGCAGCAGCGGGAAATGCACCAGATCCGCCGGCCCATGCAGCGGCGGGCGTCCACGCAGCAGACTCGGCGCACACACGGGGAAAATCTGCTCATCGAGCAAGGCTGTGGATAACAGCCCCGGGTAGCTGCCGTCGTTCAGGTCAATCGCCAGATCAAAGTCGCCCTCGTGCAACGGCACGCTGCTGTCCTCGGCCACCAGGCGTAATTGGATGTCGGGATAGCGCTGCTGCAGGCGCGGCAGACGCGGGGTCAGCCATTTGCTGAGGAACGATGGAATCGAACGTACCCGCAGAATCCCGCTGATCATTCCGGCATCCAGTCGGCGCAGTTCGGCATCGATGCTGCCGTAGGCCTCATTGACCGTAATCGCCAGCCGCTGCCCTTCCGCGCTCAGCTCCACACCTCGCGCCCGACGATGGAACAGGCGAAAACCGAGGCGCTCCTCCAGTTGCCGGATCTGCTGGCTGACCGCCCCCGGGGTGATGTGCAGCTCTTCTGCACAGCGGGTGAACGACAGGTGCCGCGCGGCACAGGAAAACACCTGCAGCCAGACGTAGGTCTGGGCATGCAATTGACGGCTCATCGTTTAGTCCTGCTAAAGGCTTTCTTAGGAAGTTTCGTTGGTCACGTAGTACCGAGGTAGGCAGTATCGCCGACATTGCGCTTGGCCTACAAAAAATGGCAGCGATTTCCTACTCCATTGCTTGTAAGGCTTTAGCATGGCTATCAGTGTTTTCGATCTATTCAAAGTCGGCATCGGCCCGTCCAGCTCCCACACCGTCGGCCCGATGCGCGCCGCTGCGACCTTCGCCGAGGCGCTGATTGATCAGCGTGTGTTGAACGATGTCCGTCGTGTGGAAATCCGTTTGTACGGTTCGTTGTCGGCCACCGGCGTCGGTCACGCCACCGACCGCGCCACGGTCATGGGCCTGATGGGCGAATGGCCGGACCGTATCGATCCGTCGACCATCGACCCACGTATCCAGCAACTGCGCGAAACAGGCCGCCTGTCACTCGCCGGGCAAAGAGAAATTGCCTTCAACTGGCAGACCGATCTCCTGCTGCTCGACGAGAGCCTGCCCTACCACCCCAACGCCATGTCGCTGACAGCCTTCGGCGAAACCGCCGAGTTGTTCGCACAAACCTACTACTCGGTCGGCGGCGGTTTCATCATCGAGGCCGCAGAGGCGGAATCCGGTGTGGCGCCGGCTGGCGATGTGGTGTTGCCGTACGATTTTTCCAGCGCCGCCGAACTGCTGAGCCTGTGCAGGCAGCACAACCTGCGTGTGTCCGAGCTGATGATGGCCAACGAACGCGCCTGGCGTAGCGACGACGAAATCCGCCAGGGCCTGTTGCACATCTGGTCGGTGATGCGCGAGTGCGTCGAACAAGGCCTGCGCCACGAAGGGATTCTGCCTGGTGGCCTGAACGTGCCGCGCCGGGCGGCGAAACTGCACCGCAGCCTGCTGGAAATCGGCAAGCCGAATGTGATCAGTTCGACGCTGTCGGCAATGGAATGGGTCAACCTGTTCGCCCTCGCCGTCAACGAAGAAAACGCTGCCGGCGGGCGTATGGTCACCGCGCCGACCAACGGTGCAGCCGGGATCATTCCGGCAGTTCTGCACTACTACACGAAATTCAACCCGGACGCGTCTGACGATGATGTGGTCGCGTTCTTTCTCGGTGCCGCCGCCGTCGGCATTCTGTGTAAGAAAAATGCCTCGATCTCCGGCGCCGAAGTCGGTTGCCAGGGCGAAGTCGGTTCGGCCTGCGCCATGGCCGCAGCGGGCCTGGCCGATGTGCTCGGCGCCACCCCGGAGCAACTGGAGAACGCCGCCGAAATCGGCCTGGAACACAACCTCGGCCTGACCTGCGACCCGGTCGGCGGCCTGGTGCAAGTGCCGTGCATCGAGCGCAACGCCATCGCGGCGGTGAAGGCGATCAACGCCACGCAAATGGCCCTGCGCGGCGACGGTAAACACTTCATCTCCCTCGACCGGGTGATCCGCACCATGCGCGATACCGGCGCCGACATGCATGACAAATACAAAGAGACTTCACGGGGCGGCCTGGCCGTGAGCTGGGTGGAGTGCTGACGCGCATTCCCTGACCGCCCCGGCAGACCGCGCACAACGGTCTGCCAAACGTGAGCCCGAGCAAAAATAATAACGAGGCAAAAACGATGACCGATGTACGCACACCTGCTGCCGAAAATCCCGCTGTAGATCGCACACACAACACCGAAACGGCCCACAAGGGCTGGAGCAAATCCGACACCACCTGGATGCTCGGCCTGTACGGCACCGCGATTGGTGCCGGCACCTTGTTCCTGCCGATCAACGCCGGTGTCGGTGGTTTCTGGCCGCTGCTGATTCTGGCCGTGCTGGCCTTCCCGATGACGTTTTTCGCCCACCGTGGTTTGACCCGTTTCGTGTTGTCCGGACGCTCCGGGGACATCACCGAAGTGGTTGAAGAACACTTCGGTATCGGTGCCGGCAAGCTGATCACGCTGCTGTATTTCTTCGCGATCTTCCCGATACTGCTGGTGTACAGCGTCGCGCTGACCAACACCCTGAGCAGTTTTCTCGAACACCAGTTGCACATCGCTCCACCACCCCGGGCCATTCTGTCGCTGGTGCTGATCCTCGGCCTGATGGCGATCGTGCGTTGCGGACAGAACGTGATCGTCAAAGCCATGAGCGTGCTGGTCTATCCGTTCGTTGCCGCCCTGTTGCTGCTCGGCCTGAGCCTGATCCCCAACTGGAACGGCGCGTTCTTCGCCAGCGCTCAAGAGGCGATGCCGCTGTCGGTGTTCCTCAAGACCTTGTGGCTGGCGATCCCGGTGATGGTGTTCTCGTTCAACCATTCGCCGATCATCTCGGCATTCGCGGTCGACCAGAAACAGCGCTACGGCGCACAGGCCGAGCGCAAGAGCAGCGGCATCCTCGCCATGGCCCACGGCATGATGGTGGTGACGGTAATGTTCTTCTGCTTCAGTTGCGTGCTGGCGCTGTCGCCGACAGATCTGGCAGCGGCGAAGGCGCAGAACATTTCGATCCTGTCGTACCTGGCCAACCACTTCCAGACTCCGGTCATCGCTTACGCCGCGCCGCTGATTGCGCTGGTGGCGATCACCAAATCCTTCCTCGGCCACTACATCGGCGCCAGCGAAGGCTTTCAAGGCATGATCGTCAAAAGCCTGCGCAGCCGTGGCAAGGTGATGTCGGCGAGCTGGCTGAGCCGGGCGACCGCGCTGTTCATGATCCTCAGCTGCTGGGCCGTCGCCACGTTCAACCCGAGCATTCTGGGGATGATCGAAACCCTCGGCGGCCCGGTGATTGCCTGCCTGCTGTTCCTGATGCCGATGTACGCCATCCGCCGTGTGCCAGCCTTGCGCCAGTATTCGGGACAGGTTTCGAACGTGTTTGTGGTGCTGATCGGCCTGATTGCACTGTCGGCGATCATCTACTCGGTTATGCCCTGAAACGGGCCATAAATGACAAAGGCGAGCCAGGTGCTCGCCTTTTTTATCCCGTATCCATTGTCCAACAATTTTCCCGGCACAGCCCTTGCTACATCCCTGTGGGAGCTGCCGCGGGCTGCGATCTTTTGATCTTCATGACCGACATCAAGACACCGCAGATCAAAAGATCGCAGCCTGCGGCAGCTCCTGCACAAAGCAACACACAGGCCACGGAATGGCCGATGGTCCGGTATGGCGAACCAACCCGATCACGGCCGGTCAACAACTGCACGTTCAATCAGGCGGTGACGCATCATGGACAATCCTTTTCAGATCATTACCGATGCCTTCGCGCCGGACTATCAGATCAACCTGAGCATTCAGGGCCTGGACGGCAGCATCATGCTGACCCTGTCGAACAGCGGCCGCATCGTGGCCAAACGCATGATCAGCAGCGAACAACGCAATGATCCACAACGCTTGCGACGGCTGGTGCAAAGTATTCAATTCGGCATCGCCATCGAACAGGGCCACAGCGCCATGGCGATCCTCGAAGCGATGACCAGCGGCGACGGGCTGCCGCCGCCACCGCAGCAAATCGACAGCCAGTCTCGACCGTCGGCAGGCCTTTAGAGTTCGCCTTTCTCGATCTCCGGGTGTTCACCGGAACCGGCGCCCAGCTTGCGCTGCGGTTTCTCGATCTTCACCGAAGGAAATTGTGACGAGGCGTAACGCACCACCAGAATCGAGAACGCCAGCAGCAGAATGCCGCCGCACAGGTAGATGATGCCCATGTCCGGCGGATTGTGGTGCGAGACGTTGGAGATCAGCAAACGGGTCAGCGCAGTGATCGCCACGTAGATCAGGAAGCGCACAGGCATGTGGTTGGTCTTGAAATAAATCCCGACCATCGCCCCCAGTTCGAGATAGATGAACAGCAAAAGAATGTCATCAATCTTGATGTGGCCTTCCTCGAGCATCCCGAGAAACTCCATCACTGCCGCCCACGCCGTCACCGCACCGATGGCGAACAGCGCCAGGTAGTGGAAGGTTTCGACGAACAGGTTGCCCAGGGACTCGGCCAGTTGATGCACGTTTTGCCGCAGTTTCTCGGCCCAGTTGATTTTCACGATGATGTTCCTTAGCCCGACTCGGGCGGATGATGCGTGTTGGACGTGACGGTTTTTCTGCACGCGCTCTGTTTCATGCAGAAACGAGGCCACGCCATCATGGCGAGCCCCCGCAAAAGCCGCGCCGTGGCGTTTGGTCGCACATGCCAGCCTGCACCGAAGCCTGTGGGAGCGAGCTTGCTCGCGAATGGCCACCACGCGGTAATCCCCTGACAAACCCCGAATCCGGTCTACATTAAAAAGCCACTACCCAAAGCGCAGGGATTCGCTTATCCTTTCGCTGTATATAAATACAGTAGTCGCTAAGACAACTAAATGTGAAGGCATGTGAGGTGGTGAATGGCCGTCGAAGTGGTATACCGCAGCAGCCGAGATCTGGAGCGCTTGTTCATGGATAAAGCCGAAGCTGACCGTCATGACAAAATGCTCGAACTGGCTGAGATGCTGTCCGAAGTGTTGCAGAAAGCCGTGCCGTCGCTGAACGAGCAACAGGTTGAAGAAGTCGGGATCTACATGGCGAAGAACCGCGATGTGTTCGCCAAAGCCTTCAAGAGCCAGCCTGATGCGTTGTCGGAACTCATCAATGCATCGGCTGAGCCAGTGGCTGAAGTGGCTGATACGGCAGAGTCTGCTGAAGCACCGGCCAAACCCGCAAAAGCGGCGAAAGCTGCCAAGTAATCATCGCCTGATCAAAAGATCGCAGCCTTCGGCAGCGCCTGCAGGGAATACGTATTCCAATGCAGGCGCTGCCGAAGGCTGCGATCTTTTGCGTTTCAGCGATACAGAACCTTCTCCGCCAACTCATCGGCCACCCGCGCCGGCGAGCGCTTCTCGGCCTGGGCATGGGCGAACACTTCGGTCAGTCGCGAGGAAATCTTCGACAGGTGCGCGGTGATCGTCCCCAGCTCTTCGCCGCGATGCTTGAGCGAGACGTAGATCAGGCCACCGGCGTTGATCACATAATCCGGCGCATACAGAATCCCGCGCCGCTCCAGCTGATCGGCGACATCCAGGTGCGTCAGTTGATTGTTCGCGGAGCCCGCGACCGCCGAGCAACGCAATTGCGTCACCGTGTGACTGTTGAGCACCCCGCCGAGACCGCACGGCGCAAGGATGTCGCACGGCGTGCTGAGCAATGCATCGTTGGCAATCGGATGCGCATTGAGTTGCTCCATCGCCAGTTGCACCTTGCCATGGTCGATGTCGCTGACCAGCAATTCTGCTCCGGCCGCGTGCAGTTGTTCGGCCAGTGCATAACCGACATTACCCAGGCCCTGAATGGCGATGCGCAGACCTTCGAGGTTGTCGCTGCCCAAGCGCGCCATCGCCGTTGCCCGAATCCCGGTAAACACGCCCATCGCCGCATGCGGCGCCGGGTCACCGGCCGACGTGGTGCTGGTGACATGCTGAGTCTGCTGGGCGATGCAATCCATGTCGGCGACCGAAGTGCCGCTGTCGATCGCCGTAATGTAGCGGCCATCAAGCTGTTCGATGCAACGCCCAAAGGCTTCGAACAGTGCGCCACGGTTTTCCACATGGGCCGGGCGCACGATGACCGCCACCCCGCCGCCCTGCGCCAGCCCCGCCAGCGCAGCCTTGTAGCTCATGCCCTGAGCCAGGCGAATGGCATCTTCGACCGCGGATTCATCATTGGGATAGGCAAGATAACGGCATCCACCCAAGGCTGGCCCGAGGCGACTGTTATGGATGGCAATGACCGCCTTCAACCCGGTAACCGGGTCAACGCTAAGGTGCAGCGATTCCAGGCGAGTGCTTTGCATGAGCGCAAACATCGTTGGGCTCCCGAATCACTTCTTGTAGAACGCCAGTATAGGCTCGCGCCCAAAAATTGCTGAAGCGCACCGGAATAAGCACCCGCGCAGACCGCGGCTTTGCGGCATAACCCGAGACTGGCATGGCCCGGCACTGGACGAATGCCACGGACGGGGCTAAAACGAGGCATGCCCCGGAGATTTCGATGAGTCCGCGCCAACGCTTTTTCGACTGCCTGCACCGTTCACCGCCCGCGCTGTTCGAAGCCGCGCTGTGGATCGCGGCCGAACACGAAAAAGAGCTCGACCCCGAGGCGCTGCTGCAGGATTTCAAGGAGCTGCAACAACGGGTCAGCTACGGGCTACCGATGCTGCCGGTCAATGAACTGGCCCAGCCCCTGTTGCGGCGAATGATTGAACTGGGGTTTGCCCAGGACGATTTCCTGCCGTTGCGCCCCCAGGCGGCGCTGCTGCACAAAGTGCTGCACACCCGACGCGGGCAGCCGCTGACACTGGCGCTGATTGCGCTGGAACTGGCACGCGGGCTGGAGATTCCCTTGGTCGGCGTCAACTTTCCCGGGCATTTCCTGCTGCGCGTGCCCGGCGCCGATCATTTGCTCGATCCCTGCGGTGGTCGACGTCTGTATCCGAATGACTGTCGCGAGCTGCTACAGCGTCAGTATGGGCCGAACATGCAACTCAACGGCGAGCATTTGCTGACGGCGACACCGGTGCAAATGCTCCAGCGCCTGTCGCGCAACCTGCGTCAGTTACACCTGGCCCACGATGACTTCATCGCCGCGCTGGTCGATGCCGAACGCGTACTCGAACTGGGGAATGCGGCAGCCGCCGATTATCTGGCCCGGGCCAGTCTGTATCAGCGACTCGACTGCCCGAATGCCGAGCGTTTCGATCTGGAGCACGCGCTGCTGCTGAGCGACGACCCGATCCAGCGCCTGCGTCTGACGGAGCGGCTCGGACACCTGCCGCCAAATTCCGTGGTGCACTGAACGCCTTTGCGGAGCGCGCGCCTGCTCGCAAAGCAGGCACTTCCGTTTGTCCTGTCAGATCGCGTTATCGTTCTTTGCGAGCAGGCTCGCTCCCACAGGGGGCAGTGCGGCTTCTGCGGGTGATCGCACCTGAATGATCAACAACGCCGCCAGCACCGCCGGTATCGCACAAAAGAAGAAAATCTGCGCCACCGGAATGTGCATCGCCAACAACAGACTGCCGAACAGCGGCCCGAGAATCGAACCGAAACGCCCCACGCCCAACGCCCAGCCGGTGCCCGTGGCGCGCACCTGTGCCGGGTAGAAATTACTGGCGAAGGCGTTCAGCGTCAGTTGCCCGCCAATGATGCAGAACCCGGCGGCAAACACGCAGGCCACCAGATAGCGCGGATTGTCGTGATTCAAGCCCAGCAGAATGGTGCACAGCGCCGCGCCGGCCAGCACGCCGGACAACAACCGCACCTTGCGTTTCAGGCGGTCGGCGAACCAGGCCATGCAGATGGCGCCCAGCGTACCGGCGAAGAGGAACATCGACGTCACCAGGTTGGCCTCGTTGAGTTTCAGGCCACTTTCGAGCAGCAGCGACGGCAACCAGCTGATCATGAAATACAGCAGAATCAGGCTGACGAAAAACGTCGCCCAGATCAGTAAGGTCGGCCGTGCATAACCGTTGCGGAACAACTCGACCATGGTCAGTTTGCTGCCCTGCTCGCGCTCGTTCTGCGCGGCAGATGCAGGCGGTGGCTGCCAGTCCGGCAGCATCCGTGCGGTGACGTTGCGCAAGCGCGTATAGGGCGGCGCGTCGCGCAACAGCCGTGGCAGGGATTCCGGCAGCATCCACCAGAGAAACGGAAACAGCAGCAATGGCGTGACGCCACCGGCGAGGAACACCGCTTGCCAGCCAAACTGGTCAATGAAACCCGCCGCGACGAAACCACCCGCCGCACCACCGAACGAGAACCCGCACGCGGCCAGCGTCACCATCAACGTACGCAGGCGTGGTGGCGAGTATTCCGACATCAGCGCCATCGCACTCGGCATCGCCCCGCCCATGCCGACACCGCAAATGAAGCGCGCGATCATCAGCGTATTGAGGGAATCGGCGAACACCATCAGCACTGTCAGGCTGGCGTAGATCAGCACGCAGGCGAGCAGAATCCGCCGCACACCGAAACGGTCCGCCAGGGGGGTAACGGCAAGCGAACCGATAGTCAGGCCCAGCAGGTTGGCGCTGAAAACAGGCCCGAACGCGGCTTTCTCCAGGCCCCAGTCCTGAGCCAGTGCGGGCACGACGTAACCGAGCACCTGGGCGTCGTAGCCGTCGGTGACCAGCAACAAGGCGAGCAAGATCAAGAGCAACCACTGATAACGGGACACCGGACGGGCGTCGAGCGCCGCCCGGAAGCTGGCAATCTGGTTGTGCATCGCAAGGTACCTGTGTTGTTTTTATGATTTTCAGGCGTCGCCGAATCCCCACATTGGCATGGCGTGAAGCTTTACGGGGTATCTGGCTGGTTGGCCGGATGCGCCTTGATGAACGCCGGATGTTCAGCAGCCAGTGCGGCAACACGGCGGATTTTTGGATAGTCGTCCAGGCTGACGTTGAACCGCTCGGCCGCATACAACTGCGGAATCAGGTACACATCCGCCACGCACGGCCACTCGCCGAAACAGAAACCGCTGTCGCCAATCAACTGTTCCACTGTCGCCAGCCCCTGGCTGATCCAGTGACGGATCCACTCCACCACTTGTGGTTCGTCGTACCCCGATTGGCGCAGACGGTTGAGCACGCTGACATTGTGCAGTGGATGCACATCGCAACCGATCACCGCCGCAACGCCACGCACATGCGCGCGAGCGGCGAGGTCGGCTGGCAACAGCAGCGGTTGTGGATAACGTTCTTCCAGGTACTCGATGATCGCCGGCGACTGGATCAGCAACTCACCCTCGTCGGTACGCAAGGCCGGCACCCGGCCCTGTGGGTTGATCGCCAGATACGCCGTTTGCCGATGCTCGCCACCCGGCGGCGCGATCAGGTTGACCGGCAATGCCTGATGGTCGAGGCCCTTCAGTGCCAGCGCGATGCGCACCCGGTACGACGAGGTCGAACGGTAATAGGTATAGAGATCCATCAATCGCTCCTGTCAGCGCGCCGCCAGCACGGTGCCGCGGCATTCGCCGAAACCGATGGAGGCGAAACCGTCACGGGCGCAACGGGCGCGCAGGATGATTTCGTCGCCGTCCTCAAGGAATTTGCGCACTTCGCCGGAGGCCAGTTCGATCGGCTTTTTGCCGCCCTCGGTGATTTCCAGCAAGCTGCCGAACTGACCGTTTTCAGGACCGGACAAGGTGCCCGAACCGAACAGGTCACCGGCCTGCAACTGGCAACCGTTGACGCTGTGGTGCGCGACCATTTGCGCCACGGTCCAGTACATGTAGCGGGTGTTGCTCAGGGTCAGGCGATGGGCCGGCAGATTCTGTTCGCGCATTTTCCCGGTGAGCAGCAGCACTTCCAGTTCGATGTCGAACGCACCGCCTGCCTGATCGCGGTTGTCGAGCAAGTACGGCAGAGGTTGCGGGTCACCTTCCGGACGCGCCGGTTGTGGCGTGCGGAACGGCGCCAGCGCTTCGGCGGTGACGACCCACGGCGAGACGCTGGTGATAAAACTCTTCGACAGGAACGGACCCAGCGGCTGGTATTCCCAGGCCTGGATGTCACGGGCGGACCAATCGTTCAGCAGGCAGAACCCGGCGATGTGCTCGGCCGCGTCGCCAATGGCGATCGGCTCGCCCATCTCGTTGCCCTGGCCGATCCAGATGCCCAGTTCCAGCTCGTAGTCCAGACGCGCACACGGGCCAAAGATCGGCGCGCTGGCGCCGGCGGGCAAGGTCTGGCCTTTCGGACGACGCACGTCGGTACCGGACGCCCGCACAGTGGAGGCGCGACCGTGGTAACCGATCGGCACGTGCTTGTAGTTCGGCAGCAGCGGATTGTCGGGACGGAACAGTTTGCCGACGTTCTGTGCATGCTCGATTCCCACATAGAAGTCGGTGTAATCGCTGATACGGGCCGGCAGATGCAGCTGGCAATCGGCGGCCAGTGGCAGCAGTTTTGCGCCCTGGGCTTCGATGGCACCGCGATGGTTGCTGCCCTCGCTGAATAATTCCAGCAAGCGTTCGCGCAAGGCCACGCGAGCTTCGCGACCGAGTTCGAAGAAAGCATTCAACAGCCCGCCATGCATGGCTTCGACGGCACTGCGTGCGACGCCGTCGAACAGACCGGCCTCCAGCGCCACTTGCAGGTCGAAGATGTGCTCGCCGATCGCCACGCCCGCGCGCGGTGCCGAACCGTTGAGGCTGAACACCCCCAACGGCAGGTTCTGCAACGGGAAATCAGCGTGGCCATTGGCCGAAGCGACCCAACTGCGATTAATCGAATTCTGAGTCATGGGTTATCTCCGGGTCGGGTCGAACGTGGCGGGCAGCGTGGCCCAGCAGGCGTCGTAATTGGATTGCAGTTGCGGGCAGTCGAGGGCGAAGCGGCTTGGGCGCAGCACCTGACTGGTCTCGAACATGAAGGCCATGGTGTTGTCGATCTTCGCAGGAGCAAGCTCGGCGTTGATCGCTTTGGTGCAGGTCTCACCGTCAGGGCCGTGGGCGCTCATGCAGCTGTGCAGCGACGCACCGCCGGGCACGAAACCTTCGGCCTTGGCGTCGTACTCGCCCTGGATCAGGCCCATGAATTCGTTCATCAGGTTGCGGTGGAACCACGGCGGGCGGAAGGTGTTCTCAGCCACCATCCAGCGTGGCGGGAAAATCACAAAGTCGAGGTTGGCCAGACCGTGGACGCTGGTCGGCGAAGTCAGCACGGTGAAGATCGACGGATCCGGGTGATCGAAACTGACCGTGCCGATGGTGTTGAAACGGCGCAAGTCGTATTTGTACGGCACGTTGTTGCCGTGCCAGGCGACCACATTCAGCGGCGAGTGATTAAGCTCGGTGGCCCACAGCTGACCGAGGAATTTCTGCACCAGTGTCGTCGGTTGCTGCAGGTTTTCGTAAGCGGCGACCGGGGTCAGAAAATCGCGTGGATTGGCCAGGCCGTTGCTGCCGATCGGCCCCAGATCCGGCAGGCGCAGCGGCGCGCCGTGGTTCTCGGCGATGTAACCGCGGGCTTGCGCGTCGAGCAGCTCGACGCGGAATTTCAGGCCGCGTGGCAACACGGCGATTTCCAGCGGCGCGACTTCCAGCATGCCCAGCTCGGTAGCGATGCGCAGACGGCCGAGTTGCGGCACCAGCAGCCATTCACCATCGGCATTGAAGAACACGCGTTCCATCGAACGGTTGGCGGCGTAGCTGTAGATGCTGATGCCGGCGGGTTTATCCGCACCGGCATTGGCCGCCATGCTCACCAGACCGTCAATGAAATCGGTGGGCTCGGCCGGGATCTCCAGCGGGTTCCAGCGCAGCCGGTTGGGCGTCACTTCACCCAGCGGGCCGCCGGCCAGTTGCCGTTCCAGTTTGACGAAAGCCGGGTGATTGGCCGAAGGCTGAATCCGGTACATCCAGGTCCGCCGCGCTTCACTGCGGGTCATGGTGAATGCGGTGCCGGAAAACAATTCGGTGTAGAGACCGTAGGGGGCTTTTTGCGGAGAGTTCTGGCCGACAGGCAGCGCGCCGGGCAACGCTTCAGTACTGAATTCGTTGCCGAAACCGGACTGGTAAACCAGCGTCGACGCGGTTGAATCGAGGTTCATGGAGCCTCCTGAACAGGGAGTCGGCAGTGGCCCATCGCTCTGGCTCAGAGGTTTCGGCACGCCGGGGTTGTTATTATCGTAATTCGATTACGCATAACGTAATTTGCTCGCTATCCAGCGTCAAGCTATAAAGACGCCCATTCGTATCGGAACCCGACCGCACCATGGAAAAAACCAGCGACAGCAACGGCAAACAGAAAGTCCGCTCCGCCGAAGTCGGCACCGACATCCTCAAGGCCCTCGCCGAGTTGTCGCCGTCCACGTCGCTGTCGCGCCTGGCCGAACATGTGCAGATGCCGGCCAGCAAGGTGCATCGCTATCTGCAAGCCTTGATCGCATCGGGATTTGCCGAGCAGAACACCGCCACCAACCATTACGGCCTGGGTCGTGAAGCACTGCGTGTGGGCCTGGCCGCCCTCAACAGTATGGACGTGCTGAAAGTCGCCGCCCTGCCGCTGGCCGAGTTGCGCGACGAGTTGAACGAAACCTGCTTCCTCGCGGTGTGGGGCAATCAGGGTGCGACCGTGGTGCATATCGAACCGGCGGTGCGCGCGGTGACGGTGGTGACACAATTGGGCTCGGTCTTGCCCTTGCTCAGTTCATCGACCGGACTGGTCTTCAGCGCGTATCTGCCACACCGGGAAACCGATGAGCTGCGTGAGCAGGAAACCACCGTTGCCGATCACCCGCTGGCGGATGAAAAGGCCTATGCGACGTTGTGTGAACAGATCCGCGAACGCGGTCTGCATCATGTGCATGGTTTATTGATGCCGGGTGTGGATGCCTTGTCTGCCCCGGTGTTCAACGCCGTCGGGCAGATCGCCGCCGTATTGACCATCGTCGGCCCGACCTCGCTGTTCCACGCCGACGAAAACGGCCCGGCGGCGCAGCGCTTATTGGCTGCGACGCGGGCCGTGAGTTGGCGGATGGGCTATGAGTCCGAACATGTCTGAACCGTGCCAACAGCACGAATGACCGACAGCGGTGATTCGTGCTGTTTATCGCTTCAGTTGAGCAAGCGGGTCGTGCTATTCACCACCATGGGCGGCGCAGCCACAGCCGTGACATAGCTGATACTGACCTCAACGCCGGTCACTGCGCTCACCACGTCGGCAAAGTCTCTGACATTCGACAGTAAGGCAAGCGGATTCACGGGAGAACCAATGGCGCCGACCTTACCCACATACAGCATGATCGCGCCTCTCCAGGCCGATGCAAAATAAGCATTGGCCGCATCGTCGAGACCTTGGCTGGAGGCCACAATGCCTTGTACAACCGATGTCGTGATACGCAACACCGACGCTGCAAGACCAAGGGGCGGAATAAACATTGAAGCCACGTCCAGTGCGAATTCAGCAAGAATCCTCGCATCTTTCCAGAATGCTTCTGATGGGCTGGTCGTCTGGAAGTCCGTATCGGCAATAAGATGGCTGATCTTTGCCCGGTACTGTTGTCGGAAACTAAGTATCGGATAGCTATTTGTCAGATCAGGCGTCGATGTGACCAAGGGCTTCGCGTCCCAATAGTTATCAATCAGACTTTTGACAATCTGCTGGTGCTCCAGACGCACCAGACCCATGACAACCTTCCTGAAGGCAGAACCAGTCAATCGAGCAGCCAGCTGTTCAAGCGGGAAGAAGTCTTTGCCATCCGGAGTATTGGGCACGTAGACCATAAACTCGTCTCGGTTGTTGACTCTGCGCCCAAACACATAGGCGCCAGTCAGGGCCCGACCTTGGAGCGTGAACTCATAAACACCGATTCCCGGCTTGCCTCCCACAGCGATGACGTTTTCGCGAGGCAAATCATGATCAAAACCATCAATCAACCGCTGCAGCCAGTTGAACTGCTCTTGCGACAGCTCGCCCTTGATTTTCTGAATCAACGCGGCCCTGAGCATTTCATTCTGTTTTGTCTTTCGAAACAGCTTCACCTTCAAGTCGACATCAGATGGCTCAAGGAAGTTTTCTCTCAGATACTGAAGGTATTTTTCACCTGGCGTCAGACCGATCAGATCGTTGATGACTTTGGCATTCAACTGCTCGACAGGTTGGCCAGTAAACGTCCAGAAGCGTGCGGTTCTCAACTGTTCTGCGAGCGCTGTCAGATAGTTACCTGCGGGAGAAACCCAGGAAAAGAACTTCTGGAAGACACTTACATCACTGCGCCACAGCTGCCACTGAACGAACAGTTCAGTAAGGCTGATTTTCGAATCCGCATGAAATTTCACCCAGACTTCATCTGGATTAATTTCAGCAACAGTCCCCGAACGACCTAAGTATCGGTTGAGCTCCTGGCTGACCAACTTCCTCGAAAACTCTTTGAAAGGCACGATTTCGAGCTTTTCTTTAGCATGGTGGTAAACAGCCTTGAAATCATAGTTCAAACGATTAAGCAGGCGCTGATCCGCGACTTTGGCTTTTACATACCATTGCGGTGTAGCAACTTCAGCCTGATCGGCATCCCAACTGATCTGATTCTGAACCGCGCCCTTCAACGGACCATCTTCGGAAAAGCTTTTCACCTCGATAGCCGACCACCACCATTCTTGAAGCATCTCATGAAGGCTATCGTGCAGGTAGTACCGCTCTATATTCGCGCTATCGCTTGCGTATGCCTGATCTTTCAAATAGGCCCAGCTTTCCTTGTTTACTACCCAGCGTGCAATCTGATGCTGTAAAGATTTCAGATCAGGAAACTGATACCACTCCTTCCCTGTGGTAAGTCCAGGCATATGAAGGACATGAAGGTTTCGTTCGGCATCGACACCTTTCCTGCGATACACCAGCAAACTCTTAAAGGGTTTAATCCAGCCCCGGAGTGACACGCCCATGGTTTCGATAGAGTCGTCACCAAAGTTATAACGCATTGCCAGATCCTGAGCGATCGAAGTCACATGTTTTTGCAATACAGCGGCAAACAATGTGAGTGCGGTCTTTCGCCCGAAAACTTCCCGCATGGATTCGACAACATCGGATTGCGAGTAAAGCAGGCGGCGCGCCGTGTTATAGGCCACACGGATGTTCAGCGTCTGAATCGCACGCATCAGATTCGTGGGTGTCATTTTTGGATTGTCAGTGAATACTCGCGGGATAATTTTATAACTCCCCGCATCATCATTGGCGCCGTGCATGAAAACCTGCGTCAGCGTTTTACGCTCAGTGAGCTCAATCTTCTGCCCGTTCACCAACGGTACGGTATGAATGATGTCTACGGGTACATTGTCCGGATTAACGCGCTCATCATCACCCGGGGATAAAAAATCCTCCACGGCCACACGAGAATAGTCCTTGAGCGACGTTATGCCATGGGTGGTCTGATGATGTTTTACTTCGGCTTCGAGAAGTCGCTGTTGCAGTGCAACGTACACTTCCTGATTGGTATCCGAAGTAGTTTTCAACCAGTCTGGCCATGCATTCCGCTCCACAACCTTCAGAAGACCGGCCTGCCTTTTTTTGGCGTGATGAGTAATTTCCGGCAAGGACTGCGTCGACTCCACGGTCGCCATGCACCCATCCAGATCCGAACTGCCCCTGTTGAGTCGATCCAGGTGGTATTCGACGTCTCTGTAGGCCTTGTGCAACGTCTGCTCTGCGTAACGTTCGAACAGATTCCCATGGACTTTCAAAAAGCGAACATCGTAACCATAGGCAAACCCTTCTCGCTCATCGAGCGGCAGCGCCTGCAGAAACTCCTCCCGCGTGTCCGTCCACTTCAATCGCGAGACCAGGGCTTGCTGAAGTATCAGCGAGGAGGCGAACTTCTCGATCCCTCGATCTCGCGAATAGAGAACAACGGCACCCTCGCTTGCTGGAATCAGTTGTTCGTGAACCGGATTAGTCAGTGGCACCACAAACATCGAGTTTTGCTCAACATAACTGCCATTCCGGCCTTCGATATGGACGCTGTAACCCATGCCTGTCAAACCCGCTTGAACAGTACTACTGATGCGCGCCCTTTCCTCCTGAGTAATTTCACCGTGCGCCGTCCATGAATCGAGCTCCCGCTCAAACAAGACCGATTGAAGAACAGCCAACGCAGACTTGCGCGAAAGTTTTGGATACGCGTAGCCACTTTGGGAAACCTCGTTAATTTCCCAGTATCTTTTTAACGCGGAAACGTAACGGGTCGCAATATTCCCCAACAAATCAGATAGTATATTTTCGACCGCCGTAACATCCAGGCCCTTGATGATATCCCGTGAATCGGTAGAACCAGGATAATCGTAAATCGCATAGATAGCCGGAGAGTAAACAGGTACTTCGCCGCGCTGCAAACACTCCAGAAAAACCTCAAGTAAACGTCCCATTGGCGCGTTTGCTTTTTGGCTGCCCCCCTCAAGAACATTGATATGAATTTTGCTAACCAATACTCCTGGCGCAATCTTCGCAACAGCTTCCCGCAAACAATCCTGCACGATCACTTTGAAAGCCGGTACCAGTTCCAACTCTTTCACAATATTGGACAATGCTTCGCCCTGGCGAGCAAGAGCCGTATTTTCAACTTTTTCAAAGTTCATCAATAAAAATTCCGATCAGTTTGATAATTGCAACGACTGCCTGTCGACTGCATTCGCAAATCAAACTAATACCGGCACACATACAAAAGATAGCTCGAAAACTTTTCCAAGCGTGTTTAATCCGCCACGCCAATATACATCTGAATACAAAGCCACTCTGCCGTGTTTTATTTACAACTTAAAGCCAAGCAATCTCGCCTTGGCTACTGCGTGAGTCCGGCGTTCCACCGCCAACTTTGTATATATTCTTCGCACATGAGTTTTTACAGTATGCAACGAAAGGAAAAGTTTCTCCGCGATTTGCCGATTGGAATCACCCAATGCAACAAGCTCCAACACCTGCTGCTCTCGCCGACTGAGCACGCTGGCACACTCAAAACTTTCGGAACAGGCTAAAGAAACCTCTTTTTCTTCAGGAAAAAAATTCGAAGGAAGTAAAGAGAACTGATGCCGCACGCCATCCAGGTTCGCTCGTTGCACAATCCTGCAACCAAGCTCCCGGTGTTCGATCAGCCGGAATGGCTGTTGCTGCAGCGATGCCACTTCGGCCAACGCAAAATGCAATTCCGCTTCCAGTGTCAAAGCTCCGCCGCTCTGCGCTTGTTTCAGTAGCGGCTCGAGCTGGCCCAATAGATCTTCTTCACAATGCATATAAGCCTTGGCCAGTATCAACAAGTATTGAATGCGCGGGATTAACTCCACAGTGGCGGGAGGCGCCTGCAGCGCCTCGGGTGGTTGATAGTGCCGCAATACCCGGCTCAACGCTTCTTGCGCCAACTGCGGCCGCCCCTGCTGCAACCAGAACTGGCTGCTGAGTTGCAAAAGCGCTCCGCGGTAGACCGTGTCCGGTATCTGCCGTTGCTGCATCACCCTCTCGGCCTCATGCAGACGTTCGAACGCCTGGGCATAGTCCATTCGATTGGCCGCCAGTTGTGCCTGGCCCAAATAGCCATACAACACGCGTTTGTCGTGACTGCGCAGGCAGTCCTCTATCCCCTTGCAAAAAAAATCTGCTGCCTGTTGCTCGCGCCCCATGTACAAGGCCAGCCGACCTCGACGCAATGCGATGCGGCCCAGCAATGGCGTGGGGCGCTCGGCTCTGTGAGAAAGCAATTGCTCGATGCTCAGTAACAGATTTTCGGCCCTTGCCGGCGCGCCACGCTGCTCAAGCACCTGAGCATGGTCGAGTTCGAGCAGACCTTCGAACAGCAGCGAGCCTTGAGCACGGGCCAGGCATAGGGCCTCCCGATTGATGCCATGGGCCAGTTCGAGGTCACCACACAACAACGCCTGTTGCGTCTGCCCCGACAGGCACAGCAACCTTGCCGGCCAGGCATCGACAGCCAGTTCCTCCAACGCTTGTCGAAAATATTCCCGCGCCGGAGCCATTTGTCCCTGCAAATGCATCAACCACCCTTGCAGCATCTGCCAACGCGCGATCAGTTGCTTCTCTTGTTGAGCCGAGGGTTGCGGCATGAACCGCGACAGCTGCCCGATACAATGTGCCGCCTGTTCAAAACGACCGGCGAAGAGCAAAGCGGCGGTGATCAAACCGATCAACTGGGGGGTGCTCAGGGTCAGCTCTTCGCTGTGGCATTCATGCAGGCGCAGCAACAGCACCACCGTCTGTTCTTCGAACAGGTGCTCGAAGTTGAAATGCTGCAAAAGGCTGACCGCCGTCTCGTACTCCTCGGCCAGGAGCGCTTGCTCGAAGGCCGAGCGCCAGTCCTGCTCGGCACTGAACCACTGGCAGGCCCGACGGTGCCAGGAGCGGGCCGAGGGCCATTGTTCCTCGCGCATGACCCGGGCCAGCGGCGCAAAGATCTGTAACCAGTGCGGCGAGTCATTCCACGGTTCGATAAAACAGCCAAGCGCATGCAGCGTCCGCAGGTGTTGCGCGCCCTCCCCGGCACCCAACAAGTGCTCACACAGTTCGGCATTGAAGCGCGGCAGATGCGCCAGTACCCGCCACGCCTCGGTCAACTCCGGGGTGAGGCTGCTGAAGAGTTCGTGTTGCAGATAATCGAGCAAGGTGTCGACGCGCTGTTGCGGCTGAATGCTTTGCGACCAGTCGCACTTCTGCAGCAGTGCCATGCGCACACCGGCGCACCAGCCACCGGTGCGCTGGACGATGCGCGTGGCGACATGGCCAGCCTGTTCCGGCGCCAGATGCCGCAAGGCACCGGCGATCTCGTGTTGCGTCAGCGCCAGTGTCGTGCTTTCGCACTCGTACAATTCATCGCCAAGCAGCAGTCGCGGCCAGTTGCATTGTGGACGTCGGCGCGTACCGATCCACCAGATCAGCGCCGGACTGCTGACAGCCAACAGGCGATCGAGCAAAGCGTCCAGCGCCGGATCCGGCAGTCGAGCGTAGTCATCAATAAACAGCCATGTGGGTGTCGACCAATGCGCCAGGGTCGCGATCAAACCCGACTCATCAACGTACTCCGCCAGCCCCAGCGCCTGGGTCAGACGCTGGCAGAATTCGCCGACACTCAGCGTGGCGCCCGCCATTGGCAACCAACGCACCTCGCACGCCACAGGTGCCTGGAGCATGCACTCGGTCAGCAGCGCGCTTTTGCCACTGCCAGCAGGGGCGCAAATCAGCCTGACCCGCGCCACCGAGGCCAGCAATGGCTCACTCAAGCGCGGGCGCGATTGATGATGGGAGGAGAGTCTGGGTAAAAATCCGGGGCGATCCAGACACAGCGTCATGGCGGTCATCGGGTGAGCCTTTTTATAGTTGTG
This sequence comes from Pseudomonas sp. LF-5, assembly GCF_037626295.1. NCBI lineage: Bacteria > Pseudomonadati > Pseudomonadota > Gammaproteobacteria > Pseudomonadales > Pseudomonadaceae > Pseudomonas > Pseudomonas sp. LF-5. The sequence goes on from NZ_JARKMT010000012.1 coordinate 108,788, forward strand.
GGTTCACCCTAGCCCTCTCCAGACCGCTTGTTGACGAGTATTCAGCACGCTGATTGGCGGCCATAAAAACGCGACCACCTGGTCTTATTCTGATCATTTGAACAGAACCGCTGTGGCGAGGGAGCTCGCCACAGGTTCACGGCGGTATTCGACGAATTACCGTACACCCTCAGCGCGCAGGGCCGATGGCGTGTAGTCGGCCGCCTTGGCTTCGAAGCCGAATTCGAAGCTGTGCTTCTCTTCGTTCTTCATCCCCAGTGCAATGTAACGGCCGGCAATGATGTCGTAGAGCGCCTCGAGGGTGTAGGCCTGGGCCTGGTGATCGTAGTAGTACTGAGCATGCCCCTCGGCGACGCGCCACAGTTGCCCGCGACCGTCATAGTGGTCGGCAAGAGCCACCTGCCAGCTGTCTTCGTCGATGTACATGTGGCGCTTGGCGTAGATGTGCCGCTCGCTCGGTTTGACCGTGCCGATCACTTCCCACACGCGGTGCAGTTCATAACGCGTCAGATCCTGATTGATATGCCCGGCCTTGACGATGTCGTCGTACTTGAGCTTCGGCGAATCGAGCTTGTAGCTGTTGTACGGAATGTACATTTCCTTCTTGCCGACCAGTTTCCAGTCGTAGCGATCCGGGGCACCGGAGAACATGTCGAAGTTGTCCGACGTGCGCAGGCCATCAGCCGCAGTGCCCGGGCCGTCATAGGCCACTTGCGGTGCGCGGCGCACCCGGCGCTGACCGGCGTTGTAGATCCATGCCAGACGCGGCTCCTTCACCTGATCGAGGGTCTCGTGCACCAGCAGTACGTTACCGGCCAGACGTGCCGGCGCAGTCACCGACTGCTTGAAGAAGGTCAGGACATTGGCGGCTTTTTCCGGATCGAGATCCTTCATCAGTTGCGGCACGGCGATCTCCTCTTCGAAGCGGATCGGCGTGTAGCTGCCATTGGTCTGTGGCGTCACCTGAGTGATGATCCGCCGCAGGTTGCCGCCGTGATAGCGGGTGATGTGGTTCCACAACACCTCAACGCCATTCTTCGGAATCGGGAACGCGTAGTAACGGTTGCCGGTGAAATTGGCCAGGCCGTTGCCCTCATTGATGCTGGTCACGTTGAGTGCGCTGCGCTTGGCCGACTCATAGATTTCCGGCGGCACCGCGACCGTGCGGTGGGTCGGGTAGACCGGGATCCTGTAGGTTTCCGGGTAACGTTTGAACATCGCCACCTGGCCGTCGGAGAGCTTGCTTTTGTACTGATCGACGTTCGCCGCGGTAATGGTGAACAACGGTTTTTCATTGGCAAACGGGTCAGCGAGGAAGCCTTTACTGTCTACCGCCCCGGCATTTTTCGGAATGCCGCCGGTCCAGGCCGGAATCGAGCCGTCAGCGTTGCCGGCCTTCTCGGCACCCAGCGGAGTGAGGCTGGTACCCAGCTTGTTGGCCTCATCCGGCGACACCGCCGCCATCACGTTGGCCGCCAGCAGACTGAGGGCGAGGACACCACATTGCAGAATCATTTTGCGCATTGCATTCATCCTTCTCGGGCAGATCAGAAGTTCACGCCGAAGCTCAGGGCCACGAAGTCACGGTCTTCGAGGACGTTGTAGTCACCGCCGAAAAAGTCGGTGTAACTCAGGCTTGCGGTGTAGGTGTTGCGGTAGTCGGCATCGACGCCGACGCTGATCGCTTTCGCGCCTTCGTTGAACAGGCCGTTGGGGCCGTAACCGGCAACGTCATGCGACCAGGACAGGTTGGGTTTGAGGTTGATCCCGCCGATCACGTTGGCGTAATCGAGGATGGCCCGCGCGCGATAGCCCCATGAGGTCGAGGTGACGAAACCGTCGGTGTCGCCGCCGAAACCGTACTGCCCATACACCGAGTCACGGCCATAACGCAGCTTGTTGCGCGACTCCAGGCCGCCGACCCGCACCACCGCGGCTTCACCCACCAGGGTCAGACGTTGAGCGCCCCAGACCTGATCGAAGAAGTGCGTGAGCGTGCTCTGGATTTGCGTGACTTCTTTACGGCGATAGCCCTTGTTGTCAGAACCCGGTGTGGTGGCGATCGGTGACGCGGCACCGCCGGCAATCGGGTTTAGCAGCGCCAGTGTCAGGTCGTTGGTGTTGACCTGCACCGGAGCGTTGGGCCGGTAGCTGATCTCGCCGGTCCACGCGGTGCCGGTCGGCAACGTGGTCGAAAAACTCGCACCGTACAGACGAATGTCTTCAGGGTATTCGAGGTAGTACTGGCCACGTCCGAGCATCACACTTTGCGCCAGTCCCGAACCGCTGCCGGGGGCCAGACGGTTGGCGATGCCGACCATACCCGGCAATGCCGCCAGGGTCGAAAGCCCCGCGGTGGTGGTCCCCACCGTGGGTGTGCGGCTGTGGTAATTCATGAAGTAGAGGCCGTACTCGGTGTCGTCACCGAGCCAGCGCAATGCCGTGCCCCACTGGCCGGAATCCCGCGCATCGCGGTCGCCGCCACGGGGTACCACCACGCCTTCGCGAGTTACCTGAATGCCTTGACCAAAGGCTTGGGTCAACGGCACAAACGGTGCAATCGCAGGGCTGCCGACGGTGTAGTTGTTGTTGCACCCGTCCGACGCCACATCGACACCGAAGAACGTGCCGCAGTTGTCGAGAACCGTCTGATCCCACTCCAGTTGATAGAAACCTTCCACCGAGAGTTTGTCGGTGAGGCTTTGCGAGCCGAACAGCATGTTCACCGGAATCAGGCCTTCCTTGATCTCGGCACCGGGGCGCCGAAACGCCGAAACGTCGATCGGGTTGATGCTGTTGATCGAGTTGCCGATGAAGGTACTTTCACCCCAACTGACCACTTGCTTGCCGGCGCGCACAGTGCCCGGCAAGTCCGCGATGGAATAGTTGTGATAAACGAACGCATCGAGAATCTGCGCCCCGGAGGACTTCGCGCCTTCCTTGCGGCCGCTGTCGCTGATCGGTTTGAACTCGCGGTCTTCGTCCTTGAGTTCGAAGTCGTACCAATACTTGCCACGCACGAACACACCGGTGTCGCCGTACTTCAATTCGAGGTCGTGGATGCCTTTGAAGATTTTCGAAAAGGTCTCACCCTTCTTGAAGTTCAAGCGTCCGTCATCACCGGTCGAGGATTGTCCGGTCCCACCGTTGACTGTGCCGACCAGCGACTTGTCGGCATCGCGCATGCCCCAACTCGCACCGATCGACAGCGACGAGTCGAACGTCCCCTCGATTTCCCCGATATTGAACGAAACCGCCTGCGCCTGAGCACAGCAACCCAAAGCCACCGCGGCTGCCAGCGCCTGCGGTGTGAAGATGGCGCGCATTGTTTTTGTTGTCATGCGTCTTCCCCGGTGAGTGACAGAAGGCCCCACCCTACTGCCGGGTGACCGGGTCGATAAGCGCACCAAGGAGGTATTCGTGTTGTCGCTCGAAAGGATGAATGCCCTTGCGGAACGGGCCTTTGCGCGAGCCATGGATTGGCTGGATGGAGGATCATCAGTACCGCGCATGAAGCCGGTGGGGCGAGATGACTGTTACATGCCCCGTAACAGTGCATGTCAGAGATCGGTATTTTTCCTACAGGCTCAACACCTTATTCTGAGCGCGCTTTCAGGCAATACACCGAAAAGCACGAAGCCAGCTACGCTGAGTCATGGAAGCGACTGGCAACAGATTTCAGATGAATCGAGATGTCGGTTCATCGCCCCGGTGTTCACTGACGTTGATTTGTAGCTCCTTGATCCAACGTCTTACCTTGGCCGCTGCGTTTGCAGCGGCCTTTTTTATGGCTGTTGAAAAACCATTCCCTAAGACCTGCAAACACTTTCCGAGAACAACGTCGGACCTTTCCTGCTGCGTAGGCGAATTCTCCCCGCTTTGTGATTAGTCGGCGAAAACCCTCTCAAAACAACACCCTGTTACTTACGGGCTTCTCAGATTTTGTAACAGCGACTCTGATGTAACTTGAAACACCTCAATCACTCGCTGGTGTCACGGACGTCACTATCGGCCGCGCTGACTTGCCAGCAAGTTATCACGCACATTCAAAAGGACATGAATATGCAAAGACCTCCACCCCTGATGCTTGATGAAATCCGTATTACTGCCATTGGCGAGCGGCGGTTATCACTAAAGCCAGAATTGATGCTGTGAAAATACATATCGCGAGGCTTGACCAATCAGAAGCCAACGGAATCATGATTCAACGTCTGGAAAAAATTCTCAGCGGGCACTGGATGCTCACCGATACGGATTTACGCTATTACACTCATGAGATCAGGGAGCTGGAAAGGTTTCGAGCAATGGGGCTTAGCGATGAGTTCAAACCTGAAAGCGGATCTCCTGCCTGGAACAACGCGCACACCGCAACACTGGAGGATTACAAACTAGGTAGTGAAGACCATTTGTTGTACTCACCAGACGCGGTTCAGGCAGTAAACAGCCAGATAGATCGCATATATGAACAACTGCTTAAAGGAACCTACCAATGAGCCCGATCGAGCAAATCGTAAAAAACGAACCCATCGCAGACGTTCTGACAGCCTTTGGTATCGGACTGGCGTATCCATCGCTGGATAGAATGATTGGTCGCTACAAATTCGAACTCATTGCCAATGGCGAACTGCTGAAAACCTATGCACAACTTTTCGAACAGGGTGTGTTGGCCAATGGCGACGGACCCGTTGCCGTCAAAGGACCTAACTGGCGAGCTCCCAGATTTATAACTGACAACACGTATTCTTAAGTCGCAATTCAAGCCACCAAGCCCAAACCTGGTGGCCTCCCCTCTTAAAGCGAATACTTCTGCAAATTCGCCATCATCTCTTTCAGCGCCTCAATATTGTCCTTCGGATGCGCCGCCCCCTCGAAATCGCAAATCTGCTGCCAGTGCGCCGCGACATCTTCCGGCGAGAAACCCACCCGCGGATCAAACCCGGCCCCGAGGCTGCGCTCCCAGCGCACCTTGCCCATCCAGCCGCCACCGACCTCGAACAGCCCGGAGGTTTCCTGGCATTGCTCGCTGGCCAGATACACCACCAGCGGGCTGACCAGTTCTGGCTTCAATTGCTCGAACACTTGCGGCGGGATCAGCCCCTCGGTCATGCGCGTGCCGCCGGTAGGCGCGATGGCGTTGACCAGGATGTTGTTCTTGCGACCCTCGATGGCCAGTGTGCGCGTCAGGCCGTAGAGGCCGAGCTTGGCCATGCCGTAGTTGGACTGGCCAAAGTTGCCGTAGATGCCCGAGGTCGAGGCGGTGAAGATCACCCGGCCGTAGTTTTGCTCGCGCAGGTGCGGCCATGCGGCGCGGGTGACTTTGTAAGCGCCTTCGACATGGACGCGATAGACCAGATCCCAGTCGGCATCGTCCATCTTGTGAAAGGTCTTGTCGCGCAGGATCCCGGCGTTGTTGACCACCACATCGACGCGACCGAAGGCATCGAGGGCGTTCTGCACCAGTTTGTCGCCGTCGGTGACGGAGTCGTGGTTGGCTTCGGCAATGCCGCCGGCCTCGCGGATTTCCGCCACCACGCGATCAGCGGCGGAAGCGTTGGCGCCTTCGCCCTGAGTCGAGCCGCCAAGGTCGTTGACCAGCACTTTGGCGCCTTGTCTGGCGAACAGCAGCGCGTGAGCCCGTCCGAGGCCACCACCGGCTCCGGTGACGATCACGACTTTATCTTCGAAACGCACAGACTCATTCATCGGGGCAACTCCAGCAGGCCAATGGGACATTGACCCCGAGTGTCAGGCACGGGGCTTCGGGTCACAATGAACACGGCTGAGGCTGAATGGTGCGCGATAAGGTTGGGGGATAGTGAAAAGGATGAGACACCCTGTGGCGAAGGCGCTTGCTTCCGCCGGGGCGCGGAGCAGCCTCCGATCCTGAGCTCGCAATTGAAAAGGGCCAGAAGATTACGACGGCGGCGCAGCCAAGCGGGACGGTGCGGCAAGCTCCCTCGCCACAACCGTTCGCTCAAGCGAACGGAGATTCATGAACACGCCACCTTGCGCGGCGGCGACACCAGGCGATCACGGAACGCCAGATAGTGCTTGAGCACCTGCACCGGCGCCTCGGTCTGCGGATAGTGGCCGATGCCTGGCAGCAACACCGTGTCGGCGTCCAGAATCAGCTCGCGGTAACGCTCGACCATGTGCGCACCGGAGATCGGATCGAACTCGCCATCAATCACCCGCATCGGCACTTCACCACGTTGCATCGCAGCGACCCAGCGATCACGTTGCACGCGACGTTCGGGAATGTAGCCGATCAGCTTGTGCATGATCCATGGCCCGTGATTGCTGTCGATCAGACTCCAGAAATCGTCCAGCTCACTTTCACTCGGAGCGGTCTGCGGACCGAAGATCTGGCGGAAGCTTTTCACCAGTGCGTCGCGGGTGAACGCGCGCCCGATCATCCAGCCCAGCGGGCTGAGCAGTAACTTCTGCATCAGCACCGGGCGATGGGTTTCCGGGAACAGGCCGCCGTTGAGAAATACACAACTGGCCATCTCGAACGTGCCTTCGCCATGACGGGCGAGCAGTTCCTGAGCGACGCTGTCGCCGTAATCGTGTGCCAGCACATGCACCGGTTGCTCGACCTGCAAATGCACGAGCAAGGCCTGCTGCAGATCGGCCTGCTCCAACAGGCTGTAGGTGTGATTCAGGGGTTTGGCGGAATCGCCGAAGCCGAGCATGTCACAGGCAATTACCCGATATCGCTGAGCCAATGGCTGCCACAGGTAATGCCAATCCCAACTGGCGGTCGGAAAACCGTGGATCAACAGCAGCGGTTCACCCTGCCCCGCCACCCAGTAGCGGATCGAATGCCCACGAAAGACAAACGTCTGGCTGCGTTTACGCCAGACACACAGAGGAATCTCGGCAAGAGGCATTAGAGTTTATATCCGGGGTCTTGTTTATCGAGTTTGCGTAGCAGCGCCGGCCAGGCCAGCGCGCCACCCATGCCTTGAGCGCTTTTGGTGACGCCGGCGATCATCGCTTTGGCGCCCGCCAGAATCTGCGGTTCGATGGCGATCAGTTGCGCCCCGCCGGTCTGCGCCATGACCTGAATGTCGCAGGCGCGCTGGAAGGTGAACATCATCAGAAAGGTATCGGCGATGGTGCCACCGCAGGTCAGCAGACCGTGGTTATGCAACATCAGGAAATTGCTTTCGCCGAGGTCGGCCTGCAACCGCGCCTTCTCTTCGTGATTCAGCGCGACCCCTTCATAAGCGTGATACGCCAGGCTCGAGAGAACAAACAGCGACTGCTGACTGATCGGCAATACGCCCTGCTTTTGCGCCGACACCGCAACACCGGAGGCGGTGTGCGTATGCAGCACGCAAACCACATCGTGCCGCACTTCGTGCACGGCGCTGTGGATCGTGTAGCCGGCCGGGTTGATTTCGTAGGGACTGTCCATGAGTTTGTTGCCGGCCTGGTCGACTTTCACCAGGCTTGAGGCAGTGATCTCGTGAAACATCAGGCCGAACGGATTGATCAGGAAATCTTCGGTGCCCGGGACCTTGGCGGAAATGTGGGTGAAGATCAGATCGTCCCAGCCATACAGCGCGACCAGACGATAACAAGCGGCGAGATCGACACGGGTCTGCCACTCGGCAGCACTGACCTGGTCTTTGACATTAAGGGACGATTGGACGGGGGCTACGCTCACTGTATGCACCTCTGCGTTCTTATTGTTCTGCACGTGTCAGCAGTCTAGTCAGGCGCAAAGGATCGTGTAGTTGCATTGCCAGCCAGCTTGATGACTGAGCGGGTCAGCCATGCAAACACCTTGGATCCATGTCAAAGCAACGACGCCAGCAAAGGCGCGGCAAACAGATTCAGCAGCCCGGTAAGCACCATCACCAGCCCGGCGACAGAACCTTCTTCACCGCCGACTTCGTGCGCCCGGCTGACCCCGGCACCGTGGGCGCCGACACCGAACAAGGCGCCGCGTGCGAGCGCACTGCGCAACGGCAACCACTTCAACAGAACGCCGCCGAGCATTGCGCCGAACACGCCCGTAAACATCACGAACACCGCCGTCAGTTCCGGCACGCCACCGAGATCCTGCGCCAGTGGCATGGCGAATGGCGTGGTGATCGAACGAGGCACCAGCGACAGGGTCACCGAACTGTCCAGCGCCAGTGCCCTGGCCAGACCGAACGAGGTGGCGATCGACGCCGCACTGCCGGCGACCATGCCGAGCAGCAACGCCGACCAGTGCCGCATCAACAATCGCCGTTGCTGCCAGATCGGCACGGCGAAAGCCACAGTCACCGGCCCCAGTACAAGCATCAGCCAATGGGTGTTGCTCGCATATTCGGAGTACGCGGTGTGCAGCGGCACCGCAAGCGCCAGCAACAACCCCGGCACCAGAATCAGCGGCGACAGCACGTAACGTCCAGTGCGTCGATAAATCCAGCGGCTGAACAGGTACGCCAACAGAGTGAAAACGAGCCAGAACATCGGCATCCATTCAAGCTTCATGGGAACGCCTCATGCGCACGGCCAGTTCCACGGTGAACGCGGTGACCAGCATCACCATCAAGGTACTGGCGGCGATCACCAACAGGATGCGCCAGCCGTCATGGCGCAGCAGCGCGCCGTAATCGAGCAGGCTCATCAACGCCGGAATAAAGAACAACAGCATTTCCGCCATCAGCAATCCGGCGCCCAATTGCAGCGCCGCCGGTTTCACCCAGCCGCAGGCGAACGTCAGCAGCAACAGGGCCATGCCGATGACGCCACCGGGAATCGGCCACGCCAGCCACGCGGCCAACTGGCAACCGAGCAGATAAAGACTCAGCAACACGGCGAGTTCGGCGAGCAGACGGAAAAGGTGTTTGAGGACGACGGTATTCATGCTTTTGCTCCTGACAGGCCGTTATTTTACGAACCGGCCTGCCATCCCAAAAGCGAATTGTTAGACTTGCAGCCATTCCACTTTGGAATCACAGCTATGGAATTCAAACAACTGCGCAGCTTCGTCGAAGTCATGCACCAGGGCGGTTTTACCCAAGCCGCAAAAACCTTGCACATCAGCCAGTCAGCGGTGAGCAAGCAGGTGGCCCAACTGGAACAGAGCCTTGGCACTCCGCTGCTCGAACGGCTCGGTTCACACCTGCGCCTGACAGCCGCCGGCAGCGTGGTGCTGCAACGGGCCGAAGGCATGTTGCGTTTGCGCAATGAACTGCTGAACGAACTGGATGACCTCAGCCATCTGGCGCGCGGCGAGTTGCGCCTGGGCTTGCCGCTATTGGGCAGCGATGCGCTGTTTGCCGGGGTGTTTGCCGAATACCGGCGGCGTTATCCGAACATCAGCATTCAGTTGCTTGAAGGCGGTAGCCGCCATATCGAGCAAGCGGTGTTGAACGGTGAACTGGAACTGGGCGGCAGTCTGTTGCCCAAGGACCCACAGTTCGACTGTCAGCCTTTTTGCGATGAGCGACTGGACGCCTTGCTGCCCGCTGATCACCCATTGGCTGCACGCGGCGAGATTGGCCTGGAGGAATTGGCCGATACGCCCTTCCTGCTGTACCAGCGCAGCTTCGTGCTCAACGACCGTTTACTGCAGGCCTGCCAGCAAATGGGCTTTACCCCGAAAGAAGGAGGCCGCAGCGGTCAGGCGGATTTTCTCGCCGCACTGGTGGCCGCCGGGCAAGGCGTGGTGCTGTTGCCCAGCGTGGTGGCGCGCGGTCTGGTGCGGCCAGGCGTGGTGCGCCTGACCTTGCGGGCGCCGGATTATCTGCGCTGGGACATCGCGTTCATCTGGCGCCAGGGGGCTTATCTGTCAAAAGCGGCTCAGGCATGGCTGGCGCTGTTGCGCGAGCGCGGGATCAACCCTTGAGTGCAACGATCAACTCCGCCAGCCAAGGCTCTGAGTCGGTTTCCGGGGTGACGCTTTCGCTGGCGTCGATGCGCAGCATGTCTTGCACTTCACGCACGCCCAATTCGGCAAACAACTCACGTATTTGCTCACCGCCGCCGCAGAACGTGTCGCCATAACTGGCGTCGCCCAAGGCGATCACCGCGCCCGGTAAACCACGCCACGCGGCGGGCAATTGATCGCGAATCATCGAGTACAGCGGTTGCAGGTTGTCTGGCAACTCGCCCATGCCAGTGGTCGAGGTCACGGCAAGAAACGCTTGCGGTCCGAACGCCTGGATATCGGCCAGACTGGCGCGGGCGTTGTAGAAGGTTTCAAAACCGGCTTCTTTCAGCAAGTTCTGAGCGTGGCGGGCGACTTCTTCGGCGGTGCCGTAGACCGAACCGGAGAGGATGGCGACTTTCATCAATCTGATCCTGAAACTGAAAAAAAGAGCGGCGATAGTAACAGTCTGGAGGACGAAGTTACGATTGGCTCTCAATAGGGGCTGATGGCCTATAGACAGCCTCTACCGATCTTCTAGAATGCCTGCCACTGATAACTCTGAAAGGATTCAAAGATGATCAACGCCAGTTTGCTGCAAATGGTGATCAACGCATCGAATGACGGGATCGTGGTCGCCGAAAAGGAAGGTGAGCAGGACAACATCCTGATTTATGTGAACCCCGCTTTTGAGCGCCTGACCGGCTACACCAGCGAGGAAATTCTCTATCAGGACTGCCGCTTCCTGCAGTCTGGAGACCGTGACCAGGAAAACCTGGCGCTGATTCGCGACACCCTGCGCAACGGTGGAGCGTGCCGCGAGATCCTGCGCAACTATCGCAAGGACGGCACGCCATTCTGGAATGAACTGTCACTGTCGACGGTGAAAAACGCCGATGACGGGCAGACCTATTTCGTCGGCGTGCAAAAAGATGTGACGGTGCAGGTCAAGGCGCAACAGCGTGTTGCACAATTGGAGGCCCAGGTCGCCGCTCTGCAAACCGAACTGGCAGCGGTGAAAGCGACGAACGGCGCAAACAAAACTGCGAACTAATGGTCATTAACTACAATCACCAATGACTTTGTAACTATTCCCTTCGAGCTAACCATGCAGCGCGACGCCCTCCTGACCCAGGATGAGCTGGATTTCATCCAGACCATGCAGCACAACCCGCAACTCAATGTGCGGGATGCAACGTCGAGCCTGCTGGTCAATGGTGGTTCGCAGATTCGTGATTTGCTCACGCGCCTGGCCGCTCATGAGCAAGTCACCATTCAGGCCAACTTCGAAAACCAACAGATGACCTTCCCGTTGCATCTGGTCGAAGACGAGTTTCACGCGCTGCATCTGCGTCTGGGTGTGCCGAGCATTTACGAAGACGGACCGATGGTGCGCCCGTGGCGCCTGACGCTGGAAGAACCGGTGGCTCTGGAAAACGCCAAAGGCCAGCCGGGAACGATGTGGGTGCATGAGGTTTCGCACAAAGGCGTGCTGCTGGAGATGCGCAACAAGACCAAACCGCCCAAGCATTTCGCCCTGTGGTTCAGCCCCTCAGGGTATGAGCGGATTTCATTGCGTGGCAACTTCGAGCGTGAAACCGAGCACGGTTTCTACGCCTATGAACTGAGCCAGACCGATGCCGATGAAACCGAGCGTCTGCGCCAGTTCATCCTGCAACAACATCGCTTGACCCACCCCGCCCTGCACACCTGATTTCAGGTATCGAGCGTTCCCGAGAGAAACTGGTTCAGACGCTGACGCATGGTTGCCCCTTCGTTGCCAATACAGCCGATCGAGCTGCCCGCCAGACTGTCCTGCGCCAGATCCGATGCATCCCCCGCCAGCAGCAACTGACAATCGAGACTCAATGCCAGGCGGTTCAAACGCCTTGGCAATTCGGCACCCGGCGCGTGATTGGAAAACAGCACCAGAACCTGCAGTTTGATTTTCTCGCAGACCAGGGTCAATTCGTCGAACGGCTGGCCGGTGGTCAATACCCGCACACCGGATTCACTGCTGCTGAGAAACAGCGCGGCCACCAGCAACTCGAGTTCACGACACTGACCGGCCAAGGCACTGACGATAATCTTGCGCGGTTGTGAGCCACGCAACACGATGATTCGCTGCAACACCCGTGAGCGCAGATAGCCATCCAGAAACAGCCACTCGCTGGTTTGCCCGAACGCTTCCTGACGCTGCAACAGTTGCCGCCACAGCGGCATCAGAATGTCCTGGAACACCACCGGCAACGCGTACGAGGAAAAGATCTGCCCATAGACCCGATCCAGCTCGATGTCGTCGAACGCACTCACGGCACTCTGCAACTGGTGCTGCCATTGCTGGTAGTCGGCCTGGACCAGATCATCGGGAATAATGTGCGCCAGCGCTTTCAAGGGCTCGGTCTTGGCGAGGATCTTGCCGATTTTGCTGACGGCCACCCCGCGGTCGATCCATTCGACAATGTTGCGAACACGCTCGATATCGGTCATCGAATACAGCCGATGCCCACTTTCGGTGCGCGTGGGCTGAATCAGACCATAGCGCCGCTCCCAGGCACGCAGGGTCACCGGGTTGACGCCCGTCAGGCGCGAGACCTCACGTATGGGAAACAGGTCTTCGCGCTCAAGCGCAACAGATGCCTGGGAAACAGGGCTAACGTCCGTCATGACAGGCATTCTGCATCTACGTCCACGCTATTGAATTGGATCCTATTCTAACCCCGCACACCTGATTGCGTTCAAGTGTCGATCTGCGACGAAAGTCACTGGTTAAATCACTAAATTCAGGAATAATCCTTGCTTGTTGCAGAACGCAGGCCTCTACCCCGGCCTGCGTCAGGCGAAACTCCTACCCGGAGTGACGCAATCGAAATACGGAGATACATAATGTCTACTTCCCCCGTCACGCTAATGGTCGCACGTCGTGTTGCTGATGGTCGCTATCAGGACCTGATCGCCTGGCTTCGTGAAGGCGAACAACTGGCAACCGACTTTCCCGGTTACCTCGGCTCCGGTGTATTGGCGCCGCCACCCGGCGACAACGAATTCCAGATCATTTTCCGCTTTGTCGACGAGCAGACCCTGCATGCATGGGAGCACTCGGCGTCGCGCACCGCCTGGCTGGAACGCGGCAGCGATCTGTTTGCCCACCCGAAAGAACACCGGGTCAGCGGCATCGAAGGCTGGTTCGGCGCCGCCGGCCAGCGTCCGCCGCGCTGGAAGCAGGCTGTCGCCATCTGGCTGGCATTCTTTCCCGTGTCATTGCTGTTCAATTTCGTGCTGGGTCCTGCGCTCGCGCCAATGGGCCTGCTGCCGCGCGTATTGATCAGCACAGCGTGCCTGACGCCATTGATGGTTTACTTCTTCATTCCGCTGTCGACGCGGTTGCTGGCCGGCTGGCTGAATAGCATTCCGGCACGCCGACTGCCGGTGGAACCGGTATCTGAAAACCGTTGACTCCCCGCTGCCACTCAAGCCACAAAGCTCGTCCTGCAATAGGAGTACAAGGCACGTCGCTGTTATAGTTTTTGCTCTGACTGCGACGTGAGCCGTTCATGACCTCAACCTCCGCCCCGATTCTCATCACCGGTGCCGGCCAGCGTGTCGGTTTGCACTGCGCGCAACGTTTGCTTGAAGACGGCCACCGCGTCATCTTCACCTATCGCACTGAACGTCCGGGGGTGCAGGCATTGCGGGATCTGGGCGCCGTCGCAGTGTTCGCGGACTTTTCCAGCGAAGCCAGCATTCTCGCCTTCATCCAGGCACTGAAAGCCCACACCGACCGTCTGCGCGCCATTGTCCACAACGCCTCCGAATGGCGGGCGGAAACCCCGGACCACGAAGCCGAAGCCTTCGTGCAGATGATTAACGTGCACATGCTTGCGCCGTATCTGATCAATCTGCACTGCGCCGACCTGCTCAAGCAATCGACGCCAGCGGACATCATCCACATCAGTGACGACGTCACCCGCAAGGGCAGCAGCAAGCACATCGGCTATTGCGCGAGCAAAGCCGGGCTCGACAGCCTGACCCTGTCGTTCGCCGCGCGTTATGCGCCGGCGATCAAGGTCAACGGTATCGCTCCGGCCCTGCTATTGTTCAATCCCGACGACGATGCGGCGTACCGTGCCAAGGCACTGGCGAAATCCGCGCTGGGCATCGAGCCCGGCAGCGAAGTGATCTACCAGAGCCTGCGCTATCTGCTCGACAACCCTTATGTCACCGGCACAACCCTGACCGTCAACGGCGGAAGGCACGTCAAGTAAGCCTTGCTGCGAGGATGATCCATGACCCGCTCCCTGCCCGAGCACTACCGCGACATCCTGATTGGCCTCGGTGAAGATCCCGATCGCGAAGGATTGCTCGACACACCGGTGCGTGCGGCCAAGGCCATGCAATACCTGTGTCACGGCTATGGGCAGAGCGTCGACGAGATCGTCAACGGCGCGCTGTTTGCCTCGGACACCGACGAGATGATCATCGTCGCTGACATCGAGTTGTACTCATTGTGCGAACATCACCTGCTGCCCTTCATCGGCAAGGCCCATGTGGCTTATATTCCGACAGGCAAGGTGCTGGGGCTGTCGAAGATTGCGCGACTGGTGGACATGTTCGCCCGACGCCTGCAGATTCAGGAAAACCTCACCCGGCAGATTGCCGATGCGGTGCAACAGGTCACCGACGCCGCCGGTGTCGCGGTGGTCATCGAGGCCAGACACATGTGCATGATGATGCGCGGTGTCGAAAAACAGAATTCAACCATGAACACCTCGGTCATGCTCGGCGCCTTTCGCGACTCGAGCAACACCCGCCAGGAGTTCCTGCAATTGATTGGACGGAGCAAGTAAATGCCACAACTTCAACCAGGAATGGCGCGCATCCGGGTCAAGGATCTGCGCTTGCGCACCTTTATCGGGATCAATGAGGACGAGATCCTCAACAAGCAGGATGTGCTGATCAACCTGACCATCCTGTACGCCGCGCAGGAAGCGGTACGCGACAACGATATTGATCACGCGCTGAACTACCGCACGATCACCAAGGCGATCATCGCCCACGTCGAAGGCAACCGCTTTGCGTTGCTGGAGCGCCTGACCCAGGAATTGCTCGATCTGGTGATGAGCAACACGTCGGTGCTGTACGCCGAAGTCGAAGTCGACAAGCCGCACGCGCTGCGCTTTGCCGAATCGGTGTCGATCACCCTCGCGGCAAGCCGCTGAGCTTCAAGCTTCGAGCTGCAAGCGTTAAGCTAACGGCCGACCCCGATCCAATCTTGCAGCTTGAAGCTTGCCGCTCAAAGCTGTCTCGCAGAGATTCCCATGACTGAGCAACAACGCCTCGAACTCGAAGCCGCCGCCTTCCGCCGGCTGGTCGCCCACTTGGACGGCCGCAAGGACGTGCAGAACATCGACCTGATGAACCTCGCCGGGTTCTGCCGCAACTGCCTGTCCAAGTGGTACAAGGCTGAAGCCGACGAGCGCCAGATCGAGGTCAGCCTCGACGACGCCCGTGAAGTGGTTTACGGCATGCCGTACGCCGAGTGGAAAGCCCAATACCAGCAAGAAGCCAACGCCGAACAACAGGCGGCGTTCGCCAAAGGAAAAACCCATGAGTGATTTGAATACCCTGCGCGCCAGCCTCAAGAGCGGCGAACACGTTTTCGCCGACACCCTGGCCTTCATCGCCGCCGGTTACGACTACCAGCCGCAAGCATTCAACAACGGCGGCGTGGAAAACGCCGCCGGGCAGAACGAAGGCTCGTGCAAGACCCTGAGTCTGGCGCTGCTGGAAGGTCTGAGTGACGAAGAAGCGCTGCTGGCGTTCGGCGAGCATTACCGCTCGGTGCTGGCGACGCCTGAGGGCAGTGATCACGGCAATATCAGGGCGTTGATCCAGCACGGGCTGGCCGGCGTCAAATTCACCGCTCAACCCCTGACCCGCCGCTGATTCCTACAATGTAACTGCGTTGCGCCATAAATAACGGGCATAAAAAAACCGGCCGAAGCCGGTTTTTTTGTGTATGCGATTTAGAACGAAGCGTTCTGCAGACCGTCCAGGTAACGCTCGGTGTCCAGTGCCGCCATGCAGCCGGCGCCGGCCGAGGTAATGGCCTGGCGGTAAACGTGGTCAGCCACGTCACCGGCGGCGAAGATGCCTTCAACGCTGGTGGCAGTGGCGTTGCCATCGCGGCCACCCTGCACCACCAGGTAACCGTCTTTCAGGGTCAACTGGCCTTCGAACAGCGAAGTGTTCGGGGTGTGGCCGATGGCGATGAACACGCCGTCGACCTTGATTTCGTCGAAGCTGCCGTCGTTGTTCTTCAGGCGCGCACCGGTCACGCCCATGTTGTCGCCCAGCACTTCGTCGAGGTTGGCGTTCAACTTGAGGATGATCTTGCCTTCGGCCACACGGGCGTTGAGCTTGTCGATCAGGATCTTTTCGGCGCGGAAGGTTTCGCGACGGTGGATCAGGGTCACGGTGCTGGCGATGTTGGCCAGGTACAGTGCTTCTTCAACAGCGGTGTTGCCGCCGCCGACCACTGCAACAGGCTTGTTGCGGTAGAAGAAGCCGTCGCAGGTCGCGCAAGCCGAAACGCCTTTGCCCATGAACGCCTCTTCCGACGGCAGGCCCAGGTAGCGAGCGCTGGCACCGGTGGCGATGATCAGGGCGTCGCAGGTGTAGGTCGCGCTGTCGCCGGTCAGGGTGTACGGCTTGGCGGCAAAGTCTACGGCGTTGATGTGATCGAAAACGATCTCGGTTTCGAAACGCTCGGCGTGCTCGCGCATCCGCTCCATCAGCGCCGGGCCGGTCAGGCCGTGAACGTCACCCGGCCAGTTGTCGACTTCGGTCGTGGTGGTCAGTTGACCGCCGGCCTGCATGCCGGTGATCAGCAGTGGCTTGAGGTTGGCACGGGCGGCATAAACCGCAGCGCTATAACCGGCAGGGCCGGAACCGAGAATAATCACTCGCGAATGACGGACTTCAGACATGACCTGCTCCTGTTGACCGGGCCGAAACACTGGCGCGGAACGCCGGACTGCCGGCGGGAATAAAAAAGGACTGTGGATAACCTTGGGGAAGGCATGAGCTCGACAGTCCTGTAAAAAGTTGGGTGCAGCGTATCGAGGGGGGCAAGATTAAGGAAATACGGTTTAACAATCCAGCTCATAGGTGGTCTCTATGCGCAGACACTGACGAGATGGACGTCTTTGTTACAGTGAATGTCGATCGCTCTGCCGCGCTTTCCCGCTTGGTGCAAAGTCGGTAAGGTCGGCGCGTTTTCCCTTGCTCGGAGCACCTTATGCCCGCACCCGTTCTGTCCGGCCCGCAATACCTGCGCGAAGGCCTCAAACTGGTTCTCAGCCCGGCCCTGCGCCTGTTCGTGTTGTTGCCACTGGCGATCAACCTGGTGCTGTTCGTCGGATTGATCTATCTGGCCGGCCATCAGTTCAGCCTGTGGGTCGATACGCTGATGCCATCGCTACCCGAGTGGCTGAGTTTCCTCAGCTACATTCTTTGGCCGTTGTTTGTGGTGCTGGTCGCACTGATGGTGTTTTTCACTTTCACCATGCTGGCCAACGTCATCGCCGCGCCGTTCAACGGTTTCCTCGCGGAAAAAGTTGAAGTGGTGGTGCGAGGTACTGATGATTTCCCAGCGTTCAGCTGGGGCGAACTGATCGCGATGATCCCGCGCACCCTCGCCCGGGAAATGCGCAAGCTCGGCTACTTCCTGCCCCGGGCGATCGGCCTGTTCATCCTCTCGTTCATCCCGGTGGTGAACATCATTGCCGCACCGCTGTGGCTGTTGTTCGGCGTGTGGATGATGGCGATCCAGTACATCGACTACCCGGCGGATAACCACAAACTGGGCTGGAACGAGATGCTCGCCTGGCTGCGGCAGAAGCGCTGGCAGAGCATGAGTTTTGGCGGGATTGTCTATCTGGTGCTGCTGATTCCGGTGGTCAACATCCTGATGATGCCGGCGGCAGTGGCCGGAGCGACGTTGTTCTGGGTGCGTGAACGCGGTGGCGAGGTGCTGGCTCAGGAAAAGGCCTGAGCCAGACGCTGTTGTTTTGTCGCTGCTTCAGTGGAGAAAGCTCCACGTCCCGATCAGCACCAATGCCCACAGGGCGATGCCTGGAACGATGATCAAAAAATTCCAGGCATTCAGGCGGTTGTTGCCCAAGCCTTGCGGATCGTTGGCGGCCAGGTTGATCAGTTGCTGGCCTTCACTGGCGACATAGGCCCTGAGCGGCAGCAGTGCCGTGGCAAACAAACTCAGGTACAACAAGCCTTCGAAATGGCTCGATAGTTTATCGAGCACCACTGCAAGCAACGTCAATACAACAAACACCGTTGCCCACTGTTCAAGATCCCAGCTGGATTTTCGGCCGCTGTCGTGAATGATTTTGTCTGCATGGCGATACAGCCTGTGCACGAAAAATATATAGAAGATACCGCGCGCCACTGGCCACAGCTCTTCCTGCGTCCGTTGTTTGTACAGGCTCCAGTTTTTGTACGACCAATAATAGAAATACAGGCCAAAACTGAGCACCGACAGCAGAATGAATTTCCACCGGGCGACCACGTAAAATCCCGCAGCCTGCACATCTTCGTTCAACAGATTCGCTTCAGGGGGCGCGTAGATATTTTCCGACATAGCCATTTTCTTGGTTCAAACGTTCAATCAAGGGTAACGACCGACTGGCGAAAATATTGAGCCCGGCGGGGCCAGTGGCTGTCATCAATCCATCATCAACTCGACACAATGACGACATGGCCTCAGTCGACACTGAGGTCATGACGACAGCTCTACATATCACTCTGATCAGCGAAACCTTC
Organism: Pseudomonas sp. LF-5; assembly: GCF_037626295.1. Classification (NCBI taxonomy): domain Bacteria; kingdom Pseudomonadati; phylum Pseudomonadota; class Gammaproteobacteria; order Pseudomonadales; family Pseudomonadaceae; genus Pseudomonas; species Pseudomonas sp. LF-5. Next base: position 127,503 of record NZ_JARKMT010000012.1, read on the forward strand.
CCACCGGAAATCAACGGGGTGGCCAATACCCTTGGCCGCTTGTGCGATGGCTTGCGCGCGCGCGGCCACCAGGTTGAACTGGTGCGCCCGCGTCAGGCCGGTGATCCGCAGCGCAGTGAAGATGACGCGCTGCTACTCTGCCGCGGCTGGCCGTTGCCGGGGTATCCGGGGCTGCAATGGGGCCAGTCGTCGATGCACAAACTGCTGCGACGCTGGAAACGTCAGCGCCCCGATGTGCTGTATATCGCCACGGAAGGCCCGCTGGGGTTGTCGGCACTGCGTGCGGCGCGCCGTTTGGGGATATCGGTGGTCAGCGGTTTTCACACCAATTTCCAGCAATACACCAGCCAATACGGGCTCGGTCTGCTGACGCGGATGCTCACGCATTATCTGCGCTGGTTTCACAATCGCTCGGCCATGACGTTGGTGCCGAGCGTCAGCCAGCGCCTGGAACTGGAGCGGCGGCATTTCGAGCGGTTGGCGCTGTTGTCGCGCGGTGTCGACAGTCAGTTGTTTCATCCGAGCAAGCGCCTGAACGCCCTGCGTGAGCAATGGGGACTGAGCGAGCACGACGTTGCCGTCATTCACGTAGGACGACTGGCGCCGGAGAAGAACCTGGGTCTGCTCAAACGCAGCTTTGAACAACTGCGCAGCACCTATCCACAGCGCAATCTGAAAATGATCGTGGTCGGCGACGGCCCGCAGCGCACGGCCCTGGAAAAGGACCTGCCCGAGGCGATTTTCTGCGGTTCGCAGCGCGGCGAAGCGTTGGCCGCGCACTATGCATCCGGTGACATGTTTCTGTTTCCGAGCCTGACCGAAACCTTTGGCAATGTCGTGCTGGAAGCCTTGGCTTCAGGCCTTGGCGTGGTGGCTTACGATCAGGCGGCCGCCGCGCAGCATATTCGCCACGGCTACAACGGCGTGCTGGCCATGCCCGGCGATGAGCAGGCCTTTTGCGAAGCAGCGGCGTGGTTACTGGAGGAAGAAGAGACGTTGCGTTGTGTGCGCCTGAATGCGCGGCAGCACGCAAGTCGCCAGGGCTGGCCGGCGGTTATCGAGCAGTTTGAAAAGCATTTGCGCGGGGCTTGTGTGGGGGAGCAAGTGGTGCCGAATGCGCAAACATTGCCCTGATTCTTTGCTGACGTTAGAACCGCCTTCGCGAGCAAGCTCGCTCCCACAGGGGATCTCCAGTGAACACAAATTTTGTGAACAGCAGAGAAACCTGTGGGAGCGAGCTTGCTCGCGAAGGGGTCAGTGAGAGCGCCGCTTAAACCAGCGTCATCAACGCCTCACGGCTGAACGGCAGAATGTCCTGTTCACGCCCCTCGCGGACTTTCTGTGCCCAGTCCGGATCCACCAGCAGCGCACGCCCCACCGCGACCAGATCGAACTCTTCCTTATTCAAACGCTCCAGCAGATTCTCCAGACTGGCCGGCTGCGCGACCTTGTCGGTGTTGACCATGAACTGCAGGAACTCGCCATCCAGGCCGACGCTGCCAACGGTGATGGTCGGCTTGCCAGTCAGCTTGCGGGTCCAGCCGGCCAGGTTCAGTTCAGAACCGTCGAACTCCGGCTCCCAGAAGCGGCGCGTCGAGCAATGGAAAATATCCACGCCAGCGTCAGACAGCGGCTTGAGGAACTCACCCAGCGCTTCCGGGGTTTGCACCAGACGCGCCGTGTAGTCCTGCTGTTTCCATTGCGAGAAACGGAAGATGATCGGGAAGCCTTCACCGACCGCTGCACGTACTGCCTGAATCAGCTCGATGGCGAAACGCGAACGGTTGGCCAGGCTGCCGCCGTATTCATCGGTGCGCTGGTTGCTGCCTTCCCAGAAGAACTGGTCGATCAGATAACCGTGGGCGCCGTGGATCTCCACGCCGTCCATGCCGATGCTTTTGGCGTCTTTGGCCGCTTGGGCGAAGGCTGCGATCACATCCTGAATGTCTTGTTTAGTCATGCCGTGCACCACGACCTGACCGTCCTTGAGTTTTTCCGACGGACCGTAACCCGGCACGCTGGCATCCGGCTCAGTCCCGATACGACGTACGCTGCCGACATGCCACAGTTGCGGAACAATCTTGCCGCCTTCGGCGTGAACCGCATCGACGACCTTCTTCCAGCCGGCCAATGGCGCGTCGCCAAAGAATTGCGGCACGTTCGGATAGCCGTTGGAGGCAATGTGGCCGACGGTGGTGCCTTCGGTGATGATCAGGCCAACGCCGGCCGCGGCACGACGACGGTAGTACTCGATGACTTTGGAGTTCGGTACGCCGCCCGGGGAAAACGAGCGAGTCATCGGCGCCATGACCACGCGGGTCGGCAATTCGAGGGCACCGAGGTGGAACGGTTTGAACAAGGCTTGGACCGGCATTGGAAACTCCGCAGGGAATGGCTTTATGACGGCGATAATATGGAGTGTTACAAGCCTTGAACAGCATTATTGATTTGGGTGATCAAGGATCAGAAACGAAAAGATCGCAGCACCGGCAGGCCCCTGCAGGCGCCGCCGAAGGCTGCGATCTTTTGATCTTGCTGTGTCAGCTCAGCGCTTTTTCAATCGCATGAACGATGGTCGGATCATCCGGCGCCGTGCGCGGCGAGAACCGGGCCAGCACGCGGCCGTCCTTGCCGAGCAGAAACTTTTCGAAATTCCAGGTGATGTCACCGGGAAACTCCGCACCCTCGCCCGCCAGCAAGCGGTAGAGCTGATGACGATCGTGACCGTTGACTTCGAGCTTGCTCGACAAAGGAAACGTCACGCCGTAGTTGAGGCTGCAGAACTCTTTGATTTCCTGCTCGGTGCCCGGCTCCTGGCCGGCGAACTGGTTGCACGGCAGGCCCAGCACACTGAAGCCCTTGCCCTTGAATTGCTGATAGAGGTTTTCCAGCGCCGCGTACTGAGGGGTCAAGCCGCATTTGGAGGCGACGTTGACCACCAGCACGACTTGGCCCTTGAAAGGCGCCAGCGGTAGCTCCTGACCATCCAGGGCTGTCAACTTAAGGTCGTGAAAAGCACTCATGACGTACTCCAGGATTCCCGTGTTCTACTCGAAACAGCCACTTGGCGAGACCACCAAGGACAGCCGCGGACTAAAAAGGCGCCCACAGGCGCCTCTCCAGTACTCGAAGCTTAGCGCAGAAAATCAGTGGTGATGGCCACCTTCGCCATGGACGTGGCCATGAGCGACTTCTTCCTGGCTGGCGTCACGCACAGCAACGACCTTCACTTTGAAGTTCAGGCGCTGACCGGCCAGTGGGTGGTTGCCGTCAACCGTCACGTCATCGCCGTCCAGATCACGGATGGTCACGATCTGCATCTGGCCGTCCGGCGCCGAAGCGTGGAACTGCATGCCGACTTCCAGCTCGTCGACGCCTTCGAACATGCTGCGGCTCAGGGTGCTGACCAGTTCGGCAGCGTATTCGCCGTAAGCGTCTTCCGGCTCGACGGAGACTTCCAGCTCGTCACCGACAGCTTTGCCTTCCAGGGCTTTTTCCAGGCCCGGGATGATGTTGCCTGCGCCTTGCAGGTAGACCAGCGGAGCGCCGCCGGCGGAGCTGTCGATGACCTCACCAGCGTCGTTGGTCAGGGTATAGTCGATGGAGACAGCCTTATTGGCGGCGATCAGCATGGGGCGAGACCTTTTGCATAAGAATATAGAAAGGCCAAGTTTAGCGAAGCAATCGCGCGAAAGCGAACACAACCCGGACAAACGGGATTCGACGATTGCCGGCTTCCATCAGGATGAGGACGGCCATTGGGTCGTTGAGCTTTCCTGCGGCCACACGCAACACCTGCGTCACCAGCCGCCGTGGCAATCACGGGCGTGGGTGCTCGACCCGGCGCAACGTATTGAAAAAATAGGCCAACCCTTTGCCTGCGGTTGGTGCGCACAAGGCGTGGTTAGCGATAACCTTGGCAACTGAATTTCGGCAGATTGTCAGAGATAGATGATCGCCATTGCCATGCACCCTTAGAGAATCCGCATGCAAACTTTTTTTATCGCGCCCACCGATTTTGGTGTGGGTCTGACCTCCATCAGCCTCGGGCTGGTACGTACGCTTGAGCGCGCCGGGCTGAAGGTCGGCTTCTTCAAACCGATTGCCCAGCCGCACCCGGGCGACACCGGCCCCGAGCGCTCCACTGAACTGGTGGCGCGCACCCACGGCCTGAAACCGCCGCAACCCTTAGGCCTGGCCCACGTCGAGCGCATGCTGGGCGATGGGCAGCTCGATGAACTGCTCGAAGAAATCATCGCCCTCTATCAGCAAGCCGCCGTCGGCAAGGACGTGCTGGTCGTCGAAGGCATGGTGCCGACGCGCAGCGCCAGTTACGCCGCGCGGGTCAACCTGCACCTGGCCAAGAGCCTGGATGCCGAGGTGATTCTGGTCTCGGCGCCGGAAAACGAAGTGCTCGCCGAACTGTCCGGCCGCGTCGAGTTGCAGGCGCAATTGTTCGGTGGCCCGAAGGATCCGAAAGTCCTTGGCGTGATCCTCAACAAGGTCAAGACCGAGGAGAGCATGGACGCCTTCGCCGCACGTCTGAAGGAACATTCGCCGTTGCTGCGCAGCGGTGATTTCCGCCTGCTCGGCTGCATTCCGTTTCAGCCGGAACTCAACGCGCCGCGCACCCGCGACGTCGCCGATCTGATGGGCGCACAAGTGCTCAACGCCGGCGACTACGAAACCCGGCGCATGACCAAAATCATCATTTGCGCACGGACCATGCGCAACACCGTCGAGCTGCTCAAGCCCGGCGTGCTGGTGGTGACCCCGGGCGATCGCGACGACATCATCCTCGCCGTCAGCCTCGCGGCGATCAACGGCGTGCCGCTGGCCGGCCTGCTGCTGACCAGCGACACCCTGCCCGATCCGCGCATCATGGACTTGTGCCGTGGCGCGTTGCAGGCCGGTCTGCCGGTGTTGTCGGTGAGCACCGGCTCGTACGACACCGCCAACCTGCTCAACGGCCTGAACAAGGAAATCCCGATTGATGACCGCGAGCGCGCGGAGATCATCACCGATTTCGTCGCCAGCCATCTCGATGCCAAGTGGCTGCACCAGCGTTGCGGCACCCCACGGGAAATGCGCCTGTCGCCGGCGGTGTTCCGCTATCAGTTGATCCAGCATGCGCAAGCGGCGAACAAACGCATCGTCCTGCCCGAAGGCAGCGAACCGCTCACCGTGCAGGCAGCGGCGATCTGCCAGGAACGCGGGATCGCCCGTTGCGTGTTGCTGGCAAAACCTGCAGACGTCGAAGCCGTGGCGCGCGCCCAAGGCATCGTGTTGCCGCCGGGGCTGGAAATCCTCGATCCGGATCTGATTCGCGAGCGTTACGTCGAACCAATGGTTGCCTTGCGCAAGAGCAAAAGCCTCAACGCACCGATGGCCGAACAGCAACTGGAAGACACCGTGGTGATCGGCACCATGATGCTCGCCCTCGATGAAGTCGACGGGCTGGTGTCCGGGGTGATCAACACCACCGCCAACACCATCCGCCCGGCCCTGCAGCTGATTAAAACAGCACCGGGCTGCACGCTGGTGTCGTCGGTGTTCTTCATGCTCTTTCCTGAAGAAGTGCTGGTCTACGGCGACTGTGTGATGAACCCGCACCCAAGCGCTGCGGAACTGGCCGAGATCGCCCTGCAAAGCGCCGACTCGGCAGCGGCCTTCGGCATCACCCCGCGCGTGGCGATGATCAGCTATTCCAGCGGCGAATCGGCCAGCGGTGAAGAAGTCGAGAAAGTCCGTGAGGCCACCCTGCTCGCCCACGAACAACAGCACTCGTTGCTGATCGACGGCCCACTGCAATACGACGCCGCCGCCAACGCCGATGTTGCCCGGCAACTGGCGCCGAACAGTCAAGTGGCCGGTCGCGCCACGGTGTTCGTGTTCCCTGACCTGAACACCGGCAACACCACGCACAAAGCCGTGCAGCGCAGCGCCGATTGCGTCAGCCTCGGCCCGATGCTGCAAGGCCTGCGCAAACCGGTGAACGATCTGCCGCGCGGCGCGCAGGTCGATGACATCGTCTACACCATCGCCCTGACCGCGATTCAAGCCGCCAACCGACCTATGGATGTGTAAATGCTGGACTTTCTCCCTGCACCGTTGCGCGGTGTGATCGCCTCGCTGCTGTTGGCACTCAATACAATTCTGCTGTGCTCGTTTCTGTTCTGCGTGGCGCTGATCAAAGTGCTGCCGTTCGACCTCGCACGACGCGCCTCGTTGTGGCTGATGAGCCACACCCACGAAGCCTGGATCAGTAACAACAAGGCCTGGATGAACCTGGTACGGCGCACGCGCTGGCATATCAGCGGCCTGCAAGGCCTGGACTACCAGCACTCGTACCTGATCACCAGCAACCACCAGAGCTGGGTCGACATTCTGGTGCTGCAATACGTGCTCAACCGCAAGATCCAACCGCTGAAGTTCTTCCTCAAGCAGGAGTTGATCTGGGTTCCGGTGATCGGTCTCGCGTGGTGGGCGCTGGGCTTTCCGTTCATGAAGCGCTACTCCAAGGCCTACCTGGAAAAGCACCCGGAAAAGAAAGGCAAAGACCTGGAAACCACACGCAAGACCTGCGCGAAGTTTCGCGACAATCCGGTGGGGATTTTCAACTTCGTCGAGGGCACGCGCTTCACTGAAGGCAAGCATGCGCAGCAGCAGTCGCCGTTCAAATATTTGCTCAAGCCCAAGGCTGGCGGGATCGCCTTTGTGCTGGATGCGATGGGTGAACAACTGGAGTCGATCGTCAACGTGACCATCCACTACCCGGCCGGCCGTCCGGGGTTCTGGGATTTGCTCTGCGGCAATGTGCGCGATGTGGTGGTGCACTTTGAAGAACTGCAGATTCCGCAGCAATTCATTGGCAAGAACTACGACCAGGACGGCGAATATCGCCTGCAGTTTCAGGGCTGGATCAATCAGCTTTGGCTGGACAAGGATGCATTGCTCGAACAGATGCACCGCGAATACCCAGCGAGGTCTTGAGGCGCCTTTTCCGGCCTCATCGCTGGCAAGCCAGCTCCCACAGGTTTCTCTGCCTTACACAATATTTGAGTGTGCTGAAAATCCCTGTGGGAGCTGGCTCGCCAGCGATAGCAATCTCAAGGCAATAAAAAACCCGCAGACAATCACTCGTCTGCGGGTTTCTTTTTTCCGACTAAGCGCTTAGATCGCGCCACGCTTGCGCAGCAGATCCAGCACTTGCTTGACGCTTTCTTCCAGCGACAGCGACTGGGTGTCGATCACCAGGTCGGCGTTCAGCGGCACGTCGTACGGGAAGGATTCGCCCGGGATGTTGTCGCCACCGGCGGCATACAGACCCTGCGGATCACGTTCGGCACACACGGCCGGCGAGGCCTGCACGTAGACCGTCAGCAGACGATCCTTGCCGATCAGCTCCTTGGCCTGCTCGCGACCTTCAGCGCTTGGCGCGACGAACGCTGCCAGGGTCAGCAGACCGGCTTCGTTGAACTGACGCGCGACATGCGCGGCACGGCGCCAGTTCTCGGTGCGACCGGCGCGATCCTGCGGCAGACCTTTGTTGAGGTCATGACGCAGATTCTGACCATCCAGTACAAACACCGCCCGGCCCATGTCGAACAACTTACGCTCGACCGCATAGGCCAGCGTGCTTTTGCCCGCGCCCGACAAACCGCTGAACAACACGGTGGCCGGCTGCTGACCGAAACGCTGAGCGCGTTCTTCGGTGGCAACATGGGCGAGTTTGCCGTGATGCGTGGCAGTGCCATGCGTCACTGGCTGAGCAACGATCATGCCCGCGCCGACGGTGCCATTGGTCAAACGGTCGATGACGATGAAGGCGCCAGTGGTGCGGTTGCTCTCGTAACCGTCGAGGGCGATCGGCGCGTCGAGCGCGATCTTCACCTTGCCGATTTCGTTGAGCTGCAACGCGCTCGCCGGGCCTTCTTCCAAGGTGTTGACGTCGACCTTGTTGACGATGCTGGCGATCGAGCCCGGCACGTAACTGGTAGCGCGCTTGATGTCGTATTTCTTGCCCGGCAGCATCGGCTCTTCAGCCATCCACACCAGCATCGCTTCGAAGCTGTCGGTGACCGGCGGCACGTTGTCGGCATGCACCAACAGGTCGCCACGGGAGATGTCGATTTCGTCTTCCATGGTCAGCGTCACCGCTTGACCCGGGCCGGCGTGCTCCAGTTCACCTTCGAAGGTGACGATGGATTTCACGCGGCTGCTCTTGCCCGACGGCAGCACCACCACTTCGTCGCCCTTCTTGACGATGCCGCTGGCGAGGGTGCCGGCGAAACCGCGGAAGTTCAGGTTCGGACGGTTGACGTACTGCACCGGGAAACGCAGATCGGTGAAGTTGCGGTCGCCCGCCACTTCCACGGTCTCGAGGATTTCCATCAGCGACTGGCCGGTGTACCACGGCGAGCGCTCGGACTTGTTCACCACGTTGTCGCCCTTCAGCGCCGACATCGGCACGAAGTGCATGCTGGTCGGCTTCATCTTCAAGCCTTCGGCGAACTTCAGGTAATCAGCCTTGATCGACTCGAACACGCCTTCATCGAAGTCCTTGAGGTCCATCTTGTTGATGGCGACGACGATGTGTTTGATGCCCAGCAGGGACGCGATGAAGCTGTGGCGACGGGTCTGGGTCTGCACGCCGTAACGCGCATCGACGAGGATGATCGCCAGGTCACAGGTGGACGCACCGGTGGCCATGTTGCGGGTGTACTGCTCATGGCCGGGGGTGTCGGCGATGATGAATTTGCGTTTGGCGGTGGAGAAATAGCGGTAGGCGACATCAATGGTGATGCCCTGCTCACGCTCGGCCTGCAGACCGTCGACCAGCAACGCCAGGTCGATGTCGTCACCGGTGGTGCCGACTTTCTTCGAATCACGGGTGATGGCTTCCAGGTGATCTTCGTAGATCATCTTGGAGTCGTGCAGCAGGCGCCCGATCAGGGTGCTCTTGCCGTCATCGACGTTACCGCAGGTCAAAAAGCGCAGCAGCTCTTTACGCTCGTGCTGGCCCAGGTAGGCGAGGATGTCCTCGCTGATCAAATCAGATGCGTGCGACATGACAGCCCCTTAGAAATAGCCTTGACGTTTTTTATCTTCCATCGAGCCTGCGCCATCGTGGTCGATGACCCGGCCCTGGCGCTCGGAAGTTCGCGTCAGGAGCATTTCCTGAATGATGTCCGTCAGGCTTTCGGCCTCGGACTCTACCGCGCCCGTCAACGGGTAGCAGCCAAGGGTGCGGAAACGCACTTTCTTTTTGACGATGCGTGCCTTGTCCTCATCGGACAGGTGTTCGAGGATACGGTCGTCGTCGATCATGATCAGCGTACCGTTCTTCTCGATCACTTCGCGTTCGGCGGCGAAGTACAGCGGCACGATCGGGATGCCTTCGAGGTAGATGTACTGCCAGATGTCCAGTTCGGTCCAGTTCGACAACGGGAACACACGAATGGATTCGCCCTTGTTGACCTTGCCGTTGTAGACGTTCCACAGCTCCGGACGCTGGTTTTTCGGGTCCCAGCGGTGCTTGCTGTCGCGGAACGAGTACACGCGCTCTTTGGCGCGGGATTTCTCTTCATCGCGACGGGCACCGCCGAAGGCTGCGTCGAAACCATGCTTGTCGAGCGCCTGTTTCAGGCCCTCGGTCTTCATGATGTCGGTGTGCTTGGCGCTGCCGTGGGTGAACGGATTGATGTTCTGTGCCACGCCATCGGGGTTGATGTGGGTGATCAGGTCCAGGCCCAGTTCTTCGACCATCTTGTCGCGGAACTTGTACATCTCCTGGAATTTCCAGCGGGTGTCGACGTGCATCACCGGAAACGGCAGTTTGCCCGGGAAGAACGCCTTGCGTGCCAGGTGCAGCATCACGGCGGAGTCTTTACCGATGGAGTACAGCATCACCGGGTTATCGAACTCGGCGGCCACCTCGCGGATGATGTGGATGCTTTCCGCCTCCAGCTGTTTCAGATGCGTCAGTTTGTCGACCATGGCTACTCACGAAAGCTTTCTTATGAACGGCCAGCGGGCCGTGTTCGAGCGGGGAATCCTAGCACAGCGTCCTTCTTCTAATCAGGGCGCAAGCTAGAACGAAAGGGCATATGAATATGCCCACTCGTTTGGGCGCGCGCGCCCCTTTAGGAGCGAGCCTGCTCGCGATAGCGGTGTGTCAGTCAGCGCTATGTCGAAAGCGACAACGCTATCGCGAGCAGGCTCAGTCCTACAGGAGAAATGCGGAGTTCATCAGATCGGGTTGGGGCAGTCGATGAAGATGTGTTCGACGGCGAAGCGTTTCGCCAGATAGTCGCCCAAGGCCTGTACGCCGTAGCGTTCGGTGGCGTGATGACCGGCGGCGATAAAGCTGATGTCGTTCTCGCGGGCGCTGTGGAAGGTCTGCTCGGACGCTTCACCGCTCAGATACAGGTCAACACCTGCCGCGACCGCCTGATCGATATAGCCCTGCCCGCCGCCGGTGCACCAGCCGACCCGACGAATCATCGGGCTGCCTTCGATCAGCAGCGGTTCACGGCCCATGACGTCTTTTACCTTGCGGGCGAAATCACGCGGGGTCATGGGTTCGTTCAACGACCCGACCAGGCCGACAATCTTCAGGTTGTCCGGGTCCAGCGGCCCTTCGACGGTGATGTCCAGTTGCCGCGCCAGTTGCACGTTGTTGCCGACCTCCGGGTGCAGGTCCAGCGGCAAGTGGTAGGCGAGCAGACTGATGTCGTGCTTGAGCAAGGTCTTCAAGCGACGCTGCTTCATGCCGGTGATGCAGGGGTTCTCGCCCTTCCAGAAGTAACCGTGGTGCACCAGTATCAGATCGGCCTCGGCTTCGACGGCGGCATCGAGCAATGCCTGACTGGCGGTGACGCCGCTGACAATGCGCATCACCTGTGGCCGGCCTTCGACCTGCAGGCCGTTGGGGCAATAATCGGCAATTTTCGCACTGCCAAGGTAACGGTCGGCTTCTTCAACGAGGGTGCTGAGGGCAACGGCCATGAAAGACTCCTAAATATCCCGTTCAGAGGCGCGCGCGGCCTCGTATAATGCGCGACATTATGGGCGGTCTGACCCCGCCTGCAACTTTTCCAGGACGTGCTTAATGCTCAAGGCGCTGCGTTTTTTCGGCTGGCCGCTGTTGGCCGGTGTGCTTATCGCTCTGTTGATTATTCAACGTTACCCGCAGTGGGTCGGGCTCCCGAGCCTCGACGTCAACCTGCAACAGGCCCCGCAAACCACCAGCGTGCAGCAAGGGCCGGTGTCCTACGCCGATGCGGTGACCATCGCCGCGCCGTCGGTGGTCAACCTTTACACCACCAAAGTCATCAACAAACCCGCGCATCCGCTGTTTGAAGACCCACAGTTCCGGCGTTTCTTCGGTGACAACTCGCCCAAGCAGAAGCGCATGGAGTCGAGCCTCGGTTCCGGCGTGATCATGAGCCCGGAAGGCTACATTCTGACCAACAACCACGTCACCAGCGGCGCGGATCAGATTGTCGTGGCGCTCAAGGATGGTCGCGAGACATTGGCCCGGGTGATCGGCAGCGATCCGGAAACCGACCTCGCCGTGCTCAAGATTGATCTGAAAAACCTGCCGGCGATCACTATCGGTCGCTCCGACAACATTCGCATCGGTGACGTCGCGCTGGCCATCGGCAACCCGTTCGGCGTCGGCCAGACGGTGACGATGGGCATCATCAGCGCCACCGGGCGCAATCAGCTGGGCCTGAACAACTACGAAGACTTCATCCAGACCGACGCCGCGATCAACCCGGGCAACTCCGGCGGTGCGCTGGTGGATGCCAACGGCAACCTGACCGGCATCAACACGGCGATCTTCTCCAAGTCCGGCGGCTCGCAGGGCATCGGTTTTGCCATTCCGGTGAAACTGGCGATGGAAGTGATGAAGTCGATCATCGAGCACGGCCAGGTGATTCGTGGCTGGCTGGGGATTGAAGTGCAGCCGCTGACTCAGGAACTGGCCGAATCGTTTGGCCTGTCGGGACGCCCGGGGATTGTGGTCGCGGGGATTTTCCGCGATGGCCCGGCGCAGAAAGCTGGCCTGCAGTTGGGTGACGTGATTCTGAGCATTGATGGCGAACCGGCCGGAGATGGCCGCAAGTCAATGAACCAGGTCGCGCGGATCAAGCCGACCGACAAGGTGACCATCCAGGTCATGCGCAACGGCAAAGAGCTGAAGCTCACCGCTGAAATCGGCCTGCGCCCACCACCGGCACCGGCGCAGGAAAAAGAAGGGTAAGAGATTGTTCGCGCCAACGGCGCGAATAGCAGACATTCTCAACAGGCATGTTATATTGTTTCAATTGAACAATTGGAACAACATAACATGTCGTCTCGAAAAAGGGCCTCCCTGCTCCGTCTGACCCTGGGTCTACCCCTTGGCTTGCTGGGCGATCCGGTCTTCGCCGAAGAACCGCAACCGCTCGAACTCGACGCCATCAGCGTCACCTCCGACTACGAATCAGCCACCGACCCGGTCAAGGGCTATCGTGCCACGCGGTCGTCGAGCGCGACGAAAACCGACACCGCGATCCGCGACATTCCGCAAGCGATCAGCGTGATACCGGCCAGCGTGCTCAAGGATCTGGGCAGCAGCAGCGTCGAACGCGCACTGGATTTTGCCGGCGGCGTCTCGAAGCAAAACAACTTCGGCGGTCTGACGCTTTACGAATACAGCGTGCGCGGTTTCACCACTTCGGAGTTTTACAAGGACGGTTTCAGCGCCAACCGCGGTTATCCGAGCACGCCGGACGCCGCCAACATCGAGCGCATTGAAGTGCTCAAAGGCCCGGCTGCCAGCCTGTACGGCCGTGGCGATCCGGGCGGCACGGTGAACATCGTCACCAAGAAACCGCAGCCGCAAGCCTTCACGACGCTGCAAACCAGCGCTGGCAGTTGGGACCGTTATCGCAGCGCACTGGACGTCAACACCCCGCTCGATGAACAGGGTGACGTGCTGTCGCGGGTCAACCTCGCCGTCGAGGACAACCACAGCTTTCGCGATCACGTCGACAGCCAGCGCGTGTTTGTCGCCCCCTCGATCAGTTGGCAACTGAACCCCGACACGTCACTGCTGGTGGAAAGCGAAATCGTCCGTCACAGCTCCACCTTTGATCGCGGCATCGTGGCGCCGAACAACAAATGGAGCGGCGTCTCGCGCTCGACCTTCCTCGGCGAACCGAACGACGGCAACATCGCCAACCATAACAACCTGCTGCAGGCGACACTCGAGCATCACCTCGACGACCGCTGGAAACTGCGTCTGGCCAGCCATTACAAGGAAGGCAAGCTCTGGGGCGACGCGTCCGAAAGCCGACCGCTGAACGCCGATGGCCATACCGTCAACCGCCGTTATCGCGAACGCGACACCAACTGGCACGACAGCATCACCCAACTGGAACTGCGCGGACTGTTCGACCTCGGCCCCTGGCAGCACGAACTGCTGATCGGTACCGAGTATGAAAACTTCCGCAAGAACGAACGCGTCACCACCATCGCCGGCCGCCCGTACGCCATCGACATCTATAAACCGATCTACGGCCAGGCGAAACCCGACGGCGCGCGCTCAGGCAGCGACTTTTTCGAGCACGTCGAGAGCCAGGCGCTGAACCTGCAGGATCAAATTGTTTTCACCGACAAGCTGCGCGGGATGATCGGCGCGCGTTTTGAACATTTCGATCAACACATCAATGATCGCAGCCGCAATGCCACCAGCCACCAACGTCACGACACCCTCACCCAACGCGCCGGCCTGCTCTATCAAGTGACGCCGGATACCGGCCTGTTCGCCAACGCATCGACCTCGTTCAAACCAAACAATGGGCTCGACGCTTCCGGCAAATCATTCGATCCGGAAGAAGGTGTCGGTTATGAAATCGGCATCAAGAACGAGCTGTTCGACGAACGCCTGAGCAGCACCCTTGCCTTCTTCCACATCGACAAGGAAAACGTCCTCGCCCTCGACCCGGCTACCGACAGCAGCCGCGCGATGGGCAAGGCGCGCAGTCGCGGGTTCGATTGGCAGGTCACCGGGCAAGTGACCGACGCCGTGCGGGTAATTGGCGCCTTCGCCTACATTGATGCCGAAGTCACTCAGGGTGACGCGGTGATTCCCACCGGCAGCCGCATTCTCGGCGTGGCTAAACGCAGCGGCAGTCTGCTGGGTGTGTACGAGTTTCAGGACGGCCACCTGCGCGGCTCGGACGTCGGCGCGGCGTTCACCTACGTCGGCGACCGTTCCGGTGAAGCCGGCAGCGACTTCGAATTGCCGGCCTACCACACCGTCGACCTGCTGGCCCATTACAAGGCCAGCGACACCGTCACCGTCGGCCTGAACCTGAACAACCTCTTTGACGAAAAGTACTACGAGCGCGCCTACAGCAACTACTGGGTCAACCCCGGCGAACCGCGCAATTTCACTGTCAGCCTGACTCTCAACCTGTAAAAGGAAGTCCCCATGCAATACGGCAAAACCCTTGTGCTCATCGCCGCGCTGTTCGCCGGCCAGGTCTCGGCCCACGGCCTGTGGACGGAACAACGCCGTGGCAATATCGAAGTGATCTACGGCCATGGCGCCGAAGACAACGCGTTCAAGGCGCAGAAAATCAGCGGCGCCTGGGCCTATGACGCGGGCGGCAAGATGATCCCGGTCAGCGTCGAGCGCCTGGCGGACCATGCACGCTTGAAACCCTTGAAGTCGCCGGCGGTGATGGCCGTGGCGCTGAACAACGGGATGTGGTCGCAGACGGCTGACAAGAAGTGGATCAACGAAGGGCGCAGTAAAATACCAGGGGCGGTCGAGGCGACCGAGACGTTCAAATACAGCTTGGCGATTTACCAGCCGGGGGCAAAGTTGCCCAAGCTCGATCAAATCAGGTTGCTGATTTTGCCGGAGGTCGATCCGCTGACCGTTGGCCCGGGCAAATCATTGCCGGTGCGGGTATTGCTCGATGGCAAACCGGCAGCGGGCGTGAAGTTGATCGGTGATTATCGCAGTGCGCCGAACACGCTGAGCATCGAGACCGACAAAGACGGACGTGCGCAGGTGTTGGTGAGGAATGAAGGGTTGAATGTGATTGCGGCGCAGGTGGAAGTGCCGGTCAAGGACAGCGCTGAAGTGGACAGTCGTGGCCTGTTCAGTTCGCTGACGTTCCTTGGCGAACCGCATCACGAATAAAAGCCGACCCTCACCCCAACCCTCTCCCGGAGGGAGAGGGGGCCGACCGGGTTGTCTTGCGGGATACATCGACCTGAAAGATCAAGTCGATTAGGGATTCGGCACAGCACTTTCACGTCGGCGAAACTCTGCAATATCCCGCAATCAGTCCCCTCTCCCTTCGGGAAAGAGGGCCGACCGGGTTGTCTTGCGGGATACATCGACCTGAAAGATCAAGCCGATTATGGATTCGGTACAGCACTTTTACCTCGGCGAAACTCTGCAATATCCCGCAGTCAGTCCCCTCTCCCTTCGAGAAAGAGGGCCGACCGGGTTGTCTTGCGGGATACATCGACCTGAAAGATCAAGTCGATTAGGGATTCGGCACAGCACTTTCACGTCGGCGAAACTCTGCAATATCCCGCAATCAGTCCCCTCTCCCTTTGGGAGAGGGTCAGGGTGAGGGCTTTGCTTTTAGAGCTCGCCAAGCCCAACGATCAGCGCCTGGTTCTGCTCCGGCGTACCGATCGAAATCCGCAGGAACTGCGCAATCCGCTCCTGCTTGAAGTGCCGCACAATCACGCCCTGCTCACGCAACTTCGCTGCCAGACCCGCCGCATCATGCTGCGGGTGCCGCGCAAAAATGAAGTTGGCCGCCGACGGCAACACTTCAAAACCCTTGGCCTGCAATTGCGCGATCACCCACTCGCGGCTCTCGATCACCAGACGGCAAGTCTTGTCGAAATACTCGCGATCTTCGAACGCTGCTGCCGCACCGACAATCGCCAGGCGATCCAGCGGATAAGAGTTGAAGCTGTTCTTGATCCGCTCCAGCGCTTCGATCAGATCTGGATGCCCCACCGCCAGACCCACGCGCAGCCCGGCCAGCGAGCGCGACTTGGACAGCGTCTGCGTTACCAGCAGGTTCGGATAACGGTCAACCAGACTGATCGCCGTCTCGCCGCCGAAGTCGATGTACGCCTCATCCACGACCACCACCGAATCCGGGCTGGCCTTCAGAATCTGCTCGACCGCCTCCAGTGCCAGCAGGCAACCGGTCGGCGCGTTCGGGTTCGGGAAAATGATCCCGCCGTTCGGCTTGGCGTAGTCCGCCGGGTTGATCTGGAACTGCGCGTCCAGCGGCACGGCATCGAACTGGATGCCGTACAGACCGCAATACACCGGATAGAAGCTGTAGCTGATATCCGGGAACAGCAGTGGCTGCTCGTGTTGCAGCAGACCGTGGAAGATGTGCGCCAGCACTTCGTCCGAACCGTTGCCGAGGAACACCTGATTGCTCTGCACGCCGTAGTAGTTGGCGACGGCGGTTTTCAGCAGATCGCTGTTCGGGTCCGGGTACAGACGCAGGTTGTCGTTGAGTTCGGTCTGCATCGCCGCCAGGGCTTTTGGCGACGGGCCGTAGGGGTTTTCGTTGGTGTTGAGCTTGACCAGTCTGGTCAGCTTCGGCTGCTCGCCTGGCACGTAAGGCACCAGATCCTTGACGAACGGGCTCCAGAATTTACTCATGTTCATTCCCCTTGCCCTTGAAGAAAGTCTTGGTCTTTGATGCGGTATTCAGCGCTGCGTGCGTGCGCGCTCAGGGATTCGCCACGGGCCAGCACCGATGCGGTCTTGCCCAGCTCGGAAGCACCGGCTTCGGAGCAGAAGATGATCGACGAACGTTTCTGGAAGTCATACACACCCAGCGGCGAGGAGAAACGCGCGGTGCCGGAGGTCGGCAGCACGTGGTTCGGGCCGGCGCAATAGTCGCCCAGCGCCTCGGAGGTGTGACGGCCCATGAAGATCGCGCCGGCGTGACGGATCTGCGGCAGCCAGGCCTGCGGGTCGGCCACCGACAGCTCCAGGTGCTCCGGGGCGATGCGGTTGGCGACTTCGATGGCTTGCGCCATGTCACGCACGTGAATCAGCGCGCCGCGACCGTTGATCGAGGTTTCGATGATGGTCGCGCGGTCCATGGTCGGCAGCAGCTTGTCGATGCTCGCGGCCACCTTGTCGAGGAACCCGGCGTCGGGGCTGACCAGAATCGCCTGGGCGTCTTCGTCGTGTTCGGCCTGGGAGAACAGGTCCATGGCGATCCAGTCCGGATCGGTCTGGCCGTCGCACACCACGAGAATCTCGGACGGGCCGGCAATCATGTCGATACCAACCTGACCGAACACGTGGCGCTTGGCGGTGGCGACATAGATGTTGCCCGGGCCGACGACCTTGTCCACTTGCGGCACGCTTTCGGTGCCGTAAGCCAGCGCGGCAACCGCCTGCGCACCGCCGATGGTGAATACCCGGTCGACGCCGGCGATGCACGCCGCCGCCAGCACCAGCTCATTGATTTCACCGCGCGGGGTCGGCACGACCATGACCACTTCGTTCACGCCGGCGACCTTGGCCGGAATCGCGTTCATCAGCACCGACGACGGGTACGACGCCTTGCCGCCCGGCACGTAGAGGCCGGCACGATCCAGTGGCGTGACCTTCTGGCCCAGCACCGTACCGTCGGCTTCGGTGTAGCTCCAGGAGTCCTGTTTCTGTTTTTCGTGGTAGCTGCGCACGCGCGCTGCGGCTTTTTCCAGCGCTTCGCGTTGCGCCACGGTGATGCGGGTCAGGGCCAGCTCCAGGCGCTCGCGCGGCAGGATCAGGTCAGCCATCGAGGCGACTTCAAGGCCGTCGAATTTCTGGGTGAACTCGACCAGCGCCGCATCACCGCGCTCGCGCACAGCCTTGATGATGTCCAGCACGCGCTGATTGACCGAGTCGTCAGACACACTTTCCCAGCTCAGCAGATGATCCAGATGATGCGCGAAATCCGGGTCAGCAGCGTTGAGTCGGCGAATTGCAGTCGGTGCGGTCATAGCGAGAGCCTCATAGGAATGGCAAAAACTCAGGCGCCCTAACTTAGCAGTCGTTTCCGCTTGGGCACCTGAGATTCTGGCTATGAGGCGGATAGACGGGCGCGACTCAAGGTCGCGCAGGTACATCAGCCGCGGTGTCGCGATTCCACTGCCTTGCGCAGGGTATCGATCAACGCCTGGATCCGGGCGTGCTGCATCTTCATCGAAGCCTTGTTGACCACCAGGCGCGAGCTGATCGTGGCGATCAGTTCCTGAGGTTCCAGGCCGTTGGCGCGCAGGGTGTTGCCGGTATCGACCACGTCGATGATCTTGTCGGCCAGACCAATCAGCGGTGCCAGCTCCATCGAGCCGTAGAGCTTGATGATGTCGACCTGACGGCCCTGTTCGGCGTAGTAACGCTTGGCAACGTTGACGAACTTGGTCGCCACGCGCAGACGGCCTTTAGGCTCAGCTGCGCCAATCTTGCCGGCGGTCATCAGCTTGCACTGGGCAATCTGCAAGTCCAGTGGCTCGTAAAGGCCCTGGCCGCTGTATTCCATCAGCACGTCCTTGCCGGCCACGCCGAGGTCGGCCGCGCCATGCTCGACATAGGTCGGCACGTCAGTGGCGCGCACGATCAGCAGACGAACGTCGTCCTGGGTCGTGGGGATGATCAGCTTGCGGCTCTTGTCCGGATTCTCGGTCGGCACGATGCCCGCTTCGGCGAGAAGCGGCAGGGTGTCGTCAAGGATTCGGCCCTTGGACAGTGCGATGGTCAACATGGGAAACGTCAGTCCTTATCAAGGTACTCATGTCCGGTCGCAATCGGCGCCGGACACACATCGAGCCGGAAACCGGCTCGACTCAAAACGAACTCAGCGGACACGTCCCTGTGTCCCGATGCAGCATCAGCCCGGAACGCGACGGATCTTGGCGCCCAGCATCTGCAGTTTTTCTTCGATGCACTCGTAACCACGGTCGATGTGGTAGATGCGATCGATCAGGGTATCGCCTTCGGCCATCAGTGCCGAGATCACCAGACTGGCCGACGCCCGCAGGTCGGTCGCCATCACTGGCGCACCCTTGAGGATTTCGGTACCGGTGACGATGGCAGTGTTGCCTTCGACCTGGATCTTGGCGCCCATGCGGTGCAATTCGTACACGTGCATGAAACGGTTTTCGAAGATCGTCTCGATCACGGCACCGGTGCCTTCGGCAATGGCGTTGAGCGAGATGAACTGCGCCTGCATGTCGGTCGGGAACGCCGGGTACGGCGCGGTGCGCACGTTGACCGCTTTCGGGCGTTTGCCGTGCATGTTCAGCTCGATCCAGTCTTCACCGCAGGTGATTTCTGCACCGGCTTCACGGAGTTTTTCCAGAACGGCTTCGAGAATGGTCGGATCAGTGTCCTTGACCTTGACGCGGCCACCGGTGACCGCAGCGGCCACCAGGTAGGTGCCGGTTTCGATACGGTCAGGCATGACCTTGTAGAACGCCGAACCCAGGCGCTCGACGCCATCAATGGTGATGGTGTCGGTACCGGCGCCGGAAACCTTGGCGCCCATGGCGTTGAGGAAGTTCGCCAGGTCAACCACTTCAGGCTCGCGAGCGGCGTTCTGCAGCACGCTGCGGCCCTTGGCCAGAGCAGCGGCCATCATGATGTTTTCGGTACCGGTCACACTGACGGTATCGAAGAAGAAGTGTGCACCGCGCAGGCCGCCTTCCGGCGCCTTGGCCTTGATGTAGCCGCCTTCGACGTCGATGACCGCGCCCATGGCTTCGAGACCACGGATGTGCAGGTCGACCGGACGCGAACCGATGGCGCAACCGCCAGGCAGGGCGACTTCGGCTTCACCGAAACGGGCAACCATAGGGCCCAGCACGAGGATCGACGCACGCATGGTTTTCACCAGTTCGTACGGGGCGATCAGGGTCTTGATGGTGCGCGGGTCGATTTCGACGCTGAGTTTCTCGTCGATCACCGGCTCGATGCCCATGCGACCGAACAACTCGATCATGGTGGTGATGTCGTGCAGGTGCGGCAGGTTGCCAACGGTCACCGGGCCATCGCACAGCAGGGTGGCGGCCAGGATCGGCAGGGCAGAGTTCTTTGCCCCGGAAATGCGGATCTCGCCATCAAGACGAGCGCCACCGGTAATAATCAATTTATCCATAAGAATCTCGACGCCCTAGGGCTCAGGTGCGCTCGGCCCAGGCCGCGCGGCTGAAAAATTTCATAGTGACCGCGTGGATGCTGCCATCGGCGATCCATGGGTTCAAATGGGCATAGATGCTTTGCTGACGCTTGACCGGGCTCAACGCCGCCAGTTCATCGCTAATCACGTTCAGCTGAAAGTTGCACCCTTCGCCTTCAACTTCTACCAGCGTTCCTGGCAGCTTCCCTTCAAGGAAGCTCTTCACTTCTACGGCCTGCATGCTCAACCTCAATCGGCGCCCTGTGCGCACGGGTCGGACATCATACAAAAAAGCCCCGCGCCTGCGAACCCCGCATGGCAGGACTCTGACGGGGGGCTATTTTACTGATGCGGGTTCAGGGGTGCGCCAACAACTCGGTCAATTCACTGACCTGAGCGATTTCACGCATGTCTTCGGGCATCGCGCGAATGCTGACGGCCTTGCCGGCCGCCTGGGCATCACGCATGAAGCACAGCAGCAACGACAAGCCGACGCTGCTGGACTTCTTTACCGCCGAGCAGTCGATCACCAGCGACGACGCCTTGCTGGATTTGATCAGCGCCTGGCCTTCCTTTCGCAAGTCCGGCCCGGTGCGATAATCCAGCACTCCGCTGAGCAATAGCTCGTCGACATCACTCATACGAACTGCCGCCTCACTCATTGCGCTGGTTTCTTTTCGGTGGCTTCCTTGGCCTTGGCCACTTCACCGGCCCAACCATTGATGGTCTTGTCCAGATCGTTGCCATTGCGCTGCATCGCATCCGCGAACTGGTCACGGAACAGCTTGCCGATGTTGATGCCATTGATGATCACGTTACGCAGCTTCCACTCGCCGCTGATCTTCTCGAGCGTGTACTGCACAGGATAGATCGCGCCATTGCTGCCCTTGACGGTCATGCCGACGCTGGTGCGATCGCCCGACTCATCCTTGGCAGGATCAACCGTGATGCCCTGATTGTTGTACTCCAGCAAAGCGTTGCCGTAGAACTGGAACAGGCCTCTCTTGAAGTTTTCCTGGAAGGTCTTCATCTGCGCGGGCGTGGCCTTGCGCGAATACTTGACCGTCATGATGCTTTTGGAAATGCCTTCGGCATCCACCACCGGACCGACGATGGTATTCAACGCCGTGTAGAAATCCTGCGGATCCTGCTTGTACTTCTCTTTGTTCGCTGCCAGGTCGGCAAGCATCCGGTTAGTAGTGTCCTGAACCAGATCGTGCGCGGATTGCCCGGGCGCAGCGTTAGCCATCAGAGGCAAGGCCGCGAGCAACACCAACAGGCCACGTCGCAAGGTAGAGATCATTCAAAAGCTCCTCATTTGGCATCTTTGCTAACGGTATTGAGCAGGAATTTACCGATCAGGTCTTCCAGTACCAGTGACGACTGCGTGTCGTGGATGGTTCCACCATCCTTCAGACGGGTGTCCTCCCCGCCTACGCTGATACCGATGTACTTCTCGCCCAGCAGACCAGCGGTCAGGATAGACGCTGTGGAGTCAGTCGGCAGGTTGTCGACCTTTTTATCCACTTGCAGCGTGACCCGACCGGTGAAGCTGTCACGATCCAGATCGATCGCCGTGACCTTGCCGATGGTTACGCCGGCCATGGTCACTTTGGCTCTGACCGTCAAACCGGCGATATTGTCGAAATAGGCATAAAGTTTATACGTGTCGGTGGTCGAAGTCGGAGACAGGCCACTGACCCGCAGAGCAAGCAGCAACAAAGCCAGGATCCCTGCCAGCAGGAACAGGCCGACACCGATTTCCAGGGTGCGGTTTTGCATCAGAAATCTCCAAACATCAAAGCGGTCAGAATAAAGTCCAGGCCGAGCACTGCCAGCGAGGCAAATACCACGGTCTTGGTGGTGGCGCGACTGATGCCCTCGGAAGTGGGCTCACAGTCATAGCCTTGGAATACGGCAATCCAGGTCACGACGAAGGCGAACACGATACTTTTGATGACGCCGTTGAGCACATCGCTGGTGAAGTTCACGCTGTTCTGCATGTTCGCCCAATAAGAGCCTTCATACACACCCAGCCAGTCGACAGCTACCCACGAACCACCCCAGATACCCACCACGCTGAAAATCATGGCCAGCACCGGCAGGGAAATGAAACCGGCCCACAGCCGCGGGGCAATGATGTACTTGAGCGGGTCGACACCGATCATTTCCAGGCTGGAAAGCTGTTCGGTGGATTTCATGTTGCCGATTTCGGCGGTCAGCGCCGAGCCGGCACGCCCGGCGAACAACAGCGCGGTCACCACCGGCCCCAGTTCACGCAGCAGGGTCAACGCAACCATCTGCCCCACGGCCTGCTCCGAACCGTAGCTCGACAGAATGCTGAAGCCTTGCAGCGCCAGGACCATGCCGATGAAAATCCCGGAGACCACGATGATCACCAGCGACATGACGCCAACCGAATGCAGCTGCTTGACCAGCAGGCCGAAACCGCCGCTGATGCCGCCACGGCCGAGCAAGGCGTGAAACAGGAACAGCGTGGCACGCCCGAACACCGCAACGGCGTCGATTGCCGACTCGCCGAACCGGCGTACGCGCTCTATTAATGAAATTCTGCGCATCAGCGCTTCCCCAGAAGATCTGCGCGGAAATCCGTCGCTGGAAAATGGTACGGCACCGGGCCATCGGGATTACCGGTCATGAACTGGCGGATACGCGGTTCATCCGAGTTCATCAATTCATCCGGCGTGCCCTGCCCCAGCACCTGACCATCACCCACTACATAGATGTAGTCGGCGATGCTGGCGGTTTCGGCCAGGTCGTGGGAAACCACGATACTGGTGATCCCCAGGGCATCGTTGAGCAGACGGATCAGGCGCACCAGCACGCCCATGGCGATCGGGTCCTGACCGACGAACGGTTCGTCATACATGAGGATCTGCGGGTCGAGGGCAATGGCCCGGGCCAGCGCCACACGACGCTTCATGCCTCCGGACAACTCGTCGGGCATCAGATCGATGGCGCCGCGCAGACCCACCGCCTGCAACTTGAGCAAAACGATGTCGCGGATCATTTCATCCGGCAGATCGGTATGAACGCGCAGGGGAAACGCGACGTTCTCGAAGACATCGAGATCGGTAAACAGCGCGCCGCTCTGAAACAGCACGCCCATGTGCTTGCGCGCATCGAACAGATCGCTGCGCGACAGCGCCGGCAGGTTCTGACCGTTGACCCAGACTTCGCCGCTGCCGGGACGCAACTGTGCGCCCATCAACCGCAGCAGCGTGGTCTTGCCACACCCGGAAGGTCCCATGATGCCGGTGACCTTGCCGCGCGGGATGCGAATATCGACGTTATTGAAAATGCTGCGCGCACCGCGCTTGAAGGAGACTCCCTTCAGCTCGACCGCGTAAGCGTTATCGGCACTCATCTAAACTCCTTGCGATGCAGCCTCTCACTCGGACGCCTGGCTTTCCTGGGAAAGCACATACCTCGAGGGCAGGCCGAACTGGCGGCGAACTATATCACTGCAAAGCCCAAGCGCCCAAGGCCTCTACCGGGCTGTGTTCAGCGACATGACAGGCTTTGAGGGGCTTTTTCCGGGTTTTGGTTACGAGGAATGACAAAGCACGACGAACTTGCGTGAGGCTTTGCCACATAACCGCTATAATCGCCGCCTTTTCATCGGGCTATACGATTCTGACATGAGCCAAACCAGCGACCTGATTCAATCGGCACAACGCACCATTCGCCTCGAAGTGGAAGCCATACAAGGCTTGTTGCCCCATATCGACGCCGATTTCGTACGCGCTTGCGAGATGATTCTGGCCAGCAAGGGCCGTGTCGTCGTGGTCGGCATGGGCAAGTCCGGGCACATCGGCAACAAGATTGCCGCCACCCTGGCCAGCACCGGCACCCCGGCATTTTTCGTCCACCCGGCCGAAGCCAGCCATGGCGACATGGGCATGATCACCCGCGAAGACGTGATTCTGGCCCTGTCGAACTCCGGTTCGACCAACGAAATCGTCACCCTGCTGCCACTGATCAAGCGACTGGGCATCCAGTTGATCAGCGTGACCGGCAACCCGGCCTCCCCCCTGGCGAAAGCCGCCGAAGTGAACCTCAATGTTCACGTCGAACACGAAGCCTGCCCGCTGAACCTGGCGCCGACGTCCTCGACCACCGCCGCCCTGGTCATGGGCGATGCCCTCGCCGTGGCATTGCTGGAGGCGCGTGGCTTCACCGCTGAAGACTTCGCTTTCTCGCACCCGGGAGGCGCCCTTGGCCGCCGCCTGTTGCTGAAAGTGGAAAACGTCATGCACGCCGGTCAGGAGCTGCCGCAAGTGCAACGCGGCACCCTGCTCAAGGACGCGCTGATGGAAATGACCCGCAAGGGTCTGGGCATGACCGTCATTCTTGAAACCGACGGCAAACTCGCCGGGATCTTCACGGACGGTGACCTGCGTCGCACCCTGGATCGCAGCATCGACATCCGCAGCGCCACCATCGACCAGGTCATGACCGCGCACGGCAAGACGGCCCGCCCCGAGATGCTGGCTGCCGAGGCCCTGAAAATCATGGAAGACCACCGAATCAACGCACTGGTCGTTGTTGATGAAGAGGATCGCCCGGTGGGCGCCTTCAACCTCTCCGATCTGCTGCGCGCAGGAGTGATGTAATGAGTAACGATCTGCTGCAACGCGGCAAAGCGATCAAACTGGCGGTTTTCGACGTCGACGGCGTACTCACCGACGGTCGCCTGTACTTCCTTGAAGACGGCAGCGAATTCAAGACCTTCAACACCCTCGACGGCCAAGGCATCAAAATGCTGATGAACGCCGGCGTGCAGACCGCTATCATCAGCGGTCGCAAGACCCCGGTGGTCGAGCGTCGGGCGAAAAACCTGGGGATTCCCCACCTGTTTCAGGGCCGCGAAGACAAACTGGTCGTTCTCGACGGCCTGCTTGAAGAACTGGGCCTAAGCTATGAGCAGGTGGCCTACCTCGGTGACGACCTGCCTGACCTGCCGGTGATTCGCCGCGTCGGCCTCGGCATGGCCGTGGCGAATGCCGCCGACTTCGTGCGTGAACACGCTCATGGCGTGACCCGGGCACGTGGTGGCGAAGGTGCCGCCCGCGAATTCTGCGAATTGATCCTGCGCGCCCAGGGCCGCCTCGATGCGGCCAACGCCGCGTACCTGTGAGCCAAACCATGTTTAGCAAAAAATTTCGCAATTTCCTGCTGTTCGGCTGCATCGCGGCGCTATTCGCAGCGGTCGGTTACTGGAACATCAGCCCGGGGCGCTTCCTCGACAAGCCTGCGGTCACGTCCATCGAGAACCCGATCGACTGGTATGCGACCAACACGCATACCCTGCAATACCTGCCGGACGGCAAGGTGCAGTACGAAATGACCTCCGACAAGGCCGAGCACGTAAAGGCCACCGACATCACCCTGGTCACCAAGCCCGACCTGAACATGTACCGCGGCACGGAATTTCCGTGGCACGTGACCAGCGAGCGCGGCGAAGTGAATTCGGGCGGTACTCAGGTCGAATTGATCGATTCTGTGCGCATCAAGCGCACCGATGAGAAGAACCGCGATCTGCTGGTCACCTCCACGCGCATGACAGTGTTCCCACAGGACCAATATGCGCAGACCGAGCAACCCGTTAGAATCGACGGCGCTGGCGGTGTATCGACTGGCGTAGGCATGAAAGCGTATCTGAAGGAAAGCAGGATACACCTGCTATCGAACGTAAGAGGACAGTATGAGGCTCGTTAAAACCCTCCCTATTTTGCTCAGTCTGGGCGCAGCACTGGGAAGCGTGAGCGCCTGGGCTCTGCCGAACGATCAGCAGCAACCAATCCGCATCCAGGCCGACGACGCCCAACTGGACGACAAGAACGGCATCGCCACCTATAAAGGTGACGTGATCATCACCCAGGGCTCGATGAAGGTGACCGGTAACACCGTGACCATCACTCGTACCCCGAGCGGTGATATCGACGTGGTGACCTCGGTGGGCAACCTCGCCTACTTCGAACAACTGCAGACCGCTGGCGACACCAAGCCGGTTCAGGGCTGGGGCGTGACGATCCAGTACCATGCCGCGCAGAATCGCGTCGTACTGATCGACAAGGCCAAGGTTGTCGACAAGGACAACAACACCACCCAGGGCGAGAAAATCGTCTACGACACCGTGAAGAAACTCGCCAGCGCCGGTCGCGCGACCGGCAGCAAGGTCACCGAATCGCGTCCGCGTATCGACATGGTGATCCAGCCGAAGAAGAAAACCGACGAGAAAACCCAGTAATGGCAACTCTGAAAGCTCAGCACCTGGCCAAGGCCTATAAAAGCCGCCAGGTCGTGCGTGACGTCAGCCTGTCGATCGACAGCGGCCAGATCGTCGGCCTGCTCGGCCCTAACGGCGCCGGCAAGACGACGTGCTTCTACATGATCGTCGGCCTGGTGCAGGCCGATCAGGGCCGCGTACTGATCGACGATCTGGACGTCAGCCACCAGCCGATGCACGGTCGTGCCAAGGCAGGTATCGGCTATCTGCCGCAAGAAGCGTCGATCTTCCGCAAACTGTCGGTGGCCGACAACATCATGGCCATCCTCGAGACCCGCCCGGAACTCGACAAGGCAGGCCGTCGCAAGGAGCTGGAAAGCCTGCTGCAGGAATTCCACATCAGCCACATCCGCGACAACCTCGGCATGAGCCTGTCCGGTGGTGAACGCCGCCGGGTGGAAATCGCCCGCGCCCTGGCGACTGCACCGAAGTTCATCCTGCTCGACGAACCGTTCGCCGGTGTCGACCCGATCTCGGTCGGCGACATCAAGCAGATCATCCACCATCTCAAGGCCAAGGGCATCGGCGTACTGATCACCGACCACAACGTCCGCGAGACGCTGGACATCTGCGAAACCGCTTACATCGTCAACGACGGCCAGTTGATTGCCGAAGGCGACGCAGAAACCATTCTGGCCAACGATCTGGTCAAAGAAGTGTATCTGGGTCACGAGTTCCGCCTGTAAGCGCGACGTCCCGGTGGTTCGCGAGGGCGCTGTATCGTTGAAGCAGTTTTTTATACGTTTTAATTGTTACAGCGCTCTAGGCAAACACTTCAGTTTCAGGCATATAATTTGCTTAAGTTTGGCGCTTCGGCGCCCTGTAGTGGATGGCGCATAGCGCCGGCGAATAAGGTGTTAAGCCCCTGCCATGAAACCATCGCTAGTCTTGAGAATGGGCCAGCAGCTGACGATGACACCGCAGCTGCAACAGGCCATCCGCCTGCTCCAATTGTCGACCCTGGATCTGCAACAGGAAATCCAGGAGGCCCTGGAATCCAATCCGATGCTCGAACGCCAGGAAGAAGGCGACGACTTCGACAACTCCGACCCGCTGGCCGACAACGCCGAACACAAGCCCAATACCGAAATCCAGGAACCTTCCTACCAGGAATCCGCCCCGACGGTGGACAACCTCGAGGAGGGCGAATGGAACGAGCGCATCCCCAACGAGCTGCCGGTCGACACCGCGTGGGAAGACGTCTACCAGACCAGCGCCAGCAGCCTGCCCAGCAGCGATGATGACGAGTGGGATTTCACCACCCGCACTTCTGCCGGCGAGAGCCTGCAAAGCCACTTGTTGTGGCAACTCAATCTTGCCCCGATGTCCGACACCGATCGCCTGATCGCCGTGACGCTGATCGACTGCATCAACAACCAGGGCTACCTGGACGAGACCCTTGAAGAGATTCTCGAGGCATTCGACCCGGAGCTGGATATCGAACTGGACGAAATCGAAGCCGTCCTGCACCGCATCCAGCAATTCGAGCCGGCCGGTATCGGTGCGCGCAACCTCGGTGAATGCCTGCTGCTGCAACTGCGCCAGTTGCCCGCCAAGACGCCGTGGCTCGCGGAAGCCAAACGCCTGGTCACCGATTACATCGACCTGCTCGGCAGCCGGGATTACAGCCAGTTGATGCGCCGCATGAAGCTCAAGGAAGACGAGCTGCGCCAGGTCATCGAACTGGTGCAAAGCCTCAATCCGCGTCCCGGTTCACAGATCGAATCGACCGAAGCCGAATACGTGGTACCGGACGTCATCGTGCGCAAGGACAACGAGCGCTGGCTGGTCGAACTGAACCAGGAATCAGTGCCACGCCTGCGGGTCAACGCGCAGTACGCCGGTTTCGTCCGTCGCGCCGACACCAGTGCCGACAACACCTTCATGCGCAATCAGTTGCAGGAAGCCCGCTGGTTCATCAAGAGCCTGCAGAGCCGCAACGAGACCCTGATGAAAGTTGCCACGCAGATCGTCGAGCATCAGCGCGGCTTTCTGGAGTACGGCGACGAGGCCATGAAACCGCTGGTCCTGCATGACATCGCTGAAGCGGTAGGCATGCACGAATCGACGATTTCCCGGGTGACCACGCAGAAATTCATGCATACCCCGCGCGGTATTTATGAACTGAAATACTTTTTCTCCAGCCACGTCAGCACCTCCGAAGGCGGCGAATGCTCGTCCACGGCGATCCGCGCGATCATCAAAAAACTGGTTGCCGCGGAAAATCAGAAAAAGCCGTTGAGTGACAGCAAGATCGCTGGTTTACTGGAGGCACAAGGCATTCAGGTGGCTCGCCGCACCGTCGCCAAGTACCGCGAATCCCTCGGGATCGCGCCTTCGAGCGAACGCAAGCGGTTGATGTAAGCCACGTTACAGCGTTCCAGTGGCAGGCTATCCAGCCTGCCGCTTTATGCACTGGCAACGAAGGAGAAGCTGTATGCAAGTCAACATCAGTGGACACCAACTGGAAGTGACCGAACCTCTGCGCGATTACATCAATGAGAAACTTCAACGATTAGAGCGCCATTTCGACAAGATCACCAACGTGCAAGTCACGATGTGCGTCGAAAAGCTGAAGCAGAAAATCGAAGCCACCTTGCATATTCCCGGCAGCGAAGTGGTCGCCAACGCAGAAGATACTGATATGTATGCTGCGATCGACTCACTCACCGACAAGCTGGATCGCCAACTCAAAAAGCATAAGGAAAAGACCCAGAGCCTGCTCCAGGGCGCTACCGGTCGATAACCCCCCTACTCCATGATCCGACTTGAAAGTATCCTGACCCCCGGCCGTTCCCTCGTGAACGTGCCGGGCGGCAGTAAAAAGAAAGCCCTCGAACAGATTGCCAACCTGATCGCCCGTGAAGTGCCTGATCTGGAGATGCAAGATGTCTTCGAGGCGTTGATTGCCCGTGAAAAACTCGGTTCCACCGGTTTTGGTAACGGCATCGCCATTCCTCATTGCCGCCTCAAGGGTTGCGAAGCGCCAATCAGCGCATTGATGCACCTTGATGCACCCATCGATTTCGATGCCATCGACGGCGCTCCGGTTGACCTGCTGTTCGTCCTGCTGGTGCCGGAAGCTGCCACCGATGCTCACCTGGAATTACTGCGCCAGATCGCCAGCATGCTCGATCGCAAGGAAGTTCGTGAAAAACTGCGCAGCGCATCGAGTAACGAAGCCTTGTATCAGGTCGTCCTGAGCGAGCAGAACGGTCACTAATCATGCGCTTGATCATTGTCAGCGGCCGCTCCGGCTCGGGTAAAAGCACCGCCCTGGATGTCCTTGAGGACAACGGCTATTACTGCATCGACAACCTGCCAGCCGGCCTGCTGCCGGAACTGGCCGAACGCGCGCTGATTCATACCGAGCTGGCGCAACCGCTGGTGGCCGTGTCGATTGATGCGCGCAACCTGCCCAGCCATCTGTCGCGCTTTCCGGAGCTGCTTGAAGAAGTCCGCAGCCGCCACATCCAGTGCGATGTGTTGTACCTGGATGCCGACGAAGAAACCCTGCTCAAGCGTTTTTCGGAAACCCGTCGCCGCCACCCTTTGAGCACGGCCAATCGTTCGTTGGCCGAAGCGATCAGTGATGAAACCGCTCTCCTCGGCCCGATTGCCGATCTGGCCGACCTGAAAATCAACACCACCAACCTCAACCTCTACCAGTTGCGCGACACCATCAAGTTGCGCCTGCTGAACCAGCCGGAGCCGGGAACGGCCTTTCTGGTCGAGTCATTCGGCTTCAAGCGCGGGATGCCGGTGGATGCGGACCTGGTGTTCGACGTCCGCTGCCTGCCCAATCCTTACTGGAAACCGGAGCTGCGCGCGCAGTCCGGGCTGGACGCACCCGTGGCCGAGTACCTGGCGGCGCAACCGGAAGTCGAGGAGATGTTTCAGGACATCTTCAGCTATCTGCACAAGTGGCTGCCGCGCTTCGCCGCGAGTAACCGCGCCTACGTCACCATTGCCATTGGCTGCACCGGCGGGCATCACCGCTCCGTCTACCTGACCGAACGCCTGGGTCAGGCCCTGCAGAAAACCCTGAAGAACGTCCAGGTTCGCCACCGCGACCTCACTTAAAGGATTCACACCGCGATGCCTGCTCTGGAAATCGAAATCATCAATAAACTGGGCTTGCATGCCCGCGCGTCCGCCAAGTTCGTTGGCGTGGCCGGCCAATATCCCGATTGCACGATCAGAGTGGGTCGCACACCGGAGACCACGGTCGATGGCAAAAGCATCATGGCGATGATGATGCTGGCTGCCGGCAAGGGCACCAAAATCTATCTGAGTACCGAAGGCCATCAGGAACAGGAAGCGCTGGATGCGCTGGTGGCGTTGATCAATAACTACTTCGACGAAGGTGGTTGAAAGCCACCAAGGCCATCGCAGCCCACAGCGCACATATCCCCCTGTAGGTGCTGCCGAGGCTGCGATCTTTTGATCTCTTCAACCCAACGCCGTATCCATCACCATCATCAAACAGAAGCCGACCAACAAGCCAAGACTGGCCAGCTTGTCATGACCATTGCGTCGCGACTCCGGGATTACTTCGTGAGTCACCACCAGCAACATCGCCCCCGCCGCCAGTGCCAGCCCCAATGGCAATAACAACTCCGCCAGGCTGACCAGCCACGCACAGAGCAGTGCAAACACCGGCTCGACCAGACCTGACGCCGCGCCGATCAGAAACGCTTTGCCCCGTGACATTCCCGCCCCGGCCAGTACCAGCGCAATCACCAGACCTTCCGGCACATCCTGCAGGGCAATGCCCATGGCCAGGCTGTCGGCATCGGGCATGCCGCCGCCGGCGGAAACGCCGACCGCCATGCCTTCCGGGATGTTATGGGCAATGATGGCGAACACGAACAGCCAGATCCGTGGCGCAATCACTGGATGCTCGACAGTGCCAACGAGCATTTCCGGTGAAACTCCCGAGACCTTGCGATCGACCAGAAACAGGCCGAACGCCCCGAGCATGATGCCGAAGCAGATCAGCCCGCTCGCAGCCCACGGGGTCAAGCCAAGACCTTCTGCAGCGGCGATGC
Source organism: Pseudomonas sp. LF-5 (assembly GCF_037626295.1). Classification (NCBI taxonomy): domain Bacteria; kingdom Pseudomonadati; phylum Pseudomonadota; class Gammaproteobacteria; order Pseudomonadales; family Pseudomonadaceae; genus Pseudomonas; species Pseudomonas sp. LF-5. The sequence continues at coordinate 159,095 of NZ_JARKMT010000012.1, forward strand.
CTGGCACGATCAGCGAAAACGCCGTCGCCGCCAGCATCACCCCGGCACCGAAGCCGAGCAAGGTATCGCCAAGCGCCTGCGGCATGTTGCGAATCACCAGCACCGGCACCGCGCCGAGCGCGGTGCCCAAGGCGCAGAGCGCTCCACCCTGCAAGGCCCGCGACAGTCTCGGTTCAAGCTCCAGCCATTGCAGTCCGTGGGCGACCAGCAAGGTCATGCCCGCCAGCAGCAATAGCGATCCCACCGCGTAACGAAACATACGCCCACTGCCGATCGCCAGTGTTTCAGTGCCCATAGTCAACCCTGGATGGTTTTTGTAGAAGGCTTACACCAGTGCGGCCCGATAGCGCGCAGCGACTTCAGGCCAATTGATCACGTTGTAGAACGCGCTGATGTACTCCGGGCGACGGTTCTGGTAGCGCAGGTAATAGGCGTGCTCCCAGACGTCCAGACCGAGAATCGGTGTGTTGCCGTTCATCAACGGGCTGTCCTGGTTGCCGCTGCTCTCCACCAGCAGTTTTTTCTCCGGCGTGACGCTGAGCCAGGCCCAGCCACTGCCGAAGCGGGTCAGCGCAGCCTTGGTGAACGCTTCTTTGAAACTGTCGAGGCCGCCCAGTTGCTCATTGATGGCTTCGGCCAGCGCACCTTCCGGCTTACCGCCGCCGTTGGGCGCCATGACTTCCCAGAACAGCGAATGGTTGGCGTGTCCGCCGCCCTGATTGATGACCGCCGCACGGAGTTTTTCCGGCAGTTGTTGAACACTGGCGACCAGTTTCTCGACCGGCCACTCGGCAAACTCGGTACCTTCAATCGCTGCGTTGAGGTTGTTGATGTAGGTCTGGTGATGCTTGGTGTAATGAATCTCCATGGTCTGCGCGTCGATGTGCGGTTCCAGCGCATCGTAGGCGTAAGGCAAGGCAGGCAAGGTAAAAGCCATTTCAATGAACTCCATGGTGATGGGTGGCAGGCGCACGGCGCGCATTGCCGGTGTCGGGATGCAGCAGACGCTGGGTACGCGGGTACTCGCCGTGTTCGCTGATGAAATTCAGCAGTTCGACATAGGTCTTGCTGCTCTGGCGCAGTGCCGCTTCCCGCAGGGCCATGCGCAGGCGCTCGTCCTGCATGGTCTGCAACAGCCGTTGGTGGATCGCGCAGAGATATTCGGCGCTTTCCTCCGGCTGATTCAGGCGCAGGTGCAGATCCGCCAGGTTGTGGTGGGAGATGACGCAGGCCGCCACCGCTTCATCGGCATCAGGCCAGCGCTCGAACAACACTTGCGCCAGGGCCAGCGCTTGCAGATAAGCCTCACGAGCATCGATCAGCTCGCCCAGCATGAAGCAGCGATTGGCCCGTTCGATCGTGCGTTTCCAGTGCTCCATGGTGAACCTCCAAAGCGGTTACGGGATTTACACGCCGCCGGCGGTGAGTTTCTCGGGATTGAGCAACTCTTCCAGTTGGCTGCGCGACAGGTTGGTGTGTTCCAGCGCGACGTCGATCACCGGGCGCCCCTGCTTGTAGGCCTGCTTGGCGATTTCCGCAGCTTTCTGGTAACCGATGATCGGGTTGAGTGCGGTGACCAGAATCGGGTTGCGCGCCAGCGCTTCCTTGAGCCGCGACTCGTTGACCTTGAAGCTGGCGATGGCCTTGTCACCGAGCAGACGGCTGGAATTGGCCAGCAGTTCGATGCTGCTCAGCAGGTTCTGGGCAATGATCGGCAGCATCACATTCAGCTCGAAATTGCCCGACTGCCCGGCGATGGTGATCACCGAGTCGTTGCCGATCACTTGCGCGGCGACCATGGCGGTGGCTTCCGGAATCACCGGATTGACCTTGCCCGGCATGATCGACGAGCCGGGTTGCAGGCCTTCAAGCTCGATTTCGCCAAGGCCGGCGAGCGGGCCGGAGTTCATCCAGCGCAGGTCGTTGGCGATTTTCATCAGTGACACGGCGGTGGCCTTGAGCTGGCCGGAGACGGCGACGGCGGTGTCTTGCGAGCCGATCAGCGCGAACAGGTCCTTACCCGGCGTGAACTGCACATGGGTCAATTGGCTGAGTTGACGGCTGAAACAGGCGGCAAACTCGGGATGCGCGTTGATCCCGGTGCCCACCGCCGTGCCGCCCTGCGCCAGACATTGCAGGCTCGGCAGCAAATCCTGCAGATGGCTGATGTTGGCCTTGAGCTGCTGCGCCCAACCGTTCAACACCTGGCTCATGCGCACGGGCATCGCGTCCATCAAATGCGTGCGCCCGGTTTTGACGTGGTGATGCACTTGCGCGGCTTTCTTTTCGATCACCTGCACCAGGTGCAGCAGCGCCGGCAGCAGTTGTTCGTGCAACGCCAGGGCGGCACTGACGTGAATGGTGGTCGGGATGATGTCATTGCTGCTCTGGCCGCAGTTGACGTGATCATTGGGATTGACCGGCTCGTCGAGCAGACGGCTGGCGAGGGTCGCGAGCACTTCGTTGGCGTTCATGTTGGAACTGGTGCCAGAACCGGTCTGGAAGATATCCACCGGAAAATGCTGCATGAAATCACCTTCGAGCAAACCTTGGGCGGCGTCACTGATGGCCTTGCCCTGGGCGGCGCTGAGCTGGTTGAGTTCAACGTTGGCGCGGGCGGCCGCAGCTTTCGCCAGAATCAGCGCGCGGATGAATTGTCTCGGCATCGGCTTGCCGCTGATCGGGAAGTTATCCACGGCGCGCTGGGTCTGTGCGCCGTAGAGAGCGTCCACCGGCACCTGCAGTTCGCCCATGCTGTCACGCTCAATACGTGTCTTGGTCATCTGAAAATCCTTGTACCCGGTCAATGAGAGAAATCGAGGGAAGCAACTCACAGGTCGCGAGCTGCCAGGTGTAGCGTTGCCAGCGCTGGAGCCGGCAGACGCACAGCGACAGGCGCTCCATGTCCCGCAATGGGCGCCAGGCTTGATCGAGACACAGGCTGCGCCAATGCCACGGCAAGGCGATGTCGGTGGCCGTGTCGAGCAGCAGACGGAAGGAAGTTTCAGCGATGGTCCACGGAGAAGTTGCCGTACAACAGGCCAGGTACCGGCCTTCGGCGAGGTAGTGTTCGATCAGGCGCGGCTCGTCGGAATCCATCGCGCAACGGATCTGGCGACTCATCCAGCGCCAGCTTTCGAGGTACGGCTGCTCGTGCAGGGCAGAACTCATGATCCGGGACTCATTCTAAGATGAGATTTATTATTAAATGATAATGAGAACCAAAACAAGCATGGGTTGTGCATCAAATGGTGGGAGCGGGATTTGTGCGCTACAAAAAAAGGCGCGCCACCCAGAGGGATGGCGCGCCTTTTTGTGTGTGACGGGCCGAGCTTAGCTGCCTGCCACCGTCATGCGCTCAATCAACACCGAACCGGTGCGGATATTGCTGCGCAGCTCCAGATCATTACCGACCGCGACAATCTGCTTGAACATGTCGCGCATGTTGCCGGCGATGGTCACTTCCTGCACCGCGAACTGGATTTCGCCGTTCTCGACCCAGAAACCCGCTGCCCCGCGCGAATAGTCGCCGGTGACCATATTCAAGCCGTGGCCCATCAATTCGGTGACCAACAGCCCACGGCCCATGCGCCGCAGCAGCGCCGCCTGGTCTTCTTCACCATGGGTGACGAACAGGTTGTGCACACCGCCGGCGTTGGCGGTGCTCGGCATGCCCAGCTTGCGCCCGGAGTACGTGCCAAGGATGTACGAGACCAACTCACCCTTTTCGACGAACGGTTTGGCATACGTTGCCAGACCATCACCGTCGTACGAGGCGCTGCCCATCGCACGCATCAAGTGCGGACGCTCGTCGATGGTCAGCCATTCCGGGAACAGCTTCTGCCCCAGCGTGCCTTCAAGGAACGACGATTTGCGGTACAGACTGCCGCCGGACACCGCCGACAGGAAACTGCCGAACAAACCACCCGCCAGTTCTGCAGAAAACAGCACTGGCACCTCGCAGGTCGGCACCGGACGCGCGCCCAGGCGGCTCGCCGCCCGTTGCGCGGCACGCTGGCCGATACTCACCGGATCCGCCAGCAAACTGCCCTGACGGTTCACGTCGTACCAATAATCGCGCTGCATCTGGCCATCGGCCTCGGCGATCATGACGCAACTCAGGCTATGCCGCGTCGAGGCGTAGCCACCGATGAAACCGTGGCTGTTGCCGTAAACCCGGCAGCCCTGATGGGTGCTGAGGGTGGTGCCGTCAGCATTCTTGATCCGCGCATCGGCATCGAACGCCGCGGCTTCACAGAGCAGGGCCTTCTCGATCGCCTGCTCCGGGGTGATGTCCCATTCGTGGAACAGGTCGAAATCCTGCAGATCCTTGGCCATCAGTGCCGCATCGGCCAGGCCCGAGGCTTCGTCTTCCGAGGTGTGTCTGGCAATCGCCAATGCGGCGGCGACGGTTTCGCGAATCGCGTCCGGTCCGGTCGCCGACGTACTGGCCGAGCCTTTGCGCTGGCCGACGTACAGGGTGATGCCAAAGCCCTGATCGCGGTTGAATTCGACCGTTTCGACTTCACGCTGACGCACCGACGTCGACAAGCCTTGCTCCAGCGACACCGCGACTTCACAGGCGCTGGCGCCCTGACGCTTGGCCTCGGCGATGATCTGCTCGACCTGTTCCTGCAGTGCCGGCAATGCCTGCGGGCCGACGCTTTCAACTGCACTCATGCTCATCTCCACTCAAATTCTGCTTTCGGCTGGGGTCATCGAGCGACCGGGCCGGACAAGCGGCCCCCGACTGGTTATCATGGCGGCGTTTCTTTGCGGACTGCCACCATGGTTGATTCTTACGACGACTCCCTCGATACGGGAGAAAAAAGCAAATCTCAGGTCAAACGCGAGCTGCATGCTCTGGTTGACCTGGGCGAGCGCCTTACAACACTCAAGCCCGACTTGCAGGCAAAACTGCCGTTGACCGACGCCTTGCGTCGAGCACTGGCCGATGCGCCCAAGCACACCGCGAATATCGCGCGTAAACGGCACCTGCAGTTCATCGGCAAACTGATGCGCGATCAGGACACTGACGCCATTCTGACCCTGCTCGATCAACTCGATGCCTCTACCCGTCAGTACAACGAGCGTTTCCACAATCTCGAACGCTGGCGTGACCGCCTGATCGCCGGTGACGATGCCGTACTGGAGAAATTCGTCGTCGAGTACCCTGACGCCGATCGCCAGCAATTGCGTTCCCTGATCCGTCAGGCCCAGCACGAGGTTGCGCAAAACAAACCGCCTGCTTCCAGCCGTAAAATCTTCAAGTACATCCGCGAGCTGGACGATACGCAACGCGGCCTGCGTTGATATTCGTCATCGGGTGGCCGCCCTGCGTGCCACCCGAAGCTCCGCCTCGTCTTATGCGCCCGTGCCACCCACGGTAATCGCATCGATCTTCAGCGTCGGCTGACCGACACCCACCGGCACCGACTGTCCGTCCTTGCCACACGTCCCCACACCGCTGTCCAGCGCCAGATCGTTACCGACCATCGACACCCGGCTCATCGCCTCGGGGCCGTTGCCGATCAACGTCGCGCCTTTGACCGGCGCGGTGATCTTGCCGTCTTCGATCAGGTACGCCTCGCTGGTAGAGAACACGAACTTGCCGCTGGTGATATCGACTTGACCGCCGCCAAGGTTGGCGCAGTAGATGCCTCTCTTCACCGAAGCGATGATTTCCGCCGGATCGCTTTCCCCGCCAAGCATGTAGGTGTTGGTCATCCGTGGCATCGGCAGATGCGCATAGGATTCGCGACGACCGTTGCCAGTACGGGCCACCCCCATCAGCCGCGCGTTGAGCTTGTCCTGCATGTAGCCCTTGAGCACACCGTTTTCGATCAGCGTGGTGCACTCGGTCGGCGTACCTTCGTCGTCGACGCTCAGCGAACCGCGACGACCGGCCAACGTGCCGTCATCAACGATGGTGCAGAGTTTGGATGCAACCATTTCGCCCATGCGCCCGCTGTAGGCAGAGCTGCCCTTGCGGTTGAAGTCGCCTTCCAGACCGTGGCCGACTGCTTCGTGCAGCAGCACACCGGACCAGCCCGAACCTAACACCACCGGCAAAGTGCCGGCCGGTGCCGGAATCGCTTCCAGGTTCACCAGGGCCTGACGCAACGCCTCACGGGCATAGCCCATGGCGCGGTCTTCGGCGAGGAAATACCGGTAATCGGTACGCCCGCCACCGCCGTGCCCGCCGCGCTCGCGACGGCCATTCTGTTCAACGATCACACTGACATTGAAACGCACCAGCGGCCGCACATCGGCCGCCAGACCGCCATCGGTGGACGCCACCAGAATCCGTTCCCAGACCCCGGCCATGCTCACACTGACCTGCTGAATCCGTGGATCGAGGGCGCGGGTGGCGACGTCGATGCGCTTGAGCAGTTCGACCTTCTCCGCACGGCTCAGCACTTCCAGCGGGTTATCCGGCGCGTACAACTGGGCAACGTCCTGCGTGGTAAACGCCTGCACTTTGCCGTTCTGCCCGGCACGGGAAATCGAACGCGCGGCACGGGCCGCAGCACCGAGGGCTTCGAGGGTAATTGCGTTGCTGTAGGCAAAACCGGTCTTTTCGCCGGATTGCGCACGCACACCGACACCCTGGTCGAGGTTGAAGCTGCCTTCCTTGACGATGCCGTCTTCCAGCGCCCAGGACTCGGAGATCTGCCCCTGGAAATACAGGTCGGCCGCATCGATGCCCGGACCGGCCAGATCGCCGAGCACGCCTTGCAGGCTCTCGAGGGTCACACCGCCCGGGGCCAACAAGTGATCACTGACTGAGGACAACAACTCGCTCATAGGTTTACGCCTTAAATTCGTGTTCTGAAGCAGGTCGCTGTGCGCCCTGCGAGAAAAACCGCCGATGGCTCACCACCGGCATGCGCGCCCGGATGGACGCTTGTTCGTCGATATCGCGTTCGGCCAACAACACCGCTTCGCCTTGATCCTGATGCGCCAGCACACGACCCCATGGGTCGATGATCGCCGCATGCCCGAAAGTTTCTCGCGGTCCCGGATGGGTCCCGCCCTGTGCTGCCGCCAATATGTAGCACTGAGTCTCGATGGCCCGTGCGCGAATCAGCACGTCCCAATGCGCCGCGCCGGTCACCGCGGTGAAGGCCGACGGCGCCGTAATCAATTCGGCACCGGCAGCACGCAACTCGCTGTACAGCTCAGGAAAGCGCAGGTCGTAACACACCGTCAGGCCGACTCGGCCGACCGGGGTGTCCGCGACCACCACGCCGCTGCCATAAGCATAGTCATCGGATTCGCGGTAACGGCCCCGATTATCCGCCACATCGACATCGAACAAGTGCAACTTGTCATAGCGGGCCACGGTGTCGCCCTGATCGTTGATCAGCAGCGAACAGGCATTGGCCTTGGCCGTCGGTTGATCCAGCGGCGGCAACGGCAACGTGCCAGCCACTATCCATAACTTGAGGTCGCGGGCGGTCTGTTTCAACCACGGCAGGATCGGGCCTTCGCCCAGTGCTTCGGCGCGGCCAATGTCAGCGATGTCGCGACGGCCCATGGCAGCGAAGTTTTCCGGCAACACCGCCAGCTTCGCACCGCCGGCCGCAGCCTGCTCGAGCAGGCGTCGGGCCTGGGCCAGATTGGCCAGCACATCGCTCTGGCTGACCATTTGAATCACCGCTAAAGACATGGCCGTTCCTTATCCGCAAATCAACACAAACCCTGCAGAAGCTGGCGCAGGGGGCTTCGGCCATGCTACTAGCGGCGGTTCAAAAAGGCTTGTCGAATGTGATTTTCGGCTCTTTCCACGGGCCCTTGACGGTGTATTTCACACTGGCAAAGCGCGCCACACGGTCGCCGATCAGTTTGTCGATCAGGAATAAGGCACCACCAACAGCCGGTGCGCCCACGATCAGCGCGGCAATCGGCAGGTTGTTGGTCACCGGCAAGGTCACCAGCAACTTGGCATCGACCTGTTCGCCGACCAGATCCAGCGTCCCGTCCAGTTCGATGTTGCTCGACGGCCCGGTCAGGCGGATCGGCTCGCGGGTCACGTAAACGCCGTTGTTCGCCACCAACAGGCCTTTGACCCGGTCATAGCTCAGGCCTTTGCCGAACAGGTCGGAGAAGTCCAGACGCAAGCGGCGGCCGATGGAGTTGAAGTTAAGCAGGCCAAACACCCGCAATGCCTGGGCCCCGCCCTCCACTTCGACAAACTGGCCCTTGTTCAACGATGCATCGAGGGTGCCCGAGAAACGTTTGGTCGCCAGCCACGCCGGCGAGCCCGGCCAGCGGCCGTCGACGTCCATGCGGAATTCCTCGCTGGTCACACTCGGGGCAAAGCCCCAGCCTTTGAGGACATCGGCCAGGTTCTTGCCAGCGATCCGCCCCTTGAACCAACTGTTGGTCGCCCCCGGCGCACCTTCCCAGCCACCGTTCCCCTGCAACAGGATGCCTTTGAGGCCCATATCGAGGCTGTTCAGGGCGATGCCTTTGGCGGTCGGTCGCACCTTGAGCGACCAGCCGCCAACCAGATCCTGGCCGAGAAACAATTGATTGATGGTGATATCCAGCGCGGGGATTTTCGTCGGGTCGACCGAGACCAATGGATCGGGCGAGTTCTCATCGGCCTGGACCGACGGGTCTGGTGCCGGCAAGCGGACGTATTGCAGATTCACCGTAATCGGCGTGCTCTTGGCATCCGGCAAGCTCGCCCAGCCTTTGGCCTGCTGGCTGTCCAGTGCCAGGTTCCACGTACTCGGCTTGCGGTTCACCTGGACCGAGGCCTGGTCAAGTGTGGTGCCGAACGCCGTGAGCTTGCCGATCTTGAAATCGGCACTGTTCAACAGTTGCTTGGCACTGCCACCCGGGTCCTGACCGGCGTATTTGTTGACCAGATCCTGCCACGGCGCCACGTCCAGCTCCGACAGCACACCGCGAATGCGCAAGCCTTTGGCGCCCGGCAGCACGGCTTCGCCGGCACCGAGGAACAGTTCGCCACGTCCGTCGGCAAAACTGCCTGGTGGTGCCGCGAAGGTAAAATTGGCCAGTTGATCGTAGTTGACCCAATAACGTCGCTCCTGCCCTTGCAGGGTCATACGGAACACCGTGCTGCGTCCGACATCCGCCGCCATGCCGAACGGTGCCGGCAGATCCACCGCCACGCCCTTCATGCTGGAGCTGACCAACAACTGACTGTCGGCACCGTCCAGATTCAATTGCAACTGGTACGGGATCGTCCCGGACACCGGCAGCGGTTGCGTCACGCCCAGCCAGTCGGTGAGTTTCTTGACTTCGACCTGCCCCGACGCGGCCACCCGGGTCTTGAGTTTTTTGGCGCTGCCGTCGGCAAAAATCTGCGCCGTGACAGGCTTGTCGAACGCGCGCGCCGCGATGTTCTGCCCGCTGAGGCCTTTGCCGCTGTCGAAACGGAAGTCACCTTTGAGCTGCGTCAGTTCCAGCTTCGGCTCTGCCAGCTGCAACCGTGCATTGGCGGTCTTGAAGTCGACCAGAATCTTCGGCTGATCGCCGCCCTTGTCCAGCGGCACGTCCAGCTTGAGCTTGCCCTGCAGATCGCCGGCGCCTTCCCAGCCGGCGAAGGTTTCGCCCGTACCGATCGGCGCCTCTTGAAGAATCTTCAAGCCATCGCCCAGGCCACCGGCAAAAGCCCCGTCGAGAAACAGATGGGTATGTTGGCCGGCAGGCACATGGGGAATATTGACGAACACATCACTGACCTGAGTATCGAGCAACTGGCCCTTGTCGGCCCAGATGCGCACACCGCTGTCTTCGATGAACACGTCGCCACTGACGTTGCTGACGTGAGGCCAGCCCGGCTGGAAGGCCAGTTCGGCGTCATGCACCTTGAAGAACAGGCTGATACTGCGATCCGCATCGCCCGCGTCCTTGTTCAGCGAGCCTTGATACTGGAAGAAGCCCTGATCCACTGCGCCTTTGAGAATGGCGGTGCGCAGCCATTCATCCAGCGCCGGGCTCAAGACCTTGGGCAGATACTTGGCAGTGTAGCGACCATCGCCCTCGACCAGCCCGACCCGCAGGTCCATGTAGTCTTCCTGGCTATGGTCGAAGTGCAGGCGAATCAGGAAGTCGCCGGCAATCTTGCCCTCTTCGCCGAGCACCTTCAGGTACGGTGCGATCAGGGTGAAACCGTCTTTATCGAGTTTCCAGGTCAGCCGCGCATTGGCCTGCAGATACTGCCAGGGCTTGGCGAAGATCGGATCAAGGTGCAGGACGAAATCCTTACTGTCCATGCGCAACTCGCCACCGTCGAGGTTACCGCTGAGACTGCCACTGACATTACGGGCGGCCGGCGCACCGTGATAGGCATCGAAACCGACGCTATCGAGATTGGCCGCGAAGCTGAACTTGCTGCCATCAGTGGCGTTGGGTCGGAAATCCAGCAACACATTACGCAGGCCGCCGGTGACGTTGAGGTGATCGACCACGGTGGCGAAACCTTGCGGCAATGGCCCCAGGGCGTTGAGCAATGGGGTGATCGGGGTCAGGTCGAGACGATCGGCCTGCAGATGCCAAAGCTCTTCAACCTTGTCACTCGCACGGGTCTGTTGCAGCTGCACGCGCGATTCCCAGCGGGTTTCGCCAATGCTCATCGCCAGTGAATCGAGGGTGACCGTCGCACCCTCGGCGCTGTTACGGTAGTAAGCGTTGAGCGCCAGATTGTGTATCTGAATCGGTTTGCGCTCGGCATAGGCACCGGTCAGTTGCGGCGCGTTCAGGCGCAGCGAGGCACTTTGCAGGGCGCCCTCGGCCCAGTTGAACCAGAGCTCGCCACCGGCCTTGAGCTCGGAGAAATGCCATTGCCGGGTCAAGCGCTCGGGCAACCACTTCGCCCAGTCGCTTTGCGGCAGGCTGGCATAGCCGTCCACCACACTGTCCTGCCATTGATCAGGGCGAATCCGCGTACGCAGGCTCAGCGCAACGGGCTGGCCATCCGGCAGGGTCAAACGCGCATCGAGGCGTTGCCGACTGGCGCCGGTTTTCAGGTTGAGGCCGACATAGGTCAGCGTCATTGGCGCGTGATCATGCGGCTGCAAGGTCACCTGACTGTCGAGCACCGACAGTTGCTGGATCATTTGCGAGCGGTTGAACAGTTGCTGCGGATCGAGCGGCTGATCGTTCTGCACCGGCAGACCTTCCAGAGCCCAACTGCCGTCCGCCGCTTCCTTGAGGCTGATCTTCAGACCGTTGAGTTCCAGATGAGCGATGCGCACTTCGCGGGTCAACAGGCTGGCCCACAGATCCGGTACGGCACGCACCCGATCCAGGCGCAGAGCATTGGCACCGTCGCCAACCATGACGTCGTGGGCGAGCAGGATCGGCGCAAACCCGCTCCAGTTGCCTTCCAGCTCACCGATCTGCAGCGGCATGCCCAAAGCCGCACTGGCCTTGTCTTCGATGTCGGCGCGATACTCGGCCACCAGCGGGGTCAGCTCACGGCCAAGACTGACGTACAACGCCATCAACACCAGAACCAACGCGCACAGGCCCAATCCCCAACGGGTGAGCGCGGCCAGAATGCGTGTCAGACGCTCCATGTCAGTTGGCTCCCATGGCGAAAATACTGCGAAAAGCTGAGGCCAGCCGCGGTGGATTGAATGTGACGCAGGTGATCAGAGCAGCACCACGTCGTATTGTTCCTGGGAATACATGGTTTCCACCTGAAAGCGTATGGTGCGACCGATGAACCCTTCAAGCTCGGCGACGTTACCGGATTCTTCGTCGAGCAGGCGATCGACCACTTTCTGGTTCGCCAGCACTCGATAACCCTCGGCCTGATAGGCGCGGGCCTCGCGAAGAATCTCGCGGAAGATCTCATAACAGATGGTTTCCGCCGTCTTCAGTTTGCCGCGCCCCTGACAACTGCTGCACGGTTCGCACAATACCTGCTCAAGACTTTCACGCGTACGCTTGCGAGTCATCTGCACCAGGCCCAGCTCGGTGATGCCGATGATGTTGGTCTTGGCGTGATCGCGCTCCAGCTGTTTTTCCAGGGTGCGCAGCACCTGGCGCTGATGCTCTTCGTCTTCCATGTCGATGAAGTCGATGATGATGATCCCGCCCAGATTGCGCAGGCGCATCTGCCGGGCAATCGCCGTGGCCGCTTCGAGATTGGTCTTGAAGATGGTTTCTTCCAGATTGCGATGGCCGACGAACGCCCCGGTGTTCACATCAATCGTGGTCATGGCTTCCGCCGGATCGACCACCAGATAACCACCGGACTTCAACGGCACCTTGCGCTCAAGGGCTTTCTGGATTTCGTCTTCGACGCCATACAGATCGAAAATCGGTCGCTCGCCCGGGTAGTGTTCCAGACGATCGGCGATTTCCGGCATCAGTTCGGCGACGAACTGCGTGGTTTTCTGGAAGGTTTCCCGCGAATCAATGCGGATCTTCTCGATCTTCGGATTGACCAGATCACGCAGGGTGCGCAACGCCAGGCCAAGGTCTTCGTAGATCACGCTCGGTGCAGCGATGGTTTTGATCTGCTCGTTGATCTGATCCCACAGACGGCGCAGGTAACGGATGTCCATGAGGATCTCGTCGGCACCGGCACCTTCGGCGGCCGTGCGCAGAATAAACCCGCCCGCCTCCTTGATCCCTTCCTTGGCCACACAATCGCTGACCACCTGCTTGAGGCGCTCGCGCTCGGCTTCGTCTTCGATTTTCAGGGAAATGCCAACGTGGGCGGTGCGCGGCATGTAGACCAGATAGCGCGAAGGAATCGACAACTGCGTGGTCAGGCGCGCGCCCTTGGAACCGATCGGATCCTTGGTGACTTGCACCACCAGACTCTGGCCTTCGTGCACCAGCGAACTGATGCTCTCCACCGCTGGCCCTTCGCGCAGGGAGATTTCCGCCGCGTGAATGAACGCGGCACGGTCCAGTCCAATGTCGACGAACGCTGCCTGCATGCCCGGGAGTACGCGGACAATCTTGCCTTTATAGATGTTGCCGACGATCCCGCGTTTTTGCGTGCGCTCGACATGCACTTCTTGCAGCACACCGTTTTCGACCACCGCCACGCGCGACTCCATCGGCGTGATGTTGATCAGAATCTCTTCACTCATGGCAGGATCTCGTTCAGGCATGTTCACGATAATGGCTGCATCTTTTGTGTACGACGCTTATTGCGCATTCAGGTTTTGCCAACAGGGTATGCCGAAATGGTCCAACAGTTCTGCGGTTTCGCAAACGGGCAGGCCGACCACCGCCGAATAGCTCCCGTTGAGGCCGGCGACAAACACCGCGCCAAGCCCCTGAATGCCATAGCCACCGGCCTTGTCCCGGGGCTCGCCGCTGGCCCAATAGGCGGCGGCTTCGTCGCGACCGATCGGCCGAAACCGCACCAGACTGCGCACCACCCGCGACTCGCAGCGCTCGCCTTCGCGCACGGCGATCGCAGTCAGCACTTCATGCTCCTTGCCAGACAACATCATCAGCATGGCGCATGCATCGGCTTCGTCCACCGGTTTGCCAAGAATTTTGCCGTCGAGCACCACTGCGGTGTCGGCGCCCAGGACGCAGAACGCTGCGTCGGAAACGACCGTGCACTGCCCGGCCTCGGCCTTGCCGCGAGCCAGGCGCTCGACATAAGCCGAAGGCGATTCTTCGGGTAGCGGGGTTTCGTCGATGTCCGCGCTGATGGCGGAGAATGGAACGCCGATCTGCGTGAGCAATTCTCGGCGACGCGGCGATCCGGAGGCGAGGTAAAGCGGCTTCATCAAAACATCTCCCTGTTCAGTGCCCTGCTTCACCGGATCAATTGATTTTGTAGCGGCGGCGCAATCCACGCAGAGCAAAGCTGACCCACGGCCAGAGCAAGGCACTGACCAGTGCCGGAAGGACCAGCGCAAGGGTCGGCTGACGGTTGCCGGTCAAGGCACTGAGCCACAGCTGGACCAGTTGCGCGAGGCCGAAAATCACCAGGATCACCAGGCACTGCTGCCACATCGGGAACATCCGCAGGCGTTGCTGCAATGACAGCACCAGAAAGGTGATCAGGGAAAGGATCAAGGCGTTCTGACCGAGCAGGTCGCCCTGCAGCACGTCTTCGGCCAGTCCCAGGCAGAACGCCGTGACCATGCCCACCGTATGCGGCAGGTACAAGGCCCAGAACGTCAGAAGCAAGGCCAGCCACAGCGGACGCAGGATCTCCATGAAGATCGGCAATGGCGACACGCTGAGCAATATGCCGACGACAAACGTCAGCCAGACGATCCAGCCGTTACGCGATGCGGTAGCCCCGACCATTATTCTTGCCTCCCGGTGGTTGCCGGCGCGGTGACAGGCGGTTTGGCCGCCGGTCGAGCAGCAGGCTGATTCGCCGGTGGTTTACTGGCGGCCGGTGTGGCGGCCGGTGGTTTTGCAGGCACTGGCGGCTTGCTTGCTGCGGGTTTGGCCGGCGCAGCGCTGGCGGCCGGTGCAGCCGGCGATGTCGCTGGCGTTGTTGCGGCAGCCGGCGGGGTCACGGCTTTCGGCACTGTCGTTGGGATCACCGGGCCACCGCCCTGTGCATCAAGATTTTCCTGCGCCTGCGCTGCGTCGTTGGCACGCTCTTCGGCGGTGCGGTTGTCGCTGAACACCAGCAACATGTAGCGGCTGCGGTTCAGTGCGGCCGTCGGTACGGCGCGGACAATGGCAAACGGCTGGCCGGAATCGTGAATCACTTCTTTCACGGTGGCGACCGGATAGCCCGCCGGGAAGCGCTGGCCAAGGCCGGAGCTGACCAGCAGATCGCCTTCCTTGATGTCTGCCGTATCGGCGACGTGACGCAATTCCAGTCGTTCAGGGTTACCGGTACCGCTGGCAATCGCCCGCAGACCGTTGCGGTTCACCTGCACGGGAATGCTGTGGGTACTGTCAGTGAGCAGCAGGACACGGGAGGTGTAAGGCATCAACTCGACCACCTGCCCCATCAAGCCGCGGGCATCGAGCACCGGCTGACCGAGCACCACGCCGTCGCGCTCACCTTTATTGATGATGATGCGATGAGTGAAGGGGTTGGGGTCCATGCCGATCAACTCGGCCACTTCGACCTTTTCGTTGACCAGTGCGGAGGAATTGAGCAACTCGCGCAGCCGCACGTTCTGCTCGGTGAGGGCGGCAAGCTTTTGCATGCGGCCCTGCAACAGCAGGTTCTCGGTCTTGAGTTTTTCGTTTTCGGCAACAAGCTCAGTGCGGCTGCCGAACTGGCTGGCGACACCTTCCCACAGGCGACCGGGCAGGTCAGTGATCCAGTAGGCATCCATCAGCACCAGCGACGCTTGTTTGCGCGCAGGCTTGAGCAGATCGAAACGGGCATCGACCACCATCAGCGCGACCGACAGCACGGCCAGCACCAACAGGCGCACACCCAACGAAGGGCCCTTGGCGAAAAGCGGTTTAATAAGCCGCTCCTCCCAGGCAAATGTTCTGTTTATTCATACGGCATCAAACCGGCCTGGATGAAGACTGACAGAAGATAAACGCCAACAGGCAGCACTGCAAAGTGCTGCCTGCGCGCTCACCCACGTATTGCACTCGGCGACTTATTCGCTCGAGAGCAGGTCCATGGTGTGTTTATCCATCATTTCCAATGCACGGCCACCGCCGCGAGCAACGCAGGTCAGCGGGTCTTCGGCAACGATCACCGGCAGACCGGTTTCCTGGGCCAGCAACTTGTCGAGGTCACGCAGCAGCGCGCCACCACCGGTCAGCACCAGGCCACGCTCGGCGATGTCGGAAGCCAGCTCCGGCGGCGATTGCTCCAGGGCGCTTTTCACAGCCTGAACGATAGTGGCCAGGGACTCTTGCAGAGCTTCCAGCACTTCGTTGGAGTTCAGGGTGAATGCGCGTGGAACGCCTTCGGCCAGGTTGCGACCGCGAACGTCGACTTCGCGAACTTCGCCGCCCGGGTAGGCCGTACCGATTTCCTGCTTGATGCGCTCGGCCGTCGATTCACCGATCAGACTGCCGTAGTTGCGGCGCACGTAGGTGATGATCGCTTCGTCGAAGCGGTCGCCGCCCACGCGGACGGATTCGGCATAGACCACACCGTTCAGGGAGATCAGCGCGATTTCAGTGGTACCACCACCGATATCGACAACCATCGAACCGCGTGCTTCTTCAACCGGCAGACCGGCACCGATCGCAGCAGCCATTGGCTCTTCGATCAGGAATACTTCACGGGCACCGGCACCAAGGGCCGATTCACGGATGGCACGACGCTCCACCTGGGTGGATTTGCATGGAACGCAGATCAGCACACGAGGGCTAGGCTGCAGAAAACTGTTTTCGTGAACCTTGTTGATAAAGTATTGCAGCATCTTTTCGCAGACGCTGAAGTCGGCGATTACGCCGTCTTTCATCGGACGAATGGCAGCAATGTTGCCCGGCGTACGGCCGAGCATGCGCTTGGCTTCGGTGCCGACAGCAACGACACTTTTCTGGTTACCGTGTGTCCGAATGGCCACAACCGATGGCTCATTCAGGACGATACCGCGCTCGCGCACGTAAATAAGGGTGTTGGCAGTGCCCAGGTCAATGGAAAGATCGCTGGAAAACATGCCACGCAGTTTCTTGAACATGGGAAAGGGACCCTAGGCAACGCGTGGGTAAAAAAGTGCGGCAAACTCTAACAACGACAGGGATTTTGGGCAAGGCGCCAATATGTTAAATTGGCCGCTTTTCTGTGCACCAAGCCCCACAATCGCGGCCTTATGACCGTAGAAGTGCGGTAGTGTTCCGACAATCTAACACACGGACGCCGTCCGTTCTGTTTTCCACTGGAGAATCCCGATGGCGCTAGAACGCTCCGACGTGGAAAAAATCGCTCATCTGGCCTGCCTTGGCCTCAATGATGCCGATCTTCCGCACATTACTTCCGCCCTCAACAGCATTCTCGGGCTGGTCGACGAAATGCAGGCCGTCAATACCGACGGTATCGAGCCTTTGGCCCACCCGCTGGAAGCCAGTCAGCGCCTGCGCGCCGACGTTGTGACCGAGACCAATCACCGCGAGGCCTACCAGTCCATCGCACCAGCGGTCGAAAACGGCCTGTATCTGGTTCCGAAAGTCATCGACTAAAGGGAAAGAGCCTGCAATGCATCAAATGACTCTGGCCGAGATCGCCCGCGGTCTCGCCGATAAAAAGTTTTCCTCCGAAGAGCTGACCAAAGTCCTGCTGGCGCGTATCACCCAGCTCGATCCGCAGCTCAACAGTTTCATCAGCCTCACCGAAGAGCTGGCGCTCGAGCAGGCGAAAGCCGCCGACGCACGCCGGGCCAACGGTGAGAGCGGCGCCCTGCTCGGCGCGCCGATCGCTCACAAAGACTTGTTCTGCACCCAGGGCATCCGCACCAGCTGCGGCTCGAAGATGCTCGACAACTTCAAGGCCCCGTACGACGCCACCGTGGTCGCGAAACTGGCGGCTGCCGGTGCCGTGACTCTGGGCAAGACCAACATGGACGAATTCGCCATGGGTTCGGCCAACGAGTCGAGCTGGTACGGCGCGGTGAAAAACCCGTGGAACCTGGAACACGTACCGGGCGGTTCGTCCGGCGGTTCGGCGGCGGCGGTTGCCGCTCGTCTGTTGCCTGCGGCCACGGCCACCGACACCGGCGGCTCGATCCGTCAGCCGGCGGCGTTCACCAACCTCACCGGCCTGAAGCCGACCTACGGTCGCGTGTCGCGCTGGGGCATGATCGCTTATGCCTCCAGCCTCGATCAGGGCGGCCCGTTGGCACGCACCGCCGAAGACTGCGCGATTTTGTTGCAAGGTATGGCCGGGTTCGACCAGAACGACTCCACCAGCATTGATGAGCCGGTTCCGGATTACTCCGCCAGCCTCGGCGATTCCCTGCAAGGCCTGCGCATCGGCGTGCCGAAGGAATACTTCAGCGCCGGTCTTGACCCGCGCATTGCCGAGCTGATCCAGAACAGCATCAAAGAGCTGCAGAAGCTCGGTGCGGTGATCAAGGAAATCAGTCTGCCGAACATGCAGCACGCGATTCCTGCGTACTACGTAATTGCGCCGGCAGAGGCCTCCTCGAACCTGTCGCGTTTCGACGGCGTGCGTTTCGGCCATCGCTGCGAGAACCCGGAAAACCTGATCGACCTGTACAAGCGCTCCCGTGGCGAAGGCTTCGGCCCTGAAGTGCAGCGCCGGATCATGGTCGGTGCCTACGCGCTGTCCGCCGGTTACTACGATGCCTACTACCTGAAAGCGCAGAAGATTCGTCGTCTGGTGAAGAACGACTTCATGGCGGCCTTTAATGAAGTCGACATCATCCTCGGCCCGACCACGCCGAACCCGGCCTGGAAGCTCGGCGCCAAGAACAGCGACCCGGTCGCTGCCTATCTGGAAGACGTCTACACCATCACCGCCAACCTCGCGGGCCTGCCGGGCCTGTCGATGCCGGCCGGTTTTGTCGACGGTCTGCCGGTTGGCGTGCAGTTGCTCGCGCCGTACTTCCAGGAAGGTCGCCTGTTGAACGTTGCCCACCAGTATCAGTTACACACTGACTGGCACACCCGCACCCCGCAGGGGTTTTGAAACTGCTGCGCCCGGTAATGCTGCGTTGAAAACTGGCTCGTAATGCTCATTGACTAACGTCAACTCCGCTTACTCGCCAGTTTTCGCCTTGCCTTACCTTCGCTCGCAACGTTTCAAAATCCCCAGCAAAAGGCTAGGAGACACACATGCAATGGGAAGTCGTGATCGGGCTGGAGATTCACACTCAGCTCACCACCCGGTCGAAAATCTTTTCCGGTAGTTCCACCCAGTTCGGCTCCGAGCCGAACACCCAGGCCAGCCTGATCGACCTGGGCATGCCCGGCGTGTTGCCGGTGCTGAACCAGGAAGCGGTGCGCATGGCGGTGATGTTCGGTCTGGCGATTGACGCCGAGATCGGTCAGCACAACGTGTTCGCCCGCAAGAACTACTTCTACCCGGACCTGCCGAAGGGCTACCAGATCAGCCAGATGGAATTGCCGATCGTCGGCAAGGGCCACCTGGACATCGCTCTGGAAGACGGCACGGTCAAACGTGTCGGCATCACCCGTGCGCACCTGGAAGAAGACGCCGGCAAGAGCCTGCACGAAGAATTCAACGGTGCCACCGGCATCGACCTGAACCGTGCCGGCACGCCGCTGCTGGAAATCGTGTCCGAGCCGGACATGCGCAGCGCCAAGGAAGCCGTGGCTTACGTCAAGGCGATCCACGCGCTGGTGCGTTACCTGGGCATCTGCGACGGCAACATGGCCGAAGGCTCGCTGCGTTGCGACTGCAACGTCTCGGTACGTCCAAAAGGCCAGGTCGAGTTCGGCACCCGCTGCGAGATCAAGAACGTCAACTCGTTCCGCTTCATCGAGAAGGCGATCAACTCCGAGATCCAGCGTCAGATCGAGCTGATCGAAGACGGCGGCAAAGTGATCCAGCAGACCCGTCTGTACGATCCGAACAAGGACGAGACCCGCCCAATGCGTTCGAAAGAGGAAGCCAACGACTACCGTTACTTCCCCGATCCGGACCTGCTGCCGGTGGTCATCGAAGAGTCGTTCCTGGGCGAGGTGCGCGCCACCCTGCCAGAACTGCCACCGCAAAAACGCGAGCGCTTCCAGAGCCAGTTCGGTCTGTCGGCCTACGACGCCAACGTGCTGGCCACCAGCCGTGAGCAAGCGGATTACTTCGAGAAAGTCGCGGCCATCGGCGGTGACGCCAAACTGGCAGCGAACTGGGTAATGGTCGAGTTGGGCAGCCTGCTCAACAAGCAAGGCCTGGACATCGAAGATTCGCCAGTCTCCGCCGAGCTGTTGGGCGGCATGCTGCAGCGCATCAAGGACAACACCATCTCCGGCAAGATCGCCAAAGTGGTGTTCGAAGCGATGGCCAATGGCGAAGGCACTGCGGACGAGATCATCGAAAAGCGCGGCCTGAAGCAGGTTACCGACAGCGGCGCGATCTCGGCGGTGCTGGACGAAATGCTCGCGGCCAACGCCGAGCAGGTCGAGCAATACCGTGCGGCAGACGAAGCCAAGCGCGGCAAGATGTTCGGTTTCTTCGTCGGTCAGGCCATGAAAGCCTCCAAAGGCAAGGCCAACCCGCAGCAAGTGAACGAACTGCTGAAGAGCAAGCTCGAAGGCTGATGAAAATGGAGCCAGACAAACAGCCTGGCTCCATCCCCTGTAGGAGTGACCTGTGGCGAGGGGATTTATCCCCGTTGGGCCGCGAAGCGGCCCCAATGGCTGAGCTTGATTTGCACCAGACAAACCGAGTTCTCAGATTTTGGGACTGCTGCGCAGTCCAACGGGGATAAATCCCCTCGCCACAGGTCACTCCCACATTTGATTCGGGAAACCTTTGAATGAAGCGTTTGTTCATCAGCTGCGCCCTGCTCTCTCTACTGGCCGGTTGCGCCAGCAACGACATCATCGACCCGCACGGTTACGACCAGACCGGCGTTGCCTCTTATTACGGCGCCAAACACCACGGTAAACGCACCGCCAGCGGCGAAGCGTTCAACCAGCATTCCCTGACCGCCGCCCACCGCCAGTTGCCTTTCGGCACCCGGGTGATGGTCACCAACCTGAAAAACGCCAAGTCCTGCGTGGTCCGCATCAATGATCGCGGGCCGCATATCCGTGGTCGCCTGATCGATGTTTCACGCGAAGCGGCCGAACGACTCGGTATGCTCGGCAGTGGCACCGCCCGGGTGCGCATCCAGGCCCTCGACGACTGATGGAGCACCGACCATTTTCGGACTGACCGATTTACCGCTGATCAGCGTGATCGAATTGCTCGCCGGCCTCGGCCTGCTGATCTTCGGCGCCGAACTGATGGTGCGCGCGGCGGTGCGGCTGGCGGCCCGTCTGCACGTACGGCCGCTGATCATCGGTCTGACCATCGTCGCCCTCGGCAGCAGCGCGCCGCAAATGGCCGTCAGCCTGCAAGCTGCGCTGACGCATAACTCCGACATCGCCGTCGGCAGTGTGGTCGGCAGCAGCATCTTCAACATCCTTGTCACCCTCGGCCTGTCGGCGTTGATCATTCCGCTGCGTGTGTCGCGGCAACTGGTGCGCCTCGATATTCCGCTGATGATCGGCGCCAGCCTGCTGGTGTTCGTCCTGGCATGGAACGAGGAGATCGGGCGTTTCGACGGCATCGTGCTACTGGCCGCCCTGGCGTTGTACCTCGGTTTGCTGTTTCGGCAGTCGCGCCACTCGACGCGACCGCATTCCGATCCCCCGCAAGCGCTGCAGGCGTCATGGATCGCCAGCGCGCTGATGATCATCGTCGGCCTGGCCATGCTGGTGTTCGCCGGGCACCTGTTGCTCAACGCTGCGGTTGTGGTAGCGACTGATCTCGGTTTCTCGGAACGCGTCATCGGCCTGACCGTGGTCGCCGTCGGCACGTCGCTGCCGGAACTCGCTACGTCGTTGATCGCGGCCTTGCGCGGGCAACGCGACATCGCTGTCGGCAACGTGATCGGCGCCAACCTGTTCAACCTGCTGGGGGTGCTCGGCCTGACCGCACTGATCGCACCGACGCCACTGTCGGTGTCGCCGAACGCGCTGGATTTCGACCTGCCGGTGATGCTCGGCGTCGCCGCGCTGTGCCTGCCGGTGTTCTATTCCGGCTACCGCGTGACACGTGCCGAAGGTTTGCTGTTGCTCGGTTTGTACCTGGCGTACGGGTTGCACGTGGTGTCGTTCACCACCGGCATGCCGCTGGCCGGCAAGCTCGAGCGGTTGATGCTGTTTTATGTCTTGCCGACGCTGTTGACGTTTCTGCTGTTCACGTCGATCCGCGCCTGGCGCCGCCAACACCACAAGAGGGATATGCCATGACCGAATCGAAGAAGTCCGGGGTTGAAGTCCGCCGCCAGGTAATGGGCGATGCATTTGTTAATCGCGCCTTGGGCAACGCCACCGAGTTCACCCAGCCGCTGCAGGATTTCGTCAATGAACACGCCTGGGGCGGCGTGTGGAATCGTGAAGGTCTGCCACTGAAAACCCGCAGTCTGATCACCCTCGCCGCACTGACCGCGCTGAAGTGCCCACAGGAGTTGAAGGGCCATGTGCGCGGCGCGCTGAACAATGGTTGCACGGTGGATGAGATTCGTGAGGCGCTGCTGCATTGCGCAGTGTATGCCGGCGTGCCGGCGGCGATTGATGCGTTTCGCGCGGCGCAGGAAGTGATCGATAGCTACCAGAAACCTGAGTGACCTTCCGGGCCTCATCGCGGGCAAGCCCGCTCCCACAGGGATCTCAATGTTGATGAAATTTGATTAACAACCGAAAAACCTGTGGGAGCGGGCTTGCCCGCGATGAGGCCGGAAAAATCACCGAAAATCTTTCGGTCAGATCCATCCACCCCACTGCAAAACAAAGATCCCGACATTGGTGGTCACCGCCGCCATCAGCGTGGTCAGCACAATGATCGCCGCCGCCAGCTCATGATTGCCCTGCGCCGCCCGGGCCATGACGAAACTCGCCGCCGCCGTCGGGCTGCCGAAGTACAGAAACAGAATCCCCAGCTCCGCGCCGCGAAATCCCCACAGCCAAGCCCCCAAAGTCGCCAGCACTGGCAAACCGATCATCTTCACCAGGCTCGAACTGAGCGCCATGTTGCCGCTCTTGCGCAACGCCGCCAGTGACAGGGTTCCGCCGATGCAGATCAGCGCCAGTGGCAACGTGGTCTGCGCCAGATACTGTCCGGATGTCTCCAGCCACCCCGGCAAACCGATTTTGAAATAGGCAAACGGCGCCGCGGCAATCACGCTGATGATCAGCGGGTTGCTGAACACGCTTTTGCAGATGCTCCACGGATCGGACTTGATCACCGGGCTGTACACCGCCAGGACAATGGTCGACAGGGTGTTGTAAAACAGGATCACCAGCGCGGCGAGAATCGCCCCGAGGGAAATTCCGTAATCACCGTACATGCTCGCCGCCAGTGCCAGACCGATCACCCCGTTGTTGCCGCGAAACGCGCCTTGGGTGTAAATGCCGCGATCTTCGCGGGGGCAACGCAGAATCGCCCAGCCCCAGGCCAGGGCAAAACTCGCCAGCGTGGCGACGGCGAAGTAGATCAGCAGTGCCGGTTGCAACGCGGCGTGCAGGTCCGCATGCAGAATGCCGAGAAACAGCAGCGCCGGCATGCTGACGTTGAACACCAGCGACGAGGCGGTGTGGATGAAGTTGTCGTTGATCCAGTCGATGCGTTTGAGCAACACACCGAGAAACAGCATGGCAAACACCGGCGCGGTGATGTTCAGGGTTTCGAGGAAGATTGCCAGCATGCCGGGGGAGCCTTGGGTGAGCGTCGTTAGGTGGCAATGATAAAGCAAAAGCCCCTCACCCTAGCCCTCTCCCAAAGGGAGAGGGGACCGATCGCGGGATATTGGAGAAATCCATCGACCTGAAATGACATGGCTGAATCCAGCAATGCCTATAGCAGGCCATAATCAATTCGGTCGGCCCCTCCCTAGCCCTCTCCCCAAGGGAGAGCGGACCGATCGCGGGATATTGGAGAAATCCATCGACCTGAAATGACATGGCTGAATCCAGCAATGCATGTAGCAGGCCATAATCAACTCGGCCGGCCCCTCCCTAGCCCTCTCCCCAAGGGAGAGCGGACCGATCGCGGGATATTGGAGAAATCCATCGACCTGAAATGACATGGCTGAATCCAGCAATGCCTGTAGCAGGCCATAATCAATTCGGTCGCCCCCTCCCTAGCCCTCTCCCCAAGGGAGAGGGGACCGATCGCGGGATATTGGAGAAATCCATCGACCTGAAATGACATCGCCAAATCCATAATCGACTCGCTCTTTCAGGTCGATGTAATGCGCAAGACACCTCGGTCGGCCCCCTCTCCCTCCGGGAGAGGGCTGGGGTGAGGGCCAAGCCGATCACGCATCAAGTAATCGGCGCCGGATTGAACAGCGTGATGTCGTTATGCAGCTTGTGCTTCTCCGCCCACGTCTGCTGCTTGCCGCTCGCCACATCCAGATAGTAGTGGAACAACTCCCAACCCAACTCCTCGATGGTTGCGCGCCCGGTGGCAATCCGTCCGGCGTCGATGTCGATCAGGTCCGGCCAACGCTGCGCCAGCTCGGTCCGGGTCGAGACTTTTACGACCGGTGCCATCGCCAGCCCGTAGGGCGTGCCGCGACCGGTGGTGAACACATGCAGGTTCATCCCCGCCGCCAATTGCAACGTGCCGCAGACAAAATCGCTGGCCGGGGTCGCGCAGAAGATCAAACCTTTCTGCTTGAAGCGCTCGCCCGGGCCGAGCACGCCGTTGATCGCGCTGCTGCCGGACTTGACGATCGAGCCCAGCGACTTCTCGACAATGTTCGACAGCCCGCCCTTCTTGTTGCCCGGCGTGGTATTGGCGCTGCGATCCGCTTCACCCTTGGCCAGATAACGGTCGTACCAGTCCATTTCGCGCACCAGTTCCTCGGCGACAGTTTTGCTCTGCGCACGTGAAGTCAGCAGGTAGATCGCATCGCGCACTTCAGTGACTTCGGAAAACATCACCGTCGCCCCCGCACGCAGCAGCAGGTCCGAGGCGTAGCCCAGTGCCGGGTTGGCAGTGATCCCGGAAAACGCATCGCTGCCGCCGCACTGCATGCCGAGGATCAACTCGGACGCCGGCACGGTTTCGCGGCGGCGCTGGTCGAGCTTCTTCAGGCGGACTTCGGCTAGCGCCATGATCTGCTCGATCATCTCGGTGAAACCGTGACTGGAATCCTGCAGGCGATACAGCCACGGCTCGCTCAGATCAACCGAAGCGTCGTCCTCGTGCATCACCTGCCCGGCCTGCAATTTCTCGCAACCGAGACTGATCACCAGCGCCTCTCCCCCCAGGTTCGGGTTGCGCGCCAGATTGCGCACGGTGCGAATCGGGATGTAGGCGTCGGTGGCGGTGATCGCCACGCCGCAGCCGTAACTGTGGGTCAGCGCCACCACGTCATCGACGTGCGGGTATTTGGGCAGCAACTCGTCCTTGATGCGCTTCACCGCGTGATCGAGCACACCGGTGACACACTGCACCGTGGTAGTAATCCCGAGAATGTTGCGCGTGCCGACAGTGCCGTCGGCATTGCGATAACCCTCGAAGGTGAAGCCTTCCAGCGGTGCCTGGGCGGGCGGCACTTCGGTGGACAACGGCAGGCTGTCCAGCGGCGGCGCGGTCGGCATGCGCAGTTGATCTTCCTTGACCCAACTGCCGCGCGGAATGGGCTGCAACGCGTAGCCGATGGTCTGGCCGTAACGAATCACCTGGCCGCCCTCGGGAATGTCTGCGAGGGTGACCTTGTGGCTCTGCGGTACAAAATCCACGGTCACCAGACCGTCGGGAAATTCGGTGCCGGCCGGCACGCCCTGGTCGTTGACCACAATCACTACGTTGTCCCGCTCGTGCAGGCGGATGTAGCGCGGCGAGTCGGAATGTTCAATCAACTGCATGACGCCGCTCCTCAGGAATGCGCTTGAGACAATTTACCGGTGGCTTCAGCACCGCCATGGGTTGGCGGCTCTTTGAGTACCACGCGTTTGATCGGGCCGACGATCACCAGGTAGCTGAACACCGCAACCAGTGCGTTGGCACCAACGAACACCAGCGCCCATTTGAACGATCCGGTGGAGCTGATGATGTAGCCGATCACGATCGGCGTGGTAATCGAAGCGATGTTGCCAAAGGTGTTGAACAGGCCACCGCTCAGGCCGGCGATCTGTTTCGGCGAGGTGTCGGAGACCACCGCCCAGCCCAGCGCGCCCACGCCTTTGCCGAAGAACGCCAACGCCATGAAGCCCACGACCATCCATTCAACGTCGACATAGTTGCAGGCCACGATGCTGCTGGACACCAGCAACCCGGCGATGATCGGCGCCTTGCGGGCAAAGGTCAGCGAATGCCCTTTGCGCAGCAGGTAATCGGAAATCACTCCGCCGAGCACACCACCGATGAAGCCGCAGATCGCCGGCAACGAGGCGATGAAACCGGCCTTGAGAATGGTCATGCCACGCTCTTGCACCAGGTACACCGGGAACCACGTCAGGAAGAAGTAGGTGATGCCGTTGATGCAGTACTGGCCCAGGTACACGCCGAGCATCATACGGTTGGTCAGCAACTGACGAATGTAATCCCACTTCGGCCCGTCAGCCTTTTTGCCTTTGTTCTGGTCCATGTCGACCATGCCGCCGTTGTCGGCGATGAACTGCACTTCCGCTGCGTTGGCCATCGGATGCTGACGCGGGCTGTGGATAACCTTGAGCCAGATCCCCGAGAAGACGATGCCGAACACGCCCATGACAATGAACACGTGCTCCCAGCCAAAGCTATAGACGATCCAGCCCATCAGCGGCGCGAACAGCACGGTGGCGAAGTATTGCGCCGAGTTGAAGATCGCCGAAGCGGTGCCGCGTTCAGCGGTCGGAAACCACGCGGCGACGATGCGCGCGTTGCCCGGGAAGGATGGCGCCTCCGCCAGACCGACGAGGAAGCGCAGCATGAACAGCGCAACAATCGCCGTGGACATGCCGAACTCACCGACAAAGCCTTGCAGCACGGTGAACAGCGACCAGGTGAAAATGCTCAGGGCATAGACTTTTTTCGAGCCGAAGCGATCGAGCAGCCAGCCGCCGGGGATTTGCCCGGCCACGTAGGCCCAACCGAAGGCAGAGAAGATATAGCCGAGGGTGACCGCGTCGATGCCCAGATCTTTTTGCAGGCTGGAGCCGGCGATGGCGATCGTGGCGCGATCGGCGTAGTTGATCGTGGTCACCAGAAACAGCATGAGCAAGATCAAATAGCGGACGTGAGTCGGCTTGGAGGATTGCATGTAGATGTACTCCCACTGATTATTTTTATGCGCGGGTGAATCTGCTTTGGTCTGTCTTTTGTGGGAGCTGGCCTGCCGGCGATAGCATCACTGCGGTTGTTCAGTTACACCGCGGTGATGCTATCGCTTGCAGGCAAGCCCCCACAGGTATTGCGTGTGTCAGGAGCCTATGTAGGCGGTTTTCACCACGGTGTAGAACTCTTGCGCATAGCGGCCTTGCTCACGTGAGCCATAGGATGAACCCTTACGGCCCCCGAACGGAACGTGGTAATCGACGCCAGCGGTCGGCAAATTGACCATCACCATCCCGGCCTGCGAGTGACGCTTGAAGTGGTTGGCGTACTTCAGCGAAGTGGTGGCGATACCCGCCGACAGACCGAACTCGGTGTCATTGGCCATTGCCAGCGCCGCGTCGTAATCCGCCACGCGAACAATGTTGGCCACCGGGCCGAAGATTTCTTCGCGGCTGATACGCATCGACGCTTCACTGTCGGCAAACAGCGTTGGCGCGAGGAAATAACCTTCGGTGTCGCAGGTCACCAGACCGCCGCCGCTGACCAGACGCGCACCTTCGGACTGGCCGATGTCGATGTACTTCAGGTCCTGTTCAAGCTGCGCCTGGGAAACCACTGGACCGATGTCAGTGCCGGATTTCAGGGCGTGGCCGACCTTGATCGACTTCATGCGCTCGGCCATCGCCTCGACGAACTTATCGTGGATCCCGGCAGTGACGATCAAGCGGCTGGAAGCGGTGCAACGCTGGCCAGTGGAGTAGAACGCACTCTGCACCGACAGCTCGACCGCTTGTTTGAGGTCGGCGTCGTCGAGAATGATCTGCGGGTTCTTGCCGCCCATTTCCAGTTGCACTTTGGCTTGGCGCGACACGCAGTTGACCGCGATCTGCCGACCCACGCCCACCGACCCGGTGAAGCTGATGCCGTCGACTTTCGGGCTCTGCACCAGCGCATCGCCAACCACACGACCGCTGCCCATCACCAGGTTGAACACGCCGGCCGGAAAGCCTGCCCGGGAGATGATTTCGGCCAGTGCCCAGGCGCAACCCGGCACCAGATCGGCCGGTTTCAATACCACGCAGTTGCCGTAGGCCAAGGCTGGCGCGATTTTCCACGCCGGAATTGCAATCGGGAAGTTCCACGGGGTGATCAGACCGACCACGCCGAGTGCTTCGCGGGTGACTTCAACATTGACGCCCGGACGCACCGACGGCACGTAATCGCCGGACAGACGCAGGCATTCACCGGCGAAGAATTTGAAGATGTTGCCGGCGCGGGTCACTTCGCCGATGGCTTCGGGCAAGGTCTTGCCCTCTTCGCGGGCCAGCAAGGTGCCGAGTTCTTCGCGACGAGCCAGAATCTCGGTGCCGACTTTATCCAGCGAATCGTGACGGGCCTGAATGCCCGAAGTCGACCACGCCGGGAAGGCCTCGCGGGCGGCGTCGATGGCGGCGTGAACCTGAGTCAGGTCGGCCTTGGCGTAATCGCCAATGTTGTCGCTCAGTTCCGACGGGTTGATGTTGGCCGAGTAGTCGGCACCGGCAACCCATTCGCCGTTGATGTAGTTGTCGTAGCGTTTTGCAGTTGTCACAGGGGCAGCCCTCACATCTCAAAGCCTTCACGCAAAAAGCCGCTGATTGCTCAGCGGCCTCGCTTTTATCGGGTGTTACTGCGCACCTTGCTTGTCGATCAGCGCGGCGAGCATTTCGTACTCTTCGCCGGTCAGGTCGGTCAGCGGTGCCCGCACCGGGCCGGCGTCATAGCCGGCGATTTTCGCGCCTGCCTTGACGATGCTCACGGCGTAACCGGCTTTGCGGTTGCGGATGTCGAGGTACGGCAGGAAGAAGTCGTCGATGATTTTGCCGACGGTGGCGTGATCTTCACGGGCGATCGCGTGGTAGAAGTCCATCGCAGTTTTCGGGATGAAGTTGAACACCGCCGACGAGTAAACCGGCACGCCCAGCGCCTTATAGGCTGCGGCGTAGACTTCGGCGGTCGGCAGGCCGCCGAGGTAGCTGAAGCGATCACCGAGGCGGCGACGGATCGACACCATCAACTCGATATCGCCCAGGCCGTCCTTGTAGCCGATCAGGTTCGGGCAGCGCTCGGCCAGACGTTCCAGCAGCGGCGCGTTGAGGCGGCAAACGTTGCGGTTGTAGACGACTACGCCGATGTTCACCGATTTACACACGGCTTCAACGTGGGCGGCAACCCCGTCCTGGCTGGCTTCGGTCAGGTAGTGCGGCAGCAGCAACAAGCCTTTGGCGCCCAGACGCTCGGCCTCTTGAGCGTATTCGATGGCCTGGCGGGTTGAACCGCCAACTCCGGCCAGAATCGGCACGCTGGTCGCGCAGGTGTCGACGGCCGTCTTGATGATTTCCGAGTATTCGCTGGCAGCCAGGGAGAAGAACTCACCGGTGCCACCGGCGGCGAACAAGGCTGAAGCGCCATACGGGGCCAGCCATTCCAGACGTTTGATATAGCCCGCGCGGTTGAAATCGCCCTGCGCGTTGAAATCGGTGACCGGGAAGGACAGCAGGCCGGCGGAGAGGATGGACTTCAGTTCTTGTGGATTCATTTTTCGAACACCCTGGGTAGCAACGTTTTTTGTGAGTTTTATGATTCAGCCAGCGCTGAAGTTGTAGGTCATCGTACAACTTAAAAGATAACCGTCAACTGCATTTCATCGCTGACAGCATTTTTTGTCGGACAGGATTCTTTCTTGACGTAGGAAAATTCTCATCTAGGCTCGATTTAACTGTATATGCATACAGTTAAATTAAATCCGCCGATGACATATCAAGGAGAAAGAAATGTCCGGACTACAGCCCAAACCACAGGAAAGACCCAAGCCGGTCATCGCCCGTTTCGATGATCTGTTCACCAAGACCGGCATCCGCTTCAGCACCGACAACCCGCATCTGGTGCTGCACATTGCCGACGCCCACAGCGATGTCGAACCGGTCACCGGCCTCCCCGGCAAACCGCTCAAAGGCAAAGCGCAATTGCGCTTCGAAGGCGCTGAACACACGGCCATCGGCGACAACACCCTGCTGCGCTTCAGCGAAACCGCCGAACCGATCCGTGCGCAAAACGTGCCGTTACACCTGCCCAACGGCCTCGCCCTGACCTACGGCCAGATCCTGGCACTGGGCGGCGATTTCTACGGTGTGGTCGACCGGCCGATCAACGAAGGGGCGACCCCGGCCGATCGCCTGAACCGCTTCATCGCCGCCTTCGATTCCCTTGCCGTGCTGCCGGCGTCCCGTGCCGAGGCGCCGCAGATCCTCGCGGTCATGCAGAAAGAGATCGACGCGGTTAAACAGGCGATCAAGGACGGTAAACAACCGCATGAAGCCTACGATGCGCTAGGAGATACGTTGTCGGAAGAGTGGAACAAGCTCACCGGCGGCGGCAGCTTTGTCTCGGCGCTGTTCCCGCTTGGGCGTTATCTGAAACTGGCGGCGAACAACGCCGATCACTTCGGCGAATGGGCCAGACTGGCCTACATCGCCGGCCACACCGCCGCCCTGCAGACCGCCGTCGCGGCCCGGGCCAGTCACGATGAGCAACAGCTGGAAAGGGCCTACGCGATGAACGCGTTCGCCGACCATTTCCTCACCGACCTGTTCTCCTCCGGGCACCTGCGCGTGCCGCGCAAAGAGATGGCGGCGGTGGTGACGCCGAGCGATCTTGGCTCGCTGGTAACCCGCTTCATGCATGACGAAGACAGCAAATTCGGCCTCAAGGTGCGCAACGCCCATGGCGCTCAATGGCGCGCCTTCGGCGACAAGCGCTATTTCGAGGCCAGCGACGCGGACAACCGCACCCAGGTCAATCTGGCTGTGCAGGCCTCGGCGGATGAAGTCTTTGCCGCCTACCTCAGCGGCAATGCGCCCGCTCCGTCGGCGTTCGCCGCGCTGCAACGGCTGCCGGATCTGACGGCGGTACTGAATCTTTCCAGCAACTTCTCGCCGCTGTTCCGGGTCGAGGGCGGCAAAGTACTGCGGCGCAAGGACGTCAACAACCTCAACGACACCGCGACCATCGACGACTGGTGGGGCTGGAGCACCTATCTATTGCTAAAGGACTACCAGCCCACCGGCAACGTCAATTGAGGAGAACACCATGAAGATCACATTGAAACTGGAACTGGCCTCAGGCCAATCGCTCAAGGGTGCGCCGCTGGAACTGTTGGCCAAAGGCCTGCCAATTGCCCGGGCGACCGTGGATGATCAGGGATACGCGACGTTTAACGCCAACCCCGTCACCGGGCCGCTGGCCGTGAGAGTGGATCGCTCGATTCTGCCCACCCTCTAAACCCTTCCCTGCAGGAGCTACCGCAGGCTGCGATCCTTTGACGTTGATTTTTAATGATCAAGATCTAAAGGTCGCAGCCTGCGACAGCGCTTGCAAAAGGAAATTGAAATAGCTGGCAACGAACGGTTTAAAGCACCTCTGCGCAAAGGCCCGTACCGTGCACAAACCGCCGTGAACGGATCACGGCTCACCTCGCACGGAGAGCGAACCCATGACTTTTGCCCCACCAATCCTTTCCCAAGCCCCCGGTCACCCACCGGAAAAAGCCACTGTCAGCCTGTCGACACTCGGCGACGAATTGATTCTTCAGGTGCCTGACGCGACCGACATTCCGGCGAACTGGGAGGTCTACCCGATTCTCGGCGCCGATCCCGAAGACCCCGACTGGCAAGGGCAGACCCAGCCCACAGGGATCTGGGACGATGCCAGCGAAGAGGCACTGAAACTCAACGGTATCGAGTTGCGCATCCCCAGGGAGGCGCTCGAAACCTATCTGAACGAAGAGGTTGAGCTGCGCTACAAGTTCGCCGATGAGTCCAGTCTGGAGCCGTGTTCCGAGCCGCTGATGCTCTGCATCGAAACCTGAGGCTCAGCGCTGCGCCTGCGCCTCTTCATGGGCCTGGCGCAATCGTTCGCGGCTGTTGGTCAGGTGCAGACGCATGGCGGCACGGGCCGCATCGGAATCCTGACGGGCGATCGCTTCGTAGATTTCTTCGTGCTCGCGGCTCAGACGGCTCATGTAGTGCTGCTGATCGTCATGCGCCAGCCGCGCGGAATTCAGCCGCGTACGCGGAATGATGCTGGTACCCAGGTGGGTCATGATGTCGGTGAAATAACGATTGCCGGTGGACAGCGCGATTTCCAGGTGAAAGGCGAAGTCCGACGCAACCGCGTCACTGGCGTGTGCAGCGCTTTCGTTGAGCGCATCGAGAGCGGCACGCATGGTTGCCAGTTGCTCCGGGCTGCGGCGTTGCGCCGCGAGCCCGGCCGACTCGACTTCCAGGCTGATGCGCAATTCGAGAATGGCCAGCACATCCCGCAGAGTAACGACGGTGGCCGGGTCAATCCGGAAACCGCTCGGGCTCGGGGTATCGAGCACAAAAGTGCCGATGCCGTGGCGGGTTTCCACCTGACCGGCGGCCTGCAAACGGGAAATCGCCTCGCGCACCACTGTGCGGCTGACCCCATGAGCTTCCATGATCGCCGACTCGGTGGGCAGCTTGTCGCCACGCTTGAGCAGGCCATCGCGGATCTGCTCGCTCAGCACCGTCACCAGTTCCTGGGCCAGGCTGCGGCGCTTGCGTGGGAGGCGCGGGGTGTCGATCAGGTTTTCCATGGTGTGCATCGGGTCTCGAAAATTCGGCTTGTGGGCATGATAGCTCAAGCGGGTTGTACGATCACTTTCCATTTCCATACAAAACCTGTGGGAGCTGGCTTGCCAGCGATGAGGCCATACCTGTCGATGAAGATGTCGACTGAACCGACGCCATCGCTGGCAAGCCAGCTCCCACATGGGATGTGTGTTGATCAGGCAGTCACGGTCTGTTCAACCAAATGGCCGCTGTCGATCCGCACATGCCGTGGGTGGAAGCGTTTCAGACTGCTGCGATGGCCGACGCTGACAATGCTCAGCCCCGGCAACTGATCGATCAGCGCTTGGTATAGCGTTGCCTCATCCTCTTCATCCATCGCTGAGGTAGCTTCATCCATGTACAGCCACTGCGGTGCGTAAAGCAATGCACGAGCGAAGGCCAAACGTTGCTGCTCGCCCGGCGACAACATGCGCTGCCAGTGATTGGCCTCGTCCAGCCGCGCGACCAGATGCGGCAAGCGGCAGGTTTCCAGCACTTGTGCATAACGTTCCGGCGCGTAGGTGTCGCCCGGTTGTGGATAACTGAGCGCCTCGCGCAGGGTGCCGATCGGCAGATACGGTTTCTGCGGCAGGAACAGATACCGCGCCGCCGGCAGCCGAATGTTGCCGTGCCCCGCCGGCCACAAATGCCCCATTGCCCGCAGCAACGTGGACTTGCCGCTGCCGGAGCGGCCGCTGAGCATCACCCGCTCACCCGGCTCGACAGTCATATCGGCATTGGTCAGCAGATGACGACCGTCGGCCAGATCCAGACCGAGGTTGTGCACCTTCAATTCGCTCCCCTGATTCTGCACATCAATGGCGGGAGTGCGGTCTTCGTTGTCGGTCATGGCCTGGCGGAAACTCAGCAGTCGATCACAGGTGGCTCGCCAGGAAGCGAGGCTCTGGTAAGCATTGATGAACCAACTGAAGCTTTCCTGAACGTTGCCGAATGCCGAGCTGATCTGCATCAGCTCACCGAGCTCAATCTTGCCGGACAGGTAACGCGGCGAAGCCACGATAAACGGAAAGATGATGGCCGCCTGACTGTAACCGGCGGTAAAGAATGTCAGGCGTTTGGACACTTTCATGATGTCCCAGAAGTTGTGCCAGACATTACCGAAGCGGGCGCTCAATCGGCGATTCTCGTTCGGTTCACCGTTGTACAACGCGATGCTTTCGGCATTCTCGCGAATTCGCACCATGGAAAAACGCAGGTCGGCTTCGAAACGTTGTTGCTGGTTATTCAGACCGATCAAGCGACGACCGATCAAATGCGTCAGCCAACTGCCCACTACCGCGTAAACCAGCACACACCAGAACATGTAGCCGGGAATGGTGATGCCGTAGACCTCGATACTGCCCGACACGCCCCACAGAATGATCGAGAACGACACCAGGCTGACAATATTGCGCAGCAGCCCGATGCCCAGTTCAAGCGTGTTGGAGGTGAAGTTGTTGAGGTCTTCGGAAATCCGCTGATCCGGGTTATCGGTGTAACCGCCCTGCTCCAGCTGGTAATAATTCTTGTCGGCAAGCCATCGGGAAAAATGCTTTTCAGTGAGCCAGGCCCGCCAGCGAATCGTCAGCATCTGAGTCAGATAAAGCCGGTAAACGGCACCGATAATCGCCACAGCCGCAATCGCACAGAAATACAGGATCAGTTGCCAGAACGCCGCTTCATCCTTCTTTTGCAGCGCATTGTAAAAGTCCTTGTACCAAGTGTTGAACCACACCGAGATACCCACGCTCAGTAGCGAGAGCGCGATCACTGCGATCAACAGCGTCCAGGCCTTGCCCTTCTCTTCACTGCGCCAATAAGGCGTGATGATTCCCCAAACCTTGCGAAAAAACTGCCCGCGCACAGCATCGTTGACCGCGGAATATTCAGCGTTCTGATTCATGGATAAGGCTCAATATAGAAAAGAACAGACACGCACCGATCATAGTAGATCGGTGCGTTTTATCGCGAGGGCTGAAGATAGCCGTTCAGCGCAGGTTCAGCGACGAACCGGGCGCTTCTGCAGTTTGCGCTGCAGGGTGCGGCGGTGCATGCCCAGGGCGCGGGCAGTGGCGGAGATGTTGCCTTCGTGCTCGGTCAGCACACGCTGGATGTGCTCCCACTGCAGGCGATCGACCGACATCGGGTTTTCCGGCACCAGGCTGTCGAGGTCGGCGTGCTCGGAGAGCAGCGCGGCCAGCACGTCGTCGGCGTCGGCCGGTTTGCACAGGTAGTTGCAGGCACCGCGCTTGATCGCTTCGACAGCGGTGGCAATGCTCGAGTAACCGGTGAGGATCACTACGCGCATTTCCGGGTCCAGTTCCAGCAACTTCGGCAGCAGCACGAGGCCGGAGTCGCCGTCCATTTTCAGGTCCAGCGCGGCGTAGTCCGGCAGGTCAGCCTGGGCGATGGTCAGGCCCTCTTCAGCGGAACCTGCGGTACTCACGCGAAAGCCGCGGCGGGCCATGGCGCGAGCCATGACTCGGGTAAAGGTCGCGTCGTCGTCGACCAGCAGCAGATGCGGCAGCTCTTCGCCTTCGACTTGGATTTCGTCACTCATGTTGGTCTCCTCGGGCGCCGTGGGGCAGACGCAGCTCGGTGAGCGTGCCGCCTTCCTCATGACTGTAGAGTTTCACTGAGCCGCCGGCGCGTGTCACGCTGGCCTTGCTCAAAAACAGGCCCAGGCCAAAACCTTTGCCCTTGGTGGTAAAAAACGGTTTGCCGATCTGTTCGGCGATGGCCAGCGGCACACCGGCACCGTGGTCACGAATACTGATGGTCACGTTCTCGACGTCCCAGTCCAGGGTGACCTGGAGATTTTCCGGGCAAGCGTCGGCGGCGTTGTTGAGCAGGTTCAACAGCGCCTGAGTCAGATCCGGCGGCGGCGCCATGCGCGGCACACTGCCCTGACCGAGACGCTGGAAGCGGTAACTGGCTTCCGGACGCATCAGGTGCCAGCGATTCAGCGCTTCGTCGAGCCACTGGGTGACGTCCTGCATCTCCACGGCCATCCGCCGGTTGGCCTCGGCAGCACGCACCAATTGTTGCAGGGTCTCTTTGCACAGTTTGACCTGATCCTGCAGCACTTTCAGATCGTCTTGCAGCATCGGGTCGGGATGATCCTGCTGCATTTCCTTGAGCAATACACTCATGGTTGCCAGCGGCGTGCCCAGTTCATGCGCCGCGCCGGCAGCCTGGGTGGCGACGGCGAGCAACTGCTGATCGCGCAGGCCTTCTTCACGGCGGATCGCCCGCAGCTCTTCCTGGCGGCGCAGCTCCTCGGCCATGCGTGCAGCAAAGAACGTGATGACCGCCGCCGCGAGGGCAAAGCTCAGCCACATGCCATAGATCTGCAGGTTCTCGCGGGCCACCGGCAGGGTTTCCAGCGGGTAGAAACGCGTCAGCATCAAGGTGTACAGCGCCAGCGCAATACCCGACAGAATCACCGAATAACGCCACGGCAGCGTCACGGCGGCGATGGTCAGCGGCACCAGGTAATAGGAAACGAACGGGTTGGTCGAACCGCCGGAGAAATACAGCAGCGCACTGTGGATCACCAGATCGCACGCCAGCTGCAACGCGTATTCGAGCTCGGTCACCGGCCACGATGTGCGCAGGCGCACGGCGGTGAACACGCACAGCAGCGTCGAGCAACCAAGGGTCATCGCCAATTGCACCCACGGCAACGGCAGCAGTTGCAGCCAGTAGGCCAGGCCGACGGAGCCCGCCTGCGCAGCGAGCACCAGGGTGCGGATGAAGGTCAGCCGCCAGAGGTTCTGGCGAGTGGCGGAAGTCAGTTGTACGGGGGCGAGCATGAGCTCTCCTGATGAGCGCTCCAGGCGGATCGCACGGAGTATAACCAAGCCGCGGCCTTGAGAGGCGAAAGTGCGGCAAACGACCACATGGCGTGGCGGGCAAATTCGGCTAAGCCGCCCTCAACTTCTCAGTGAGTAGAGTCCAATTGTGGCAAGGGTATTTATCCCCGATGGGTGGCGAGGCCGCCCCAAAAATCTCCAGCGTCGTTCTTTCAGGCATTTCTCGTCAGCTGGATTGGCGACTGCTTCGCAGCCGATCGGGGGTAAATCCCCTCGCCACATGAGCGCTCTCAGTCCAGCCTTGGCCATCTGTATAGAAGTTGTAACTGGGCGAACCGGATCGCAGAAGCTAGAGTCTGATGGTTCACGCAGGCCCGAACCAACACCTGCGCCCTTATCAAGGAGCCTTCATGCACACATTTCGCCGCAGCGCCGCCCTTCTCGCCCTGACCGTCGGCAGCGCCGCTAGCCTTCCAGCCCTGGCCGCCGATGAGCTGCACTACAATCAGATTGCCCTGCGCGCCGAAGTCAGCCAGGAAGTGGCCCGCGACCTGATGATCGTGACCCTCTACACCGAAGAACAAAACACCGACCCGGCCAAACTCGCCGCCGACGTCAGCACCACCATGAACAAGGCTCTGGCCCAGGCCAAGCAAGTCAAAGACATCACCCTGCGCCAGGGCAGCCGCAACAGCTACCCGATCTACGACACCAAGGGCCAGAAAATCACCGGCTGGCGCGAACGCGCCGAACTGCGCCTGGAAAGCGCCGACTTCGCCGCCCTGTCCAAACTCACCGGCGAACTGCTGACCGACCTGAAAATGGGCGGCATGGACTTCGCTATCGCCGACCCGACCCGCAAGGCCAGCGAAGACCAATTGCTCAAGGAAGCCGTCACCGCCTTCAAGGCCCGCGCCCAACTGGCCACCGACGCCCTGGGCGGCAAGGGCTACAAAATCGTCAACCTGAACCTCAACAGCAACGGTTATCCACAACCGTACATGCGCGCCCCGATGATGATGAAAGCGGCGGCCATGGATTCGGCGCCAGTGACGCCGGAAGTTGAAGCCGGTACCAGCCAGGTCAGCATGACGGCTGATGGCTCGATTGAAGTGTTGATGCAGTGATTTGATGTGGGCTGAATGAAAAACCGCCGATCGGTGAATGATCGGCGGTTTTTTTATGCCCGGGATTTTTGTGTTGAATGTTCCGTCGCCATCGCGAGCAGGCTCACTCCTGCAATTTGGAATGTGTTCCCCTGTAGGAGTCAGCCTGCTCGCGAAGAACGATAACGCGGTCTCAGGTCTGCGGATCAACCCGATCCAGCGCCCGGTTCACCGCCAGCTCAGCCAGCATGATGATCTGCTGAATCGCCAACGCCGTATTACGCTCGGGCCGGCCCAACTGATCGGCAAAATTACCTGCCAGCGTATTCGCCGACGCCAGTGACTCACAGGCATGCGCCAACAGGCTTTCAGTGTCGATGTTTGGCTGGATCAGGAACATCGTACTGGGTTGCCGGGGTTTGACCGGGTCGGGGCTGAGGTAAAAATCCAGGGCGCGTTTGATGGCTTCGCGGTTTTTGGCGAGGTCGTCGGCGCGGATGGCTTCGGCGAGTGGGGTTGTGGGTTCGAGGGGTGGATCGGGGACAATTTTATCTTTCATAAAAATCTGCTCGTCATTCGAGCCAGCCCTTAGCCATTTCTCACGTGGTAAAGGGTGGCAGCTATGTGCGGAGTGAGAAACCGGTGAGCAGAAAACCGGCCAGACCGAAGTCTGCCCGCACACAGCCGCCATAAGGCACCGCGACAGCTTATAAGCCGGCCGCAATTATGGTCTTACTGGTGCTAGTTTCAAGCTCGACGGGTTCTCACACCCGATCGCTGAACATTCAGCGACAACCAGAGCCTAGAGAGCCCACGTCCGACGGACAACCTGAAAACCTTGTGGGAAGGTTCTGATTATTTGACACAAATTTAAACAACCAAAAGCCAACCCTCACCCTAGCCCTCTCCCGGAGGGAGAGGGGACTGACCGAGGTGTTTGGGGGAGCTACGCCCGACGTGCGATACCAAGTCGAACTCAGATTTTGAAAAGCCCACAAATCGGCTCCCTCTCCCTAGGGAGAGGGCTGGGGTGAGGGGTAAATCCACCACAAATCCAAAGCCGAATACCCGTGCTCTTCACCACTCAATAGGCCGAGTGTCAGCTCGCCTGCTTTTGATCTTGATCCACGGGCGACATCGGAAGGCTGAGTGGAGGGATTGATCCGGGGGTGGGAGCGCAGCGACCGTTTGGCGAAGCCAAACACAGCGAGAGGAGGTGCAGCGAAGCAAACCGGAGACGCTGCGCCCGGATCGATCCCGCAGCGAAGGAACCCCGAGCCCCAGCGAGCGGGCCGCACGTAGGAGCAAGCGTTTTTTTGCTTACTTTTTTTAGGCGT
>NZ_JARKMT010000013.1:0-160509 GCF_037626295.1 Pseudomonas sp. LF-5
AAATCCTGAGCGCCCTGAAATTAAGGGCGCAATGGACTAGCAACCGTAAGACCAAGGCGACAGTTACCTTGACACGTACCGGTTTGTAAAAAAAGTGAGTCGCCGTAAGGGCGAAACCGTAATCAGCAACACCCGCAGCAACGGATATACACCCAAAGCGCTAGATATACCGAGATAGACACTCCCCCAAGAAAAACGATATTTCCGAAGCCCCCCAAATCCCCGCTACCCTAAAAACACAACCACCTCCAACTCCCCGGGGACTCCATGGAAAGATTCACCCTCAAGCCACTATTAATCACCCTCGCACTAACCGCCATAGCCCCGATCGCCAACGCCGCCACCACCCTGGTCTACTGCTCCGAAGCCAGCCCCGCCGGCTTCGACCCCAGCCAATACACCAGCGGCACCGACTTCGACGCCTCCGCCGAAACCGTCTTCAACCGCCTCACCCAATTCAAACGCGGCGGCACCGACATCGAACCCGGCCTGGCGACAAAATGGGACGTCTCCAGCGACGGCCTGCAATACACCTTCCACCTACGGCAAGGCGTGAAATTCCACACAACGGAATATTTCACCCCGACCCGCGACTTCAACGCCGACGACGTCCTCTTCACCTTCCAGCGCCTGCTCGACCCGGACAACGCCTTCCGCAAGGCCTACCCCGCCGAGTCCCCGTACTTCACCGACATGGGCCTGAACACCACGATCAAATCCGTGGAAAAGATTGACGACCAGACCGTGCGCTTCAACCTGAACAACGTCGACGCCGCGTTCGTGCAAAACCTCGCCATGAGCTTCGCCTCCGTGCAATCGGCCGAATACGCCGCGCAACTGTTGAAGGAAGGCAAAGCCGCCGACCTCAACCAGAAACCGGTGGGCACCGGCCCGTTCGTGTTCAAGCGCTACCAGAAGGACTCGCAAATCCGCTACGCCGCCAACACGGCGTACTGGAAACCCGAAGACGTCAAAATCGACAACCTGATTTTCTCGATCACCCCGGACGCCGCCGTACGCTTGCAAAAACTCAAGGCAGGCGAATGCCAGGTCAGTGGCTACCCACGCCCGGCCGACATCGAAGTGATGGAAAAAGACTCGAACCTGCGCGTGCTCAAACAAGCCGGTTTCAACCTCGGCTTCCTCGCCTACAACACCACTCACCCGCCACTCGACCAGCTCAAAGTGCGGCAGGCACTGGACATGGCCATCGACAAACCGGCGATCATCAAAGCCGTTTACCAAAGCGCCGGCCAACTGGCCCAAAACGCCTTGCCGCCGGCGCAATGGTCGTATGACCCGAACATCAAGGATGCTCCGTACGACCCGGTCAAAGCGCGGGCGCTACTGAAAGAAGCCGGGGTTGCACCGGGTACAACCATCAATCTCTGGGCGATGACGGTGCAGCGCGCCTCGAACCCGAATGCGCGAATGTCGGCACAAATGATCCAGCAGGACTGGGACAAGATCGGCATCAAGGCCAACATCGTCAGTTACGAATGGGGCGAGTACATCAAACGCGCCAAGAATGGCGAACACGACGCGATGATCTATGGTTGGACAGGTGACAACGGCGACCCGGACAACTGGCTCGGCGTGCTCTACAGCTGCGCGGCAGTGAAAGGCAGCAACTACGCCAAATGGTGCGACCCGGCATACGACAAACTGGTGCAGCAGGCCAAGGTCTCCACCGACAAGGCGCAACGGGTAAAACTGTATCAACAGGCGCAACTGATCCTTAAACAGCAGGTGCCGATCACGCCGATTGCCAACTCCACGGTGTTCCAGCCGCTGCGCAAGGAAGTCACTGACTTCCGCATCAGTCCGTTCGGGCTGACCCCGTTCTATGGCGTGGGTATAAATAAGTAACACCAAGCCCCAAGGCGGCGCGCATAACGTGACCCGCGCACCAATTTGGGGCCTCGTTTGCACCGTAAAAACCACCCGCAAACGGTCAAATGCGTCAGAAGTTACACAGATGCGACATTAAGGTACGTTCGTGCCACGCTTTGAGGCCAGCAGCCGCTCTGGATCTTGCAATGGGTATGGTCGCTGCATAAGTATCCGCAGGCACGACTCACGAGGTCGTACCTCAAATCAAAAAATGACAACAAATCATGAGGCCAACATGCTTAAACACGCGGTCATTCCGTTTTTAGTCGGCGCAGGCTTGTTAGCCTCCGCACCTTTCGCATCCGCTGCGACTAACCTGGTGTTTTGCTCCGAAGGGAGCCCGGCTGGATTCGACCCAGGCCAATACACCACCGGAACCGACTTCGACGCCTCAGCCGAAACCATGTTCAACCGCCTGACCCAGTTCGAGCGCGGCGGCACCGCCGTGATTCCTGGTCTGGCGACCAAGTGGGACATTTCCGAAGATGGCCTGACTTACACCTTCCACCTGCGTGAAGGCGTCAAGTTCCACACCACCCCGTATTTCAAGCCGACTCGTGAGTTCAACGCCGACGACGTGCTGTTCACCTTCAATCGCATGATTAACAAGGATGACCCGTTCCGTAAGGCGTACCCGACCGAATTCCCGTACTTCACCGACATGGGGATGGACACCAACATCACCAAGATCGATAAAGTCGACGACCACACCGTCAAGTTCACGTTGAAAGAAGTCGATGCCGCGTTCATCCAGAACATGGCCATGAGCTTCGCCTCGGTTCAGTCCGCTGAATACGCAGCGCAGCTGTTGAAAGAAGGCAAGGCAGCCGACATCAACCAGAAACCGGTCGGCACCGGCCCGTTCGTGTTCAAGAGCTACCAGAAAGACTCCAACATCCGCTACACCGGCAACAAGGACTACTGGAAGCCTGACGACGTGAAGATCGACAACCTGATCTTCGCCATCACCACCGACCCGTCGGTACGTATCCAGAAGCTGAAAAAGAACGAGTGCCAGATCACCCTGTTCCCGCGTCCAGCGGATCTCGCGGCCCTCAAGGCCGACAAGACCCTGAAGATGCCTGACCAGGCCGGTTTCAACCTGGGCTACATCGCCTACAACGTGATGGACAAGGTCAAAGGCAGCAACGAACCGAACCCGCTGGCTGACCTGCGCGTGCGCCAGGCGCTGGACATGGCCGTGAACAAGCCACAGATCATCGACTCGGTTTACCAGGGCGCCGGCCAGTTGGCCGTCAACGCCATGCCGCCGACCCAGTGGTCTTACGACACCACCATCAAGGACGCCAAGTACGACCCTGAGAAAGCCAAGCAGCTGCTCAAGGAAGCCGGCGTCAAGGAAGGTACCGAGATCGTGCTGTGGGCGATGCCGGTGCAGCGTCCGTACAACCCGAACGCCAAGCTGATGGCTGAAATGCTTCAGTCCGACTGGAAGAAGATCGGCCTGAACGTGAAGATCACCAGCTACGAGTGGGGCGAGTACATCAAGCGCTCCAAAGGTGGCGAGAACCAGGCCATGATCATTGGCTGGAGCGGTGACAACGGTGACCCGGACAACTGGCTGAACGTGCTGTTCGGCTGCGATTCGCTCAGCGGCAACAACTTCTCCAAGTGGTGCGACAAGAAGTTCGACGGCCTCGTCAAGGAAGCCAAGCGCACGACCGACCAGGCCAAGCGCACCGAACTGTACAAAGAGGCGCAACACGTCCTCAAAGATGCAGTCCCTATGACACCTATCGCTCACTCGACGGTGTACCAACCCATGCGCGCCAACGTGCAGGATTTCAAGATCAGCCCATTCGGCCTGAACTCCTTCT
Source organism: Pseudomonas sp. LF-5 (assembly GCF_037626295.1). Classification (NCBI taxonomy): domain Bacteria; kingdom Pseudomonadati; phylum Pseudomonadota; class Gammaproteobacteria; order Pseudomonadales; family Pseudomonadaceae; genus Pseudomonas; species Pseudomonas sp. LF-5. The sequence continues at coordinate 3,732 of NZ_JARKMT010000013.1, forward strand.
ACGGCGTCAGCGTCAGCAAATAAGGCACGGCGACGGCGACGTTTTTAACGTCGCCGTTGTTTTTCCTGCCGGGAAGTTAGGAATTTGCCTACATCCAAATCCGCTGCGGATGACTGCATCGGTATAGGACGTGTCGCCTTTTCCTACGAGTATTCAGGCAATTACGCATTTACTGCCAGACCCACGGCCCCTACCGTCGGGATCCGACCAGTTTCTGCGTGGGCCACCGGCTTGCCGTACGCACTGGATTGAGCTCAATGCGACCACACCGTCTCCGGATGAGACTGCGGCGCATTGCACAACACTAAAAAAGAGGGAGCGTCATATGCGCCATACCTTGGTTTTTTCCGCATTGCTGGGCGCCGGCCTGTTGGCCGCCACGTCCGCCAGTTACGCCGCCAGCAACAGCCTGGTGTTCTGTTCCGAAGGCAGCCCCGCTGGTTTTGATACCGCGCAATACACGACGGCGACGGACAACGACGCCGCCGAGCCGCTGTATAACCGTCTGGTGGAGTTCGAAAAAGGCGCAACCAATGTCGTCCCAGGCCTGGCAACCAAGTGGGATATTTCCGAGGATGGTCTCAAGTACACCTTTCACCTACGTGAAGGTGTGAAATTTCATACCACGCCTTATTTCAAACCGACCCGCGATTTCAACGCCGACGACGTGCTGTTCACGTTTAACCGCATGCTCGATCCGCAACAGCCCTTCCGTAAGGCTTATCCGACCGAGTTTCCGTATTTCAACGGGATGAGCCTGAACAAGAACATCGCCAAGGTCGAAAAGACCGGGCCACTGACCGTGGAGTTCACGCTCAACAGCGTCGACGCCGCGTTCATCCAGAACATCGCCATGAGCTTCGCGGCCATCCTGTCCGCCGAATACGCCGACAAACTGCTGGCAGAAGGCAAGCCGAGCGACATCAATCAGAAGCCGGTCGGCACCGGGCCGTTCGTGTTCAAGAGTTATCAGAAAGACTCGAACATTCGTTACACCGGTAATAAACATTACTGGGACCCGAGCCGGGTCAAACTCGACAACCTGATCTTCGCGATCAACACCGATGCTTCGGTCCGTGTGCAGAAACTCAAGGCCAACGAGTGCCAGATCACCCTGCATCCGCGTCCGGCCGATGTCGATGCGCTGAAGAACGATCCGAAACTGCAACTGATCTCCAAGCCGGGTTTCAACCTCGGCTACATCGCCTACAACGTACGCCACAAGCCTTTCGACCAGCTCGAAGTGCGCCAGGCGCTGGACATGGCGGTGAATAAACAAGGGATTCTCAACGCCGTTTACCAAGGCGCCGGCCAACTGGCCGTCAACGCCATGCCGCCGACCCAGTGGTCCTACGACGATACGATCAAGGACGCCGCCTACAACCCGGAAAAAGCCAAAGAGCTGCTCAAGGCTGCCGGCGTGAAAGAAGGCACCGAGATCACCCTGTGGGCGATGCCGGTGCAGCGTCCGTACAACCCCAACGCCAAATTGATGGCCGAAATGCTCCAGGCGGACTGGGCGAAAATCGGTCTGAAGGTGAAGATCGTCAGCTACGAATGGGGCGAATACATCAAGCGCACCAAGAACGGCGAGCACGACATCAGCCTGATCGGCTGGACCGGTGACAATGGTGACCCGGACAACTGGCTCGGCACGCTGTACAGCTGCGACGCCATTGGCGGCAACAACTACTCCATGTGGTGCGATCCGGCGTACGACAAGCTGATCAAACAGGCCAAAGTCGTCACCGACCGCGACCAGCGCACCACGCTCTACAAACAGGCACAGCAATTGCTCAAGCAGCAAGTGCCGATCACGCCTGTCGCCCACTCGACGGTCAACCAACCGTTAAGCGTCAAAGTTGAAGGGTTCAAAGTCAGCCCCTTCGGCCGCAACGTGTTCTCGGGTGTCGGTATCGATTAAACCAGCCGAATAGCCGCAACGCTGAGGGGGGCCGTCTACCCCCTTCACGCAAGCGCTTTGCCGAAATTCGCCAATCCGGCGCTTTGCAAACGTTTGCGATGTGTGAACGAGTTCTAAACCAAAAACCGGCATACCAAAAAAAGCCGGCATAAAAAGAAAGTAAAGGAGCTTCACCCATGAAACTGAGCAGCACCGCGATACTGGCTCTGGCCATTAGCAGCATCACCGCCACGGCTTATGCGGAACCCCAAAGTCAGGCGTTCACCCCGGTCACCGTTAACACCAAGAGCGCCCAGGCAGAAGCGACCGGCTTTGTCGAAGGACAGTCGATTACCGGTACGACGCGTAACTGGTACGCCAACGAACAACTGAAGCGCGGCGGTAAGTTCGCCTACAAGAAGAATGGTTCGCTGGCCGAAACCGACCGCCGGATCAACTGGGTTCAGGGCACCATAGTCAAGTACAACTCGGGCTTCACCGAGGGCACCGTAGGTTTCAGCACTGAAGTGGCAGCCTATAACGCGATCGCCCTGGAGCGTGACCGCGAGAACCTCGCGGCCGGTAACGGTGGCGCGCCAAAAACTGGCACGGCGTCGGGTAACAACCGCACCCTGACTCACAAGAACAACGGTGAAGCCGTCGATCAGTGGAGCAAAGTCGGTCTGGCTAACATCAAGGCCCGCGTCTCCAACACCACCCTGACCGCCGGCCGCATGGGCTTCAGCAGCCCGCAAGTCGACGTGATCGGTAACCGTGCTCTGCCTTCAAGCTTCGAAGGTATTTCCCTTCACAGTGAAGAACTGAATAACCTGTCCTTCGATCTGGCCACCTTTGACCGCGTGTCGCCACGTTCGGAACAAAGCCTGCAGAAATTCCGTGCTGAATATGCCAACGGTCGTGTCGAATCCGACCACGTCAATACTGCCGGCATCAGTTATCAGCCGCTCGAAAGCCTGAAAACCAGCCTGTGGGGCACTCAGGTCGAAGACCTGTGGAACCAGTACTACTTCGGTGCCACCCATGAATTGGGTGACAGCAGTGTCCTCGCCCTGACCACCGGCCTGAACTACTACAAGACCGTGGATGAAGGCAAAAAGCTGCTGGGCGACATCGACAACGATACTTACTCGCTGTCGTTCGGCCTGACTCACCAGGCCCACAACCTGACCTTCTCCTACCAGCAAGTGAACGGTAACGAGTACTTCGACTACCTGCACGAAACCAACGGCATCTACCTGGCCAACTCCCTGCTGTCAGACTTCAACGGCCCGAACGAGAAATCCTTCCAGGTTTCCTACGCCATCAACATGGCTGAATACGGCGTTCCAGGCCTGAAGTTCAACATCTACCAGGCGCGTGGCTGGGGCATCGACGGCACCCACTACAACGGCAACAAAGGCGTGGCAGGCAAGGGTTATGACGGCATCCAGGAACAGGATGGCGAACACCACTATGAATACGGTATCGGGGCGACCTATGCCGTACAAAGCGGTCCTCTGAAGGCCACGACCATTCGCGGCACTTACACCGCGCACCGTGCAAGCGAGTTCCAGTCCGATGGCAGCATCAACGAGTTCCGTCTCGTGACCACCATTCCGTTCAACATCCTGTAAAAACCGCCAACCGACGGCTGACTCATGATGAGTCGGCCGTTCGGTTTTTGTCTTCAACCGATTGCAGAGGGTTATCGATGAAAATGCTTCCCCTACGTGCGGCCGTCGCTGCCGCGTTGTTGAGCGCCGCCATCGGCGTCTCAGCCAAACCCTTGGTGGTCTGCACCGAAGCCAGTCCGGAAGGCTTCGACATGGTCCAGTACACAACTGCAGTCACTGCCGATGCGGTGGCCGAAACCATCTTCAACCGTCTGGCGGACTTCAAGCCCGGCACCACCGAGGTGATTCCGGCGCTCGCCGAATCCTGGGACATCAGTGAAGACGGCCTGACCTACACGTTCCACCTGCGCAAAGGCGTCAAGTTTCACACCACCGAATACTTCAAGCCGACCCGCGACATGAACGCCGACGACGTGGTCTGGAGCTTCCAGCGTCAGCTGGACCCGAATCACCCATGGCACAAACTGTCGAGCGTGGGCTTCCCGTACTTTGAAAGCATGGGCTTCAAAGAACTGCTCAAAAGCGTAGAAAAAGTCGACGACAACACGGTCAAGTTCACCCTGACCCGCCGCGAAGCGCCGTTCCTGGCCGACATCGCCATGGCGTTCTCCTCGATCTACCCGGCCGAATACGCCGACCAGTTGCTCAAGGCCAACAAGACCGGCGACCTCAACAACAAGCCTGTCGGCACCGGCCCGTTCATCTTCCAGCGTTATGCCAAGGATGCGCAGGTGCGCTTCAAGGCCAACCCGGACTACTTCCGTGGCAAGCCACCGGCCGACGCGTTGATTCTGGCGATCGCCACCGACAACAACGTGCGCCTGCAGAAGCTCAAGGCCAACGAGTGCCAGATCGCGCTGTATCCGAAACCGGATGACATCCCGAGCATCAAGAAAGACAGCAACCTGAAAGTCGACGAGCTGGACGCGATGACCGTCTCGTACATCGCCATGAACACCCAGCACAAATACATGAGCGACGTGCGCGTGCGTAAGGCCATCGACATCGCCTTCGACAAGGAAGCCTACGTCAACGCCCTGTTCGGCAAAGGCAACGCCTCGGTTGCGGTCAACCCGTACCCGCCGACCCTGCTGGGTTATAACCACGACCTGAAGAACCCGCCTCGCGATCTGGACAAGGCCCGCGCCCTGCTCAAGGAAGCCGGGGTTCCGGAAGGTACTGTGTTTACCCTGTTTACCCGTAACGGCGGCGGTCCGACCAACCCCAACCCGATGCTCGGCGCACAGATGATGCAGGCTGACCTGGCGAAAGTCGGGATCAAGATCGACATCCGCGTGATGGAATGGGGCGAAATGCTCAAGCGTGCCAAGGCCGGCGAACACGATATGGTGTCGGCCGGATGGGCGGGCGACAACGGCGACCCGGACAACTTCCTGACGCCTATGCTCAGTTGTGAAGCGGCCAAGAACGGCGAGAACTACGCGCGCTGGTGCAATGAGAAATTCCAGGCGCTGCTGGACGAAGCACGGGCTAAAGTAGATCCGGCCGAACGTGCGAAACTCTACGAGCAAGCCCAGGTCCTGTTTAATCAGGATCAGCCATGGATCAGCATGGCCCACACCCGGATGTTTACCGCAATGCGCAACAACGTAGAGGGTTATCACATCAGCCCTCTCACCACTAATAACTTCGCCACTACCCAGGTGAAGTAGATAAGAAACTCCCGGCCTCCCTGACCCCAGGGAAGCCGGGCACGCCTAACCGGCTGATGAGGTACCACACACGATGTTTAGTTTTATTGCCCGCCGACTGGGGTTGTTGATCCCCACGTTTTTCGGCATCACCTTGCTGACTTTCGCGTTGATTCGCATGATTCCGGGCGACCCCGTGGAAGTGATGATGGGCGAACGTCGGGTCGACCCCGAAATGCACGCTCAGGCAATGGAACGCCTAGGTCTGAACAAGCCACTGTATGCCCAGTACCTGGACTACATCGGCAAACTGGCCCACGGCGATCTCGGCGAATCCCTGCGCACTCGTGAGAGCGTATGGACCGAGTTCACCTCCCTTTTCCCGGCGACCCTGGAACTGTCCATGGCCGCCCTGCTGTTCGCCGGCATCCTGGGCCTGTTGGCCGGGGTGATTGCGGCCCTCAAGCGAGGATCCCTGTTCGACCATGGGGTGATGGGTATCTCCCTGGCGGGGTACTCGATGCCGATCTTCTGGTGGGGCCTGATCCTGATCATGTTCTTCTCGGTGAGCCTGGGCTGGACTCCGGTGTCCGGGCGGATCGACCTGCTCTATGACATCGAGCCGCGCACCGGTTTCATGCTGATCGACACGCTGCTGGCCGATGACATGGGTGCGTTTCTCGATGCCCTGCATCACCTGATCCTGCCGGCCATCGTGCTCGGCACCATTCCGCTGGCCGTGATCGCGCGGATGACCCGTTCGTCGATGCTCGAAGTGCTGCGTGAGGACTACATCCGCACCGCCAAGGCCAAAGGCCTGTCGCCGTCGCGCGTGGTGTTCGTGCACGGTCTGCGTAACGCGCTGATTCCGGTACTCACCGTGGTCGGTCTGCAAGTCGGCACCCTGCTGGCCGGTGCGGTCCTGACCGAAACCATCTTCTCCTGGCCCGGTATCGGTAAATGGCTGATCGAAGCCATCGGCGCCCGGGACTACCCGGTTGTGCAAAACGGCATCCTGTTAATCGCCTGCCTGGTGATTCTGGTCAACTTCGTAGTGGACATCCTCTACGGCTTTGCCAACCCACGCATCCGTCATCAGCGCTGAGGTCCATACCATGAGCACTCCAACATCCTCAGTAGCCACTTCCGCCCCAAACGCGGATCAAAGCCTGCTGTACCCGTCTCCGTACAAAGAATTCTGGCAAGCCTTCTCCAAGAACAAGGGCGCGGTGGCCGGCCTGCTGTTCATGCTGCTGATCATCTTCTGCGCGATCTTCGCGCCATGGGTCGCGCCGCATAACCCGAGCGAGCAATACCGTGACTTCCTGCTGACGCCGCCGGCGTGGCTGGAGGGCGGGCAGTTGCAGTTCCTGCTCGGCACCGATGAACTGGGCCGTGACCTGCTGTCGCGTCTGATCCAGGGTTCGCGCCTGTCGCTGCTGATCGGCCTGTCGTCGGTGGTGATGTCGCTGATCCCGGGGATCCTGCTGGGTCTGTTCGCCGGTTTCTTCCCGAAGATGATCGGCCCGACCATCATGCGTCTGATGGACATCATGCTGGCCCTGCCGTCGCTGCTGCTGGCGGTGGCGATCGTCGCCATCCTCGGCCCAGGCCTGATCAACACCGTGATCGCCATTGCTGTGGTATCGCTGCCGTCCTACGTGCGTCTGACCCGTGCAGCGGTGATGGGCGAACTGAACCGCGACTACGTGACCGCTGCGCGCCTGGCCGGTGCCGGCCTGCCACGCCTGATGTTCATCACCGTGCTGCCCAACTGCATGGCACCGCTGATCGTTCAAGCGACCCTGAGCTTCTCTTCGGCGATTCTCGACGCGGCGGCGCTGGGCTTCCTCGGCCTTGGCGTACAACCGCCAACCCCTGAGTGGGGCACCATGCTGGCCTCGGCCCGCGACTACATCGAACGCGCCTGGTGGGTGGTGAGCCTGCCTGGTTTGACCATTTTGCTCAGCGTGCTGGCAATCAACTTGATGGGCGACGGCCTGCGCGATGCGCTGGACCCGAAACTCAAGAACGCCGCCTGAGGAGATTCCCATGTCACTGCTAGAAATCAAGAATCTCAATGTTCGCTTCGGCGACAAGACCGCGACGCCCGTTGTCGACGGCCTCGACCTGAAAGTCGACAAGGGCGAAGTACTGGCCATCGTTGGCGAATCGGGCTCGGGTAAATCCGTGACCATGATGGCGCTGATGGGCCTGATCGAGCATCCCGGCATCGTCACCGCCGACGCGCTCAGCTTTGACGGCAAGGACATGCTCAAGCTGAGCAATCGTCAGCGTCGGCAAATCGTCGGCAAAGACCTGTCGATGGTGTTCCAGGACCCGATGACCGCGCTCAACCCGAGCTACACCGTCGGTTTCCAGATCGAAGAAGTGCTGCGCCTGCACCTGAAGATGTCCGGCAAGCAAGCGCGCAAACGCGCCATCGAGCTGCTGGAAAAAGTTGAAATCCCGGGCGCCGCCAGCCGCATGGACGCCTACCCGCACCAACTGTCCGGCGGCATGAGCCAGCGTGTGGCGATTGCCATGGCGATTGCCGGCGAGCCGAAACTGCTGATCGCCGACGAACCGACCACCGCGCTCGACGTAACGATTCAGGCGCAGATCATGGATCTGCTGCTGGCGTTGCAGAAAGAACAGAACATGGGCCTGGTGCTGATCACCCACGACCTCGCGGTCGTGGCCGAAACCGCCCAACGCGTGTGCGTGATGTACGCAGGGCAAGCCGTTGAAGTCGGTCAGGTGCCGCAACTGTTCGACATCCCGGCGCACCCCTACAGCGAAGCGCTGCTCAAGGCGATTCCCGAGCACAGCCTGGGCGCCTCGCGCCTGTCGACCCTGCCGGGCATCGTTCCGGGCCGTTACGACCGTCCGCAGGGTTGCCTGCTGTCGCCGCGCTGCCCGTACGTGCAAGACAGCTGCCGTGCGCAGCGTCCGAGCCTTGACCCGAAAGCCAACAGCCTCGCCCGCTGCTTCTACCCGCTGAACCAGGAGGTGGCGTAATGGCCGTCGTACTTACCGCCCGCGACCTGACCCGTCATTACGAAGTCTCCCGTGGCCTGTTCAAGGGCCATGCGACCGTGCGCGCACTCAACGGCGTGTCGTTCGAGCTGGAGGCCGGCAAGACCCTCGCCGTGGTCGGCGAGTCGGGCTGCGGCAAATCCACCCTCGCCCGCGCCCTGACGCTGATTGAAGAGCCGTCGTCCGGTTCCTTGAAAATCGCCGGCCAGGAAGTCGCCGGTGCCGACAAGGCCCAGCGCAAACAGCTGCGCAAAGACGTGCAGATGGTGTTCCAGAGCCCGTACGCATCGTTGAACCCACGGCAGAAAATCGGTGATCAGCTGGCTGAACCTTTGTTGATCAACACCAACCTGTCGGCGACCGAACGTCGCGAGAAAGTCCAGGCGATGATGAAGCAGGTGGGCTTGCGTCCCGAGCACTATCAGCGCTATCCGCACATGTTCTCCGGCGGTCAGCGCCAGCGCATTGCGCTGGCCCGGGCGATGATGCTGCAACCGAAAGTGCTGGTGGCGGACGAACCGACCTCGGCGCTGGACGTGTCGATTCAGGCGCAGGTGCTCAACCTGTTCATGGATCTGCAGCAGGAGTTCAACACGGCTTACGTGTTCATTTCGCACAACCTGGCGGTGGTGCAACACGTGGCCGATGACGTGATGGTGATGTACCTCGGTCGCCCGGTGGAACTGGGCCCGAAAAACGACATCTACGAGCGCCCGCTGCACCCTTACACCCAGGCACTGCTGTCGGCGACCCCGACCATTCACCCGGACCCGAACAAGCCGAAAATCAAGATCGTCGGCGAACTGCCCAACCCGCTGAACCCGCCCGCTGGCTGCGCTTTCCACAAACGCTGCCCGTATGCGACCGAGCGCTGCAGCACGGAAGAGCCGGCGTTGCGCCAACTCGATAGCCGGCAGGTGGCTTGCCACTACGCCGAGCAGTTCCTCGACGGCGCGGCATAAGCAAATCCGGAGAGCGATACAAAACACTGTGGGAGCGAGCTTGCTCGCGAAGGCGTTGGATCATTCAACATAGATGTCGCCTGATACACCGCTTTCGCGAGCAAGCTCGCTCCCACAGGGATCGCATTTCAAACAGAGTGACGTGTTAACCAAACCCCTTCCGTCTCGATTGCGCATCAGTCGAGGCAGAAGGGGTTTTCTTTTGCCTGCGGTTTACGTCTGGCTGTCGCCTTCGTCGTCCGGATCATCGGTAGTCGAGTCGTCGTCATCGGCGCTGCCACCCTGCCCCTGATCGCCCGGCTCGGATTCAGACTTGGCGAGCATCAAGCCGCTGTGCCCGACCTGGCCGTTAAAGGCCTGGGAATCGTGATCCTCGCACTCGGCCCAGGCCGTCGCGGTGCCGAGGGACAGCATGACCATCACTTTCAATAGCAATAAAACCCGTAGCAATCTGCTTTTCATAGCCGACTCCATCCTTTTTCAGGTGAGACATGCGTGCCTGACTGGCGCTGTGTGAAATCTAGTTCCGATCCATCGGGTTCACCAGATAGGACGTCGACGGGCAGGCAGAAATGCCCTGCGCAGACAGACAGGTTTCGAATAACGTCTATCGCGGGATCAGCTAAGCGGACGGGTCGCTTGCCACGTCAAGGGAATCGACATCAGTACCAACACGGTGCTGCTCAGCCAGACACTGTGGCCGCCGAACTGACCGTACAACTGAGCGCTGAGCACCGGCGACAACAACGCGCTGGCACTCCAGCTCATAAAGAACAGGCCAAAGTACTGACCGCTTTTGCCACTCTGGGCAAACTGCATCACCAGCACATTCAGCGGCGGCATGAACAACGCCTCACCCAAAGTCCAGATCAGCGTCGACAGACAGACGAACGCCAGTCCGGAACCGAACGGCAACATGCCCAAGCCGCCGGCCAGCAACAAACTCCCTGCGAGCATTTGCCACCGCGTCCCCCAACGCTCGCCGCAGTGCGACAGGGGAATCTGCAGCGCGATCACCAGCAACGCATTGAGCCCGAACTGCCAGCCGATCGCCTCGGTGCTCAACTGGTAGTAATCGCGCAGATAGTTACCCAGCGTGCTGTAGACCGTGTCGAAGGCGATGCCGAGCACGGCCGTCGCTGCCAGCAACCACAGGAACGGTTTGTCACGAAACGGCCCACCCGACCCACTTGTACCGCTCGTGGATGGCTCGTCATTGATCAGCACCGGCCGCTGCCACGTGGTGCGAACAAACCACAGTAACGCCAGCAACGTCATCGCCGCACTGCCAAAAAATACCCAGCGAAAATCCGTCTGCGCCAACACCCCTCCCGCCACGCCCGCGGCGGCCATGCCGAGGTTGCGCGCAACGCGACTCAAAGCCTGCGCACGCGAACGCTGCGCCACTTCGCAATATTCCATGATCAGGCGCTGATGCAGCGTGCGAATGGCGCCATCAATGGCTCCGCTGAGCAACAGCAATGCCGCGAGCAACGGCACTTGCGTCACCAGCCCCAGCAGAATCAACACCCACACCGAAACAAAGAACAACGTCGCGGTCAGCCGCGCCGTACGCACATGATCACTGAGCCAGCCACCGAGCATCGAACCGACCAGCAACCCCGCACCATACGCCGACAGCAACCAGCCCACGGTCTCAATCGCCAGCCCCAACTCCTGACGCAGGTACAACGCCATGAACAGCTTGACCATGCTACTCAGGCGATTGATGAACAGCAGCGCACCGAGCACCCAGGCCATCACACCGAAATAACTGCCGAGGCGCAGCAGGTGAGTCAGTCGACTCGTCATTCCATTGACCTCTCAAAGCGACGTGCGTGGAGCTGGAACACTAACGATCAGCATGCCGTTTGTCGCGTTCGGAACATCGTGATCACAAAATCGGAGCCGAAGATCAAAAGCCCCTCACCCTAACCCTCTCCCGGAGGGAGAGGGGACTGACCGCGGTGTTTGGGCGAACTACGCCGACGTGCGATACCGCGTTGAACTCCGGTTCTGAAAAGCAAACAAATCGGCCTCTCACCCTCCCAGAGAGAGGGGCTGATCGCGGTGTTTGGGCGAACTACGCCGACGTGCGATACCGCGTTGAACTCAGGTTCTGAAAAGCAAACAAATCGGCCTCTCATCCTCCCAGAGAGAGGGGCTGATCGCGGTGTTTGAGAGAGCTACGCCGACGTGCGATACCGAGTCGAACTCAGATTTTGAAAAGCCCACAAATCGGCTCCCTCTCCCTCGGGAGAGGGCTGGGGTGAGGGGCAAGAACACCACAAATCCAAAGCCAAACACCCGCTCTTCACCACTCAATAGGCCGAGTGTCAGCTCGCCTGCTTTTGATCTTGATCCACGGGCGACGTCGGAAGGCTGAGTGGAGGGATTGATCCGGGCGTGGGAGCGCAGCGACCGTTTGGCGCAGCCAAACACAGCGGGAGTAGGTGCAGCGAAGCAAACCGGAGACGCTGCGCCCGGATCGATCCCGCAGCGAAGGAACCCCGAGCCCCAGCGAGCGGGCCGCACGTAGGAGCAAGCGTTTTTTTGCTTACTTTTTTTAGGCGTTTGTAAAAAAAGTGAGTCGCCGTAAGGGCGAAACCGTAATCAGCAACACCCGCAGAAACGGATACCCCCCCAAACCCACCAAGCAAAAAAAGCCCCCTAGGCACACACCGAGGGGGCTTTTCGAACAAACCAGCTCAACGCTTAATGATGCTCACGCGTCGCCCGGAACTTCACATCCGGCCAGCGCTCTTCCATCAACGCCAGGTTAACCCGCGTCGGCGCAAGGTAGGTCAGATGCCCACCACCATCCAACGCCAGGTTTTCCACAGCCTTGTTGGAAAACTCCTCAAGCTTCTTCTTGTCGCTGCATTCAATCCAGCGCGCAGAGTAAACAGTGATCGGCTCATAAGAGCACTCAACCTTGTATTCCTCCTTCAAACGACTGGCGACCACATCGAACTGCAGCACACCCACGGCGCCAAGAATGATGTCGTTGCTGCGTTCCGGGAAGAACACCTGCGTTGCGCCTTCTTCGGCCAACTGCTGCAGGCCCTGACGCAGTTGCTTGGACTTCAGCGGATCACGCAGACGCACGCGGCGGAACAGTTCCGGGGCGAAGTGCGGGATACCGGTGAAACCGAGGACTTCACCTTCGCTGAAGGTGTCGCCGATCTGGATCGTGCCGTGGTTGTGCAGACCGATGATGTCGCCGGCGTATGCCTCTTCCAGCTGTTCACGCTCGGAGGAGAAGAACGTCAGGGCGTCACCGATGCGCACGTCCTTGCCGGTACGCACGTGGCGCATCTTCATGCCTTTTTCGTACTTGCCCGAGCAGATGCGCATGAAGGCGATGCGGTCGCGGTGTTTCGGGTCCATGTTCGCCTGGATCTTGAAGATGAAGCCCGAGAACTTCTCTTCCACCGGCTCCACGGTGCGCTCGTTGGCCACGCGCGCCAGTGGGCGCGGCGCCCAGTCAACGACGGCGTCGAGCACGTGGTCGACACCAAAGTTGCCCAGTGCAGTACCGAAGAACACCGGGGTCAGTTGACCGTCGAGGAATTCCTGCTGGTTGAACTCGTGGCAGGCGCCCTGCACCAGTTCCAGTTGTTCGAGGAAACGCTCGTACTCATCGCCCAGGTGCGCACGCGCTTCATCGGAGTCGAGTTTCTCGATGATCTTGGTTTCGGTGCGTTCGTGACCATGACCGGCGGTGTAGACAATGATGTAGTCGTCGGCCAGGTGGTACACGCCCTTGAAGTCGCGGTAGCAACCGATCGGCCAGGTGATCGGCGCTGCCTTGATCTTCAGCACGGCTTCGATTTCGTCGAGCAGTTCGATCGGGTCGCGGATGTCGCGGTCGAGTTTGTTGATGAAGCTGACGATCGGCGTGTCACGCAGACGGCAGACGTCCATCAGGGCGATGGTCCGTGGCTCTACACCTTTACCGCCGTCGAGAACCATCAATGCCGAGTCGACCGCCGTCAGGGTGCGGTAGGTGTCTTCGGAGAAGTCTTCGTGGCCCGGGGTGTCGAGCAGGTTGATCATGTGTTCGCGATACGGGAACTGCATGACCGACGTGGTAATGGAAATACCCCGTTGTTTCTCCATCTCCATCCAGTCGGATGTCGCATGGCGATCGGATTTACGGGATTTCACCGTACCGGCCACCGCAATCGCCTTGCCCATCAACAGGAGCTTTTCGGTGATCGTGGTTTTACCGGCATCGGGGTGGGAAATAATGGCGAAAGTGCGGCGTTTCGCGACTTCGGCGGCCTGGTTGGTCATGGGAAATCGCCTGGCGGTGATTCAAAAAAGGGCCGCGATTATAGCCCAACTCGATGCAATAACCGAACCGTTGAGCACATTAAGGGTGGCCAAATGCTGCCTCAGATGGGAACCTTTTAAAGCACGGAGACGTCCATCCCCTGTTACGACATTTCGTCAGGGGCTGAAAAATCAGCAAGTTAGCCTGACGAGGCTGCGCTCATGGCTCGCTTTCAGACCGCTTTTTGCCGGTGCTGAGGGAGCTGCTTCTCGCGAACGTTTATTCCCGGCAGCCAAGGCTTGGCATGCCACTCGGGAGAGCGTTCGCCGACTACAAAAAAAGGAGTCCGCCTGTGGCTATCCGCTATGGCAAAGGGCTGATGGGAGGTGCGGTGGTGATCGCGCTCCTGGCCCTGCTGGTCCACTGGATCGGCATCAACACGATCGAACACTACCGCGACGATTTGTTGTTTTACCTGCAAGCTCATCTGATTCTCGTCCTCGCTTCAATGCTGGCCGCCCTGGTCGTGGGCATCCCCGCCGGCATCTTCCTCAGTCGCCCGACCATGGTCGGCCGCGCTGAACGCTTCATGCAGATCTTCAATATCGGTAACACCGTGCCACCGCTGGCCGTACTGGCGATTGCCCTGGGGATTCTCGGCATCGGCAGTGGTCCGGCGATCTTCGCTTTGTTCCTCGCCTCCCTGTTGCCGATCGTGCGCAACACCTATGAAGGCCTGAAAAACGTCCAGGGCTCGCTGAAAGAAGCCGCCGTCGGCATCGGCATGACCCCGCGCCAGGTGCTGTGGAAAGTCGAATTGCCCAACGCCGTGCCGATCATCGTCGGTGGTGTGCGTGTCGCGCTGGCAATCAACGTCGGCACCGCGCCATTGGCGTTCCTGATCGGTGCGAACAGCCTCGGCAGCCTGATCTTCCCCGGCATCGCCCTGAACAATCAGCCGCAACTGCTGCTCGGCGCCGCGTGCACCGCGCTGCTGGCCCTGCTGCTCGATGGCGTCGTCACCCTCGCCAGCCGACTCTGGCTGGAACGCGGTTTACGCCCGTCTTAAGGCTTTGTGAAGGAATACCTATGAAACGATTGAGCTTGATTCTGGGCTGTATCCTGCTGTTCGCAGGCGTCGCCCAAGCCGCTGAAAAACCGGTTATCCGCCTCGGCGCACGAGTCTTCACCGAGCAGACCCTGCTCGCGGAAATCACCGCGCAATACCTGCGCAGCAAAGGTTACGACGCGCAGATCACCGGCGGCCTGGGCAGCAACCTGGCCCGCAGCGCCCACGAAAGCGGGCAACTGGACATGCTCTGGGAATACACCGGCGTGTCGCTGGTGGCCTACAACCATGTCACCGAAAAACTCGACAGCGAACAGTCCTACGCCCGGGTGAAAGAACTCGACGCGAAAAAAGGCCTGGTCTGGCTGACCCCGTCGAAATTCAGCAACACCTACGCCCTCGCCCTGCCGAAGAAAGTGGCTGAGGAATATCCGCAGATCAACAACATCAGCCAGTTGAACGAAGTGCTGCGCGCCGAGGCCAAGACCAATCACCTGGTGGCGCTGGATACCGAGTTCGCCAACCGCTCCGACGGTCTGATCGGCATGGTCGATCTTTACGGCATGAACCTGACCCGCAAGAACATCCGCCAGATGGACGCGGGTCTGGTCTACACCGCGCTGCGCAACGGCCAGGTGTTCGCCGGTCTGGTCTACACCACTGACGGTCGCCTCAACGCGTTCGGCCTGAAACTGCTGGAAGACGACAAGCACTATTTCCCCGACTACACCGCCGCGCCGGTGGTGCGTCAGGCGTATCTCGACGCGCACCCGCAACTGGCCGAGCAACTCAAGCCGCTGGCGGAGCTGTTCGACGACGAAAGCATGCGCCAGCTCAACGCGCGGGTCGATGTCGATCACGAGAGCCCGTCGAAAGTCGCCGCCGATTTCCTGCGCCAGCATCCACTCAACTAAGGAGGAAAAGTCATGGAATTTCTGAACGCCTTTTCCCACCTCGACTGGCAGCAGGTGATGCACCTGACCTGGCAGCACATCACTCTGGTCGGCATCGCGGTGACGCTGGCGATCCTCATCGGCGTGCCGCTGGGGATCCTGATGACGCGTTTCCCGAGCCTCGCCGGTCCCTTGCAGGCCAGCGCCACGGTGCTGTTGACCGTGCCGTCGATTGCCCTGTTCGGCCTGCTGCTGCCGTTCTACTCCAAGTTCGGCCAGGGTCTGGGGCCGATGCCGGCCATCACTGCGGTGTTCCTCTATTCACTGCTGCCGATCATGCGCAACACCTACCTCGCCCTGACCGGTGTCGAACCGGGCATCCGTGAAGCCGCACGCGGTATCGGCATGACTTTCGGCCAGCGCCTGCGCATGGTCGAGCTGCCGATTGCGGTACCGGTGATCCTCGCCGGCGTGCGCACCGCCGTGGTGATGAACATCGGCGTGATGACCATCGCCGCGACCATCGGCGCCGGTGGCCTCGGCGTGTTGATCCTCGCCTCTATCAGCCGCAGCGACATGTCGATGCTCATCGTCGGCGCGCTGCTGGTCAGTCTTCTGGCGATCTTCGCCGACCTTCTCCTGCAGTGGCTGCAACGTACGCTGACTCCAAAAGGACTCCTCAAATGATCGAACTTCAAAACCTCAGCAAGACCTTCCAAAGCAACGGCAAAGATGTCAAAGCCGTGGATTCGGTAAGCCTGACCGTCAATGAAGGCGAAATCTGTGTGTTCCTCGGGCCATCGGGTTGCGGCAAAAGCACCACGCTGAAGATGATCAACCGCCTGATCAAACCGACCTCGGGCAAGATCCTGATCAACGGCGAAGACACCACCGACCTCGACGAAGTGACCCTGCGTCGCAACATCGGTTACGTGATCCAGCAGATCGGCCTGTTCCCGAACATGACCATCGAAGAGAACATCGTCGTCGTGCCGAAGCTGCTCGGCTGGGACAAACAGAAATGCCACGACCGCGCCCGCGAGTTGATGAGCATGATCAAGCTCGAACCCAAGCAGTATCTGCATCGTTATCCGCGTGAACTGTCCGGCGGCCAGCAACAACGGATCGGCGTGATCCGCGCATTGGCGGCGGATGCGCCGCTGTTGCTGATGGACGAGCCGTTCGGTGCGGTCGACCCGATCAACCGCGAAATGATCCAGAACGAGTTCTTCGAGATGCAACGGGCGCTGAACAAGACCGTGATCATGGTCAGCCACGACATCGACGAGGCGATCAAGCTGGGCGACAAGATCGCGATTTTCCGCGCCGGCAAACTGCTGCAGATCGATCACCCCGATACCCTGCTCGCGCATCCGGCGGACGATTTCGTCAGCAACTTCGTCGGCCAGGACAGCACGCTCAAGCGTCTGTTGTTGGTGAAGGCAGAAGATGCGGCGGACAACGCGCCGTCGGTGAGCCCGGAAACCCCGGTGGCCGATGCCCTGGAATTGATGGACGAGCATGACCGCCGCTATGTGGTCGTCACCTGTGCCGAGAACAAGGCGCTGGGCTATGTGCGTCGTCGCGACCTGCACCGCCAGACCGGCACCTGTGCGCAATTCCTGCGTGAGTTCAACGCCACGGCGGCGTACGACGAGCATTTGCGCATCCTGTTGTCGCGGATGTACGAGTTCAACCGTTCGTGGCTGCCGGTGATGGATGCCGAGCGAGTGTTCCTTGGCGAGGTGACGCAGGAGTCGATTGCGGCTTATCTGAGCTCGGGGCGCTCGCGCGGGATGAAGACCAGTATCGTCTCGCCTGCTGAAGCGGTAGTCGCCTAAAAAATACACAACCTGTGGGAGCGAGCTTGCTCGCGAAAGCGGAATATCAGTCAACAACGATGTCGACTGTGAAAATGCCTTCGCGAGCAAGCTCGCTCCCACAGGATCCGGGTGATTTTTTCTTCACTCATCAGGCGGAAAAGAATCTCAACACCGAATAAGCCCACAGTCTGTCTAAAGCGACCTTCGAAACAGCCAAAATCCCTCTCACACCCCGCTCTCGCGGCCAACGTCGCCGATGTTGTCGCCATCACACTTACCCACGATTTAGCCGACAAAAGCCGCGAACGTGCAGGTATTTTTAACACTTGAAAATTCTCGGGGAACATCTGTCCGTCATCTCGGTCGGCTACAAAGAGTGATGAACGCGACGCACGTCAGAAGCGTGCAAAAACGCGACATTTTTAGTTGATCTCACGCCCCTCACGCCCTAAAGTTCGCGCCGAACGTCCATGCTGGAAACGATCCATCCGGCTCAAGTACTGACGACGAGACAGCAAGGCCAAGGGCAACGCCCCATGGCCTTTTTGCTTTCGGCGACATGCCTTGGGAAGTAGGCGAACCAAAGTGGGGATACGGAGGACGTTCATTTGCACCCATTGTTTAACTTAGTTTGCCAGTAGGAGTTCCCAGCATGTCGATCCAGGTCGAAGACTATTTCGCGCGCGCTACATTCGACAAAATGAAGGCGTTCGCCGACAAACAGGAAACCCCGTTCGTGGTGATCGACACCGCGATGATCGCCCAGGCCTACGATGACCTGCGTGCCGGTTTCGAATTCGCCAAGGTCTACTACGCGGTCAAGGCCAACCCGGCCGTCGAGATCATCGACCTGCTCAAAGAAAAAGGTTCGAGCTTCGACATCGCCTCGATCTATGAGCTGGGCAAGGTGATGGATCGTGGCGTCAGCCCGGACCGTATCAGCTACGGCAACACCATCAAGAAATCCAAGGACATCCGCTACTTCTACGAGAAGGGCGTGCGTCTGTTCTCCACCGACTCCGAAGCCGACCTGCGCAACATCGCCAAGGCTGCACCGGGTTCGAAAGTCTATGTGCGCATCCTCACCGAAGGCTCGACCACGGCTGACTGGCCGCTGTCGCGCAAATTCGGCTGCCAGACCGACATGGCCATGGACCTGCTGATCCTCGCCCGCGACCTCGGCCTGGTGCCTTACGGCATCTCGTTCCACGTCGGCTCGCAGCAACGCGACATCAGCGTCTGGGACGCCGCGATCGCCAAGGTCAAAGTGATCTTCGAGCGTCTGAAAGAAGAAGACGGCATCCACCTGAAGCTGATCAACATGGGCGGCGGCTTCCCGGCCAACTACATCACCCGCACCAACAGCCTGGAAACCTACGCCGAAGAAATCATCCGCTTCCTGAAGGAAGACTTCGGTGATGACCTGCCGGAAATCATTCTCGAGCCGGGCCGTTCGCTGATCGCCAACGCCGGGATCCTGGTCAGCGAAGTGGTATTGGTTGCACGCAAGTCGCGCACTGCCGTCGAGCGCTGGGTCTACACCGATGTGGGCAAGTTCTCCGGCCTGATCGAAACCATGGACGAAGCGATCAAGTTCCCGATCTGGACCGAGAAAAAAGGCGAGATGGAAGAAGTGGTCATCGCCGGCCCGACCTGCGACAGCGCCGACATCATGTACGAAAACTACAAGTACGGCCTGCCGCTGAACCTGGCAATCGGTGATCGTCTGTACTGGCTGTCGACCGGTGCGTACACCACCAGTTACAGCGCCGTAGAGTTCAATGGCTTCCCGCCGTTGAAGTCGTTCTACGTCTAAGAGCAGCTGCGCGTTTCAAGCTGCTAGCGGCAAGTGAAAAGCCCATGACGTGTCATGGGCTTTTTTGTGTCTGTGCGTTCGGCTTGAAGTTTTGCGGGGTACTTGAGACCGAGGCCCCTCACCCCAGCCCTCTCCCAGAGGAGAGGGAGCCGACCGCGGTGTAAAGCGTCATTCACCGACCGGAAATACCGCGTCGCTTATGGATTAGGCAAAGCACTTTCAGGTCGACGTACCTCTCCAACATCCCCCAATCAGTCCCCTCTCCCTCCGGGAGAAGGAGCCGACCGAGGTGTAGCACGTCATTCACCGACCGCAAAGACCGCGTCGATTATGGATTCGGCAAAGCACTCTCAGGTCGGCGTACCTCTCCAACATCCCCCAATCAGTCCCCTCTCCCTCCGGGAGAAGGAGCCGACCGAGGTGTAGCACGTCATGCACCGACCGCAAAGACCGCGTCGATTATGGATTCGGCAAAGCACTTTCAGGTCGGCGCACCTCTCAAGCATCCCCCAATCGGTCCCCTCTCCCTCCGGGAGAGGGTTAGGGTGAGGGCTTGCGAATTCAGACGCGCTGCAACTCTGCATATCGAATCGCGAACTGCGCAGCCATCCCTTGGATTCTGGGATCGGGCGCACTCGACAGTGTTTGACTCGCCACCCGCAGAAAATTCAGATTGCCGCCGGCCAAGGCTTTCTCAAGCCAATCGAGCGCCTCATCAATCCGCCCTTCCCCCGCCAACACCGCCGCGAAACTGAACTGCCCGCGAAAATCCCCGCCTTCAGCCGAACGTCGATACCACTCACGTGCCGCAGCAGGATCCGCCGGGCACACCTGCCCTTCTTCCAGATACCGCCCCAGCAGATTCATTGATTTCGCATGACCCCATTCAGCCGCGCGCCGATACAGCGCCAGCGCCTGCCGATGATCCACCGCCACCCCACGCCCGGTCGCGAGCAGATTGGCCAGGTTGTACATCGCCCAATCCAGCCCGGCATTCGCTGCGATCCGATAATGCTGCGCCGCAATTGCCGCATCCGCCGCACAGCCCCAACCGTGCTCGTGGCAGCGCCCGAGCATGTTGCGCGCCATCAGGTGACCTTGCCCGGCAGCGATGCCGAACCAGCGCAGTGCCAGCGGTTGATCCTGGGCGATGCCCTGACCGTCGAGCAGTATTTGCCCAAGCAATGCCTGCGCTTCAACTTCACCCTCACCCGCCGCCAGCAAAATCGCCTGCGCGGCACGGGCCGGGCTTTCTTCGAGCATGGCGCTGAGTTGCGCAGCGTCGAGGACTTCCTCGCGGCGGAGTTGAAAACTCATACCTCGACCCAGCGCCGCAACAGGTTGTGATACGTGCCGGTGAGGCGGATCAACGCAGGGTGATCAGGCATGTCCCGGGTCAGTTGCTGGATCGCCCCGTCCATCTCGAACAGCAACGCACGCTGACTGTCTTCGCGCACCAGGCTTTGCGTCCAGAAGAACGAGGCATAGCGTGCGCCACGGGTGACCGCATTGACCTTGTGCAGGCTGGTGCCGGGGTACAACACCATGTCGCCGGCCGGCAACTTCACCCGTTGCGTGCCGAAAGTGTCCTGAATCTCCAGCTCGCCGCCGTCGTAATCCTCAGGCTCGCTGAAGAACAGCGTGGCCGACAGATCGGTGCGCACCCGTTCGATGCTGCCCTTGGGCTGGCGCACGGCGTTGTCGATGTGGAAATCGAAACTGCTGCCGGCCGTGTAACAGTTCACTAACGGCGGGAACACTTTGTGCGGCAGCGCGGCGGACATGAACAGCGGATTTTTCCACAGGCGTTCAAGCATCGCCGCGCCGATTTCCTTGGCCAGCGGATGACCTTCGGGCAGTTGCAGATTGTGCTTCGCCTTGGCCGACTGGAAGCCGGCGGTAATCTTGCCATCAGCCCAATCGGCCTGCTCCAGCGCCTCGCGGATACGCTGCACTTCGTCTTTCGCGAACAGTCCGGGGATGTGCAGCAGCATGGCAATGTCACCTGATGGCAAAGAGGCGGCAATGGTATTGATTCTTATTGACTGTGTAAAACCCGAGAGACGAATGAACTGGCAAAAACCGTAAGGTTAAATTGTAAAGAATGTAAATTAAGTGCGAATAACAATGTTTCGCAATTGATACGAATACCTGTTTACCCTATATTCCGCCGCCTCAAATCCTTGGGGAGGGGAATAAAAATGGCACGTCAACACGCACAATTACCGGTCAGTTCACCACGTCTGCTCGCCTCTGCAATCGGTGTGGCAATCACCGCCGGCTCCGCTGGTCACATGGTGTTCGCCGCAGAAAAACCCGACAGCAAAGCCACCGGCAATGCCATCGCCCTGGACGCCACCTCGATCACGGGCGAAGCCCAGGATTCGACGTCCTATCAGGTCGAGAAAGCCTCCTCACCCAAGTACACCGCGCCGCTGGTCGACACGCCGCGCTCGGTCACCGTTATTCCGCAACAAGTCCTGAAAGACACCGGCGCGCTGAACATGCAGGACGCCCTGCGCACCGTGCCGGGCATCACCTTCGGCGCCGGTGAAGGCGGCAACCCGCAGGGCGATCGCCCGTTCATTCGCGGCTTTGACGCCCAAGGCGACACCTACCTCGACGGCGTGCGCGACACCGGTTCGCAGAGCCGCGAGATCTTCGCCGTGGAAAACATCGAAGTCAGCAAGGGCCCGAACTCTGCCATTGGCGGTCGCGGCGCGGCGGGCGGCAGCATCAACCTGGTGAGCAAGAAAGCGCACTTGGGCAATTCGTTCGACGGCGGCTTCACCTGGGGCTCCGACCAGACCCAGCGCTACACCCTCGACGGCAACTACCAGTTCAGCGACACCGCTGCTGGCCGGCTGAACCTGATGAGCCACGAAAGCAACGTCGCCGGTCGCGACAAGGTCGACTACGACCGCTGGGGCATCGCCCCGTCGCTGGCGTTCGGCCTGGGCACCGACACCCGCGTCAACCTCGATTACTACCACCTCGAAAGCAATGACACCCCGGATTCGGGCATCCCGTACACCATCCCGGCTGGCGGTTCGGCTGCACGCACCAAGTCCAACCCGGACAAGCCATACGCCGGTGGCGATCACAGCAACTTCTACGGTCTGGATCGCGACTTCCGCAAGGGCCGCACCGACACCGCGACCTTCGCCATCGAGCATGACCTGAGCGATTCGCTGACCATCAAGAACACCCTGCGCCACGGCACCAGCATGCAGGATTACATCCTCACCCAGCCGGACGACAGCAAGGGCAACGTCAACAATGGCAGCCTCTGGCGTCGGGCGAATACGCGGGTGAGCAACACCGAGACCACCACCAACCAGACTGACCTGTTCGGTAACTTCTACGTCGCCGGCTTCAAGAACAGCTTCTCCACCGGCGTCGAATACACCCGCGAGGAAAGTCAGAAGTCTTCATACAACGTCAACACTGACACTACGCCGCGCACCAGCGCCGCGACCAGCAACTGCACCCCGTCGATGATCGGCGCGTCCAGCGGCTACAACTGCACCTCGCTGTCGAACCCGAACCCGAACGATCCGTGGAACGGCGCGATCTCGCGTAACTACGCCGGCACCGACACCCAGGCCAACACTTACGCACTGTATGTGTTCGATACGCTGGAGTTGAACGAGCAGTGGCTGGTGAACATGGGCCTGCGTTACGACCACTTCGACACCGACTACAAGACCTACAACGCTGCCGGCACCACCACGTCCAAGGGCGATGACACCAGCGAGTTCGTCACCGGTCAGTTCGGCGTCGTCTACAAGCCTGCGGAAAACGGCAGCATCTACGCCTCCTACGCCACCTCGGCCACGCCACCGGGCAACACCTTGGGCGAAGGTCAGGAAGGCAACCCGTTGGGCGGCACCCCGGATCGCAGCGGCAACCTGCTGAGCAGCGACATGGAGCCGGAAACCACCAAGAACTATGAAATCGGCACCAAGTGGGATCTGCTCAACGATCGCCTGTCGCTGACCGCTGACATCTTCCGCACCGAGAAAGAAAACGCCCGCGTACAAGTCGACACCACCTCGTACGAAAACGCCGGCAAGACCCGCGTGCAAGGTGTCGAGCTGTCGGCCAGCGGCAAGATCACCGACAAGTGGCAAGTGTTCGCCGGTTACGCCTTCATGGACAGCGAACAAGTAGACGGCGGCCCGATGGGCAAGGCCAACGATGGCAACGAACTGCCGAACACGCCGAAAAACAGCGCCAGCCTGTGGACCACTTACCAGGTCACCCCGAAGCTGACCATCGGTGGCGGCGCGTTCTACGTCGACGACGTGTACGGCAGCGTGGCCAACACCACGATGGTCGATTCGTATGTACGTTATGACGCGATGGCCGCCTACAAGCTGACCAAGAACGTCGACCTGCAACTCAACGTGCAAAACCTGACCAACGAAACCTATTACGACAAAGCCTTCTCGACTCACTTCGCCAACCAGGCGGCGGGGCGTACGGCGCTGTTGAGCACCAACTTCCACTTCTAAGCAAGGTGGAATCTGTGAAACCTGTGGGAGCGAGCTTGCTCGCGAAAGCGCTGGGTCAGTCAGCCTTCATGTCACTGACAGATTGCATTCGCGAGCAAGCTCGCTCCCACAGGTGATGTGATCAAAAGGCTTGGCCCCGTTCATTCCATTGAACGGGGCTTTTGTGCGTAATAAAGAACGCTTCTCGATAACCCACGGCATAATGCGCGCCGTGAAAACAACTTTCGAACGGACGACGAGTGACGTGTTGAAGAAAACCCTGTTCCAGTTGCACTGGTTTTTTGGCATCACCGCAGGCCTGGTACTGGCGCTGATGGGCATCACCGGCGCGGCCTATTCGTTTCAGGACGAAATCCTGCGGGCGCTGAACCCTTCCGTGCTGCAGGTGGAAAAACACGTTGCCGGCGTCCTGCCGCCCGTTGAACTGGTCGAGCGCATCGAAGCCACGTCAGGCAAGAAAGTCTCGATGCTCTGGGTCGAAACCGACAGCGGCAACGCAGCCAAGGTGTTTTTCACCCCGCCCAAAGGCGAGCGGCGTGGCGAGATGCGCTACTTCGATCCGTACACCGGCGAGTTCATGGGCAATGCGGTCGGCCAGGATTTCTTTGGCCTGATGCTGCAACTGCACCGTTTCCTCGCCATGGGCGACACCGGGCGTAACATCACCGGCGCCTGCACCCTGATCCTGTTGTTCTTCTGCCTCTCCGGCCTGTACCTGCGCTGGCCGCGCCAGTGGAACAGCTGGCGCGTGTGGCTGACCCTCGACTGGCAGAAAAAGGGCCGCGCCTTCAACTGGGATCTGCATTCGGTGGCCGGCACCTGGTGCCTGCTGGTGTACCTGCTGCTGGCGCTGACCGGGTTGTCGTGGTCGTACGAGTGGTACAACAAAGGCCTGACCAAATTACTCTCCGACGCGCCGCAGAACGAGCGCGTGCGCGGTGGTCGCGGCCCGGCACCGGAAGGCCCGGCGCCGACCGCCGATTACGCGGCGATGTGGAGCAGCATCTACAGCGCCGCCGGCCCGGGCCTGGCCGCCTACAACATCCGCATGCCGGCCGTCGCGGGCCAGCCAGCGACCGTGTTCTATCTGCTCGACAGCTCGCCGCACGATCGCGCGCTGAACCAGATCACCCTCGACCCGGCCACCGGCGTGGTCAAACGCGTCGACCGCTACGCCGACAAGAGCTTCAAGGCACAACTGCTGACCAGCATTTACGCGCTGCACGTCGGTAGCTATTTCGGCCTCGTCGGGCGAATCATCATCACCCTCGCTGCCGTGTGCATGCCGCTGTTTTTCATCACTGGCTGGCTGCTGTATCTGGATCGCCGCCGCAAGAAAAAACAGATCCAGGACGCGCGCCAAGGCCTCGCCCAACCGACCGGCGATGGTTCGCCGTGGCTGATCGGCTTCGCCAGCCAGAGCGGTTTCGCCGAACAACTGGCGTGGCAGACCGCCGGTCAACTGCAGGCGGCGGGATTGCCGGCGAAGGTGCTGCCGCTGGCGAATGTCAGCCAGCAGGATCTGCGCGAATCGCCCCATGCGCTGTTCGTCGTCAGCACCTTTGGCGATGGCGAAGCACCGGACAGCGCCCGTGGGTTTGAACGCAAGGTACTGCGCAACGCCGCGAATCTCGATGGGCTGAACTACGCCGTACTGGGTCTGGGTGACCGCCAGTACGCACACTTCTGCGGCTTCGCCCGACGCCTGCATCAATGGCTGAGCGAGCACGGCGGCAAGACTTTGTTCGCCCCGGTCGAAGTCGACAGCGGCGCCCCCTACGCCCTGCGTCACTGGCAGACTCAGCTCGGCCTGATCACCGGACAAGCGCCGGTCGACACCTGGCAGGCGCCGAGCTACGAAAACTGGACGCTGGTGCGCCGCGAACTGATGAACCCCGACAGCAGCGGCTCACCGGTCTACCTGCTGGGCCTGAGCGCACCGAGCACCAGCAGTTGGCTGGCCGGCGATCTGGTGGAAGTGCTGCCGCGCAATTGTGCATGGGCGGTCGAGCATTTCCTCGACGGTCTCGGCATTCGTGGCGAAACCCGAGTGAAGATCAATGGCCTCGAAGAGCCGCTGGACGTCGCCCTCGCCTCGCGCCAGTTGCCTGAACATCGCGCACATCTGGTCGGCCTGCACGCCCAGGCGCTGGTCGATGCCATGGTGCCGCTGGCCATGCGTGAATACTCGATTGCCTCGATTGCCGCCGACGGTGTGCTGGAGCTGATCGTGCGCCAGGAACAGCATGCCGATGGCCGCCTTGGCATCGGTTCCGGCTGGCTGACCGAGCATGCCCCGGTGGGCGGCAGCATCAGTTTGCGCGTACGTCGCAACAGCGGTTTCCATCTGCCGAACGCGCCGGTGCCGATGATTCTGCTCGGCAACGGCACCGGACTCGCCGGGCTGCGCAGCTTGCTCAAGGCGCGGATTGCCGACGGTCAACAGCGCCAGTGGCTGCTGTTTGGCGAGCGCAATCGCGAACACGATTTCCTCTGCCGGGCAGAGCTGGAAGAGTGGTTGATCAATGGCGATCTGGCGCGACTGGACCTGGCGTTTTCCCGGGATCAGGCGCAGAAGATCTATGTGCAGGATCGCCTGCGCGAATCCGCTGACGAACTGAAAAAATGGCTGGCTGAGGGTGCGGTGATCTACATCTGCGGCAGCCTGCAGGGCATGGCCTCCGGCGTCGATCAAGTGCTCAACGACGTATTGGGTGCAGCCGAAGTCGAGCGTCTGATCGAACAAGGCCGCTACCGCCGCGACGTGTACTGACACAACCAAAGCCCCCCTCACCCTAACCCTCTCCCGGAGGGAGAGGGGACTGATTGGGGGATGCCAGATAAACACGCCGCCCCGAAGGTGCTTTACCGAATCCATAATCGACTCGGTCGTTCAGGTCGATGAACAACTCGACACAACTCCGCAGGCCCCCTCTCCCGGAGGGAGAGGGGGCTGATTGGGGGATGCCTGATAAACACGTCGACCCGAGGTGCTTCACCGAATCCATAATCGACTCGGTCGTTCAGGTCGATGTACAACTCGACACAACTCCGCAGGCTCCCTCTCCCGGAGGGAGAGGGACTGATCGCGGGATGCTGTAGCAATACACCGGCCTTAAAGTACTTCACCGAATCCATAATCGACCCGGTCTTTCAGGTCGATGAACAACTCGACACAACTCCGTAGGCCCCCTCTCCCGGAGGGAGAGGGGAATGATCGCGGGATGCTGTAGCAATACACCGGCCTTAAAGTACTTCACCGAATCCATAATCGACCCGGTCTTTCAGGTCGATGAACAACTCGACACAACTCCGTAGGCTCCCTCTCCCGGAGGGGGCACTGACTGGGGGATGCCTGATAAATACGCCGACCCGAAGGTGCTTCACCGAATCCATAATCGACTCGGTCGTTCAGGTCGATGAACAACTCGACACAACTCCGTAGGCTCCCTCTCCCTCCGGGAGAGGGCTGGGGTGAGGGGCCTCGGCTACAGTGAGATTTCCAGCCACTTCACAAGGATCGTGAAGCATGCAAAATCGCCTCACTCTCGCTCAGTTTGCCCGCCAGTTACGCGCCAACCAAACCAACTGCGAACAATTGATTTGGCAAAAGCTTCGGTCACGGCAGATCGCCAATCTGAAATTCCGCAGGCAGTTTCCGTATCCACCCTACGTCCTGGATTTTTACTGCGTAGAGCTGAAGCTGGCGATTGAGCTGGATGGGGGGCAACACTATGAAACGGCGGGCCTGATCCACGATCAACGTCGGACGCTTTTTCTGGAACGTCAGGGCATTGAAGTTATGCGGCTCAGTAATCTTGAAGTGATGCAGCAGATGGAAGATGTACTGGAGCAAATCACGAGAATGGCGACGAATAAAAAAATGCCCTCCCCCTAACCCTCCCGAAACGTCGGTCGGCCCCCTCACCCTCCGGGCGGTCCGATGTTTCGGGAGAGCTGGGTGAGGGTAGTTTTTGATCTTCAAACCGGCTGCAATTTCTGCTCGAACACCGCGACCCCATTCAAATCCCGCAATACCACGCTCATCTCCCCGCTCTGCCCCTCAATGTTCACCTCGCCAAAGAACTGAAATCCGGCGAACGGTGACATGTTCTGCGCCGTAGGTGCTTTCTGGAACACCACTTCAGGACCAAAGGTTTTATCCAGCGGATTGGGCCCGAAGCTCCCGGCATTCAGCGGTCCGGCGACAAACTCCCAGAACGGCTCGAAATCCTGAAATGCCGCGCGATCCGGATGGTAATGATGCGCCGCGCAGTAATGCACGTCGGCGGTGAGGAAAACGAAATTGCGCACTTGCTGCGCCCGCAGAAAACCGAGTAATTCGGCGACTTCCAGTTCACGCCCCTGAGCCGGGCCGGGGTCACCGTTGGCCACCGCCTCCCAGCGCGCCACGCCCGGGCTGACTTCACCGTCCGGCACACCGAGGCCGATCGGCATGTCGGCGGCGATCACCTTCCACTGCGCCTTGGAGCGCTGCAGCCCACGCTTGAGCCAGTCCAGTTGCTCACGCCCCAGAAACGGCTTGGCCGCGCCGAGATTGTCGTCGTTGGCGCCGCGATAGCTGCGCATGTCGAGCACGAACACATCGAGCATCGGCCCGTAGCTGAGCTTGCGATAAATCCGCCCGCCGCCGTCGGCCGCCTGCAGACGCATCGGCGAATATTCCAGCCAGGCCTTGCGCGCACGGCCGACCAGGGTGTGGATATCTTTCTCTTGATAACGCTCGTCGAGCTGCTTGCCCGGCGACCAGTTGTTGACCACTTCGTGGTCGTCCCACTGCCAGATCTGCGGCACTTCGGCGTTGAAGCGACGGACGTTTTCGTCCATCAGGTTGTAGCGGTAATTGCCACGATAGTCGTCCAGCGTCTGCGCGACTTTGCTCTTGGCTTCAGTGGTGAGGTTGCGCCAGATGCGCCCACCCTCGGTGGTCAGTTGCGCCGGCACCGGGCCGTCGGCGTAGATGGTGTCGCCGCTGTGGATAAAAAAGTCCGGCAGGCGCAGGCGCATGGATTCGTAGATGCGCATGCCGCCGATGTCCGGGTTGATGCCGAAGCCCTGGCCGACGGTGTCACCGCTCCACACGAAACGGATGTTGCGCCGCGCCGTCGGTGCGCTGCGCAAGTGGCCGAGCCACGGTTCGCTGGCGACGCCGGTTTGCGCGTCCTTGAAATACACCCGATAGAAAATCGCCTGATCGGCGGGCAACCCGGTCAGTTCGACCCGGGCGGTGAAATCTGTGCGCGCATCGGCCAGCGCCGAGATCACCCGGCGCGGGTGGCGAAACTGGCTACGGGTGTCCCACTCGACCACCATTCGCGCCGGACGGTCGCTGCGGCTCCAGATCATCGCGCGGTCGCCCTGCAGGTCGCCGGACTGCACGCCGTCCGTCAGTTGCGGCCGATCCTTGACCGACGCGATCACCGCTGGCGCCAGCCCCGGCATCAGCAGACCGGCACCGACCACTTGCATGACCCGCCGACGACCGAGATTGAAATCGCTCATGGAGTTCTCCCTGAAAAAAGGAAAACTTAAGCACGGCTGTATGACTCCGCCATGACACCTGCTCTTGTAGGAGTGAGCCTGCTCGCGATGGCGGTGTGTCGGTCAACATTGATGTCTTGGACAGAGTGCTATCGCGAGCAGGCTCACGCTTACTGAGATCGGTGTCAGGCTTTGGCGGGTTCCATCGCCAGCTCGGCCGCTTCCGGGCGCTTGACCGTCGCATAGACCACAGCGGTCAGCAGGCTCCCCGCCACAATCGCCAGCAGATACAGCAACGCATGGTTGATCGCATTCGGGATCGCCAGCACAAACAGACCACCATGCGGCGCCATCAGTTTGCAGCCGAAGTACATCGACAGTGCGCCAGTCAACGCACCGCCGGCGATGCTCGCCGGAATCACCCGCAGCGGGTCCTTGGCGGCAAACGGAATCGCCCCTTCGGAGATAAAGCACAGCCCCAGCACCAGCGCCGCTTTACCCGCCTCGCGCTCGGTCTGGGCGAACTTGCGGCGGGCGATGAAGGTGGCGATGCCGAGGCCAATCGGCGGCACCATCCCGGCGGCCATGGTCGCGGCCATCGGCGCGTAACTCTGCGACGCCAGCAACCCCACCGAGAACGCATACGCCGCCTTGTTGATCGGCCCGCCGAGGTCAACGCACATCATGCCGCCGAGCAGCACGCCAAGCAGAATCGCGTTGGTGGTGCCCATGCTGTCGAGGAAATGCGTCAGCGCCGCGAGCATGCCGGCGACCGGTTTGCCGACCACGTAGATCATCACCAGCCCGGTAAACAGGCTGGCGAACAGCGGGATGATCAGAATCGGTTTCAGCGCTTCAAGGCTCTGCGGCAAGGCGACGTAGCGACTGATGGCCTTGGCCGCATAACCGGCGATGAACCCGGCGACGATGCCGCCGATGAACCCTGCCCCCAACGTACTGGCGAGCAAGCCACCGATCATCCCCGGTGCCAGGCCCGGACGGTCGGCAATCGAGTAGGCGATGTAGCCGGCGAGCAGCGGCACCATCAGCTTGAACGCGGTCTCGCCGCCGATCTGCATCAGTGCCGCCGCCAGCGTGCCTTCTTCCTTGAACGCAGTGATGCCGAAGACGAACGACAAGGCGATCATCAAACCACCGGCCACCACCATCGGCAGCATGAACGACACACCGGTCAGCAGGTGTTTGTAGACCCCGGTTTTCTCTTGCTTGGCCGGGGCCCTGCCGTCACTCGCGGTGCTTTCCACCTGACCTTCGGCCAAGGCTTTTTTCAGCGTGGCTTCGGACTGCTTCAAGGCAATCCCGGTGCCGCAACGGTAGATTTTCTTGCCGGCGAAACGCTCGGTGGCAACTTCGATGTCCGCTGCCAGCAGCACCACGTCGGCCTCGGCAATCGCCGTGGCGCTGAGCGGGGTTTTCGCGCCGACAGAGCCTTGGGTTTCGACGTGCAGCTCATAGCCCAGACGCTTGGCGGTTTGCTGCAATGCCTCGGCGGCCATGAAGGTGTGGGCGACGCCAGTCGGGCAGGCAGTGATCGCGACGATGCGCGGTGTACGCGGCGCCGCGACAGCCGGCGCCGCCTCTGCAGCGACATACACTTCAGCCTCTTCAGCGCCACGACGCAGCACCGCTTCGACATCCTGCAGCGCTTGCGCCGGGGCAATGCGGAACACGCGCTTGCCGACGAAACGTGTCATGTCGATGTCGCCGGTGGCCACCAGCAACACCCATTCTGCCGCTTCGATGGTCGCCGCCGACAATTCACGCTCCGGGTGCGCCGCATCGACCACTTCAACACTGGTGCTCCAGCCCTGGCGCTGCGCGGCGGCATCGAGCAAACGCGCACACAGCACACTGGTGACCATGCCGTTCGGGCAAGCCGTAACAATGGCTAATTTCATGACAAACCCTCTTATTGTTCTGTCAGGGGACGCACGCGCACGCCCTGTTCGAGCGGCGTCAATTGCGCCACATCGTCGATGCCAAAGCCGATCTGCGTCACCGCCAGTGCAGCAATCGCCGTGGCTGTACGCAGGGTTTGCTCGGGTGTGTGGGCGTTGAGCAACCCGTGGAGCATGCCGGCCAACAGCGAATCGCCGGCGCCGACGGTGCTGGCGACCGTGACCTTCGGTGGCGTCGCGTGCAGCGCCGAGCCGACGCTGAACCAGTTCACACCGTCAGCACCGTGGGAAATCACCACATGCTCGATGCCTTGGGCGTTTAAACCTGCAGCCGCCAGCGCCTCTGCTTCGTGGGACACCACCTCGCAACCGAGCGCATCGGCGAGCTCTTCCGTGTTCGGCTTGATCAGCCACGGACTGGCCTGCAACGCCGCGCGCAACGCTTCGCCGCTGGTGTCGAGGGCGACTTTCAGGCCGAGCTGATTCAGCCGTTCGATCAACTCACGCAACCATTGCGCGCTCACGCCACGGGGCAGACTGCCGGCGACCACCACCGCGTCATGACCCGGCGCGATCTGCACCAGACGTTCGAGCAACGCCTGCTGCGCCGCCGCGTCCACCACCGGTCCCGGACCGTTGATGTCGGTGATACGGCCGTCGTGCTCGGCGACTTTGATATTGCTGCGGGTTTCACCTGGCACGCGGATAAACGCGTCGACAAAGCCGCGTCTGGCGAACAGGGTTTCAAACGCTTGCAGATTGTCTTCGCCGAGAAAACCGCTGACCGTCAATTGATGACCCAGGTCAGCCAGCACCTGGGCAACGTTCACACCTTTGCCGGCGGCGTGGGTGTGCATCTCGTCGCTGCGGTTGACCTGACCGGCCTCCAGGCGTGACAACTCGACCGTAAGGTCCAGCGCCGGGTTGAGGGTCAGGGTGAGAATCTTGGCCATTACAGGGCCTCCACTAATGCACGCACTTCATTCGCGCTGCCCACGGTGAGGGCTTGTTGAGCAAGGGTTTGCGCCTGGGTCAGGCTGAGTTCGCGGATGCACGCCTTCACCTCGGCGATGCTGCGCCCGGACACGCTCAGCTCATCGACGCCGAGGCCGACCAGTACCGGCACCGCCAGCGGGTCCGCCGCCAATTCGCCGCAGACGCCGACCCATTTGCCGTGGGCATGGGCCGCGCGCACGGTGATGTCGATCAATTGCAGCACCGCCGGATGCAAGCCATCGGCCTGGGCCGAGAGCGTCGGGTGACCACGGTCGATGGCCAGGGTGTATTGCGTCAGGTCGTTGGTGCCGACGCTGAAGAAGTCCACTTCTTTCGCCAGCACCGGCGCCAGCAAGGCAGCGGAAGGCACTTCGATCATGATCCCCAATTGCAGGTCGGCAACCGGGATTTCCAGGCGCAGACGCTCGGTCATGTCGCGGGCCTGACGCCATTCTTCGACGCTGCCGACCATCGGGAACATGATGCGCAACGGCCGGTTGTCCGCCGAACGCAACAAGGCGCGCAGTTGCGCCTCCATGACCTGCGGACGCTGCAACGTGAGGCGAATGCCGCGCACACCGAGGAACGGGTTTTCTTCCTTGGCGATCGGCCAATACGGCAGCGGTTTGTCGCCGCCGACGTCCAGCGTACGCACCACCAGCGGTCGCCCGGCGAGGCCGTCGAGGACGCGGCGGTACTCGGCTTCCTGAGTCGCTTCGTCCGGCGCCTGCGGGTGGGCCATGAAAATCAGTTCGGTGCGCAGCAGGCCGATGCCTTCGGCGCCCTGCTCCACCGCTGCGGTGACCCCGGCGCTTTCGCCGATATTGGCGAACACTTCCACGGCGTGACCGTCGATGGTGTGCGCCGGTTGATGACGCTGTTCGGCCGCGATCTTCAGGCGTTGCTCGCGGGTGTCGCGTTCTTCGGCAGCGCGTTGCAGGGTCGCGGCATCGGCGTCGACGTGCAGGCGACCGCGCTGGCCGTCGAGCAGCAACGGCGTGCCCGGTTTGAGCAACAACACCGCAGCGCCGGCACCCACCAGTGCCGGGATGCCCAAGGCACGGGCGACGATGGCGCTGTGTGCGGTGGCACCGCCGCGAGCGGTGAGAATCCCCGCCACACGCGCCGGATCGAGTCGCGCCACATCCGACGGGCCGACTTCGTCCATCACCAGAATGTACGGTTGCTCCGGCTCGCTCGCCGTTTGCACGCCACACAGTTGCGCCAGTACCCGGCGACCGATGTCGCGCAGATCCGCCGCCCGCTCGGCGAGCAGCGCATCCTGCAGCGATTCCTGTTGTCTGGCCGCCGCTTCGATCACCGCCATCCACGCCGCTTCGGCGCTTTCGCCTTGCTTGAGGCGAGTGTCGACTTCGTCGGTCAGTTCCGGGTCGTCGAGCATCTCCTGATGAGTGATGAAAATCTCGCGAATGGCCTTGGCCTTGCTGCGTTCGATCAGGCCCTGGATGTCAGTTCTTACGTCACTCAGGGCTTGCTTGAGACGCTCGCGCTCGACGGCGGCGGACTCACCGCGCAACGGGTAATCAATGGCTTGCTGCACCTGAATGTGCGCCGGGCCGATGGCGATGCCCGGTGCCGCCGGGATCGCTTGCAATTGAGCGCCGGACGCCGGCGCGATCAGCACTTCAGCGATATCGGCAATGACTTCGCGTTGCTGGCTTACCACTGGCAACGGTTCGACTTCTTCACCCAGACCTTCTTCGATCGCGGCCAACAGGGCCGGCAAGGCATCGGCGGCGATGCTCGGCTCGGCGATCAACTCCAGCACCTGACCGCGCCGGGCGCCGAGGCTGAGCAACTTGCTCAGGCTCTTCACCGACACGGCACTGTCCTGGCTGTCGACGATGCGCACGCGAATCTCGCCATCGAAACTCTTCGCCAGTTGCGCGAGGATCTTCGCCGGGCGCGCATGCAAACCGTGGGCGTTGGCCAGCGCGATACGGGCGCTCGGCCAGTCGGCCGGCAGTTCGCCGCCGAGCACTTCGAGGACCTTGCGGCTGCTGGTGGCGCGGCCCAGTTCATGGCCGCGACCTTCAATCAACAACGCGCACAGACGCTCGAGCAAGGCCTGATGGGCCTCACCGAGACTGGCCAGGCAGAACAGCCCGCTGAGCGGCTGACCGAGGTAACGCATCGGTTTGTCCGGAGTGACGAACGCCAAGCCAGGACGCTTCACGGTTTGCTCGCTGTGCAGCCACCACAAGCCATCGCCCAGCGGCAGCGCTTCGACTTGCTGCAATACGCCGGCAAAGCCATTGCTCACACAATCGGCCTGACGCAACAGACGCGCGCCACGCCAGACCAGTTCTTCGAAATCGTCTGCCGACACACCGAGGCCGATCATCTGTGCATCGAGCGCCAGTTCCTGCGGCGCGCCTTGCAGCAGTTTCAGCAGCGCTTCGGGCGAGCTGGCGCGCCGCAGCGCCTGGCCCAGATCGGTCTCGCCGAGCGCACGGGTCAGCAGTTGCAGCAGGCGCAGGTGTTCATCGGATTTGGCGGCGATGCCGATCGCCAGATAAACGATTTGCCCATCGCCCCAATCCACACCCTCGGGAAACTGCATCAGGCGCACGCCGGTGGCGAATACCTGATCACGGGTTTGCGGGGTGCCGTGGGGGATGGCAATACCTTGACCGAGAAAGGTCGAGCCCTGGGCTTCCCGTGCCTGCAGCCCGGCGAGGTAGCCGTCGGCGACCAGACCATCGGCGACCAGGTGATTGGCGAGCAATTGCAGGGCGGCGGGTTTATCCACAGCCGATTGGCCCATGGATATCTGCTCTATAGTGAGCTCGAGCATGCGATCTCCTTTTTGGCGCCTGATGACGCCAGGTATTGTTTTGAATGGTTGCAGCTTAGGCGCTTGTCAGCTTCCCTTTCAGGGGCAGTTTTGGCGGTTTCACGGCAGAACCGGCCAAAGGCGTCTAAAACGTAGAAAATACGCCTGCTGAAACGTTTAATCTAGATTGATCGGCACGTTACTCGATAATGTCTCATCCTTGAAGTCCAACTTGTCGGATGCGCTGCGACAATAGTCGCCTGCCCTAATCGGGTAGGATTGGCGAAAATCTCGGCGCACGCTCGAAAAAACAAGGAAATCCCGGGTTGAAACTCAGTGATATCGCGCGGTTGGCCGGAGTGTCCGTGACCACCGCCAGCTACGTCATCAACGGCAAGGCCGAACAGCAACGCATCAGTCACGCGACCGTCGAGCGGGTGCGGGCGGTGGTCGACCTGCATGGCTTTACACCAAACCCACAAGCGGCCGGGCTGCGCAGCCGGCATACGCGCACGTTGGGGTTTATTCTGCCGGATCTGGAAAACCCCAGTTACGCGCGGATTGCCAAACTGCTGGAACAAGGTGCGCGGGCCCGCGGCTATCAGTTGTTGATCGCCAGCTCCGACGATGCGCCGGACAGCGAGCGCCAGTTGTTGCAACTGTTCCGCGCCCGCCGTTGCGATGCGTTGATCGTCGCCAGTTGTCTGCCGGCCGGTGACGACAGCTACCGCCAGTTGCAGGCCAAGGGCCTGCCGATCATCGCCATCGACCGGGTCATGGAACCGGAGCATTTCTGCTCGGTGATCAGCGACGACCGCGAAGCCAGCCTGCACCTGACCCAGAGCCTGCTCGATCCGCAACCGAAGCAGATCGTCCTGCTCGGCGCCCGCCCCGAGCTGAGCATCAGCCAGGAACGTGCCGCCGGGTTCAAACAGGCCCTGGTCGATTTCAAAGGTGAAGTGCTGGTCGAGCATGCCGAATCCTTCAGCCGCGAATGCGGCAAACAACTGATGGAAGAACTCCTGCAACGTCTGGGGCATTTGCCGGATGCGCTGGTGACCACTTCCTACGTGCTGTTGCAAGGTGTGTTCGACGCGCTGCATGACTTCCCGCTGAAATCACGCCCGCTGCGCCTCGGCACCTTCGGCGATACGCAGTTGCTGGACTTCCTGCCGCTGCCGGTCAACGCCATGGCCCAGCAGCACCAGTTGATCGCCGACAAGGCGCTGGAACTGGCACTGGCCGCCGTCGAGCAAGCCGAATACAAGCCCGGTGTGCAGGCCATTCCCCGTACCTTCAAGCAGCGCATTTTGCGGGACTGAGCCTTGGAGCTGATCGACAGCCACACCCACCTCGACTTCCCCGACTTCGACGCCGATCGCCCGGCGTTGTTGGCGCAAAGCCGCGCCCTCGGCGTGCGGCGCATGGTGGTGCTGGGGGTCTATGAGGGTAATTGGCAACGGGTGTGGGGTCTGGTGCAGAGCGATCCTGATTTATACGCGGCGTTCGGTCTGCACCCGGTGTACCTCGATCAGCATCGCCCCGAGGATTTGCAAACGCTGGGCGACTGGCTGGCGCGATGGCGCGGCCACCGCCAGTTGTGCGCAGTGGGCGAGATCGGTCTGGATTACTTCATCGAAACCCTCGACCGCGAGCGGCAACAGGCGTTGTTCGAGGCGCAGTTGCAACTGGCGGTGGATTTCGCGTTGCCGGCGCTGATCCATGTGCGCCGCAGTCATGCCGCGACGATTGCCACACTCAAACGCTTCAAGCTCAAACGCGCCGGGATCATCCACGCCTTCGCCGGCAGCCGTGAAGAGGCGCGCGAATACATCAAACTCGGTTTCAAACTGGGTCTGGGTGGCGCCCCCACCTGGCCGCAAGCGCTGCGCATGCATCGAGTGCTGGCCGAGCTGCCGCTGGAGTCGATCGTGCTGGAAACCGATTCACCGGACATGGCGCCCGTCATGTTCCCCGGCCAGCGCAACAGCCCGGCGCATCTGCCGGCGATCTGCACGGCGCTCGCCGAACTGATGAACATCAGCCCGCAACAACTGGCCAGCGTCAGCACCGCCAACAGCTGCGAAGTGTTCGGCTGGTAATCAGTCGGCGTGGGCCTTGGCCGCGTCGAGAATCAGCGTCAGATCCTGTCGCTGACGCGCATGACGCACGAACACGAAGTACACAAAAATCGTAATCAGCGAAGCATTCAGTTGCTCGCTGACACTGAGCAGCCCAATCCACTCCATCACCAACGCCACCAGCAACGCGGTGCACACCGTGAGCGAGGCGCTGAAGCGCAACAACGCCAGCGAATCGAGGGACTTGAAGCGCTTCCTCTGTTGCGGGCAGCGCAGCTCGAGGGTTTTCTGGCAATGCTCGCAGGTGAAGGCTTCATTGATTGCGATCGCGTTGAGTTGCCAGGGCTTGAGCACAAGCGTGGTATGGCAATGAGCACAACGGCCCTGGATTCCCAGGGTTGCGACAGACATGAGCGGGGCGCCTCCTGTTGGCGATCAACGGAGCAAGGATACTGGCTGATGAATGACAAAAAGCCAGCAGCTGGAGGCAAACAGGAATTGGCTTACGACCGTCAGCCAAAAAGGACTACAAAAGATTCAGACAAGACGCTGCCCCCTGTGTAGGAGTGAGCCTGCTCGCGATGGCGGTGTGCCAACTAATCAAGACTTGGCTGACACACCGCCATCGCGAGCAGGCTCACTCCTACAAGGGATTAGCGTTCTACCTACACACGAAAGGCGCTGATCAGCTGTTTCAGCTCCACCACCTGGGCCGAGAGCGCACGGCTGGCGTCTTCGGTCTGGTGGGCGCCTTGCGCCGTGCGCTCGCCGGCACGGTTGATCTCGACGATGTTCTGGTCGATGTCATGGGCCACCGCAGTCTGTTGCTCTACCGCGGCGGCAATCTGCTGGTTCTGATCGACGATCATGCCCACCGCACCGAGGATGTTTTCCAGCGCCTGCTGGACCTTTTCCGACTGCCCCACGGTGCCGTTGGCCATTTGATGGCTGACCCCCATGGCCTTGACCGCCGCCCCGACACCGCCGTGCAGCTTGGCGATCATCTGTTCGATTTCTTCGGTCGATTGCTGGGTGCGTTTGGCCAGGGTGCGCACTTCATCGGCGACCACGGCAAAACCACGGCCCTGCTCGCCTGCGCGCGCCGCTTCGATCGCGGCGTTAAGCGCCAGCAGATTGGTCTGTTCGGCGATGCTCTTGATCACCTCCAGCACGCGACTGATCGACTGGCTGTCGCTGGCCAGCTGGTTGATCACCAGCACCGACTGATCAATCTCGCTGGCCAGTGCGGCAATGCTGCCCTGCTGTGACTCGACCAGGCCGCGACCGCTGAGGGTCTCGTCGTTGACGCTGTGCGCACTGCTCACCGCCGCAGCGGCACTGCGTGCCACTTCCATGGACGTGGCCGACATCTGGTTCATCGCCGTCGCCACCTGCTCGATCTGCGTGCGCTGCCCGGCCACTGCCAGATTGCTTTGCGCCGAGACGTTTTCAACCTGCCCGGCCTGGCGCTCGACCTCAGCAACGGTCTGGCCGACGCGCTCGATCAGGTCGTGAATCTTTCTCACTGTGCCATTGAACACTTCGCCCAGCTCACCCAGTTCATCGCGGCTGTTGGCTTTGAAATTGACCGTCATGTCGCCCGCTGCGACCTTGTCCATCATCGCGCCGAGACGTTTGAGCGTGGTGCGGGTCGAGGCGTAGAAGCCGCCGTAAAGGTAGAAAATCAGCACAAACACCAGCGATAGCGCGACAGCCTGCAAGACCATGTGCGTGCGGTTCTGCGTCAGACGCTGCTGCAATTGGGTGTCGAGGTAGTTCAACGTGGCTTCGTTGAGCTGGTAGGTGTTGTCCATCAACGCCGTGACCTGATCATAAAAGGCCTGCCAGGGTGCATCGAGGGTGTCAGCCATCACCACCTGTTCTTCGAACAATTCGCTGGCCTGCTTCAACGTCGCCTTGCTGGTATCGGCCTGCGCACTGAGCGCGGCGCTGGCGGCTTTGCTGGAGCCGAGGGCGTCCTGCAACTTCAGGCCGTACTCGGCCTGGAGCTTCTCGATCTGCACCAGCAATTCATCAAACCGGGTGCTCGAAGAACTGTTGAGAAAGCCCTGCCCCAACGAATACGAGCCCATGGCCCGGCCTTCGCCAAGGGTTTGCGTCACTGTCGGCGTAATCAGGGTAACCAGTTCGCTGAGCTGGCGGATATCGCTTTGGTTATCGCGGCTCAGACCAGCCTGACTGGTGATGATCTGACTGAAAAGCTGCGCACTCGCCAGCAGTTTGCCGATCAGCGCACTTTTGCTTTGCAGTGAGTTTTCCGCTTGCTGAGCCTTGAACGCGGCAATCATTTCATCGCGTTTGCCGTCGAACACCTTGATCTGCTCGGGATCGTCGGTCATTGCCGCCAGCCCTTGCAGGCGCGCCAGCACCGCTTGTTCCAGCGTGGTGATCTGCGCTTCGACGTTACCGGCCTTGCCGGACTGGCCAAGGGTGACGTTGATTTGCACCAGATTGTTGAGGGTCTCCAGATCCCGGCGCAGGGTCAGGCTGCTGCCCAGCAGGTCGAGGCTTTGCAGCTCGACGCGGGTACCCTGGAACTCACGATAGGAATCGCGCACCAGATAGAAATTGGTCACCAGCATCGGCACCAGGAACAGCACGCTGATCAGGCTGAACTTCATGCCGAAGCTCAGACGGTTCATCAGCGAGACAGCGGGATAGAGCAAGCTCTTCACTGGAAGTCTCCCTTGGCTTTTCTTGTTTTTATTGGCAGGCGCGGGGCGACAGCAGATAGCCACTATCGAGCGCCATCTCTGTATAGCTCAAATCGAAGGGAGGTTTTGTAACTTAAGGTTAACGGCTACAGCGGCAGACCACCGACCGGTGGCGAGGGGATTTATCCCCGCTCGGCTGCGCAGCAGTCTTAAAACCAAACACCGCAGACTTTCTGACACACCGCGTGTGCTTGATTTGCGGCCGCTGCGCAGCTGAACGGGGATAAATCCCCGCGCCACACGTGCTTTCACTGAAGTGATCAGTGAACCAGTACGGTCCACAAGGCAAACCCGGCATACCACAACACCGCCGCCCGCAGCAGCAGTTCCCACAGGCAATCGAGGGTGTTGATGCCTTCCGGTCCGGCCACCGGTGGCGGAATTTCTCCAGCCGCCAGACCGACCTTGTCGATCAGTTGCGCAGCGCTGATGTTCCAGTTCAGCAGTTCGTGCAGCATCACCCGGCTGACGGCGACAAAGTTGCCGACCAACGCCAGACTCGCGGCCAGCAGACGCACCGGCACCCAGTCGAAGGCATGGCGCAATTGCCCGGCGCGCTCGACCAATGCCGGGTTCTGACCATGCGCTTCGGCCAGCGCCAACAAGCGATAGGCCAGCGCCGCCACCGGGCCGAGCAGGAAATACCAGAAGATCACCGCGAAGAAGCTCTGATAGGCCTGCCACAGCAAGTGCCGCTGCACGCTTTCGAGCAATTGCTCGCCGCTGTCGGCGCAGATATTCAGGTCACGTTTGGCGACGTGGGCCGCCGCTTGCAGATCCTCACGGCGCCAGGCGTCGCGAAACGGTCCGAGGCCACCCAACAGATCACCGCGTCCGAGGGCATAGATGACCACCAGCAGATGCACCGGCAATGCCAGCAAGCCATACGCCACAGGCTCCAGCACCCACAGCAGCAGACCCAGCAGCGCCACCGGCAACAGCACCAGAATGGTCAGTATCAGCCACGGTTTGTCGGCCAGCCGGGCGCCGGTTTCGAGTTTGTTCAGCTCGCGGATCCATCCGCCATCGCGTTGAATCCGATGACGCAGGGCCGAGAATTTCTCGATCCAGACCGCCAGCAGTAACACCAGAAAACTCATTGTCCTTCCTCTTGTGCCAGGGCCGCGCGGTAACGCGCCCAGTCGAATGCCGGGCCAGGATCGGTCTTGCGCCCGGGTGCAATGTCGCTGTGCCCGCAGATGCGAGCGCCGGTGATCGCCGGAAATGCTGTTTGCAGCTGACGCGTCAGCGTGATCAACGCCTGATACTGCGCCTCGGTAAAGGGCAGATCATCGGTGCCTTCGAGTTCGATGCCCACGGAAAAATCATTACAGGTTTCGCGGCCTTCGAACATCGACACACCCGCATGCCACGCCCGCTCAAGACAGGAGACAAACTGGGTCACCGTGCCGTCACGTTCGATCAGAAAATGCGCGGAGACGCGCAGGTCGGCGATGCCTGCAAAATAGGGATGTTCGGTGACATCCAGACGATTCTGGAAAAATTCCTGCACCTTGCCGGTGGCGAATTGCGCCGGTGGCAGGCTGATGTTGTGGATCACCAGCAGGGAAATTTCGCCCGCGGGGCGTTCATTGAAGTTGGGCGATGGGCAGACCTGCACCCCGTGACACCACCCGCTAGCGGGATCCAACTGCATACCGATTCCTTCAACGCCGACTGTGTTGCGCCCAGTATGCCGTGATCGGCACCCGACGCGCGATCACTTGGCGCGATTGAGGCGCCGCAGATTGCCCAGCACCGACTCGAGCGCCCGGTCAAACAGCAAGGTGTCGTCCAGTGCCCGTGCCGCCCCCCGGCGGAACTCAAGGGCCAGCCCGGTGCGGCTGTGTTCGAGGACTTTCATGCCGGTGCGGTCGACAAACACATACTTGCCGGTGGCTTCGATGATTGCGGCAAGCTTGCAGCGCAGGGTGTGCTCTTCATCTTCCTGAAACACGACCCAACTGCCCGGCCGCAGTTGATCGACCTGGCGCACACTGGCGTCGTCGTGGCCCAGACGTACCGGGCTCAGCGCCATCGCGCCCTCCTCCGCGCCGGGCAGGACGATCTGCTGCGAGACTTCGATCAGCTCCGGCCCTTCGGCCTGAGCGGACTCGCTGGACGGTTCGAGCACTCGCACATGCAGTGCCTCGAGCTCGCTGAAAAATTCGCTGGTGGCAAACGGGTCGAATGCCGAACGGGTCAAACCGTCACGCAATGACTTGAGCAGACCCGGGACCAGCGCCAGCAAGCGCAGGCCGGCTGCCGCATCGTCATGACGCTGCACACTCCAGATCAGTTGCTCCAGGGTTTGCACATCGGCCTGCCATTCGGCGGAGCGATCGCCATGCTTGAGGCAGGTCAGCAACAACACTTTGCTCCAGGCGTTCTGCGCGAACATGACCACGGTGGGCGGCAGCACCTTGCCCAACAGTGCCTGGTTCAACGCCTGCTCGACTCGCCGCCTGGCGAGCTCGGTCTTCGCCCGGCCCTCTTCGGCATCGCGCAAACGCTGTTCAAGCAATTCGCTGCGCCGGCGTTCATCGCTGGTGAAGGCGAGGAAGTCGGCGAGCAGCTCGGAGAAAATCGCCGGGTCATCGACAAAATCACTCAACAGCCGCTGCACCACTTGTTCGATGCGCAGGTACAGGCTGTCGCGCGCCTCGCCATTGCAATCGCCCCAGCCCATGGCGGCCTCGGCGATTTCATTAAGCAGGCGCCGTGCCGGGTGGCTGCTGCGGCTGAAGAAACTCTTGTCGAGTACCGCAACCTTCAGCATCGGGATCTGCAACCGGGCAATCAATGCCTTCAGCGAGTCCGGCAGGTTGCGATCCTCGAGCATGCAGTCGAAGACCATGGCAATCAGGTTGATCACATCTTCATCGGCGCCGTCCACGACCCGCGACTTGCCGCTTCTGACGCTGACCCGGGTCAGCAGTTGTTCGAGCTGATTGCGCAGATCGAAGTCGTCCTGCGCCGCCAGCGCCGGCACGTACTGTTGCAAGTGTGAGAGCAGCCGCAGCAGGTCGCGGGTGGTAATTGGCTGGGCGGCAGCGCTGGGCTCCAGGGTCGGCGCGACACTGCCGCGCACCTGCACCAACAAGGCCTGCAAGGCGCTGAAGACTTCCTGCACGCCTTCGTCCGCCGGCTGCAGATCATCACTTTCTTCGTCGTGCACACTGGCCACCGCGCGGTCGATTACCCGGCGCGCCGGTGCCGGTTTCAACTGCGGTAAGACGCCGGTGGCGAGCAGCAGCTGATTGGCTTCGGCATACAATTGTTCGGTGTCGGCCAGCACATAGCGTTCGAACAGCTTGAGCAGGATCAGCTTGACCTTGATCTCCACGCCCAGGTTACGTCCGGCCTGCAGAAAGTACTCGCAGAGCATTGCCGGACCGAGCGGGTTGTGTTGATCGTCAAGGGTATTGTCGAGCAGCGCATTGAGGCGCAGGGTCAATTGGTCGAGGGCAAAGCCATCACGCTTGAGCACCCGGCCGACCATGGTTTCGACGGCGACATTGCGTTCCATGTCATCGGTGCGGGGCGCCGAATCTTCGTAGATCAGCGAACCCGACAGCGCGTTGTGCGTGGCGTCGTGTCGGGTCAGGGCGACGAATGCTTCGAAGAATTGTTCGAGAAAACCACGCTCGATGTTTTTGCGCTTGAGGCGCAGGTCGCGCATGGCTTCGAAGAAAATGTTCTGCTCGACGTCGTTGCGCGCCCGATCGGCCATTTCAAACAGCGTGTCGTCAGCGTTATCGAACAGTTCCTGCAAACCGTGGCGCAGTTGCTGGGCAGCCTTGTCGCGAACCTGAAGCAGAATCACAGGCAGGCGGGCGAGCGGCGAGTGATTCGCCTGATCGGTAGTGGCCTTGTACAAAGGCACTACTTTCCCGTCGTTGTGCATCCAAGCCTCCTGAAACGGTGATTCGTTCGATCAAGCAAACGCTGCCCCTGTGGGAGCGAACCTGCTCGCGAGAGCGGTGTGTCAGCCGCATCAATGTCATTGAAAGAATGCATTCGCGAGCAGGCCCGCTACCACAAGTTCCAATCAGGACGTCAAAGCTATGACGTCAAATGCAAGGCGGATTATCTTGCAAAAGTCGTCCCCGGCGCTATAGCCGTCAGGGTTTCCCCTATGCCTCGCCCCCTCTCAATGACCACGACTGAACCGGCTTTACTCACAAGAAATCGACCAGATGCAGTCAGGCACGCGAGTTCTCGCCTTGGGTTGGCTCGCGCCATGCCCCTATAATCGAACCACTTTGTTTGTGGAGCCCGTTATGCCGAAT
Source organism: Pseudomonas sp. LF-5 (assembly GCF_037626295.1). NCBI lineage: Bacteria > Pseudomonadati > Pseudomonadota > Gammaproteobacteria > Pseudomonadales > Pseudomonadaceae > Pseudomonas > Pseudomonas sp. LF-5. The sequence goes on from NZ_JARKMT010000013.1 coordinate 47,641, forward strand.
CTACGTCTCGCCGATTTGACCGCCGAAATCGAAGCCAACGTGCGCCGTGCGTTGCTCGAAGACATCGGCAGCGGCGACATCACCGCGCAACTGATCCCGGCCGAACGCCTGGCCAAAGCCACCATCATCACGCGCGACGCAGCCGTCATTTGCGGCACGGCGTGGGTCGATGCGGTATTTCGTCAGCTCGATCCGCGCGTCGCGGTGCATTGGCAAGTGGTCGATGGCGAACGGGTCAAGCCCAATCAGCCGTTGTTTCATCTGGAAGGCCCGGCGCGCTCGCTGCTGACCGGTGAGCGCAGCGCATTGAATTTCCTGCAGCTGCTGTCTGGCGTGGCGACACGTGCGCAATACCTGGCAGATTTCGTCGGCGCCACTCAGGTCAAGCTGCTCGACACCCGCAAAACCCTGCCAGGCCTGCGTCTGGCGCAGAAATACGCGGTAACCTGCGGCGGTTGCCACAACCACCGCATCGGCCTGTACGACGCGTTCCTGATCAAGGAAAACCACATCGCCGCCAGCGGTGGCATCCCGCAGGCCATTAGCGCGGCCCACAAGATTGCCCCGGGCAAGCCGGTGGAAATCGAAGTGGAAAGCCTGGATGAATTGAAGGAAGCGCTGGCCGCCGGCGCCGACATCATCATGCTGGATGAGCTGAGCCTGGACGACATGCGCGAAGCCGTGCGCCTGAACGGCGGCAAGGCGAAACTCGAAGCCAGCGGCGGCATCAACGAAAGCACGTTGCTGCCGATCGCCGAAACCGGGGTGGATTACATCTCGATCGGCGCGATGACCAAAGATGTCAAAGCGGTGGATCTGTCGATGCGCTTGAGCCTTTGACAGCAGCGGCAAGTTTCAAGCTACAAGTTGCAAGCCACAGCGCTTTTGCTTTGACTTGCAGCTTGCCGCTTGCCGCTTGCCGCTTGAAACTCATAGCTGCTTTTATACGACGAGATTGTTCATCTCGCAGTACTCGTCCCACTCGACACCCAACACTTCAGCCGCCTCTTTGTGCAGCACGAGGCGCTGTGCCTCGAACTCTTCCGGCGTGCTCGTGTACTTGAGCGTCAGCTCCCACGGCTGCAACCCCTGGGCTTCAGCTTCGTCTTCGAATGCCCACTGGATCTGGTCCTTCTGATCATCGGGACTCAGGTCCTTGATCTCTTCTTTCAGGTCCGGGACGTCCAGAATGTATTTTTCCAGCGCTAGTTCGTGACGTTGCTCTTGAGTTAATTCGGTCATGGCGTTCTCGCTGATCGTAAGAATGGAGGATGGATCTGGATCATCAAGGATCTCTCTGACGCGGATTGTCCGGCCTTCGGAACCATTCGGGATCATCTGAAAACTGCTGGGCGATGCTCATGCAGGCACCGAATATAGGACGTTTGCGTGACGAATTACACGGCTCTTTACATCTCAAGCGCAAAAAGTTGACTTGCGGAACATAAATCCGCTTTCCAAGTCATAGCGTTGTGCCACTTCGGCACCCACCCTCGCTGTTCACAAGGAAAACCAGTGATGCGCAGCTTTTCGAAGATTTGCTCCATTGTGTCTGCCAGTACCTTGCTCGCCGCCATGATGCTGCCGGCAAGCGCCATGGCGCTGGAACTGAGCACCAGCAGTTCCTCCTACGGCGACAAAGTTTCATTGATTCACAACGATTACGGCAAAGAGGTTGTCATCAAAAGCGATATCAGCATTGATGAACTGCAAAAGATCCGCGATACCGTCCGTGACCAGTCACGCCAGATTGAAGAACTCAAACGCAGCAGCGGTTCCAGCTCGAGCGCCGGCAGTAAAGAAGTCGACGACCTGAAGAACAAGCTCAAGGAGCAGGATCGCCAACTGGAGACCCTCGGTCGCCAGGTCGAAGACCTCAAGCGCAACAGCGGTTCCAGCTCCAACTCGAACAACAGCGAGATTTCGAGTCTGAAACAGAAGATCAACGATCAGGATCGTGCAATGGACCAGCTCAAACGTACCGTCGAGGACCTGAGCCGCAAAGTGAAATAAGGGAAGTGGTGCCCGAGACAGGAATCGAACCTGCGACCTTCGCGTTACGAGTGCGCTGCTCTACCGGCTGAGCTACACGGGCGGTGGGCTAAACCTAGCACCGGTTTTCACAAAAGCAAAGATCGCAGCCTGCTTCGGCTCCTGCGGAATCGGGTTATCACCGCGTTTTTACCAGCGCTGCCGCAGGCTGCGAGCTTTTGATCTTTATGGCAGACAAAAAAATGCCCCGCCGTTTTCACGGCGGGGCATTTTCATTGAGCTAAAGCGAGGGGGTGATTACACGCCCGATGCCTTGGCCGCTGCCACGTCTTTGATGGACAGCTTGATACGGCCGCGGTTGTCCACGTCCAGTACCAGCACTTCCACTTCCTGGCCTTCTTTCAGGATGTCGGTCACTTTCTCTACGCGAGCGTCGCTCAGCATGGAGATGTGCACCAGACCGTCCTTGCCTGGCAGGATGTTGACGAATGCGCCGAAGTCGACGATGCGCTCAACTTTACCCACGTAGATCTTGCCGATCTCGGCTTCAGCGGTGATGCCCAGAACGCGCTGACGAGCAGCTTCAGCGGCTTCCTTGGTTTCGCCGAAGATCTTGATCGAACCGTCGTCTTCGATGTCGATCGAAGCCTTGGTTTCTTCGCAGATCGCACGGATGGTCGCGCCACCTTTACCGATAACGTCACGGATCTTGTCGGTGTCGATTTTCATCGCGATCATTGTCGGAGCGTTGGCCGACAGTTCGGTACGCGACTGGCCAATGATCTGGTTCATCTGGCCGAGGATGTTCAGGCGCGCTTCCAGGGCTTGGCCCAGAGCGATTTCCATGATCTCTTCGGTGATGCCCTTGATCTTGATGTCCATCTGCAGCGCGGTGACGCCTTTGGCGGTACCGGCTACCTTGAAGTCCATGTCGCCCAGGTGGTCTTCGTCACCGAGGATGTCGGTCAGGACGGCGAACTTCTCGCCCTCTTTAACCAGACCCATGGCGATACCGGCAACCGGCGCCTTCATCGGCACACCAGCGTCCATCAGGGCGAGGGAAGCGCCGCAAACGGAAGCCATCGAGCTCGAACCGTTGGATTCGGTGATTTCCGACACGACACGAATGGTGTACGGGAACACGTCAGCGGCTGGCAGCATGGCCGAAACCGAACGACGGGCCAGACGGCCGTGACCGATTTCACGACGACCAGCGCCACCCATGCGACCACACTCGCCCACCGAGAACGGAGGGAAGTTGTAGTGCAGCATGAACGGGTCTTTTTTCTCGCCTTCCAGGGTGTCCAGCAGCTGTGCGTCACGGGCGGTGCCCAGGGTCGCGACTACCAGAGCCTGGGTTTCACCACGGGTGAACAGCGCCGAACCGTGAGTCTTCGGCAGAACGCCGACTTCGATGTTCAGCGGACGTACGGTCTTGGTGTCGCGACCGTCGATACGTGGCTTGCCGTTAACGATGTTTTCGCGAACGGTGCGGTATTCGATTTCGCCGAAAGCGGCTTTGACGTCGGCAGCCGAAGGCTGGCCTTCTTCACCGGACAGCTTGGCAACAACCTGATCCTTCAGCTCGCCCAGACGTGCGTAGCGGTCAGCCTTGACGGTGATGGTGTAAGCCTGGGAGATCGCATCGCCGAACTCGGTACGGATAGCGCCCAGCAGTTCGGTGGCTTCTGGCGCCGGAGCCCAGGTCCAGGTTGGCTTGGCAGCTTCAGCGGCCAGTTCCTTGACGGCGTTGATCACCACCTGGAACTCGTCGTGAGCGAACAGTACCGCGCCCAGCATCTGGTCTTCGGTCAGCTCTTTGGCTTCCGATTCAACCATCAGTACGGCGTCGGAGGTACCGGCAACGACCATGTCCAGGCTCGAAGCGGCTTGTTGTTCGTAAGTCGGGTTCAGCAGGTAGCCGGTGCTTTCGTGGAAAGCGACGCGAGCGGCGCCGATCGGGCCGTCAAACGGGATGCCCGAAATAGCCAGGGCAGCCGAAGTACCGATCATCGCAGCGATGTCCGGATCGGTCTTTTTACTTGTGGAAACGACGGTGCAGACAACCTGCACTTCGTTCATGAAACCTTCCGGGAACAGCGGACGGATCGGACGGTCGATCAGTCGGGAAGTCAGGGTTTCTTTTTCGGAAGGACGGCCTTCGCGCTTGAAGAAACCGCCAGGGATCTTACCGGCAGCGTAAGTCTTTTCCTGGTAGTGAACGGACAGAGGGAAGAAGCCCTTGCCCGGATCGGCTTGCTTGGCACCAACGACGGTCACCAATACGCTGACGTCGTCGTCAACGGTGACCAATACTGCGCCGGAGGCCTGACGGGCGATACGGCCAGTCTCGAGGGTAACGGTCGACTGACCGAACTGGAATTTTTTGATTACCGGGTTCACGGTGTCCTACCTTCTTTGTGGCTCTTGGGGGAACTGGTTTCTTGCGAAATTCTTGGGCAATGTCGGGAATCGGCCCAACGCTTGTCCGGGGTAAAACGTGTATCCAGATAAAACTTGAGGCTGGGAGCCTGCAAGGCGCCAGCGGTAAACCGCCGACGTCCCACAGACCACCAACCTCATAGCGCAATCGCTGATTAGCGACGCAGACCCAGGCGAGCGATCAGAGCGCTGTAACGGCTCACGTCCTTGCCTTTCAGGTAGTCCAGCAGCTTGCGACGCTGGTTTACCATGCGGATCAGACCACGACGGGAGTGGTGATCTTTACCGTTGGCCTTGAAGTGACCTTGCAGTTTGTTGATGTTGGCGGTCAGCAGTGCAACTTGCACTTCTGGCGAACCAGTGTCACCAACAGCTTGCTGGTAGTCAGCAACGATTTGAGCTTTTTCTTGAACGTCGAGAGCCATGAGGCAATCCTTTTATCAGGAAACTGTTTCAGAGAAACAGCTTCAACAGGCCAGGGACAAATCCCTGTATCTATAAATGAGTAGTGACCGTGCCTGTTAACAGCCACACTCGCCGGCACGCTGTAATACGCACCGGTTTCCGGTCATTCTGACCGAATCAAACGACGTGGCGCGATGCGCCCGTCTTCGCTCACTTCACCGATACCGATGAAGCGACCATTGTGATCCTGTACCCGCACCATGCCGAACTTCGGAGCATCCGGGGCGCGTACCGGCTGGCCGTTGAGCCAGTAGAACGCGCTCGCTTCCGAAAAGTGCAGCAACGGCCAATCCTGCAGGCCGCTGTCCGATGGCATCAGGAAGCGATCGACCGCTTCGTTGCCGCCTTCGGCATGTACCGCTTCGAGCTCTTCGAGGGTAACGGTTTGCGCCAAAGTGAAAGGCCCGGCCTGGGTACGGCGCAATTCTGCGACGTACGCACCACAACCGAGTTGCTCACCGATATCCTCCACCAGGGTACGAATATAGGTGCCTTTGCTGCAATCCACTGCAAGACGCGCAGTATCGCCTTCGAAGGCCAGTAATTCCAAGCGCGCAATAGTAACAGAACGCGGTTCGCGCTCCACTACTTCGCCTGCACGGGCCAGCTTGTACAGCGGCTGGCCATCACGCTTGAGTGCCGAGTACATCGGCGGTATCTGACTGATTTGACCACGAAATTTCGGCAGGACCGCTTCGACGTCGGCGCGACCAACGGTCACCGGACGCTCCTGCAAAACCTCACCCTCGGCGTCTGCCGTGGTGGTGGTCTTGCCCAGTTGCGCCAGGGTTTCATAACCCTTGTCGGAATCGAGCAGGTACTGCGAGAACTTGGTGGCCTCACCGAAGCACAGCGGCAACACGCCAGTGGCCAGCGGGTCGAGGCTGCCGGTGTGACCGGCCTTCTCGGCGTTGAGCAGCCAGCGAACCTTCTGCAACGCGGCGTTGGAGGTGAACCCCAACGGCTTGTCGAGCAGGATGATACCGCTGACGTTACGACGGATACGTTTGACCTGAGCCACCGAATTACTCCTTGGCGTCTTCAGGTGCAGGCGCGGCGACGTGCTGATTGTCTTCAGCCACGGCGCGCTCGATCAGGGCCGACAGGTGCGCACCACGGACAACGGATTCGTCGTAGTGGAAGTGCAATTGCGGCACACTGCGCAGCTTCATTTCACGGGCCAGTTGCATGCGCAGGAAACCTGCGGCGGCATTGAGCACCTTGATGCTTTGCGCGATATCTTCGGCGTTGTCCTGCCCCATCACGGTGATGAAAATCTTCGCGTGACCGACGTCACGGCTGACTTCCACAGCGGTAATGGTGACCAGGCCGACGCGCGGATCTTTGACTTCGCGACGGATCAGTTGGGCCAGCTCGCGCTGCATCTGATCGCCGATACGTTGGGTACGGCTGTATTCTTTTGCCATGATTTTGTTACCTGTTACTGCCCCACGGTGAAACCCGCAAGGTCTGAAAGCGGCAAACGCCCGGCCTGACAAATGCCAGACCGGGCGTTGCGTTTAGAGTCCTGACGCCGTGGCGCGCATCTGCATGCGGCGGCTCGGCGTGGCCCTTGAAGTGCGCGAGTTAGAGGCTGCGAGCAACCTGAACCTTCTCGAAGACTTCGATCTTGTCGCCGACTTTGACGTCGTTGTAGCTCTTCACGCCGATACCGCATTCCATGCCGGCACGTACTTCGGAAGCGTCATCCTTGAAGCGGCGCAGGGATTCCAGCTCGCCTTCGAAGATAACGATGTCTTCACGCAGTACACGGATCGGACGGTTACGGTGCACAACACCTTCGATCACCATGCAACCGGCGATCGCGCCAAACTTCGGCGAACGGAACACGTCGCGCACTTCGGCCACGCCCAGGATGTTCTCGCGAACATCGCTGCCGAGCATACCGGTCAGGGCTTTCTTGACGTCTTCGATGATGTCGTAGATCACGTTGTAGTAACGCATGTCCAGACCTTCCTGCTCGACGATCTTCCGTGCGCCAGCATCGGCACGCACGTTGAAGCCGAACAGTACAGCGTTGGAAGCCAGTGCCAGGTTGGCGTCGGATTCGGTGATACCACCGACACCGCCACCGACCACGCGCACTTGCACTTCGTCGTTGCCCAGGCCATTCAGAGCGCCCTGCAATGCTTCCAGCGAACCACGGACGTCGGATTTGAGGACGATGTTGAGCGTCTTCTTCTCTTCCTGGCCCATGTTTTCGAAGATGTTTTCCAGCTTGCCGGCGTGAGCGCGAGCCAGTTTGACTTCGCGGAACTTGCCTTGACGGAACAGAGCCACTTCACGGGCTTTCTTCTCGTCGGCAACCACGCTCATCTCGTCGCCAGCGTCCGGAGTACCGTCAAGGCCGAGGATCTCGACCGGAATGGCCGGACCTGCTTCCTTGATCGGCTTGCCGTTCTCGTCGAGCATGGCGCGCACGCGGCCATAGTTCGAACCGACCAGCACCATGTCGCCTTGACGCAGCGTACCGTCCTGAACCAGAACAGTGGCTACCGGGCCACGGCCCTTGTCGAGACGCGATTCGACCACAACACCACGGCCAGGCGCCGACGGAGTAGCGGTCAGTTCGAGCACTTCGGCCTGCAGCAGAACGGCTTCGAGCAGTTCGTCAACGCCGGTACCCATCTTCGCGGAAACCGGAACGAATGGAGTGTCGCCTCCCCACTCTTCGGAAGTCACGCCATGCGCCGACAGTTCGCTACGGATGCGATCGAGATCAGCACCTGGCTTGTCGATCTTGTTCACCGCAACCACCAGCGGAACGCCAGCAGCCTGAGCGTGCTGAACGGCTTCGATGGTTTGTGGCATCACGCCGTCGTCCGCCGCAACCACGAGGATCACGATGTCGGTCGCCTTGGCACCACGGGCACGCATGGCGGTAAACGCAGCGTGACCCGGGGTATCGAGGAAGGTGACCATGCCGCGTTCGGTTTCAACGTGGTACGCACCGATGTGCTGGGTGATACCGCCGGCTTCGCCAGCAGCAACCTTGGCACGACGGATATAGTCGAGCAGCGAGGTCTTACCGTGGTCAACGTGGCCCATGACGGTCACGACTGGCGCACGAGGCACCGCTTCACCTTCGAACTTCAGCGACTCGGCCAGGGAATCTTCCAGGGCGGTGTCGCTGACCAGGGTCACTTTGTGGCCCAGTTCTTCAGCTACCAGTTGGGCAGTTTCCTGATCCAGTACCTGGTTGATGGTGGCCGGAGTACCCAGCTTGAACATGAACTTGATGATTTCGGCAGCCTTGACCGACATCTGCTGGGCGAGATCGCCAACAGTGATGGTTTCGCCGATCTTCACTTCACGCACGACAGGGCCGGTCGGGCTCTGGAAACCGTGAGCGTTGCGTTTCTTCAGCTTGGCCTTGCCGCGACCACCACGACGGAAGCCATCGCTTTCTTCGTCGGTAGTGCGTGGTGCCACACGTGGCGCCGGCGCTTTTTCTTTGACCGATGCGCGATGCGGAGCGTTTTTGCGCTCGCCATCACCACCGCCACGACGGTTGTTGTCGTCGGCACGCGGTTTGTCCGGACGGCGCTGTTCGTCACGCTTGCGAGTGTCGGCAGCCGGCGCAGCAGCTACAACCGGCGCAGCTTCGCGCACTGGTTCAGCCACTGCAGCTGGGGCAGCAACAGGTTCGGCAGCAGCGGTCGGAGCGGCAGCAGGCTGGCGGCGCGCTTCTTCTTCGGCGCGCTGCTTGGCTTCTTCTTCAGCCTTTTGACGGGCAGCATTTTCTACTGCGCGACGCTCATCCAGTTCACGCTTGCGCTCGGCTTCGATTTCTTCCGGGCTACGCTGTACGAAAACTTTCTTCTTGCGAACTTCAACGCTGATGCTCTTGCTACCAGCCACACGCAGGGTGCTGGTGGTTTTACGCTGCAGCGTGATCTTGCGTGGTTCTTCCACTTTCGCCTTGTGGCTGCTCTTCAAGTGAGTCAGCAGGGATTGCTTCTCACTGTCAGTCACATTTTCTTCGGCGGCGGTGTGCGGCAGACCTGCCTCACGCATCTGCTGCAACAGGCGCTCTACCGGTGTTTTGACCTCATCGGCCAGTTGTTTCACCGTGACTTGCGTCATGCACTTCTCTCCTCAGGCCGCGCCTAATTACTCGAACCAGTGGGCTCGGGCGGCCATGATCAACTTGCCGGCACGATCATCGTCAATGCCGTCGATGTCGAGCAGGTCGTCAATAGACTGCTCGGCCAGGTCTTCGCGGGTAATTACGCCGCGCACCGCCAGTTCCATCGCCAAATCCTTGTCCATACCCTCAAGCGAGAGCAGGTCTTCGGCCGGATGGGCGTCTGCCAGCTTTTCCTCAGTAGCGATGGCTTTGGTCAACAAACGATCCTTGGCACGAGCGCGAAGCTCGTTGACGATGTCTTCGTCAAAGCCGTCGATGTTGAGCATTTCTTCCAACGGTACGTAGGCAATCTCTTCCAGGCTGGTGAAGCCTTCATCAACCAGCACCTGAGCCAGTTCTTCGTCGACTTCCAGCTCGTCGATGAAGTTGCGCAGGATATCGCCGGTTTCTGCTTGCTGCTTAGCCTGGATGTCCGATTCGGTCATCACGTTCAGGGTCCAGCCAGTCAACTGGCTCGCCAGACGCACGTTCTGACCACCACGACCGATGGCCTGAGCCAGATTGTCTGCGCCAACGGCGATGTCCATGGCGTGGGCATCTTCGTCAACAATAATTGCCGCAACCTCGGCCGGGGACATGGCGTTGATCACGAACTGAGCCGGGTTGTCGTCCCACAGCACGATATCAACACGCTCACCGCCCAACTCGCCCGACACTGCCTGGACGCGCGAACCGCGCATACCGATGCAAGCGCCCTGCGGGTCGATGCGTTTGTCCTTGGAGCGAACGGCGATCTTGGCGCGCGAACCCGGATCACGGGACGCAGCCATGACTTCGATCAGGCCTTCAGCGATTTCCGGCACTTCGATGCGGAACAGCTCGATCAGCATTTCCGGAGCGGTACGCGACAGGATCAGCTGCGGGCCGCGGTTCTCGGTGCGGATTTCCTTGAGCAGCGCACGCAGACGCACGCCGACACGGAAGGTTTCGCGCGAAATGATGTCTTCACGGGCCAGCAACGCTTCAGCGTTGTTGCCCAGATCGACGATCACGTTGTCGCGGGTGACTTTCTTCACGGTGCCGGAGATGATTTCTCCCAGGCGCTCGCGATAGGCGTCAACCACTTGAGCGCGCTCGGCTTCACGCACTTTCTGCACGATGACCTGCTTGGCAGTCTGTGCAGCAATGCGGCCGAACTCGATGGATTCGATTTTTTCTTCGACAACATCGCCGACCTTGGCGCCCGGATGCGTTTCCGCAACCTTGCTTGGCCAGGTTTCGATGGCCGGATCATCGAGATCATTCTCTTCGACGACCGTCCAGCGACGGAACGTTTCGTAAGAACCGGTGTGGCGGTTAATTTCCACACGCAGGTCAACTTCGTCTTCAAAACGCTTTTTGGTAGCAGTGGCCAGAGCCAGCTCCAGCGCTTCAAAAATTACGCTTGCCGGTACGCCCTTTTCATTGGATACCGACTCAACAACCAGCAGTACTTCTTTGCTCATCGTACGCCTCGCCTTTCGCAAGCCATTGGATCCGCGGGATCCGCGTCTCAGTCAAAACTGGGAATAATGTTGGCCTTGTCGATCATATCGATCGGCAACAGGAACTCATGGTCTTCTACCTGCACCACGACGTCCTGTTCTTCTACACCGCGCAGAAGGCCCTGAAAGTTGCGTCGACCTTCAAAAGGCGAGCGCAGCTTGATCTTCACTTGTTCACCGGCAAATTTTGCAAACTGCTCAAGAGTGAACAGCGGGCGCTCCATGCCAGGCGAGGAAACTTCGAGGGTGTATTCAACGGAGATTGGATCTTCAACATCCAGTACACCGCTGATCTGACGGCTGACAATGGCGCAATCGTCCACCAGCACGCCGCCCTCTTTATCGATATAAACGCGCAACATCGAGTGACGACCCTGAGCCGAAAACTCGATCCCCCAGCATTCATAGCCCAGGGCCACGACCACCGGGGCCAGCAAGGCCTGCAACTCTTCTAGCTTGCTCGACACCTGAACCCCCTAGTGCATGATATGTGCATGCTTTGCAAAATAAAAAAATGGGCTTAACGCCCATCCTTGAAACGCCGTCGAATAGCGGCGTTGAAAGTGTCCAGCTAACAAAAAGCCCCTTAAAAGGGGCTCCTTAAACTGGTTGCGGGGGCCGGATTTGAACCGACGACCTTCGGGTTATGAGCCCGACGAGCTACCAGACTGCTCCACCCCGCGACAAAGCTGGGGCAGAAGTATACGACCGATCCCTTATAGGGTCAATGTAACCTTCCACCTGCAAGAAAGCCCGCAACAGCGGGCTCTCCTGACTAATTGGTACCGAGAAGGGGACTCGAACCCCTACACCCTATGGGCACAACCACCTCAAGGTTGCGTGTCTACCAATTCCACCACCTCGGCAAAACTACGTTTGAAACCCTTCTTACTTCTGCTCTTGAGCTGGAGGTACGTCAGTCGCTGGAGTAGCCGACTTTTGCTCTTGAAGCACCGGGACATCATCAGAAGCCGGTTGTTGTTGCTTAGGTACTTCCAACACTGCTGGGTCTGGGAGACCTGCTTGAGTCAGCTGATGAGCTTTCTCTTTAGCAAAGTAACCTAACCCCAAGCTGGTTATGAAGAAACCGGCGGCAAGTATAGCAGTAAACTTACTAAGAAAGGTAGAGGAACCTTGGCTTCCGAACACAGTATTTGAAGCACCTGCTCCGAAAGACGCGCCAGCATCCGCACCTTTACCCTGCTGCAGCAAAACCAGAGCAACTACGCCCAATGCACCCAGCAGATGAAAAACGACTACGACTGTTTCCAGCATTTTTTCAGTTTCCCGCGGCGCGACAGATCGCACCGAACTCATCTGCATTCAGGGAAGCTCCACCAATGAGCCCCCCATCGATATCCGGCATGCCGAACAGTTCGACCGCATTGGCCGCCTTCACGCTGCCGCCGTATAGAAGCCGCACACCTCGTGCGACCTCAGAATTCTCTGCCGCCAACTGCTCGCGAATGGCTTTATGCACATCCTGCGCCTGTTGCGGCGTTGCAGTCAGTCCGGTACCAATAGCCCAGACCGGCTCGTAAGCAATGACTGCCTTGGCAAAGGCACCTACACCCAGCTCCTCGATGATACTGCCCAGCTGACGCCCGACAACCTCAAGAGTTTTACCGGCTTCGCGCTGCTCAAGGGTTTCCCCTATACACAACACCGGAATCAAGCCACATGCCTGTGCCGCTGCGAACTTGCGATTCAGCATCCCGTCTCGCTCGCCCATTATCTGGCGGCGTTCGGAGTGCCCGACAAGCACCAGGGAACAACCTGCATCCACCAACTGACTGGGAGCAATCTCACCCGTCAATGCACCTTGCATGGATTCCACCGCAGAGTTCTGCGCACCGACCGAAATCGACTTGCCTTTCAAGCCATCAATCACTTGATTGATATACAAGCAAGGCGGGAATACCGCGACATCAACACCGCTTGGCAAGGCCAGATGACGAAGGCCGTTGATCAGCTCAGCGACGCTGGCGCGGGTACCGTGCATCTTCCAGTTACCAGCTACCATAGGGCGACGCATGCTGTACCTCGTCGGTCAAAGTGGGCGCAGATGTTACCCAACACAATCATGGCTGGCAAGCCGAATCAGGCAGAAACTTCACTTACCAGTTTTGCCAGTTCTTCGGCATAGCCTCGAACCTGGGTTTCGTCCTCGCCTTCGACCATCACGCGCACCAGAGGCTCTGTCCCGGACTTGCGCAAAAGCACACGACCGCGACCCGCCATCGCCTGGGTAACACGCGCACTGGCCTCCTTGACAGCCGGATGTTCGAGCGGGCTTTCACCGCCACCAAAACGCACATTGATCAGCACCTGAGGACACTTGCGCAAAGCTTGCCGGGTTTGCGCCAGCCCTTCGTTTCGAGTCTTGAGCGCCATCAACACCTGCAATGCAGCGATGATCGCGTCGCCAGTCGTGGTGTGATTGAAGCAAACGATATGCCCCGAGTTTTCACCGCCGACCAACCAGTTACGCTCCAGCAACTCGGCGATCACATAGCGATCACCGACGTTGGCACGAATAAATGGAATCGAAAGATCCGCCAGCGCCAGCTCGAGCCCCAGGTTACTCATCAGAGTGCCGACTACGCCGCCCTGCAATTTGTCACGCTCATGCAGGTCACGCGCGATGATGAACAACAACTCGTCACCATCGACAATGGCGCCCGTGTGATCAACCATCAGCACCCGGTCACCATCGCCATCGAAGGCAATCCCCAGATCGGCGTGCTCAGCCATCACTGCCGCCTGCAACTGCCCCATATGGGTCGAGCCGCAGTTTTCATTGATGTTCAGGCCGTTCGGCTGCGCTGACAAGACGACAACTTCTGCGCCCAGCTCGCGAAAGACGCTCGGCGCCACCTTATAGGTCGCACCATGGGCACAGTCGATGACAATCCTGAGGCCGGCAAAACTGGTGCCGGTCGGCACACTGCTTTTACAGAATTCGATGTAGCGACCGGAGGCGTCATTGATGCGCGACACCTTGCCGATCTTGCTCGACTCGACCACGGTCATCGGCGTATCGAGCAACTCTTCGATCATCAGCTCCAGCTCATCGGGCAACTTGGTGCCTTTGCCAGAGAAGAACTTGATGCCGTTATCGTCATGCGGGTTGTGCGAAGCACTGATCACGATGCCGGCCTCAGCCTGGAACGTGCGCGACAGGTAGGCAATCGCCGGCGTCGGCATCGGTCCGAGCAGCATCACATCGGCGCCCGCCGATGTCAGACCGGCCTCGAGCGCCGATTCGAACATATAACCGGAAATCCGCGTGTCCTTGCCGACCAGCACCTTGCAGGCGCCCATCTTGCGGAACGCCATGCCGGCAGCCCAGCCGAGCTTGAGCATGAAGTCAGGAGTAATCGGGTATTCACCGACGCGACCACGAATGCCGTCGGTACCAAAATATTTCTTGCTCATAAGTGCTCCATCATTCTTATTCGGCTGATTCCACGGCTTCGATCATCCGCACCACATCTACCGTTTCCGCCACATCATGGACCCGCAATATACGCGCACCTTTGACCGACGCCAGTGCCGCCAGCGCCAGACCGCCATGCAGACGCTCGCCCACGGGACGATTCAATGCATGTCCGATCATGCTCTTGCGCGAAACACCAACCAACAACGGCCGCCCCAGCGCATGCAGGGCTTCCATATGCTTGAACAAGCTTAGATTGTGCTGCAGGGTTTTGGCGAAACCGAAACCGGGGTCGAGAATGATCCGATTGGCCGGGATACCCGCCAATGCACATTGAGCCATGCGCTCTGCGAGAAACTCGCCGACTTCCCGGGTGACATCCTGATACTGCGGATTGTCCTGCATGTCGCCAGGCTCACCCAGCATATGCATCAGGCACACCGGCAGGCCAGTGGCGGCGGCTGCGTCCAGCGCACCATCGCGCTGCAGGGAGCGCACATCGTTGATCAACCCTGCACCCAGTCGCGCAGTTTCACGCATGACCGCCGGCGTTGAAGTGTCAACCGAGATAACCACATCCAGTTCGCGATTGATCAATTCAACGACGGGCGCCACGCGCTCCAGCTCCTCCAGAGGAGAAACCGCTCGCGCACCTGGCCGGGTCGATTCGCCGCCGACATCAATCAGCGTCGCGCCAGCCAACACCATGGCTTCGGCATGGCGCAAGGCTGCGTCGTGCTGGCTGTAACGGCCACCATCAGAGAAAGAATCGGGAGTGACATTGAGAATGCCCATGACGTGTGTCCGGGCCAAATCAAGAACCCGGTTGCCGCAAGGCAACCGGGTCAGGGACTGTACAGAAGTCATTTCAAACCTTAAACGTCAGCAGCCGGGCCGCCGATCGGTGTTTCCGGACGCTCGTCCTGAACCACTGGAGGTGGAGGTGTACCCGTGCCGCCGGACCAGTCGCGAGGCTCGCGAGGAGTACGACCCGCCATGATGTCGTCGATCTGTTCAGCGTCGATCGTTTCGTACTTCATCAACGCATCAGCCATGGCGTCGAGCTTGTCACGGTTGTCCGTGAGGATCTGCTTGGCCGTGCCGTAGCACTGGTCAATGATGCTGCGCACCTCGGAGTCGATCAGCTTGGCTGTCTCGCCGGAGAAGCTGGCACTCTGACCGCCACCGCCGCGACCGAGGAACACCTCGCCTTCTTCTTCGGCATACATTAGCGGGCCGAGCTTTTCCGACAGACCCCACTTGGTCACCATGTTCCGTGCAATCTGGCTGGCACGCATGATGTCGTTGGACGCGCCGGTGGTGACACCGTCAAAGCCCAGGGTCATCTCCTCAGCGATACGGCCGCCGTACAGCGAGCAGATCTGGCTGATCAATGCACGTTTGGACAGGCTGTAGCGATCCTCTTCCGGCAGGAACATGGTTACACCCAGCGCGCGACCACGCGGAATGATCGACACCTTGTACACCGGATCATGCTCTGGCACTACACGACCAACGATAGCGTGGCCGGCTTCATGATAAGCAGTGTTCTGCTTTTCCTTCTCGGACATGACCATCGACTTGCGCTCGGCGCCCATCATGATCTTGTCTTTGGCCAGTTCGAACTCTTTCATTTCAACGATGCGTTTGCCGCTACGCGCAGCGAACAGCGACGCTTCGTTGACCAGGTTAGCCAAGTCAGCACCAGAGAAGCCCGGAGTACCACGCGCGATAACGGCCGGAGCAACGTCGTCACCCATTGGCACTTTGCGCATGTGAACCTTGAGGATCTGCTCGCGACCACGGATGTCCGGCAAGCCAACCACCACCTGACGGTCGAAACGGCCCGGACGCAGCAACGCCGGGTCAAGCACGTCAGGACGGTTGGTGGCAGCGATTACAATGATGCCGTCGTTCATCTCGAAGCCGTCCATCTCTACCAGCAACTGGTTGAGGGTCTGCTCGCGCTCGTCATGACCGCCGCCCATGCCGGCGCCACGATGGCGACCGACGGCGTCGATTTCGTCGATGAAGATGATGCAAGGCGCGTGTTTCTTCGCCTGCTCGAACATGTCACGTACGCGGCTGGCACCGACACCGACGAACATCTCGACGAAGTCAGAACCGGAAATGGTGAAGAACGGCACCTTGGCTTCGCCGGCAATCGCTTTGGCCAGCAGGGTTTTACCGGTACCCGGAGGGCCGACCATCAGCACGCCGCGAGGAATGCGACCGCCCAGACGCTGGAACTTGCCCGGATCACGGAGGAACTCAACCAGTTCACCCACTTCTTCCTTGGCTTCGTCGCAACCGGCAACGTCAGCCAATGTGGTTTTCACCTGGTCTTCAGACAACAGACGCGCCTTGCTCTTGCCAAAGCTCATCGGCCCGCCCTTGCCGCCGGCTCCACCCTGCATCTGGCGCATGAAGAACATGAACACCGCGATGATCACCAGGATAGGGAAGCTGGCCACCAGAAGCTGGGTCCAGATGCTTTGCTGCTCAGGCTGCTTGCCTTCGACCACGACGTGGTTGTCGACCAGGTCGCCGATCAGGCCATTGTCCTGGATCGCCGGACGAATGGTCTTGAAGCTATCGCCATCGTTGCGCTTACCGGTAATCACATAGCCATCAACGGCTACGCGCTCGACCTTGCCATCCTTGACCTGCTGGATGAAGTCGGAATAGTTGAGGGTCTGCGGCTCGTTAGGGCTGGAGAAGTTGTTCATCACCGTCACGAGGACTGCCGCGATGATCAACCACAGGATCAGATTCTTTGCCATATCGTTCAATTAACTACCCTCTGAAGCAAGCTCCGCTACTGGCGCGCGCTTCGCATGATATTCACCGGCCTAACTTACTACATTACCTACAACTCTGGCAGGCGCCGTCTGTAACCCTTTGTGAAACACTTTCTACACAATATTCGCTTATGCACACGGGGCAAAATACGAAAAACCTATCACCCCGGCAAAAAACCTCGTGTTACTCACTACGCCCGCGGTAACCCCAGGCCAGCATGTACTGCTCGCGGGAACTGCCGCGGGAGGAGTCTGGCTTGATCATCTGGATCTTGTCGAATTTCCGACGAGCATCCTTCAGGTAAACATCAAAACCTTCGCCCTGAAAAATCTTGATCACGAAATTGCCACCCGGCTTGAGTATCCGTTCCGCCAGATCAAGCGCCAGTTCACAAAGGAACATGGCTTTTGGCATGTCCACTTCAGGCGTACCACTCATATTGGGGGCCATATCGGAAATCACAAGGTCTACCTGCGAATTACCCACGGCCTCAAGGATCCGCGCGAGCACTTCGTCCTCGGTGAAGTCCCCCTGAATGAAATTCACGTCCGGAATACTGTCCATTTCCAGAATGTCCGAGGCGATCAGGCGCCCCTGACCACCGATCAACCGGCTCGTGACCTGCGACCAGCCACCGGGCGCCGCGCCGAGGTCGACAACGCTCATGCCGGAACGGATCAACTTGTATTTCTCCTGGATCTCCAGAAGCTTGTAACTCGCACGCGAGCGGTAGCCATCCTTCTGCGCTTGCTTCACATAGGGATCGTTGACATGTCTTTTCAGCCAACCAAGGCTTGTCTTGGAACGCGCCATTGGGCACCTCGATGATAAGGGTCGTGATTAATTGGGCGGATCCACGAACCCTCGGGTAAAATGGCCGCCATTTTACAGAATCCAGACGAAAGGGTCAGATTATGCCGCTCACTCCAGAGCAGAAGAAACAGTACAAATCCATTGGCCACCATCTGAAACCAGTTTTGACTGTGGCTGACAACGGTTTGACTGAAGGTGTGCTAGCCGAACTTGAACGCGCCCTGGCGGATCACGAGCTGATCAAGATCAAGCTCAATATCCTCGATCGCGAGTCGCGCCTGGCGCACATTGCAGAGCTGTGCAAGGTCGGCAAAGCGGACCTGGTACAGGTCATCGGCAAGATGGCACTGGTTTACCGCAAGAACTTCAGCGTCAACAAGCAGCTGTCGAACGTTCATCGCTTCAAGTGATGACAAGGGTCAAGGGTGTGCTTCGCGCACCCTGCCACCCCATCCCGGCACCGGTTGCAGCACCAGCACCAGCCCGGAAAACCCCAGGATCAGAAAGCTGAACACCTGCCAGCGCTGTGCATCCGGCCAGCCGACACGTATTGCGACAAACATCGCGCACGCATACAACGCCATCAGCAGCACCTGACCGCGAAAATCCCGCCATAGACTGACAAGGCCTTCGGCCTGTACCAGCACCAAAGCCTGAAAAATCACGCATGCGGCGGCGAATCCCACCACCAGCACTTCAAATGCACTGGCCACTTCATCGACCAACAGCGGTGCCAGGCCGATTTTGCCCAACACCGGCTGCAAGCCAAGATGAATCAGCCATAGACCGCCGACCCAAAGCATCTGGGTCAGTTGCCAAAGCATGGCGCCCGCACGCAGCGGGCGCCCGTTTTCAGATGTGACGGACTTCGACAATCTCGTACTCGATAACGCCACTTGGCGTTTTCACGGCAACCACATCGCCCTCTTCCTTGCCGATCAGGGCACGGGCCAGCGGCGAGCCGACCGAAATCTTGCCGAGTTTGAAGTCAGCCTCATCCTCACCCACGATGTGGTAAGTGACGCTTTCATCCGTCTCGACGTTAGCGATTTCGACGGTGGTCCCGAAGATCACTTTGCCAGTGTGCGCAATGGTCGTGACGTCGATGATGACCTGATTCTGAATCCGGCCTTCGATGTCACGAATCCGCGCCTCGACCATGCCTTGCTGTTCGCGGGCGGCATGGTATTCAGCGTTTTCTTTCAAGTCACCCAACTCGCGGGCCGTACCGATGTCCTGGCTGAGCTTCGGACGGACGACCTTGGTCAGGTGAGCATGCTCTTCTTCCAGGGCGCGAGCGCCCTGAACAGTCATTGGGTACTTGGTTATGCTCATGCCTTCAATCCTGCGTGTAGATCCTGCAAGCGGCGCACGGTCTTCTCGGGACCGAACTTCAGCGCCTCACAGATAGCTTCGCCCGCAGCAATGGTCGTGGTGCAGTAAATCTTGTGCTGCAGGGCATTACGACGAATGGAGTACGAATCAGCGATCGACTGACGACCTTCAGTGGTGTTGATGATCAGCGTGACTTCGTCATTCTTGATCATGTCGACCACGTGCGGACGACCCTCGGTCACCTTGTTCACACGGCGCACTTTCAGGCCTGCGGCTTCGATCAGCTTGGCAGTCCCGGCAGTGGCAACCACTTCAAAGCCCAAGTTGATCAGATCACGGGCCACGCCTGCAACCAGTGGCTTGTCATCGTCACGCACGCTGATGAACGCGGTACCACCAGTCGGCAGCACTTCGCTGGCGCCCATCTGGGCCTTGGCGAAAGCTTCACCGAAAGTGTCGCCGACGCCCATCACTTCACCGGTGGACTTCATCTCTGGGCCGAGGATCGGGTCCACGCCAGGGAATTTGGCGAACGGGAACACCGCCTCTTTCACGCTGTAGAAGTTCGGGATGATTTCTTTGGTGAAGCCGATTTCCTGCAGGGTCTTACCGGCCATCACGCGCGCAGCGATCATGGCCAGGGAGACACCGATGCACTTGGAAACGAACGGCACAGTACGGGAAGCGCGCGGGTTGACTTCGATGACGTAGATGTCTTCGCCCTGCAGCGCCAGTTGCACGTTCATCAGGCCGACAACACCCAGTTCCAGGGCCATTTTCTTGACCTGTTCGCGCATCTCGTCCTGGATGTGCGCCGGCAGCGAGTAAGGCGGCAGCGAGCACGCGGAGTCACCGGAGTGAACGCCCGCCTGTTCGATGTGCTGCATGATCGCGCCGATCACCACATCTTTGCCGTCGCAGACCGCATCCACGTCCATCTCGATGGCGCAGTTGAGGAAGTGGTCGAGCAGCACCGGGCTGTCGTTGGACACTTGCACCGCGTCACGCAGGTAGCGCTTGAGCTCGTCTTCCTTGTAAACGATTTCCATCGCACGGCCGCCCAGTACATAAGACGGGCGCACCACCAGCGGGTAACCGATCTTGGCGGCAGCACGAACGGCTTCGTCTTCGCTGCGCACGGTGGCGTTTGGCGGCTGACGCAGGTTCAGGCGCTCAACCATTTGCTGGAAGCGCTCACGGTCTTCGGCACGGTCAATGGCGTCAGGGCTGGTACCGATGATCGGCACGCCAGCGGCTTCCAGGGCTCGCGCCAGTTTCAGCGGAGTCTGGCCGCCGTACTGGACGATCACGCCTTTCGGCTTCTCGACGCGGCAGATTTCCAGCACGTCTTCCAGAGTTACCGGCTCGAAGTACAGGCGGTCGGAAGTGTCGTAGTCAGTGGAAACGGTTTCCGGATTGCAGTTGACCATGATGGTTTCGTAGCCGTCTTCGCGCAGTGCGAGGGCAGCATGTACGCAGCAGTAGTCGAACTCGATGCCTTGGCCGATACGGTTCGGACCGCCGCCCAGGATCATGATCTTGTCACGACCCGACGGTGCAGCTTCGCACTCTTCCTCGTACGTCGAGTAGAGGTACGCGGTGTCGGTGGCGAACTCGGCGGCGCAGGTGTCAACGCGCTTGTAGACCGGGAATACTTCCAGCTTCTGGCGGTGAGTACGCAGGTTTTTCTCGGTCACACCCAGCAGCTTGGCCAGGCGCTGATCGGAGAAGCCTTTGCGCTTGAGCTTGAACATCAGATCGCGGTCGATCGCGGACAGACCGAGGGTCTTGACCTTCTCTTCATCCTTGATGAGATCTTCGATCTGCACCAGGAACCAAGGGTCGATCATGTTCATGGCGAAGATATCTTCGACAGTCATGCCGGCACGGAAAGCGTCTGCCACGTACCAGATGCGCTCGGCACCCGGCACGGTCAGTTCGCGCTTGAGCACGCTCATGCTTTCCGGGTTGCTCAGGTCGAGCTTCTCGTCCAGACCGCAAACGCCCACTTCCAGGCCGCGCAGGGCTTTCTGCAGGGATTCCTGGAAGGTCCGGCCGATGGCCATGACTTCACCGACCGACTTCATCTGAGTGGTCAGACGTGCGTCAGCCTTGGCGAATTTTTCGAAGGCGAAGCGAGGCAGCTTGGTCACGACGTAGTCGATCGACGGCTCGAAGGACGCCGGGGTCTTGCCGCCGGTGATGTCGTTCGACAGCTCGTCGAGGGTGTAACCCACAGCCAGCTTGGCCGCGACTTTGGCGATCGGGAAACCGGTGGCTTTCGAAGCCAGCGCCGAGGAGCGCGATACACGCGGGTTCATTTCGATCACGACCATACGGCCAGTGTTCGGGCAGATACCGAATTGCACGTTGGAACCGCCAGTCTCGACGCCGATCTCGCGCAGTACCGCCAGGGAGGCGTTACGCAGGATCTGGTATTCCTTGTCGGTCAGGGTCTGTGCCGGAGCAACAGTGATCGAGTCACCGGTGTGCACGCCCATCGGGTCGAAGTTCTCGATCGAGCAGACGATGATGCAGTTGTCCTTTTTGTCGCGGACAACTTCCATTTCATATTCTTTCCAGCCGATCAGCGATTCGTCGATCAGCAGTTCTTTGGTCGGCGACAGGTCCAGACCGCGAGCGCAGATTTCTTCGAACTCTTCACGGTTGTATGCGATACCGCCACCGGTGCCGCCCATGGTGAAGGACGGACGGATGATGCACGGGAAGCCCAGGGTCTCGAGAACCGCGTTGGCTTCTTCCATGCTGTGGGCGATACCGGAACGCGGGCACGCCAGGCCGATGGATTTCATCGCCTTGTCGAAACGCGAACGGTCTTCAGCCTTGTCGATGGTGTCGGCGTTGGCGCCGATCATTTCTACGCCGAACTTCTCCAGAACGCCTTCGCGCTCCAGGTCCAGGGCGCAGTTCAGAGCCGTCTGGCCGCCCATGGTTGGCAGTACCGCGTCCGGACGCTCTTTTTCGATGATCTTGGCAACGGTCTGCCACTTGATCGGCTCGATGTAGGTGGCGTCGGCCATGTCCGGGTCGGTCATGATGGTGGCCGGGTTGGAGTTCACCAGGATGACGCGGTAACCCTCTTCGCGCAGGGCTTTACAAGCCTGGGCGCCGGAGTAGTCGAATTCGCAGGCCTGGCCGATAACGATCGGGCCAGCGCCGAGAATCAGGATGCTTTTAATGTCTGTACGTTTTGGCATGGGTTTGTCACTCAAATCCGCAGGTCAGTCGGCAAGCCGTCTTGATCGATTTCTGAAGCCTCGAAGGGGCCGCCGGGGTCGGGGCCGCCCTCGAGGGGCTTCTCTCTACAGTCTCAAGGCGAACGCTTAGCGTCGCTTGGCCATCTCGTTGATGAAGCGGTCAAACAGTGGCGCCACGTCGTTCGGGCCCGGGCTCGCTTCAGGGTGACCCTGGAAGCTGAACGCGCTCTTGTCGGTGCGCTCGATGCCTTGCAGGGTACCGTCGAACAGCGATTTGTGGATCGCACGCACGTTGGCCGGCAAGGTTTCTTCGTCTACCGCGAAGCCGTGGTTCTGGCTGGTGATCATCACGACGCCAGTGTCGAGATCCTGTACCGGGTGGTTGGCACCGTGGTGGCCGTGGCCCATTTTCAGGGTCTTGGCGCCGGAGGCCAGAGCCAGCAGCTGGTGACCGAGGCAGATGCCGAATACCGGGATTTCGGTTTCCAGCACTTCCTTGATCGCCTTGATCGCATAGTCGCAAGGCTCCGGATCACCAGGGCCGTTGGACAGAAACACGCCGTCCGGCTTCAGTGCCAGTACGTCGGCAGCCGGAGTTTGTGCCGGCACCACGGTGACGCGGCAGCCGCGCTCGACCAGCATGCGCAGGATGTTCAGCTTGACGCCGTAGTCGTAGGCAACCACGTGGTAAGGCAGCTCGGAAGCGTCGATGGTCGCGTGGCTGTCGGTCTTCAGATCCCAGACAGTCGAGCGCCATTCGTATTGAGTCTTGGTGCTGACGACTTTCGCCAGATCCATGCCCTTGAGGCCCGGGAAGCCTTGCGCGGCGGCGATTGCAGCTTCTTCGGAGATGTTGTCGCCGGCCATGATGCAGCCGTTCTGTGCGCCTTTTTCACGCAGGATGCGGGTCAGGCGACGGGTGTCGATACCGGCGATCGCCACAACATTGTTGGCTTTCAGGTAATCGGACAGGGACATCGTGTTACGCCAGTTGCTCGCTACCAGCGGCAGGTCACGAATGACCAGGCCAGCGGACCAGACGCGGTCGGACTCGGCGTCTTCCGGCGTGGTGCCGGTGTTGCCGATGTGCGGGTAAGTCAGGGTCACGATCTGTTGGGCGTAGGAAGGATCGGTAAGGATTTCCTGATAGCCGGTCATTGCGGTGTTGAACACCACCTCACCAACGGTTTGACCGTCGGCTCCAATGGCTTCGCCGCGAAAAATGCTGCCATCAGCAAGGGCGAGTATGGCTGGCTTAGTCAAGAAGACCTCCCGTAAATAACGCATGAAAGGGCAATCGCAGGTTGTAAAAAAGCGGAGTGACGTATGGACACGTCACCCCGCTTGTTCACTGAATTATTCTGCGCGCTTTTAGTGGACACACTAAAGCTGTAGCTTACAGAAAAAGGCTTTTTTGGTCCACCGCTAAAGAGCCTAAAAGGCCGGAGAATGCGACAGGTCGTCGCTCAGCGGGAAAAACCGGCGCAAACTGGGCGTTTGCACCGGGTTCAACAGGGGTTTAACGCAGGTCGAGCACGTCTTGCATGTCGTACAGACCCGGCTCGCGACCGTCCAGCCACAGCGCCGCACGTACCGCGCCTTTGGCGAACGTCATGCGGCTCGATGCCTTGTGCGTGATCTCGACACGCTCGCCATCAGCGGCGAACAGCACGGTGTGATCACCCACGATGTCGCCCGCACGCACGGTAGCGAAACCAATGGTTTCACGCTCACGCGCACCGGTCTGACCTTCGCGCCCGTAGACCGCAACCTTCTTCAGGTCACGCCCCAACGCATCGGCAATCACTTCACCCATGCGCACAGCAGTGCCCGACGGCGCATCGACCTTGTGGCGATGGTGAGCTTCCATGATTTCGATATCGACATCATCACCCAGCACCCGCGCAGCAGTGTCGAGCAGTTTCAGGCACAGGTTGACACCCACACTGAAGTTGGCGGCGAAGACAATTGGAATGTCCTTGCCCGCTTCGGCCAGCAATTGCTTTTCTTCGACACTGAAACCGGTCGTGCCGATGATCATCGCCTTGCCGTGCTTGCGGCAGAACGCGAGATTCTTCAGGGTCACGGTCGGGTGAGTGAAGTCGATCAGCACGTCGAACTCTTCGACCACGCGATCCAGATCACCGGACAACGGCACACCGATACGGCCCAGCGCTGCCAGCTCACCGGCATCCGCACCGACCAGCGTGCTGTCGGGACGATCCACCGCCGCCGTCAGACCGGCACCCGGCGTCTGCTGCACCGCTTCAATCAGGGTTTTGCCCATGCGCCCGGCGGCGCCCATCACTGCAATACGTCGCATGCCGACTCCTTACAAATCGCCGAAGAAGCGCTTTACACCGTCGAACCAACCGGTGGTTTTCGGCGAGTGGCTGTTGTCGTCGGCCAGGGAGCTGCGGAACTCTTCCAGCAGTTCGCGCTGACGACGATTCAGGTTGACCGGGGTTTCGACGGCCACGCGGCACATCAGATCGCCCGCACCGCCGCCACGCACTGGCGCCACGCCTTTGCCACGCACGCGGAACTGCTTGCCGGTCTGGGTACCTTCGGGGATTTTCAGTTTGACGCGACCGTCGAGGGTCGGAATTTCCAGCTCGCCACCCAATGCCGCATCGACGAAGCTGATCGGCACTTCGCAGAACAGATGCTTGCCATCACGCTGGAAGATGTCGTGTTCGCGCACATTGATGACGACATACAGATCGCCTGTCGGACCACCCTGCGTACCCGCCTCGCCTTCGCCGGACAGACGAATGCGGTCACCGGTATCGACGCCGGCCGGCACTTTGACCGACAGGGTCTTGTACTCTTCGACACGACCGTCGCCGTGGCAAGAGTCGCACGGATCGGAAATGATCTTGCCCTGGCCATGGCAACGCGGGCAGGTCTGTTGTACCGAGAAGAAGCCTTGCTGCATGCGCACCTGGCCGATGCCGCCGCAGGTCGGGCACGTCGACGGCGACGAGCCTTTCTTCGCGCCGGAACCGTCGCACGGCTTGCAGTTGACCAGTGTCGGAACGCGGATGTTCACGGTGGTGCCGCGTACCGCTTCTTCCAGATTCAGCTCCAGGGTGTAGCGCAAATCGCTGCCACGCTGGGCGCCACCACGGGAACCGCCGCGACCGCCACCGAAGAAGTCACTGAAGACATCGCCAAAGATGTCAGAGAAGTTCTGCCCGCCGAAACCGGCGCCACCGCCACCCATGCTCGGGTCGACGCCGGCATGACCGTATTGGTCGTAGGCCGCGCGCTTGCTGGAATCGGACAATACTTCGTAGGCCTCATTGGCCTCTTTGAACAGTTCTTCCGACGCTTTGTCATCGGGATTACGGTCCGGGTGATGCTTCATCGCCAGGCGGCGATAGGCCTTCTTCAAGTCCGCGTCGCTGGATCCACGCTCAACACCCAACACTTCGTAATAGTCACGCTTTGCCATAAGTTCTTTGCACTCTTGAGGACGTCCGGCAAACCCCTCCTGAGGATGGCCAAACTCGTTGAGCCCCAATACAGGCCCGGACCCAACTCACGTCAATTCAACGATCCTGGTCTTTGTTTCTTGTGGTACTTGCGGCGCGGAAAGCAGGAGCATTCCCGGCCATACCAGCAACACGCGAGGCTTGTCGCATGTTGTAAAAATTCACGTATTCCAGATACGCCAACGCGGGAGCAAGCTCCCGCGCGGCGACATCCTACCAGTCACCGCCGCAAGGCAGTCAACCGGCCGACCAACAACTTACTTGTGGTCTTTGACTTCTTCAAACTCGGCATCGACAACATCGTCGGCCTTTTCAGCTTTCTCGTCGTGCGGCGCCGCGCCTTCAGCAGGCTGAGCCTGTTCGGCGTACATCTTCTGGGCAACCGGAGCCGAGACTTTCGACAGCTCTTCAACCTTGGCTTCGATGGCAGCCTTGTCGTCGCCTTTTACAGCGGCTTCCAGTGCAACCACGGCAGCTTCGATCGCGGTCTTCTCTTCAGCGGTGACTTTGTCGCCCGCGTCAGCAACCATTTTGCGCGTCGAGTGAACCAGAGCATCACCCTGGTTACGGGCAGCGGCCAGCTCTTCGAACTTGCGGTCTTCCTCGGCATTCGCCTCGGCGTCACGCACCATGCGCTCGATCTCTTCGTCGGACAGACCGGAGTTGGCCTTGATCACGATCGACTGAGTCTTGCCGGTCGCCTTGTCTTTCGCGCCGACGTGCAGGATGCCGTTGGCGTCGATGTCGAAGGTCACTTCGATCTGCGGCACGCCACGTGGAGCAGGTGGAATGTCGGCCAGGTCGAACTTGCCCAGAGACTTGTTCTGCGCCGCTTGCTTACGCTCACCTTGCAGGACGTGAATGGTCACAGCGCCCTGGTTGTCGTCGGCAGTCGAGAACACTTGCGATTTCTTGGTAGGAATCGTGGTGTTTTTCTCGATCAGCGCGGTCATCACGCCACCCATGGTTTCGATACCCAGGGTTAGCGGGCTGACGTCGAGCAGCAGAACGTCTTTCACGTCACCGGCCAGAACCGCGCCCTGGATGGCAGCACCCATGGCAACTGCTTCGTCCGGGTTCACGTCTTTACGAGCTTCTTTACCGAAGAAATCGGTAACCAGCTTCTGTACCAGCGGCATACGGGTCTGACCGCCGACCAGAATCACGTCGTTGATCGCGCCAACGTCGATACCGGCGTCTTTCATGGCGATGCGGCAAGGCTCGATGGTGCGCTGAACCAGGTCTTCAACCAGTGCTTCGAGCTTGGCACGCGAGATTTTCACGTTCAGGTGCTTAGGACCGGTCGCGTCTGCAGTGATGTACGGCAGGTTGACGTCGGTCGACTGAGCGGACGACAGCTCGATCTTGGCTTTCTCAGCGGCTTCTTTCAGGCGCTGCATGGCCAGCGGGTCACCTTTGAGGTTCATGCCGCTTTCTTTCTTGAATTCGTCAACGAGGTAGTCGATCAGACGAATGTCGAAGTCTTCACCGCCGAGGAAGGTGTCACCGTTGGTGGCCAACACTTCGAACTGGTGCTCGCCGTCAACTTCAGCGATCTCGATCACGGAAACGTCGAAAGTACCGCCACCCAGGTCGTAAACGATCACGGTGTGATCGCCCTTGGCCTTGTCCATACCGTAAGCCAGAGCAGCTGCGGTTGGTTCGTTGATGATACGTTTAACGTCCAGACCGGCGATGCGGCCGGCGTCTTTGGTCGCCTGACGCTGGCTGTCGTTGAAGTAGGCCGGAACGGTAATCACCGCTTCGGTCACTGGCTCGCCGAGGTAGTCTTCGGCGGTCTTCTTCATCTTCTTCAGGATTTCAGCCGAGATTTGTGGCGGTGCCATTTTCTGGCCGTTCACTTCTACCCAGGCGTCGTTGTTGTCAGCCTTGACGATCTTGTAAGGGACCATCTGGATGTCTTTTTGCACAACTTCTTCGTCGAAACGACGACCGATCAGACGCTTTACTGCGTACAGGGTGTTGTGCGGGTTGGTCACTGCCTGACGCTTGGCCGACTGACCCACCAGGATTTCGCCATCGTTGGCGTAAGCGATGATCGACGGCGTGGTGCGCGCGCCTTCAGCGTTTTCAATAACCTTGGCCTTGCCGTTTTCCAGCACGGAGACGCAGGAGTTGGTAGTCCCCAGGTCGATACCGATAATTTTGCCCATGTTCACTCTCCCGAAACTTTGGATTTTGTTGCCGCAGCAGTGGTGGCTAACTGCGGTAATACTTAAACGCTTGACTTCTAAATGGGGGCCTTGCGGCTAATTTCAAGCCTTCTCGTCAATCGAAGGCGAAATTGGCGCTGGCGCCTTGCTGACCACAACCATGGCCGGACGCAACAGGCGGCCGTTGAGCTGATAACCCTTCTGGAACACCTTCAGAACGCTGTTCGGCTCTACGTCGGCACTTTCTTGCATGGCCATCGCCTGATGATGAACGGCGTTGAACGGTTCGCCATGCGGGTCGATCGCTTCAAGCTGATAACGCTTGAGGGTGTCGTGGAACATTTTCAGGGTCAGCTCGATGCCTTCACGCATCGGACGGATGCTTTCGTCGTCCGGGCTCGACAGCTCGAGGCCGCGCTCCAGGCTGTCGACGATCGGCAGCAGGTCGCCGGCGAATTTTTCCAGCGCAAACTTGTGCGCCTTCTCGACATCCTGTTCGGCACGGCGACGGACGTTCTGCAGATCGGCAGCTACACGCAGAGACTGATCCTGCGCGGCGGCCAATTGCTCTTCGAGCACTTGTACACGGGTCGCCAGGTCGTCACCCGAGCCTTCGGGCGCCTGATTGGCTTCTGGGTTTTGCGTATCTACTGTCTGTTCGTCAGCCATAGAATTCTCCTTTCAATTTCGTCCGCGAGCCTGACTCGCGCTTCTGCCCCGATATATGGGGCCGCAAAATCAGGCTTCAAGGGCTGTCGATGATTAACCCTACAAAAAAGTGCCGCATTCTCATTACCGGATGCGCTAAGCAGTTTTTGAGTTCAAGCAAATCGAGCTAAGGAAGGGCATTGTCAGCCCGAAACAAAACACTGTATAAATAACCAGACCTTAAGCCTGGGAGCGGCCTTCATGCTGGTGCACCTGTCCGTACACAACTACGCCATCGTTGAACATCTCGATCTCGAACTTGATCGCGGGATGAGCGTGATCACAGGGGAAACCGGCGCCGGCAAGTCGATCATGCTCGACGCTCTGGGCCTGACCCTCGGCGATCGCGCCGACAGCGGCGTGGTTCGCCCCGGCGCCGACAAGGCCGACATCCTCGCCACCTTCGACCTGGTGGACATCCCTGAAGCCCATGCCTGGCTGGCCGAGCGCGACCTGGACATCGACGGCCCGTGCATCCTGCGCCGGGTCATCACCTCCGAAGGTCGTTCCCGCGGCTATATCAATGGCACGCCCTGCCCGCTCGGCGATCTGAAGTCGCTCGGCGAGTTATTGATCGACATCCACAGCCAG
Organism: Pseudomonas sp. LF-5; assembly: GCF_037626295.1. Taxonomy (NCBI): domain Bacteria; kingdom Pseudomonadati; phylum Pseudomonadota; class Gammaproteobacteria; order Pseudomonadales; family Pseudomonadaceae; genus Pseudomonas; species Pseudomonas sp. LF-5. Next base: position 76,772 of record NZ_JARKMT010000013.1, read on the forward strand.
CATGAACACCAGTCGCTGCTGAAGACCGATACTCATCGCCGTTTGCTCGACGAATATGCAGGCGCCACCGACCTGGCCCGTCAGGTTCAACTGGCCGCCCAGCGCTGGCGCCAGACGCGTCAGGAGCTTGAGCGACTGTCCAACTCCGGCGACGAGCAACGCGCTCGCCACCAACTGCTCAGCTATCAGCTGGAAGAACTGGAGAATCTCGGCCTTGGCGAAAACGAACTCGAGCAACTGGAGCAGGAACACAAGAACCTGACAAACGCCGAGACCCTGCTGGGCATTTGCCGACAAGTGGTCGAGCAATGCAGCGAGAGCGATTCCGGCAATGTGCTGAACGCGCTGACCGCCAGCCTCAATCGCCTGTCGAGCGTGAACAACTCGGTCGGCGCACTGGGCGAAGCCAGCAGCCTGCTCACCAGCGCGCAGATTCAGGTGGAAGAAGCCGTCGGCGAGCTCAATCGCTTCCTCGACAACTTCGATGCCGACCCGGCCCGCCTGCAATATCTGGAGGAGCGCCTCGACGCGATCTATACCCTGGCTCGCAAGCACCGGATCCAGCCGACCGAAGTCGGAGAAATGCAGCAAAAGCTGCTGGATGAAATAGAAACCCTCAACGCCAATGATGAATCCATCGAGCGCCTGGGCGAAGAACTGGCTTCCTATGCCCGCCACTATCAGGAAAAAGCCCGAGAGCTGAGCGATCTGCGCCATCAGGCCGCCGGCAGTCTCGCCAGCGCGGTTGAGCAGGAAATTCAGCGCCTGGGCATGCCTGGTGGTCGATTCACCATCGAACTGCGGGCCAATAGCAGTGACGAACTATTGCCTAACGGCCTCGAACAGGTCGAACTGCTGGTCAGCGCCAACCCCGGCCAGCCGCTCAAGGCACTGGCGAAAGTGGCCTCCGGTGGTGAGCTGTCGCGGATCAGCCTGGCGATTCAGGTGATCACCGCGCAAACCTCTCGCGTACCGACCCTGGTATTCGACGAAGTGGATGTGGGGATTGGCGGGCCAACCGCTGAAATCGTCGGCCAGTTGTTGCGTCGGCTCGGCGAGCGCGGGCAGGTCCTGACCGTGACGCACTTGCCGCAAGTGGCGGCGCAAGGGCATCAACATCTGTTCGTGCACAAGGTGCGCGGCGAACAGGCGACGCATACCGCCGTTTCCAAATTGAGCAAAAACGACCGTATAGAAGAAGTTGCACGGATGCTGGGCGGGATCGACCTGACCAAGGAGTCGCTGGCACACGCCAAGAAGATGGTCGTTACCGCGAAAGCCTGAGCGCCAAAATCGGCACGACAGAAAGCACGAAGGCGACCCTTGGGTCGCCTTCGTTCGTTTCGCGAACCTGAAATTCGCGCGACATGCTTACTTTTTCTTGCGTACGTACAGCACCAGATTGTGATCTACCAGATCAACACCGTGCTCCTCGGCAATTGCCTTCTGGAGCTTTTCGATTTCCGGGCTGACGAATTCGACGACCTCACCGGTTTCCACGTTGACCATATGATCGTGGTGGCCGCCGTCGGCCAATTCAAATACCGCGTGGCCACCGTCGAAGTTGTGACGGACCACGAGGCCAGCGGCTTCGAACTGGGTCAGAACACGGTAAACCGTGGCCAGACCGACGTCCTCGCCCGCTTCCATCAACGCCTTGTAGACGTCCTCGGCACTCATGTGACGCTGCTCGGTAGAGTCGAGCATTTGCAGGATCTTGACCCGTGGCAGGGTCACTTTGAGGCCGGCTTTGCGTAGTTCGCTATTTTCAACCATGGTCAGCTTTCTCGCGATGCTGCTTCGCAGCTTCTCTTAATGCGGGTATGATCGGCGTTTACGTTGTCCCAGCCAAGATAGTGGAAGTCGCCCACCGATGCAAAACACCAAGCTCTTGCTAACCAGTTTCACCTTTGTGGGACTGCTCGCACTCGCCGGTTGTTCATTCCCCGGGGTTTACAAAATCGACATCCAGCAGGGCAATGTCGTCACGCAGGACATGATAGACCAGTTACGCCCGGGAATGACCCGGCCGCAAGTACGGTTTATCATGGGCAACCCTCTGCTTGTCGACACGTTCCATGCCGATCGCTGGGATTATCTGTACAGCCTGCAACCGGGTGGCGGTGAACGCCAACAGGAACGCGTCAGCGTTATTTTCAACTCAAACGACCAGCTTGTCAGCCTGTCCGGTGACTTTATGCCGGGCGTCAGCCGTGACGAAGCCATTCTCGGCAAGGACAGTGGCACCAAGGTGACCGCTCCTGCTGAAAACGCCGAGAAGCCAAAACCGGAAAAACCGGTGAAGCCAGGTTCCTTGCTGGATCAAATCCAGAAGGACGTCGATGGTGTAGAAACCGTTCCGGTTCCGACACCAGAGCCCCTGGACACCTCGCCGCAATAATTTGCGACGCAATAAAAAACCCGGAAATTCCGGGTTTTTTATTGTCTGCCGTTTGGCATTCTCACTGATTTCGAGCTTTCGCCTCGGCAGCCTTGGCTGCGCGCAAGCGCCGTACCTCTTTCGGGTCAGCGAGCAACGGGCGATAAATCTCAATACGATCCCCCGCCTGAACCAGGCGAACCTGAGGATCGGCAACCACTTTGCCAAAGATCCCCAAAGGGCAATCCGCCAGATTCAGCTCGGAAAACGCCTCACCGATGCCCGAGGCGAGCACCGCAGCCCGTATTGTCGAACCTTCAGCCACACTGACGGTACGCAAAACCTGACGTTCAACGGCCGCATACACGACCTCTATCTCGATCACCGACTCAACCATGCATCTGCTTGGCGCGCTGGCAGAACGCGTCCACCAGAGTATTCGCAGCCTGATTGAACAGCGGCCCCAAGGTCGCACGCACCAACGGCCCGGCGTAGTCGAAGGAAAGATCCAGGCTGATCTTGCAAGCCTTCTCATTCAACGCCTTGAACACCCAGACACCGTGCAACTGATTAAACGGACCTTCTTCAAGGTTCATCTCGATCGTTTGCCCCGGCACCAGCGTATTACGCGTCACAAAGTGCTGACTGAGTCCACCCTTGGCCACGCCGACGCTGGCGCGCATGTGTTCCGGCGAGCTTTCCAGCACTTCGGCAGACGAGCACCACGGCAGAAACTCCGGATAACGCGCCACGTCGTTGACCAGGTCGTAGAGAAATTGCGCCGGGTACGGCAGCAGCGCTGATCGTTGAATATGTGTCGTCATGTAAGCGTTACTTCCAGAGCTGAGCGGCAAATACTACAAGAATGCCGATAGGCGCCACGTAGCGCATCAAGAACAAAGACAGGGCAAACAGCGCCGGATTGCGAATCGACAACTCGTCACGCACCGCCTCACGCCCCATCACCCAACCGGCAAACAGCACAAAACACAGACCACCGAGCGGCAGCATGATCCGCGAGGTGAAGAAATCGATCACGCCGAAGAAGTCCAGACCGCCCGCCGCCCCCCATTGGTAGAGATGGAACATTCCGCCTTCGTTCACGAAAAATTTGGCCTCCTTCCAGATATTGAAGGAGAACACCGTGCCCAGACCAACGAACCAGCAAATGAATGCCAGCCAGAAAGTAACCCAGGCGCGGCTGATTTTCGTGCGCTCAACCAGATAGGCCACCATCGGCTCCAGCAGGGAAATCGCCGAACTCCACGCCGCAATCGCCACCAGCACAAAGAACACCACGCCCATCAACTGACCGAATGCCACGTTACCAAAAGCAAATGGCAGGCTGACGAACATCAGGCCTGGGCCTTCGCTAGGGTTCAGTCCGCCGGCAAACACAATCGGGAACAGCGCCAGACCGGCCACCAGCGACACAAAGGTATCGAGCAGTGCGACGCCGACCACCGTACCGGACAACGACGCATCCTTAGGCATGTAGGCGCCGTAGATCATGATCGAGCCAACACCGACGCTCAGCGAGAAGAACGCGTGGCCCATGGCCGGCAACAAGCCGTCGAGGACTTTTTCCGGGTGGAAGTCGAACATGAAATGCACGCCTTCCATGAAATGTCCGGTGGTCATGCTGTAACCCAGCAGCACCAGCACCATCACGAACAGCAGCGGCATCATGATGCGCAGGCTGCGCTCAAGCCCGGCGACCACCCCTTTGGCGATCACCACCGCCGACAGCAGCATGAAAATCGTGTGCCAAAGTGTCAGGCGCCACGGATCGGCAATGACCTTGCCGAAATAAGCGCCGACCTGGTCGGCCGTGGCGCCCTGAAAGTCCCCGCGCCCCATGTCGACGATGTAATCCAGCGACCAGCCGCCGACCACACTATAAAAAGACAGGATCAGCAGCGCCGTGATCATCCCGGCAAAGGCGCCCCACGACCACTTGGCCGAATGCCCGGCATCGAGCGCCAGGACCTTCAGGGCGTTCGCCGGACTTTGCCGGGCGCGACGACCGATCAGGGTTTCAGCGAGCATGACCGGAACACCGATCAGCGCGATGCACGCCAGAAACATCAGCACAAAGGCTCCGCCGCCGTAGACCCCGACCATGTAGGGGAATTTCCAGATACTACCCAGTCCCACGGCCGAACCGGTCGCGGCGAGTATGAATACCCAGCGGCTAGCCCAACTGCCGTGGACAGAAACCTTGTCTGTCGACATCGTTTATCACGCCCAAGCGTTAGAAAAAGAGGCCGCATTGTCCGGGATTCACTCAACCTGCTCAAGCACGCAGCATCACCGTAGCCGACAGCGGAACAACTCCATATAATGCCGCCCCTATGGCTAAACAGAAGAAACACCCAACAGGGACCATCGCGCAGAACAAAAAGGCGCGACACGATTACTTCATCGAGCACAAGTTCGAGGCTGGTCTGGTCCTGGCCGGCTGGGAAGTAAAAAGTCTGCGGGCAAGCAAGCTACAGCTGGTCGACAGCTATGTCCTGCTCAAGGATGGCGAAGCGTGGCTGCTCGGCAGCCACATCACGCCTCTGATGACCGCAAGCACCCACGTCATCGCAGACCCGGTGCGCACACGCAAATTGCTGCTCAACCGCCGCGAGCTGGAAAAACTCGCCGCCGCCGTGCAGCAAAAGGGTTACGCCTGCGTATGCCTGTCCTGGTACTGGAGCAAGCACATGGTCAAGTGCGAAATTGCTCTGGGCAAGGGCAAGAAGGAATACGACAAGCGCGACACCGAGCGCGAGCGCGATGCCGGTCGCGAGTTGCAGCGCGCCGTGCGCAACAAGGGCAAGGAAGACTGATTTCCTCTGCCTTTAGAGCACATTCGCGAGCAGGTCGCACCGTCGCTCCCACTTTGGAATGCATTTCAAATGTGGGAGCGACGGTGCGACCTGCTCGCGAACGCTATTGCAGCATCAACACCGAAGTAACTGATCACATCCCCTTGCGCCGCTCCGCCCGGGCCATGCGCTGAACCTCCTGCCGCACCTCTTCCAGCACTTCCTGCACATACAGAATGTGCCGACTCGACACTTCTCGCGCCTGCTCCGCGCGCCCTTCGATGATCGCCAGATACAATTCCCGGTGCTGAGTGATCAGCATGTCGCGGGTTTCCGTGCGCTGTTTGTACATGCCGCCGATGTTGGTCACGACGTTACGCTTGAGCAGATCGAACAGCCCGCGAATGGTGTGCAGCAACACCGCGTTATGACTGGCCTCGGCAATCGCCAGATGGAATTTTGCGTCCGCCGCGCCCTCTTCTGCCCGACTGACTTCGTCGTGACGCGAATAACAATCCTGCAACTCTTCGAACGCGGCGGTCAGCCGCTCACGGTCGACATCGGTGGCACGCAATGCAGCGTAATAGGCGCACGATGCCTCCAGAGTGTGCCGAAATTCCAGTAGATCGCGCTGCGCCTCGGGATTGCTTTCGAGCAGTTGCAGCAGTGGATCACTGAAGGTCGAACCGAGACTTTCCACCACATAGTTGCCACCGCCCTGACGACTGACCAGCAAGCCTTTGGCCGCCAGTTTCTGGATCGCCTCGCGCAGCGACGGCCGTGATACGCCAAATTGTTCGGCCAGCGTGCGTTCCGCCGGAAGCCGCTCCCCCGACTTCAGCGTGCCCTCGAGAATCATCCCCTCGAGTCGCTCGACAATATCGTCAGACAAACGGCGCTGCCGAATCTGATCAAACCCCATAGCTCATTTCTCCACGACCCCGACCGCTCGCCGGGCTCTCTATTCTGGCCTATCGGCGCCTTGCCGACACCTACCAAACACCACCTGCCCGAACCGGATCAGTTGCCATCTGCACCGCTTGTTCGACAAAAGTTTCAGGGCGACAAATTGACACACCGCCATCAAGGCTTTTACCCTAGCCAACAGCGATTGTAAATTGGTATTACCAATTAACCAAGAACGCTGACAGTGCCTGACCAACAACAATTAGGGGCCACCCCATATGCAAACCTGGCAACAGCTCTACAGCCCGCTCGGCAGTCTCGGCGTGTCCGCTCTCGCGGCCGTCATTCCCATCGTTTTCTTTTTCCTCGCGCTGGCGGTGTTCCGCCTCAAAGGTCATGTGGCCGGCAGCATCACGCTCGCCTTGTCGATTGCTGTGGCGATTTTCGCTTTCCACATGCCGGTCGACATGGCCCTCGCTGCGGCGGGATACGGCTTTGCCTATGGTCTGTGGCCGATTGCCTGGATCATTGTGGCGGCGGTGTTCCTCTACAAACTGACGGTCAAGAGTGGTCAGTTCGAGGTCATTCGCAGTTCGGTGCTGTCGATCACCGACGACCAGCGCCTGCAGGTGCTGCTGATCGGTTTCTGCTTCGGTGCATTTCTTGAAGGTGCCGCCGGTTTCGGCGCGCCCGTGGCGATTACTGCCGCGCTGCTGGTCGGCCTGGGTTTCAACCCGCTATATGCCGCCGGCCTGTGCCTGATCGCCAACACTGCACCGGTTGCCTTCGGCGCCTTGGGGATTCCAATCATTGTTGCCGGGCAAGTGACCGGCATTGATGCGTTCAAGATCGGCGCCATGACCGGTCGCCAACTGCCGCTGCTGTCGCTGTTCGTGCCGTTCTGGCTGGTGTTCATGATGGACGGCCTGCGTGGCGTGCGTGAAACCTGGCCGGCTGCACTGGTCGCGGGCCTGAGCTTCGCCATCACCCAATACTTCACCTCGAACTTCATTGGGCCAGAATTGCCGGACATCACCTCGGCGCTGGCCAGCCTGATATCGCTGACCCTGTTCCTGAAAATCTGGCAGCCAAAACGCACCGCAGGCGCGCAAATCGCCGGCGCCACGTCGAGCGCAGCGATCACCGCCAGCGTCGGCGGTTTCGGCCAGAAGCGCACCACCGTGGCGTCGCCTTACAGCCTCGGGGAAATTTTCAAAGCCTGGTCGCCGTTCCTGATTCTCACCGTGCTGGTGACGATCTGGACGCTGAAGCCTTTCAAAGCGATGTTCGCCGCTGGCGGCTCGATGTACAGCTGGGTGTTCAACTTCGCGATCCCGCACCTTGATCAAATGGTGATCAAAACCGCACCGATCGTGGCCACCCCGACTGCCATTCCTGCGGTGTTCAAACTCGACCCGATTTCCGCGACCGGCACGGCGATTTTCTTCTCCGCGCTGATCTCGATGCTGGTGCTGAAGATCAATTTCAAAACTGGTCTGACCACTTTGAAAGAGACGTTCTACGAACTGCGCTGGCCGATCCTGTCGATCGGCATGGTGCTGGCCTTCGCTTTCGTCACCAACTACTCCGGCATGTCGTCGACCATGGCCCTGGTGCTGGCCGGTACGGGCGCAGCGTTCCCGTTCTTTTCGCCATTCCTCGGCTGGCTCGGCGTGTTCCTCACCGGTTCGGATACCTCGTCCAACGCGCTGTTCAGTTCGTTGCAAGCGACCACCGCACACCAGATCGGCGTCAATGACACCCTGTTGGTGGCGGCCAATACCAGCGGCGGCGTGACCGGCAAGATGATCTCGCCACAGTCGATTGCCGTGGCCTGCGCGGCGACCGGCCTGGTGGGCAAGGAATCGGATCTGTTCCGTTTCACCCTCAAGCACAGCCTATTCTTTGCAACGATTGTCGGTCTGATCACGCTGGCCCAGGCCTACTGGTTCACCGGCATGCTGGTGCACTAAACCTACAACAAACACAGAAAAAACCGACGCCGGTTCGTGATACCGGCGTCAGCAATTCACACCCCGGTCTGTAAGGCTGCTGAAAGCAACGCTCTTTATATTCAGCAGCCGCCACAGACGGATAACCGGGACCACCCGGAGACACGCCTGATGAGCGAGCTTTTTTACAACGCTGTGCCCAACGCCACCCGCGTGGCACCGCCACTGCCCGAACCTCGGCAATACCCCAGCGAGAAACCGTCGCGGGTCTACCTGTTCGGCACGTGTGTGGTCGACCTGTTCTACCCCGAAGCCGGGATGGACGCGATCCACTTGCTGGAGCGCGAAGGGATCAAGGTCGAGTACCCGCAAGGGCAAAGCTGCTGCGGACAACCGGCCTACACCTCGGGTTACACCGAGCAGGCACGAACCGTCGCGCGCTCGCAACTGGCGCTGTTTGCCGGGGGTTATCCGGTGGTGGTGCCGTCGGGTTCATGCGCGGGCATGCTGCGCGAGCATTACGCCGACTTGTTCAAAGACGAGCCGGAGACGTTGAAACAGGTGCAGGCCCTCGCCGCCCGCACCTATGAACTGGCTGAGTTTCTGCTGTTTGTCTGCAAGGTGCAGCTCAAGGACAGCGGCGAGCCGGTCAAAGTCGCGCTGCACACTTCGTGTTCGGCACGGCGCGAGATGAACACCCACCTGCACGGCCGCGAGTTGTTGGCGCAGCTGAGCAACGTGGAACGGGTCAACCACGATCACGAAAGCGAATGCTGTGGCTTCGGTGGGACATTCAGCGTCCGTATGCCAGACATTTCCGGCGCGATGGTGGCTGACAAGACCAAAGCGTTGAAGGAATCCGGCGCGCACAAGGTCTTGAGTGCCGACTGCGGCTGTTTGATGAACATCAACGGCGCATTGGAGAAACAAAAAGAAGCGCTGCGCGGGCAACATCTCGCCAGCTTTCTGTGGCAACGAACAGGAGGTGCGCAATGAGCACTTCCGCGATTATTCCTACGGTCGCCGTAGAAGAAGATTTCCGCACCCGGGCGCACAACGCTTTGGGTGATCAGCAGTTGCGGAACAACTTCCGCACGGCCATGGACTCACTGATGGTCAAGCGGGCAGCCGCTTTCAGTGATGCCCACGAAAGAGAACATTTGCGCGCCCTGGGCAACTCGATCAGGGCGCGTGCGCTCTCCAAGTTGCCCGACCTGCTCGAGCAACTGGAAAAGAACCTGACCCGCAACGGTGTGACAGTGCACTGGGCGGAAACGGTGGACGAGGCCAATGGCATCGTCTTGTCGATCATCCGCGCTCACGAGGCGCGGCAAGTGATCAAGGGCAAATCGATGGTCAGCGAAGAGATGGAGATGAACCATTTCCTCGAGGCTCAAGGTGTTGAATGCCTGGAGTCCGACATGGGGGAATACATCGTCCAGCTCGACCACGAGAAGCCTTCACACATCATTATGCCGGCGATCCACAAGAATGCCGGTCAGGTCGCGTCCTTGTTCCACGACAAACTTGGCGTGGAATACACCAAGGACGTTGACCAACTCATTCAGATCGGTCGCAGAGTCCTGCGGCAGAAATTCTTCGAAGCGGACATCGGCGTCTCCGGTGTGAACTTCGCCGTCGCCGAAACCGGCACCCTGCTGCTGGTGGAAAACGAAGGCAACGGGCGCATGACCACCACCGTGCCACCGGTGCACATCGCCGTCACCGGCATCGAAAAGGTGGTGGAAAACCTGCGCGACGTGGTGCCGCTGCTGTCGCTGCTGACCCGCTCGGCGCTGGGTATTCCGATCACCACCTACGTCAACATGATCTCCGGCCCGCGCAAGGAACATGAACTCGACGGCCCGCAGGAAGTGCATCTGGTGCTGCTCGACAACGGTCGCAGCCAGGCCTTTGCCGACAGCGAATTGCGCCAGACCCTGAATTGCATCCGCTGCGGCGCCTGTATGAATCATTGCCCGGTCTACACCCGCGTCGGCGGCCACACCTACGGCGAGGTGTACCCGGGACCGATCGGCAAAATCATCACCCCGCACATGGTCGGCCTGGCGAAAGTCCCGGATCACCCGAGCGCTTCGTCGCTGTGCGGCGCCTGCGGTGAAGTGTGTCCGGTAAAAATTCCGATCCCTGCCCTGCTGCGTCGCCTACGCGAAGAAAACGTCAAGGCCCCGGACTCGCCGCATCAAGTGATGCGCGGTCAGGGCAGCAAGTATTCGCGCAAGGAACGTTTCATCTGGAACGCCTGGGCGAAACTCAACAGCTCGCCGACGCTGTATCGACTGTTCGGTTTCTTCGCCACACGCCTGCGCGCGCTGACGCCAAGCAACGTCGGCCCGTGGACGCAAAACCACAGCGCACCAAAACCCGCCGCCCGCTCACTGCACGACATGGCCCGCGAGCATCTGGCCAAACAGGGAGACCGCTGATGAGCGCCAAGCAAAACATCCTCGCCAAGCTGCGGAAAAGCCTGACCGGCGCCACACCGATTGCCGACAACTTTGATGTCGATCTGGTGACGCAGCCTTACACCTACAGCGCCGATCAACGCATCCCGCAACTGCGCAAACTGATGGAAGCGGTGCACACCGAAATTCATCTGACCTCTGACGCAGACTGGCCGGCGCTACTCGCGCAGTTGCTGCGTGACCGTCAGTTGCCAAGCCTGTTGATCGCGCCGACTACAGCGCACGGGCAACGCATCACACAACACTGGGCGAATCATCCTGATCTGCCCGCGCTGAAATCCTACGACCGGCCGATGGAAGCGTGGAAAGCCGAGTTGTTCGACGACACCCCGGCCAGCCTCACCGGCACCCTCGGCGCAATTGCCGCCACCGGTAGCCTGATTATCTGGCCGACCCGCGAAGAACCGCGGTTGATGAGCCTGGTGCCGCCGGTGCATTTCGCCCTGCTCAAGGCCAGCGAAATTCGTGACAACTTCTATCAGGTGCAGCAGGAATTCGAGTGGGCCCAAGGCATGCCGACCAACGCATTATTGGTGTCCGGCCCGTCGAAAACCGCTGACATCGAGCAAGTCCTGGCTTACGGCGCCCACGGCCCAAAAGACCTCGTAGTGCTGATCCTGGAGGACCAATGACGCTTCCGGTGAATTTCCTGCGTGATGCGCAACAACTGATTCCGGCCGAGCGCCGTTTTGATGATCCGCTATCGACGCTGGCCTTTGGCACTGACGCCAGTTTTTATCGGCTGATCCCGAAACTGGTCATCCGCGTCGAGTCCGAAGATGAAGTCGTGAGCCTGTTGAAACTGGCCCAGCGCGACCACGTTCCGGTGACCTTCCGCGCTGCGGGCACCAGCCTTTCCGGGCAAGCCATCAGCGATTCGGTGCTGATCGTGCTGGGGGATAACTGGAACGCCCGCGAGATTCGCGGCCAAGGCACGCAAATCCGCCTGCAGCCGGGCGTCATCGGTGCGCAGGCCAACGCATGGCTGGCACCGTTCGGCCGCAAGATCGGCCCGGACCCGGCGTCGATCAACGCCTGCAAGATCGGCGGCATCGTCGCCAACAATGCCAGCGGCATGTGCTGCGGCACGGCGCAAAACACCTATCACACGCTGGCCGGGATGCGCCTGGTGCTGGCCGATGGCACGCGTCTCGACACCGAAGACGCTGCCAGTGTCGCAGCATTTCGCAACAGTCATGGCGATCTGCTGGAGCGCCTCGCGACATTGGGCCGCGAGACCCGCGCCAATGCCGAGCTGGCCGCGAGAATTCGCCACAAATACCGTCTGAAAAATACCACCGGCCTGTCACTCAACGCCCTGGTGGATTTCGACGAGCCTGTGGATATCTTGAGCCACCTGTTGGTTGGCTCCGAAGGCACCCTCGGTTTTATCAGTGCGGTGACTTACGACACAGTGATCGATCACCCGCACAAGGCGTCGGCGCTGATCGTGTTCCCGGATGTGGAAACCTGCTGCAACGCGGTCACCGTGCTGAAAAGCCAACCGGTGTCGGCGGTGGAACTGCTTGATCGACGCAGCCTGCGCTCGGTGCAGGACAAACCCGGCATGCCCGCTTTCGTACAACAGCTGTCGAACAATGCCTGCGCCCTGCTGATCGAATCCCGCGCCGCCTCTTCCTCTTTGCTGCAGGAACAGCTGGCGCAGATCATGGCGTCACTCAGCGGCTTCCCTGTGGAAAAGCAAGTCGACTTCACCGAAGACCCGATCGAGAACGCCCGCCTCTGGGCGATTCGCAAGGACACCTTCCCCGCCGTCGGTGCCGTACGCAAAACCGGCACCACGGTGATCATCGAAGACGTGACTTTTCCGGTCGAGCAACTGGCCATCGGCGTCAATCGCCTGATCGAGCTATTCGACAAGCATGCCTACGACGAAGCGATCCTTTTCGGACACGCACTGGAAGGCAATCTGCACTTCGTCTTCACCCAAGGCTTCAACAGCGCGGAAGAAGTCGCACGCTATCAGGCGTTCATGGACGACGTCGCGCAACTGGTGGCGGTGGAATTCGGTGGCTCGCTGAAGGCCGAGCACGGCACCGGGCGCAACATGGCGCCGTTCGTGGAGCTGGAATGGGGCAGCGATGCCTATCAACTGATGTGGCAGCTCAAACGTCTGCTCGACCCCAACGGCATCCTCAACCCGGACGTGGTGCTCAGCGAAGATCCGCAGATTCACCTCAAGCACCTGAAGCCGCTGCCGGCGGCCGACGAGATTGTGGATAAATGCATCGAGTGCGGCTTCTGCGAACCGGTCTGCCCGTCGAAAGGCCTGACCCTGAGTCCGCGCCAGCGCATCGTGATCTGGCGTGACATTCAGGCAAAAAAACGCGCAGGCATCGACACCCGCGAACTGGAAGAAGCCTACGCGTACCAAGGCATCGACACCTGCGCCGCCACCGGCTTGTGTGCGCAACGCTGCCCTGTAGGCATCAACACCGGCGAACTGGTGAAAAAGCTCCGCGCTCGTAACGCCACGCATCAGAAAACCGCTGACTGGATCGAAGGAAATTTCGCCAAGACCCTGCAAGGCGCACGTTTTACTCTGCACGTGGCCAACGGTGCGCGGATGCTGCTCGGTGCGCCACGTCTGGCGAAGCTTTCAGCAACCCTGACGCGCTTGTCCAAAGGCCAGGTGCCGCTGTGGACGAATGCGATGCCGCAGCCGGAAAAAGCCATTCGCTTCAGTCCGAGCGTCTCCGATGAGCGTCCGCGCGTGGTCTATCTGGCTGCCTGCGTATCGCGGGTCATGGGCCCGGCAGCCGGAGACAAAGAGCAGATGTCGCTGTACGACAAAACCCGGGGCCTGCTGGAAAAGGCCGGTTACCAGGTGGTGTTCCCGGACAATCAGGACAACCTCTGCTGCGGTCAGCCGTTCGCTTCCAAAGGCTATGCGGAACAGGCCGAGCACAAGCGCCAGGAGCTGATCAGCGCCCTGCTTCACGCCAGTCGCGGCGGACTCGATCCGATCTATTGCGACACCAGCCCGTGCACCCTGCGCCTGGTGCAGGATGTCGGCGAAGTTCGCCTGGACCTGTACGACCCGGTGCGCTTCATTCGTACGCACCTTCTCGACCGACTCGAGTTCACCCCGCAGGATGCACCGATTGCCGTGCACGTGACCTGCAGCACCCAGCATCTGGGCGAGAGCCAGGCGCTGATCGATCTGGCACGCAAATGCAGCACCAACGTGGTCGTCCCCGAAGGCATCCACTGTTGCGGGTTTGCCGGTGACAAGGGCTTCACCACGCCGGAGCTGAACAGCCATTCGCTGCGCACGCTCAAGGAGGCGGTGCAGCATTGCAGCGAAGGGATTTCCACCAGCCGGACTTGCGAGATCGGTCTGACGCAACATGGCGGAATTGACTACCACGGACTGGTCTATCTGGTGGATCGAGTGACCCGGGCGAAGGCCTGCTGAAGAAAAATAGAACCCTTGAGTTCGACTGTAGTCCACAGAATAACCCCGACTGATCGGGGTTTTTCTTCCATACGGTTGCCCGTCCTGACGGCCAGCGAAGTCTGGACCCACTCGGTTCAAGGAGATACACATGAAACGTTCTGTACTGTTAGGTCTGTTCGTTACTGCATCGATGATGGCTTCCACTTCGTTCGCCGCGGACAAGCCTGCCAACCTGTGCGATGCCAATATTCAGACCATCAACAATGCCAAGGGGCAGCTGTCAGCGAACCCGGAACTGAGCCAGCGCGCTAACGCCAGTGTGAGCAAGGCCGAGGCGCTCAAGGCTGATGGCAAAATCGACGATTGCATTGCGGAAACCTCGCAAACCATCGTGGAACTGCGCAAATCCACCGGCACCAACAACTGATCAGCTGCCCGGCCAACCTTCGGGTTGGCCTCGCGGGCCGTTTGGCGTACACTGCGCAGGCTTGTTGCTCAAACAGATGTACTGAGCAATGAGTTCGGGGCCGTTTAGGATTCGACGCCGGTTGCGAAACTTTAGGTGCATGCCGACTTGGTAACAGAAGTCGTAAATCCACTGTTGCAACTACTTATAGTTGCCAATGACGACCAATACGGTGTTGCTCTCGCTGCTTAATTGCAGCTGACAATGCTCCTGGTACCTTCGGGTCCAGCAATCATCAGGGGATGTCTGTAAACCCGAAATGATTGTCATATAGAACAGAATCGCCGTGCAGTACGTTGTGGACGAAGCGGCTAAAACTTACACAACTCGCCCAAAGCACCCTGCCCTTCGGGTCGCTGAGGGTTAACTTAATAGAAACGGCTACGCATGTAGTACCGACAGCGGAGTACTGGCGGACGGGGGTTCAAATCCCCCCGGCTCCACCAACTCTCAACGACAAAGCCCGCCTAGTGCGGGCTTTGTCGCATCTGGCCATCCCATCCACCCCTTCCGCCAAAAGCCCCCCCGCCCACACACCTCAATGCCCATGCCGATGATGCACATCCGGAAAGTGCGCATGACTATGCCGCATCGGCGTATGCACATGCGGATGGCTGTGCGGCTCCGCTCCATCCCACTCAAACCCGTGGGTATGCTGGTGATGCTCGTCGTGTGTATGGCGATGATCTCGCTCGAGCCGTTCGTGCTGATGCTCATGGGCATGGTTTTCCATCAGGTGAATCCATACCCCTACGGCCATTAACGCGGCAGCGAGCAGGAACATCAGCGATATCGACTCGCCCAGTAGCAGAATCGAGATAGCTGCGCCCAGAAACGGCGCGGTGGAAAAGTATGCGCCGGTGCGCGCACTGCCCAGTCCGCGCAGGGCGAGGACGAACATCACCAGGCTGACGCCGTAGCCGAGAAACCCGGCCAACAGAATCGGCGAAATCTGTGCTCCCAACAGTTTGGCAAGTGGAGTACTGGCGCCAAACAACGCCGCCGCAACCAAAGCGTAGAGAACGCTGACATTCATGACGGGATCACTCGTTTGAGCCTATGAAGTACCGGCAATGATCATGGCAAAACTCAGGTGAGAATTATGTGAACAGCTGATTGGTGTCAGGGAACATCACCCCAAGCACGTGCTCAAATCCAGCAACATTTAATCCGCGTAATCACTGGGCGACTGCTCGACGCAGCCTCTATGCTGCAAACATCGAGATGCAATGGAGTTGAAGATGAAAACCTGGATCGCCGCCGCGCTGGCCATACTGATTTCCCTGCCTGCCTACGCAGCAGATGCTGGCGCTGTGCGCGTCGAACCGATCGCTTTCACAACCAGCGCCGACAGCGTCCAGCGCAAACAGTCGATCAAGGGTGACCAGACCGCGGAGTACAGATTCAATGCCAGGGCCGGCCAGTTGCTCACCGTCGACTTCAAACCGTCCAACACCTCCGCCTATTTCAACATCACCGCCAAGGGCGCGGATTACGCGCTGTTCAACGGTTCGATCATGGGCAATCACTTCCTCGGAACGTTGCCGGCCGATGGCGAGTACACGGTTCAGGTCTATCTCATGCGCAATGCCGCACGGCGCAACGAGGTGGCCAATTACGAGTTATCTCTGAGACTGGTCAATGGCGATGCCACCCGCGGCAAACAGCCATTCGAGCAGACGCTGGAATGGCAGGGTATTTCCTTTCACGTCAGCACCGAACAGGTTGACGGCAAACCGACGCTGCGCATCACCCCCAAAGGTCTGGAGATCGATAACGCGATCATCAGCCGGGCGCTCACCGGTGAGGTCGTGCGTGCCGAAGTCGCTGACCTCAATAACGACGGCTCCCCTGAACTCTACGTGTTTACCCGCTCGCCCGGGCGCGGCATGCCGGGCGATCTGATCGCCTACTCAGCCAATAACAAGAAATCCCTGAGCGAAATCTACTTGCCCCCGGTCAGCGACAACCCGAAAACCGCCGAGGGCTATCAGGGCGAGGATTCGTTTGCAGTGGTGGAAAACCGGCTGGTGCAGCGCTTCCCGGTGTATGACAGCTCTGACGCAGGCGCCGGCCGCACGGGGAAGATGCGCCAGGTTCAATACACGTTGGTGGCGGGCGAGGCCGGGTGGGTTTTGCGCGAGGACAAGGTGACGGAGTATTGAGTTAGCTTCACCCGGCTCACGCCAGCGGATAAACCCCGAAAGCGCTTCTACACTCACGGCGCCCCTTCCGCCGAACCGAGCCCCCATGACCTCACTCAAAGACCGCATGCAACAAGGCAAGGACGCCCGCAAGCAGTGCTCGCGCAGTGCTCAAGCGTCCACCGGCAAGATGAACCGTGATCCGATTCCGTTGATCAAGGCCTCCAGCCAGGGCCGTGTCGAGTCGCTGGTCGAACTGCGTTACGGGCGCATGCTGGTGTCGCCGTTCACCTTCTTTCGCGGTAACGCGTTGCTGCAAGCGCACGATCTGTCGGGCACGGCGAACATGGGCCTGAACGTGCCCATCTGCGGTGACTGCCATCTGATGAACTTCGGGGGCTTTGCCACGCCTGAGCGCAATCTGCTGTTCAGCGTCAACGATTTCGACGAGGCGCATCCCGGTCCGTGGGAGTGGGACCTGAAGCGACTCGCAGCGAGTTTCGTGGTGGCCGCCCGCGACTTGCGCCACGGTGAGTCGGTCGAGGAGCAGGTGTGCCGTGAAATGGTCGGCGCCTATCAGACCACACTGCTGGAATGCGCCGAACAGAGCACGCTGGAAAACTGGTACGAGTCCATCAGCTACAACGACCTGCTGGCGCAGGCACGCAAAAGTACCCTTGAACATGTGCAGCGCGCCATCGAGAAGGCCGAGCGGCGCACGCACGCCGAGTTGCTGCCGAAAATCAGCGAACGCGATGCCCACGGGCGCCTGATCATTCGCGATGACCTGCCGGAAATTTTCCACCTGCACAAAAACACTACGCTGCTGGATGCCGAGGATGACTGGCTGCGACTCGCGGACTGGCGTCCGCTCTTCGACACCTTCATGCGCGAGTATCGCAGCACGTTGCAACCCGACCGCCGCGAGTTGTTGTCACGGTTTCACGTGCAGGATCTGGCATTCAAAGTGGTCGGCGTCGGCAGTGTCGGCACGCGTTGTCTGGTGGCGCTGCTGACCGACGATCAGGAGTTCCCGCTGTTCCTGCAACTCAAGGAAGCCCGGCGCTCGGTGCTCGCCGACTACGTCAAAAGCAAATCGCGGGTGCGCCATGAAGGTCAGCGCGTGGTCGAGGGGCAACGCCTGATGCAAGCGGCCAGCGACATGTTTCTGGGCTGGACCACCGGCCCCGGCGGTCGGCAATTCTACGTGCGGCAATTGCGCGACATGAAGATCTCCGCCGAACTGGAAAACTTCGACGCAGAGACGTTCGCCGCCTACGGGCGAGTTTGCGGCCGCGCCCTCGCCCGAGCCCATGCCAAAGCCTCCGGCCTCGCTGCGCAGATCAGTGGTTACATCGGCAAAGGCGATGCGCTGGCGGATGCGCTGTTGAAGTACGCGCAACATTACACCGCGCAGAACGAGCGCGATTTCGAACGCTTCCAGACGGCCTGTCGCAAAGGGCGGTTGCGGGCCCGCTCAGAGGCTGATTTTGCCGCTGACCATTTGCCTTGAGCCGGGGCTCTGCCAGCGCGGCAGCGTCCTACGCCAGACGTCCTAGGAAAATTCCCGCAACACGTGTCGACTTTCATGAACTGGTGCAGCGATTTTCGGGGCGTTACCCTCCTCGCCTGCTGTTCATTCCACGGAGCTGCGTCATGAAAAAAATCACCCGACTTTCGCTCGTTGGACCGGTATTACCCGATGCGCAAACGGCCCGCACGAAAACCCGATCGAACGCCACCGCCGCCACAGGCGGTTCGAAACGACGGCCTGGCCTTCCCCTCAACCAGATGCTCAGGGTGCGTGACGACGTCGACACCATCACTCTGCTCGAGCATGCCAGCGAACTGCTTGGGTCTCTCGCCGCCATCAGTGAAAATTTTGCCGAAGAATTCGATGGCTCCCGGCGTCATGTGGCGGTGGCGATCAAACAGCTGAGCGCATTGGCCGAAATCGTCGTCTGCCGGGCTCGGGACAATCTTGCCTCGCCGGGATCGCCGACGCCGGACGTTCGCCACTGACGGGCGAAACCCGTAAGGCGCGAGCGGTCTTGCCTGTCAGGATCGAGCCACGGTGTAGCAGTTGATCGAGATGAATTTTTCTTCACTGCCGTTGCCCGGCCGAACCTGTACATTCCGTTTGCTCATTCAAGAAACTACGGTTCGCCCGCGCTCTCCCGCGGGCTTTTTTTTGCCTGAAATCAGCCACAGCTTGCTGTGCCCCGGGTAATTGCGCGACGCTGCCAGCAGATCCCTCGCCAAGGAACGCCCGATGCCGCTGTTGACCCTGCCCTGCCAACGCCTGACGCTGGCGATACTTGCCCCGGATCAGGCAGAGCTCGAAAGTGATTTCTATCGACGCAATCTGCGCCACCTCGCCCCGTGGTCGCCGATCCGCACCACCGAATACTTTTCCACCGAGCAAATTCGCCGACGCCTTGAAGTCCAGGCCAGCGCATTCGAGGCCGGTCTGGCCATGCACTTCGCCCTGTTGACGCCGAATGGTGAGCAAATGATCGGTGCGTGCAACTTCAGCGGCCTCATTCGCGGCGCGTTCCAGGCGTGTTATCTGGGTTATCACCTCGATGAAACCCGTCAGGGTCAGGGGCTGATGCAGGAAGCGCTGGAGGCGGGCATCGGCTATATGTTCGAAACCCAGAACCTGCACCGGATCATGGCCAACTACATTCCCGGTAACGAACGCAGTGCGCGGTTGCTTGAACGGCTGGGTTTCGAGCGCGAAGGCTACGCCAAGGCGTACCTGAATATTGCCGGGCGCTGGCAGGATCATGTGCTGACGGCGCTGGTCAATCCGGTGTTCGAAACACCGGAAAAGCGTTGGTCGCGGCATCTCGCGTGAGTTTCACAATTTGTTAAGCATTGGCGAAGTATGCTCAGGCCTTCACCCCTTCCGGTTGCTTGAAACCCATGTCGCGTTCCGCCACTTCGCTGTTTCTCCTCGCCGCCCTGCTGTTTTTCTTCGCGCTGGGCAACCATCAATTGCAAGGTTCTACCGAAGCCCGCGTCGCCGGCATCGCCATGGAGATGCATCTGGACGATGACTGGGTCACGCCACGGCTGTTCGGCGAGCCGTTTCTGGAAAAACCACCGCTGAGCCTGTGGCTGGATGCGGGCGCGATGCGCGTGTTTGGCGTTTCGCCGTGGGCGGTTCGATTGGCTTCGGCGGTGGCCGGGCTGCTCAGTGTGATGGTGTTGTACGGCATGTTGCGCCGGTTTGGCCGACCGAAAACGGTCGCATGGACCGCCGGCATCCTGCTGGCCACCATGGCCAGCTACTGGAGCAACGTACGCGGGGTCGGCGAGGATGCGCTGCTGGCCCTCGGCGTGACCACCGCGTTGCTGGGGTTTTTCCAGGCGCAAAAAACGTCGACCCCGGGCAGTTCGTTGCTGTTCGTGGTCGGGATCGCCATCGCCACCTTGAGCAAAGGGGTGTTGGGCCTGGCCATGCCGGGGGTGGTGATTTTCACTTATCTGCTGGCCGACAACCTGTTGGACAAACGCCTGAAACTCGGCGACTGGCTGCGGCCGGGCCTGCTGACCGTGGTCGGTTTGATTCCGTTGATGATCTGGCTGGCGGTGCTCTATCAGCACGGCGGCGCGCAAGCGCTTAAAGAAGTGTTGCTGACCAACAGTGTCGGGCGCTTCAGCGGGTCGTTCGTCGAGGCGGGGCACTACGAACCGTTTTATTACTACCTCGCCAAACTGCCGGAAGCTTTTCTGCCGTGGAACATCCTGGTGTATCTGGGGCTCTGGCATTTCCGCAAAGAATTGAAGACCCACCGTTACCTGCTGTTCTTCAGCCTGTGGATCGTCGCGCAGTTCGTCATGCTGACGCTGGCGTCGAGTAAACGCACGGTGTACCTGATGTCGATGACACCGGCAGCAGCGGTGATCGCTGCGGAATATGTGGGTGTGCTGTTCGAAAAACTCAAAGCGTACGAATCTTCCAGCCGCTTTGCAGGCCGCATCGCCCGTCATCGTCAGGCATTGGGCGCTACTGTCCTGACGGTGATCATCGCCAGTTACCTTGGCGCCGCACAATGGGCGCTGCCCAACGCGGATAAAAAACTCTCGTTCCTGCCGCTGACCGAACAAATTCAGACGCTGCAGGCGCAAGGGCATCAGGTCGCACTGTTTCAGGCCAACGAACGGCTCGGCGGTGCCAGCGTGTTCTACACCCAACAGGTGCTCAAGGGCCTGGACACGGATGCGCAACTGCGCGAGTACCTGAGTGCATCGCCATCACACGTCGCGGTGATGGCGGGCGATAGCGAGCCCGCTGCGCCGCTGAAAGTGCTCAAGACATTGATCGTCGGGCGGCAGGCGTACTACTTCGTCGGCTACTGAATCTTTTGCCGCGTGGCGGCAAGCCATTGTGGCGAGGGGATTTATCCCCGTTGGCGCGCGCAGCGGCCCTTCTCTTGATTTAAAAGAGGGCCTGCTGCGCAGTCCAACGGGGATAAATCCCCTCGCCACCAATCAACAGCAGGCGTACTCAGGTTTCCGATTCACCTGCAATACCCCGAAGTTGTAAACGTCGAAACGAGACTTCATCGGGCAGTTACCGTGCGCCAGTCGGAAGCTTCAATAAAACCGAGCATTTTGGGGCCCGCCGGACTCGCGGTGGAAACGAACAGCGAGGAGCCGTAACCCGGGTTCGAGGCCGAGACGTCCAGGTCTTTTTCAAGCTGCCCCATGCATTCGCTGTGGGTGACCAGAATCAGGTTGCGCCCCGGAATTTTATGCGCGAGCGCGTCCTGCAACATGCGCCCCTTGCAGTCGATCAGCCACTCTTCGCCACTGGCGGCGCGGTTAAACATGTAACCGGCGGTCTGCACCGTGCGCATCGACGGGCTGTTGTAGATCTCGGCATTGTTCAGGCCCAGGTGCTCGAACTGTGCGCCCACGGCCACCGCGACACTGCGCGAGCGGTCGGTGATGCCGTCATTGCCGCTCAGGCAGGGCGCTTTCGAGTGATCGCAGCGCTCGACATGGCGCACCAGCACGATCACATCGCCCTTGGCCCAATCCGCCGCCAGCGCCTTGGCCCCGGCGACATTGCCGTGGGCCAGGTCCGACACCGTCGCCGGGGCCAGCAGCCACAACGTCAACGGAATCACCAGCACCGAGGCCGCCAGCACCACCCAGGTATTGCGAAAACGCGCCAGGGCGCTCAGGTTGATCGAGCGCTTGACGCCAAACAGACTCAGTCTCAATTCCACAAAAACCGCCTCGCCAGCCAGCATCACTTGTCATTCGATGCGGCACGGTACCGATGGCCACATGGGCAGGCAGTGAAACTCATGTGAAAAAAGTCTTGGGATCCGTTGTTACAAATCCACCGGGACAAAATCCTTTCAGCTCTCGGATTTACGGCCGATACAGTCCTGCTACACCCTTGCTGGCTCAAAAAAACAACAATCTTCCAGCCTGACCGATGATCGAGAAGCACAACGTTCCTGGAGGAATTGTGATGAATAGCTGGTTCGGCAACATCAGCGTGAACATGAAATTGGGCCTGGGCTTCGGCCTGGTCCTGGCCCTGACCTGCGTACTGGCCCTGACCGGATGGACCAGCCTCGGCGGCCTTATTGACCGCAGCAACTGGATGAGCGACATCACCCAGCTCAATGCCGGTCTGACCAAACTGCGCGTGGTGCGCCTGCAATACATGCTGACCAACGGCGACGAAACCGCCGCGCAGAATGTGCAGACCACCCTTGAAAGCTTTGCCGCCCAGCAGCAAGCACTGATCAACAAGTTCAAGAGCCCGGAAAACGTCAAGCTGCTCAAGCAGCAGGCGGCGACCATCGCCGAATACCAGACGTCGCTGAACAAGATGCGCAACGCCTACCGCACCGGCAACAGCGCGCGCGACGTGATGAGCACCAATGCCGAGACCGCTTACAACATGATCGAAACGATCAGCAAGCGCGTGCAGCAGATGGACATGAGTGAGCAGCGTTTCGATCAGTTCCAGGCAATCACCACCGCCAAGGAAGCGTTCATCCTCGCCCGTTACGAAGTGCGCGGCTACACCGCCACCACCAACGCCGAAACCGAACAGAAAGCCGTCGGCCAACTCGACGTCGCTATTGCCAGCCTCAAGCAGTTGAGCGCGCATTTCGCCGACAGCCAGCAAGACGCCCTGCGTCAGCTGGAAACCGCACTGCTCAACTACCGCAGCGCGTTGCAGGCGTACAAAAACGCCAACAGCGAAGCGGTGCAGGCGCGTAAGGAAATGACCGACCAGGGCGCCGCGATCGTCAACACCAGCGAGCAGCTGTATCAGATTCAACTCGACCGTCGTGACATCGAAAGCGCTCAGGCCCGTACCTTCCAGCTGATCAGCACCCTGCTGGCGCTGTTGGTCGGCGTGATTGCCGCCGTGATCATCACTCGTCAGATTACCCGTCCGCTGCAAGAAACCCTGGCCGTGGTCGAGCGCATTGCCAGCGGCGACCTGACCCAGAACGTCACGGTCACCCGCCGCGACGAGCTCGGCGTACTGCAACAAGGCATTGCGCGCATGGGTGTGACTCTGCGTGACTTGATCAGCGGCATCCGCGACGGCGTCACCCAGATCGCCAGCGCCGCCGAAGAGCTGTCGGCCGTGACCGAGCAGACCAGCGCCGGTGTGAACAGCCAGAAGGTCGAGACCGATCAGGTCGCCACCGCCATGCACGAGATGACCGCCACCGTGCAGGAAGTCGCGCGCAATGCCGAAGAAGCCTCGCAAGCCGCAGCCGCCGCTGATGGTGAAGCCCGTGAAGGCGACAAAGTGGTGAACGAAGCCATCGCCCAGATCGAACGTCTGGCGAGCGAAGTGGTGCGTTCCACCGAAGCCATGAGCGTGCTGCAACAGGAAAGCGACAAGATCGGCAGCGTCATGGACGTGATCAAGGCCGTCGCCGAACAAACCAACCTGCTGGCACTCAACGCTGCGATTGAAGCGGCCCGCGCCGGTGAAGCCGGCCGTGGGTTTGCCGTGGTCGCCGACGAAGTCCGTGGCCTGGCTCAGCGCACGCAGAAATCCACCGAAGAAATCGAAGGCCTGGTCGCCGGTCTGCAGAACGGTACCCAGCAAGTCGCTGCCGTGATGAACAACAGCCGCGCCCTGACTGACAGCAGCGTGGCCCTGACCCGCAAGGCTGGCGACTCACTGGAAAACATCACCCGCACGGTGTCGAACATCCAGTCGATGAACCAGCAGATCGCGGCGGCTGCCGAGCAGCAAAGCGCCGTGGCCGAAGAGATCAGCCGCAGCATCATCAACGTGCGCGACGTGTCGGAACAAACCGCCGCCGCCAGCGATGAGACCGCAGCGTCCAGCGTTGAGCTGGCACGCCTGGGTGGCCAGTTGCAGCAGATGGTCAGCCACTTCCGCGTCTGACCTTCAATCAGCGCCAAAGCGTAAATCCAATCGCGGGCAAGCCCGCTCCCACAGGTAACGAGTCGAACACACAATTGTGAACGACTCAAAAAACTGTGGGAGCGGGCTTGCCCGCGATTGCGTCAGCACCGTCACCCCACTGTCACAGACAACCCGCCTTGTGCAGGAGCTGCAGCAGGGATTGCGTTCGATCATCAGTCCAGTCCGTTAGCGAGTGCCGCGCTGACGCAACGCCGACGGCATGAAATACGCGTCTTCCGGCACCGGTTGCGAGAAGTCCACGGTGGAGGCTTCTTCGTTGTCGAGGTTCTGCACGTAGTAACGACGGGCTTGTAAGTCGTGGAACACGTCCAGTGCGCTCCAGGTGGTCGGCAGGTCGTAGAAGTTTTTCAGGTAGGCCATCGACACCCGCCACAACTCCCCTCGCCCATCGTATTGATCGACCAGCGCCGCGCCCCAGCTGTCCTCGTCAAGAAACAGCACGCGCCTGGAATAGATATGCCGCGCCCCCGGTTTCAGGTTGCCTTCGACCACCCATACGCGGTGCAGCTCATAGCGGGTGAATTGCGGGTTGAGGTGGCCCGGGGTGAGCAGTTGTGCGTACTTCACGTCCGGGCTGCCGACCTTGTAGTTGTTGTAGGGGATGTAGATTTCCTGCTTGCCCTTGAGCTTCCAGTCGTAGCGATCCGGCGAGCCGTTGAACAGGTCGGTGTCGTCGGCGGTGCGCAGGCCATCGGATGAGGCGATCGGCGTGTCATACGCCAGGTTCGGCGCGCGGCGCACGCGGCGTTGGCCGGCGTCGTAGACCCAGGCCTGACGCGGGTCCTTGAGCTGGTCGAGCATCTCATGCACCAGCGCTGCACCGCCGGCCAGCCGTGCCGGGCTTTTCACGAAGGCGAGGTAGTAGAACAGGATGTTTTTCAGGTCGGCGTACTGACCGCCCGGACGGTAGAAGTTGAACAGCGCTTCCTGCTGCGAAGTGACCAACGCAAAGCTGCCGTTGCGCTGCACCGGGGCCTCGGATGCGCGGCGCACCACGTAGATCCCGCGATAACGGGTGATGTGATTCCACAGCACTTCGATACCGTCCTTGGGCACCGGGAACGGCACGCCGCCGTAGGCATCGGCGAATCCACTGCCGCCCTCGAGCAGCTTGGCCGAGGTCGCGTTCTTCAAGGTGTTGTCATACAGCCACTGCGGCGCGGAACCCGAACGACGCGACGGATAGACCGGCATCTGGAACGTGTCGGGGTAGCTGTTGAACAGCGCGATCTGCCCGGGACTCAGGTGCGCCTTGTACTGGTCGAGATTGGCCTTGGTGATGGTGAACAGCGGTTTGTCGGCGGCGTATGGGTCCGGGTGATGCTGACCCGGTTTGTAGCCGGCCGGCGCCTGGGTGATGCCACCGGTCCAGGCCGGGATGGTGCCGGCGGCGTTGCCCGCACGCTCGGCGCCCATGGGCGTGAGGGTGGTTTTCAGTTGTTCGGCTTGTTGCGGGGTGATGGCGGCGAGTGCACTGCCGGCGCTCAGGCCCAGAACAAGCGCCAATGAGATCCGGGACATTCTTGAAGTGTGAAACATGATCTTCTCCAAAGTACAAAACCTGTGGGAGCGAGCCTGCTCGCGAAAACGGTGTGTCAGGCAACATCTGTGTTGAATCTGCTGGCCTCTTCGCGAGCAAGCTCGCTCCCACAGGGGGATGAGTTGGAATTCACAAGAAGTACTTGAGGTTGAACCCGACGTTGTCGCGGTCGCGAATCCCGTTGTTCTGCCCGCCGCCCCAGAAGTTGGTGTATTGCACCTCGGCTTCGAGCTTGTTCTGGTAATTGGCCTTGATTCCCAGGGTGTAGGCCTTGCGCCCGTCGATGGTGTTGCCGGCCTGATAGCTGTTGCCTTTGAAATCGTCCTTGTAGACGACGTAAGGCGAGACGTTGACCCCGGCGTACACGTCGTTCCAGGTGCCGTTGAGCATGGCCGTGTAGCTGTAGGAATCGCGATTGACCTGATCGTCACGATCGCCGCCCGACACATAGGAATAGTTACCGGTGCCGGCGTAGTAACGACGACTGCCGTCATAAGCGGTGTATTGCAGGCTGCTGCCGCGCAGGTGCTCGGAGGCCAGTTCGAAGATGCCGAACAGTGAGTCGAACGACGCCGTCGGGCCGAAGTTATAGATAGTGCCCAGCGAAGTATTGAACGCTTCCACGCGTTCGGCGTTGTTGATCTGGCTGTCGAGGGTGACCATCTGCCCACCGACGTTGATCGCTTTGCCGGTCACTGCCGCAGCCGCACCGTTGGCCAAGTCGCCAATCAGATCGTTGGTCGCGGCGACGCCGATAGGCAGGTTGGGCCGATAGGCCAACTCGCCGAACACCGAGGCCTCACCCAACGTGGTGTTGAAGCTGAACCCGTACATGCGGATGTCTTCGGCATAGCGCCGATGCGCCTGGATATTGCCCATCACATCCGCGGTGGCCAAACCGTTGGCCAGTGCGCCGGCCTGACTGCCCGCGACACCCGCCAGCAGATTGGTCAGGGCATTCATGTCGATGCCCTTGTAACCGCCAAGATCCGCAGCGATGGTCGGTTCCTTGGCGTGGTAATTGACCAGGTACAAACCGAACTCGGTGCTATTGAGTTGCTCGGCAATGTAGCGAAAGGCAAAACCGAACTGACCGTCGTTGCGCGCGTTGTAGTCCTTGCCGATGGACGCGACCTTGAGCGTATTGCCGTAGGCCGGCGTCACGCCGTTGGCGTACAGGCCGGTGGTTTGCAGGGCCTGGCTCAGCAACGGGTTGCTGCCCAAGGCACTGTAAAGCCCGATGACGTTGCCAAACCCCGGCACCGGCGTGTCGAGCGCGGTGCCGCTGAAGTTGTTGTAGCCGGTGTTGCCACCGTCGGCGAACAGGTCGGTCTGCGAGTAGAACGTGCCGACCGGATCGATGCGGGTTTCCTTCCAGTTGGTCTGGTAGAAGCTCTCCAGGGTCAGGCTGTCGGTCAGACCGATGTTGAAGCTCAGCGCCTCCACCGGTACCAGCACTTCCTTCACTTCGGCGCCGGGCAAGCGGTACTTGGCAGCGTCCACCGGGTTGGTGGTGTTGATCCCGCCGCGATAGAAAATCCCCTCGCCCCAGTTGAATACCTGGCGGCCGACCCGCGCGGTCACCGGCATCTGCGCGACGTCCCAACTGCCGTGGACATAGGCGTCGAGCATCTCGATCCGGCTGCCGGCGATGTCGCGGGTCTGACTGGTGAAACGGTCGTCCTGCGGGTAGCTCTGGCTCGGTTGCGACGGGTTGTTGTTGCGGTAGTAGTCGTTGCGCTTGTCCATCAACTGGGTGTCGTAGAACGCCGTGCCGCGCACGAACAAACCGTAGTTCTGATAGTTGGCCTCAAGCTCGGAGGTGATCTTGTACACCTCGGAAACCAGCCCGGTATCGAAGTTGCGATTGCCGTCGTTGGTGTTGACGTCATCGTTGTTCTTGTCGCGCCCTTGCACCCGCCACAAACGACCATAGGACAGGGTCGTGTCGATCGAGCCGGTGACTTGATTGTCCAGCACGCTGAACTCGGCAGCCTGCACAGCATCCACCGCACAGAGTTGCAGCAGCCCTGCCAGGCCGACACCGGGAAGTGCCACGCCGGTCAGGCGCAATCGAGTGTTGATCATGGGTTTCTCCCTCCTTGTTCTTATTGTTTTTTGCGTGGCCGCGATGGCTAGGGTGCCAGCCCCGCACGGACATAAATCCGGCTGTGCGCGCCAAAATGGCCGAGCAGTTTGAACAGCTGTTGATTGAGTGCCGAATGCTCGAAACGCTCGCGCTGCAACTGATTGCCGCTGCTGAAATCGCTGGTCAACGGGGCCGTCTCCAGCCACTGGCCGATGGCTTCATCGAACGCTGCCGAGTCCTCGACCGACTCGGCACTGACCACTTCGCGCAAGTAGTCCACCGAGTACGGCGGATACTGTTTGTCTTGGGCCACATCAGCGTAGGCAGCGAGCATCGGATGCTGCTGACCGGCGCGCAGCAGGCGCCGCAGCCAGGTCGACTGGTACTTCTCGACTTCCATGTGGCGGGTGGCGACGCGCTCGATCGAGGCTTTTTTATCATCGGCAAAACCGGCCAACGCCTTGCCCTCCAGCAGCAACAGACTGGGCAGTTCGACCCCGGGCAATGGCTTGGCGTGATACGGCTGGGTCAAGTCCTGCACGTGGTGCACGCCCCAACCAAGGAACCGATAGCCCCAGTAAGGATGGCCACTGGCGAACGCCAGTCGCGCCAGCCCCAGGTACTGATAGGCGCGCCAGTCCGGCCAGCTGCGCTGAAGAAATCCGGCCGCGGCATACACCACCGCGCTTTCATGGAAGAAGCCCATGTGGAACGGCGCCTGCGAGCTGTACTGGAAACGCGCATCGCCAAACGGCTGCGGGCCGAAGCCGTACAGCGCGGCAACTGCGCCGGGGTTGTCGCTGAACAGGTTGATGTCGTGACCGTAATCCGGCTCGTCGGCGGCGCTCGCCAGGACCGCCAGCGCCGCGACTTTTTCGCCGTCCGCCACGCGAATGAAACGCTGACAACTCCATGGCGAACGCGTCTGCTCGACCATCACCTGATCGGCACTGAGGTGTTCGCGCTCGGGTATGTCTTGACCCGGCAATGGTTGAATGACCATCGCCAGATGAATGCGCGGATTGAGCCGCAACGCAGTGAGAAAGTCGTGGCGCAGATTGTCACCCGGCACGGCGGGCAGCTTCAGATTGTCGGGGCGCGGCGGGTACTGGGTGAAGTGTTCCCGGGCGAAGCTTTCCTGTTGCTCCAGCAGCGCAACCACGGCCGGATATTGCTCGGCGAGAAAGCGCTCCAGCGGCTCGACCTCCACCGGTGGCGCATCACGCAGCGCCGGCAATTCCTGCAACGCCAGATAGCTGCCCACCGTGTGGTTCGACCAGCCCCACGCCGTCGGGGCCATTGCACAAAGCAGCAACAGGAGAAATGTCAGCTTCATTGCTTTTAATTCTTATTGGAAGTGCTGTGGGGGTTGAGCCTAACAACCGCCCCCGGCGCTGACACTGTCCAATCTCACCAGAAAAAGTCTCCGATAGCGCCACATGAGAATCGCCATGCCTCCCTGCAGGAGTGAGCCTGCAAGGGAATTGGCGGTGTTTCTTCAGGCCGGGTAACCGGTGATTTTGCGGATGCTCTGATACAACGGTTTGAGCTGGCGATACATGCGCAGGTACACCTCTTTGTACAAACGCTCATAGACCTGCTGCGCCTCGGGTTGCGGTGTGAATACCGCGCCAACCCGCGTCATCGCCGCGATCGCACTCGGAAAGTCCGCATACAACCCCAACCCCACCGCACAACAGATCGCCGCGCCCAGCCCGGACGCTTCGTACACATGCGGACGCTCCGCCGGCAGGCCGAAAATATTCGCCGTCAGCTGCATCGCCGCATCGCTCTGCGAGCCGCCACCGGCTACCCGCAAGCGCTTGATCGAGACCTTCGAACGCTGCTCGATTTTTTCCATGCCCTGGCGCAACGCATACGCCAGCCCTTCCAGAATCGCCCGGTAAATGTGCGCACGGGTGTGCACATCGCCGAAGCCGATCATCGCGCCTTTGGCCTCCACGCCGGGCTCGCGAATACCCGGTGACCAATAGGGTTGCAGCATCAGCCCCATCGACCCCGGCGGCACCGCGTTGACCAGTGCATCGAACAACTGCTCCGGCTCGATGCCCTGCGCTTGCGCCTGCTGCATCTCGCGCAGGCCGAACTCATTCTTGAACCAGCTGACCATCCAGTAACCGCGATAAATCATCACCTCGCAGTTGTACTGATCCGGCACCGCCGAGGGGTACGGCGGAATCAACGGGACGATTTCCCGGTAGCGCGCGCGGGTGCTGGTGATCGTCGCCGTGGTGCCATAGGAAAGGCACACCGTATCGGCATCGACCACGCCGGAACCGACCACTTCACAGGCCTTGTCGGCACCGGCGGCAATCAGCGGCAAGCCCTCGGGAATCCCGGTGTGGCGGCTGGCTTCAGCGCTGATGTGGCCGAGGGTTTCCCCAGGTTTGTGCAAGGTCGGCAACTGCTCGGGACGCACCGCCAGCGCCTGCCATTTCCAGTCGCTGGGCGCGGCCCATTTCAGGCGTTTGAAATCGAACGGCAGGTAGCCGACGCAACAGCCGACAGAGTCAACAAAGCGCCCACACAGACGATGGGTGAGAAACCCCGAGAGCAGCAAAAACTTGTCGGTCGCCGCCCAGATTTCCGGTTGATGCCTGGCGATCCAGTTGGCCTCGGCCTGGGCGCGAAAATAATCCACTGTAGCCTGCGCGCCGACCAGTTTGAACAGCCAGCCCCACGGGCCCTTGATCCCGCCCTCGACTTCGCTCTGGCGCTGATCGAGCCACAGAATCGCCGGGCGCAACGGTTTGCCCGCGGCATCGACGTTGATCACCGTGCCGCGTTGAGTGGTTAGCGAAACACCGGCGATCTGCGAACGATCAATCCCGGTTTGCGCCCACACCTGCTGGCAGGCCTCGCCGAGTTTCGCCCAGTAATATTCCGGGTCCTGCTCGGCCCAACCCGGTTGCGTCGAGTAATACGCCTGCAATTGGACCTTGCCTTTGCCGAGCAGATTGCCCTGCAGATCGAAGAGCAATGCGCGCACGCTCTGGGTGCCGTTGTCGATCGCCAACAGGTAACGCTTGTTCGAATGGTTATCCATGGCGCTCTCTTCAAGGGGCATCAAGGCGTGGCCTCCGGCAAACCGTGATGGCGTTGCCACAACACCCGGTAACGCTGCTGCTCTTGCTGCCAGTGTGCATCGTCCCAGCCCAGACGTGGCTGGCAGAGCTGGCGAATGGCAGGGAAATACGCTTCGCCACCGCGCGCCAGCAACAAGCCCAGTCGGGTGCGGCGCAGTAATAGATCATCGAGGTGCAGAACCATTTCCGCCTCGCAGGCGAAGGCCAGCTCTGCCCACAAGGTGTCGGTGTTGCCGACCGTTTCGGGGCCCGACTCGGCGATCAGCTGCGCCAGCCTCGGCAGGTCACGGCCGTGGCGTCCGGCCAGGCGTCGCCACTGTTGAGGGCTGAGTCCGGGAATGCTCAGGGCTGGTACGGCGGCGAACACCGCAGCGGCATCATCTTCAAAATGACGGCCGAGCATGTCTGCGCAAGCCTTGAGCACTTCAATGGCTTGCGGGCGAAACGTCGTCAGTTTGCCACCGGCCAGGGTCACGCAACCGGGCTCCTGCCACAGCACATGTTCACGGGTTTCATTCGACGGCTTGCCTTGATGCGCACTTGCGCTGCCTACCACCGGGCGCACGCCCGACCAGGTTGACAGCACATCGGTGGCCGAGACTTCGGCAGCGGGAAACTGTTGCGTGCAGGCCGCCAGCAGATAGTCGAGTTCTTCGGCGCTGATGCTCGCGCTCTGGTCCAGATCCTCGCGATGATCAAGATCGGTGGTGCCGACCACCGTCGCGCCCTCCCAAGGGAAAACAAAGACTGGCCGACGGTCTCGCTCATGCAGAAAGGTGAACGCCTGCGCCACCGGCAAACGCCAGCCCGGCAGCAGCAGATGACTGCCACGCAGTGGTCGCAGTTGTCGCGGTGACTCGGGCAAACGCAAGCGCTCCGCCCACGCCCCCGTAGCCACCGCCAACACGCCGCAGCGTAATTGCAGCGGCCCACCTGCCTCGCAATCTTCGACCTGAACTCCGTACACCCGCCCGTCTTCGCGCAGCAACTGTTCGACGCGCACACCGTTGAGCACCACCGCACCATCGGCCCGCGCCTCGCTCAAAACGCGCATCACCAGCCGCGCATCATCGGTCAGCGCATCGACGAAACAGGTGCCGCCAATCAGCTTGCTTTCCTTCACCCCCGGCGCCAGAAACCGCAATTGCTGCGCGTCATGAAAACGATGGCTGCGCCGTCCGGCCAACGCGTCGTAAACCGACAGCAAGCCACCGAGCACACGCGGCCCGGGAAAGCCGCCGCGATAGTGCGGCATCATGAAACTCATCGGCTCCACCAGCCCCGGCGCTTCGTCGAGCAAGCGCTGACGTTCACGCACCGAATCGCGGGTCAGGCGCCACTGGCCCTTGGCGATGTAACGCAAACCACCGTGGACCATTTTCGACGATCGGCTGGACGTGCCCCAGGCGAAATCCCGTTGTTCCAGCAGCAGGCAACGCCAGCCACGCCGCGCCGCTTCACGCAGAATGCCGGCACCGCTGATGCCGCCGCCGATGACGATCAGATCCCAGGTTTCGGCTGCCAGCGTCGGCAGAATCTGCTGGCGCCACGCGGCGTTCCAGTCCTGATTCATGGTCGTCACTCCGGCAACAACGTGCCGGGATTGAGGCGCCCGGCCGGATCGAAGTGCTTGCTCAGCGCCTGCAAGGTGTCCAGCGCCAGCGCGCCTTTTTCGCGCAGCAGGTACGGTGCGTGATCCTTGCCGACACCATGCTGGTGACTGATGGTGCCGTGGTTGTCGACGATGGCCTGGCTGGCCGCGTGTTTGAGTGCCTGCCAGCGCGCCAGCGTCGCCGGGTAATCCGCCGCCGGGCGAAACACATAGGTGGTGTAGATGCTCGAACCTTCGCCGTAGACGTGGGACAAGTGGGTGAACACATGCACCCGCTCGCCCTCCGCTGCCAGGGCATCGCGCAGGCTGTTTTCGATCAGGTTGAGCAAGTGGTCGACGTTGCTCCAGTCGGTGGCCGTTTCCAGGGTATCGACCACGTAACCGGCGTTCCACAGGTTCTCGCGCAGGTAGGGAAAACGGAAACGGTTCTGCGCCCACTTCTTGCCGAGCAGGGTGCCGGTGAACACCCCGCCAAAGGCTTTCAGATGCTGCCGGGCCTGGGTCAATGACAGCGCGTTCTGCCGACGATTGCCGGTCACGCCGAAGGTCAGCAGGCACTTGCCCTCACCGGCGCCGCGCAGGCTCAGGTATTTCTCCAGCCAGGCGATTTGCTGTGGATGCCCGGCCAGCGCCAGTTGGGTTTCGGTTTCCACGGCGTTGGACAGACGCAGCATCGACAGCGGCACCCGCGTCTGGGCCAATTGGCGGATCGCTTGCAGCGCCTTGCTCCAACTGGGCAGGAAGACGCCATAAAAACGCTCATCGGCGGGCAACGGACTGACCCGCACTTTGACCTCGGAAATGATCCCGAAACGGCCCTCGCTGCCGAGCACCACTTCGCGCAGATCAGGCCCTGCGGCGGAGGCCGGGAAGGTCGGGATGTCCAGAGGTCCGGCAAAGGTTTCCAGGGTGCCGCCAGCGAACAATTGCTCGATGCGCCCGTAGCGCAACGACTGCTGGCCGCTGGAGCGACTGGCGACCCAACCGCCCAGCGTCGACAACTCCCACGACTGCGGAAAATGCCCCAACGTGTAGCCGCGAGCGCGTAGCTGACTTTCCACCTGCGGGCCGCTGGCGCCGGGGCCGAACGTCGCCAGTTGGCTGGCCTCGTCGAGGTCGCTCAGGCGATTCATCCGCGCCAGCGACACCGTCACCACCGGCCGCGTCGAATCCGGCGGATTGATGTGCCCGGCCACCGAGGTGCCGCCGCCGTAGGGAATCAGGCACAGGTCCTGTTCATGGGCGAGCGCCAGCAATTGGCGGATCTGCTCGGCGGTTTCGGGAAACGCCACGGCGTCGGGATAGTTGCCCAGCGCGCCTTTGCGCAGCGCCAGCCAGTCCGGCAGGCTCTGGCCGCGGGCATGCAGCAGGCGGTCATGGGCATCGACGCTGTACAACGCGTGCTGCGCCAGCCGCGAGGCCGGCACCCGCGCCAGTGCCGACTCCAGTGAGGCATCCGGCAGCGCGCGCCCGGCCCCCAGCCGTTCGTTGAGAAAACTCGCGCCCTGGGCCGGCAGTTCGACCACCGTGCCTGCCTCTCCCCAGCCGTTCCAGCGTCGCATGCGTGTGTCCTTCTTTGCCGTCGGATCATGGATGTTTCAGGCCTCCATACTAGCCAGCGGCCGCCCGGTGTCACGGTCGTATCCGGCCAGTTCATGTAGCCAATTGAGTCAAACGTCGCGCAAGCGTCAGGCATTTACTTTAGTCGCGGTTTGCACTTACCTTTCAGGCTATTCGTCTGCCCATGCCGCCGTTGATCAAAGGATCGGGATCATGCAATCGCTCGGCTTCACCTCAGTGCCGCCCCTGCTCAAATACCTGCGCCATGCCGAACAACTGGGCATGGCCATCGAGCCGGCATTGACCGCGGCCGGATTGCAGGCGCAGCAACTGAGCGACAACACCCTGCGCTTGCCGGGTGAGGCTCATGAAAAATTGCTCGATTATTTCTGCGAACACTCGGGCGACCCGCTGTTCGGGCTTAACGCAGCGAATTTTGTCCTGCCCAATTCCTGGAGCGTGCTCGGTTACATCACCATGAACTGCGCGACGCTGGGCGATGCCATGAGCCGGATCATGCCGTTCGAAAAACTGGTGGGCGACATGGGCGTCAGCCGCGCCGAGGTACAGGACGGCCATGTGCACCTGATCTGGACCTGCCGCTATCAGCGCCCACGCATTCGCCGGCATCTGGTGGAAAACGTGCTCGGCTCGTGGCTGCACTATGCACGCTGGATTGCCGATACGCAGATGTCGCCGGCCGCTGTGTGGCTGGAGCATGCGCGCCCGGACGAGGTGACGCTGGCGCAATATGAGCAGTTCTTCGATTGTCCGGTGTTGTTCGATCAGCCCTATTCGGCGCTGGTCGTGCCGTTAGCGTACTTGCAGTTGCCGTTGCGTCAGGCCGATGCGCAGTTGCTGCGAACGCTGGAAGAACACGCGCTGGGCTTGATGGCGACGCTGGAGGATGCGTCGCTTGAGCAGCAGGTGAAAAGCATCCTGCGGCAGTTGCTCAAGGAGGGGTTGCCGCGCAAGGAACAGGTCGCCGAACAGCTCGCTGTTTCCGTGCGCACGTTGCAGCGGCAATTGCATCAGGCGGGGACGTCGTATCAGCAGATTCTCGATGATTTGCGCCAGGAGCTGGCCGAGCATTATCTGTTGAACAGCACGTTGCCGATTCAGGACATTGCGCAATATCTGGGGTTTACCGAGCCGAGGTCGTTTCATCGCACGTTCAAGAGTCGGCGGGGGATGCCGCCCGGCGAGTTTCGGCAGATGCATCGTGGGTGATTGTTCTGGCCCCATCGCTGGCAAGCCAGCTCCCACAGGTTTTTCGGTGAACCCAAATCTTGCTTACGACTCCATCACTGTGGGAGCTGGCTTGCCAGCGATGACGTCAGTCGCCGCACCGGAAGTCCGACAGGCAAATCCTCAATACTTGCAGTGCGATAAACCCCTTACACCCAACCTGTTTAAAGACACTCAGTGTTACGCGCAAGAGCCTACAAATCCTTGCGCCACTGCCTACGCCTAAGCCAGAATCCGCCGGCTTGTGCGCCCAGGGCTTGCTGCGTAACTTCAATCGGGTCACTGATTCCCAGTGATCGGGTTTAGTAGCCCGTGGTAATTCTGCTGGTCGTACTTTCATCACAGGTGCTCTCGTACCTGAGCTTGATGGTGGCTGTACGTAGGGCGCTTCGGCGCGCCGGCTTAAGCTGAGTTCCCCGGTCTACTAACCTGCGTACAGCTGCCTCCCTTCCGTTTAGTAGCAGAAGGGTTGAAGCTCAATGAAGGGAACACAGCTTATGTTCAAAGTAACACCCAACCCACCGGTCACTGACCCGGCCTCCCCCTACGAATCCCCCGACTCAAAGAAACTCCACGAAGCCGCCGAGCGCGCCCTCGACCACTACCTCGGCCCGCCAACCGCCGAGATCATGGCCGCGCCTTACAAACCCAACAAGCTGTACATGACCGACCCCGAAGCCGATACCGAGTCGCTGCTGGTGGATGCCAGTGAAACCCTCGGCTCGGCCACCGTCATGCTGCATAACCACGCAGCGCTGGTTGAGGGCACGCACCGCAAAACCCTGCAAGGCATCGCTCAAGTGGTGATGTTGGCGGAGCTGGCGGTTAATCGCGTGCTGGATACGTTAGTGCCGACCGAGTGACGAAAAAGCCCGCTGTCAGACCTTGGTGGTTTGGCAGCGGGCTTTTTTGTCTGGCTTGCGATTTTTGCCCTCACCCCAGCCCTCTCCCCGAGGGAGAGGGGGCCGACCGAGGTGTCTGGCGTTTTACATCGACCTGAACGACCGAGTCGATTATGGATTCAGCAAAGCATATTCAGGTCGGCGTAACTCGAAAGCATCCCACAATCAGTCCCCTCTCCCTCCGGGAGAGGGTTAGGGTGAGGGGCTCTTCTCGGCTCAAACGCTGATCGCGTTGGTAAACACCAACCGATTACCAAACGGATCAGCAATCGTCATGTCCTGACTCCCCCACGGCATCGCCTGAATCTGTGGGTGCGAGAACTTGTAGTCCTTGGCCACCAATTGCTGCTGGAACGCCTCCAGCTCATCGGTCTCGATGCGCAGCGCCGAACCCGGTGTTGCATCGCCGTGATGCTCGGTCAGGTGCAGCACGCATTCGCCACGGGACACCTGCAGATACAACGGAAAATTCGCCTCAAAACGATGCTGCCAGTCGATCTTGAAGCCGAGGAAGTCGACGTAAAACTCGACAGCCTTGGCTTCATCGAAGATCCGCAGGATCGGGGTGGTTTTGCCGAAGCTCATGGGGTGCTCCCTGACTGATTGGCCCCACAGTGTAGACGGGGTGGATGTCAGCAATTCGGCTTGGGCTGGCGTTTCTTTAATTGCACAGTGCCACTATGAGACGCAGTTCAAAAGATCGCCGCCTGCGACAGCTCACACCTTGGAGCGCGTACCTCTGGAGCTGCCGCAGGCGGCGATCTTTTGCCGGCATCACAATCACCGAAACCCTTCTCGCAAATCCCCGTCCCGTGCAAGAAACCGCCCTTCCCGGCGACCATTCGCCTGCCCGTCGCGATAGCTCAGCACGCCATTGACCCACACCCCGTCAATCCCTTGCGCGGCGCGTTGCGGGTCATTGAAATCCGCCACATCGCGCACGGTCACCGGATCGAACAACACCAGATCCGCCCAGTGTCCTTCGCGAATCTCGCCCCTTTCCTTCAAGCCAAAGCGCGCCGCCGACAGACCGGTCATCTTGTGCACGGCGGTGTGCAGCGGAAACAGCCCGACATCGCGACTGAAATGCCCGAGTACCCGTGGGAAAGCGCCCCACAGGCGCGGATGCGGGAACGGGTCTTCCGGCAGTCCGTCAGAGCCGACCATCGACAACGGATGGGTAAGGATTCTTCGCACATCGGCCTCGTCCATTCCGTAGTACACCGCGCCCGCCGGTTGTAGGCGTTTTGCCGCGTCGAGCAGCGGCACGCTCCATTCGGCGGCGATGTCGATCAGGTCGCGGCCGCTGACTTGCGGATGCGGTGTCGACCAAGTGATGGTGATGCGATGCGCGTCGGTGACTTGCTTCAGATCCAGGGTCGAAGAACTTGCCGCATACGGGTAGCAGTCGCAACCGACGTGCTGGGTTTTCGCGGCTTCCTCCAACGCCGCGAGCAACTGCGGACTGCGTCCCCAGTTACCGACTCCGGCGCACTTGAGGTGGGAAATGATCACCGGTGACCGCGAGTGACGGCCGATGCTGAACGCTTCATCCATCGCCTCCAGCACCGGTTCGAATTCACTGCGCAGGTGCGTGGTGTATACCGCGCCGAATGCCGTCAGTTCTTCGGTCAGTTGCTTCACTTCGTCGGTGGAGGCGTTGAACGCACTGGCGTAGGCCAGACCTGTGGATAAGCCGAGCGCACCGGCTTCAAGGCTTTCACGCAATTGCTCGCGCATCGCAGCGATTTCGCCTGGCGTGGCGGTGCGGAACAAGTCATCGAGGTGATTGCTGCGCAGCGCCGTGTGGCCGACCAGTGCAGCGACGTTCAGCGTGGTGTTCGCCGCTTCGACCGCCGCACGGTAATCGCTGAAGCGTGGATAAACGAAGGCTGCCGCGGTGCCGAGCAGGTTCATCGGGTCCGGCGGATTGCCTTTCAGCGTCACGGGCGAGGCGCTGATCCCGCAGTTGCCGACGATCACCGTGGTCACGCCTTGGCTGAGTTTGGGCAGCATCTCGGGTTGGCGGATGACCACGGTGTCGTCATGGGTGTGGACGTCGATAAAACCCGGCGCCAGCACGCGGCCGGCGGCGTCGATTTCTTCGGCAGCGCTGGCGTCTTGCAAGTCACCAATGCGCTCGATGCGACCAGCACGAATCGCCACATCGGCGTGGTAGCCGGGCGTGTTGCTGCCATCAATGACCAGGGCGTTGCGAATCAGCGTGTCGTACAGCATGTCAGTCTCCCAGCGGCAGGTGATCGTCGCCGCCACGGTATTCGTCGAGGGCGAGCTTGATCCGCCGCAGACGTTCTTGATTGTCTTCAGGATTGACCAATGCCAGCTCGGTGGCGAGTACGTCGATGGCCAGCAGCATGCCGTAGCGCGCCGCCGTCGGTTTGTAGATGAACGAGGTTTCTGCGCCTTGCAGCGGCAGGACGATGTCGGCCAATTGCGCCAGCGGCGAGCCGGCGCGGGTGATGGCGAGGATGCGCGCGCCGTAGTTGCGCGCCAGCTCGACCGTTTCCAGCAGCTCTGGAGTGATACCGGTCAGCGAGCAGACGATCACCACTTGTTCGGCATTCAGGCTGGCGGCAGTGACGCGCATCATCACCGCGTCGTGACACACCGCAATCGGGTAGCCGAGGCGCACCAGCCGCACCTGCAATTCGTCGCTGCACAGGGTCGAGCAACCGCCCATGCCGAACGCATGAATCATCCGTGCCTGGCCGAGCATTTTCACCGCATCGGCGAAGCGCGATTCGTCAAACCCGGCCAGATGCTGGCGCAGGGTGGTTTCGATATCGCCGACAATCTGCCCGTAGAACGCCGACTGCTCGGGGGTGCCCGCCGGATCGAGAAAACGGCTGCCAACACCGCTGGCCTGAGCCAGTTGCAGGCGCAGATCACGCAGGTCGCGACAGCCCACGGTGCGGGCGAAACGCGACAGCGTGGCGGTGCTGACTTCGGCGCGGCGCGCGAGGTCTTCGAGACTGGCGCTCGCAGCAAAACCAACGTCGTCGAGCATCAGCCGGGCGATGCGGCCCTCGCCGGCGCTGAAGGAATCCTGACGGGCGCGGATCTGATAAAGGATGTCCATGGCGGCGGGCTCCGGTTACAGCAGGTAGGAAAGGCCGACGGTCAGGCCGAAAGCGACCAGCGAGATCAACGTCTCGAGCACGGTCCAGGTCTTGAACGTCTGCGCGACCGTCATGTTGAAGTATTCCTTGATCAACCAGAAGCCGCCGTCGTTGACGTGGGAAAAGATAACCGAGCCGGCACCGGTCGCCAGCACCAACAGCTCAGGGTGTGGATAACCCAGACCAATGGCCACCGGCGCAACCACGCCGGACGCTGTGGTCATGGCCACGGTCGCCGAACCGGTGGCCACCCGCATCAACGCGGCGAACAGCCAGCCCATGATCAGCGGCGACAGGTGAAATTCGTGGGCCAGGCCGACGATCTGATCGGTGACACCGGCATCGACCAGAATCCGGTTCAAGCCGCCGCCGGCGCCCACCAGTAACGTGATACTCGCGGTCGGCGCCAGGCATTCGTTGGTGAACTTGAGGATCGACTCGCGATTGAAGCCCTGGGCGATGCCCAGCGTCCAGAAGCTCAGCAAGGTCGCCAGCAACAGCGCGATCACCGAGTTGCCGATGAACAACAGGAACTGATTGAAACCGCTGCCCGGCGTGGAGATCAGGTTGGCCCAGCCACCGATCAGCATCAGCACCACCGGCAACAGGATGGTCGCCATGGTGATGCCGAAACCCGGCAGTTGGTCGCGCGGTTCGCGGTCGAGGAATTGTTTTTCCAGTGGGTTATCCGCCGGCAAGTGAATGCGCGGCACGATGAATTTGGCGTACAGCGGCCCCGCGATAATCGCCGTCGGAATGCCGATGGCTATCGCATACAGCAAGGTCTGCCCGACCGACGCCTGATAGGCCTGCACCGCGAGCATCGCCGCCGGGTGCGGCGGCACCAGCGCATGCACCACCGACAGGCCGGCAACCATTGGCAAGCCGACCATCAGAATCGACACTCCCACCCGTCGCGCCACAGTGAAGGCAATCGGCACCAGCAAGACAAAACCGACTTCGAAAAACAACGGCAGGCCGACCAGAAACGCAATGCAGACCATCGCCCAGTGCGCGTTCTTCTCGCCGAATTTCGCGATAAGCGTGCGCGCCATCTGCTCGGCGCCACCGGATTCGGCCATCATCTTGCCGAGCATCGTCCCCAGCGCGACCACCAGCGCAATATGCCCCAGCGTCTTGCCCACCCCCGCCTCATACGCCCCCACCACGCCTGATGGCGGCATCCCCGCCACCAGCGCCAGACCGATGGAAATCAAGGTGATGACAATGAACGGGTTGAGCCGGTAACGGGCGATCAACACGATCAGCGCGATGATGGCGACGGCGGCATAGACCAGCAGCCAATAGCCGAAGGAAGGCGTCATGCGGTACTCCTCGAAAGGGTCACGTTCGAATGGGTTGTGAAACTCATAAATCATTTCGAGATCGAGTTTTCAAACCACATGAAAGTTATTTTCGTGGAGAGGTAAGGCGTGTCGCGAACGGATATGTCTTGTCGCGATAAATGAAAATCACAGGGCGGGATTTACATGACATTCCGACAGATGAGAAACCTGTGGGAGCTGGCTTGCCAGCGATGATGGCCGCACATTCAACATAGATGCTGACTGGTCGACCGCTATCGCTGGCGAGCCAGCGCCCACAGGTTCATTGGTGTTTACAGAGGGGGTGTACGACTCACACCATTTCGTTACGAATCCATTCCACCACCGACGTACGCTTCGGCGCCCAACCCAGCAGTTCGCGGGCGTGTTTGCCGCGTACGCGGCTGTTGGAGCCGAGGCCGTAGTTGGCCATTTCGTAGCCCCATTCGGCTTCGGCGTCTTGCAGCGGCCAGTCTTGTGGCTGGCCGAGGTTCAGGGCCTGGGCCATGGCGGTGGTCATGTCGATGAATGACGCTTCACCGCTCTCGACGAAGTAGAAGGTACCCGGCACATTCTTGGTCAGCGCCAGCAGGTACAGGGCGACGACGTCTTCGATGTGCACGTTGGACCAGATGTTCTGGCCGCTGCCGACGTGCCGCACCACGCCGCTTTTGCGGGCCTGTTTGAGCAGGCGCGGCAACTGCACGCTGTCGCGATTGACGCCCAGGCTGTGGCCATAGATCAGGGTGTTGCAGATCACCGCCGAATTCACTCCGTCTTTCGCCGCCGCGAGGATCAGGTTGTCGATGGCCACGCGGGCCGCCTTGTCGACGGTCGGTGGCGGCAGGTTGTCTTCGACGTAGATAACGTCGCTGGACTTACCACCCGAGGCATCGCCGACGATGCTCGAACCGCTGGTGTGCAGGAACGCTTTGTTCGAGCCGCGCAACGCGTCGAGCAAGGCTTCGACCGCACCACGATGGTCGCTGCTGGCGGCGTTGATCACCGCGTCAGCCGCGCGGGCCTGTGCGGCCAGCAGCGTGCTGTCTTCGAGGGTGCCGATCACCGGGGTGATGCCCAATGCCTTCAGCTCATCAGCCTGCTCGGCGCTGCGCACCAGGCCCGTGACATTGTGCCCGGCCTGGACCAGACCGGTGGCGATGGAGCCGCCGATAAAACCGGCGGCGCCGGTGATGAATACCTTCATGGAGAAACTCCCTGCGTGAATAAGTGATGGGGCGAGTATCGGCCGCCGAGCGTGCGGGAAACACCCGCCCTCGCCCAATTCACTCTTGCGCAGAGGTCACGAATCAGCCCTTGAAGTCGGCGTTGGCGTAAGCGACGAGTTTGCTCTGGATGAAATCGAGGAAGCACTGAATACGCAGTGCCAGTTGCGAGTTACGGTAGTACACGGCGTTAATCGGCTGACGATAACCGCTGTTGAATTCCGCCAGCAGCACCTTGAGGCGCCCGGCACGGATGTCGTCGATGGTCATGAAGTGCGACAGGCAGGCGATGCCCTGACCTTCCAGCGCCAGATGACGCACGGTCTCGCCACTGGAGGCACTGATCGCCGGGGTGATCGGCCAGCGGTCGCCGTGCACGTAGCGCAGCGGCCATTGGTTGAGGCCTTCGTTCTGGGTGAAGCCGAGCAAGGTGTGTTCGCCTAGATCGGCGACTTGCTGCGGCGCGCCGTGTTTCTCCAGATACGCGGGGCTGGCGACGATCAGCAACGGACTGCAGCCGAGGGAGCGCGCGTGCAGCGTCGAATCGGCGAGGGTGCCGATGCGGATGGCGATGTCGGTGCTTTGTTCCAGCAGGTCAATGATCAGGTCATTGCTGTTGAGTTCGAGCTGGATGTCCGGATAGAGGCGGCGGAATTCGTCGATGTAGGGGACGACGGCATGCAGCATGAACGGCGATGCGGCGTTGATCCGCAGGCGTCCGGACGGGGTTTGCTGGCGCGAGGACAGACGCTCTTCGAGGGCGTCCATCTGATCGAGAATCAGCTTGGCCTGCTCGAAGAAGTACTTACCCTCCTCGGTCAGGTCCATGCGCCGTGTGGTGCGGTTGATCAGCGTGGTGTCGAGCTTGGCTTCCAGCCGTGACAAGGTGCGACTGACCGCCGACGGCGTCTGCCCGACCTGCTCGGCTGCGGCAGAAATCGAACCGCACTCGATCACGCAGACGAAAATCTGCAATTCATCGGATCTGGCTTTCACAGGTATCCCTTGGGCTGATCATCACCCTTGTATTGTGGGGAAGGTATCCAATTGTGGCGAGGGGATAAATCCCCCTCGCCACAGATCACTTGCCTGGCCCAAGGAAATCACTTCACGCCTGGAGGCCAAACACCTCTGTCAGATGCCGCTCATAGCGCGCCACATCGTTCTCGATGTTCGGCCGCTTCATCACGTCGACACAGAGGAACGTCGGCAACCCGGTCATGCCGAGAAACTCATTGGCCTTGTGAAACGGGAAGTACACCGCGTCCACGCCTTTGGCTTCGAAGAAGTCGGTCGGGTCATCGAAAGCCTGCTGCGGCGCGTTCCAGGTCAGCGACAACATGTATTGCTTGCCCTGGATCAGGCCGCCACTGCCGTACTTCTGCGACGCATCGGAACGGGTACGACCGTCGCTGGCATAGAGGCTGCCGTGGCCTTCGGTGAACACTTCGTCGATGTACTTTTTCACCGTCCACGGCGCGCCCATCCACCAGCCCGGCATTTGATAAATGATCACGTCGGCCCAGAGGAATTTGGCCACTTCTTCTGCGACGTCGTAGCCCTCGTCGATGAACGTGGTCTTGACGTCGACACCGCCGCGATCCAGCACACTCAGTGCGGCTTCATGCAGGGTGGTGTTGTAGCGACCATCGGAGTGGGCGAATTTTTTACCGCCATTGAGCAACAATACTTTTTTCATGAAAGCGCCTCGCACAGCCATTGGGCTGGAGAAAGATGGGCAAAGGAATGGCGGCAGGTTACCC
This sequence comes from Pseudomonas sp. LF-5, assembly GCF_037626295.1. NCBI lineage: Bacteria > Pseudomonadati > Pseudomonadota > Gammaproteobacteria > Pseudomonadales > Pseudomonadaceae > Pseudomonas > Pseudomonas sp. LF-5. The sequence goes on from NZ_JARKMT010000013.1 coordinate 120,311, forward strand.
ACCCATCACGCGCGGAATAAGCCGCTTGAGCGCAAAATACATTTGATCAAAATGCACGAATCTAATGCCGATTGTTGCAATAGCATTTCCGGCTATCAGTATTTGAGGAGTTGTTTTGATGAATGAACACCACGGTTTTATCCTGCACGCCAAGACTCGCCCGGAGAAAGCCGATGCCTTCGAAGCGCTGTTTCGCGCTTACGTCGAACCGAGTCGCGCCGAGCCCGGCTGCATCGAGTACCACATGCTGCGCGACAAGGAAGACCCGACGCTGTTCATCTTCTACGAGATCTGGGAAAGCCAGGCGCATCTGGACGTGCATTCGAATCTGCCGCACATGCGCGAGTTTTTCGAGAACCGCATGGCGTACCTGGAGCGCGATTTCGATATCCGTCGGATCGACATGCTCAGCGCGTCGTCGGCTAGCCGCTGATCAGCAAATGGGCGCCGAGCGCGCCCAGTCCAATGAAGAATGCGCGCTTGAACAACACCGCACTGATCCGCTGACGCAGCCATTGGCCGAGCAACATGCCCAGCACTGCCGGGATCAGCGCCAACAGCGAGGCACTCAATTCGCCGCCACCCAGCGCGCCGCGCCAGAGCAAACCACCGGCCAGCGCCAGCGTTGAAACGGTGAAGGACAGACCCAGCGCCTGCACCAGTTCATCCCGGCGCAAACCCAGCGCCTGCATGTACGGCACCGCCGGAATCACGAAGACGCCCGTGGCCGAGGTGATGACGCCCGTCAGCAAACCGCACAGCGGACCGAGCCAGGTTTCGTGGCGCGGCTTGACGTGCATCGCTGGCAGGAACAACCCGCTCAACGCATACAGCAACAACGCCGCGCCCAGTCCGCGTACCACCCAATGTCCACCGGCCATGCCGATCCACAAAGTGCCGACGCCGGTGCCGAAGAAAATCATCAGCAGCATCGGCCACAGACGCTTGAGCAATCCTTTCAGATGCCCGCCAAAGGCCAGTTGCCAGACGTTGGTCAGCGTAGCCGGAATGATCAGCATGGCGGCTGCCTGTGACGGTGCCATAGCCAGACCGAGCAGGCCCATCGCAACGGTGGGCAGGCCAAGGCCGATCACGCCTTTGATCAGGCCGGCGAGGACAAAGGTCGCGATGACCAGTAAAGACAGGGCCAGTCCCAGGTTTTGGTAGAAATCTGTGAGTGTGTTCATGGCGCTACTGTGCGCCAGTCGGGGTTGGCTGAAAATCCGCCATATACTGAGCGTGCCTCTCACTGAGCAAGAGGCTGATATTGTCTTTGGCGCTTCTGGCCCCATCGCTGGCAAGCCAGCTCCCACAGGTTTCAGTGTTGAGCTCTAAATGTGTGATCAACAAAAATTCTGTGGGAGCTGGCTTGCCAGCGATGGGGCCCGCCCAGACACCACCAAAACCAGAGGCTGCCAACCATGCACTTCGACCTCACCGACCTGCGCCTCTACTTGCACATCCTCGACACCGGCAACATCACCGCCGGCGCCGCCCGCAGCCATTTATCCCTGGCCGCCGCCAGCGCCAGAATCCGCGCCATGGAAGCCTCGCTTGGCATCGATTTTCTTGAGCGCGGCCGCCGTGGCGTCACCCCGACTGCCGCCGGCAAAGCGCTGGCGCAACACGCACGGATCCTTCTGCAGCAGGCCGAACGCATGCAGCAGGATCTGGCCGAATACGCCCAAGGCGTGAAAGGCCAGGTGCGCTTGCTGTGCAACACCACGGCGATCACCGAATACCTGCCGGAGGTGCTGGCGGACTTTCTGCGCAGTCATCCCAATCTCGACATTGATCTGCAAGAACTGCCAAGCGCACGCATCACCCACGCCCTGCGCCAGGGCGCAGCGGACATCGGGATTGTCTCCGATGCGGTGGACACCCACGGTCTACAGACCCGCGCCTTTCGCGATGATCCGCTGGTGTTGATCCTGCCGCCGGCGCATCCGCTGGCCGAGCAGCCTTCCCTGACTTTTGCGCAAACCCTGGCGCATGATTTCGTCGCGCTCGGCGCCCATAGCGCGCTGGCCATTCACTTGGAGGAACAGGCGCTGCACATCGGTCAGCGCATGGCGATCCGCATCCGCACCGATGGCTTTGACGGAGTCATGCGCATGGTGGCGCGCGGGGCGGGGCTGGCGATCGTGCCGAGGGTCGCGGTCGAGCGCTGGGCCTCGGTGCATTCGCTGGTGTGCCGACCGCTCGACGAGATCTGGGCGAACCGCGCCCTGCAACTCTGCGCGCGGGATTTCGCGCAGTTGCCCGGTTACGCACGGGCCTTGCTCGACGCATTGACGCCTTGACTCTACCGCTAGGGGCAGACTCTATCCTGTGCGCTTCATTTCAGGAGTACACACAATGAGCAAACGAATGCTCGTGATTCTGGGGCACCCCTCCACCGACAGTTTTTGCGGGGCATTGAGCGAGACCTACGTGCAGGCGGCCAAAGACGCCGGGCATGACGTCCGCCTGCTACGCCTGGATGCGCTGGATTTCGACCCCGTGCTGCACGAGGGCTACAACAAGGTGCAGCCGCTGGAGCCGGATCTGCTGCAAGCCCAGGCCGATATCACCTGGGCCGAGCACCTGACGTTTGTCTATCCGATCTGGTGGGGCGGGATTCCGGCGCTGCTGAAGGGCTTCCTCGACCGGATTTTTCTGCCCGGATTCGCCTTCAAGTACCGTGAGGGCAAAGCCTTTCCGGACAAGCTGCTCAAGGGACGCACTGCACACCTGCTGGTGACCATGGACACGCCGCCCTGGTATTACAAGTGGATCTATCGCATGCCGGGCCTGCACCAGATGCGCAAGACCACCCTGGAATTCTGCGGGATCAAACCCCTGAAAACCCTGACGTTCGGACCGATCCTGGGCTCCAAACCCGGCCAGCGCGATATCTGGCTCGAACAGGCCCGGGCAACCGCCGCCAGCTGACGGTGCCTGTCTGAACCACTGACGGCGCAGTCGCCGCCGTCAGTCCGCCACCGGGCTGCCGTCACAGGCCCGTCCGTCGCCTGTGCGCGTCATTTACGCACAGTTGCAATACCTCGATGATATTCGACATATAATCGCCCCCCGATCTGGCATGACGCCTGATCGCGCTACGCCCTGTTTGATCATCGAGACGGACCTTTATGTACATTGGCAAAGCCGCCCAGCTGTCGGGCACCACAGTCAAAAGCATTCGCCATTACGAAGAAATCGGCCTGTTGCCCGAGCCCAAGCGTGAAGGCAAATACCGCATCTACAGCCAGCAAAGCGTTGAAGTGTTGACGTTCATCAAGTGCGCCCAGCAACTGGGCTTCAAGCTCAAAGAGCTGCAGGTGATCCTCAACAACTACCGTGGCGACGAGTTTCCCTGGGACATGGCGCAACGTGCGATTGCCGAAAAAAAAGCCGAACTGGTGTCCCAGATCGGCGATTTGCAGCAATTGCACGACGGCCTTGAAGCGTTTGAGAACAATCTCAACGATGCCCGCCAGGAATGTCAGTTCGAGCGCATCGCCCGCTATGGCGAAAAAAACCCGGGCAATACACTGAACTGAAAACCCTGCTGCACCGTATGACCGGGCTCGCCTGCCACCTCAGGGCCTGCGCACCCGGTCGGCGGCGAATCAGCCCGGCACCGCCTCTGTCTCTGCCTCAGTGCGGGGGGCCTGAACCGGCGCATGCACTGGCGCAATCGCCGCAAAGAACCACGGCGATACCAGCGTCACCAGCACAATGGTCATGACCCCACTGGAAAACAGCGCCATCGCCACCAGTGCACCGAGGTCGACGATCGGTTTGAAGTCGGAAAACAGCAGCGCCATGAAGCCCACGGAGAAGATCACCACGTTGATCACCGTCGAGCGTCCGACGCTGTGCATCGCCTGCAGAATCGCCGCATCAATTTCGATGCCCTGCTGCACCAGCAGCTTGATGCGCGACAGCAGGTGCACCGCGTAATCGACCACGCCCACCACCAGGAACGTCACCAGCGTCGTGCCGATGTTCAGTTCGATGTTGAACAGGAACATGAAGCCGTAGACCGTCACCGAAGTGGTCAGCAAGGTCAGCATGCCGAGGATCCCGAGGCGCACCGACTTGAGCCAGTACATCATCATCAGCGTGACGACCAGCAGCGCCAGGGAAAAGCTCAATACCTGGCCCTGAGTTATTTCCTGCAGCACACCGGTCCAGATCAATGGCGTGCCGGCGTGGGTCACCTCGAGGTTGGCGGGTTTGTTGATCAGCAACCAGGCATCGAGGCGATCGAGCATGCCCTGATAGTCGCTGGCGACCGACGAGGTCATGGTGTACAGGGTCAAGGCCTTGGAAAAGTCCGCATTGAGTACGTTGTTCAGGTCGGAGCCGCCACCGTTTTCGAACAGCATCACGTGTTGCTCGATCAGCGAATTGCCCGGCACTTCAAACTGCTCGACCTGCCCGTCATCATTGACCGACGTGACCTTCTCCACGGCATTCGGCACCCGCAGATAATCCGGGTTCATGTCGTTGAGCACCAGGTTCATGCGCTTGACGTAAGTGGCCAGCGAGTAGCCGTAGCTGACGTTCGGCTGCTGCTTGATGAAATGGTCGAGCTTGTCGATGAACTGCACCACGTCGGTGGTCAGCACCCCGCGCGGCTCCTTGCTGTCGATGGCGATCCAGCCCGGCGCCGTGCCCGCGACCTTCGCGTGGTTGATGAATTGATCGGACACGCGAATGTGGCTCTCAGGCTTGAAGTAGGCAATGCCGGAGTCTTCGATATCGACGCGGAAGGTGAACACCGTGGCCAGCGCCAGCAGCGGCAGCACGACCATCAGGATCGGCTTGCGAAAGCGGATCATCCAGGCGCAGAACGCGACCAGGTAACGCGAGATGATCGATTCCTTGTGCACGTCAGTCTTGGCTTGCGCCGGCTGATCCTTGCCCCACAGCGAGATCCACGCCGGAATCAGCAACAGCGAAATGATCAATGCCGCGGTCAGGCCGATGGACATGAACACGCCGAAATTGCGAATGCTGACAATGTTGTTGGTGGTGGAAATCATGAACGTGGCGATGGTCGTCACCGTCGTCAACACCACCGGCACCACCATCAGGCGCTGGGTTTCACGGTTGGCTTCGCGGTTGCTCTTGCCAGCGTTTTTCTGCTCGTAATATTCGGCCATCACATGGATCGCGTCCGAGCAGCAAATGGTGAACAGGAACACCGGCAGCACACTGGTCAGCAGGTCGAACGGCACCCGCAACAGCGCCATCAGCCCGAGGGTCCAGATGGTGCAGAACAGAATATTGAACAGCGGCAACAGCACGCCCAGCGGTTTGCGGAAGAAGAAAGTCAGCAACAGGGTGATCAGCAAAAACACAATCGGGAACAGCACGGCCAGGTCGTGGTCGATGATTTCCTGTTGCGCGGCGATGAAGATCGGCATGCCGGCAATGAAGATTTCGTCCTTGTACTCCGGATGCTCGGCCTGGTACTGCGCAACGATGCCGCGCACGATCTGATAGGCGCGCAGTTGCGCCTGGGCATCGTCCTGCTTGGTGCCGAGTTCGGCCACCAGCATCGCGACTTTCTTGTCCTTGGACACCACCCCGTCGACCATCAATTCGTTGCCCATGATCTGCGACTCGACCACGGCCGGGTCCATGTCATAGGCATTGAGGGTCTTGTGGATCAACAGCTCGCCGTCGTCGGTCAGGACGATGTTTTCCAGGTCGCCCATCGAGGCCATTTCGCGGATCGGGTTGATCCGCTCGGCGAGAAAGGTCAGGAACAGCTGATCGTGCGAGTCCCAGTTCTGGCTCTGCGCATGGTCACGCAAAGCCTTGGCCTGGGCATAGTCGTTCTGTGAAAAGCCGCCCTCCAGGATGTCCCGGGTCAACAACTGCGCGCGGCTGTCATTCGGGTACTTGCCGACGATTTGCGCCAGTTGCTCCTTGTCGGCATCGTTGGCCAGAATCATCTTGCGCACTGACTGCGACATCGAAAACAGCGCGTTGAGCGTCTGCTTGTTGAACACCGTCTGCGGGTTGTTCAGCGCCACCATCACCGAGTCGAAGGTGCCGGTGAACTCACCCTGCAAGTCGATGATGGTCTTGCGCGCCGGGTGGCTTTCCTTGAGCAGATAAGGGTTGGTGTCGGAGACCAGCGCGCCCAGCGTATAGGTGAAATACGCGGTAATCGCCACCAGCAGGAAAACAATCGCCCGCGCATAACGCTCGACGAAATTCAGATATCTTTCCATGATCATGCGGTTCCAGGTCGTCGGGGTCGGCGCTTAGCGGGCAGACACGGCAAATTCCGGCAAGTCACCGGATTTCAGGCCGCGCTTGATCGCGGTCTGGGTAAACAGGCGGTCTTCCAGCGGGACGTTGTACTGCAACTGGTTGAAGCGCATTTCCGAGCGCGTGCCGTCGATGAAGTGTTCGGTTTCACTGAGCACGATGCTGTCGATCGAGTCGATGGTCGCGACTTTCTGCGTGCGCATCTGCTTGATCAACACGCCTTTGACGTCGAAAAAGTCCTGGCGCATGACCAGGAAGTTCTGCTTGTCGATCCACACTTTCAGCTTGTTGTAGCCGGTCTTGGCCAGCACTTCAGGGGATGCCGGTTCGCGCTCGATCACGTAGCAGTCGCGGCCCTTGATCTGCTCTTCGCCGACGAGTTTCTGCGAGTAATCCTTGACGCGGATCTTGTCCAGGTCGGCATACGAATACTCACTGCCCATGAACGAGCCGCGCTTGTCGGTGGTGGAGATGCGGCGGGTCTGGCGGCTGACCGGCAGGTACATCCACTGGCTGTCTTCCAGGCCCAGGGTTTCGTGGGGGTTTTCGATGTGGAAGGCAACGTCACGCACGTCGGTCGGCGCGGAAAAGTACATGCTGAATTTGTCGCTGTCCGGGTAGTCCTTTTGCAGGTAAGTGAACTCGCGAACCCGGGTATTGCCCTTCTTGTCATGCAGGATCAACGAGACCTGGGACATGAAGCTGTTACCGTCGTTGCGATCACGCACCTGACGGATGATGTCATCGGCATTGCCGGCTTCGGCGGCACTGGCGCAGGCGCAGGCGCTGCCCAGGATAAATGCGGCGGTGGTCAGACTTTTCAAAAACGGCAACATAAGAACTTCCCTTTTCATCGGATGAATGCGTGGGCGCCTGCACCAGCGTGGCGACAGGCGCAATGGGGTTAAAACAGATAGCCGGCCGACAGGCGCAGCTGGTCGTGCTTGCGGTACTCGCCGAAAGACCGGTCAGGTCTGCCGAAGAACACGTCCACTTCCAGGCCGAGCTTGATGTAGTCCACCGGTTTGTAGGTGAAGATGCCTTGCAGCAATGCGTTGTCCTGAAACGGTGGCGAGGCGGCGGCCACCAGACGACTCTTGAGACGGTCCTGCCAATGGGTGCCTTCGGCCGACAGGGTGAACAGCGGTTCGCGCTTGTCCTGCAACATGCCGTCCTGCCAGTCGAGCAGCACTTGTTCCTGCCACTGCGCGGAAATCAGCCAGTCGCGCAACAGGTAATCGACCCCCAGCAATGACTTGACCATCGGCGTGCTGTCGGCACCGTAGGCACGCGTCGGATTGGTCACGCGCCAGTTGTCGAAATACGCCACCTCGCTGCGCACCACGATGCTGTGCCCGGCGTCGATCGCCAGCCCGGCACCGCCCATGGTGTAACGGGGAAACTGCCGTTCCAGCCGAGTGCGACCGTCGTCGGCGAGGCCTTCGACCGCGTACACCGGGTCCTGCTGACGGGCGCTCAAGGCGACAAAACTGGCGTCTACCGCGCCGATCCGGCCGTTGGCGCTCAGGCCATAGGAATAACCCTTGTCACCGTCATAGCCAGGTTTGGAATCGAGCAGGAAATATTGCGGGTCCGGCGCGGCAAACAGTGGCGCGGCAAACTCACTGCCGGCCACCGGCGGCTGGTTTTTCACAAAATCGGTGATCCACAGCGCTTCCAGCTCCCACTCGCCCACCGGTTGCGCAAACCGCACCATCGGCACGGCGATGCGGCTGTCTTCGAGCAGCGGGGTCAGGCCGTCGCGGTAGTCCAGCGGGTTGATCTGATCGAGCACGCGCAACTCATCGGCACGCCCCCAGACCACTTGCTGCCAGCCGACCGTCACCTCGCCATCGCCCAGCGCATGGCCCACATACAAGTGCCGCCAATCGGCATCGAAACGGTATTTGTCCCGCGCCCGCTCGCTGTACGGTTGGTTGCCGTCGTAGCGCGCGTCATACCGCACGCGGCCCTTGGCCTTGTAGTAACCGCCGTCCCAGTTGTCTTCCAGGTTGGCCTTGAAGTACACGGCTTTCTGCGTGACCTGATCGTCACCGTGCAGGCGCACGGCCGTGGCCACGCCGACTTCACCGTCGGCGTAATCCGGCTTGAGATCATCGACGGTGAATTCGGCCATCGCGGCGGGCGCGGCCAGGCACGTCCACACGGCACAGGCGAGGTGGCTGATGTGAAATCGAGGCATCGTTACATTCCCAACCCGACACCGCCATCAATCACCAGGCTCTGGGCAGTCACCCCACCAGCCTCGGGACTGGCCAGGTAACGCACCATCGCCGCCACTTCTTCGCTCTGGATGAAACGGCGCATCGGCAGTTTCTTCTTCGCGTTGCGCACGATCTGTTCCTGGGTCAAACCGGCAATCGCCGCTTGCGTCGCCAGTTCACCCTGCAACATCGGCGTATCGATCCAGGCCGGCAGAATCGCGTTGACGGTGATCTGCCGCGACGCCAGGTCCAGCGCCAGCGCCTTGGTCATGCCGACGATGCCGTGCTTGGACGCGCAGTACGCGGTGTTGCGCACCTTGCCGGCCCGACCGAGGATCGACGACATGTTGATGATCCGGCCCCGATCGGGCATCAGCGCCAGACACAACGAGGTCACGTAGAACGTGCCGTTGAGGTTGACCGAAATCACCTTGTGCCAGTTGTGCAAATCCTCCGGCTCGTTCTCGTTGCAGATACCGGCGCTGTTGACCAGCACATCAACGTATTCGACTTGCGAACCGAGGGTCTTGAAGAACGCCTCCATCGCCGGCAGGTCGGCAATGTTCGCCGCGTGGGTTTCGACCCGTGCCTTGATCTGCGCGTGTTGTTCATCGACCCAGCGCTGCAGTTCCGGCAGATCGAGATCCAGCAGGATCAGACGATTGTCGGCCTCGGTGGCGAAATTCTCCGCCACCGCGCGACCGATGCCCTTGGCGGCACCAGTAATCAGAATGGTCCGGCTCATGGCATTTTCAGCCCGCCGTTGACCGGCAGGACCTCCCCGGTCAGGTACAAACCGCGATCAGCGAGGTACAGCACCGCTTCGGCAATTTCTTCAGGTTCGGCGTAGCGTTTGATCAGCAGGCGCGACTGGATTTCTTCCTCCTGACTGCCGATCAGCGCCGTGCTCATCTCGGTCTTGACGATGCCCGGCGCTACCGCATTGACGCGAATGTTGCGCGGCGCCAATTCAACAGCCAGGGCACGAGTCAGCGACTCGACCCCGCCCTTGGCCGCGGCATAATTGCTTTGGCCCTTGCCGGGTTTTTGCGCCGCCACCGAACTGATATTGACGATGCAGCCACTGCGCTGGCGCATCATGCCCGGAACCACCTGCTGACAGCACAGCAGGGTGCCGATCAGGTTGGTCTGGATCACCTCGACGATGTCGCGGGCCGACATCGTCGCGAGCAAGCCGTCACGGGTAATGCCGGCGTTGTTGACCAACAGATCGACACGCTGGAAATGCTGGTCGACCCGTTCGAAAAACGCCTTGATGCTCTCGCCGTTACCGACGTCGCATTGCAGCGCCAGGCAGTCGATGCCCGACGCCTGCACTTCATCGCGCAAGGCCATCGCCGCCACTTCATCGCGCACGTAACTGAACGCGATCTGATAACCCGCACGGGCGAGGGTCAGGACAATCGCCCGACCGATGCCGCGACTGCCACCGGTCACCACTGCTACTTTATTCGGCATGACCGTTCCTTAAAGCGAGTTGTCGGTTTTGAACTGGGCGAGGCTGAAGCCGTGGGTCGCGGCCAGTGCACGAATCTGCTGCACTTGCTCGCGGCTGATGTCGCCGTAGGAGTAGTGCTGTTTCATACCGGACAGGCCCATCAGCACCGACTCGGCCATGCACGCATACAGCTGACCTTGCTTGAGGTAGGCGCGGACGTTTTTCACCAGGCCATCGCCCAGTGGCGTCTGCACGATGCCGCCATGCATGTAGAGCACGTCGGCGCGCTGGCTGGCGAGGTTCTGGTCAACGTTCAGCGGCACGGCGATGTCGCAGATCACGCTGTTTTCAGCAAAGTGCTCGGCAAAGAGAAACGGCTGCGGTGCATTCGCCGCGCAGAGCACGATGCGCGCTTGCTTCAACACCTCAAGATCGTTGCTGACCGTGATAAAGGCGTTGGCGCCCAGGCGTTCTTCAACCAGCTTCGCCACGCGTTGACCGAGGTCGGCGCTGTTGCCGTGGGCCTGCAGCAGCGCTTCGATACCGTCGATTTGCTGCAAGCGCCGGGCGAGACGATCGTGTTCGGCGACCCCCTTGAGAATCGCCCGGGCGGCTTCGGCGTAGATCTGTTGAGCGGTTTTCTCCAGGCGGCGCAGCGAACCGTCGCGACCGCTGCCGATGAGAATCAGGTGCTCGACACTGGTCGACAACAACGAGGCATAGGTCGAAGCGATGTTGCCGGCGGCGCCGACTACCGCTGCAGTCTGCTCGCCCAGCTCAAGGCCCTGTTGCTTGCAGCCCTGTTCGATGGCTTCCAGGCCCATGCCGATGGTCAGTGCATTGCCGGAAGTCAGCGCCATGTCAGGAATCTGCAGCGCCTGGCAGTTGTTGGTCACGATCGAGGTGTACATGCCCAGACCGGCGACGCTGTAGCCATCGGCGCGGGCATCCTTGATGCGATTACCAACCTCTTCGCGGATGGTTTGCAGATCACCGCTGGCGATATACGCAGCCATCGCATCGGAGTCCATGCACAGCGGGTACAAGGTGAACTCCACCGCCGTGCCGAGTTTCGAACGAATCTGCACCGGGCCGATCGGCGCGGCACGGCGCTCGGGGGCCATGCGTTTGATGAACTCGCGCTTCTGTTCAGCGCTCAGGGTCGACAGCGAAGGATCGACATCGCTGAGCATGTCCGAATCGATCAAATGGTTGATGAACGCCACGCGAGCCACCACGCGCACGTTCTCGTCAGACTTTGGGCGGGTTTCGGTCTCCTTGAAGCTGACCTCGCGTGCTGGCACGTCAGCGATGCTGTCGGCACACACACCGGCGGCCAGCGGGAAGGCATCGCGGCGGCGCAGCATGTCGCAGACTTTTTGCAGGGAAGCGATCAACCCGTCAATTTCCGCAAAGGTGATGCACACCGGCGGTTCCAGACGGATCACATTGGCGTTGCTGCCCGACGGCGCCACGCGCAGGTATTCGAATTGCAGCAGGTAGCCGGCGATGATGTAGCCCAGCGCGTCGTTGTACTGCGCCGATGCCTGAACCAGTGAGCTGGTGCCAGTCAGGTCGTGCAGTTCGAAACCCAGCAGCAAGCCGCGGCCGCGCACGTCGGCGATGACGTCCGGATAGGCCGCCTTGAGTTCCAGCAACGAAGATTTGAGGTATTCGCCCTTCTTGTTCACGTCCTTGAGCATCGCGCTGTCGTTCTCAAACAAACGGCGCAGGGCCGACAGGGCGATATGGCAGGACGCATCGTCTTCGGCGAAGGTCGAGCTGTGGATGTAGCTGAAATCGTTTTCGTAGTGGCTGGCGCGGATCACCGTCGCGGCGATTTTCATCAGGCCACCGCCCAGGGCTTTCGACAGGCAGTAGTAATCGCCCTGCAAGTTGAAATGGCTGGCGCCGAGCAAGGTGCCGGTGCGGCCGAAACCCGATTGCACTTCGTCGATGATCAACGGGCACTGCTGCTCGTTGCACAGGCGGCGCAGGCCCAGGTAGAACTCGCCGGCGAACTCGTTGATGCCGCCTTCGCCCTGGATCGGTTCGAGCAGGACTGCGGTGATCGCGCTGAACGCCTCGCGCCGTACCTGCAGGGTTTCACCGCTCCATTCCAGGCTCAGCCAGTGACGGATATGCCGGGCCGGCAGTTCTTGCAATTGCTGCGGCTGCTGCGGGTCGATGAACTCGACGTTGAGACCGAAACGGGCGAACGGCTTGCGGTACTGCTTGCCATAGGTCAACTGAACGGTGTTCACCAGTTTGCCGTGGAAGCTGCCGCGCACAGCCAGGAACACCGGCTCGACATGCAACTGCGCCAGGTTGTGCTGACGCACCGCTTCGGCCACTTGGCGCACGGTGACGCAGGACAGATTCTGCGGCAGCAGGCCCGCAGGCAAATCGAGATCGTCGATGTCCAGTTCGACATAAGCCTTGTCGCTGGCAACCAGATTGGCGAGGGCGAAATCGCGCTCGTCGAATTGCTTCTGCAGGTTTTTCTGACGACGGTATTCGGCGTGCTTGACGGCGATTTCCACCGACTCGGCGCCGCTGTTGGAGAAGGTCGAAATGTAGCGTTCGTTGTTGTTCAGCTCACGGTTGAACGCCTCACTGAGTTCGCGCCCCAACTGGCCGGCGGCACCGCGCACCGACATCTGCGCGTTGAACGGCACATCGGCACGCAACAGGCTGCAGAGCTGATCGACGAATTGCGGATCGTTGTGGCCATACAGCGCGGCCCCGTAACCGCCGAGGAAGTCGGTGACGGTCACCTCTGCGCCCTGCTTGTCGCGGTAAAACAGTTTGCTGCCGAGCGCACGATGGAACTGGCACTCCAGGCCCAGGGCCTGCATCAGTTCAACGAATTTCGGCCGTACGTAATCGCGATAATCCATGACAGTTATATCCCTTGAGTGAAAAATCAGATGCGCTGCGTTGCGTCCGGACAGTCAGTCGGCCGCGTGAAATTCCAGTTGAAAACAGGCGCTGAAGCCGTTGTCGTCGCGGTTGATGACCAGGCAATCGTGCAGCACGGCATCGCGCGGCTGCGCCATGACAAACGGCAGATGCGGGTCCACCGGTTGCTCAAGACCGATGATCGGAGCGACGCTTTGCGCCTGCAGGGTTTGCCGGGCGAGAATCAGATCCACCAGGCTCGGCGCACCACTGAGAATGCCGGTCAGCGGCGTGCTGCTGGTGATGTGCGCGGCACCGGTTCGCGCCAGTGTGCGGGCCAGGTCGGCGTCCTTTTGCGGGTCACCGGTGGCGCTGCTGATCAGCAAATCAACCTGTTTGTCCGGCAGGTTCAGCGAGTCCAGGCGTGGGTGCGCAAAGAGCCCTGTCAGACAGGTCTGCGGCCTGGCCGGCAGGTCATCGGTACGTCGCAGCACCACGGCCGCAGCGCCTTCGCCGACAATGCCGCCGTGTCCCTGGCGATCGAATGCGCGCAGGTGCTGCGAACCGTCGGTGCTGATCACACCGGCCTCGGCCAGGGCAGCCAGCGCCAGCGGATCGAGCTCACTGCCGGCACCCACCACAATCGCCGCATCAATGCGGCCACTGTGCAGCGCCGCGCAGGCTTCACGCAGCGCCGCCAGATTACCGGCCACGCCTTGCATGTAGGCGTTGCACTCGCACTCCAGTTTCAGCGCCAGACTGACCACGCCGAGCAAACCGTTGCTCAGGCTTTTGAGCACCAGAAACGGATCGAGCGCACGCTCCTGCAGCACCCGTTGGGCGAGGCGTCGCATGTCGGCACCGTTCTCGGTCTGACATTCCTGCAGCAGTTCGCCGTAGGACGTCAGCGATGGATGGGTGTAGCCGCCCTGACAGCAATAGAGACCGAAACGCACGTCGCTGGCACCCGGCTCGAGTCCGGCTTGCGCCAACGCCTGACGCACCGCGCTGACACCCCAGATCACCGCCGGCGGGCAGTAACGCTGCAGGTTTTGCGCGACGTCCTGGCGACTGCGTTGATGCGCCGCATCGCTGACGTGGCCGAATGCGACGACCCGCTCACTGTGCAACAGCGACGATTGCAGGGGCGAGATCGCGCTGCGACCTTCAAGGGCCGCCGACCACAATCGGTCGACGCCCCAACCGCTGGGCAACACACAGCCGCTACCGGCAATGGCGATACGCGCGGTGGCATGAGTCATTGTCCGTGCTCCCGATATTTGCCAAGGGCCAGCGAGGTGTTGAGGCCACCGAATCCGAAGGAATTGCTCAGCGCGTAATCAACCCGACGGCTGACAGCCTGACCGGGGCAATAATCCAGATCGCACTGTTCATCGGCGGTATGCCGGTTCACCGTTGGCGTGATCTGGTCATTCAGGCAGGCCAGCGCAGTGACGATGCATTCCGGCGCACCGGCGGCCGCAATCAGATGGCCGAATTGCGATTTGTTGGCGCTGACCGCCAACGCCCGATAATGCTGCTGTTCGGCGAATACGCTCTTGATCGCCAGGGTTTCGGCAACATCGTTGAGCGGGGTCGAGGTACCGTGGGCATTGATCAGGTCGATCTGCTGTGCGCGCAGGCCGGCGTCGTCCAGCGCTGCCTGCATCGCCAGTGCGGCGCCGCGTCCTTGCGGTTGTGGCGCGGTGACCTTGTAGGCATCCAGGCTGCTGCCGAAACCCAGCACTTCGGCATAGGGCGTCGCGCCACGGGCCAGGGCATGCTCGAGGCTTTCGAGGACGACAAAACCACCGCCCTCACCGGCAATCAAGCCGCTGCGGTCGCGGTCGAACGGCCGGCACAGATCGGCGCCCCAGCGTTGTTCGCCCGAGGCGGCGCCGAGCAGGTACAGCGCGGCCATGGTGTCCAGGTTGAGCACCGAATCGGCACCGCCGGCCAGCGCCACGCTGACTTCGCCACGTCGAATCATCTGAAAGGCATTGCCGATGGCCTGAGAAGCACCGGCGCAGGCACTGCTGATGTTGATCACCGGTCCTTCACACCCCAGATCGTCGGCGATCACACGCGCCAGCCGGTCATTGCTCTGACGCAGCGAACCTTCGGCACTGACCTGGGCCGATCGCGACATCAAATGCTGCCAGCCCGGCACACCGCCCTGCGGCGACTCGGTCAAAAGCATGTCGGCGAGCATGTGCTGCGGTGCACCCGAGGCACACAACACCGCCGCGCCGCGCAACTGCTCTGGCTGCAGGCCGCTGTCGCTGACCGCCTGGGTGGCAGCCACCCAGCCAAAGCGGCTGCGCTTTTCCAGGGGCAACGTCCAGGCCGGGTGGTCTTGCAGTTTTTCCGGCATCAGGCGCATGTCGACAGGCGCGGCATAGCGCACGGCAAATGTCCCGTCGTCCACGTCATCGGGTTGCCACGGCCGCACACAATGTTCGGCGCCGAGCATTTTTTCCCAGAGGGTCTGCCATTCGAAACCGAAGCCGGTGACGGCGCCCATTCCGGTGATCACAATCCGTGTCGCACTCATGCGTGCTTCTCCATGGTTTCACTGGCCAACAGCAACGCGCCCCAGTGACCGGCGCGGGTGTGGCTGACAAGCAACGTGTAGCCCGGCGTCGCGGCCGCTTCACGGCTGAGGTGCAACGTCAGGGCGACATCGGTCAACAGGCCGCTGGCGCCCAACTCACCGGTGAAGACCCGCGTGTGGCGCAGGCCGTGCCGGGAGGCTTGGAGCACGCTCATCAATTGAGCGTCATCGCCGTTGCCGACGAGGTGCTCGACGTCGCCCAGACGCAGCTTCTCGCGACTCAGGGCCTGTTCGATCACACGTTGACCGACCGCAGCAGCGCGCTGCGGATCGGCGCTGTAGCCGCGGGCAAAACCGGCCACACGCAGCATCTGTGTCGCCCCCGCAGGCGGAGTCGCGGCCAGCAGCAAAGCCGCTGCGCCTTCACCGAAAACCGGTTCGCCTGCCGGATCGGAGTCCCGCAGGTACAGAGCCGGCGTCAGGTTCGGGCTGCTGCTGACCACCAGCGCCGCATCGGCACGGCGTTCGCCGATCTGCTGGCAGGCTTCGATCAGCGCATCGAGCCCGGCGTTGTCCTGAGAACAGAAACCGCCCATCGGCCCATGGCAATTCAGCGCTTCGGCGACGTAAGCCATAACGCTGCTGTTGAGCAGGGTCAGCGCGTGCAGCGGCGGCGTATTGGCCAGCAGTTGCACAAGCTGTTTTTGCGGCTGTTCGATGATCGCTTGCACCGCGTCCCAGCAAGGGCTCGGGGCGTCGACCTCCGGAATGGCCGCCGTCAGGGCGATGCGCGACGCGGGCAATTGCAGTGCCGCCAGCGCTGGCGCCAGCCGCGCGGTGCAATGCAGCAGCCGCAACCCCTGCGGCTCGACGCTGCGCTGGATTTTGCGGTCGAACAGGTCACTGGCCAGACGCGGCGTCGGCAAGGCAAATGCCTGGCGCCGAGGGTCAAAGGCCAGTGGCTGGGCTGCCGGCGGGGTGCCAAGCAAGTCGGCGCATTCGCTGCCGGCCGCGTTCAGCACGGCAGCGGCATTGATATAGATGGCTCGGTTCATGTCATGCCCTCCCCAGAACCAGCGAGCTGTTGATGCCGCCGAAGCCGAACGAATTGGACATCACCACGCTGATCGGCTGCCGCGCCGGTTCGCTCAGGAATTTCAGCGACGGGTATTCGCTACGCTCATGCTGATAGTTCAGGGTTGGCAGCAGCACCCCCTCGCGCAGACTGATCAACGACAGCACCGCTTCGATCGCACCGCTGCCGGCCAGAGAGTGGCCGATGGCGGACTTGTTCGCGGTGAAGGTCATGAAGTCCTGGCATCCACCGAACAACCGTTGCAGCGCCAGCGCTTCACAACTGTCGTTGGCCTGAGTGGAGGTGCCGTGGGTGTTGACGTGTTGCACGGCACTGCGCAGCAGCCCGGCATCTTCGATTGCAGCTTCCATGCATTCCTCGTATTTGCTGCCGTCGCGGCTACTGGACGTCATCTTCTGGGCCTCGCAGACATTCGCGTAACCCAGCACCCGCCCCAGTGGCGCGGCCTTGCGCCGCTGGGCGTGCGCGGCGGATTCGAGCACGACCATCGCCGAACCTTCGCTGAGTACAAAACCACTGCGGTCCGGCATGAACGGGCGACTTTGCTCACTCGCAGGCAGATCGGCCTGACACAGCGCCCCAAGGCTGTTGAACATGTAATAAGGCAATTCGTTGGCCATCAGTTCGACGGCGCCGCAAAGAGCCACGTCGATCTCGCCGCGCTCGATGGCCCGGTAAGCACTGCCGATGGCCATGGTGCCGGCGGCGCAGGCATCGGAGTGAGTGGAGATGTGATCGCGGATACCGAGCCGGTCGGCCAGATGCTGGGTCTGTTGGTCGACCCGCCGCACGAACCTCGCGCTCGACGGGGCCGGGTTGTCCAGCAACTGATCGAGGTCAACGCGGCCGGCCGGGTCCATGCAACGGCTGACCCGCTGCAAGTCATGGCTGTCGGCACAGTACTTGTTGGCCCCCAGAAACAGGCCGCTGCGACTGTGGGCAAAATCCGCCGGCGTCAGACCGGCATGTTCCAGTGCCTGACGGGCCACGTACTCGGCCAGCACGCTTTGCCGTGGGTGCAGCGCCACGTTGCCGCCGAAACCCGCGCCGATCCGCTGCCACTGCGCGTCGTCGATAAACCCCGCCGCGCTGTTGGCAAAACCCAGCGCCTTGAACCGAGGATGTTCGCGGACACAGGATTGCTTCCGGCAAATCCGCTCGAACAACGTGGCAGCGTCCAGCGCCATGGGCGCAACCAGACCGAACCCGCTCACATAGACTTCTCGTGCCCGCATGAGAACTCCTACACCGTCTCTTTGACGTGAGTGGCGACAAACTGCTCGACCAGTTGACGGGACACTTCGTCACCATCCGCCGGCACCAGACGTGCACTGCACGCACCACAGACCACTTGCTGACGCTCGTTCAGCACGGCCTGGTGAGCGCCGCAATCCGGGCAGGAGGCCGGCAGGTAGTTGAAGAGGTTGCGGCACTGGTTGGCCCAGTTGCGCACGGTGGTCGCGGCGAAGACCTGAGCTGGCTGCATGCCTGCCTTCAGTTGATCCGGGGTGTAGGCACTCAGGCTTTGCTCGAGCAGGGCCTTGCCGCTTTCGGTGATACGGCCGCTGGCGAGAAATTCGCTGGCGTCGCCGCACACCGCCACGGCGTGGTCCAGTACGCTGGTTTTTGGCAGCGTGCAGCCGTACTGGCGGCCCAGCTGGAAACTCAGGTCGACGATGTCGAGCGAGTCGGCACCGAGGTCTTCGACGATACTGCTGTGTTCATCAATTTCATCGGCGCCCATCACCAACAGCTGAGCGAGGACTTCGCGAGTGCTGGCAATGACATGTTCCAAGTCCAATGGATTGTTCATTTCTATCTCCCTATATGTCGTGACTACTTCATGATTTCGGCTTATGAGAAGTAACTTTTCCCACAGGAACTTCTTACGCGGCGGCAATCTAAACTCTGCCCTTAAGGGGAGAGTCAACGAACTATTCAAGGTTTTTTTACAACTTGGGAAAAGCGTACAAAGTCCCGCAACCACCGCGCCCCATTGGTGCAGAGCAGCATGACGAGCGACATATTTACTTAACAAAGACGGGGTATGGTGAAGCGCCCGCGCCCTCATGCGAAAGAAGTCTCGAGAACAACTTAACGAGATGGCACTGACGTAAGAAAAGAAAAATACCGGAGAAGTAAATTAGTTATAACTTCATAACCTTTGTCCTGGATCAATACTGCTGTTAATTGAGTTCACAGGAAGGTTTATTCAGGTTGTGAGTAAACCTGAGGCAGCGTTTATGGATAACTGAATGTCGAGCACAGACATCTGACATAGAGCGTGGCGCTATACGGTGCTGCTTCCGTTTCATCGCCTTGTCTGGAGCCGACACATGACCGCCCCCATCACCGTTCTGCGCGACACCCACCCGCTGCCGGTACTCGATGCCTGCAAATGGGAAAAACTCGAAGGCGACCCACACACCGTCAACCTCAACGCCTACACCAGCGAAGACGGCAGCAAGATCATGGGCACCTGGATTTGCACACCGGGCAAGTGGCGCGTCGATTACGTGAAGTGGGAGTACTGCCATTTCCAGGAAGGCTACTGCGTGATCACCCCGGATGGCATGGCGCCGATCCACTTGCGTGCTGGCGACATCTTTGTGGTAGAGCCGGGGATGAAAGGCACGTGGGAAGTGGTCGAGACCGTGCGCAAGTATTTCGTGTTCGCCTGATGCAAAAAAGCCGGGAGATCACCCGACGTGATTTCCCGGCAACACCTGCTGCATTCTGACTGCCTGGCCTTGTGGACGCTGTGGCACTAGAGAACCTGTGGCGAGGGGATTTATCCCCGCTCGGCTGCGCAGCAGTCGCCAAACCTGAATAGCCGATTTGACTGACAGTACGCAGGGGATCGCCTTGCGACCCAGCGGGGATAAATCCCCTCGCCACAAAGCGCCCTCACCACAAAAGCCGCGGCAAACTATTGCGGTTTACGATAGCTGTTAATGATCGCCGAGAAGTCCTTGCCGCCCTCGCCGCGCTGACTCATCGCCTGATACAACTGCTGCGCCACCGCGCCGAGCATGACCGGTTGGTGCGCCTGACGCGCCGCTTCGGTCGCCAGCCCCAGATCCTTGAGCATCAGTTCGGCACCAAACCCACCGGTATACCCGCGCGAGGCCGGTGCCGTTTCGACGATGCCCGGCCAAGGGTTGTACATTTCCGAACTCCAGCAACGCCCGGTCGAGCTGTTGATGATCCCGGCCAGCACCGAGGTGTCGATCCCCAGTGCATCGCCCAGCGCCATCGCTTCACTGACGCCGACCATCGAGATCGCCAGCAGCAGGTTGTTGCAGATCTTGGCGATCTGCCCGGTGCCGACTTCACCGCAATGCACAATGTTGCGACCCATCTGCGCCAGCACCGGTTGCAGGGTGGCGAACAGCTCCGGCGTGGCGCCGACCATAAAGGTCAGCGTGCCAGCGGTCGCACCACCGGTGCCGCCGGAGACCGGCGCGTCAGCCATTGCCACGCCTTGTTTGGCTGCGGCAGCGGCGACATCGCGGGCGGTCTGCGGATCAATGGTGCTGCAATCCACCGCCGGTACGCCTTGGCCGATACCGGCAAGCACACCATCCTCACCGAGCCAGACGCTGCGTACATGCACAGCGGCCGGGAGCATGGTGATCACCAGTTCGGCATCTTCGGCGGCTTCCCGCGCCGAAGCGCGAATGCTGCCACCCAGTTGCTCGAGTTCCGCCAGCACGGTCTTGTTCAGGTCGACCAGGTTCAGCGAGTGGCCGGCCTTGATCAGGTTGCGCGCCATCGGCGCGCCCATGTTGCCCAGCCCGATAAATGCGATTTTCATGGCCAGTCCTCAGCGCAGGTTGATGGTGGTGTTGACGCCGTCGTTGACGCTGTCGTCATCGAACCAGCGCGCCGTGACCGTTTTGGTCTGGGTGTAGAACTGCACCACTTGCTTGCCGTACGGTCCGAGGTCGCCAAGTTTCGAACCGCGCGAACCGGTGAAACTGAAAAATGGCACCGGCACTGGAATCGGGATGTTGATGCCGACCTGGCCGACGTCGATTTCACTCTGGAATTTGCGCGCCGCTGCACCGCTCTGGGTGAACAGACCCGTGCCGTTGCCGAACGGGTTGGCGTTGACCAGCGCGATGGCCTGATCGAGGGTGTCGACTTCCAGCACCACCAGTACCGGACCGAAGATTTCCTGGGTGTAGATCTGCATGTCAGTCTTCACCCCCGAGAACAGGGTCGGGCCGACAAAGTTGCCTTGCTCATAGCCCGGCACCTTGATGTCGCGACCGTCCAGTTCCAGCTTGGCGCCTTCCTTGATGCCGCTTTCGATCAGCTCGAGAATCCGCGCCTTGGCTTTCTTCGAGATCACCGGGCCGACATCGGTGCCCGGCTCACTGCCGGCGTTGACCTTGAGTTTCTGCGCCAGCGCTTTCAGGTCCGGCAGCCATTGTTTCGCCGCACCGACCAGCACCACCACCGAGGTGGCCATGCAACGTTGCCCGGCCGCACCGAAACCGGCGCCGACCAGCGCATTCAGCGCTTGTTCGCGATTGGCATCCGGCAGTACCACGGCGTGGTTCTTCGCGCCCATCATCGACTGCACGCGTTTGCCGTGCTTGCCGGCCAAGTCATAGACGTGGGTACCGACCGCGGTCGAACCGACGAACGATACCGCTTTGATGTCCTTGTGGGTGCACAAGGCATCGACCACATCCTTGCCGCCGTGCACCACATTGAGCACGCCGGCCGGAACGCCGGCCTCGATCGCCAACTCGACCAGCAGCATGGTCGACAGCGGATCCTGTTCCGAAGGTTTCAAGACGAAGGTGTTACCGCAGGCGATAGCCATCGGGAACATCCACAGCGGAATCATCGCCGGGAAGTTGAACGGGGTGATGCCGGCGCACACACCGATTGGCTGACGCAAGGTGTAGGTATCGACGCCGCCGGCAACGTTTTCGGCGAACTCGCCCATTTGCAGAGTGCCGATGGAGCACGCGTGCTCGACCACTTCCAGACCACGGAAAATATCACCCTCGGCATCGGCAATGGTCTTGCCCTGCTCGGCACTCAGGACGACGGCGATGCGTTTGGAATGCTCACGAATCAGCGCCTGCAGCTTGAGCATGATGCGCATGCGTGCGCCGATCGGCGTCAGTTTCCAGGTCTGGAACGCGCGGTGTGCGGCACTGATGGCGGCATCGACTTCAACTGCGGTGGCGAACGGCACTTTGGCCAGCACTTGCTGGGTCGCCGGGTTGACGATGTCGTGCCACTCGGTGGTCTGCGATTCGACCCACTCGCCGTCGATCAGCAGCTTGACCTTCTGGACCGTGGTTTCATTGGGCGTAAGCGATGCGTTCATGCTGGTCTCCGAAACTTGTTTTTATCGTAGGAGCCAAGGCGAAAGGTTCGCCTTGAGATGAGGCGTGTGTCACGAATTGGTTGTCGGACTGTTTTTGGAGTATAGATGTGCAAACTTCTAATAAGAACGCACATATAAGCCCGTCCAT
Organism: Pseudomonas sp. LF-5; assembly: GCF_037626295.1. Lineage (NCBI taxonomy): Bacteria > Pseudomonadati > Pseudomonadota > Gammaproteobacteria > Pseudomonadales > Pseudomonadaceae > Pseudomonas > Pseudomonas sp. LF-5. The sequence goes on from NZ_JARKMT010000013.1 coordinate 142,323, forward strand.
CATGCAAAAAAACATCACCTCACTCGGTTCCCTGAATTGGGACGACCTCAAGTTTTTCCTCGAAGTCGCCCGCACCCGCAAGGCCAGCACTGCGGCCAAGCGCCTGGCGGTCGACTACACCACGGTGTCGCGGCGCATCAGTTCGCTGGAAGCCGCATTGGGTACGCTGCTGTTCGAAAAATCGCGCACCAGCGGTTTTGTGCTGACCGCCGAAGGCCAGCGGCTGCTGGGGTATGCCGAGTCGATTGAAAGCACGCTGCACATGGCCTGCGAGCAGGTGTCCGGTTCCGGCGTGGCGCTGTCGGGGCACGTGCGCATGGGCTGCACCGAAGGTTTCGGCAGCTTTTTCATCACCCCGCAGCTGAGCCACTTCGTCGACGCCTACCCGGCGATCTCGGTGGACATCCTGCCGCTGCCGCACTTCATCAGCCTGTCCAAACGCGAAGCTGACATCGTCATCGCCCTGGAGCGCCCGGAGCACGGGCCGTACGTGTGCTGCAAACTCTGCGACTACCGCTTGCAGCTCTATGCGACCCAGGACTACCTCGACAAACACCCACCGATCCGCCGCCCGGCAGACTTGGGCAAGCATCAATTCATCAGTTATGTGGATGACCTGGCGTTCAGCTCGGAGCTGCTGTACCTGGCAAATGTGCTGCCCGGCGCCAGCGCCCATCTGCGCAGCACCAGCGTGATCGCGCAATTCGTCGCGGCGCAGCAAGGGCGTTCACTGGCGATTCTGCCGTGCTTCCTCGCCGCGCAGGATCCACGCCTGTTGCCGGTGCTGCCCGAAGAGATCGACATCACCCGGCAGTTCTGGATGTACTGCCGCGAAGACCTGCGCAAGTTGAAGCGGATTACCCTGTTGTGGGATTACATCCGTGAGGTGACCGAGCGTAATCAGGGTCTGCTGATGGGGCAGACCCGCGAAATGCAGTTCGCCGACTAAAAATTTTCAAGGAAAAAGGCTGCGGATTCATAACGTGCTCTACAGCCTTCAGTCGTTTATATCCCTGCTTGATACGCAACCGGTCCCCCCTGCACTTCCGCCCCCCGCAATGAAATCAAACCACTCAAGCAGCCTCTGAAGATTTTTCAGAACTTTGGGAAGCGCCCTACATACACGCCAAACACCCTTGGAGTAGCGTCCTGTCGCACTTCAATGGCGAAGGATCGCCAATTTGCACAAGGGATGTTATGGCGGTTGAAAACCTGTTCCCGAATTATCGAGGATGTAACGGGATAGACAGCAACAGGCGACATGCCGAGGCGACAGAGGCAGTGCAGGCCGCTTGGGGCAGAACAGTGACGGCGAACGAAAGGAACGAGCGGGAAGCGGACGCACGCCGGAATGCGATTAAAAAGCGGGATGAAGTGGCACCACGCGGATGCGTTTTCGCCAAGAGTTGTAACCTTCCTGACGGCGTGATCAATCACAACACCCCATCCGGGTTTGTGCCTGTTGAAAAACTGGCCGAATACGGACTGTGGGCTGTGCTTGGCACCGGCGCAGCAATCACAGCGCAAGGCACCCCACTGCAACTGGTGACAGGGTCTGCCAACGGCAGTGCAATTGCTCAACGTCTTGGCGGATCACTGTCACTGGGTCTACTGACAGGAACAAGTGTGGTTGCTGCGGGCTTCGTAACGGGCATGGTTGGGATGCTGATACCAAACACCCGCATTTCCCCAGACAGCGCCTTCTACACGAACGATCAGTACGCAACGCTTGAAACTGGCCGCTCTCGTGTCCGTTTCAACGTGAAGACGTTGCCGGACGGCTCCGTTGACGTTTATGGCTTCTACACAGGTGGTAAACCGGAATGGGAAAACGTTCCAGTCATCAGGGGCGAGAAGGTTGGTGAGAAATACGTTGCTGACATTGGCAACGGAATTGGCCTGACATGGACGCCAACAGAAAGTGGTGACGGTGTACTGGGTATTCCTGCACTTGAAGGTGCCCCACAGTTGCCATCTGCCTGGGTGTATCCGCCGACAGCACGGTCTGACTCGGTGTTGGCAAACCCTGCACATCCTCCTGATTTCCAGGATGCGATTATCTGGTTCCCTGACTCGGGCATTGAGCCACTCTACATCGTGCTTAGCACGCAACTGCAAAAGAACAAGCAGAGAGGCAAAGAGTACGAAGACGAATCCTTCGAGGAGTACAGCAAAACCAGACCCGAGGCAGCCCGCGAGATTACAATTAAAGCCGACAACGGAGTTAAAACCCGAGTTGATATGATTGGGCGAGACGCTGACGGTGAAATCTCATGTGTCGAATGCAAATCATCCGATACAGCGCCATTGACCAAGAATCAGAAATCGGCCTTTTCTGAAATTGAGAAAACGGGGGGTACGGTTGTAGGTAAAGGAAAACCCGGCTTCCCCGGAGGCACCAGAATTCCACCTACAAGAATTGACATCATTCGACCCGACCCAACCCTCTGAGGGAGCAGACGTGTCCATTACCGAAACAAAAGTAGTCGATATTATTGCGGTGCCCGAGTGGGAGCCTGAAAACGTTATTTTGGTAATCACTGACCACCTTGAGTGGGGTGATAAAGCGCAACAAGGCGAACACCTGCTACTGCTTCAAGAAAAGATCAACAGCTACGTTGCTTTCATTGAGAGCGGAGAGCTGCTGGAAAGCTACCCGCCAGCGAAAGACAAGCTACCAATCATCCGAGTTAACGGTTTGTATGAGCTGCCGGCACAAGGCGAAACCTTTGTAGACCGAGTCACTGACCTTCTGAAAAGTGCAGGTATCGGCTTTGAGTTCGTGCTGAAAGAAAGCGAGAAAATTCGCAAAATGTGACTACCCGTGTCCAAAGGCTAGCGGATTGCTCAAGGAGAAAACTATGAAGCTTCGCCCTGACTTAATGCCACCGGTGCTGGATGAACCCTTGGTTGCTCGATTGACGATACTTGCAGAAGAAATTGATTGCGGGCACGAAGAACAAACCCAGAGTCAGGTGGCAGCATTCAACCGGGAAGCAATGACCGCACTTGAGTTCATCGACTTTCAGGGAATCTATGGCGGGCAATCTCACGACACATGGGTTCGCAAGGTCTTAGCAACACCGTATGAGCGGCGCGTGGCAGACGTGACCAAGCAAGAGTTGGTTGAGTTGGCTCGAAGGGTCATGGAGGGTGTTGGCGCTGACCATGAAGTCGAGTTCTGGTTGAGCATGTTGGCAATCAACATACCCAATGAACGCATATCCGATCTGATCTTCTGGCCAGACGAATACTTCGATGAAGCAGATTACCCACAGCGACTATCCCCAGAGCAAGTGATCGAAATCGCGTTGAATGATAGAGATGCTGTGCTGTAGCGACAGCCGGCACATAAAAAAGGATTGTCGACCGTGGATTAACAAAAGGTCGAACTTCAAGAATACCGACGGCGCCCCCCCGTAATCATTGAATGAACCTGAGCTCCTTGAAGTTCTGGATGCACCACCGGGCGGATCTCAGGAAGTTGAAGCGGATCACCCTGTTGTGGGATTACATCCGTGAGGTGACCGAGCGTAATCAGGGTCTGCTGATGGGGCAGACCCGCGAAATGCAGTTCGCTGACTAAAAACTTTCAAGGAATAAGGCTGCGGATTCGTAACGTGCTCTACAGCCTTCAGTCGTTTATATCCCTGGTTGATACGCAACCGGTCCCCCCTGCACTTCCGCCCCCCGCAATGAAATCAAACCACTCAAGCAGCCTCTGAAGATTTTTCAGAACTTTGGGAAGCGCCCTACATACACGCCAAACACCCTTGGAGTAGCGTCCTGTCGCACTTCAATGGCGAAGGATCGCCAATTTGCACAAGGGATGTTATGGCGGTTGAAAACCTGTTCCCGAATTATCGAGGATGTAACGGGATAGACAGCAACAGGCGACATGCAGAGGCGACAGAGGCAGTGCAGGCCGCTTGGGGCAGAACAGTGACGGCGAATGAAAGGAACGAGCGGGAAGCGGACGCACGCAGGAATGCGATTAAAAAGCGGGATGAAGTGGCACCACGCGGATGCGTCTTTGCCAAGAGTTGTAACCTTCCCGACGGCGTGATCAATCACAACAACCCATCCGGGTTTGTACCTGTTGAAAAACTGGCCGAGTACGGCCTGTGGGCTGTGCTTGGCACCGGCGCAGCAATCACAGCGCAAGGCACCCCACTGCAACTGGTGGCAGGGTCTGCCAACGGCAGTGCAATTGCTCAACGTCTTGGCGGATCACTGTCACTGGGTCTACTGACAGGAACAAGTGTGGTTGCTGCGGGCTTCGTAACGGGCATGGTTGGGATGCTGATACCAAACACCCGCATTTCCCCAGACAGCGCCTTCTACACGAACGATCAGTACGCAACGCTTGAAACTGGCCGCTCTCGTGTCCGTTTCAACGTGAAGACGTTGCCGGACGGCTCCGTTGACGTTTATGGCTTCTACACGGGTGGCAAACCGGAATGGGAAAACGTTCCAGTCATCAGGGGTGAGAAGGTCGGGGAGAAATACGTTGCTGACATTGGCAACGGAATTGGCCTGACATGGACGCCAACAGAAAGTGGTGATGGTGTACTGGGTATTCCTGCACTTGAAGGTGCCCCACAGTTGCCATCTGCCTGGGTGTATCCGCCGACAGCACGGTCTGACTCGGTGTTGGCAAACCCTGCACATCCTCCTGAGTTCCAGGATGCGATTATCTGGTTCCCTGACTCTGGGATCGAGCCGATCTACATTGTGTTCAGTACACAGTTGGAGAAGAACAAGGAGAAAGGCAAGGCCTTCGAAGACCAAAAGGAACGCGAGCTACGGGCAAACACACCGGAGGTGGGCAGAGAAGTGACAGCCAAGACCAAAAGCGGAGTGCGCACCAGGTTCGATATGCTAGGACGTGATGCTGACGGCAATATCTCCTGTATCGAATGCAAATCGTCAGAAACAGCGCCACTGACCCGCAACCAAAAACTAGCGTATCCAGAGATTGAAGAAAGCGGCGCTGTTGTCGTCGGCAAAGGGAAACCGGGCTTTCCCAGTGGAACAGTAATTCCACCAACCAGAGTCGAAATCGTTCGACCAAAGCCCTGAAGGAGCAGACATGTCCATCACGAATTCGCAGGTAATCGATATCTGGGCAATCCCTACTTGGGAGCCTGACAACGTAGTGTTGTATGTCTCTGACCACCTTGAATGGGGTGAAAAAGCTGAGCAAGGCGAGCACCTGCAATTGCTTCAAGACAAGCTCAACACCTACGTTGCATTCATCGAGAGCGGCGAGATCTACACCGAAATACCTAATGCACTCGGGAAGCACCCCATCATCCGCATCAACGGATTGTATGAGCTGCCAGAGCAAGGCGAGCTCTTTATTGATCGCGCTGCTGAGGTGCTGAAAGAGGTGGGTATCGGGCTAGAGTTTGTGCTTGATGAGAATGAGGCGATACGGGGCATGTAGGCATGACCCGAATGCTCGAAGAATGGCGTGCCGCTCTAGGCTTGCCGGGATTCAAAGAATAATCAATGGCCTGTGAGAGAACATATGGGACTTCGCCCTGATTTAATGCCCCCGTCGCTGGATAAGTCTTTGGTCGCTCGGCTGACAGAACTGTCTGAACAAATTGATTGCGGACATCGAGAATAAACTCGGGAGCAATTGGCCGCTTTCAATCGGCAAGCCATGACCGAGCTTGAGTTCATCGACTTTCAAGGCATTTATGGAGGCCAGGACCATGACACATGGGTTCGCAAGGTCTTAGCAACACCGTTTGAACGGCGCGTGGCAGATGTAACGAAGCGTGAGCTTATAGAACTCACCCGAAGGGTGATGGAGTGCGATGGCGCCGAACATGAGATTGATTTTTGGTTGAGCATGCTGGCAATCAACATTCCCAATGAGCGCGTATCCGATCTGATCTTCTGGCCAGACGAATACTTCGATGAAGCAGATTACCCACAGCGACTATCCCCAGAGCAAGTGATCGAAATCGCGTTGAATGATAGAGATGCTGTGCTGTAGCGACAGCCGGCACATACAAAAGGATTGTCGACCGTGGTTTAACAAAAGGTCGAACTTCAAGAATACCGACGGCGGTTCCCCCCGTAATCATTGAATGAACCTGAGCTCCTTGAAGTTCTGGATGCACCACCGGGCGGATCTCAGGAAGTTGAAGCGGATTACCCTGTTGTGGGATGACTTCCGCGAGGTGCCCCAGCGCAAAAAGGGTCTGCTGATGGGGCAAACTCGGGAGATGCGGTTCGCCGACTAGTCGGCGCTGACCACAATCGAGACCCGGCGGTTTTCCGTGCGACCGGCCACCGTATCGTTGGACGCCACAGGCTCTTTGCTGCCCAGGCCCTGCAGCTGGATGTTTTCTTGCTTCATGCCGACTGTGAGCAAGACGTTGGCGACACTTTTCGCACGACGCAGCGACAGTTGCTGGTTGTAGGCTTCCTTACCCGACGCATCGGTGTGGCCATCGACCCGCACCCGCTCGATGCCGACGCCCAGCAAGGCCTTGCCGATGCGCTCGACGATTTCCGTGCTCTGGCTGTTCAGGCTTTCGACGTCGCTGCCAAACAGCACCTTGCCGGACAGGCCAAACTCCCAGCCCTCATCGGTCAGCTCAAAGCCCTGTTGTTTGAGTACCGCGACTTGTGCCGGGGTCAGGCCTTTTTGCGGGGCGGTCTGGCAGCCGGTCAGGGCCAGTAGGGCCATCAGCAATACGGCGGAAAACAATCGAACGGGAAGTTTGAACACGGGATTAGCTCCTGGTTTGAATGGGATCGGCCGGGTGCTCCGACCCGGCCGTGAATTGGGCGCCACGTGACAGGCGCTTGGCCTGATACATCGCCGCGTCAGCGGCATTCAGCAGCGCACCGGGTGTGGCGCCATGGTCGGGATAAACCGCGATGCCGATACTGAGCGAAGTCACGACACTGGTTTCGCCCGGCAGCGCAATCGGCATGTCCATGCTGGCGAGGATCTTGTCGCCAATGCGCTCGGCGTCTTCGATCCTGTGCAGCGGAGTGAGCAACACGGCGAACTCGTCACCGCCCAGACGCGCGACCAGATCCTCTTCACGCAGTTGCGCGCGGACCCGGTTGGCGATCGCCACCAACACCGCGTCGCCGGCAGCATGACCGAAGTTGTCATTGATGCCTTTGAAGCGATCACTGTCGAGAAACAGCACGGCCACCCGCTCGTTGAGCTTGCCGGCATTGCGCAAGGCCCGAATCAGACGGCCCTCGAAAAAGGCACGGTTCGGCAGACCAGTGAGGCTGTCGTGGCTGGCCTGGTGGGCAAGGGTTTCGTTTTCGCTTTGCAGGTGGCTTTGCCAGGATTCGAGTTCGCCGAGCAAAGCGTTGAAGTCATTGCCGAGGTTGTCCAGTTCGGCGATCTGCGCCGGCGGTACGCGGCGATCCAGTGCCCGTTCGCTGCGAGCGGCGTGAGCTACATCGGCGAGGCGGCGCAACGGGCCGGTGATCGCACGCAACTGTCGACGCGCCAGGTACAGCGCCACCCAGGCACTGATCGCGGTACACAGAAAAATCCCGGCCAGACCGCTCAACAGAAACCGCATCAGGCTGCCGCCGTGACCGGTGAGCAGAATATGACCGATCTCCCGATCCTGATGCATGATCGGCAGGTTGATCGGGCGCTCCAGTACGGCGCGGGTAATTTGCATTTCCAAACCGGAAAACAGACCGTTTTCCGGACGCTGCCAATGGGCGAGCAACTGGCCTGTCGCGTCCAGCACCTGAGCATCTGCCACCTCTTCGGTGGAGGCGATCAAGGCCAGCGCTTCGGTTGCGGCAGACTTGTCGTTGAAGACGACGGCCGCCTCGACGGTGTAACTGATCGAGCGGGCGATCAGGTGCAGGTTGTGGTCGGCGTAGACCCGCAACGCCAGCACGCCGAGAAAGGTCAGCGACACACTGGCCATCGCCACACCGACCAGCGCGACAATCAAATGCCCTCGGCCAATCACCGAACCCAGGGTTGGGCGGCTGCCAGGTTTGAACAACTTCATGGGGCCGCCGGTTTGCGGCGCGACAACTGCAGCACGCTGGGATGAATGCGCACGCCGCTGCGGGCAACGGAGTCGAGGTTGACCTCGAACGACACTTGCTCATCGCCCACCCGCAGGCAGAACAGGCTGCCGACCGTGCATTGGTCGCCGCCTTCGCTGATGCTCAGCACCGGATGGCCGATCAGCGAAGTGAACAGTCGGCTGCGTTCATCCGTGGTGAGTTTGCCGATGTACACCGCGTCGCATTCGCTGACGATGGCCGGGTTGTCTGCGAGCAGTCGCCGGACGACAACGGGACGGCCCGTGGCCTGGGTGGTGCCTTTGACCAGATCATCGGTGTATTCGGTGGGGCCGACGATGCACAGGCGCAACTGCGCAGGCTCCACCGGCCAGCGTGCGTAGCTGAGGATGCCAAGAACGACCTGAGTGACGGATTTTGCCCGTTGTTCAGCCATGCCCGTCGGCGCTTGCGTTTGCGCAACGGCAACGCCCGTCAACAACCAGAGCAGACCGACAAGCAACGCGTGCTTGCAGCCCGTTGCGCGCTCTGCCGCCCAGACAGACACCTTCATGCAGGGATTCTCTTGGACCGTACCGAAATGATGCCGCAACGATAGCACAGCAGGGAAACACCAGCGAGGCATCGACCTCTGACCGCTTGGTCAGTAATTCCAGCTGATCACCGCTACTTCATCGCCTAGCCTTACTGCCCTCCTCCAGCTCCAGCATCAATCCGCTCAGGCGTTTGACCTTGCGCTGCACCGCCTCTTCAAAGACCCCGGCACGCGGTTCGATCAGGGTGAACCAGTGCTTGGCACGCGTAATCCCGGTGTAGATCAGTTCCTTGGTCAGTACCGGATTCAGGGCATCCGGCAGGATCAACGCGGTATGGGCAAACTCCGAGCCCTGGGACTTGTGCACAGTCATGGCATACACGGTTTCAACATCGTTGAGCCGGCTTGGCAGCACGAAACGCACGCCGCCCTGGCCATCGTTGCGCGGGAACGCCACGCGCAGCACCGGTTTACCGGCATCCGGCCCCTCACGTTCGGGCAGCTTCAGGGCGATGCCGATGTCACCATTCATCAAGCCCAGTCCGTAATCGTTGCGGGTCATCAGGACGGGACGACCTTCGTACCATTGCTGGTCACTCTCGATCAGGCGCGCCTTGAGCAACGCCGCCGTGATGCGCTGGTTCAACCCTTCGATACCCCAGGGACCTTTACGCACCGCGCACAACAACTGGAAGGCATCGAACGCCTGCAAGACTTCACGGGCCCAGACGGTCCAGTCCGGATGCTCCAGTGGCCTGCCCGACGGCGGACGCTGATGGCGCAGCACACTCAGGTAATGTCGATAACCTTGTGGGCCATCACCGTGACCTTCGAGCAGCAGGCGCTCCAGCTTGTGATCGTTTTCGCCGGCCAGGCGCAATGAAAACACATCGTCATAGTGCTTCGTTTGCAGCAACTCACGGGCCTCGTCCGGCAGTTGCTGATTGACCCGGCGGGCGAGCTGGCCAATGCCGCTGCCCTCGCCGAAACGCCGTGAGTGGCGCAACATCACCACTTGCTGTGCCAGCGGATGCGAGCCATCGACGTCTTCATGCAAACCGCTGCCCTGCAATGACTCACCGCTGACCGCCTCCAGCCACTGCCGGGTCTGCGGGCTGTACCACCCGCCCTCGGCGTCGCGACACAGATCGCCGAGCACTGCACCGGCCTCCACCGAGGCCAGTTGATCCTTGTCACCCAGCAACACCAGGCGCGCATGGGCGGGCAAGGCATCGAGCAGATTGGCCATCATTTCCAGGTCGATCATCGACGCTTCATCGACCACCAGCACATCCAACGGCAAGCGGTTGCCGGCATGATGACGAAAGTGTCGGGTGCCGGGACGGCTGCCGAGCAAGCGGTGCACCGTGGTCACGTCGCAGGGGATTTTCTCTCGCACCGCTTCGGCGACTTTCAGCGATTGCACCTGCTGACTGATCGACTCGGTCAAGCGTGCCGCTGCCTTGCCCGTCGGAGCGGCCAGTCGGATCCGCAACGGGTGCCCGGCCTCCACTGCCGGCGCCTGAAGCAACGCGAGCAAGCGCACCACCGTAGTGGTCTTGCCGGTGCCCGGTCCGCCCGTGACGATGCTGAAAGCACCGCGCGTTGCCAGGGCACAGGCGAGTTTCTGCCAGTCGATCATGTCGCCGGTTCCGGCGGATCCGAACAGCTCATCGAGTCGTTGCGGCAGATCAACCGGTGTCGCCTCAGCCTGGGCAAGACGCTGACGCAACGCCAGATCAATACGGCGCTCGTACGCCCAATAGCGCCGCAAGTACAAGCGTTTCGAAGACAGCACCAACGGCCGTTGCTGCGCTGACTCACCGCTGTCGGCAGCCAGTGCTACCAAGGGGCTGCCCGCCAGAACCTTGCACCAATGCGCGCCGTCGAGCGCTTCAAGCAATTGCGAGGGCAGCAACAGCACGCCACCTTGCACATCGCCTTCGGGCGGTAGCGACAGCGCAAAATCCGGCGCTTTGAGGGTTTCGAACAGATCCAGACAAACGTGACCATGGCCAAGCTGATGACTGGTAAGTGCCGCCGCGAGCAGCACCAGTGGATCGGTATCTGGCTCCAGTTCATGCAGAAAGGCCACGAAGGCCTTATCCAGTGAGCGCAGCCAGCCGCGCTCGACCCATCGGGTGATCAGCAACAACAAATCATCGGCGCTGGTCAGCGGCGAGAGTGCGGACAGACTGTCGGCTGCCAGTGGCGTCGGCAAAAGATCGGCGAAGGTGCGGCTCATAGCAGGACTCCCTGTTCCCATGCGGGTTCGTCCTTGGGTTCGGGCTTGCCCTGGAACATTCGGTCAAGACGCTCGATCAGCTCCCGGGGTGGCCGCGCAAAATACACGCCGCGACTGGCAGCACGGGTACCGCGCAGGAACAGGTACACCGCGCCTCCCACATGCCGGTCGTAATCATAGTCGGGTAGCCGCGCCTTGAGCTGGCGATGCAAGGCCAGCAGGTACAAGACGTATTGCAGGTCGTAGCGATTGTCGAGAATCGACTGCTCCATGGCTTGCTCGGTGTAGGCGAGATCATCCACGCCCAGCCAGTTGGATTTGTAATCGGCCACGTAATAACGGCCTTCGTGTTCGAAGGTCAGGTCGATGAAGCCTTTGAACATGCCATTGAGCTGCACCGCTTCGGCGCCCACCCGGGCCACGCCCTTGTGGGTGTACTGACGCACCAGCTCGTCGAGCTTGAGCACATCGACCTTGTGGCTGGCGAACCAGAATTCCATCTCGACCCGGTATTGTTGCAACTGCTCGAGAATGACCGGTGGCTGTTCACCGCCAATCGGTAGCGGGGATTTGAGCAGATGCTGCAACCAGTCGCTCAGGGTGGTGATCCAGCCCTCCCAGCCACGCAGGTTGCAGCGCCGCGCAATCGCGTCTTCCAGCGCCTCGCGGGCAACCGTAAATCCCTCATCCCCCGCCCATTCGAGCAAACCGTGGAGAAACGTCCCGGGATTGGGGCCACGCGGGAAGCGGTGAATGTCGGCACCACCGGCAATGATTTCTCGCGGGGCGTCAGGGTCGAGGCGTTCGTCATCGAACAGCTTTTGCGCTTGCGGACTGTCCGGCGCCTCGTCGCTACCGACACTCAGCACATCACTGATACGCAAGGCGCTGTAGGACGCAATCCACCAGTTTTCACTGGCCTTGCGTCTGGGCAACAGCGTGGCACTGAGGATGGCCTCATTACGCGGCGGCAGATAATGTTCGGCGGTGGCGTCGGGCATTTCACCGATGCTGATTGCCGGGCAGTCCTGTTGCAGGTCATGCAGCCAGCGGTTCAGTTGCGTCGATTCCCCCAGTAAAGCGCCGCCACCCAGCAAATAACCCAGCGCCGAAAGATGCAGCACGGAACTGTTGTTATTGCCGCGTTTGAGATCCGTCACGCCCAGCCAGCAGGCATGTTGTGCCCGGGTCAGGGCGACATAGAGCAGGCGCAAGTCTTCAGCCAGACGTTCCTCATCCGCTTGGGTAATCAGTTCGGCAGTGGGTTTGAGGCTGACCTGGGCCTTGCCCGAGGCGTCGTGGTAATGCAGCGGCAACCGACTGCCATCCACCGGCTTCGCCGAGCAGATAAACGGCAGAAAGACCAACGGGTATTCAAGACCTTTCGACTTGTGAATGGTCACGACCTTGACCAGTTGCTCGTCACTTTCCAGACGCAGAATCTGCTCTTCACCGGCCTGACCGGACAATGCCAACAGCTCGGCCAGATGACGGATCAGCGCTTGCTCGCCATCCAGTTCGGCTGCGGCCTGCTGCATCAACTCCGACAAGTGCAAAAGGTTGGTCAGCACGCGCTCGCCATCACTGCGCGTCATCAGGATCTGCGGCAAATGGAAGTCGTGCAGCAGGCGCCGCAACATTGGCAGCACGCCTTGCTTGCGCCAGAGCTCGCGATAGCCACGGAACTGCATGACGCGGTTTTCCCAAACCAGTTCGTCCTGATTCAGACGCTCCAGTTCGGCCAACGGCAGATTTAACGTGATGCAGGCCAGCGCGGCTTTCAGCGAACGCTCGACATCAGGTTCGGCGCAGGCCTTGAGCCAGGACAACAGGTCGTGCGCCTCTTGCGCAGCGAATACCGAGTCCTTGTCGGACAGGTAAACGCTACGCACACCACGAGCGGCGAGCTCGGCACGCACGGCCTGTGCCTCTTTGCCGTCACGAACGAGGATCGCAATGTCGGAAGGCCGTAATCCCCTGAAGTCTTTGCCCTCCTGCACGAACCCGGCCTGAGCGGTTTGCCCGCCATTGAGCAGCGCGGTGATTTCACTGGCGCAGGCAGTCGCCAAATGCTGACGATACACCGCGCCCGACAGTGGCTGGTCGGTGGACAGGTGCCAGATATTCAACGCCGCGACACTCGCTCCGGCGATCTGTAGATGCTCTTTACGTCCCTGAGATTCGACCGGTTGAAACGGAACCGGATTTTCACCACTTTTCTCCCGGAACAGAAACGCACCACGCCCCAGCACCCGGGTTTCCGCACGCTCGAAGACATGGTTGACCGCCTGCACCATGCCATGACTGGAACGGAAGTTGGTACCCAGCGTATGCAGACGCCCCGTAGTGGCCTGCCGGGCGCGCAGATAGGTGTAGATGTCTGCACCGCGAAAAGCGTAAATCGCCTGCTTGGGATCGCCGATCAGAAACAGACCGGTGTCAGGGCTGTTCTCTTCAATGCGATAGATGCTCTCGAAGATCCGGTACTGCACCGGATCGGTGTCCTGGAACTCATCGATCAGTGCGACCGGAAACTGTTCGCGGATCAGCGTCGCCAGACGCTCGCCGCCCTCGGCCTGGAGCGCCGCATCAAGGCGCAGCAACATGTCGTCAAAGCCCATTTCGGCGCGGCGCCGCTTCTCTTCTTCGAAGCGCGCGCCGACCCATCGGGCTGCATGCTGCAGCACTGCGGCGTCGGGGGTCGGCAAGGCATCGAGACTCGATTTGAGATCCGACATCGCGTCCAGTCCCGGATGGCTCGGCGCCTGGCCTTTCCAGGCTTCGGCCATGCCGTCGGGGGTCAGCCGCGTGAAGCCGGTGCCGATGTCCAGCTGTTCCACGGACTCATCTTCGGCCCAGGCCTTGAGCTTCTCGAACCACGGTTCAAAATAACGTGCCTGCATCTTGCGGCCGTCGACGGTCTTGCTCGAGACGCCTTCATGACAGATGGCCAACAGCTCGTCCGCCCACTCACGCCAGGGCATTTTCAATTCAAGCAACGCAACCCGGCGTTCCTGCAAACACTCGTCGATCAGCTCCGCCGGAGCCTTGCCTTCGTCGCTGTCGCGTGCACTGGCGAACAAGCCTCGTACACGAGGCAACAACGCCGCCGGCCCGCCCCAATGACTGCGAACCCAGTTCAGCGCGTCGCCCTGCATCGGGTAGCAGAACAACCGCCAGTAATCGCGCAACACCTCACCCAGCAATTCGCTGTGATCGGTTTCCAGCGATTGCGTAAACAGGCTGCCGCTGTCGAACGCATGTTCCCGCAGCATGCGCTGACACCAGCTGTGGATGGTGGACACCGCGGCCTCGTCCATCCATTGCGCCGCGATATCGAGGCGGTTGGCGCATCCTGGCCATTGCTGCGGATCAAACTGATCGCGCAATTCGGCGATCAGTCCATCGGGCGCAGGTGTCTCGTCGCGGAAGAAGCGCGCGGCCTCGGCCAGACGCGTGCGAATCCGCTCGCGCAACTCTTTGGTTGCCGCGTCGGTGAAAGTCACCACAAGAATCTGCGGCGGCAACAGCTCGCGACTGAACCCGTTCGCCTCACCGCCGTGCCCCAGAATAAGCCGCAGATAGAGCGCAGAAATGGTGAAGGTTTTACCAGTGCCGGCGCTGGCTTCGATCAGTTGGCTACCGCGCAGCGGGAAGGCCAGTGCAAGAGGAGTCTTCGAACTCATGGGCGCGCCCCTTCACTGGCCAATGAACGCCAAGGCGCTTCAAACAGAGGTCGATACAAGACATCACACCAACCAGAGAAAGTCTCGTCGGTCAGCAATGCATCGAAGTCAGTGAATTGGCGAGACAGCGCAGGGCTTTCGCCGCGTTCGCCCTTGTTGTCCAGGCCATCGCCTTCGTAAGCTTTACGGGCAGCCGCCTCGGCTTTCAGCGGATCGGACTGGGATAACCAGGCGAACGCGGTCTTTACGGCGATCGGCAGAGGTTGTCGCATGCCCGCCTGCCAGGCCAGGAGCAGATCGGCGAGCAAGCGAGTGGCTCTGTCCTGATCCAGCGGCTCCAGCAGCAGCGTGTCGTCACTCGCCACCAATGCAGTGGTCAATGGAATTGCGCTGGCACAGGCCACGACGTGATTGACCCACGGTTTGGTCAACCGATGCCATTTGCGGCTTTTGATCGAGCCAATGCTGTTGGGAATGGTGGTGACCGACAAGACACCACCATCGGCACGTTGATGCAATCCCGCAAGCCAGCCTTCCAGACGCCCCCCCTTTAACTCCAGATTGACCGGTATTGCGCTGGTGAGCGGCGTTGGCCAGAGCGTCAGCAGTTGTTGATAGCGCTGCAGCAAGTCCGGAAGTGGTTCGATCAATTCGCGTTGCAGACACTCGCCAAAACCCGCCATTGGCAACAGTCCGCTGTTTTGCAGGCGCCGGGCCTGGGCTTCGAGCGCTTGATCGATATTGTCCGGCTGGCTAATCGCAGCTTCGAGCAGACTGTCGCTGAGTGTGTAGCGCTGCAGTGCGTCCAGTACGAAGGGTTCTTCGTCCGCCAGCGGTGCTTCAGCTGCTTCGAAATACACTTTGAGTCGCTGAGTGAAAAAGTGCCGAACCGGATTGCGCAGGAAATCCTGCAACAGTGCCAGACTCAACGGCTCCTCTTGGGTGTAGGGGGCGAGCAACTCGGTATCCTTTTGCAGCTCATGCTGCTGGTGCAACACCTGCCATTCGCTGGCATAGCTGAACAACGGGTCGCCTTCATGAAAGTAGCGCGCGCTGAATGGCTGCAAGGGATGCTCTTCAGTCATGGCGCCAAGTAGATCCTGGTTCTCGTCGGGCAATCGCCAACCGCTTGCGAGATGGTCGCGCAACTGGCCGATCAGGACTGAAGCGGGACGTTCACTGTTGTCGCGAATGCTGCGACCAACCCAACTGATGTAGAGCTGATTGCGCGCAGACAAAAGCGCTTCCAGCAGAAGATAGCGATCATCCTCACGTCGGGAGCGATCACCCGGCCGGTAGTCACTGCCCATGAGATCGAAATCCAGTGGTGGTTGTGCGCGGGGGTAGTCCCCATCGTTCATCCCCAACAGGCAGACCAGTTTGAAAGGAATGGCCCGCATGGGCATCAACGTACAAAAATTCACTGCACCGGCCAGGAAACGTTGAGACAGGCGCCCCTGATCAAGCCCCGCCAGCCAGGCTTCACGAACGACGGTCAGCGGCAGGTCATCTGTCAGGCCTACGGCTTCACACGTCTCCAGCCAGGTTTCACGAAGCTCTTCCAGTTGGGTCAACAAGTAATCGTCATGTTCGTTGCTGGCTTTGAAAAACACCTGCATCAACGCTTGCAGGCGCTGCCCCCAAGCCTTGGGTTGAGCGGGTTGCATAAGCGCCTGGTGAGCGAGCTCCAGCGCATCGAGCAAGGCTACCAAGGGCCCAATCAATGCCGCATCCAGGCCACCGATCTCGTCGTAGGGCTCGATACCGGCGCAGGCTTTGGCACTGCCGACGGCGTATCCCAGCAACATTCGGCGCAGACCGAAATGCCAGCTGTTCTGTTCCAGTTCCTGCGGTAAGCCCAGGCCCGCGCGCTGCTCGGCGTTCATGCCCCAACGCACTCCGGCACCTTCGATCCAGCGATGCAATGTTGGCAGGTCACGCTCCTCCACACCGAAGCGGGCTCGCAGTGCAGGAACGTCAAGCAGGTCCAGGATTTCGCTGACGGGGAAACGGCTGTCTGGCAGTTTGAGCAGATGTTCGACGGCGATCAGCAAAGGATCGCGTCCACGTTGCCCCTGATCCGCCAAGGTGAATGGTATGAACCGCGGATCGTGCCGATCCAGTTGACCAAACACCGCGCGAATGTGCGGCGCGTAGCTGTCGATATCCGGCACCATCACAATCACGTCTCGAGGGCGCAGATCCGGATTGGCACTGAAACGCGCCAATAGCTGATCGTGAAGAATCTCCACTTCACGTTGAGCACTGTGAGCAATGTGAAAACGGATCGACTTGTCTTGCGTCAGATCGACGGCGGGCCAAAGCTCGCGGGTTTCATCGAGCGGCCGTAACTCCAGGATATCGTCCTGAAGCTGGTTGAGCAGGTTATGTGGCCGGGTTTCGCTGAACAGGTCGATACGCCCGTCGCGAAAGGCCGCGCGATAGCTGTTGGGATCGTCATAGCTATCGAGCAGATTGATGTAGTCACGACCTTGCTTGCCCCACGCCGCCAGAAGCGGGTGAGCATGTTGATGCAGGGTTTCGGGATCCAGTACGACGGGCATACCGCTCTTGCGGGATTGTCGCTTGTATTGATGACGCAACAAGTCTTTGTCCGCGACGATATCGGCCCAGTGGTGGCGGCAGGGATTATGCACACACAGCAGGACCTGACTGAAACGCGCGAGCCCGGCCAGTGCTTCAAGCACCTGGGCCGGCAACGAAGAAATCCCGAAAACGATCACTCGCGGGGGTAAGCCGGCAGGCGCTTTCTCGAGCCTGTTTATACACTCGATGAATCGTTGATGTACGCCGGCCCGGCTTTGAGCCATGCCCTGTTCACCGACATCGTCCAATAACGCACGCCACAGTTCGGCCTGCCAGCAACTGGCCGGCGGCAGCGGTTTCACCTCGCCTCTGACGTTACGCAACTGGTGCCGCCCTTCAGCCCAATCCTCAAGCCAGTCGGCACGATACACCTGATACTGGTCAAAGAGATCCGCGAGACGTTCGGACAGCTGATAGCGCTTGCGCAGGTCGGTGTCGTGGGTGAGGAAACGTTGTAACGGTTCGAAATGCGGTCGATTGATGACCTGCGGCAACAAACGCATGAGCCGCCATGTCAGCGGGGCCTTGTCGAGCAGGGATTTGGCAGGAATTTCTTCCCGTCCCAACACCATGCGGTAGAGCTGCCACATGAAGCTGCCCGGCAATTGCACATCAATGGCAGCAGCAATCCCGCAGCCGCCGAGATCATCCTCTTCGGGATCTTCGGCCAAGGCCAGCTTCAGCCACTGAGCGATGCCGTTGCTCTGCACCAGAGCAATTTCATTCTCCAAAGGTGCCAGCGGATAGCGCCGCATGATGCTGACCACAAGGCTGCGTAGCTCGTCCAGGCTGTTGCTCTGAACCACCATGAATGCAGCGTTGAGGGACTGGGCGTCCGGCATAGGGTTTCCTTGGAAAAGTACGAAAGCCAGGGCAGAACCTTAGCATTGTCGGCAGGTTGTGACAGCCGGACGGAGTCGGTGAATGCTGTACGAACTTTCCTGCGGACAAAACAAAACCCCAACTGCTTTCGCAATTGGGGTTTCGGAATTTAATCTTGACGATGACCTACTCTCACATGGGGAAACCCCACACTACCATCGGCGATGCATCGTTTCACTTCTGAGTTCG
>NZ_JARKMT010000014.1:0-130929 GCF_037626295.1 Pseudomonas sp. LF-5
TTGCTGGGGCATCTGGCGGATGTGCACGGGATTGAGTACGTGTATTTCCTGTGTTCGTTCCTGCCACTATTTGGCGTACTGGCGATTTTCCTGCCACGCACCAAAAAGGCCTGATCCCACAAACATCCCCTGTGGGAGCGAGCTTGCTCGCGAAGGCGTCGTGTCAGTCGACGAATGCTTTGCTGACACTCCGCTTTCGCGAGCAAGCTCGCTCCCACAAATTGTCAGGTGGTGTGGCGGAGAATATTTCAGGCACAAAAAAGCCGCGTATCAAACGCGGCTTTTTTTTGGGCGTGTCGCTTACACGTTGAAGCGGAAGTGCATCACGTCGCCGTCTTTAACGATGTAATCCTTGCCTTCCAGACGCCATTTACCGGCTTCTTTGGTACCGGCTTCGCCCTTGTACTGGATGAAGTCGTTGTAGGCGATCACTTCGGCGCGGATGAAGCCTTTTTCGAAGTCAGTGTGGATCACGCCGGCCGCTTGTGGTGCGGTGGCACCGACTTTGACGGTCCAGGCGCGGACTTCTTCGACACCGGCGGTGAAGTAGGTCTGCAGGTGCAGCATTTCGTAGCCGGCGCGGATCACGCGGTTCAGACCAGGCTCTTCCAGGCCCAGGGCCTCGAGGAACATGTCCTTCTCTTCGCCGTCGTCGAGCTCGGCGATTTCCGCTTCGATCTTGTTGCAGACCGGAACCACCATCGCGCCTTCTTCCTCGGCAATGGCCTTGACCACGTCCAGGTGCGGGTTGTTCTCGAAACCGTCTTCAGCGACGTTGGCGATGTACATGACCGGCTTGGTGGTCAGCAGGTGGAAGCCCTTGATCACGGCCTTTTCGTCAGCGCTCATGTTCTTCATCAGGCTGCGCGCCGGCTTGGCTTCGGTGAAGTGTGCGATCAGTTGCTCCAGCAGAGCCTTCTGAACCACGGCGTCCTTGTCACCGCCCTTGGCGTTGCGCGCAACTTTCTGCAGTTGCTTCTCGCAGCTGTCGAGGTCGGCGAAGATCAGTTCCAGGTCGATGATTTCGATGTCGCGCTTCGGGTCGACGCTGTTCGACACGTGGATCACGTTGTCATCTTCGAAGCAGCGCACCACGTGAGCGATGGCGTCGGTTTCGCGGATGTTGGCCAGGAACTTGTTGCCCAGGCCTTCACCTTTCGACGCGCCGGCCACCAGGCCTGCGATGTCGACGAATTCCATGGTGGTCGGCAGGATGCGCTTCGGATTGACGATGGCCGCCAAGGCTTCCAGACGAGGATCGGGCATCGGCACGATGCCGCTGTTCGGCTCGATGGTGCAGAAGGGGAAGTTCTCGGCCGCGATACCGGATTTGGTCAGGGCGTTGAACAGGGTGGACTTGCCGACGTTAGGCAGGCCGACGATGCCGCAATTGAATCCCATGGTGTTTCCCCTCGGATTAGAGTCAGGCCTTCTGGCTGTGCAGGTTTTTCATCGCGCGGTTCCATTCCCCGGCGAGGATATCCGGCAGCACGCCGAGGGCAAAGTCGATGCTGGCATCGAGTTTTTCCTGTTCGGCGCGTGGCGCACGACCCAGGACGAAATTTGAAACCATACTGGCAACGCCCGGGTGGCCAATGCCAAGCCGCAGGCGGTAGAACGTATTCTGATTACCCAGTTGCGCGATGATGTCGCGCAACCCGTTGTGACCGCCATGGCCGCCGCCCTGTTTGAGCTTGGCGACGCCCGGAGGCAAGTCGAGTTCGTCATGCGCCACCAGGATTTCTTCAGGCTTGATGCGGAAGAAACCGGCGAGTGCCGCCACGGCCTGGCCGCTGCGGTTCATGTAGGTGGTGGGAATCAGCAGACGAACATCCTGACCCTGATGCG
Organism: Pseudomonas sp. LF-5; assembly: GCF_037626295.1. Lineage (NCBI taxonomy): Bacteria > Pseudomonadati > Pseudomonadota > Gammaproteobacteria > Pseudomonadales > Pseudomonadaceae > Pseudomonas > Pseudomonas sp. LF-5. The sequence goes on from NZ_JARKMT010000014.1 coordinate 1,849, forward strand.
AATAGCGCCCGGTCAGGCCGAAATACTTGCGATCGGCCACAAGGTTCACACCTTGCGCGGCAGCGATGCGCTCAACAAAAAGGGCCCCTGCGTTATGCCGGGTCTGTTCGTATTCGGCGCCTGGATTTCCCAGGCCAACGATCAGTTTGATGGCAGTCACGATAGGGGCCCTTCCTTGGAGTGGTGGATAACATCGCCGCAATCGGAGGCTGCGGCGAAAGTGGACGAAAATTGCTCATTTACCATGAATGTAAACTCCGCGTTCTCGCCCGCTTTCTCGCTACGTTCCAGTCCGCGATGTTACTTGCTCACTCCGGCGTAACAGAGTGAATTACTCTGCTGCGCCTTCTTCGGTAGCTTCTGGAGCAACACGTGGAGCGTGGACGTTGGCAACAGCCTTGTCATCGCCGTGTGCCAGAGCAACGAACTCAACGCCTTTAGGAGCTTTGAGGTCCGACAGGTGAATGATCGAACCGATTTCAGCGTCAGCCAGGTCGACTTCGATGAACTCAGGCAGATCTTTCGGCAGGCAGGTCACTTCGATTTCAGCAACAACGTGCGAAATCTCGCCGCCTTTCTTCACTGGAGCAGCTTCGTTGATGAAGTGCACAGGAACGATAGCGGTCAGTTTCTGGTCAGCGACAACGCGTACGAAGTCAGCGTGCATCACGTGGCCTTTGGCCGGGTGACGCTGCAGAGCTTTGATGATTACGTTTTGCTTGGTGCCACCAACGTTCAGCTCGATGATGTGGCTGTAAGCCGCTTCGTTTTCGAGCAGTTTGGCAACTTCTTTGGCCAGCATGCTGATGGATTCAGGGGCTTTTTCGCCACCGTAAACAACAGCTGGAACCAGAGCGGCGAGACGACGCAGGCGGCGGCTCGCACCTTTCCCCAGGTCGGAACGCACTTCAGCATTCAGAGTAAATTCGTTCATTTTGTATCTCCAAAATAGCCATGACCGAGTGGCGTTTGCGACCAGCGCCAAACACGGTATGGGCAAAAAAGCCCCGCCCCGGCAGGAATGCCGGGGCGGGGCGCTTTTCGTCAACGAGACATTTCGAGAAGGGCAGGGCCCTTAACGGAACATCGCGCTGATCGATTCTTCATTGCTGATGCGGCGAACCGCTTCGGCAACAACCGGTGCGATATCCAGTTGACGGATACGTGCACAGGCTTGTGCTGCAGCGGACAGCGGGATGGTGTTAGTCACCACCAGCTCGTCCAGCACGGAATTTTCGATATTCTCGATGGCCCGACCCGACAGCACAGGGTGTGTGCAGTAGGCAAAGACCTTGGCTGCGCCATGCTCTTTCAGGGCCTTGGCCGCGTGGCACAGGGTGCCGGCGGTATCGACCATGTCATCGACCAGAATGCAGGTACGCCCTTCGACATCACCGATGATATGCATCACTTCAGAGTGATTGGCTTTCTCACGGCGTTTGTCGATGATCCCGAGATCCACGCCCAAGGATTTGGCAACGGCACGTGCACGCACGACGCCACCAATGTCCGGGGACACGATCATCAGGTTTTCGAAGCGCTGATCTTCAATGTCATCCACCAGAACCGGGGAGCCGTAGATGTTATCTACCGGAATATCGAAGAAGCCCTGAATCTGGTCAGCATGCAGATCAACCGTGAGAACACGGTCGATGCCGACTACGGTAAGCATGTCAGCGACGACTTTCGCGCTGATAGCCACACGTGCGGAACGCGGACGGCGATCCTGACGGGCATAACCAAAATAAGGAATAACAGCAGTGATACGAGTAGCTGAGGAGCGGCGGAAGGCATCAGCCATCACTACCAGTTCCATCAGGTTATCGTTGGTCGGGGCGCAAGTCGGCTGAATAATGAAAACGTCTTTACCGCGAACGTTTTCATTGATCTCGGCAGTAATTTCGCCGTCGGAAAACTTACCGACAGAGATGTCACCGAGAGGGATATGCAGCTGACGTACAACACGCCGAGCCAGATCGGGGTTAGCATTCCCCGTAAAGACCATCATCTTGGACACGCGCAGTACCTAGAGGCTGAGGGTAACCTGGATGAGTATAGAAAATGGCAGGGGCGGCTGGATTCGAACCAACGCATGGCAGGATCAAAACCTGCTGCCTTACCGCTTGGCGACGCCCCTGTATCTGTTGCATCAAGTGCCGAGCACTTGGTTCCTTTAGAGCAGACTTTGCAGCTTGCGGTGCAACATTGAAATGTTGCTGCCTTTTGCTACAAACCCTGTAAGGGTCTCTGTCAGAAGGGCCGAGACTTTATCAGCTTCAGCTTTGCTTGGGAAGCCCCCAAACACACAACTTCCAGTTCCGGTGAGCTTTGCTTCGGTAAATTTACCTAACAAATCCAACGCGTTACGCACTTCTGGATAACGCCTTGCAACCACCGGCAAGCAGTCATTTCGACTGTTTCCCTCGGGAACGGGGCGCACTTTAATGGGCGGCGTGTTACGTGTCAACAAAGGATCGGAAAAAATTTCTGCCGTACTTACAGAGACTTGCGGCACGAGCACCAGATACCACGGTTCTTCGGGATCGACCGCGGTCAGTTTCTCGCCCACACCCTCGGCAAACGCTGCATGGCCACGGACGAAAACCGGCACGTCGGCACCCAGCGACAGGCCCAGTGCGGCCAGGCGATCTTCATCCCAGCCCAACTGCCAGAGATGGTTGAGCCCCAGCAGAGTGGTCGCCGCATTTGAACTGCCGCCACCAATGCCGCCGCCCATGGGCAGAACCTTGTCGATCCAGATATCAATGCCCAGCGTGCAGCCGGATTGCTGCTGCAACATTTTTGCCGCGCGCACGATCAGGTTGCTGTCGTGGGGCACGCCGGGGAATTCGGTGTGCAGCTGAATTACACCGTCATCGCGCACGGCGAAGGTGATTTCATCGCCGTAATCGACAAATTGAAACAGCGTCTGCAATTCGTGGTAGCCATCTGCGCGACGACCAAGAATGTGCAGCATCAGATTGAGCTTGGCCGGCGACGGCAGGGTCAGGCGTGCTGCGGTCATGCTTATTGCCCCAGCTTGCGTGGCTGCCAGGTCTTGATCACCAGCGTCACGTCCAGGTCGGTGCCGTGCAGTTTGATGCGCTCGGGCAACCAGTAACCGTTTTGTTCGGTGTAGGCGGTGTATTCGACTGTCCAGCCATCCTGTTCAAGATTGGCCAGGCGGCTGTTAGCGTCCAGATTGAGACGGCTTTTGCTGTTGGGCGCCGGCAGGCCGCGCACCCACCAGGCCAGATTCGAGACCGGCAGTTTCCAGCCCAGCTGTTCTTCGAGCAGCGCTTCCGGCGACTCGGAGTCATAACGACCCTGATTGGCGACTTCCAGCGACACCTTGCCCGGACGCCCGGTCAGGCGGGCCGCGCCACGACCCAGCGGGCCGGACAGGCGAATGTCGTAGTAGTCCTGACGTTGCAGCCAGAACAGCGTGCCGCTGCCCGAGTCTTTCGGGGCGCGAATGCCGATCTTGCCGTCGATCTGCCAGCCGTCGAGGCCAGCCAACTGTTGTTTGTTTGCGGCCCATTGAGCCGGGCTGCCGTGGCCCTCGACCGATTCGCGAGCACCGAAACCCGCGCAACCGGCGAGCAGGGCGATGAAGCTGAAAACAATAACGTGGCGCAAAAACATGAGTTAGAGAGTCTCGGATCCGGTCAGGCGCTTGATGGTACTGCGCAGAATGGTGCTGTCGGGCTGATCCTTGAGGAACTTGCCCCAGATCTGTTTGGCTTCCCGTTGGTTGCCCTTGATCCACAGCACTTCGCCCAGGTGAGCGGCCACTTCGTGATCAGGGAAGCGCTCCAGCGCCTGACGCAGATATTTCTCGGCGTCGTCCAGGTTGCCCAGGCGGAAATTCACCCAGCCGAGGCTGTCGAGTACCGCCGGATCTTCCGGGTTGATCTGGTGCGCCTGCTCGATCAGCGCCTTGGCTTCGGCGTAGCGGGTCGTACGGTCAGACAGGGTGTAGCCCAAAGCGTTCAGCGCCATGGCGTTGTCCGGATCGCGCTTGATGATCAGGCGCAAGTCCTTTTCCATCTGTGCCAGGTCGTTGCGTTTTTCCGCGAGCATCGCCCGGGTGTACAGCAGATTCAGATCGTCCGGGTACTGCTGCAGGGCTTGCTGCAAGACTTTCCAGGCCTTGTCGTCCTGTTTGTTGGCCGACAGGGTTTCCGATTCGATCAGGTACAACTGAATCGCATAGTCAGGCTGGGCATCGCGTTCGGCGGCCAGTTTGCTCTGGGCTTCAGCGGTCTTGCCGTTGTTCATCAGGATGTCGGCCTGACGCAACTGCGCTGGCAGGTAATCGTTGCCCGGGCCGACCTGGGCGTACTCGATGAGCGCGCCTTGCGGGTCGTTGCGTTCTTCGGCGATGCGGCCGAGGTTCAGGTGCGCCGAATCGACGTGGCTCTCACGGGCGATCAGGTCTTCCAGATAACCCTTGGCTTCTTCCCAGGCCTTGGCTTCCAGGCAGACCAGTGCCAGCGAATAGCGCAGTTCGTCGTCTTCCGGGTATTGCTGAACCAGGCTGGAGAACTCGGCCTTGGCGTCGTCCATTCGATCCTGTTCGACCAGCATGCGCGCGTAAGTCAGGCGCAGGCGCTTGTCGTCCGGGTATTTCTTGATGCTTTTTTGCAGCAGCGGCAGGGCTTCGTCGCCACGGTTCAACAGCTGAAGCAGGCGCGCGCGCAGCAGAATCGGCGCGATTTCGCCGTCTTCCGGCGGGTGGTCTTCGAGCAGAGCCAGCGCCGCTTTGTTGTCGCCGTCCTGCTGCAGGAGCAGGGCCTTGCCGAAAATCAGCTGACTGTTGTTCGGGTGACGCTGCAACAAACGGTCGAAACTTTTCATCAGACCGTTGCGGGTTTCCTGATCAGTGTCGGCGGCCGACAGTGCAAGGAAGTCGAAATGGGTGTCGCCCTTGCCCTGCAGGACTTTCTCCATATAGACCATGGAGTCGTCATATCGCCCGGCGCGTGCCAGTTGCACGGCCGCGGCGCGTTGCGCTTCGAGGTCTTCCGGGGCGTTTTTTGCCCAAATGAGTGCGGTGTCCAGCGCCGGTTGATCAGCGCCGAGGTATTCGGCAATGCGGAAAGCACGCTCGGAAACGCCCGGATCCTGGGTATTGATCGCCTGGGTCACGTAGTTGTCCAGGGCAATGTCGAAACGATTGCGCTGGCCGGCGAGTTCGGCGCTCAACAGGCTGAAAACGGTTTCCTCGCTGAACGAGCTGTAAACCTTGGGCTTTTCAGGCGCGGGTGTGGTGCCTTCGACCGGCGGCGTGCCGTCCGGCGAAACGGGGGCCAAGGCCTGGCAGCCGCTGAGGAAGACAAAAGCGAGGAGCAACGCGGAAGATCTATTCATATAGGAAGAGGACGACTAACCTGCGGTCGGATCATCATGACACAAGCTTTCGGCCAAACATAACCGCTGAGGCAATTAAGACATCTGCGCATCTCTATGTAGGTGCAGGCTTCGGCAGCGCTGCCGGGGGCGGTGTGTACATAAACGAGAATGGATCGCAGCAGGCGGTGGATACAATAAGGGTGATAGATATCCAATAGTTGTTCTGAATCTGACGAAGTAGGACAATTGCCGGCTTCACGTCACCATCAGCGACCTTGAATGGCCTTCCTTGCACTCGGTATTAACCACAAGACTGCGTCCGTAGACGTCCGCGAGCGCGTGGCCTTTACGCCTGAGCAGCTGGTTGAGGCCTTGCAGCAGCTCTGCCGACTTACCGACAGCCGCGAAGCTGCGATCCTCTCCACCTGCAATCGCAGTGAGCTTTATATAGAACAGGATCAGCTGTCGGCTGACATCGTGCTGCGCTGGCTGGCCGATTATCACCATTTGAGCCTCGACGAGCTGCGCGCGAGTGCTTATGTGCACGAAGATGATGCGGCAGTTCGTCACATGATGCGCGTCGCCTCCGGGCTCGATTCGCTGGTGTTGGGCGAACCGCAGATTCTCGGTCAGATGAAGTCGGCCTACGCCGTGGCCCGAGAGGCCGGCACCATCGGCCCGTTGCTCGGGCGCCTGTTCCAGGCGACGTTCAACGCCGCCAAACAAGTGCGTACCGATACGGCGATCGGCGAGAACCCGGTGTCCGTGGCGTTTGCGGCGGTCAGCCTGGCCAAACAGATTTTCAGCGACTTGCAACGCAGCCAGGCGCTGCTGATCGGCGCCGGCGAGACCATCACCCTGGTCGCCCGCCACTTGCATGAGCTGGGGGTCAAGCGCATCGTCGTCGCCAACCGTACGCTGGAGCGTGCGAGCCTGCTGGCCGAGCAGTTCGGCGCGCATGCGGTGTTGCTCTCGGACATCCCGGCGGAACTGGTGCGCAGTGACATCGTCATCAGTTCGACCGCCAGTCAGTTGCCGATCCTCGGCAAGGGCGCCGTCGAAAGCGCGCTGAAGCAGCGCAAGCACAAGCCGATCTTCATGGTCGACATTGCCGTGCCTCGGGATATCGAACCGGAAGTCGGCGAGCTCGACGACGTTTACCTCTATAGCGTCGACGATCTTCACGAAGTCGTCGCCGAAAACCTCAAGAGTCGCCAGGGCGCAGCGCAGGCGGCCGAAGAAATGGTCTCGGTCGGCGCCGACGACTTCATGGTGCGCCTGCGCGAATTGGCGGCGGTCGACGTGCTCAAGGCCTATCGTCAACAGAGCGAACGCCTGCGCGACGAGGAGCTGCAAAAAGCCCTGCGTCTGTTGGCCAACGGCGGTAACGCCGAAGACGTGCTGGGGCAACTGGCCCGTGGCCTGACCAATAAATTGTTGCACGCGCCCAGCGTGCAACTGAAAAAGCTTTCTGCCGAAGGCCGCCTCGATGCGCTGGCCATGGCCCAGGAACTCTTTGCCCTCGAGGGCTCACCGGATAGCTTTTCGGATAAAAAACCGCAATGAAAGCGTCACTGCTCAATAAGCTGGACATCCTCCAGGACCGTTTCGAGGAACTGACCGCACTGCTCGGCGACGGCGAGGTCATTGCCGATCAGGCCAGGTTTCGCGCCTACTCCAAGGAATACGCCGAACTCGAACCGGTCGTACACGCCTATAAAAAGCTGCTCAGCGTGCAGGGCGATCTTGAAGGCGCGCAGGCGCTGCTCAAGGATAGCGACCCGGACATGCGTGAAATGGCCGTGGAAGAAGTCCGCGAAGCCAAAGAATTGCTGATCACCCTGGAATCCGATCTGCAGCGAATGTTGCTGCCCAAGGATCCCAACGACGGTCGCAACGTCTTCCTCGAAATTCGCGCCGGCACCGGTGGCGACGAGGCGGCGATTTTCTCCGGCGACCTGTTCCGCATGTACTCGCGTTACGCCGAACGTCGTGGCTGGCGGGTGGAGATCCTTTCGGAAAACGAAGGCGAACACGGTGGCTATAAAGAAGTCATCGCCCGCATTGAAGGCGACAACGTTTACGGCAAGCTGAAATTCGAATCCGGCGCGCACCGCGTACAGCGTGTGCCGGCCACCGAATCCCAGGGCCGTATCCACACCTCGGCCTGCACCGTGGCGGTGTTGCCCGAGCCGGACGAGCGCGAAGCCATCGAGATCAACCCGGCGGACTTGCGCGTCGACACTTACCGTTCCTCCGGGGCTGGTGGGCAGCACGTCAACACGACCGATTCGGCGATCCGCATCACGCACATACCGACCGGCACCGTCGTTGAGTGTCAGGAAGAACGTTCCCAGCACAAGAACCGTGCCCGCGCCATGGCGTGGTTGTCGGCCAAGCTCAACGATCAACAAACCGCTGCGGCGGCCAATGCGATCGCCAGCGAGCGTAAATTGCTGGTGGGCTCGGGCGACCGTTCGGAGCGCATCCGCACCTACAACTTTGCCCAAGGCCGGGTCACCGACCATCGCGTCAACCTGACCCTGTATTCCCTGGATGAAATTCTCGCCGGTGGCGTGGAAGCGGTGATCGAGCCTTTGCTGGCCGAGTATCAGGCTGACCAACTCGCAGCGATAGGTGAATAAATGACCATCATTGCCAGCCTGTTGCGCGCCGCCGAATTGCCGGACTCACCGACTGCGCGCCTCGACGCCGAACTGCTCCTCGCTGCTGCGCTGGGCAAGTCGCGCAGCTTTCTGCACACCTGGCCCGAGCGCATCGTGCCGACAGAGGCCGCGCTGACGTTCGCCGAATACCTGCAACGGCGTCGTGGCGGCGAGCCGGTGGCCTATATTCTGGGGCAGCAAGGTTTCTGGAAACTCGATCTGGAAGTGGCGCCGCACACGCTGATCCCGCGTCCGGACACTGAGTTGCTGGTGGAAGCCGCGCTGGAGTTGCTCCCCGCGACCCCGGCCAAAGTCCTCGACCTTGGCACTGGCAGCGGCGCGATTGCTTTGGCGCTGGCCAGTGAGCGTCCGGCGTGGCGTGTCACGGCGGTCGATCGGGTGCTGGAAGCCGTCGCCCTGGCCGAGCGCAATCGCCAGCGTCTGCACCTGGACAACGCCACGGTGTTGAGCAGTCACTGGTTCAGCGCACTGGCAGGCCAGCGGTTTCAATTGATCATCAGCAACCCGCCCTATATTGCAGCGGCAGACCCGCACCTGGTCGAGGGCGATGTACGCTTCGAGCCGGCCAGCGCTCTGGTTGCCGGCGTGGACGGGCTCGACGATCTGCGCCTGATCGTCGCCCAGGCGCCGGAGCATCTGGAGGCGGGTGGCTGGCTGATGCTCGAGCACGGCTATGATCAAGCCGAAGCTGTGCGCGATTTGCTGCTGACCCGCGGTTTCGAAGAAGTCCACAGCCGCACCGATCTGGGCGGCCATCAACGGATCAGCCTGGGGCGCCTGCCGTGCTGAATGATCAGGAATTGCTGCGTTACAGTCGGCAGATTCTCCTGCAACACATCGACATCGACGGCCAACTGAAGCTCAAAGACAGCCGCGTGTTGATCGTCGGCCTCGGCGGGCTCGGTGCACCGGTTGCGTTGTATCTGGCGGCGGCGGGGGTCGGTGAGTTGCATCTCGCGGACTTCGACACGGTCGACCTGACCAACCTGCAACGCCAGATCATCCATGACACCGACAGTGTCGGCATGAGCAAGGTCGACTCGGCGCTCAAGCGACTGGGCGCGATCAACCCCGAGATTCGGCTGATCGCCCATCGTCAGGCGCTGGACGAGGACTCCCTCGCCGCGGCAGTGGCGGCGGTGGATCTGGTGCTCGATTGTTCCGATAATTTTTCGACGCGCGAGGCGGTCAACGCTGCGTGTGTGGCTGCGGGCAAACCGCTGGTCAGCGGCGCGGCGATTCGTCTTGAGGGGCAGTTGTCGGTGTTCGACCCGCGACGTCCCGAGAGCCCTTGCTACCACTGTTTATACGGGCACGGCAGCGAAGCCGAACTGACCTGCAGCGAAGCCGGCGTGGTCGGGCCGCTCGTGGGACTGGTCGGCAGCCTGCAAGCGCTGGAAGCCTTGAAGGTACTGGTCGGTTTCGGTGAGCCGCTGGTGGGCAGGCTGTTGTTGATCGATGCGTTGGGTTCGCGTTTCCGTGAACTGCGGGTCAAGCGCGATCCGGGATGCAGTGTCTGTGGATCGGCTCATGCGTGACGCACCGATCGCGGTGTTCGACTCCGGTGTCGGCGGCCTGTCGGTGCTGGCGGAAATCCAGCACTTGCTGCCCAATGAATCGCTGTTGTACTTCGCCGATTGCGGACACATCCCCTACGGCGAGAAAACCCCGGAGTTCATTCGCCAGCGTTGCAGCGTGATGGCCGGGTTTTTCCGTGAGCAGGGCGCCAAGGCCCTGGTGATCGCCTGCAACACCGCCACGGTGGCGGCGGTTGCCGAATTGCGCCGCGACTTCCCCGACTGGCCGATGGTCGGCATGGAGCCTGCGGTCAAGCCGGCAGCGGCGGCCACCCGCAGCGGCGTGGTCGGCGTACTCGCCACCACCGGCACTTTGCAGAGCGCAAAATTCGCCGCTTTGCTTGATCGTTTCGCCACGGATGTACGCGTCATTACCCAGCCATGCCCCGGTCTGGTCGAGCTGATCGAAAGCGGCGACCTGCACAGCGCCGAGTTGCGGCAGATGTTGCAAGGCTACGTCGAACCGCTGCTGGCCAATGGTTGTGACACGATCATTCTCGGCTGCACCCACTATCCTTTTCTCAAGCCGATGCTCAAGTCGATGATTCCGCCGGACATCAGCCTGATCGACACCGGCGCGGCGGTGGCGCGACAACTTCGGCGGTTGTTGGCCGAGCGCGATCTGCTTGCCGAGGGCCCGAACCGGGCGGTCAGATTCTGGACCAGTGCCGATCCGCAGTACTTCAAAAGTATTTTGCCGCTGTTGGGGCAAACAGCCGGCGATGTGCAAAACTTCAGCTTGTAAAAATAGTGTGAAATAACTAAAAAAACAGCTGAACTTCTGCGTAGGCCCTGGCTTCTATAGCGGTGATGCAACTAGAAAACCAAACGATCGTTCCGGAAAAGGAAGTTTCAAAGTGAAGCGACTATTCTGCTTGGCCGCGATTGCGGCCGCACTGATGGGGCAAAGCATTACCGCACAGGCTGCTGGCGTCGAGTTCGCCGTCGGTGCAACAAGCGATTCGACCATGACTTATCGCCTGGGGATGAATTTCGACTGGGACAAGAGCTGGCTGCAGAGCGACGTCGGTCGCCTGACCGGTTACTGGAGCGGCGCCTATACCTACTGGGAAGGTGACAAGACCTCCAGCAACAACAGCCTGTCGTTCTCGCCGGTGTTCGTTTACGAGTTTGCCGGCCAGTCGGTCAAACCGTATGTCGAGGCGGGTATTGGCGTGGCGGCGTTTTCCAACACTAAATACGAATCCAACAATATCGGCGGCTCTTTCCAGTTCGAAGACCGTTTCGGTGTTGGTCTGCGTTTCAATGGCGGGCATGAAGTCGGGATTCGTGCAACGCACTATTCCAACGCCGGCCTCTCCAGCGACAACGATGGGGTAGAAAGTTACTCGCTGCATTACACGATGCCGCTGTAACGGCTACATCTAATCCCTGTAGGAGTGAGTAGCGCAGTGTCAGTCAGACCAATGTTGACTGACACTGCGCTACTCACTCCTACATTTGTTTTGGGATGGTTTCGACGTTAGCGATACACCGTGGCAATACCTTTGCGCTCTTCGATGCATTCAGGCGCGCCCATTTCGAACTCGCGACAGATCAGCGGGCGCTTCTCATAGATCGTGCACATCATGGTGTTGCGATCCAGCGCTGCACACCAGCCGTCGTCCAGACGCAGCATCACTTCACCGCCCCAGTCATCGGTATCAATAAAGCGCTCGGGCACGCCAGTGTCGGTGATCAGCATCACTTCCAGCTGACAGCAGCAGGCCGCGCAGGTCGAGCACGTGACCGCAGGTTCGACGATTTGCCGGTGGGGAATGGTTTTCATGGCGGCAGTGTAAGGCAGTGACCGATGCGTGTGTGAACGCTCTGACAGACGCTCAGTGGCTCAACCGTCGGGCCATCGCATGCAGCAGCGGAAACAGCAGCGCCCAGAGCAGGCCGATGCCGATCAGGGTCGGTATCTCGCCATAGGGGAATTGCACGCCGGCCAGCCTTCCGCCGGCGTAATACGACAAGCCGCCGCCGACGGCGCCGAGCATGCTCGCCAGCCACCAGGGCCGTGCGCTCCATGCAAGGCAATGGCGCAGGGTGGTGGCCAGCAGGGCCCAGAGCAGCATCAGCCACAGTGGAATCAGCGGTGAAAGATCCTGAAACTCGAATACGTTCAAACCGCGCAACACGCTGTCCACCGCCGTGCCGACAATCACCACGCTCAGAATCAGCCGGCCTTCCTCCACCCAACTGCTGATCCAGCGCAGATGAATCACCAGCACGGCCAGCGCCAGCAGCAACCACAAACTGTTGCCGCCGAGCACGCAGGCCAGCCAGCCGATCTGGAACAGCAGCGCATTAGCCAGCCGCTCAAGCATCGAAGCGACCGAGCAGTGGCATCGGCATCGCCGCCGGTTTGGCCAGCAACAATTGCGCGGTGCCGATGGTGCGCTCGAGGAAGCCGCCCTCGCAGTAACACAGGTAGAACTCCCACAACCGCAGGAAGTAATCGTCGTAGCCCAACTCGCTCAGGCGCCCGTGGGCGTGGCGAAAGTTTTCGTGCCACATACGCAGGGTGCGCGCGTAGTGCAGGCCGAAATCTTCCATGTGCAGCAGGTTCATGTCGGTGTCGCGGCTGACCACTTCGAGCATTTTCTGCACACAGGGCAGGGCGCCGCCCGGGAAGATGTAACGCTGGATGAAATCGACTCCACGTTTGGCCTGTTCATAGCGCTGATCGCGGATGGTGATCGCCTGCAACAGCATCAGGCCGTTGCTTTTAAGCAGCTGTGCGCACTGCTTGAAGTAGGTCGGCAAAAAGCGATGGCCGACGGCTTCGATCATCTCGATCGACACCAGTTTGTCGTACTCGCCGGTGAGGTCGCGATAGTCCTTGAGTAACAGGGTGACGCGTTCCTGCAAGCCGAGCTGTTCGATGCGTCGTGCGGTAAACGCGTACTGCTCTTTGGACAGCGTGGTGGTGGTTACGCGGCAGCCATAATGCTGCGCCGCGTAGAGCGCCATGCTGCCCCAGCCGGTGCCGATCTCCAGCAGATGGTCAGTGGGTTTGAGCGCGAGTTTCTGGCAGATCCGCTCCAGTTTGTTCAGTTGTGCCTGTTCCAGGCTGTCTTCGGGCGAGAGGAATTGTGCGGCCGAGTACATCATGGTCGGATCAAGAAACTGCTCGAACAGCTCGTTGCCCAGGTCGTAGTGCGCGGCAATGTTTCGCTGCGAGCCCTTGCGCGTGTTGCGATTGAGCCAGTGCAAACCCTGCACCAGCGGACGGCCGAGGCGCGCCAGGCCACCCTCCATCGCGTCGAGCACATCAAGGTTGCTGACGAACACCCGTACCACCGCCGTCAGGTCTGGCGAACTCCAGTAGCCGTGGATAAACGCCTCGCCGGCACCGATTGAACCATTGCCGGCCACCATGCCCCACACGGCCGGATCGTTGACGTGGATTTCCCCGAGCACCGGACTGCCCGGCGTCCCGAACGTCAGGTGCTCGCCTTCCTCAATGACCCGCAGTTGCCCGTGTTTGAGCTGGGCCAGTTGGCGCAACACGCCACGGCGCAATAGCGATCCGGTCAGGCTGTGGGGGCTGAACCGGCTGACCGACAGGCTAGAGGATTTCATGGTGATGTTTCCTGGGAGGGACAGTGGCGGTTTGAAAGCTGCCGTCGGCAGCCTGATGAGCGAAAAGGGGCGCGCGTTTGCACAGCAGGCGCAGTGCTTGCCAATAAATCGCCAGGGCCGTTTTCGCGGTCATCCACGGAAAACGCCGCAGGTAACGGTGCAAGCTGCGGCGGTCGAGAGGCTCGCGTTGCAGGTTGAGGGTGGCGTCGAACAGTTTGTGTTCGCCCTGCCAGTCAGCCATGTGCACACCAAGGGTTTGTGCGGCGGGGCTGAAACTCATGCGGTATTCGAGGTCGCGCGGCAGAAACGGCGACACATGAAACGCCTTGGCCACGGCGAAGTGTTGATGAAAGTCCAACAGGTCGACTGGTGTGCGGGCCGGCAATACATAGTGATAGCGTTCACGCCACGGGGTGTTGGTGACTTCACAGACAATCGCTGCCAGTTGTCCGTCAGCCTCATGGCAATAAAAGAAACTCACCGGATTGAACGACAGGCCCCAACTGCGGGGTTGCGTCAGCAGGCAGACCGACCCTTGCGGGGCATGGCCGATGGCAGCGGCGACCTGCTGACGCACCGCGTCGATCAACCGCACACCGCGCTGGGTGAAGGTTTTGAGGTAATCGGTTTCGCGGAAGGAAAAGGGCGCAAACCTGCTCCGCCCCGCCAGTGGCGACAGCGCAAACACTTCGTCCTGTTCGCTCAGGTCGAGGTAGAGCAAACCGATCTTGTAGCGGAACTCATGCCGGCGCGGCGCGAAGCGCCGATGGCCGATCCAGCCGCTGTAAAGGGCACTGTTCATAAGGTTTCCCCGAACGCCGCAGCCACGCGCAATGCGCTGACCACGCCGTCTTCATGGAAGCCGTTGGCCCAATAGGCGCCGCAATAATGGGTGTGCGCGACCCCGTCCAGTTCGCTCCAGCGTTGTTGTGCCGCCACGGCGGCGAGGCTGTATTGCGGGTGGGCGTAGGTGAAGCGCGCCAGGATTTTGTCCGGGGAGATGCCGGCGCTCTGATTCAGGCTGACGCAGAACGTGGTGTCGCTCTGAATACCTTGCAGGATGTTCATGTCGTAGGTCACGGCGGCCTGGGTGTGACCGGCGCCGCCGAGGCGATAGTTCCAGCTCGCCCAGGCCAGTTTGCGCGTGGGCAGCAGGCCGGTGTCGGTGTGCAGCACCACTTCATTGTCGGCATAGGGCAGGGCGCCGAGGATCGACCGTTCGGCAGCGCTCGGGCTGGCGAGCAGTTGCAGGGCCTGATCGCTGTGACAGGCGAATACGACTTTGTCGAAGTGTTCGATGCCTGCCGGGCTGTGGATAAACACACCATGTTCGTCGCGCTCGACGCGGGTCACTCCACAGTTCAGGCGAATGTTGTCTTTGAACGATTCCGTCAACGGCGCAATGTACGCGCTGGAACCCCCTTCGACGACCCGCCATTGCGGACGATTGCTGACCGACAGCAGACCGTGGTTCTTGAAGAACCGTACGAAGAATTGCAGCGGAAACTTGAGCATCTCGGCCATCGGCATCGACCAGATCGCCGCGCCCATCGGCACGATGTAATGCAGGATGAAGCGCTCGCCATACCCGCCGGCCTTGAGGTAGTCGTCGAGCGTCATGTCGCTGGCGATGCGCCGTTCGGCGAGGTCGCGCTGGGCCTCTTTATTGAAGCGCAGTATGTCGCGCAACATGCCCCAGAACCCCGGTGACCAGAGATTGCTGCGCTGGGCGAACAGACTGTTGAGGTTGTTGCCGTTGTATTCCAGGCCAGTGTCCGGATCGCTCACCGAGAAACTCATCTCGGTCGCTTTGCTCGCCACGCCGAGCTGGTCGAGCAGGCGAATGAAATTCGGATACGTCCAGTCATTGAACACGATGAACCCGGTATCCACCGCGTACTGGCGTCCGTCGACCGTGACCGGCACCGTGTGCGTATGACCGCCGACCCAGTCGCTGGCCTCGAACACCGTGACGTCATGTCGACGATCGAGCAGGTACGCGCAGGTGAGCCCGGCGATCCCGCTGCCGACGATAGCGATCTTCATGTTGGATCCGTCAGCGGAGGCGACTTGCGCACCATGCGCTTGCCAATGGCCAACTGCACACGTGCCGGCAGTTTCGACAACGGCCACAAGGCCGCCATGAACAGCGCCGGAAAAGCGATTTCCAGCGGGCGGTCCTTGAGCCTGGCGAAGATGTGACGTGCGGCTTTATCCACAGGCCAGCTGAGGGGCATCGGGAAATCGTTTTTGGCGGTCAGCGGGGTCTCGACGAAACCGGGGCTGACCACGGTGACTTCGATGCCTTCATCCGCCAGATCAATGCGCAGCGATTCGAACAGGTAACGCAGCCCGGCTTTCGATGCGCCGTAGGCTTCGGCTCTGGGCAACGGTAGATACGTCACCGAACTTGCGACCCCGACTAGGTGCGGTGCGGTGCCTTTGCGCAACAGCGGCAGGGCGGCTTCGATGCAGTAACTGCTGGCGAGCAGATTGGTACGCACCACGTGCTCGACGATGGAGGCGTCGAACTGCTTTGCATCGACATATTCACAGGTGCCGGCGTTGAGAATCACGGTGTCCAGTGAGCCCCATTCGGCGCTGATCTGTTCGCCGATCTCGCGCACTACCTGACTGTTGGTCAAATCGCCCGCGACCACCAGCACTTGCCCTGGATAACGCTGCGCCAACACTTTCAGTGGCGCCACCTGGCGCGCACTGACGGCCAGATGCGCACCGGTTTTCAGGATCTCTTCGGCGAGTGCTGCGCCGATGCCACTGCTGGCACCGGTCAGCCAATAACGCCGGGCAAGGGTACGACTCATCCCATTCTCCTTTTTAGCCACCTGATCAGCTGGCCCAATACGGGTAAATGTTCATACAACAGCGCACCGGCATCGAAATAATCCCGGTGGCGATAAACCTTGTCGTGCCAGAGCAGATGCGAGCAGCCGCTGACACGAATCACCTGGCCCCCCGCCAGTCGCGGATGGCGATAACTCATGACCCAACGCAAGTAGCCTTCGCCGTCGCCGATCGGGTCGAAACCATGAAAGTCGAACCGCAGCTCGCTGACATTGCTGTACAGCTCGCGAAAGTAATCTCGCAATTGCACCAGTCCCTGTACTTCGTGCAACGGGTCGGTGAAGTGAATGTCATCGCTGTACAGCTCGCCCAGGCGGTGCAGGTTGTCTTTATTCAACTGCGCGAATTGCCGGGCAAAACCGTGCAGGAATTCACTCATCACCTGCTCCTGTCGAGCGCGAAGGCAGGCTCTTGAACGCGGCCAATGCGCGATCGCGGGAGGCGCTGAGGTTGACGATGGGCGAAGGGTAGTCCGCCACGCCGAACAGCCCGCCGAGATTGGCCGGATTATGTATTTCCTTTTTATTCAACCGGGCCAGTTCAGGCAGCCAGTGCTTGATGAACAGGCCTTCGCTGTCGAATTTTTCCGACTGGCTCAACGGGTTGAAAATGCGGAAATACGGCGCCGAATCGGTACCGGTCGAAGCACTCCATTGCCAGCCACCGTTGTTCGCTGCCAGATCGCCATCGATCAGATGACGCATGAAAAAACGTTCGCCTTCGCGCCAGTCGATCAGCAGGTTCTTGGTCAGGAACATCGCCACCACCATGCGCAGGCGATTGTGCATCCAGCCGGTTTCGAGCAGCTGGCGCATGGCGGCATCAATGATCGGCAGGCCGGTACGCGCTTGTTGCCAGGCGGCGAGTTCGTCCGGTGCATGGCGCCATGCGAGGGCTTCGGTTTCCGGGCGGAAGGCACGATGGCGCGACACCCGTGGATAGCCGACCAGGATGTGCTTGTAGAACTCGCGCCACAGCAGCTCGTTGATCCAGGTGACGGCACCGACCTTGCCGCTGTCGAACTCGCCCTGATTGCTTTGCAGGGCGGCGTGCAGGCATTGGCGCGGCGAAATCACTCCGGCAGCGAGGTAAGCGGAAAGTTGACTGGTGCCGGGTTTTGCCGGGAAGTCGCGTTCGCTTTGGTAGTAATCGATTTGTGCGTCAGCGAAGGTGTCGAGGCGCCGCCGGGCTTCTTGTTCGCCGGCGGGCCACAGGGCGATCAAGGCCTCGCTCGGTGTTTCGAAACCTTTTATGGCGGCCGGCACCGGATCGCTGTGGATCGCCTGCGCGGCCTGTTTGCCGGGTGTCTTGACCAGCGCCGGCACCGAGCGGTGCAACCGTTCATAGCAGACCTTGCGGAACTGGCTGAACACCTGAAAGTAGGTGCCGGTGCGGGTCAGGACCGTGCCCGGCTGGAACAGCAACTGGTCGAGGTAACTGTGAAATTCGATTCCTTCGGCCTTCAGCACTTCGGCCACGGCGGCATCGCGACGGCTTTCGTGGACGCCGTATTCCTCGTTGACGTGCACCGCCTCGACCTTGAGTTCCCGGCAGAGCTTGAGCAACTGCGCCGGGGCCTGATGCCAATGCCCGGCCGTACGGATCAGTAAGGGAATATTCAGTTTGCCGAGGCTGTCGCTCAGTTCGCTCAGGTTGCGCAGCCAGAAGTCGACCTTGCACGGCGCGTCGTCATGTTCCTGCCACTGCTGTGGGCTCAACAGATAAACGGCCACCGTCGGGCCGCGGGCTGCGGCGGCCGCGAGGGCGGTATTGTCATGTTGGCGCAAGTCGCTGCGCAGCCAGATCAGTTGCATGATGTTTCTCGCAAACGCATTAAATCAACCCACGCTGAAGCAGTGCCTGGTGTGCCGATAACGGATCTTCGGCCAGGTACAAATCAGCGATCTCGGTGGTTCTTACGGACAACTCGGCGTGGTGGATGCATACCGTTGGTCCGGCGATCATTGTTGTGCAATTAATGCCATTCAACAGCTTTGGCAACTGCGCCAGGTTCATCGCTTTGCTGGAGTACAGCAGCACGCCACGGGCCTGCAGGTGCTCGACAGTCAAGGCCAGTTCGCCGGGCGGCAGCGGCCAGTCAAATACTTGCACCGGGCAATCGGTACTGCTGATCAGCCACGCGCATAGCCACAGATGAGGTTCCATGTGCAGGTCTGATTGGTTGATCAAGAGCAACGGTGCGGAATGCAACTGACGGTTGTTATGGTAGATGCGTGCGCCGAATTTGCTGCGTAACCAGGAATAAAAGAATGTGCGCTCCATCTGCGCACCGAACTGTCCCTGCCAGCGTTGTTCGAGTTCGGCCAACAGTGGCATCAGCAATTGCTCGCACAGGGTGCGCGGCGGATACAGCGCCATCGCCTGATTGACGCTGTCATCGAGGGTACGTTCGTTAAGGCGGGTGACGGCGTTCAGCAGGGTCTGGCGCAGCAGGTGCCAATCGTTTTCCACGACTTCGCCGGACGCTGGCGCGGTGTCGAGCAGCGGCTTGACCTGGCTGACGGCGACGCCACGGTTAAGCCAGGTGAGGATGGTCAGAATCCGTTGCACATGCTCGGCGCTGTACAGTCGATGGCCTTTGGGCGTGCGCTGCGGCACGACCAGCCCGTAACGGCGCTCCCATGCCCGCAGAGTGATCGCGTTGACGCCGGTCTGCCGCGCCACCTCGCGAATCGGCAACCAGCCCTCATCAAGGGCTTTCTTGAAGTCGGCGCCGAGGTCTTCCTGGGCGCTGGTGTCGGGTTTATCGTTCATTAAATGGCGTTTCGCAGGCTGAGGTTTTCCGGATGCGGTTGCAGGTAAACCTGCTGCGCAATGTACGGATCCGGATGGAGTCGGAAGTGATGCTTGAGCAGCGTCAGCGGGACTACCAGCGGCACGATGCCGAGGCGGTACTGGCCGATGATGTGTTGCACTTCCTGTTTTTCATCGGCACTGATTGCCTGTTTCAGGTAACCGCTGATGTGCAGCAGAACGTTGCTGTGGGTGCCGCGTGTGGCGCATTTTTTCAACGCCTGCATCAGCTCGCTGAAGTAGCGCGGACCGAGTTCGGCAGGGTCGTTGTTCGCCATGTTGCCCAACAGTTTGCCGAGCGCTTTGTATTGCACCGGGTTGTGGGCCATCAGCAGGTATTTGTAGCGCGAATGAAACTCGGTGAGCGCGCGCCGGCTCAGCCCCTGTTCGAGCAGGTGCTGCCACGCGCTGTAGGCGAAGACGCGGGTAATGAAGTTCTCGCGCAGCACCGGGTCGTTCAGGCGTCCGGCTTCTTCCACCGGCAGGTCCGGGTGTTCGGCGCAGAATGCCTGGGCATAGATGCCACGGCCGCCACCGTTCACCGGTGCGCCGTTGGCTTGATAGACCTTGACCCGCTCCAGGCCACACGACGGTGACTGCTGCATGAAGATATAGCCGCAGATGTCATTGAGTTCGCCGGCCATTTTCTGACCGTACGCGGCGAGGGGTTCGGTGACGTTGATCGACGGGTTGACCGTGCCGATCGCCTCGGGCTGATCGGGATTGCCCACCAGCCGAATCGGCTCGCGAGGAATGCCCAGGCCGATGGCCACTTCCGGGCAGACCGGGATGAAGTCGAAATATTCCGTGAGGGTCCGGCTGCACAAGCGCGATTCCTTGTGTCCGCCGTTGTAACGCACTTCAGCACCCATCAGGCAGGCACTGATCGCGATTTTTGGCCGGGATGAGGAAAGATCGGACATGAACACCTCGAAGCTAAACCTGTACAGTGGACTTTATCTGTACAACATGTGCTTAGCATAGATTCAAAGGTGTACAAGTCAAACTATTTGTATAAGTTTTTGCAGGAGGCGCTGTAGATTCCGATCTTATGGTCAATCTCCAGGATTACGATCAGACGATTGCAGCCTTTGGCAGCGCCTAGAGTTGCCAGCCGAATTTCCAGTGGGCGGGGTTTTGCAGGGCCTGCCAGTCGAGTCGTTCGGTGCGCTTGGTCAGCACCGCCTGCAGTTCGACGGCCAGTACTGTGCCTTCCTCGTCGCGGAACAACTCGGTGACCAGAAAATGTTTTTCACGATTTTGCGGGTGAGCTGCTGTCCATTTCGACAGCAGCAGCTTCTGCGGATTGATTCGATTCATTGCAGATGTTCGTGCAAGCGTCTTGCAGCCTCCTGACCACTGAGCCAGGCACCTTCCACGCGGCCGGACAGGCACCAGTCACCACAGGCGTACAAGCCCAGATCGGCATCGGCCAGCGTACCCCATTCATGGCTGGTGGCCGGACGGGCATAGAGCCAGCGGTGGGCGAGGCTGAACGTGGGCGCGGGCATCGCGCTGTGCAACAGTTCGGCAAAGGCACCGTGCAATTGCTCGATCACCGCTTCCTTGGACAGGTCGATGTGTTGCCGGCTCCAGGCGCTGGTGGCGTGCAGCACCCAGGTGTCGAGGGTGTTGTCGCGTCCGGGTTTACTGCGGTTGCGCGCCAGCCAGTCGAGTGGGCTGTCCTGAACGAAGCAGCCCTCGATGGGCGTATCCAGCGGAGTTTCGAAGGCAAGGGCGACAGCCCAGGTCGGGTCCATTTTCACCCCGGCGGCGGCGCCGGCGAGTTTCGGCGCAGCGGCCAGCAAGGCCGTGGCTTGCGGTGCCGGCGTGGCGATCACGACATGGCTGAAGGGGCCGTGAGTGAATCCCTCGGCATCCTGCAGGTGCCAGTGTTGTTCGCCGCGATAGACCTCGGTGATCCGACAGGCGAAATGCACTTCCAGCCCTTCGAGCAGGCCGCGGGTGATGGCGCTCATGCGTGGCGAACCGACCCAGCGCGTCTGCTCGTCCGGCGACAGATTCAGTTGCCCGCCATGGAAGGTATAGAGCTGCGGTGTCCACTCGGCGACCCAGCCCTGGCTTTGCCAGCGCTGCACCTCGGTGACGAAGCGCCGGTCGCGGGCGGTGAAATATTGCGCGCCCATGTCCAGCGAACCGGCGTCGCTGCGTTTGCTCGACATGCGTCCGCCGCTGCCGCGACTTTTATCGAACAACTGGACGGTGTGCCCGGTCTCTGTCAGAGCCTGGGCCGCCGAAAGTCCGGCGATGCCGGTGCCGATGATTGCGATAGGTACAGTCATAGGGGCCTCGTTTACCTTTCTGTACAGACTACGCCGTGATTGAAACCTGTACAATTTTGTTTTTTGGTATAACTTCTAGCGTTCTCGTTCTGGCAGCTTGGCCTATGGTTAAACAATAGAGCCTGCCCGTACGAAAAGATCCCTGCTTATAAAAATAGACTAGTGATCCGGGTAAAACGCCACGCGAGGAAGATGTCATGCACATATTGCTGACCGGCGGTACTGGTTTGATAGGACGTCAGCTCTGCCGGCATTGGTCGCAGCAGGGGCATCGCCTGACCGTGTGGAGCCGTCGCCCGGAAAAAGTCGCGCAACGTTGCGGCGCGCAGGTGCGTGGCATCGCGCGTCTGGAGGACCTGGGCGAGGAGCCTGTGGATGTCATCGTCAATCTCGCCGGTGCGCCGATTGCCGATCGACTCTGGACCCATCGGCGCAAGGCGCTGTTGTGGAGCAGTCGGATCACGCTCACGGAAACCTTGCTGGCCTGGCTTGAAGCGCGAACGCAGAAACCTGCGCTGCTGATTTCGGGCTCGGCGATAGGCTGGTACGGCGATGGCGGCGAGCGCGAGTTGACTGAAGAGTCGCCACCGGTGATCGACGATTTCGCCAGCCAGCTGTGCATCGCCTGGGAGGAAACCGCGCAACGTGCCGAAGCGTTTGGCGTGCGCGTGGTGCTGGTACGAACCGGTCTGGTGCTGTCGGCCGAGGGCGGCTTTTTGTCGCGGCTGCTGCTGCCGTTCAAGCTTGGACTGGGCGGGC
This sequence comes from Pseudomonas sp. LF-5, assembly GCF_037626295.1. NCBI lineage: Bacteria > Pseudomonadati > Pseudomonadota > Gammaproteobacteria > Pseudomonadales > Pseudomonadaceae > Pseudomonas > Pseudomonas sp. LF-5. Next base: position 23,800 of record NZ_JARKMT010000014.1, read on the forward strand.
CTTTGGGCAATGGCCGGCAGTGGATGCCGTGGATTCATATCGAGGATCAAATCGCCTTGATTGATTTTCTTCTGCACCGCGATCAGGCCCGTGGTCCTTATAATGCGTGCGCGCCGAAACCGGTGCGCAATCGCGAATTTGCCAAGACGCTGGGCAGCGTGTTGCACCGCCCGGCGTTCATGCCGATGCCGACCCTGGCCTTGAAGGTCGGTCTGGGCGAAATGTCTTTGCTGTTGCTGGGCGGCCAACGGGCGATGCCGGCACGCTTGCTGGAAGCGGGCTTCACTTTCCGGTTCACGGATTTACGCGCGGCTCTGGATGATCTCTCCAGCCGCCTCTGAAATAGGACGTTGCATGACCGATCACGCTTTGCTTCTGGTCAACCTGGGTTCTCCGGCCTCCACCTCGGTGGCCGATGTGCGCAGCTACCTCAATCAATTCCTGATGGACCCGTACGTGATCGACCTGCCGTGGCCGGTGCGGCGTCTGTTGGTGTCGCTGATCCTGATCAAGCGCCCCGAGCAGTCGGCCCATGCCTATGCCTCGATCTGGTGGGAGGAAGGCTCGCCACTGGTGGTGCTCAGTCGCCGTCTGCAACAGCAGATGACAACGCAATGGAGCCACGGGCCAGTGGAGCTGGCGATGCGTTACGGCGAGCCGTCGATTGAAACACGGTTGCTGCAACTGGTTGCGGCAGGGCACAAGCGCATCACCCTGGCGCCGCTTTATCCACAGTTCGCTGACAGCACGACGACCACCGTGATCGAAGAAGCCCGGCGCGTGATTCGCCAGAAGAACCTCGACGTGCAGCTGTCGGTGCTGCAACCGTTTTACGATCAGCCGGAATACATCGAGGCCTTGGCCGCCAGCGCCAGACCGCACTTGCAGCAGGATTACGATCACCTGTTGCTGAGCTTCCATGGCTTGCCGGAGCGGCATCTGACCAAGCTCGATCCGACCGGCAATCATTGCTTCAAGAATCAAGACTGCTGCAAGAACGCATCACCGGCAGTGCTGGCGACCTGTTATCGCGCGCAATGCCTGCGTACAGCGGCATTGTTCGCCGAGCGCATGGGCTTGCCGGATGGCAAGTGGTCGGTGTCGTTTCAGTCGCGCCTGGGTCGAGCGAAATGGATCGAACCCTACACTGAAGCGCGGCTGGACGAACTGGCGAAAAGTGGCGTGAAGAAAATTCTGGTGATGTGCCCGGCTTTTGTCGCCGACTGCATCGAGACGCTGGAAGAGATTGGCGATCGCGGCCAGGAACAGTTCCGCGAAGCGGGGGGCGAGGAGTTGGTGCTGGTGCCGTGCCTGAACGACGACCCGCAATGGGCGAAGGCGTTGGCAACCCTCTGCGAAAGAGCGCCGCTGGCCCTCTGAAAGTATCGTCAGCAGGCTTACTCCTACAGGTAGTGCGTTGACCTTGTAGGAGTGAGCCTGCTCGCGATAGCTATCTGTCAGGCAATAAAAATCTTCAGGCCTTAAATCAGCGGCTCATCCGCCTTCTTGTGCTTCCAGCTGTCATTGCCCGGCAGGATCAGGTTCAGCGCAATCGCCACCACCGCGCACAGCGCGATGCCTTTGAGGCCGAAGTCGTCCGGGCCAGTCCCGGTGCCGACCAGCACACCGCCAATCCCGAATACCAGGGTCACCGAGACGATCACCAGATTGCGCGCTTCGCCCAGGTCGATCTTGTGACGGATCAGGGTGTTCATCCCCACCGCCGCGATCGAGCCGAACAACAGGCACAGAATCCCGCCCATCACCGGCACCGGAATGCTCTGCAGCAGCGCGCCGAACTTGCCGATGAACGCCAGGCTGATGGCGAAGATCGCCGCCCAGGTCATGATTTTCGGGTTGTAGTTCTTGGTCAGCATCACGGCGCCAGTCACTTCTGCGTAAGTGGTGTTTGGCGGGCCGCCAAACAGACCGGCGGCGGTGGTGGCAATGCCGTCACCGAGCAAGGTGCGATGCAGGCCCGGCTTCTTCAGGTAATCGCGACCGGTCACGCTGCCGACTGCAATCACGCCGCCGATGTGCTCAATGGCCGGAGCCAGTGCCACCGGAACGATGAACAGAATCGCCTGCCAGTTGAACTCCGGCGCGGTGAAGTGCGGGATCGCAAACCATGGCGCGGCAGCAATCTTCGCGGTGTCGACTACGCCGAAATAGAACGCCATGGCAAAACCGACCAGTACACCGGAAATGATCGGCACCAGGCGGAAGATGCCTTTACCGAACACCGCCACGATCAACGTGGTCAGCAGCGCTGGCATCGAGATCATCATCGCGGTCTGGTAGTGGATCAGTTCAGCACCATCGCCAGCCTTGCCCATTGCCATGTTCGCGGCAATCGGCGCCATGGCCAGGCCGATGGAAATGATCACCGGACCAATCACCACCGGCGGCAGCAAGCGGTCGATAAAACCGGTGCCTTTGATCTTCACGGCCAGGCCGAGGAAGGTGTAGACGAAACCGGCCGCCATCACGCCGCCCATGGTCGCGGCGAGGCCGAACTGGCCCTTGGCGAGAATGATCGGGGTGATGAACGCGAAGCTCGACGCCAGAAACACTGGCACCTGACGCCCGGTGACGATCTGGAACAGAATCGTCCCCAGACCCGCGGTGAACAGTGCCACGTTCGGGTCAAGGCCGGTGATCAGCGGCATCAGCACCAGGGCGCCGAAAGCCACGAACAGCATCTGGGCGCCGGAGAGCACCGTGCGCCAGAGCGGATCGTTGAACTCTTGCTGCATGGTTACGCGTCCTTCTGCTTGGTGCCGAAGATCTTGTCACCGGCGTCGCCAAGTCCAGGAATGATGTAACCGTGCTCGTTCAAGCGCTCATCAATGGACGCGGTGTAGATGGTCACGTCCGGGTGAGCCTGTTCGACGGCAGCAATGCCTTCCGGCGCGGCGACCAGCACCATTGCGCGGATGTCCTTGCAACCGGCTTTCTTCAGCAGGTCGATGGTCGCGACCATCGAGCTGCCGGTGGCGAGCATCGGGTCGATGATCATCGCCAGGCGTTCGTCGATTTCCGGAACCAGTTTTTCCAGATAGGTGTGCGCTTGCAGGGTTTCTTCGTTGCGGGCCACGCCCACAGCGGAAACCTTGGCGCCCGGGATCAGGCTCAGCACGCCTTCGAGCATGCCGATGCCGGCGCGCAGGATCGGCACGACGGTGATCTTCTTGCCGGCGATTTTCTCGACCGACACGGTGCCGCACCAACCCGGGATATCGTAGGATTCGAGCGGCAAATCTTTTGTAGCTTCATAGGTCAACAGTGCGCCGACTTCCTGAGCGAGCTCGCGGAAATTCTTGGTGCTGATATCGGCACGGCGCATCAGGCCGAGTTTATGACGGATCAGCGGATGGCGGATCTCGAGGATGGGCATGGAAAAACTCCGGCGGCGGGCAAAAAAACCGGCCTAGATTAATCTATCCGAGGGTGATGTCCTATAGGACATACAGTACGTTAGTCCATAAAGGCTTGATTCGGCCGTGCGAGATGCGTACCTTTGCCCGCTTTTCGCGGCTATACCCCCCGCCAACCACCCCCCGGAGAGCGCCATGTCCGCTGATCTCGAGCATATCCGTCAAGTCATGCGAGAGGCTGACTGCCTGTACACCGAAGCTGAAGTCGAGGCTGCCATTGCCCGCGTCGGTGCACACATCAACGAACAACTGGCCGAGAGCAACCCTGTGGTGTTCTGCGTGATGAACGGTGGCCTGATCTTCTCCGGCAAACTGCTGACTCATCTGCAGTTCCCGCTGGAAGCGTCCTACCTGCACGCGACCCGCTATCGCAATGAAACCAGCGGTGGCGACCTGTTCTGGAAAGCCAAGCCGGAAGTCTCGTTCATCGACCGCGACGTGCTGATCATCGACGACATCCTCGATGAAGGTCACACCCTGGGCGCGATCATCGACTTCTGCAAACACGCCGGCGCGCGCAAAGTGCACACCGCCGTGCTGATCGACAAGGATCACGACCGCAAGGCGCGTCCTGACCTGAAAGCCGATTTCGTCGGCCTGCCATGCGTTGACCGTTACATCTTCGGTTACGGCATGGACTACAAAGGCTACTGGCGCAACGCCAACGGGATCTTCGCCGTTAAAGGCATGTAAGAAACCTGCACTATCCCCTGTGGGAGTGAGCCTGCCCGCGATAGCGGTCTGTCAGCAACGTTAATGTTGACTGATACGACGCTATCGCGGGCAGGCTCACTCCTACAGTTGTTTTGTGTGTGCTGATCCATCCGCGACACCCATGCTAGAGTGCTCGGCCCCGCCCCCGGAGCCTGTCATGCGCCTCTTGATCCGCAGCCTTGCCGCCCTGTTATTGACCCTCAGCCTGCCGCTGTCCGCCGCGCCGATGCACAGTCAGTTCCTGCCGCCGGACGACTTGACCCTGCGCGATGCCGAGCCCGAGCAGCAACAACTGTTGCAAGTCACCGATTATTCCGTGGTCGTGGGCGCGCAACGTCAGTCCAATCAGCAACCCATACCGGTGACCTCGTCGCTGATGATCCGCCTTAAAGGCAAATCGCTGAACAAAGGCGCGACTGTCAATCAAGTGCTCGTCAGTTTCGACGGTGAAAGCAAAAGCCTGAAAAAACCGGTGTATGACGATAAAAGCAAAACCCTGACGCTGTTTTACCCACTGGCGCAGTACCGCGTGGTGATTGATCTGTTGCGCAACGATACTGTGTATGTGCAATTCCTCAGCTACGCCAACGGCCATATCTGGGCCGATTTGCACACTGGCAGCGTGCGCGCGCGTTGAGCCCGGTGGCAGGGCAGGGGTAAACTGCCCGCCCCGTGTAATGTCTGCGAGCTGGAGTCGGCAATGCGTAAAGATAAGAAACAGGTGATTGGTGACGAGATCGGCGATGAGCAGATCAAGCTGTTCCTCGATTTTGAACCGGTCGACGCCACTTCGCCGTCGCTGCACAAACTGGTCAAGGCTTACCGTGGTTTGCGCATCGACGATTTCGAGCGCTTTCTGACGTTCTTCGTTGAAGCTGGCTATGACGTGGATGGCAAGGATGAGCAGGGCAAGACCTTCGTTGATCTGATTGCCGATCAGCGTAACGCTCAGGACTATATCGAACTGATCAACAAGTCACGCACCTGAGATTTCCCGATACCTGTGGCGACGGTTCGCTAAATCCCCTCGCCACAAAGGTCCGGGTTTCAAATTTCAGGCATAAAAAAACGCCCCGCACTCACTGAGTACGGGGCGTTTTTTATGCGGCGCGATCAAGCGAAGCTTGGGGTCTCGCTGCTTTCTTCAACCAGTTCCAGGGCAATGTTGTTCTGCGTGTTGATCTTGCGATACAGCGCAGCATCGGTTTCCAGAACCTTCTCGCGGGCCGGGAAGATCTCTGCCAGTTTGGCAGCCCATTCACCCTTGGCCTTGGCCGGGAAGCATTTCTCGATCAGTTCCAGCATGATCGAAACGGTCACCGAGGCTCCTGGCGAAGCACCGAGCAGCGCGGCGAGGGAACCGTCCTTGGCCGCGACCAGTTCGGTACCGAATTGCAGGATGCCGCCCTTTTTCGGGTCTTTCTTGATGATCTGCACCCGTTGGCCGGCCACTTCCAGGCGCCAGTCTTCGGCTTTCGCCTGCGGGTAGAAACGGCGCAGGGAATCCAGACGCTGCTCCATCGACTGCATCACTTCGCTGACGAGGTACTTGGTCAGGTCCATGTTGTTTTTTGCCACCGCCAGCATCGGCCCGATGTTGCCGGCGCGAACCGACAGCGGCAGGTCCATGAAGGAGCCGTGCTTGAGGAACTTGGTGGTGAAGCCGGCGTATGGCCCGAACAGTAGGGACTTCTTGCCGTCGACCACGCGGGTGTCCAGGTGCGGCACGGACATTGGTGGCGAACCCACGGCCGCCTGGCTGTAAACCTTGGCCTGGTGCTGCTTGACCACTTCCGGGTTGTCGCAACGCAGCCACTGGCCGCTGATCGGGAAGCCGCCGAAGCCTTTGCTCTCTTCGATGCCCGAGGCCTGCAGCAACGGCAGCGCCGCGCCACCGGCGCCGAGGAAGACGAACCTGGCGTCGACTTCACGGCTGCTGCCGCTGTTGACGTCCTTGATGCTGACGGTCCAGCCGTTGCCGTTGCGCTTGAGACCGGTGACGCGCTTGCAGTATTTGACTTGCGTGTCGGGTGCGCTGGTCAGGTGCTTGAGCAACTGATTGGTCAGGGCGCCGAAGTTGACGTCGGTGCCGTTCATCACGCGGGTCGCGGCGAGGACTTCGTCCGGCGAGCGGCCCGGCATCATCAGCGGCATCCACTCGGCCATTTTGGCCTTGTCTTCGGTGTACTCCATGTCGGCGAAGGCGTGGTGCTTGTGCAGAACCTCGAAACGCTCCTTGAGGAAGGAAACGCCTTTGTCGCCCTGGACGAAACTCAGGTGTGGCACCGGGCTGATGAACGACTTGCACGAGCCGAAGGTGCCTTTTTTGGTCAGGTACGACCAGAACTGCTTGGACACTTCGAACTGGGTGTTGATGTGCACGGCTTTCTTGATGTCGACGGTGCCGTCGGCAGCCTGCGGGGTGTAGTTCAGCTCGCACAGGCCGGCGTGGCCGGTACCGGCGTTGTTCCATGGGTTGGAACTCTCCGCGGCACCGGAATCCATCAGCTCGACGACTTCCAGCTTGATCGCGGGGTCGAGCTCTTTGAGCAGCACTGCCAGGGTGGCGCTCATGATGCCGGCCCCCACCAGAACTACGTCGACTGCTTCGTTATGCGCCATTTAACGCGTCTCCAAAATCTGCAGCACCAAATTGTCGGCATGGCTGCCAGGCATTCAGGGACAGGTCAATTGTGTCCCGGCTATCCGTGGTCAGGTTCGCCATGTCCGAATCTTCGCAATTTTTCGCAACTTCGACGGATGCAGGCGGCCTGGCTTCAAGAGTCACATGAACTCATTTCAGCACGTGGCTGGCAATTCGACTTATGGTCGAGACATCCGTTTTTGTGCAACCAAATCCGTAGCGGACAGGCTTCAGGCTCCGGTATTCGAGGTATATCCGGTCCTGTGTCGTTGGGCTGTTTCAGACGCTAATGGTGCATGTTCAGACGCAAAACTATTCATTTGCTCGCCACACTCTTGTGAAGTTGTGAAAACCCGTTTTTTTCACGCTCTTTTGAAGACGTGAACCTCAAAAAGGGCTGTCCCAGCCTGGCACCCTGCCCGCAAAGGCAAAACAACGCGGTGGCCGAGCGTATGACAGCTCTGCAGATTCGCGAAAAGCAGGGGTTTTGCCGGAAGAACAGGCAAGCGCGCCAACTTCACTCGATCTGTGTGGGCGGCTCTCTGTGGGCGGTTTTGATGTCGATGCATGCGCATTGACGCTGTCGCGGGGCCCGATCAGGAGACGTCCTTATAATCGGGGGGAGATTGTATCGAAGAAATGCGCGGTGTTGCTCGTGTTTAATGACTTTTATTAGGCATCCGGTCAGATGCTCAACATCGCCTGAGCACGTGCGCGGGGCTGCGACGGTATGACGCGGGCGCTGGCCGGCAGTGGCTGGTGCAACCAGTTGAGGCGGATTTCTTCGATTTCGACCCAGCCGTCGCCCATTGGCTGCAGGCTGCATTGCTTGAACGCCTGGCAATGGCCATTGCGATCGAGCAGGGCAAAGCTGCGGTGAAGTGGGCGTGGAGCGAACAACGAGATCAGATAACGCATGGCCGAGTACCTTGTTGGAGGACTGACTGCAAGGTTGCCGGCGGACCATGACGTCATGGTGTATAGGCAGTGAAGAATGTGTGACAGGAACCGCGTTCGACAGGGTTTGTCAGACATTTCAGTATTCATGGTGTGACGCTGGTGACCCGCAGTGGCCCACCGCTATACTGCCGGCCTGTTTGTGCCTGATTCTGGAGATAAGAGCATGTTGCAACGCCTGTTGTTCGGTTTGATCACTGTGGCCGGTTTGACACTGGCCGGCTGCGCCCACAGCCCGCAACAACTGAGTCCGGAGCCGAAGCTGACCACGCAACTGGCACCGGTCGGTCGTGGCCAGCCAGTCATCGTGCGCGTGGTTGACGGTCGTCCGTCGCCAACCCTGGGCACCCGTGGCGGCCTGTACCCGGAAACCAGCGCCATCACCGTGCAGCGCGAGCAGATTCTGCCGAAGCTGCAGGCTCAGGCGGAAGCGGCCGTACGTTTGCTCGGCTTTACCCCGACCAACAACGCGCCTAACGCTCCACAACTGACCGTGACCCTGGCCGAGCTGAAGTATCAATCGCCCAAAGAAGGCATGTACGTGACCGAAGCGACCATCGGTGCAACGTTCCGCTCCGACGTACAGAATGCCAATCGCCGTTACAGCGGTCGTTATGGTGCGTCGCTGGATCAGCGTTTCGGCATGGCGCCGAATCAGGAAACCAACACCAAACTGGTCAGCGACGTGTTGAGCGACGCCTTGACCCGTCTGTTCAAGGATCCGACCGTGGGCCAGATCCTCGCCGAATAAGTGTTCGGTAGATGTGAAAAAGCCCGGGGCCAGTGATGGTTTCGGGCTTTTTTGTGGGTGCAGAGTTTGAGAATTGTGGTGTCGGGAAGATCCTTTCCCCCTCACCCCAACCCTCTCCCTCAGGGGGCGAGGGGGAAAGGGAGCCGATTTGCGTTGTTCTTGAGGTCTACATTCACCTCGAAGTTTCAGGTCGATGTACCTCGACAGACAACCCGGTCAGTCCTCTCTCCCTCCGGGAGAGGGCCAGGGTGAGGGTGCTTTTGCTTTCAGGCTGCCTGCGAGTAGAAGTCGAGAACGCTGACACCCGTCAGCAAGTCGGTCTCGGGCAAATCCGCATGCTGATGCCCGCCGAGGGCGCAATACACCAGCCAATGGCGATCCTGCACATTGAAGGCGAGACCGCCGACGAGGCTCTGTTGTTCTTCGTAAGGGGTGATGAGGTACAGACGATCCTGGTTTTCAGCGTGAAGCATGTCGCGTTCCATGTGTGTTTCGAGGCGCGCAGGGTGGCGTATCCACATGACGAAGCCGTGACACAGGACAGCCATCGGTCGATTGTCGGGTTATTTGTCGCAAAGGGTAGGGTAGTGAAGGAGGCTTTCGGTAGAATCCGTGCCGCGGTCGTCGATCTGGCGCCTGCCACACCGATTTAGTCTGAGGTCTGTGATGTCGCTGCACTTGATGACGCTGTTTACCGCCCATCCCGCCAAATTGATCAACCTGCTGGCGCTGGCCCTGGCCTTTCCGGGCAGTTGGCTGCTGCACGCGACCCGTCGTCGTGAACAACGCGCCATGGCCAGCATCGCCGCGCAACGCCAGGCCTTGCCAGACGCCGAGCCGATTCTGGATTGGGCGACGTTGCGCATGAACCGGTTTTTCTATCGCTTCGGATTTGCCTGCCTCGGCCTGGCCCTGCTCATCTCCTGGATCAGCACCCGCTTCTGAAGTTGAGTACATGACCCTCGCCACAAAAGTATGAGGCAGGCATAAAAAAACGGCGCCCGAAGGCGCCGTTGTCGCGTCTGGTGCATGCCGCTTACAACGGCAACCCAGCCTTGACCCGGTACTGATTGCGCACCGGCGTCGCATATTGCAGCACCAGATACGGACGGTGCTCTTCAGGGCAGGCGTCCAGTCGGCTCTGCCACTCTTCCTGCGCCTTGGCCAGTTCATCGGCCGGGAACACCTCGGCGGCTTTCGGCACGTTCAGTTGCGGATCGGCATCCGCCCACATCGCATACGCCAGGTAATGCACCGGGAACAGGCGATACCCGCCGAGAATCTGCTTGTCCATCTCGATCGCCAATTGCTTGGTGTCTTCGAACAATTCAGTGATCGGCGCGGCAAAGTTCACGTGCACCCGGCCCTTGTAGCCGGTGATCCCCTTGGCAATGCTTACGTCATCCTCGCCCGGCGCCTTGGCGTAGGTGCCAGTGGTGGCACGGATGTACAGCTCGCGGGCCTTGGCCTGGTCGCACGGGTCGTATTCGTAGCTGATCGACACCGGGGTCAGGTTCAGCGACTGGATGACTTCGCCGAACGGCTCGTCCTTGCGGCTCATGTGGAACATCTTGAGGATCGCCGACTCGGTACGGTCGTCGCCGTCCTTGGCCCGGCCTTCGGCCTGCGCGATCCAGATCGACGCGCAATCGTTGCGGATCGAGTGGTTGATGTACGCCGACAGCAATTGGTACGCGGCCATTTTCTCGCGACGTCCGGTGATCGAACGATGCACGATGAAGCTCTTGTTCAGGCGCATCAGGTCGCTGACGAATGGCTTTTGCAGCAGGTTGTCGCCAATCGCGATGCGCGGGGTCGGCAGGCCGGCGTGGTACACGGCGTAGTTGACGAAGGCCGGGTCCATCACGATGTCACGATGGTTGGCGATAAACAGATAGGCACTGCCGGATTTGAATTGCTCGACACCGGTGTAGGTCACGCCGTCGGTGGCGCGCTCGATGGTGTGGTCGACGTAGAACTCGACTTTGTCCTGCAAAGTGGCCACCGAATTGACGTCGGCGAACTCACGACGCAAACGATGGGCTATAAGAGGTTTGAGCATCCAGCCGAAGGCACCGGCAAAACGCGGGAAGCGGAAGTGGGTGAGGATATCTAGAAACGCCTTGTCGCCGAGCAGTCGTGCCAGTACCGCAGGTACTTCGCTGTCGTCGTAAGGTCGGATGGCATCGAATTCGCCCATCATGCTCTCTTGTTGGAAACGGCTAGGGTAAGTAAAGGTTTTGATCGAAAACCCGCGAGGCACGGTCTGAAAAAGTAGCCAGACAAAAATAGCCCTGCAAATAGACCGGCGATTATACGCACAAGTCACCTGGGAGACCGCGATGCTGGAAAGCGCACTGTATGAATGTCCGTATTGTGGGGAAGAGGTTGAGACGACATTGGACCTGTCCGGTGGCGACCAGATCTACATCGAGGACTGTCAGGTGTGTTGTCGACCGATCAAGTTTGTCTTGCAGGTGCACGACGGGGATTGGTTTCTGGAAGTGTTCAGCGAAAACGAGTGAGGGGCGCCCATGCAGCGAATCTACGAGCCGGAAAACCTGATGGAAGGCGAGATGCTCAAGGGCATGCTCGCCAGCGAAGGCATCGAGGCGCATCTGGTGGGCCGCGATTTGCTCGGCGGCACGGGGGAGTTGCCGATTTTCGGTCTGCTGGGGCTGTCGGTCGATAACGATCAGGCCGAATACGCCCGCGAGCTGATCACCGCGTACAATGCCGCGCTGCCGCTGCCCGGCGATGAACCGGAGAGCTTCCCCGGGACGCTGGTCTGTTAGGCTGACGTTCGTTTTCTTTCTGAGTCGTGTTGCCCCATGTGTGGACGTTATGCCCTGTTTCGCTGGAACCGCGATTTCGCGGCCCTGCCCGGTTTTCCCGCCGATCAGCAGGCGCAGTGGAACATTTCTCCCAATGATTCGGTGTTGATGCTGCGGGCCGAAGCCGATGGCCAGCGCACGCTGGCCCGCGCCCGTTGGGGGCTGACACCGCCGTGGCTGACCGACTTGTCGAAAACCCCGGCGCACGCCCGTGCGGAAACCGTGGCCGAACAACCGATGTTTCGTGAAGCCCTGCGCCAGCGCCGTTGCCTGCTGCCGGCCAACGGCTTCTATGAATGGCGCGGGACCCAGCGCAAACGGCCGTTCTGGCTGACGCCGGGGGAGGGTTCGTCACTGTTTTTCGCGGCGATCTGGGAGGCGTATCCGGTGCAGGAGCAGGTCTGGTTGAGCACGGCAGTGATTACGCAGCCGGCCTCGAGTCAGCGCCGGCCGTTGATTCTCGATGAGGCCGGGCAGGCGGCGTGGCTCGATCCCGAGACGCCTTTGCATGTGTTGCAAGGGTTGCTGGCCAGCGAACCGGCGGCGTTGCGCGAGCGGGTGCTGGCGAATCTGATCAATGATCCCAAGCTCAACGGGCCGGAGTGTCTGACCCCGGGCTGAAGCCTGCAGATCAAAAGCCCCTCACCCTAACCCTCTCCCGGAGGGAGAGGGGACTGACCGAGGTGTCTTGCCCTAACCATCGACCTGAGAAATCGAGTCGATTATGGATTCAAGGCAAAACGTTCAGGTCGGCGTATTCCTTAAGCATCCCCCAATCAGTCCCCTCTCCCTTTGGGAGAGGGTTAGGGTGAGGGCCTTTTGGCTTTTCAGACCTTGAACTGATTGATCAACCGCCGCTGCTGCTCCGCCAGTTTGGTCAAATCCGCGCTCGCCGAACTCGACTCATCCGCACCGCCCGCCACTTCATTCGCCACCTGACCGATATTGATCACGTTACGGTTGATGTCATCGGCCACCGCGCTCTGTTCTTCCGCCGCGCTGGCAATCTGCGTATTCATGTCGTTGATCACCGACACCGCCTGGGTGATCGTCTCCAGCGCCTCGGCGGCTTTTGCCGCGTGCTGCACACTTTCGTCGGTGCGGTTCTGGCTGTCTTCCATGACCCGTACCACATCGCGGGTGCCCTGTTGCAATTGCTGGATCATGGTCTGGATTTCTTCGGTGGCTTTCTGGGTCTTCTGCGCCAGATTGCGTACTTCGTCCGCCACCACGGCAAAGCCGCGACCCTGCTCGCCGGCACGCGCCGCTTCGATGGCGGCGTTCAGCGCCAACAGGTTGGTCTGTTCGGCGATGCCGCGAATGGCGGTGAGGATCGCATTGATGTTCTCGCTGTCCTTGGCCAAGTTCTGCACCACGTCCACCGCTTTACCGATTTCCAGCGCCAGTACGCCAATCGAATTGGACGTGTCGCGCACGATCTGCATGCCCTGACTGGCTGCCTGATCCGCATGGCTGGCGGCTTGTGCGGCCTGAGTGGCATTGCGCGCGACGTCTTGCGCAGTGGCGGTCATTTCCTGCACCGCCGTGGCGACCTGATCGATCTCGGCCATTTGTTTCTGGATGCCGATGTTGGTGCGAATCGCGATATCAGCCGTGTGTTCCGAGGAATCGCTGACGCTCTGCACTGACGTCACCACCTGAGTGATCATCGCCTGCAACTTGGCGAGGAAGGTGTTGAAGCCCTTGGCGATCGAACCCAGTTCATCGCTGCGATCACTGCTCAAACGACGGGTCAGATCGCCTTCGCCCTGGGCGATGTCATTGAGCATCGCAACCATTTGTTTCAGCGGTCGGGCGATGCCGTGGCCGACCAGCCAGATCACCAGCAGGCCGAGGCCGGCGATGATCAGGCCGACCATGGCCATGCCGAAGGTGTCGGATTTGCGCTGGGCCTCCAGATCGCCCTGCAGTTTTTGCAGGTCGGCCATCACCGCGTTGAGCGGTAATTGCAGCATCAATGTCCAGCGTGCGTCGGTCTGGCCGATGCCGAAGGGCAGGTACAGTTCGATGCGGCCCTTGTCCTTGTTCACCGAATAGGTGACTTCGCCGCGCTTGAGACTGGCCATGCTGGCGATCTGTTCGGCGTCGAGAATGTCGCTGACCTTCTCACCGAATTTGCTTGGGTCCTTGGTGTAGGCAACGATCCGGCCATTGCCGCCGATCAGGGCCATTTGTCCGGCGCCACTGTAGAGTTTCTGGTTGGCGCCCAGAAGCATTTCCTGAATGAAGTTCACCGACAGGTCAGCGCCAACGATGCCCTGGAACGCGCCGTTGAGCATGATCGGTTCAATGAACGAGGCGAGCATGACGATCTTGTCGCCGACTTTGTACGGCGCCGGATCGATCACGCAGGATTTCTTGGTTTCTTTCGAGCACAGGTAGTACTCGCTGGCGCGCACGCCGGTGGACAGGGTTTTCTGGTCGTCGACGTCCACCAGTTTGTCCAGGCCGAGGGTGCCGTCATCGTTGCGGAACCACCACGGCAGGAAACGTCCGTTGGCCGCGTCGATCCCTACCACGCTGGTGCCGACATAGGCCGCGTCATTGTGGTCGAGGGCGTTTTTCTCCCAGCCGATGTAGGTGCCGAGAATTTTCGGGTTCTTTTCAACGTTCTCTTTGATCAGGCTGATCAGTTGTTCGCGGCTGACGGTCAGACGTGGCTGGCCGTCGGCACCTGGTGTGCCGAGCAGGGCGTTGACCCGCACCAGGCCGCCGGCAATCAACAGTGGCGCTTCGAGTTCACGCTGGATCTGGCTGACCTGAGTCTGCGCCAGCGAGGTCAGGCGCTGTTCGATGACCTGCTCGAACTGGGTCTGGGTGCGCTGTTGCACCATCTCTTGCGTGCGGGCGCCGGAGAACAGCGCATACAGCACCAGCGCAACGACCACGCTGAGCACGATGGCGCCGGCCAGGGCGGCGACGGAAAACTGGATCGACTTGAACTTCATGGGAGCTCCGCACGCAAGAGGACGTCTGCGCTGTTGTATCGGCAGCCGGCATCGGGCCATGAGTGCGAGCAGGTGCAATTGAAAGCCGATGTCGCAAATGGATCAGTGCGCGACGCAGTTGCACGGGACTTGGCGGTCGCTGTGAATTTTTTACGACAGCGCTGGTGGGAAACATCTGAAAGTCGCTGCAACACGTCCGTTGTATCTGGCGTCGATACAATTACCCGCCTAGGATACGCGGCAGGTTTTCAGGGAGCTTTTGAATGAACAAGACATTGGTTGTAAGTGCACTGAGCGCAGCGCTGTTGCTGGCCGGTTGTCAGTCGGTCAACACCACCAGCGGCGGCGCCGTGGGTGTGGAGCGCAAGCAGTACATGTTCAGCATGCTGTCCTCGCAAGAGGTCGACCAGATGTATGCCCAGTCGTATCAGAAGACCGTCGGCGAGGCGTCCAGCAAAGGTGTGCTCGACAAGACCAGCCCGGAGGCCAAACGGGTGCAGGCGATTGCCAACCGCCTGATCGCCCAGGCGCCGAACTTCCGTCCGGATGCGGCGCAGTGGCAGTGGGAAGTCAATCTGATCAAGAGCGATGAGCTCAACGCCAACTGTGGGCCGGGCGGCAAGATCATTTTCTACACCGGGCTGATCGACAGCCTGAAACTGACCGACGATGAAATCGCCGCGGTCATGGGCCATGAAATCGCCCACGCCTTGCGCGAGCACGGTCGTGAAGCGATGTCCAAGGCCTATGGCATTGAAATGGCCAAGCAAGGCGCGGGTGCACTGCTCGGTCTTGGTCAGGACAGCCTGGCGCTGGCCGACACCGTGGCCAACTACGGCATGACCCTGCCCAACAGCCGCGCCAACGAAAACGAAGCCGACCTGATCGGTCTCGAGCTGGCCGCCCGCGCCGGGTACAACCCGAACGCGGCGATCACCCTGTGGAACAAGATGAGCAAGGCCTCGGAAGGCGCACCGCCGGAGTTCATGAGCACGCACCCGGCGTCGTCCAGCCGGATCGCCTCGTTGCAGGCGGCGATTCCGAAGGTCATGCCGCTGTACGAAAAAGCCCCGAAATCCTGATGGATTTTCAGGGCTGCTGATGGCCCCTTCGCAAGCAAGCTCGCTCCCATAGGGTTTGCGGTGATCACAGACAGTGTGAACTCACTGCAACTTGTGGGAGCTAGCTTGTCTGCGGGCGGCGTTCCGACGAAGAACGATGACTCGGTCTATCGGCTTATGCCGTCAAACCCAGCCACTGCTCTGCATCGCCTTGTACACCGCCACGATTGCCAGAATCATGAATGCCGAGGCCGCGAGGCGACGGATCAAGGTCAGCGGCAATTTGTCCGCAGCGAAGTTACCCGCCAATACCACTGGCACGTTGGCAATCAACATGCCCGCCGTAGTACCGATAATCACCAGCCACAGTTCCGGATATTGCGCGGCGAGCATCACCGTCGCGACCTGAGTCTTGTCGCCCATTTCGGCGAGGAAAAACGCAATCAGCGTGGTCAGAAACGGCCCGAACTTGCGTGCGGTGCTGGTTTCATCGTCATCCATTTTGTCCGGAACCAGCGTCCACAGCGCGGTGGCCGTAAAGCTTGCGGCGAGAATCCAGTGCAGCGTCGCATTCGAGAAGAAGCTGCCAAACCAGGCACCTACCGCACCGGCTGCCGCGTGGTTGGCCAGGGTCGCGGCGACAATACCGGCAATGATCGGCCAGGGTTTGCGAAAGCGAGCGGCGAGAATCAGTGCGAGCAGTTGCGTCTTGTCGCCGATTTCGGCCAAGGCAACGATTGCGGTGGGAACGAGTAACGAGTCCAGCATCAGGATTTCCTAAGGGGCGGGTCGACACGGCTATGACACGTACAGCCTTCCCGCCCCGGGTAAGGTGTGCGTGTCATAGGTCTTGTCAAACCCTGCGAACCGTCTGGTGCGGTCGCTTGGGTCGCATGCGCCATGATCTGAGGATCAAGTATGTTGACGCATGCCGGACGAGCTTGGCGCTCGTGGGAGACTACTCCCCTAGGACGGAGCGGATTCTGCCTAGGCAAATCCGATAGAGCAAGCCTCTTTTTGAAAAGAAGTTTCAGCCGCGCTTGGCCCGGTAAATCCGGAAACCATTGCCTTCGGCCTTGATCGCACACACGCCGAGATGCTCTTCGATCAGTGGCTGATACTTCAGGAAGCTGTTAGCAACTAGCCGCAGTTCGCCGCCGTTTTTCAGATGCTTCGCCGCTTTTCGCAGCAAGTTCTCCGTGGCGAAATAATCCGTGTGCACGCCGACATGGAACGGCGGATTGCTCAGGATCGCGTTCAAACCCATCGGCGCAGCGTCGATGCCGTCGCCAGTGATCACCTCGGCTTCCAGACCATTGGCCGCCAAGGTGAGGCGACTGCTTGCGGCGGCGAAGGCATCGACATCCAGCAGCGTGACCTGATTGTGTGGGTAACGACGCTTGACCGCCGCGCCCAGTACACCGGCACCACAACCGAAATCGAGCAGATGTCCGCTCGGCAGTTTGTCCAGGTGTTCCAGCAGCAAGGCGCTGCCGCGATCCAGTCGGCCGTGGCTGAACACCCCCGGCAGGCTGATGACTTTCAGCGGGCCTTCGGCCAGTGGCAGCTCGTAAGTCTGGGCCAGGCTTTCCAGGGATTTGGCTTCAGGCGCGTTGGCCACGGTGACTTGCCACAGTTGGCAGTGTCGCGCGCTGTCGAGTTTGCGCGGCTTGCCAAACGGGTTGAGTTGCTTGGACGCACCCTCGATGCCACTGCGTTTTTCGCCAACCAGAAACACCTCGCGCCCGGCCAGACGCGAGGCCACGGCGTTTAGGATGTAATCGGTCAGGTCTTTGGACTTGGGCAAAAACACCACGGCGCTGTCGAACTCACGCTGAGGAATCTCCACGCCAAAGTGGCTGCGACCCTCGAAACGCGCGTCGAGTGCGGCTTGATCGCCCGCGTGCCAGCACCAGCCAAACGCATCGGGCAGGCGCCCGAGCAAATCGTCGGCGGGCAAACCGGCGAGCAACAGCGAACCCTGGAATAACTCGGCCTGACGAAGCAGTACTTCACTGCGCGGATCCATAACTGCTCCTCGAAAAAAAAGTGCCGCAGTTTATCAACTGACAACCCGCAGCGCCTTACCGCTGAAGAACGCCTGAGCGTTTTCGGTCAATTGACCCACGATGCGCTGCCGCGCTTCGCGGCTGCCCCAGGCATTGTGCGGGGTGACGATCAGGCGCGGGATGTCGGCGGCCAGCAACGGATTGCCGTTGACCGGTGGCTCGACACTCAATACGTCGGTGGCCGCACCGCCCAGATGACCGTTGCGCAAGGCATCGGCCAGGGCTTGTTCATCGACCAGCCCGCCACGGGCAGTGTTGACCACGAAGGCGCCGGGTTTCATCGACGCCAGTTCGCGGGCACCGATGAAGTGGCGGGTGTGTTCGTTGAGCGGGCAATGCAGGGTCAGGGCATCAATCTGTGGCAGCAATTCGTTCAGGGGCAAGCGATCCGGTCGGGCAGGGCGCCCCGGAATCTGCCCGAGCAGTACGCGCATGCCAAAGGCCTCAGCCAGTCGCGCGACGGCGCCGCCGAGTTCGCCGTGACCGAGCAGGCCGAGGGTTTTGCCTTCCAGTTCGACGATCGGGTAGTCCAACAGGCAGAACTGTTTCGCTTGCTGCCAGCGACCGGCGGCAACGGCTTTCTGGTAATCGGCCAGGCGCGTGGCGAGGTTGAGCAGCAGCATGATGGTGTGCTGCGCCACGGATGGCGTGCCGTAACCCTGACAGTTGCACACCGTGATGCCGTGGTCGCGGGCCGCGTCCAGGTCGACGTTATTGGTGCCGGTGGCGGTGATCAGGATCAGCTGCAGATCCGGGCTGGCGGCCATCGCAGCGGCGTCGATGCGGATTTTGTTGGTGATCGCTACCGTGGCGCCGTGCAGGCGCTCGCTGACTTGTTCGGGCAAGGTCTGGGCGAACAGTTGCAAGTCACTGAAGCAGGCATGCAAAGGGCCAAGGTCGAGATCGCCGAGATCCAGTGAAGGGTGATCAAGGAATACGGCGCGGCGCGGGTTCGTCATCAACTGTACCTTTTGTGCTTGGAACGGAAGGCGTAATCTGCCGAGCCTACCAGATGAAACAATTGGTTACTCAGAGCACAAAAGTCTGATGCGATGCATCGCAATGTGGATAACGCTGTGGCGAGGGGATTTATCCCCGTAGGCGCGCGAAGCGCGCTCTGAAACTGGTAATCGTGTTTAAACAGTGACAGCGCATGCACTGAATTTACGACTGCTGCGCAGCCGAACGGGGATAAATCCCCTTGCCACAGGTTCGAGTTCGCCGCGCATTTATTTTTCACCAAGCTGCCCCAGAGGAGCCCCCATGTACTGGACCGAGTTCTTGACCGTTGCATTGATCCACCTGCTGGCCGTGGCCAGCCCCGGCCCGGACTTTGCCGTGGTGGTGCGCGAGAGCGTGACCCACGGGCGCCGCGCCGGCACCTGGACCGCGCTCGGTGTGGGCACGGCGATTTTCCTCCACGTCGGTTATTCGCTGCTGGGCATCGGCCTGATCGTGTCGCAATCGATCATGCTGTTCAACGCGCTGAAGTGGGCGGCGGCGGCTTATCTGCTGTATATCGGCTTCAAGGCGTTGCGCGCGCAACCGGCGAAAACCGTGACCGATGATCTGCACAAGGAAGCCGGCGTGCGCACAGCCCGAGGTGCGTTCACTTCGGGCTTCGTCACCAACGGCCTGAACCCGAAAGCGACGCTGTTCTTCCTGTCGCTGTTCACCGTGGTGATCAACCCGCACACCCCGCTGGCGGTGCAGGCCGGTTACGGGATTTACCTGGCAGTCGCGACTGCGATCTGGTTCTGCCTGGTGGCGATGCTGTTCAGCCAGCAACGCGTACGCGCTGGTTTCGCCCGCATGGGCCATTGGTTTGACCGCACCATGGGGGCGGTGCTGATCGCGCTCGGCGTCAAGATCGCCTTCACCGAAATGCACTGATCGCACACCCCACGATTCAATACTGTGGGAGCGGGTTGTTTGCGATTTCTAAGCGAGTTCGCTGAGTTTGCTCAGGGTATTCAGATACTCGCGGGGATTTTCCCCAAGCAAACGGCAAAACATCGCACTGAACGCCCGCGCGCTGCCGTAACCCAAGTCCCGCGCCACACGCTGCACGCTGTCCCCGGCGAGCAGGCGTGGCAGGGCTTCCATCAGGCGCAGTTGCTGGCGCCAGGCGTTGAAACTCATCTGCAACTGCTGCTGAAACAGCCGTGCCAACGTGCGTGAGCTGGCGCCGACCTGCTGCGCCCAGTCTTCCAGCGTATTGGGATGGTCGGGGCTATGCAGCAGCGCCAGACAGATGTTTTGCAGACGCCGGTCAGTCGGCATCGGAATGTGCAGGGGCAGGTTTTCCAGGCTGGCGAGTTCTTCCAGCATCAACTGTTGAATCAGTGGATTGTCGGCATGCGGCGGCCCTTGCACCGCGCGCAGAATCAATTCGCGCAGTAACGGCGTCACCGCCAGTACGCAGCAATGTTGCAGGCTGGCGGGCGACAGTTCTGGCGCGATGAACAGCGAACGCATCTGCACATCGCCGCTCATGAAAATCTCGTGCGCGACCTCGGGCGGAATCCACACCGCGCGACTCGGCGGAATCACCCACGCGCCCGATGCCGTGACCACACGCATGATCCCGCTGGCCGCATACAACAACTGCGCCTCGCGGTGCAGATGCAGCGGTTGGTGCGCGCCGTCCAGATAATCCCGGGGGTAAGCGCTCACCGGGCCGTGTTTGAAGTGGCTGATCAACATGTCTGATTCAATGACTTGGTAGGCAGAAATGTGCTTTCCGGCCAACTTAGCATAAGCGGCTCATTACTACGTAAAGCGTGCTGCCATGAATCAATCGACCAATGTCATCCGTTACATCAACGCCGCCCATGTGATCGATCACATGTTCATGCTGATTTTTCCCGCCGCCGTGCTCGGCATGACGCAGGCCTTCGGTCTCGACTACGCCACGCTGATCGGCTTGTCACTGGGCGGTTTCATTGCCTTCGGCGCCTGTTCGCTACCCGCCGGTTGGCTGGGTGATCGCTGGAGTCGGCGGCAGATGATGCTGGTGTTTTTCTTCGGCATCGGTGCCTCGGCTATTTTTACCGGCCTGAGTAACAGCCCGACGATGCTGGTGATCGGCCTGACCCTGATCGGTATTTTCGCCGCGATTTATCACCCGGTCGGTACGGCGATGCTGGTCGCTTACGCGCAGAACCGTGGCCGCGAAATCGGCATCAATGGCATGTGGGGCAATCTTGGCGTGGCGTTTTCGGCGCTGGTCACCGGGCTGCTGGTGACGCAATTTGGCTGGCGCTCGGCGTTTCTGTTACCCGGCGCGGTGGCCGTTGTGCTGGGTTTTGGTTTTGCCTGGCAGGTGCGTGAAGAACCGATTCCGAAACGTCCGCACACGCCTCTCAAAGGCGCCGCCGGACAGCGTATTTCGATGGTCATGGTTTTTGGTGTGCTGGCGCTGGCCACAGCCACCGGCGGCGTGGTGTTCAACGCCACCACCATGACTTATCCGAAACTGTTCCAGGAGCGTTTGCAGGAGCTGTTCGCCTCACCGCAAACCCTTGGCGTGGTGGTCAGTCTGGCCTATGCCTTTGGTGCGGTGGCGCAGTTGAGCATTGGCCGGGTGTTGCACCGGCTCAGCCTGAAGTGGCCGTTTGTCGTGCTGACGGTGTGCCAGGCGCCGCTGCTGTTTGCGCTGGCTTATGCCGATGGCTGGGCGGTGATCGCACTCGGTGCGGCGTTCATGTTCGTGGTGTTCGGTCAGGTCACGGTGAACGATGCGATGGTCGCGAACTTCGTCGCCCCGCAGTGGCAATCGCGGGTGTTTGCCCTGCGTTACTGTTTATCGTTCGGTGCCAGTGCGACGGCGATTCCGCTGATTTCCTATGTCGAACCGCGCCATGGTTTTGTAGGCCTTTACTTGATTCTCGCGGGTTTCGGCGCACTGACCTTCCTCGGGGCAATGGTTTTCCCGCGGACGCCTTCTGAAGAGGCTGTAGGACAAACGGCCTGATAGCTGACGAAAACCGGCAAATGCTGGCGCAAAGCTAGCATTTGTACGGTTCTGCAAATCATTCCTTTGGCTGATTTGGCTGGCGTATAAGGGTTCTAGAGTACCAAGCTCTACGCCAACACCGTGCAGCCAGAAAAGGGATTCATATGTTGCAGACTCGCGTCATTCCCCCGGCCGATGGGGCCTACCAGTATCCATTGCTGATCAAGCGGCTGCTGATGTCCGGCGCCCGTTACGAGAAAACCCGCGAGATCATCTACCGTGACCAGTTGCGCTACAGCTATCCGACCCTGATAGAACGTGTGGCGCGCCTGGCCAACGTGCTGACGGCCGCCGGTGTGAAGGCCGGTGACACGGTGGCGGTGATGGACTGGGACAGCCATCGTTACCTGGAATGCATGTTTGCCATTCCGATGATCGGCGCGGTGATCCACACCATCAACGTGCGTCTGTCGCCGGAACAGATCCTCTACACCATGAACCACGCCGAGGACCGCTTCGTGCTGGTCAACAGCGAGTTCGTCGGGCTGTATCAGGCCATCGCGCCGCACCTGACCACGGTCAAGAAAACCCTGTTGCTGACCGATCTGCCGGAAAAAACCGCCGAGCTGCCGAATCTGGTCGGCGAGTACGAACAGTTGCTGGCCGCCGCGAGTGCGCAGTACGACTTTCAGGACTTCGACGAAAATTCGGTCGCCACCACGTTCTACACCACGGGCACCACCGGCAACCCGAAGGGCGTCTACTTCACCCATCGGCAACTGGTGCTGCACACCATGGGCGTGTCGACCATCATGGGCGCGATCGACAGCGTGCGCCTGCTCGGCACCAACGACGTGTACATGCCGATCACGCCGATGTTCCACGTGCACGCCTGGGGGCTGCCGTACGTCGCGACCATGCTCGGCCTCAAGCAGGTTTATCCGGGGCGTTACGACCCGGAATTCCTGGTCGAGCTGTGGCGCAAGGAAAAGGTCACGTTCTCTCATTGCGTGCCGACCATCCTGCAAATGCTGCTCAACGCCAAAGGCGCGCAAGACGCCGACTTCGGCGGCTGGAAGATCGTCATCGGTGGCAGCGCGCTCAACCGCACGCTGTATGAAACCGCCAAGGCGCGCGGCATCCAGCTGACCGCCGCGTATGGCATGTCCGAGACCGGGCCGCTGGTGTCCTGTGCCCACCTCAATGATGAACTGATGGCCGGCACCGAAGACGAGCGCACCACCTACCGGATCAAGGCCGGCGTGCCGGGGCCGCTGGTCGAGGCGGCGATCGTTGACGCAGAGGGCAACTTCCTGCCCGCCGACGGCGAAACCCAGGGCGAACTGGTGCTGCGTGCGCCGTGGCTGACCGAAGGTTATTTCAACGAGCCGCAGAAGGGCGCCGAGCTCTGGGCCGGCGGCTGGCTGCACACCGGCGATGTGGCCACGCTCGACAGCATGGGCGTGATCGACATCCGCGACCGCATCAAGGACGTGATCAAGACCGGCGGCGAATGGATCTCTTCGCTGGACCTCGAAGACCTGATCAGTCGTCACGCGGGGGTACGCGAAGTAGCAGTGGTGGGCATTGCCGATCCGCAGTGGGGCGAGCGCCCGTTTGCCTTGCTGGTGATCCGTGAAGGGCACGTGATCGGGGCGCGCGAGCTCAAGGAACACCTCAAGCCGTTCGTGGAACTGGGGCACCTGAGCAAGTGGGCGATTCCGAGTCAGATTGCCCTTGTTACCGAAATTCCCAAGACCAGCGTCGGCAAGCTCGACAAGAAGCGCATCCGCCTCGACATCACCGAATGGCAGGCCAACAACAGCACCTTCCTCTCGACACTTTGAGTGTCTGCTGGCGCGCCGAAAACGGCGCGCCAGACCCACCAAGCAAGCGCTTGGCTTGTGAAATCGAAAAAATCAGCCATCCTTGCCGTGCCGACATGCGTCGGCCTGGCGAAAGGACTGTTCCAGAGTGGTTGGCAGCTGCAAATCACACTTTAGAGGGATCAAGCAGTACCACCTGCTGGCTATAGTCCGCTCAAGGATTTTTAAGAACGGGGCACACGCACAAAACGGGGCGATGCATTTTTGGAGTGATTTCGGGTTGTCTCTGGCACCCGGTCCTTCAGGCGTTTTTAAAAGTACTCACTGCCATAACAATAATGCACATGGAGTAGCGTCGATGACCTCAGTAAACCAGTTCTGGCGCCGGGCGAAACTGCCTCTGGCGGTCAGTCTTGCCTCCTCGCTCGCCGGGCCCGCATTCGGCGTCAGTTTCAACGTCGGTGAAATCGAAGGCCAGTTCGACTCATCCCTGTCGATCGGTGCCAGTTGGTCTACCCAGAGCCCGAACAAGAACCTCATCGGCGTCAACAACGGCGGCCACGGCCTGTCGCAAACGTCCGATGACGGTCACGCCAACTTCAAGAGCGGTGAAACCTTTTCGAAAATCTTCAAGGGCATTCATGACCTTGAACTGAAGTACGGCGACACTGGCGTGTTTGTCCGTGGCAAATACTGGTACGACTTCGAACTCAAGGACGAAAGCCGCGAGTTCAAGGACATCAGCGATTCGGGCCGTAAAGAGGGCGCCAAGTCGTCCGGCGGGCAGATCCTCGACGCCTTCGTCTACCACAACTACGCGATCGCCGATCAGCCAGGTTCCGTGCGTCTGGGCAAGCAGGTGGTGAGCTGGGGTGAAAGTACCTTCATCGGTGGCGGCATCAACTCGATCAACCCGATCGACGTTTCCGCGTTCCGTCGTCCGGGCGCCGAGATCAAGGAAGGCCTGATCCCGGTCAACATGTTCTACGTGTCCCAGAGCCTGACCGAAAACCTTTCGGCCGAAGCGTTCTATCAGCTGGAATGGGACCAGACCGTCGTCGATAACTGCGGCACGTTCTTCTCGCAGCCAGACATCGTTGCCGACGGGTGCAACGACAACCTGCGCGTGCTGAACAAGCGTTCGCAAATTCCGGCCATCGCCCTGGGGCCGTTGGCGGCCAACGGTGTCAACGTCAACGAAGAAGGCGTTCTGGTGCGCCGTGGTCCAGACCGCGATGCCCGTGACAGCGGCCAGTGGGGCGCGTCCTTCAAGTACATGTACGAACCGCTGGACACCGAGTTCGGCGCCTACTTCATGAACTACCACAGCCGTGCGCCGATCTTCAGCGCCACCGGTGCTCCGCAATCGGTCTACAACGCCGCGCGCGCGCTGCCGAGGCCGTTTGCGGCACTTGCGCCATTGCTGGTCGCGGGCAACTCGAATTACTTCATTGAGTACCCTGAAGACATTCGCCTCTACGGTCTGAGCTTCTCCACCACCCTGCCTACCGGTACCGCGTGGAGCGGTGAGATCAGCTACCGTCCGAACGCGCCGGTACAACTGAACTCCACCGACATCCTGTTCGCCGGTGTGCGTCCGATCGGCGGGTCACTGACCAACGCTTCGATCCTCAATGGCGTACCGGGTCAGGATCTGCACGGTTACGAGCGCAAGGAAATCACCCAGATCCAGACCACGTTCACGCACTTCTTCGATCAGGTCATGGGCGCCAGCCGTCTGACCCTCGTCGGCGAAGTCGGCGCGACCTACGTCGGCGGGCTGGAAAGCCGTTCCGACAAGCGCTATGGCCGCGATCCGGTGTACGGCCCGGGTGAGTTGCCGGCCACTGGCGGTGTGAATACCTGCGCCAATATTCTCAACGCCAGCACCATCAATGGTGCCGGGCCGGGTTCACCGCAGAACAACCGCAGCCGCAATTGCGACAACGACGGCTTCACCACCTCGATGTCGTGGGGCTACCGCGGTCGCGCCATCTGGGAATACAACGACGTCTTCGCCGGTGTGAACCTCAAGCCGAACGTGGCCTGGTCCCACGACGTCAGCGGTTACTCGCCAGGCCCTGGCGGCAACTTCGAGGAAGGTCGCAAGGCGGTCAGCCTGGGCGTCGACGCCGAGTACCAGAACACCTACACCGCAAGCCTGGCTTACACCAACTTCTTTGACGGCAAGTACACCACCGTGGATGACCGTGACTTCGTTGCGCTCAGCTTTGGCGTGAACTTCTAAGCACTGCATTTTCAGGACGAACGAATTTATGAAAATAACAAAGAGTCTGTTCCACGCCGGTGTTCTGGGCCTGTCATTGCTGGCGACCGGCGTCATGGCGGCGGTGCCTGCCGCCGAAGCCGACAAGCTGGGCAAGAGCCTGACCCCGATGGGCGCCGAAATGGCCGGCAACGCCGACGGTTCGATCCCGGCCTGGAAGCCGCTGCCGAAGAACGCTGGCAGCGTCGACAGCAAAGGTTTCCTGTCCAACCCGTACGCCAGTGAACAGCCGCTGTTCACCATCACTGCCAAAGACGTCGACAAGTACAAGGACAAGCTTGCACCGGGCCAGTACGCGATGTTCAAGCGTTATCCTGACACCTTCAAAATGCCGGTCTATCCGTCCCATCGCGGTGCGACCGTGCCGGATGAAGTGTTTGCCTCGATCAAGAAGAACGCCACCAACACCAATCTGGTGTCCGGCGGCAACGGTCTGGAAAACTTCGAAACGGCGGTGCCGTTCCCGATTCCGAAAAGCGGCGTGGAAGTCATCTGGAACCACATCACCCGCTATCGCGGCGGCAGCGTGACCCGTCTGGTGACCCAGGCCACGCCGCAGCCGAACGGCTCGTTCAGCCTGGTGTACTTCCAGGACCAGTTCGTGTTCCGCGACAAGATGAAGGACTACGACCCGAAAAATCCGGGCAACATTCTGTTCTACTTCAAGCAGAAAGTGACTGCGCCGGCGCGTCTGGCCGGTGGTGTGCTGCTGGTGCACGAGACCCTCGACCAGGTGAAAGAGCCACGTTCGGCGTGGGTCTACAACGCCGGTCAGCGTCGTGTGCGCCGTGCGCCACAAGTGTCCTATGACGGTCCGGGTACTGCCGCCGACGGTCTGCGTACCTCCGACAACCTCGACATGTACAACGGTGCACCGGATCGCTACGACTGGAAGCTTGAAGGCAAGAAAGAGATGTACATCGCCTCCGACAGCTACAAGCTCGACGATCCGAAGCTGAAATACACCGACATCATCAAGGCCGGTCACATCAACCAGGATCTGGCGCGTTACGAGCTGCGCCGCGTCTGGCACGTGGTTGCAACCCTGAAAGAAGGTCAGCGTCACATCTACGCCAAGCGTGACTTCTACATCGACGAGGACACCTGGCAGGCTGCCGTGATCGACCACTACGACGGTCGCGGTCAGCTGTGGCGCGTAGCTGAAGCGCATGCCGAGAACTACTACGACAAGCAAGTGCCGTGGTATGCCCTGGAGACCCTCTACGACCTGCAATCGGGCCGTTACCTGGCGCTGGGCATGAAGAACGAAGAGAAGCAGGCGTATGACTTCGGCTTCACCGCCACCACCAGCGATTTCACCCCGGCCGCGCTGCGTCAGGACGGTGTTCGCTAAACCGTTGTAAAAACCGAGGCCGCATCCTCGTGGAACGCCCCGACCGGTTCGGGGCGTTTTTTTTGCTTTTGCAGGCGTTGCCGGAAGACGTGTGCAGGGGCGTGTAGTCTTTTTGTAGCCATTTGTAGCAGTAACCTTCATAACCGGTTCGTTTAAGGCTAGTCTGCGGACATCTGCAACGCCGCCAACAGCAATTCGAACAAGAGCCGGCCATGACTGATCTGTCCCCGCTTCCGGGTCCCGCAAGTGTTGCCGTCACGGCATTGGACGGGCGTTTTTTTCGCCCGCCGTTGCCGGACGGCTACGTGTTGCGACCACGCCTTTGCGAGCGCCTGCAAGCCGGGCTCGGTGGACGGCTGTTGCTGGTCAGTGCCCCCGCCGGGTTCGGCAAGAGTTCACTGGCGATAGAGTTCTGTCAGAGCTTGCCGGAGCATTGGCAAAGTCTGTGGCTGGGTTTGAGCCCGCGTGACAGCGATCCCGGACGCTTTCTCGAACGTCTGCTCGAAGGCTTGCAGGACTACTTCCCACAATTGGGTAGCCGCGCACTCGGCCTGTTGAAAATGCGCCAACGCCATCAACCCTTTGCCTTCGAGGAATGGCTCGACGGCATGCTCGATGAGTTGGCGCTGCACCTCGACCCTGCGACGCCACTGTTACTGGTACTCGACGATTACCATCTCGCCCAAGGGCCGGTGCTCGACCGCTGCCTGCAATTTTTCCTCAATCATCTGCCGGATGGCTTGCTGGTCATGGTCACCAGCCGCCAGCGCCCGGACTGGCATCTGGCGCGCTTGCGGCTGTCGCGCCAACTGCTTGAACTCAATGAGCAGGATCTGCGCCTGACCCACGACGAAGCCTTGTCTCTGCTTGATCGACACAGCACGTCACTGCGCGGCGAGGCGCTGGAGAACCTGATCCAGCGCAGCGAGGGCTGGGTCGCCGGGTTGCGTTTCTGGCTCCTGGCAGCGTCCGAAGCCGGCAGCGAGGCGGCGTTGCCGCAAGCGCTGAACGGCGGGGAAGGGCTGATCCGTGATTACCTGCTTGAAGAAGTGATTGATTGCCTGCCGCCCGAAGTACAGGCGTTTCTCTACGACACGGCGCCGCAGGAACGCTTCTGCAGCGAACTCTGCGACGCCGTGCGCGAAGCCCATGACAGCGGCGAGATCCTGCGCTTTCTGCTGGCGCACCAGGTGTTTCTGGTGCCGCTGGACGAACACGGCCACTGGTATCGCTATCACCATCTGTTTTCCGATCTGTTGCGCAGTCGGCCATTCGCTCAGGCACTGGTGCCGACCGCCACTCTGCACTTGCGCGCCTGTCGCTGGTTCAACGCACAGGGCTTGCTCGACGAGGCCGTGGAGCAAGCGTTGCGTGCCGGCCATCTCGACGTGGCGGCGAATCTGGTGCAGAACCTGTCCGAGGAGCAATTGCTGGCCGAGCAAAACGTCGGCATGTTGCTGCGCTGGAAAATGGACTTGCCCGACAGCCTGCTGATCAGCACCCCGCGCCTGATCGTGCTGTACAGTTGGGCGCTGGGGCTGGCGTGTCAGCTCGATGCTGCCGAGGAACTTGCCAGCCATTTGAGTCGTTTCCTGCCGGCACCTTCGGCCACCGCGCAAAAGTCGATGCTGGCGCAATGGCTGGCGCTGAGCGGGATCATCGCCCGGGGGCGCGGACATCGAGAACTGACGATCCGATATTGCACCGAGGCTTTGGAGAGCTTGCCAGCCAAGCGCTACGGCCAGCGGTTGATGTGCCTGTCGACATTGTCCAACCTCGCGATTGCCGACGGCGACCTGTGGCGCGCCCGAGGCTTGAATCGTGAATCCCTCGAACTGGCGCAACGCGTCGGCAATCCCTTGTTCGAGGCGCTGGCGCATTACGACCGTGCCCGCGTCCTGCAATCGCGTGGCGAGATTCTGCGCGCACTGGATGAAGTGCATCAGGGCCTGGAGCGCTTGCGTGGCCTGTCGCCGCAACGCTTGTATGCGGTGCGCGCACGGTTGACGTTGTACGAAGGCTTCCTGCTGGCGATGCGCTTGCAGCCTCAGGCCGCACGCGTGCGATTACTGGCCGGTATCGGTGAGGCACGAGCCTGCCGCGACATCAGTGTGTTGATCGGGCACTGCGTGATCGCCAGGCTGGACGGTGCGACTGGCGAGTTCGCCAAGGCCTTCGCCGAACTGGCCGAAGCCGAGCGTCTGATGCACATCTGGGATGTGCCGCCGATTTACTATCTGGCGATGATCACCCTGGTCAAATGCGAATTGTGGCTGGCGCAGGGGCGCACCGATCTGGCCGAGGCCTGGCTGGCGCGACTCGGGCAAACCTATACCGGTGAGCGTGCGGCGGCGCCGCCGGAGTTTCATCCGCAATTGCCGTTGCATGTCGAACTGCAGCAGGCACTGCTCGACATGATTCAAGGGCAACCGATGCTCGCCGAAGGACGCTTGAACGTGCTGCATGAAAACGGCCAGCAGACCGGGCGGCAATTGCTCAGTGTGATGGCGTTGACGCAGAAGGTCGCATTGCTGTTGGCAGGCGCGCGCGAGCCGGAAGCGCGCAGGGCGTTGGGCCAGGCGCTGGAAGCCGCAGCCGGAGGCGTGCTGCAGCCATTCGATGCCTTGATCGCGGGACATGTGGGTTGGTTACGTAGCCAACTGCAGGCTTCACCGTTGCTGACAGGACAACAACTACTTGAACACTTCCCGCCAGTAGCGTCTCGCCCAGTGTTGGATTGCGGAGTGGCCGAACAACTCAGTAGCCGCGAATTGGCGGTACTGCGCCTGATCGCCCAAGGCTGTTCGAATCAGGAGATCAGCGAGCAGTTGTTCATCTCTCTGCATACGGTGAAAACCCATGCCAGCCATATCAACAGCAAATTGGGGGTCGAGCGGCGCACACAGGCGGTGGCGCGGGCGAAGGAGCTGGGATTGTTAATGTGAAAAGTTAGCCATAGGGTATTTCGCTATGGCTACCCTCATTTTGACTATTTCAGTCTATTAGCAACGTCATGAAATTAAGTCTCGCTTTGGAATATTCTGAAATGAAGTCGGTCGCGTCGGGAAAGTTGTCCGATAGGAATTTTGCGCAGCGAGGGAAGTTTCAAACTCAAAGAGTGTGTTGACGCCAGTGGGAACTTCCTGGATGCCATCAGGATATTTTTCTCTCTTGAACGTGAGATAGTAATCCATGTACCCACCAGCTCCCGGGTTCAGAGTTGGGTTGTAGTCATCTTTAGGGAAGATGAACGAAAAATTTTCACCTTTTTTTAGGGGGAGCCTTTTATGGTCGGAGACCAAATACAAGGAGACCTCTTCGATTTTTAGTTTTACCGGGAAGGTACCCTTGTTGGTTAGGAAACAGTTGATGTGCCAAGTCCAGGTGTCATTTTTTTCGCTAGTGCATTTGGTGTCTACATTTGTTGAAAGGTTTGAAATTATTCTTTGAACTTCAATGGCTGTCTTTTTTTCTTCAATGGCGATTTTTGGTTTTTCTACGAGCTGATAGGTGATTGCGAACTGCAGCAATGCACCTATAATGACTCCCGCCAGTCCCGAGGCTATTGAAACAGAGTGTTCTTTCATGGTGTGCCCGTTGTGTTTTTTAGAGCGATAGTGGTGATGTGGGGTGATGGCTATAAAATGTACTTTTTGATAGAGGAAAAATCTAGGCTGTTATTTTTAATTGTTGCAATAATGCTGCTCAAGCAGTAGAGAACAAAATCAACCTCTTCGGAGGTTATTTCTGTTCCAGTGCAGGCGTGGGCAATTTTGTTGCGTAAGTTTTAGTTTTTTTTAATTCTTCCGTTAAGTTTTCCCATACAGAAATCTTCTTGAGGTCTTCAATTTCAATCATGCATGCTTCTTTTGTTGCAATTCTGATTTTTTTGTCGATGCTTAAATGTTCAAGTGCATGGTAGAGTTCTGGGTGTAAGCCTTTTTATAATAGTCAAGCTCTAGTGTTGTGAATGCTTCTAGTTCGGTGAAATAAGTGAAGAAGCTTAGTTTTACATCGCCGCGCTTTTCCAAAAGGAATGCTTCGCATGCCAGGGTTTTGTAAAGATCTAATTTTTTATAAGTGTTAGGTCTGAAGCCGGATATCAGCAGCCTGGCAATCGGGTTGTTGGCGGAGGCGTGGATTATGTCGCCGAATATTCCACCTTCTAATGTTGGTTTCTGATTCTTATGGTCGATTTCAAGTATCTCTAATCGGAGCGGCTCGCTGTCATTTGATCCCAGGTTTTTCTCGAGTTCGTCTTCATCGAAATTCGCGCCGTAGTCTGAAAGTTCTATGTTAGCGATTAATTCGAAATAAACTTCCAGGTAAAGTGATTCTTTTGTCGTGTAATGTTTGTCTTCGGATTTTTTGAATGGTGTAGAGGTGTCAAGTGTCAAGTGTCAAGTGTTCAGTTTTTGTCCGGGAACTCACTTTTGGAATCCGTGATTTTCTCAATTGCACGGAGTTGTTCATTTTTTAGTTTGTGTTTCAATGTTTTCAATTGTCTATTCCTTTAGAGTTTGTTGTCGTGGTCGGCAGGCAGATATTCTACAGGCGGGCGACAGTTTGAGAAACTCCAGCAATGCTGAAGATGCGACTGTTTGCCATCACACTTCATTACCATGGCGCTTAGATGAATATGGTTGTTGATGTCGTTTTTTATCTTGGTTAAAATACTTTAGAACTTTTCACGCAAATCGAAAAAAGGGTTTAGCTCGATCATAAATGTCTACGAATAAACATGATTACTTACTGATCCGCGAAACCTTTCCCGTCGGCCCGCTCCAGTGCAACTGCACCATCATCGGCGACCCGATCACGAAAAAAGCCATCGTCGTCGATCCGGGTGGCAATCCCGATCTGATCATGGCGCGTCTCGACGCTTTGGGTTTGAAGGTGGTCAGCATCATTCACACCCACGCGCATCTCGATCACTTCCTCGCTTCCGGGCAGA
Organism: Pseudomonas sp. LF-5; assembly: GCF_037626295.1. Taxonomy (NCBI): domain Bacteria; kingdom Pseudomonadati; phylum Pseudomonadota; class Gammaproteobacteria; order Pseudomonadales; family Pseudomonadaceae; genus Pseudomonas; species Pseudomonas sp. LF-5. Next base: position 55,615 of record NZ_JARKMT010000014.1, read on the forward strand.
TGAAAGAAAAAACCGGTGCGACCCTGCATCTGCATAAAGACGATCAGTTCCTCTGGGACAACCTGGAGATGCAATGCCAGATGTTTGGTGTGCCTTACACCCCGGTGCCATCACCGGACCGCTGGCTGAGCGATGACGAAGAGCTGGCGTGCGGCTGCGGCGTGGCGCTGCACACGCCGGGGCATACGCCAGGTTCCATGAGCTTTTGGTTTTCCGAGGCTAAGCTGTTGATTGCCGGCGACACGCTGTTTCGTCGCGGGGTAGGGCGCACTGATTTATGGGGCGGCGATCAGGCCACCATCGTGCGTTCGATCAAGCAGCGGCTGTACACCCTCGACGAAGACGCAATCGTCGTTGCCGGACATGGTCCGGACACGCGTCTCGGGGACGAAATGCGGGAAAACCCGTTCGTGCGTGCCTAAACATTTTGTCATGAGTGTGTGGCGGAATTTTTCGGCATTGTCATGATCCAACGCCCGCACAGGTCTATTGCCTAGGGCCGCTGCCACACAGAATGCGAAAAAACCAGGAGCTCTTCATGTTCACCACGCCTCGTTTGATTATTGTTGCTACCGCTGTGGCCATGTTGGCCGGCTGCGCCTCGCCCAACCCGTATGACAATCAGGGCCAGGCCGACGGTGGCTCGCAAGGCATGAGCAAAACCGCCAAATACGGTGGCCTCGGCGCGCTGGCCGGTGCACTGGCCGGTGCCGCCATCGACCACAACAACCGTGGCAAGGGGGCCTTGATTGGTGCCGCAGTGGTGGGGGCGTCGGCAGCCGGTTACGGTTATTACGCCGACCAGCAAGAGAAAAAACTGCGTGCGAGCATGGCCAACACTGGGGTTGAAGTGCAGCGTCAGGGCGATCAGATCAAGCTGATCATGCCGGGCAACATCACGTTTGCCACCGATTCGGCGAACATCGCGTCGAGCTTCTATCAGCCGTTGAACAACCTGGCCAACTCGCTGAAAGAGTTCAGCCAGAACCAGATCGAAATCGTTGGCTACACCGACAGTACCGGCAGCCGTCAGCACAACATGGACCTGTCCCAGCGGCGTGCGCAGAGCGTGGCCACCTACCTGACCTCGCAAGGTGTCAGCGGTGCCAACCTGTCGGCCCGTGGCGCCGGTCCGGATAACCCGATTGCCAGCAACGGTGACGTCAATGGCCGGGCGCAGAACCGCCGCGTTGAAGTCAACCTGAAGGCGATTCCGGGTCAGCAGTACGGTGGTCAGCAGCAACAGCAGCCGGGTACGGTTCAGCAGTATCCGTAAGCGATTGCCTGAATGAAGAAATGCCCGGTCCTTTGATCGGGCATTTTTGTGTGTGGCCTGCTCGCGATGGCGATCAAATCGGCACCACAAAACCATCAGGCACAAAAAAGCCCCCGGACAACGGAATTGTCCGGGGGCTTTTTGTTGCGCGCGAAGCTGATTACTTCTTCAGACCATAGTGCTCATCGAGCATGCCCGGCGAGTTCGGGGTCTTCGGTGCGTAGTCGCGTGGCGGCTCCTGATCGCGCGGTGGCGTCAGGCGTTCGCGCGGTGCCTGTGCGGCATCGGCGTGCAGGGCGGCGATCAGGCGCTGGCGGGTCTGCTCGTCCAGGGCCAGACGATTGGCGCCCTCGGCGAGATGATCCTGCACTTCCTGATAGCTCTGGGTCAGCTTCTTGACCAGCATCGCGGTGCTGTTGAAGTGGGTGACCACCTCGTTTTGATAACTGTCGAAGCGCTCCTGGATATCATCCAGTTGACGCTGCGTGCGGCTCGGTGCGGCGTTCGGCGCAACGCGCGCGATCAGGAATCCAATGGCGACACCCACAACCAGGGCAAGAGTCGGTAACAACCAAACTAAGAGCGAGTGTTCCACGAGTCCTTCCTCTATAAACGGCTTTGCTTTACGTTAACGGCTCGAACCTGCGCTGTATACCGCGATTCACTCGCAATAGATTGGCACAGACAATTTGCTAGACGAGTCGACCCGATTCGAGGTCACGGAGTTCCTTCCTTGCTGATGCGTGAAACCCCTGTAGTGATTGACGGCCCGGTGGGCCAACTTGAGTCTCTGTACCTGGATAACGAGCAGCCAATCGGCATCGCGTTGATCTGTCATCCGAACCCGGTACAGGGCGGTACCATGCTCAACAAGGTCGTGTCGACCCTGCAGCGCACCGCGCGCGACGCCGGCCTGATTACCTTGCGCTTCAACTATCGCGGCGTTGGTGCCAGCGAAGGTTCCCATGACATGGGCAGCGGTGAAGTCGACGATGCTCAGGCTGCAGCCGCATGGCTGCGGGAAAAACACCCGGATCTGCCACTGACCCTGTTCGGTTTCTCCTTCGGCGGATTTGTTGCAGCAAGTCTCGGCGGTCGTCTTGAGGCCGAGGGCGTGCCGCTCAAGCAGCTGTTCATGGTGGCGCCGGCGGTCATGCGCCTGGGCGATCAGGATCAACTGCCGCAGCACGGCGAGCTGACCGTGATCCTGCCGGAAACCGACGAAGTGATCGATCCGCAACTGGTCTACGACTGGTCGGAAAAACTCCAGCGCCCCCATGAGCTGCTGAAAGTGGCAGAATGCGGACACTTTTTTCATGGCAAGCTGACCGATCTCAAGGATCTGATCCTGCCGCGTCTTTCGAATTGATTGCAGTCTGACAAGCGATTACCCATGACGAACCGTACCCGCATCCTCACCGGCATCACCACTACCGGCACGCCGCACCTGGGCAACTATGCCGGCGCCATCCGCCCGGCGATCCTTGCCAGCCGCGACAGCAATGCCGACTCGTTCTACTTCCTGGCCGACTACCACGCCCTGATCAAATGCGATGACCCGCTGCGCATTCAGCGCTCGCGTCTGGAAATCGCCGCGACCTGGCTGGCCGGTGGCCTGGATGTCGACCGCGTAACCTTCTACCGCCAGTCCGACATCCCGGAAATCCCTGAGCTGACCTGGCTGCTGACCTGCGTCGCCGCCAAGGGCCTGCTCAACCGTGCGCACGCCTACAAGGCCTCGGTGGACAAGAACGTCGAGACCGGTGAAGACCCGGATGCCGGCATCACCATGGGCCTCTACAGCTACCCGGTGCTGATGGCGGCGGACATCCTGATGTTCAACGCACACAAGGTGCCGGTCGGTCGTGACCAGATCCAGCACGTGGAAATGGCCCGTGACATCGGCCAGCGCTTCAACCACCTGTTCGGCCAGGGCAAAGAGTTCTTCACCATGCCCGAAGCGCTGATCGAGGAGAGCGTGGCGACGTTGCCAGGCCTCGACGGGCGCAAGATGTCGAAGAGCTACGACAACACCATCCCGTTGTTCTCCAGCGCCAAAGAGATGAAGGACGCGATCTCGCGGATCGTCACTGACTCCAAAGCGCCAGGCGAAGCCAAGGATCCGGACAACTCGCACCTGTTCACCCTGTTCCAGGCGTTTGCCACACCGGCGCAGGCTGACGAGTTCCGCAGCGAACTGCTCGGCGGTCTGGGTTGGGGCGAGGCGAAGAATCGCCTGTTCCAGTTGCTCGACAACGAACTGGGCGAGGCGCGCGACAAGTATCACCAGTTGATCGAACGTCCGGCAGATCTGGAAGACATCCTGCAGATCGGCGCGAAGAAAGCCCGTGCCGTGGCAACGCCGTTCCTCAACGAACTGCGCGAAGCCGTGGGCCTGCGTTCCTTCGTCAATCAAGTGCAAGTCGCTGCGACCACCAAGAAGAAGGCCGCGAAAGCCGCGCGCTTCGTCAGCTTCCGTGAAGACGATGGCAGCTTCCGCTTCCGTCTGCTGGCGGCCGATGGCGAGCAACTGCTGTTGTCGCGCAACTTCGCCGACGGCAAAACTGCAGGCCAGGTGACCAAGCAACTGCAATCCGGCCAGCCGCTGGATGTGCGCAATGAAGACCTGAGCTTCAGCGTATGGCTGGAAGGCGAGTGCGTCGGCGACAGCCCGGCGTTCGCTGATACCGCTGCGCGGGACGCGGCCGTCGAGGCGTTGCGCGTTGCACTGACCCCGGTTCAGGACTAAACAACGGCGCGGCCCGACCAAGGGCTGATTGCCATTCCCACGGGCCGTCGCTACAGTGACGGCCCGTTTTTGTTGCCTTGCTAACGAATTATGACGCCCCTAGAACGATACCAAGCTGATCTGAAACGCCCGGACTTCTTCCATGACGCCGCGCAGGAAACTGCTGTGCGTCATTTGCAGCGTCTGTATGAAGATCTCATCGCTGCCGACCAGAACAAGCCGGGTTTGCTGAGCAAGCTGTTTGGCAAAAAGGATCAGACGCCGGTCAAGGGTCTGTATTTCTGGGGCGGCGTGGGTCGCGGCAAGACCTACCTGGTCGACACCTTCTTCGAAGCGCTGCCGTTCAAGGAAAAGACCCGCACCCACTTCCACCGCTTCATGAAGCGTGTGCACGAAGAGATGAAAACCCTCGGCGGCGAGAAAAACCCGCTGACCATCATCGCCAAGCGCTTCGCGACCGAGTCGCGGGTGATCTGTTTCGATGAGTTCTTTGTCTCCGACATCACCGACGCGATGATCCTCGGCACGCTGATGGAAGAACTGTTCAAGAACGGCGTGACTCTGGTCGCGACCTCGAACATCGTTCCGGATGGCCTGTACAAGGACGGTCTGCAACGCGCGCGTTTCCTGCCGGCGATTGCGCTGATCAAGCAGAACACCGAGATCGTCAACGTCGACAGTGGCGTCGACTACCGTCTGCGTCACCTCGAACAAGCCGAGCTGTTCCACTATCCGCTCGACGAAGCGGCGCACGAAAGCCTGCGCAAGAGCTTCCGCGCACTGACGCCGGAGTGCACTGCCGCGATCGAGAACGATGTGCTGATCATCGAAAACCGTGAGATCCGTGCCCTGCGCACGTGCGACGACGTGGCCTGGTTCGACTTCCGCGAACTGTGCGATGGCCCGCGCAGCCAGAACGACTACATCGAACTGGGCAAGATCTTCCACGCCGTGCTGCTCAGCGGCGTCGAGCAGATGAGCGTCACCACCGACGACATCGCCCGGCGCTTCATCAACATGGTCGACGAGTTCTACGACCGTAACGTCAAGCTGATCATTTCTGCCGAAGTCGAGTTGAAAGACCTGTACACCGGCGGGCGCCTGACGTTCGAGTTCCAGCGCACGCTCAGCCGTCTGCTGGAGATGCAATCCCACGAATTCCTGTCGCGGGCGCACAAGCCTTAAACAGAATCGGCGTACAAAAAAAGGGCCTGCAATTGCAGGCCCTTTTTATGCGCTGAAGAAAAACTCGAACGCACTGCAATCCCTGTGGGAGCTGGCAAGCCAGCCCCCACAGGTTTTGTATTTGCTTCGGGGGGTTATGCAGCCTGCTGAAACTGCTGCCGATACTGGTTCGGCGACAGCTCGGTGTGCTGGCGGAACAACCGCGCAAAGAAGCTCGCATCGTCGTAGCCGACCTCATAACTGATGGTCTTGATGCTCTTGCGGCTGCCGGACAGCAGGCCCTTGGCGGTCTCGATGCGCAGGCGTTGCAGGTAATGCAGCGGCTTGTCGCCGGTGGCGGTCTGGAAGCGGCGCATGAAGTTGCGGATGCTCATGCCGTGCTCACGGGCGACGTCTTCGAAGCGGAACTTGTCGGCGTAGTGCTCTTCGAGCCAGTGCTGTATCTGCAGGATGATCACGTCCTGATGCAGCTTCTGCCCGCCGAAGCCGATGCGCCCTGGCGAATAGCTGCGCTGCACTTCGTAAAGGATGTCGCGGGCCACGGCTTGCGCCACGTTGGCGCCGCAGAAGCGTTCGATCAGGTAGATATAGAGATCGCACGCCGATGTCGTGCCGCCGGCGCAATACAGGTTGTCGGCATCGGTCAGGTGCTTGTCCTGATTCAGGTAAACCTTGGGGAATCGCTCGGCGAAGGCATTGAAGAAGCGCCAGTAGGTGGTCGCTTCCTTGCCATTGAGCAAGCCGGCCTCGGCCAGCCAGAACACGCCGGTGGCTTCGCCGCAGAGCACGGCGCCACGGGCGTGCTGTTCACGCAGCCACGGCAAGACCTGAGGATAACGGCTGCAAAGGGTATCGAAATCATCCCAGAACGCCGGAAGGATGATCACATCGGCGTTTTCCAGGCCGCCGTCCACCGGCATCACCACGTCACTGAAACTGTTCACCGGTTTGCCGTCGGGGCTGACCAGGCGCGTTTCGAACGCCGGTGTCAGGCCGTGGCCCAGTTGTTTGCCGTAACGCAGGCTGGCCAGGTGGAAGAAATCCTTGGCCTGCATGAGTGTGGATGCGAAAACCCGGTCGATTGCCAGGATGCTGACGCGCCGCAAGGGCGTGGAGACTTGCTTGGACATAATTCAACTTTTGTTTTGTTTTTATAAGGGAAAGTGGTCACCAGACGGCTGGATCGTCTTATTTTTTGTCGGATGTGTCCAGTGTCCTGTATCGGAGGTGAGGCATAGTCTCTGAAGGTCATCTCCCTCCAACAAGAAAGAAAGGTGCCGCATGATCCCCAGAACCTTGTTCAGCTCCGAGCACGAATTGTTCCGCGACAGCGTACGAACCTTCCTCGAAAAAGAGGCTGTGCCGTTCCATGCGCAATGGGAGAAACAAGGCTACATCGACCGCAAACTGTGGAACAAGGCGGGGGAGGCGGGGATGCTCTGCTCGCACTTGCCCGAAGAGTACGGCGGCCTGGGCGCGGACTTTCTCTACAGCACCGTGGTGATCGAGGAAGTGGGGCGGCTGGGGCTGACCGGCATCGGCTTTTCGCTGCATTCGGACATCGTTGCGCCGTACATCCTGCATTACGGCAGCGAGGCGCTGAAGCACAAGTACCTGCCCAAACTGGTCTCGGGCGAGATGGTCACGGCCATCGCCATGACCGAGCCGGGCGCCGGTTCCGACCTGCAAGGCGTGAAGACCACCGCTGTGCTGGATGGCGATGAGTACGTGATCAACGGCTCCAAGACCTTTATCACCAACGGCTTTCTCGCGGATCTGGTGATCGTTGTCGCCAAGACCGATCCGAAGGCTGGCGCCAAGGGCACCAGCCTGTTCCTGGTCGAAGCGAATACGCCTGGCTTCGAGAAGGGCAAGCGCCTGGAGAAGGTCGGCATGAAGGCCCAGGACACGTCGGAATTGTTCTTCCAGGACGTCCGTGTACCCAAGGAAAACCTGTTGGGGCAGGCCGGGGCGGGGTTCGCTTATTTGATGCAGGAATTGCCGCAGGAGCGCCTGACCGTGGCAATCGGCGGGCTGGCTTCAGCCGAAGCTGCGTTGCAGTGGACGCTGGATTACACCCGTGATCGCAAGGCCTTCGGCAAGGCAATTGCCGATTTCCAGAACACCCGCTTCAAGCTGGCGGAGATGGCCACCGAGATTCAGATCGGCCGGGTCTTCGTCGACCGCTGTCTCGAGTTGCATTTGCAAGGCAAGCTGGATGTGCCGACGGCGGCGATGGCCAAGTACTGGGGCACCGACCTGCAATGCAAGGTGCTCGACGAGTGCGTGCAATTGCACGGCGGGTACGGCTTCATGTGGGAATACCCGGTGGCCCGGGCGTGGGCCGATGCGCGGGTGCAGCGGATCTATGCCGGCACCAATGAAATCATGAAGGAGATCATTGCGCGGTCGCTGTAGGTTTTCGGTGGCTGTCAGACCGCTATCGCGAGCAGGTTCGTTCCTGCAAAGGAACGCATTCCCAAATGTAGGAGTGAGCCTGCTCGCGATTTGATTTATGGATTAATCAAGGCGCCGGATTCGGATGATCCTTGTGAATCGCCTCAATCCCGGCCAGCACTTCGTCGGAAAGCTTCAGCTCGAAACTGGCGATGTTGCTGTCCAGTTGCTCAAGGGTCGTCGCGCCAATGATGTTACTGGTGACGAACGGTTGCTGGGTCACGAATGCCAAGGCCATTTGCGCCGGGTCCAGGCCATGTTCGCGGGCCAGGGCCAGGTAACGGCTGCACGCCGCTTCCGACTGCGCATTGAAATAGCGGCTGAAGCGGCTGTAGAGGCTCAGGCGACCTTTTGGCGGGCGGGCGCCACCTTCGTACTTGCCCGACAGGAAACCGAACGCCAGCGGCGAATAGGCGAGCAGGCCGCACTGTTCGCGGATGGCGATTTCCGCCAGGCCGATTTCGAAGCTGCGGTTGAGCAGGTTGTACGGGTTCTGGATCGACACCGCGCGCGGCCAGCCACGGGCTTCGGCCAGAGCGAGGAAACGCATGGTGCCCCACGGGGTTTCGTTGGACAGACCGATGTGGCGGATCTTGCCGGCCTTGACCTGTTCGTCGAGGGCTTCGAGGGTGTCTTCGAGCGGCGTCAGGTTGGCTTCGATCTTGTGCTTGTAGCCCAGCTGTCCGAAAAAGTTGGTGCTGCGCTCCGGCCAGTGCAATTGATACAGGTCGATGTAGTCGGTCTGCAGGCGCTTGAGGCTGGCATCGACCGCTTCGGTGATGTGTTGACGGTTGTGGCGCAGGTTTTTGTCGCGGATGTAGTCGATGGTGTTGCCGGGGCCGGCGATCTTGCTGGCGAGGATCCAGTCGGCGCGGTCACCGCGACTTTTGAAGTAATTGCCGATGTAGCGCTCGGTGGTGGCGTAGGTTTCGGCTTTCGGCGGCACCGGGTACATCTCGGCGGTGTCGATGAAATTGATCCCCGCTTCCTTGGCCCGTTCGATCTGGGCAAAGGCTTCAGCTTCAGTGTTTTGCTCGCCCCAGGTCATGGTGCCGAGGCAGATTGCACTCACGTTCAGGTCGGTACGGCCTAGCTGGCGATAGTCCATCGGGTGCTCCTTGGGCAAAACAATCATAAAAGCAGGTTGAAAATTTTTTCGCAATCTGCATAATTGCCGACCTCTTTCTGCAGTGGAAGTGATGCGCCGCCGCCGAAGAATCTTGCCGTTGAACGGACGCGCCGACCCGAGCCCCCGAAAGCGTCTGTATCCGGCTGCCTTTGACTTGTCAAAGTACGCACTATTCAGTAAGATCCGCCGTCTTATTTACAGGCGGCCCCTGAGGCTATAAAGAATGAAAACTTTTACTGCTAAACCGGAAACAGTAAAGCGCGACTGGTTTGTCGTCGACGCTGCTGGTCAGACCCTGGGTCGTCTGGCCACCGAAATCGCGAGCCGTCTGCGTGGCAAGCACAAGCCTGAGTACACTCCTCACGTTGACACCGGCGACTACATCGTCGTAATCAACGCCGAGCAGATCCGTGTTACCGGCGCTAAAACCACTGACAAAATGTACTACTCCCACTCCGGTTTCCCGGGCGGCATCAAGTCGATCAACTTTGAAAAGCTGATCGCCAAAGCCCCTGAGCGCGTGATCGAGACCGCGGTTAAAGGCATGCTGCCTAAGAACCCGCTGGGTCGTGACATGTACCGTAAGCTGAAAGTCTATGCGGGCGCTGCACACCCTCATACTGCTCAGCAGCCCCAAGAACTGAAGATTTAACGGAATAGTTCATTATGTCGGCGACTCAAAATTACGGCACTGGCCGTCGCAAGACCGCAACCGCACGCGTTTTCCTGCGTCCGGGTACTGGTAACATCTCCATCAACAACCGCTCCCTGGACTCGTTCTTCGGCCGCGAAACTGCCCGCATGGTAGTTCGTCAGCCGCTGGAACTGACCGAGACTGTCGAGAAGTTCGACATCTACGTCACCGTCATCGGCGGCGGCGTAAGTGGTCAAGCTGGCGCAATCCGCCACGGTATCACTCGCGCTCTGATGGACTACGACGAAACCCTGCGCAGCGCTCTGCGCAAAGCTGGCTTCGTTACTCGCGACGCCCGTGAAGTTGAACGTAAGAAAGTCGGTCTGCGTAAAGCGCGTAAGCGTCCGCAGTACTCGAAGCGTTAATTCCGCTTCCACGTTCAAAAAGAACGCCCGATTCCTCACGGAAGCGGGCGTTTTTTTATGCCTGCGATTTATCAAAAGAATTGCGCTGTGACAACTTGCCTCATCCGTAGACCCCCTATACTGCAAGGCTTGGGGGTGGAAGCTCCGGGTAATTCCCTTGTCAGAATTGGGGCTTTTCATTACCATTCGGCAAAATTTTTATAAGTAACATTGATTTATTTAGTAGATGCCTGATTTAACAGGCCACAAAAGCTGATGGGAGAGGACTGAATGAGCAATGACGGCGTGAATGCAGGCCGGCGTCGCTTCTTGGTAGCAGCCACATCCGTGGTGGGTGCTGCAGGAGCGGTGGGGGCTGCGGTCCCGTTCGTGGGGTCATGGTTTCCCAGTGCCAAGGCGAAAGCCGCCGGCGCACCGGTGAAAGTGAATGTCAGCAAAATCGAGCCAGGGCAGCAGATGATTGCTGAGTGGCGCGGCCAGCCGGTGTTCATTGTCCGCCGTACTGCGGAAATCCTGGGGAATCTCAAAAAGATCGAGGGCCAGCTCTCCGATCCGACTTCCAAAAACTCCACGCAACCTACTTATGTCGATCCTGAAGTGCGTTCGATCAAGCCGGAAATTCTGCTGCTGATCGGGATTTGCACGCACCTGGGTTGCTCACCAACTTTCCGTCCCGAAGTGGCACCTGCGGATCTGGGTAAAGACTGGGTCGGTGGCTATTTCTGCCCTTGCCACGGTTCCCACTACGATCTGGCTGGCCGCGTCTACAAGTCGCAACCTGCGCCTTTGAACCTGCCAGTTCCCCCGCATTCCTATGAGACCGATGACCTGATTGTCATTGGCGTCGATACGGAGAAAGCGTGATGAGCAAGTTCATGGATTGGGTTGATGCGCGCTTTCCTGCGACCAAAATGTGGGAAGACCATCTCAGCAAGTATTACGCTCCAAAAAACTTCAACTTCTTCTATTTCTTCGGCTCCCTGGCGCTGCTGGTGCTGGTCAACCAGATCGTCACCGGTGTCTGGCTGACGATGAGCTACACGCCGTCGGCGGAAGAAGCGTTCGCTTCCGTCGAATACATCATGCGCGATGTCGAGTACGGCTCGATCCTGCGTCTGCTGCACTCCACCGGTGCTTCGGCATTCTTCATCGTGGTCTATCTGCACATGTTCCGTGGCTTGCTCTACGGTTCGTATCAGAAGCCGCGTGAACTGGTGTGGGTGTTCGGCATGCTGATTTACCTGGCGCTGATGGCCGAAGCGTTCATGGGTTATCTGCTGCCGTGGGGTCAGATGTCCTACTGGGGTGCCCAGGTGATCATCTCGCTGTTCGGTGCGATTCCGGTCATTGGTAACGACCTGACCCAGTGGATCCGTGGTGACTACCTGATCTCCGGGATTACCCTGAACCGCTTCTTCGCCTTGCACGTTGTCGCGCTGCCGATCGTGATTCTCGGTCTGGTGGTGCTGCACATCCTGGCGCTGCACGAGGTCGGTTCGAACAACCCTGACGGCGTCGACATCAAGAAGCACAAAGACGAGAACGGTATCCCGCTGGACGGCATTGCCTTCCACCCGTACTACACCGTGAAAGACATCGTCGGTGTGGTGGTGTTCCTGTTCATCTTCTGCTTTATCGTGTTCTTCTTCCCGGAAATGGGCGGCTACTTCCTCGAAAAACCAAACTTCGAGCAGGCCAACCCGTTCAAGACGCCAGAGCACATTGCACCGGTCTGGTACTTCACGCCGTTCTACGCGATCTTGCGTGCGATCCCAGACAAGCTCATGGGCGTGATCGCCATGGGTGCTTCGATCGCCTTGCTCTTTGTCCTGCCCTGGCTTGACCGCAGTCCGGTCAAATCGATGCGCTACAAGGGCTGGATGAGCAAGATCTGGCTGGTGGTGTTCTGCATTTCCTTCGTGATTCTCGGCATTCTCGGTGTGCTTGCGCCGACGCCGGAGCGCACGCTGGTATCGCAGATCTGCACCTTCCTGTACTTCGCCTACTTCATTCTGATGCCGTTCTACACCAGGCTCGAGAAGACCAAACCGGTTCCGGAAAGGGTGACTGGCTGATGAAAAAGTTATTTTTTGCTCTGATTTTTGCTGCGCTGCCTGTGCTGTCTTTCGCCGCTGAACACGGTGGTCCAGAACTGGAAAAGGTCGACATTGACGTGTCCGACAAGGCTGCCCTGCAAGATGGCGCGCGCACTTTTGCCAACTATTGCATGGGTTGCCACAGTGCCAAGTTCCAGCGTTACGAGCGGGTGGCCGATGACCTCGGCATTCCACACGAAATGATGCTGGAGAAGCTGGTGTTCACCGGTGCCAAGATCGGCGATCACATGAACATCGGCATGCAGCCGGCGGACGCCAAGACCTGGTTCGGTGCGGCACCGCCGGATCTGACCCTGGTGGCGCGTGTGCGCGGCACCGACTGGCTCTACGGTTACCTGCGCTCGTTCTACGAAGATCCTGCACGTCCATGGGGCGTGAACAACAAGGTCTTCCCGAACGTCGGCATGCCTAACGTGCTGGTCGGCCTGCAAGGTCGTCAGGTGGTTGGCTGCAAACAAGTGCAGATCGTCGAAGACGGCAAGAAGCAATATGATCCGCTGACCGGTACGCCGCTGACTCATGAAGCGTGCGATCAGTTGACCATCGTGCCGAAAACCGGTGCTCTGAACGAAGAGCAGTTCGATGAGAAGGTCAAGAATCTGGTAACCTTCCTGGCTTACTCGGCTAACCCGGTTAAGCTGCAACATCAGCGCATCGGTACTTACGTCTTGCTGTACCTGGCGTTCTTCTTTGTGTTCGCCTACCTGCTCAAGCGTGAATACTGGAAAGACGTGCACTGATACGCTTCAAGCATTGCTGTTAATCGCGCGCGCCCAAGGGCGCCTCTGATAACGCAACGTCTGGTCAGCCAGAGGTTGCGGGAGGCGCCCTCTGGGCGCGCGCGTTTTTCCGGTTCCGACAATTTCAACAAGCGAGGAGGATCGCCATGGGCGTGACCAATCGGTTGGCCTGTTACTCCGACCCCGCCGACCACTATTCCCACCGAGTGCGCATCGTACTTGCAGAGAAGGGTGTCAGCGCCGAGATCATTTATGTGGAAGCTGGTCGCCAGCCGCCTAAACTGATTGAGGTGAACCCTTACGGCAGTCTCCCTACGCTGGTCGATCGTGACCTGGCGCTCTGGGAGTCGACCGTGGTGATGGAATATCTGGATGAGCGTTACCCGCACCCGCCCTTGATGCCGGTTTATCCGGTGGCGCGTGCCAACAGTCGTCTGCTGATTCACCGCATCCAGCGCGACTGGTGTGGTCTGGTGGATCTGATTCTGGATCCGAAAACCAAGGAAGCCGCGCGTGTCGTGGCGCGCAAGGAATTGCGTGAAAGCCTGACCGGCGTGTCGCCGCTGTTCGCCGACAAGCCGTTTTTCCTCAGCGAGGAACAAAGTCTGGTGGATTGCTGCCTATTGCCAATACTCTGGCGTTTGCCGATTCTGGGTATTGAACTGCCGCGGCCGGCCAAGCCGCTGCTTGATTATATGGAGCGCCAGTTTGCGCGTGAGGCTTTCCAGGCGAGTCTGTCTGGCGTCGAACGCGATATGCGCTAAGGCTTAAGGAGCCGCTATGAACTCCAGTCGACCTTATCTGGTCCGCGCGCTCTACGAGTGGATTGTTGATAACGATTGCACCCCGCACATGCTGGTCAATTCCGAATACCCGGCGGTGCAGGTGCCGCAGGGTTTCGCCAGTGACGGACAGATTGTCCTGAACATCTCGCCCAGTGCCGTGCGCCATCTGCACATGGATAACGACGTGGTGACCTTCGAAGGTCGCTTCGGCGGTGTTCCGCACAGCCTGTACGTGCCGATCAGCGCGATCCTGGGGATCTATGCCCGGGAGAACGGTCAGGGCATGGTGTTCGATCTTGAGTCGCCGATGGATGACGAAGACGACATCGAACCGGATGACGACTTGCCGCCGCCGGACAGCGAGCCGCCGCGCCCGAGTGGCCGGCCAAGCCTGAAGGTGGTGAAGTAAAAAAAAGGCGACCCGAAAGGGTCGCCTTTTTTATTGCGCAGGTGCTGCAAATCAGTCGATGTATTCGAACAGCTTCACGATCTTCTGCACGCCAGAAACGCTTTGCACCAGATTGGTTGCCTGTTGCGCTTCCTGCTTGGTCAGCAGGCCCAGCAGGTAGACGATACCGTTCTCGGTCACGACCTTGATGCGCGAGCCAGGAATACTGGCGTCGGTCAGCATCTGAGTCTTGATCTTGGTGGTCAGCCAGGCGTCGTTCTGGCGGGCGAGGAAGCTTGAAGGTGCAATCACTTGCAGTTCGTTGTGCACCTTCTTCACACGCTGGACGTTGGCGGCAGCCTGTTCGGCTTTGGCCTTGAGGTCTTCGCGCGGCGTCTGGCCGGCCAGCAGCACGACGCCGTTGAAGCTGGTGACGACGATGTGCGAGCCGTTGTCCAGGGCCGGGTCGGCCTTGGCCACGTTCACGCCCACTTTGGTTTCGATCAACGAGTCGTCGATCTTGCTGCCGAAGGTGCGGGTGCCGCGGTCGTCTTCGATCGGCGCTTCACGGCTGGCGTTCACCACCGAGGTGCAGCCGCTGATGCCGAGGCACAGGGTCAAGGCCAGAAGGCCAAGGCGATTAGGGGTCATTCTTCACTCCCGAACAGTTGGCTGTCGATCAGATCGCAGAGGCAATGGATCGCCAGCAAGTGGACTTCTTGAATACGTGCAGTGACGTTGGCCGGTACGCGAATTTCGACATCCTCGGGCAACAGCAGCGACGCCATGCCGCCGCCATCGCGTCCGGTCAAAGCTACGACAATCATTTCGCGATCATGTGCGGCCTGGATCGCCTGAATAATGTTCGCCGAGTTGCCGCTGGTCGAAATCGCCAGCAAGACATCGCCCGGCTGGCCGAGCGCACGGATCTGTTTGGAGAACACTTCGTTGTAGCTGTAGTCGTTGGCGATCGAAGTGATCGTCGACGTGTCGGTGGTCAGCGCGATGGCTGGCAGGCTCGGGCGTTCGCGCTCGAAGCGGTTGAGCAGCTCCGACGAAAAGTGCTGGGCGTCCCCAGCGGAGCCGCCGTTGCCGCACGAAAGCATTTTGCCCTCGTTGAGCAGGGCGTTGACCATGATCTGGCTGGCTTGCTCGATGTGCGGTGCAAGTACGTCCATCGCCTGTTGCTTGGTGTCGATACTGGCCTGGAAAAGCTGGCGAATTCGGGATTGCATGTCCATCTGTGTGACCTTAAGTAGCGCGGCTGTCCGGCACATGAATGTGCAGCCCGCAAAGCAAAGAGCAAAATGTGTCGGGTGAAAATCCGGTCGGGTACAGGCGATCAGCTGTCGAACGCATTCTGCAACCAGTTCAGCTGATCCGGATGGCTGTCGATGGCCACCACGTCGAAGCGGCAGGGGGAATTGGCCCAACGCGACTCGCGCTGAAGAAAATACTGCGCAGCGAAAATCAGTTTCTGCTGCTTGCGCTCATCAATGCTAGCGAGCGCGCCACCCCATTGAGTGTTTTTTCTGTAGCGAACTTCAACGAATACTACTGTATCGCCATCAAGCATGACCAGATCAAGCTCGCCGCGTTTACATAACCAGTTCTGCGCCAACAGGCGCAGCCCCTGGTTCTGCAGATGCTCGAGCGCCTGGCGCTCGGCATCCTTGCCGCTTTGCGAGCGTGACCTGTCAGGCATCAGCGCGGAGTGTCCGGCAGGCGTTGAACCTGACCGCTGACGAACTGTGCCCACGGCAGCTGACGCACGACACGCTGGGTCTGGGTCATGCCGAGGCTGCCCGACTCGCCGTCGATGCGGCTGTCCGGCAGTGCCTTGAGCTGACCCAGGCGCGGAGCCAGACGATAAGCATCGACGCCCATGGCGTACAGGCGACCGAGGCTGCCGGCAGCCTGTGGCCACTGTGCAACCACTTGCTGACGCAGCGGGTCGCTGGTTTCCAGCAGCCACGGGGTTTCGCAGAAGCGAATGCCGTTCATGTCGTTGTACTGGTTGACGTCGCCACTGGCGCTGTACACGTGTGAGGTCGCGTACACCGGTACGTCACCGGCGTACTGGAAGTTCAGGGTCGGCTTGATCTGTTGCGCCTGTTGCGGAGTGGCGGCCAGGAAGATGAATTCGATGTCCTGACGACGCGAAGGCTGCGCGGCCACGTTGGTGCCGGCGGCATTCTGCAGACTCTTGGCGCGGGCTTCGCTCTGGCGCAGCTGGAACATGTCGGCGATCTGCTGAGCCAGTTGCACTGGCTGATCAACACGTTCGGTGGCAACGATGCTGCCACCGTTGGCCTGCCAGTCCTGGCTGAACGCACGCAGTACGCGCTCGCCCCATTCGCCTCTCGGTACCATGATTGCGGCGCGATGCAGGCCGTCGGCACGTGCGCGGCGCGAGACTTCGCGGGCTTCGTCTTCAGCGGCCAGACCGAACTGGAACAGCTGCGCCGGGCCTTGATCGCCTTCGCTGTAGTTCAGCGCGAGTGTCGTGATCGGCAGTTGCGGGCGAGTGCTCAGTTGTTTGACCAGCGGTTTTTCCAGCGGGCCGACTACCAGTTGCACGCCGTCAGCCTGAGCCTTGCGGTAGAACTCGTCCATCGAGGTCAGTTTCGAACTGTCATAGAACTCAATGGCTGGCGGCTTCTGGCCGGCCTGTTGGGCCTGGTAGTGCGCAGCCATGAAGCCTTCACGCAGGGCTTTGCCGACCGAGGCCAGCGGGCCATCTTGCGGCAGCAGCAGCGCGATTTTGCTCAGGGGCTGGCTGGCCAGCTCCTTGAGTTTGGTCAGTGGCAGCGGCAGGTTGATCGCGGCCGGGTGCTTCGGATTCTGCGCACGCCAGGCGTCGATCGCGGCTTGTTGCTGTTCCAGGGTGCCCGCGGATTTCACCGCCAGGGCCAGGCCCATCCAGCCGCCGAGGTCGTCGCTGGTGTTCGGTTGCAACTGGTCGGTTGGCAGCGAGCCGATCAGCGTCCAGATCGCTTCGTGGTTCTTGCTCGCCGCCTCGCCTTGCAGCATCGGCGCGATGAACACACGCTCACGGGCGGCGGCCAGTGTCTGCCCATCGGCTTCCAGTGCACGGGCATGCACGGTGCCGGTGCGCACCTGCTGCTCTTCCGGCATTTCGCCCAGGTGTTGCAGGCTTGGGTGGCTCAGGGCAGTCAGCGCGGCTTTCGGCTGATTGCGGGTCATGGCCAGTTCGGCGGACAGGGTGCTGGCGAAAATCTGCTGGCCTGGCTTCAACTGCTCGATTGGCACTTGTTGCAGGATTTGCGCGGACTGGCCGGCATTGCCCTGGCGATAAGCCAGGTCCGCCGCGCTCAGGCGCAACAGGGCAGCTTTTTCCGGGGTTTTAGCCTGGGTGGCCTGTTCGAGCAGTTGCTCGATGCTGGCATCCGGGGTCCGTGGAAGTTCGCCAAGGCTGGAGGAAGGGGAGCTGGCGCAGGCCGCCAGCAAGGCAGCGAGGCAGAGGGCAGTGAACAGCCGCAGGCAAGCGATCATGTAAGTGTTCCTGATACTCGATCAAATTAGCGTCGAATTGTACCCAAGCACTGGCCGGGGCGCGATGTTAGTGGCGTGAAACGGACAATTTAGCTGGAGCAAATGTTGCAGTGGCGCACAGCCGAGGGAAAAGCCGTGCCTGGGCGGAGCGCCGCGCACGCCTCGTGACGCGCTACAATGGCCGCTTTTACCGATCACGAGGTGTGCGCTTTGACTGCTCCAGGTTCCCTGAATTCCGCTGCTGGCTCGCTTTATGTGGTGGCGACGCCCATCGGCAACCTGGACGACATCAGCGCCCGGGCCCTGAAAATCCTGCGCGAAGTGGCGCTTATTGCGGCCGAAGACACGCGGCACTCGGCGCGCCTGATGCAGCACTTCGGCATTGCTACGCCGCTGGCTGCCTGCCACGAACACAACGAGCGCGATGAAGGCAGCCGCTTTATTACCCGTTTGCTGGCAGGCGATAACGTGGCGCTGATCTCCGACGCCGGCACGCCGTTGATTTCCGATCCGGGTTATCACCTGGTGCGTCAGGCCCGCGCCGCCGGGATCAATGTCGTACCGGTGCCGGGTGCTTGCGCATTGATTGCGGCGCTGTCGGCGGCGGGGCTGCCGTCCGACCGTTTTATCTTCGAAGGCTTTCTGCCAGCCAAGTCGGTCGGGCGCAAGGCGCGTCTCGAGGCCGTCAAGGAAGAACCGCGCACGCTGATTTTCTATGAGGCGCCGCATCGCATCCTTGAGTGTCTGCAGGATATGGAAGAGGTCTTCGGCGGTGAGCGCCAGGCTTTGCTGGCCCGCGAGATCACCAAGACGTTCGAGACGCTCAAGGGCCTGCCGCTGGCTGAGTTGCGCGCATTCGTTGAGTCCGACAGCAATCAGCAGCGCGGCGAATGTGTTGTGCTGGTCGCGGGCTGGGCGGCGCCAGAGTCGGAAGATGCGGTCAGCAGTGAGGCGATGCGCATCCTCGATCTGTTGCTTGAAGAGATGCCGCTCAAGCGCGCCGCTGCTTTGGCAGCGCAGATCACCGGCGAGCGCAAAAACGTGCTGTATCAGGTAGCGCTGGATAAACAGAAGGGCGTGTAAGCCGTCGCCCATAGCGGTCTTGAGGCTTTTAGCGCTTGTTCTTCAGGCGCTCTGCCGTTAACCTTCGCGGCGGAGAGTCGATCGGACAGTCGCTGCCCTCTATGAAAATTAGGGGGGGGAGGAAAGTCCGGGCTCCATAGGGCGAAGTGCCAGGTAATGCCTGGGAGGCGTGAGCCTACGGAAAGTGCCACAGAAAATAACCGCCTAAGCGCTTCGGCGCCGGTAAGGGTGAAAAGGTGCGGTAAGAGCGCACCGCACGTCTGGCAACAGTTCGTGGCTAGGTAAACCCCACTTGGAGCAAGACCAAATAGGGTCCCAAGGCGTGGCCCGCGCTGGGACCGGGTAGGTTGCTAAAGATGTCCAGTGATGGCCATCGTAGACGAATGACTGTTCAAGACAGAACCCGGCTTACAGATCGACTCTCCACCTTTTTCTTTTCCCTGCTTGAATTAAAGGCGACAGGGCTGTTTATTATCAGCAGGCCTGGGCTGGATATCCGGCAGCGGCAAACTCAGTAATAGCCATTTCCCACCTTGCTTCAATCAACAGCAGAAGCGCCTTTGTAATACCGAAAAAATCTTACTCTTAACAAATTACTTTAACTTTCGAGCGCAGCTTTCAGTGCTGCCTCAAGTTATGGGTCGAATGCATCCGCCAGATTCTCGTTGCTTCTTCTTTTATGCTCCTAAATCTCCGTTCTGTAAGGGTTTTCCTTTAATCCGCGCCTTGACGGTGTGGTGGGCGCATTCCTATAGTGTGCGCAAGTGGCGGAAAGTGGCATGAAGTGGGTTTTTTGAGCTCAAAACGATAAAAATTGGAGAAACGCTGACGTGTTTCGCGGAGCTAACGCTATCAGTCTCGACGCAAAGGGCCGTCTCGCCATGCCGAGCCGGTACCGTGACGAGCTCGATTCGCGCAGTTCCGGCCAATTGATCGTGACCATTGATGCCGTTGATCCGTGTCTGTGTGTCTATCCGCTCGACGAGTGGGAAATTATTGAAACCAAGTTGCGCGCGCTCCCTTCGCTTCGCGAAGAGAACCGTCGCCTGCAGCGTTTGCTGATTGGTAATGCCGTCGACCTCGAACTCGATGGCAGTGGTCGTTTTCTGGTTCCACCGCGTCTGCGCGAATACGCCAAATTGGATAAGCGCGCGATGCTGGTAGGCCAACTGAACAAGTTCCAATTGTGGGACGAGGATGCATGGAACGCGGTGTCTGCCGCTGACCTTGCTGCTATTCAACAACCGGGCGCGATGCCTGATGAACTGCGTGATTTGATCCTGTGACTATTGATAGCGGCTTTAACCACATCACCGTACTGCTTGACGAAGCCGTCGAGGCTCTCGCTGTACGTCCTGATGGCTGCTATCTGGACGGCACGTTCGGGCGCGGCGGGCATAGTCGGCTGATCCTCAGCCAGCTCGGGACGGACGGGCGGCTCATCGGATTCGACAAAGATCCACAAGCGATTGCCACCGGGCAAGCGCTAGCGGCCGAAGACGGCCGCTTTGTCGTTGTGCAGCGCAGCTTTGCCGAGCTCGGCTCGGTGGTTGCCGAGCGCGGCCTGGCGGGCAAGGTCAGCGGCATTCTGCTGGATCTGGGCGTGTCGTCGCCGCAGCTCGATGACGCCGAGCGCGGCTTCAGCTTTCTCAATGACGGCCCGCTGGACATGCGCATGGATCCGTCCCGTGGCATCAGCGCGGCGGAATTCGTCAATACCGCACCGGTGGAAGAAATTGCCCGGGTGTTCAAGGAATACGGCGAAGAACGTTTCTCCGGTCGCATGGCCCGTGCCGTGGCCGAGCGTCGCGATATCAAGCCTTTCGAGCGCACAGCCGACCTGGCTGAAGTGCTGAAAGTCGCCAACCCGGCGTGGGAGAAGGGCAAGAACCCGGCCACCCGTGCGTTTCAGGGTTTGCGCATTCACGTCAACAACGAGCTGGGCGATCTGGAAGCCGGCCTTGATGCCGCGCTGGAAGCGCTGGAAGTGGGCGGCCGCCTGGTCGTGATCAGCTTTCACTCGCTGGAAGACCGCATCGTCAAACTGTTCATGCGCAAGCTGGTGAAAGGCGAAGCCGACAACCTGCCGCGCAACCTGCCGGTTCGCCACGTGGCGTTCGAACCGAAAATCAAAATTCATGGCAAAGCGCAGACGGCCTCCGATGCCGAACTCAAAGCCAACCCACGTTCCCGTAGCGCCGTCATGCGCGTCGCGGAGAAGTTGCGGTGAGCAAGCTTTTCGCCAAGCCCCTGCCGGGCGGCAGCTTTCTGATGCTGCTGCTGTTTATCGGCGTGCTCGTGTCGGCCATCGGCGTGTCTTACAGCGCGCACTGGAACCGTCAGTTGCTCAACACCCTGTATAACGAGCTCAGCGTGCGCGACAAGGCGCAGGCCGAGTGGGGGCGCCTGATTCTCGAGCAAAGCACCTGGACCGCGCACAGTCGGATCGAAGTGCTGGCCACCGAACAACTGAAAATGCACATCCCTGGCGCGGCTGACGTGAAGATGGTGGCGCCATGATGAAACTCGAAGGGGCACTCTTTCCGTGGCGCTTCCGGTTGATGGTGGCGCTGCTCGGCATCATGGTTGCAGCGATCTGCTGGCGCATCATCGACCTGCAAGTAATCGACCGTGATTTCCTTAAAGGACAGGGCGACGCACGTAGCCTGCGTCACATTCCGATTCCAGCGCACCGCGGCCTGATCACCGACCGTAACGGCGAGCCGTTGGCCGTGAGTACCCCGGTGACCACGCTGTGGGCCAACGCCAAGGAAATGCAGACGGCCAAAGAAAAGTGGCCAGCACTCGCCGCCGCGCTGGGGCAGGATCCGAAAGCCCTGACTGAACGCCTCGAGGCCCAGGCCAACAAAGAATTCATTTATCTGGTGCGTGGGTTGACCCCCGAGCAGGGCCAGGCCGTGCTCGACCTTAAAGTACCGGGTGTGTATGGCATCGAAGAATTCCGCCGGTTCTACCCGGCCGGTGAAGTCACCGCGCACATGGTCGGCTTTACCGACATTGACGATCACGGGCGCGAAGGCGTTGAGCTGGCCTACGACGAGTGGCTGGCCGGGGTGCCGGGCAAACGACAGGTCATCAAGGATCGGCGCGGACGGCTGATCAAGGATGTCCAGGTCACCAAAAACGCCAAGGCCGGCAAGCCCTTGGCGTTGTCCATTGACCTGCGTCTGCAGTATCTGGCCAACCGCGAACTGCGTAACGCCATCATCGAGAACGGTGCCAAGGCCGGTAGCCTGGTGATCATGGACGTGAAGACCGGTGAGATTCTGGCCATGGTCAACCAGCCGACCTACAACCCGAACAATCGGCGCAACCTGCAACCGGCGATGATGCGTAACCGCGCGATGATCGACGTGTTCGAACCGGGTTCGACCATGAAAGCCATCTCGATGAGCGCCGCGATCGAAACCGGCCGCTGGAAGCCGAGCGACACCGTCGAGGTGTATCCGGGTTCGCTGCAGATCGGCAAATACACCATCAAGGACGTGTCGAAGACCGAAGGTCCGGTGCTCGACCTGACCGGCATTCTGATCAATTCCAGTAACGTCGGCATGAGTAAGGTCGCGTTCGATATCGGCGGCGAAACGATTTTCCGCCTCGCGCAGAAAGTCGGCCTCGGCCAGGACACCGGCCTCGGTTTCCCGGGCGAGCGCGTCGGTAACCTGCCGAACTACCGTGAGTGGCGTAAAGCTGAAACCGCAACGCTGTCGTACGGTTATGGTATTTCCGTGACCGCGATCCAGCTGGTGCACGCGTTCTCGGCGCTGGCCAACAACGGTCGTCTGGCACCGCTGACCCTGATCAAAACCGACAAGATGCCGCAGACCACGCAAGTGCTGCCGGAAGCCGTCGCGAAAACCATGCAAGGCATGTTGCAGCAAGTGATCGAAGCGCCGCGCGGCGTTTTCCGTGCGCAGGTGCCGGCGTATCACGTGGCGGGCAAGTCGGGTACTGCGCGTAAGACCTCGGTGGGCACGAAAGGCTACGCGGAAAACTCTTATCGCTCGCTGTTCGCCGGTTTCGGCCCGATGAGCGATCCGCGTTACGCGATTGTTGTGGTGATTGATGAGCCGTCCAAGGCCGGTTACTTCGGTGGTCTGGTTTCCGCGCCGGTGTTCAGCCGTGTGATGTCCGGCACCCTGCGCCTGATGAACGTGACGCCGGACAACCTGCCGACGACGCAACAAGCCAACGCCACCCCGGTCGTTCCGCTGAAAGCCAATGGAGGGCGCGGCTGATGTCATTAAGTCTGAACAAAATATTCCCCCACGCCGGCCACGATCTGTTGATCCGTGAATTGGCGCTGGACAGCCGCAACGTGCGCGCCGGCGATTTGTTCCTCGCGGTGCCAGGCGGCAAATTCGATGGCCGTGCGCACATCGCCGATGCCCTGCAGCGCGGCGCGGCAGCGGTGGCCTATGAAGTGGAAGGCGCCACTGTGCTGCCGATCACCGAAGTGCCACTGATTCCGGTCAAAGGTCTGGCGGCGCAGTTGTCGGACATCGCCGGACGTTTTTACGGCGAGCCGAGCCATCATCTGAACCTGATTGGCGTGACCGGCACCAACGGCAAGACCAGCGTGACCCAATTGGTCGCGCAGGCGCTGGATCTGCTCGGCCAGCATTGCGGCATCGTCGGGACCCTGGGCTCCGGCTTCTATGGCGCACTGGAAAGCGGCCTGCACACCACGCCGAATCCGATCGCCGTGCAAGCGACCCTGGGCGACCTGAAAAAGGCCGGCGCCAAAGCCGTGGCCATGGAAGTCTCGTCCCACGGCCTGGATCAGGGCCGGGTCACGGCGCTGGCGTTCGACGTCGCGGTGATGACCAACCTGTCCCGCGATCATCTGGATTATCACGGCACCATGGAGGCGTACGCCGAGGCCAAGGCCAAGCTGTTCGCCTGGAATGATCTGAAGTGCCGCGTGGTCAACCTCGACGACGATTTCGGTCGGCAACTGGCCGCTGAAAAACGTGAGTCGCGCCTGATCACCTACAGCTTGCTCGACAGCAGCGCTTATCTGTTCTGCCGCGAAGCGCAGTTCGACGACCATGGCGTGCGCGCCACATTGGTGACGCCGCAGGGCGAGCATCATTTGCGCAGCACGCTGCTGGGGCGTTTCAACCTGAGCAACGTACTGGCTGCCGTCGGCGCCTTGCTCGGTCTGGACTACGCCCTCGACGAAATTCTCAAGGTTCTGCCGAAACTCGAAGGCCCGGCCGGTCGCATGCAGCGTCTGGGCGGCGGCACACAGCCGCTGGTGGTGGTCGATTACGCCCACACCCCGGACGCGCTGGAAAAAGTCCTGACGGCATTGCGCCCGCACGTCAAAGGTCAGTTGCTGTGCCTGTTCGGCTGCGGCGGCGACCGTGATCGCGGCAAGCGTCCATTGATGGCCGAAGTGGTCGAGCGTCTGGCCGATCAGGTACTGGTTACCGACGACAACCCGCGCACTGAAGATCCTGCGGTGATTTTCGATGACATCCGCGCCGGGTTCACCGCTGTGGATAAAGTCACGTTCGTGGCGGGCCGTGGTCAGGCGATTGCGCAATTGATTGCCGGCGCGTCGGCTGACGACGTGATCGTCCTGGCCGGTAAAGGTCACGAGGATTATCAGGAAATCAACGGCGAGCGCCACGCGTTCTCCGATCTGGTCGAAGCCGATCATGCCCTCACCGCATGGGAGGTGGCCCATGCTTAAGGCCCTGACATTAAGTGAACTGACCAACGTGCTCGATGCACGTCTGATCAGCGGCGATGCGCGTTTCGACGGCGTCAGCATCGACAGTCGCGCGATCAAGCCTGGCCAGCTGTTCATTGCCCTGACCGGTCCGCGTTTCGACGGTCATGACTACCTGAACGATGTTGCCGGCAAAGGCGCCGTCGCTGCCTTGGTCGAACGCGAAGTCGCTGACAGCACCTTGCCGCAACTGCTGGTCAAGGACACCCGTCAGGCCCTCGGTCAGTTGGGTGCATTGAACCGCGCCGCGTTCACTCAGCCGGTCGCCGCCATTACCGGCTCCAGCGGCAAGACCACGGTCAAGGAAATGCTCGCGAGCATCCTGCGCACTCGCGGCGCCGTGCTCGCCACTCGCGGTAATCTGAACAACGACCTGGGCGCACCGCTGACCTTGCTCGAACTGGCCCCGGAACATACCGCGGCCGTGATCGAGCTGGGGGCTTCGCGCCTGGGCGAAATCGCCTACACCGTGGGCTTGACCAAGCCGCACGTGGCGATTTTGAACAATGCCGGCACCGCCCACGTCGGTGAGTTCGGCGGCCCGGAAAAAATCGTCGAGGCCAAAGGCGAGATCATCGACGGCCTGGCGGCTGATGGTGTGGCGGTGCTCAACCTCGACGACAAGGCTTTCGGTATCTGGAAGCTCCGTGCCGGCGGACGCAAGGTGCTGACCTTCTCCCTGGGCAATCCTCAGGCAGACTTTTACGCCAGTGACCTGAGCACCGATGCCCGGGGTTGCCCGGCTTTCAACCTGCATACACCTGAAGGTGTCGAGCATGTTCAGTTGAACCTGCTCGGTACCCATAACGTCGCCAATGCCATGGCCGCCGCCGCTGCCGCCCACGCCTTGGGCGTGTCGCTGTTCGGCATCGCCACCGGGCTGGGTGCCGTGCAACCGGTCAAGGGCCGCACCGTCGCGCAACTGGCGAAAAACGGCATGCGCGTGATTGATGACACTTACAACGCAAACCCCACCTCCATGTGTGCCGCCGTTGATATACTCGCCGGCTTTTCCGGCCGCACCGTTCTGGTGCTCGGGGATATCGGCGAGTTGGGCGATTGGGCGGAGCAGGGGCACCGCGACGTGGGCGAGTACGCCCGGGGCAAGGTTTGCGCACTTTACGCAGTCGGACCGAACATGGTTCACGCCGTAAAGGCATTCGGTGAACAGGCGCATCACTTCGGCACGCAAGCCGAATTGATCCAGGCCCTCGACGCCGAGCAGGACACAAACACCACCATTTTGATCAAGGGTTCGCGCAGTGCAGCGATGGAAAACATCGTTGCGGCTCTGTGCGGGTCCAGTCTGGAGAAACATTAATGCTGCTGCTGCTAGCG
This sequence comes from Pseudomonas sp. LF-5, assembly GCF_037626295.1. Lineage (NCBI taxonomy): Bacteria > Pseudomonadati > Pseudomonadota > Gammaproteobacteria > Pseudomonadales > Pseudomonadaceae > Pseudomonas > Pseudomonas sp. LF-5. The sequence continues at coordinate 81,198 of NZ_JARKMT010000014.1, forward strand.
GAGTATCTGCAACAGTTCTACAAAGGCTTCGCGGTCTTCCAGTACCTGACCCTGCGCGGGATCCTCGGTGTACTGACCGCGCTGGTTTTGTCGCTGTGCTATGGCCCGTGGATGATCCGCACCCTGCAGAACCGTCAGATCGGTCAATCCGTTCGTAACGACGGTCCGCAATCGCACCTGTCCAAATCCGGTACGCCGACCATGGGCGGTGCGCTGATTCTGTCTTCGATCGGTGTCAGCACCCTGTTGTGGGCGGACTTGAGCAACCGTTACGTGTGGGTCGTGTTGCTGGTGACCCTGTTGTTCGGCGCCATCGGCTGGGTCGACGATTACCGCAAGGTCATCGAAAAGAACTCCCGTGGCTTGCCGAGCCGCTGGAAGTACTTCTGGCAGTCGGTGTTCGGCCTCGGTGCGGCGATCTTCCTTTATATGACCGCTGCCACCCCGGTGGAAACCACCCTGATCCTGCCGATGCTCAAGGATTACAGCATTCCGCTGGGCGCCGGTTTCATTGTGCTGACCTACTTCGTGATCGTCGGTTCGAGCAACGCGGTCAACCTGACCGACGGCCTCGACGGTCTGGCGATCATGCCGACGGTGATGGTCGGCGGTGGCCTGGGCATTTTCTGCTACCTGTCGGGTAACGTGAAATTCGCCGAATACCTGCTGATTCCTTACGTTCCGGGCGCGGGCGAGCTGATCGTGTTCTGCGGCGCGCTGATCGGTGCCGGCCTGGGGTTCCTCTGGTTCAACACCTATCCGGCACAAGTGTTCATGGGCGACGTCGGTGCACTGGCGCTCGGCGCGGCACTGGGCACCATTGCGGTGATCGTCCGGCAGGAAATCGTCCTGTTCATCATGGGCGGCGTGTTCGTGATGGAAACCCTGTCAGTGGTCATTCAGGTTGCCTCCTTTAAGCTGACCGGTCGCCGTGTGTTCCGCATGGCGCCGATTCACCACCACTTTGAACTCAAGGGCTGGCCCGAGCCGCGCGTGATCGTCCGTTTCTGGATCATCACCGTGATTCTCGTGCTGATCGGCCTTGCCACCCTGAAGCTGAGGTAGAACGAGTGTCTCTGATCGCTTCTGACCACTTCCGCATCGTTGTCGGCCTCGGCAAGAGCGGCATGTCCCTGGTTCGCTTCCTGGCGAACCGGGGCGTCGCGTTTGCCGTGGCCGATACGCGGGAGAATCCACCGGAACTGGCCACGCTCAAGCGTGACTATCCGCACGTGGAAGTGCGTTGTGGCGAGCTGGACGTGGAATTCCTGTGCCGTGCCGACGAGCTCTACGTGAGCCCCGGCCTGGCGTTGGCGACCCCGGCCCTGCAAGCCGCTGCGGTGCGTGGCGTGAAACTGTCCGGCGACATCGAGCTGTTCGCGCGTAACGCGCAGGCGCCGATCGTGGCCATCAGCGGTTCCAACGCGAAAAGCACCGTCACCACCCTGGTCGGCGAGATGGCGGCAGCGGCGGGCAAGCGCGTTGCGGTCGGCGGCAACCTCGGCACTCCGGCGCTGGATCTGCTCAGCGACGACGTCGAGCTGTACGTGATGGAACTGTCGAGTTTTCAGCTGGAAACCACCGACCAGCTCAACGCCGAAGTGGCCACCGTGCTGAACATCAGCGAAGACCACATGGACCGCTACAGCGGCCTGCCGGCGTATCACCTGGCCAAACACCGGATCTTCCGCGGCGCGAAGCAGTTCGTGGTCAACCGTCAGGATGCGCTGAGCCGTCCGCTGATGGGCGAGGGCCAGCCTTGCTGGACCTTCGGCCTGACCAAACCGGACTTCAAGGCTTTCGGTATCCGTGAAGAGAACGGCGAGAAGTATCTGGCCTTCGAATTCCAGAACCTGATGCCGGTGCGCGAGCTGAAGATTCGTGGCGCGCACAACCAGTCCAACGCCCTCGCGGCATTGGCGCTCGGCCATGCGGTGGGCCTGCCGTTCGATGCGATGCTCTCGGCACTGCGCACGTTTGCCGGTCTCGAACACCGCTGTCAATGGGTGCGTGATCTCGATGGCGTGGCGTACTACAACGATTCCAAAGCGACCAACGTTGGCGCCGCTCTGGCCGCCATCGAAGGCCTCGGTGCGGACATCGCCGGCAAGGTCATTCTGATTGCCGGTGGCGATGGCAAGGGTGCCGAATTCAACGATCTGCGCGATCCGGTAGCGGCCAACTGCCGCGCCGTAATCCTGATGGGCCGCGACTCTGACAAGATCGGCGAAGCCATTGGCGACGCCGTGCCGCTGATTCACGCCGGTTCGCTGGTCGAAGCCGTCGAGCAATGCCGTGCGGTCGCCCAACCGGGTGACGTGGTGCTGCTGTCGCCAGCCTGCGCCAGTTTCGACATGTTCAAGAATTACGAAGACCGTGGTCACCAGTTCGTCCGCGCCGTGGAGGATCTGGTATGAGCCTGCGCAATATCATCAAGCCGTACCCGTCGCCGATCATCACCGGGCGTGGCATCGACCTCGACTTCCCGATGCTCGCCGGTTGCCTGGCGCTGCTGGGCCTGGGCCTGATCATGATTGCCTCGGCGTCCACCGAAGTGGCGGCGGCGCAATCGGGCAGCGCGCTGTACTACATGATTCGCCACCTGATCTACGTGGCGCTGGGCCTGGGTGCCTGCATCGTGACCATGATGATTCCGATCGCCACCTGGCAGCGTCTGGGCTGGATGATGCTGATCGGCGCATTCGGTCTGCTGGTGATGGTGATCGTCCCGGGGATCGGTCGTGAAGTGAACGGGTCGATGCGCTGGATCGGTTTCAGCTTCTTCAACGTTCAGCCCTCCGAGATCGCCAAGGTGTTTGTGGTGATCTACCTCGCCGGTTATCTGGTACGTCGTCAGAAAGAAGTGCGCGAAAGCTGGATGGGCTTCTTCAAGCCATTCATCGTGCTGCTGCCAATGGCCGGCCTGTTGCTGATGGAACCGGACTTCGGTGCCACCGTCGTGATGATGGGGGCGGCGGCAGCCATGCTGTTCCTCGGCGGGGTCGGGTTGTTCCGCTTCTCGCTGATGGTGGTGTTGGCGGTCGGCGCCGTGGTCTTGCTGATTCAAATGCAGCCGTACCGGATGGCGCGTCTGACCAACTTCGCCGACCCGTGGGCCGACCAGTTCGGCGCCGGCTATCAGTTGTCGCAGGCGTTGATCGCTTTCGGTCGCGGTGAGTGGCTGGGCGTCGGCCTGGGCAACAGCGTGCAGAAACAGTTCTACCTGCCTGAAGCACACACCGACTTCGTGTTCTCGGTACTGGCCGAAGAGCTGGGCGCGGTCGGTTCGCTGTGCACCGTGGCGCTGTTCGTGTTCGTGTGTATTCGCGGCATGTACATCGGCCTGTGGGCCGAGAAAGCCAAACAGTTCTTCGCCGCTTATGTGGCTTACGGTCTGTCGTTCCTGTGGATTGGTCAGTTCCTGATCAACATCGGGGTGAACGTCGGCCTGCTGCCGACCAAAGGCCTGACCTTGCCGTTCCTCAGTTATGGCGGCAGCTCCCTGGTGATCTGCTGCGCCTGCCTCGGCTTGTTGCTGAGGATCGAGTGGGAGAGTCGAACCCACCTGGGCAGTGAAGAGATGGAATTCCATGAGAGCGACTTCGCCGAGGAGCCGAACCATGGGCGCTAACGTATTGATCATGGCCGGCGGCACCGGCGGCCACGTGTTCCCGGCGCTGGCCTGTGCCCGCGAGTTTCAGGCGCGCGGCTACACCGTGCACTGGCTCGGCACACCACGCGGGATCGAAAACGATCTGGTCCCGGCGGCCGGCCTGGAACTGCACCGCATCCATGCCACCGGTTTGCGTGGCAAGGGCAAGCTGTCGCTGCTCAAGGCGCCGTTCATGCTGCTCAAATCGGTGTGGCAGGCGCGGGCAATCATTCGTCGGCTGAAGCCGGTGTGTGTCGTCGGCTTCGGAGGTTATGTGACCGGTCCAGGCGGTCTTGCCGCGAAACTGGCCGGTGTGCCGGTGATCGTTCACGAACAGAACGCCGTGGCCGGCACCGCCAATCGGTTGCTGGTGCCGTTCGCCGCCCGGGTGTGTGAAGCGTTCCCCGACACCTTTACTCTGTCGGACACCCGCCGTACCACCGGAAACCCGGTGCGCAGCGAGCTGTTCCTCGAAACATCGCGACCTGCCCTGGCCGGCCGCAAAGCGCGTTTGCTGATCCTTGGCGGTAGCCTGGGCGCAGAACCGTTGAACAAGTTGCTGCCTGAAGCCCTGGCCCAAGTCGCTGCCGATTTGCGCCCGGAAGTGTTTCATCAGGCCGGCAAAAACCACGATGAAGTGACTGCAGAGCGCTACCGCGCCGCCGGCGTGGACGCGCAGGTGCAGCCGTTCATCAAAGACATGGCCCAGGCCTATGGCTGGGCTGACCTGGTGGTGTGCCGCGCAGGCGCGTTGACCATCAGTGAGCTGGCTGCCGCCGGTCTGCCGTCGATGCTGGTGCCCTTGCCCCACGCAATCGACGATCACCAGACCCGCAACGCCGATTATTTGGCCCGCGAAGGCGCTGCCTTCCTGATGCCGCAAAGAACGACTGGTGCTGCGGACCTTGCCGCGCGCCTGACAGAGGTCTTGATGCAACCGCAACGACTTGAAGAAATGGCCCGAGCGGCCCGCCGTCTGGCGAAACCCGATGCCACCCGTAGCGTGGTCGACACCTGTCTGGAGGTGGCTCATGGTTGAGAATCAGAAAGCCATGCCACAACCGGAAATGCGCCGCATCCGACGCATCCACTTCGTCGGTATCGGCGGCGTAGGCATGTGCGGCATCGCCGAAGTGTTGCTGAACCTGGGCTATGAAGTGTCCGGTTCCGACCTGAAAGCCTCGCCGGTGACCGAACGCCTGGAATCGTTCGGTGCGCACATCTTTATCGGCCACCGTGCCGAGAACGCCGCGACTGCCGATGTGCTGGTGGTCTCGAGCGCTGTGAACACCTCCAACCCGGAAGTGGCGACCGCCCTCGAGCGTCGCATTCCGGTGGTGCCGCGTGCCGAAATGCTCGCCGAACTGATGCGCTATCGCCACGGCATCGCCGTCGCCGGTACGCACGGCAAAACCACCACCACCAGCCTGATCGCTTCGGTGTTCGCCGCCGGTGGCCTGGACCCGACGTTCGTCATCGGTGGTCGTCTGAACGCGGCGGGCACCAATGCCCAACTGGGCACCAGCCGTTACCTGATCGCCGAAGCCGATGAAAGCGATGCGAGCTTCCTGCACCTGCAACCGCTGGTGGCAGTGGTGACCAACATCGACGCCGACCACATGGCGACCTACGACGGTGACTTCAACAAACTGAAGAAAACCTTCGTCGAATTCCTGCACAACCTGCCGTTCTACGGTCTGGCGGTGATGTGCCTGGACGATCCGGTGGTGCGGGAAATCCTGCCGCAGGTCAAACGTCCGACCGTGACCTACGGCTTCAGCGAAGACGCCGACGTACGTGCGATCAATGTGCGCCAGCAAGGCATGCAGACGTTCTTCACCGTGCTGCGTCCGGATCGTGAGCCACTGGAAGTCTCGGTGAACATGCCGGGCAACCACAACGTACTCAACTCGCTGGCGACCATCTGCATCGCCACCGACGAAGGCGTCAGCGATGAAGCCATCGTCCAGGGCCTGTCCGGGTTCCAGGGCGTGGGCCGACGTTTCCAGGTCTACGGCGAACTGCCGGTGGACGGCGGCAACGTGATGCTGGTCGACGACTACGGTCACCACCCGACCGAAGTCGCCGCGGTGATCAAGGCCGTGCGCGGTGGCTGGCCGGAGCGCCGTCTGGTGATGGTCTACCAGCCACACCGCTACAGCCGCACCCGCGACTTGTACGACGATTTCGTCAATGTCCTGGCCGACGCCAACGTGCTGCTGCTGATGGAAGTCTATCCGGCCGGCGAAGAGCCGATTCCGGGGGCCGACAGCCGCAAACTGTGCAACAGCATCCGCCAGCGCGGTCAGCTCGACCCGATCTACATCGAGCGTGGCGTCGATCTGGCGCCGCTGGTCAAGCCGCTGCTGCGTGCCGGTGACATCCTGCTGTGCCAGGGCGCAGGTGATATCGGCGGACTCGCGCCGAAGCTGTTGAAAAGTGAATTGTTCGCCGGCGCCGTGGCCGCGCCGGTCGAGGGGAAGTTGAAATGACTGCTGCCTACGCCAACCTGTTCTCCACTATCGCGCCGAAAGACTTCGGCCGTGTCGCCGTGCTGTTCGGTGGCCTGAGTGCCGAGCGTGAGGTTTCGCTGAAGTCCGGTAATGCTGTGCTCGAAGCGCTGCAGAGCGCCGGTGTGGACGCGTTCGGCATCGACGTTGGTGCCGACATTCTGCAACGTCTGCTCAGCGAAAAGATCGACCGCGCCTTCATCATTCTTCACGGCCGTGGCGGTGAAGATGGCTCGATGCAGGGCCTGCTCGAAGTGGCGGGCATTCCGTACACCGGCAGCGGCATTCTGGCCTCGGCCCTGGCGATGGACAAACTGCGCACCAAGCAGGTTTGGCATAGCCTCGGGATTCCGACGCCGCGTCACGCCGTGCTGTGCAGCGAAGCCGATTGTATTTCGGCGGCGACGGAACTGGGCTTCCCTTTGATCGTCAAACCGGCGCATGAAGGTTCAAGTATCGGGATGGCCAAAGTGAGTTCTGCGTCCGAGTTGATCGACGCATGGAAAGCGGCCAGTACCTACGATTCGCAAGTCTTGGTCGAACAATGGATTCAAGGTCCGGAGTTCACCATCGCCACCCTGCGTGACCAGGTGTTGCCTCCTATTGCCCTGGGTACACCGCACACGTTCTACGACTACGACGCCAAGTACATCGCCAACGATACCCAGTACCGCATTCCGTGCGGGCTGGATGCCGCCAAGGAACAGGAACTCATGGATCTCACGGCCAAGGCCTGTGAGGCGCTGGGTATTGCCGGTTGGGGCAGGGCGGACGTGATGCAGGACGCCGACGGGCAGTTCTGGTTTCTCGAAGTGAACACCGCTCCGGGCATGACCGACCACAGTCTGGTGCCGATGGCTGCCCGTGCGGCCGGTCTGGATTTCCAGCAACTGGTTCTGGCCATTCTGGCCGCCAGTGTTGAAGACGCTAGAGGTTAAGACGATGCAAGGCGCTCAGCTCAGACATCAGTCACCCGCCCCCGGCCGTAAGCCGGTGCCGCGGGGTGCCAGCCGAATGGTGGCCAAAGAGCCGATGTCTGCGCGCCTGCCGAAAGCCAACTTCGGTTTTCTGAAAAGCCTGTTCTGGCCAGTGCTGCTGGTGGTCCTGGGGTTTGGCACTTACGAAGGCGCGCAGCGGTTACTGCCGTACGCCGACCGGCCAATCACCAAGATCGCCGTGCAGGGCGACCTGAGCTACATCAGCCAGCAAGCGGTGCAGCAGCGAATCGCCCCGTACGTGGCGTCGAGCTTCTTCACCATCGACCTGGCCGGTATGCGCACCGAGCTTGAGCAGATGCCGTGGATTGCCCACGCCGAGGTACGTCGGGTATGGCCCGATCAGGTGGTGATCCGCCTCGAAGAGCAACTGCCCGTGGCCCGTTGGGGCGACGAGTCGCTGCTCAACAACCAGGGCCAGGCGTTTACGCCCAAGGAACTGGCGAACTACGAACACCTGCCACAGCTGTTCGGTCCACAACGGGCCCAGCAGCAAGTGATGCAGCAGTATCAGGTGCTGAGCCAGATGCTGCGGCCGTTGGGCTTCTCGATTGCACGCTTGGAACTGCGTGAACGCGGGAGTTGGTTCCTGACCACCGGTGCCGGCAGTTCCGGCCCCGGCATCGAGTTGCTGCTGGGACGCGGCAACCTGGTGGAAAAGATGCGCCGCTTCATTGCCATCTATGACAAGACGCTTAAAGACCAGATTACGAACATTGCGCGCATCGATCTGCGCTACGCCAACGGCCTCGCCGTTGGCTGGCGGGAACCTGTAGCGCCGACGACAGCCCAACCCGCTGTCGCAAAGAATTAAGAAGAGGCAGGACCCATGGCAAACGTGCAAAGCGGCAAAATGATCGTCGGTCTGGATATCGGCACCTCCAAAGTGGTGGCGCTGGTAGGCGAGGTCGCGGACGACGGCACGCTGGAAATCGTCGGTATCGGTACTCACCCGTCCCGCGGCCTGAAGAAGGGCGTGGTGGTGAATATCGAGTCCACCGTGCAATCGATCCAGCGCGCGATCGAAGAAGCCCAACTGATGGCGGGCTGCCGCATTCACTCGGCGTTCGTCGGCGTGGCGGGCAATCACATCCGCAGCCTGAACTCCCACGGCATCGTCGCGATTCGTGATCGCGAAGTGAGCTCCGCTGACCTCGAGCGTGTACTCGACGCCGCCCAGGCCGTGGCGATCCCGGCTGACCAGCGCGTGCTGCACACCCTGCCGCAGGATTACGTGATCGACAACCAGGAAGGCGTCCGCGAGCCTCTGGGCATGTCCGGCGTCCGTCTGGAAGCCAAGGTTCACGTGGTCACCTGCGCCGTCAACGCCGCACAGAACATTGAAAAATGCGTGCGTCGCTGCGGTCTGGAAATCGACGACATCATTCTCGAGCAACTGGCCTCGGCCTACTCGGTGCTGACCGACGACGAAAAAGAGCTAGGCGTGTGCCTGGTCGACATCGGCGGCGGCACCACCGACATCGCGATCTTCACTGAAGGCGCGATCCGCCACACCGCAGTGATCCCGATTGCCGGTGATCAAGTGACCAACGACATCGCCATGGCGTTGCGCACCCCGACCCAGTACGCCGAAGAAATCAAGATCCGCTACGCCTGCGCCCTGGCCAAACTGGCCGGTGCCGGTGAAACCATCAAGGTGCCGAGTGTCGGCGACCGTCCACCGCGTGAACTGTCGCGTCAGGCTCTGGCCGAAGTGGTCGAGCCGCGTTACGACGAACTGTTCACCCTGATCCAGGCTGAGCTGCGTCGCAGCGGCTACGAAGACCTGATCCCGGCGGGCATCGTCCTGACCGGCGGCACGTCGAAGATGGAAGGCGCCACCGAACTGGCCGAAGAAATCTTCCACATGCCGGTCCGCCTCGGCGTGCCGCATGGCGTCAAGGGCCTGGATGACGTGGTGCGCAACCCGATTTATTCCACTGGCGTGGGTTTGTTGATGTACGGCCTGCAGAAGCAGTCCGACGGGGTTTCGTTCTCCGGCATCGGCAGCCGCGACAGCTACAGCAACGAAGAGCCACAGGCGCCGTTGCTGGACCGATTGAAGAAGTGGGTTCAAGGCAACTTTTAAAAGCAGCTCGGAGCGTCAAGCTTCAAGCGGCACGCAATAGCAGTAGATGCACCGCAACAAACAGCAGTAGGCGAAAAAACTAGAGAATGTAAGGAGAGGGAAAATGTTCGAACTCGTAGACAACATCCCCGCAAGCCCGGTAATCAAAGTTATCGGTGTTGGCGGTGGCGGCGGCAACGCTGTCAACCACATGGTCAAGAGCAACATCGAAGGCGTTGAGTTCATCTGCGCCAACACCGATGCTCAAGCGCTGAAAAACATCGGCGCGCGGACCATCCTGCAACTGGGCACCGGCGTGACCAAAGGTCTGGGCGCTGGTGCCAACCCTGAAGTAGGTCGTCAGGCCGCTCTGGAAGACCGTGAGCGCATTGCCGAAGTCCTGCAGGGCACCAACATGGTGTTCATCACCACCGGCATGGGTGGCGGTACCGGTACCGGTGCTGCGCCGATCATCGCCGAAGTGGCCAAGGAAATGGGCATTCTGACCGTTGCTGTCGTAACGCGTCCGTTCCCGTTCGAAGGCCGCAAGCGTATGCAGATCGCCGATGAAGGCATCCGCATGCTCTCCGAAAGCGTCGACTCGTTGATCACCATTCCCAACGAGAAGCTGCTGACCATCCTCGGTAAAGACGCAAGCCTGCTGTCGGCTTTCGCCAAGGCAGACGATGTACTGGCCGGTGCCGTTCGCGGTATCTCCGACATCATCAAGCGTCCGGGCATGATCAACGTCGACTTCGCCGACGTGCGTACCGTGATGAGCGAAATGGGCATGGCGATGATGGGCACTGGCTGCGCCAGCGGTCCGAACCGTGCACGTGAAGCCACTGAAGCGGCGATCCGCAACCCGCTGCTGGAAGACGTGAACCTGCAAGGCGCGCGCGGCATCCTGGTGAACATCACCGCCGGTCCTGACCTGTCCCTGGGTGAGTACTCCGACGTGGGTAGCATCATCGAAGCCTTCGCTTCTGAGCACGCGATGGTCAAGGTCGGTACCGTGATCGATCCGGACATGCGCGACGAACTGCACGTTACCGTGGTTGCCACCGGTCTGGGCGCGAAAATCGAGAAGCCTGTGAAGGTCATCGACAACACCGTTCACACTTCGATGGCGGCTGCTCAGGTGCAACAACCGGCTCCGACCCGTCAGGAAGCACCCGCGGTGAACTACCGTGACCTGGACCGTCCGACCGTCATGCGCAACCAGGCTCAGGCCGGTGCTGCGGCTGCCGCGAAGATGAATCCGCAAGATGACCTGGACTACCTGGACATCCCGGCTTTCCTGCGTCGTCAGGCTGATTGATGGAATGTATCAGGGCTATGAAGGTGATTGGTGTTCAGCAAAGGCTCGGTCTGCTATCATCGCCAGCCTTTGTTGATACCAGTTCGCAATTTGCGCTGAAGCGGCCCAAGCCATGATTAAACAACGCACACTGAAAAATATTATCCGTGCCACAGGTGTAGGCCTGCACTCCGGTGAGAAGGTCTATCTGACCCTCAAGCCTGCGCCTGTCGACACTGGCATTGTGTTTTGTCGCGCTGACCTCGACCCTGTGGTGCAGATACCTGCCCGCGCGGAAAACGTCGGTGAAACCACTATGTCGACGACGCTGATTAACGGCGACGTCAAAGTGGACACGGTAGAGCACTTGCTCTCGGCCATGGCTGGCCTGGGCATCGATAACGCCTACGTCGAGCTCTCCGCGTCCGAAGTCCCGATCATGGATGGCAGCGCTGGACCTTTCGTATTCCTGATTCAATCGGCTGGCCTGGAAGAACAGGACGCCGCCAAGAAATTCATCCGCATCCTGCGTGAAGTGACAGTGGAAGACGGCGACAAGCGCGCCACTTTCGTCCCTTTCGAAGGGTTCAAGGTGAGCTTCGAGATCGATTTCGATCACCCGGTATTCCGGGACCGCACCCAAAGTGCAAGCGTGGATTTTTCCAGCACTTCGTTCGTAAAAGAAGTCAGCCGCGCCCGTACCTTTGGTTTCATGAGTGATATCGAGTACCTGCGCAAGCACAACCTCGCACTCGGCGGCAGCGTTGAAAACGCAATCGTGGTCGATGCCGATGGCGTACTGAACGAAGATGGTCTTCGCTATGAAGACGAATTCGTGAAGCACAAGATCCTCGATGCCATTGGCGATCTGTACCTGCTGGGTAACAGCCTGATTGGTGAGTTCAAAGGCTTCAAGTCCGGTCATGCACTGAACAACCAGTTGCTGCGCAAGTTGATTGAGCAGACAGATGCTTGGGAAGTGGTGACGTTCGAAGACGCCAGTACCGCACCGATCTCTTACATGCGCCCGGTTGCGGCAGTGTAAGTAAAAAACCTCTCTAGTTTTTTGAAGGCCATCCTCGGATGGCCTTTTTTTATGCCTGTGGTTTCTCTAGTGCCTGATCTGGCCTCTTCGCGAGCAAGCTCGCTCCCACAGGGGAATGCACTTCAAATGTGGGAGCGAGCTTGCTCGCGAAGGCGCCGGTGCAATCGCCACAGACCTTTCAGGTAGCCACCACCACCCGATTGCGCCCACCTTCCTTGGCCTGATACAGCGCCTTGTCCGCCGCAAACAACAGCTGCTCCAGCATCATTTCCTTCGCCGCCGTCCACGTCGCGATGCCAATGCTCACGGTCATCGGCCACTCCGCGCCGTCGACCAACGGCAACTGCTCCACCGCCTGACGAATATGCTCGGCAATCTGCTGTGCGCCATGGCCATCGGTCTCGGCCAGAATCACCGAAAACTCCTCGCCGCCATAGCGCGCCACCAGATCCGCCGGTCGCCGCACATTTTCGGTGATGACCTTGGCCAGCGTTTTCAGCGCCCGGTCGCCGGCCTGATGGCCATGCCGGTCATTGAATGCCTTGAAGTGATCGGCATCGATCATCATCACCGACAACGGCTGGCCTGAACGCTGGGCGCGGAACCACTCGTGGCGCAACGACTGATCGAGCATGCGCCGGTTGGCCACGCCGGTCAGTGCATCGGTGGCGGCCAGTTGCGCCAGCTCGCGCTCGGCGCGCTGGCGCAAACGCAGCTCCCGGGCGAGCAGCCAGGTCAGCCAGAGTAATCCGGCGCAGAGCACGCCGGTGGCACCACTGATCAGTATCGCGGTACGACGCCAGGTGCCGAACACTTCATCGCTGGACAGCGCGACCATCACCGTCAGGGGCAGATTGCCGACCCGGGAATAGGTGTAGAGGCGTTGCTGATGGTCCATGCTCGAGGTGCTGGTGAAACTGCCACTGCCGTCCTTGTCGCCCAATATCCGCACCACGTTTGGTCGGTTGCCGAAACTCTTGCCGATGGAGTCGCTTTGCAGATACGGCTTCTGCGCCAACAGGACGCCGTCGCTGTTGATGATGTTCAGCGTGCTGTCTTTGCCGATGTCGAGGCTGTTGAACAACTGATCGAAGTAGTCGAGCTTCATCGACGCCACCGCCACGCCGACGAACTCGCCGGTGTCCGAGGAGATCCGCCGGCTGAAGCTGATGCGCCACTGGTTGGCCTCGTCGCAATCGCAGCGGGTTTTGAATGGACGACTGATGAACATACCGGTGTCGCGGTTTAAGGCATGGGCGAGGAAGTACTCGCGGTCGGCAAAGTTGCCCGGCTTGGGCACTATCCGTGAAGAGTCGGCGACCACATCGCCGTGCTTGTCGAGCAACAGGATGTCGCCCTTGAAGCGGGCCGCCGTGGAGCGGTCGAACAGCGCCAGATGGCGGATCTGCGGGGTGACGTCGTGCAAGTCATCGCGTTGGGCGGCGGCGATCAGGCCTTGCAGGGTCAGGTCGTACAGTTCGACCGTGCGCAGCACGTCGGCGTCGATCAACTGCGCGATGGTGGTAGCGCTGCGGGTGGCCGTTTCCTGAGCGCTGGCGTGCTCGCGAATCAGTAGAAAAGTGACGATGCACAGAATCGCGATCACCGTCAGCGAACTGCCGCAGATCAGCAGCAATTCGGGGCGTCCGGTCTTGCCCGCAGGTGAGGTACGGTTCGCGATCATGGTGGGGGCTGTCGGTTGAGGAGATCTTGTTAGCGTAGTTGCACAAACACTGAATCGACTGTGGCGAGGGCGCTTGCTCCCGTTGGGCCGCGTAGCGACCCCTCTTTTTTGCGGAGGGGCCTGCTGCGCAGTCCAGCGGGAGCAAGCGGCCTCGCCACAGGATCTGTGCGAGTCGCGCCTGACTTTGGGGTGATCTTAGAAGACGTTGATCGGGTAGTCGATGATGACACGGTATTCATCTGTGTCAGTGTCGATCGCGCCGTAGCCGTTGCCGCCACGGTTGGTCGCCCATTGCAGGCGTATCGCGAGGTCTTTGGCCTGGCCGCTCTGCACCAAGTATTTCAGGTCGATGTCGCGCTCCCAGTGCCTGGCGTTGCGACCGTTGGCGCTGTACCACGAGGCGTAACCTTTGCTGGCCGGGTCGACCTTGGTCAGGTCCACGGTACCGCGTGAGTAGGACACCGCCGAGGTCAGGCCCGGCATGCCGAGACCAGCGAAGTCATACGCGTACTTGAGCTTCCACGAGCGCTCGTTCGGACCATTGAAGTCCGAGTACTGCTGGGAGTTGTCGAGGTAAACGCTGTCACCCTGGCTGATGTAGTCGAACGGCGTGTTGCCGTTGACCCGTTGGTACGCGGCCGTGACGCTGTGGCTGCCGATACCGATGGTGAAATGCAGGCTGTAGGTGTTGTTGTCGATGTCACCCAGCAATGCGTCGCCGGTGTCCTGCGTGTGATAGAAGTGCAGGCCCGGGTTGAGGCTGACCAGATCGTTAAGCGTCCAGGTGTAGTCGAGGTCGTAGTAGTACTGGTTCCAGATGTCCTTCAGCTCGGCGGCGTACAGGTTGCTGGTCAGGCCTTCGACGCCGCTCCAGGAAACCCCGGCCCAGTTCAGATGGCGGCTTTCGTCACCGTCGGCGAGTTGGCCGTACGAGGTGCCGATGCGCTGGCGACCGCTCTGGTTGTAAGGCTTGGTGAAACTGGCCTGGCCACCCTCGAACATCCAGCCGTCGAAGCTGTGGTTGGTCAGGCTGACGCCACGGAAGGTCTGCGGCAGCATGCGGCTGTCACCACCGGCGATCACCGGGTTGGTGAGGAACAGGTCGCCGGCCTTCAACTCGGTATCGAACGCACGCATTTTCAGGGTGCCGCCGGCAGTCGAGAATGCGCCCGGTGCCTTGCCGTTGCCATCGCTCACCGGGAGGATGCTCGAACCATCCGTGCCGCCACCGCCATCGAGCTTCAGCCCGAGCATGGCGTGCGCGTCGATGCCGAAGCCGACGGTGCCTTCGGTGTAACCCGACTGGAAGATCCCGAGAAACCCCTGGCCCCACTCGATGTTGTCGTCCGTCTGCTGCAGACGGTTGCGATTCATGTAGTAGTTACGGGCGTTGAGGTTGAGGCTCGCGCCTTCAACGAAACCTGCTTTGGCCGCTTCGTCGGCCTGGGCGGCGGGAGCAATCGTTGCGGCGATTGCAATGAATAACGGGGTATAGCGGACTGGGTAACGCACTTGCGGTAAAGCTCCTTGGGTCAACTGACCCCTCAATGTCTTGAGGGGCTGGATGTTTCTTGTTGTTACAGACGAACCGGATGGCTTTCAGACCACAACGAAAAAAGGCCGCTGAACATCAGCGGCCTGGAATGACGACGGTTGAACGGGAAGAGCCAAACAACCGCGTCGAGGGAAACGTTGGAACGGCGCGCGACTCAGCTGTCCTTCTCGGACGCTTTAGCCTGGGAAGCGGCGGCCTGCGGGGCTTGTGTGGCGTCTTGCGATTTGGCCATCACTTCTGCCTGAGACTGTTCGAATGCGTGAGCGCGAGCGGCATTCTGCGCTACGAACGACTGCGATTCTTCAGCCATCGCCATCGGCGACAGGATCAACGAGGACAAAACGAAAGCGCTGGCAATACCCATACTGTTGGACATCTTGAAAACCTTCTTGCTTGGCAAGTGCTGTTTGGTGCGGGCAAAGATAAGGTTGCCGGGCGTTGGGAAACAGCGTGATTTTCATAAATGACTGTTACAGCAGAAGCAAAAGTCACCCCCTCACCCCAGCCCTCTCCCCCAAGGGGGAGAGGGGGAAAGGGAGCAGATCTCCATGCTTTTCAAAGCCTGAGTTCGACTGGTTATTTCAGGTCGGCGTACTTTGGAAGAGCAACGCGGTCAGTCCCAGTGGGCTAGGGGGAAAGGGAGCAGACCTCCATGCTTTTCAAAGCCGGAGTTCGACTGGTTATTTCAGGTCGGTGTATTTCGGAAGAACAACGCGGTCAGTCCCCTCTCCCTCTGGGAGAGGGTTAGGGTGAGGGGCTTTTCAGACCGGCAGATAAATCCCGAAGGTATTCATCCCTCGATCGCTGCGCACAAACACATCCCCGCCATGCATCAGCGCAATCGCCTTGACGATCGCCAGCCCCAAACCATGGTTGTTGCCGCTGTTGCTGCGCGACGCATCCACTCGATAGAAGCGCTCGAACAGGCGCGGCAAATGCTCGCTGGCAATCGGCGATCCGGGGTTGGCCACGCCGATGCTCACCTGGTGCTCTTCCACCTCGATGTGCACTTCGATCACCTGGCCCGGCCCGGTGTGCTGCACCGCGTTGCTCAACAGATTGATCAACGCCCGACGCAAATGCGCGATCTCGATCCGCACCTGCGCATCGCCACTCACGTGTACCTGTACTTGCGCGTCTTCGAGGATGAAATCCAGGTACTCCAGCGTGGTCGCCACTTCATCGGCCAGCGAAGCTTCGGTGAGCCTGGTCGCCTTGCTGCCCTGATCGGCGCTGGCCAGAAACAGCATGTCGTTGATGATCGAGCGCAGCCGTTCCAGCTCTTCAAGATTGGATTGCAGCACCTCGAAATAATGCTCGGCAGAGCGCCCGCGGGTCAGTGCGACCTGGGTCTGGCCGATCAGGTTGGTCAGCGGTGAGCGCAGTTCATGGGCCACGTCGGCGTTGAACGATTCCAGCCGCGAATAGGCTTGTTCGACCCGTTCCAGCGTCGAGTTGAACGAGTCGACAAACTGCTCAAGCTCCGGCGGCAACGGCGACATCCGCAAGCGCCCGGCCCGCAGTGGCGGCGCCAGTCGTTGCGCCTCCTGAGACAGTTTGATCAGCGGTTTGAGGCCGATGTGCGCCACCCAGTAACCCAGCGCGGAAGCCATCAACACCCCGGCAATCGCCAGGCCGATCAGGGCGATCAGCAGATTGTGCTGGGTCTCGTGGAAGGTCTCGGTGTCGATGCCGATCATGAAGCGCAGCGGCGGACGCTGATCCTTGGCCGGCAATTCGGTGAGCAGCACTTTCAGCGGATAGGGATGATCGGGCAACTGCAGGTCATGCATGCCCGTCGGGCCTTTGGCGAAGGCGCGGATCAGCGCATCCGGCTGACCATATTCGTAGCCCGGATCACCACTCACCACCCAGAACCGAATGCGTTTGTCCTCTTCGCCCAGCAGCTTCAGCTTGGCGTTGATCTTCACCCAGTGTTCCGGCGTGCCGTAGCGATTGAGCGCCGACTCGAGCACGCTGTAACGTGCGTCCAGTTCGGCTTCCGGCAGCAGGCCGAGGCCCTTGTCGACCTGCTGATACAACGCGCCGCCGATCAACAGAAACACCAGCAGCGCCACCAGCGTAAACATGCCGCTTAAACGCAGGGCAATCGAGTTACTGGACACCGCGGCTCTCCAGCACATAACCCATGCCGCGAATGGTGTGCAGCAGTTTCTCGTCGAACGGCCCGTCGAGCTTGGCGCGCAGGCGTTTGATCGCGACTTCGACGACGTTGGCATCGCTGTCGAAATTGATGTCCCAGACCATCTCGGCAATCGCGGTTTTCGAGAGGATTTCACCCTGGCGGCGGGCGAGGACGCTCAACAGCGAGAACTCTTTGGCGGTCAGATCCAGTCGGGTACCGGCCCGAGTGGCCTTACGGCTGATCAGATCTATCCACAGGTCGGCGATGCTCACCTGCACCGGTTCATGGCCGCCGCTGCGCCGGGTCAGCGCTTGCAGGCGCGCCACCAGTTCGAGGAAGGAAAATGGCTTGCCGAGGTAATCGTCGGCACCGTCGCGCAGGCCTTTGATCCGGTCTTCGACCCGTTCGCGGGCGGTGAGCATGATCACTGGCGTCTGCTTGCGCGCACGCAACGCGCGCAGCACACCGAAGCCATCCAGGCCCGGCAACATCACGTCGAGGACAATCACCGCGTAGTCGCCTTCCAGCGCCAAGTGCAGGCCTTCGACGCCGTCGCGGGCCAGGTCCACGGTATAACCCTGTTCCGTCAGACCGCGGTGCAGATAATCCGCGGTTTTTTCCTCGTCTTCGATAATCAGAACGCGCATGACCCTGCCTCAGTCTGTGGTCGCCAGTGCCGCCGTGGGTACTGGTTTGGGGCGGTGAAACAGCCGCTCAAGCCACAAGTATATGACCGGCGTGGTGAACAGCGTCAGCATCTGGCTGACCAGCAACCCGCCGACCACGGCGATCCCCAGCGGCTGGCGCAGTTCGGCGCCGGTGCCGTAGCCGAGCATCAGCGGCAGGGCGCCGAGCAGGGCGGCGAGGGTGGTCATGATGATCGGCCGGAACCGCGTGATGCACGCCTCGAAAATCGCCTCCTGCGGTGACAGCCCTCGATTACGCTGCGCCTCCAGGGCAAAGTCGATCATCAGAATGCCGTTCTTCTTGACGATACCGATCAGCAACACCAGCCCGATCAACGCCATGATCGAAAAGTCCTGGCCGCAGATCCACAGCATGATCACCGCACCCAAACCTGCCGCCGGCAGGGTCGAGATGATCGTCAGCGGGTGCACGAAGCTCTCATAAAGCACGCCGAGAATGATGTACACCGCCACCAGCGCCGCAAGAATCAGCCACGGCTGACTGGCCAGCGAACTCTGGAACGCCTGCGCCGCGCCCTGGAAATTGCCGCTGATCGCCGTCGGCATGCCGATCTCGGCCTTGGCCTGATTGAGCAGGATCACCGCATCACCCAGTGCCACGCCGGGCGCGAGGTTGAACGACAGGTTGGCGGCCGGGAACATGCCGTCGTGGGCAATCGACAGCGGACCGATGGTCGGCGCGTCGAATTTGGCCAGCGCCGACAGCGGCACCATCTCGCCACTCAACGGCGAGCGCAGGTAAAAGTAATTGAGGCTTTCGGCCTTGCCACGTTGTTGGGGGTCCAGCTCCAGAATCACGTTGTACTGGTTGACCTGGGTCTGGAACTCATTGATCTGGCGCTGGCCGAAGGCGTCGTACAGCGCCTCGTCTACATCGCTCGCGGTCAGGCCGAAACGTGCGGCGGCGCTGCGGTCGATGCTGATGTGGGTGATGCTGCCGCCCAGTTGCAAGTCGTTGGAGATGTCGCGGAACGCCGGGTTGCTGCGCAGTTTTTCCGTGAGGCGTTGCGTCCATGTCGCGAGGGTCGCGCCGTCGTTGCTCTTGAGCACGTATTGGTACTGCGCGCGGCTCGGGCCGGAGCTGAGGTTGATGTCCTGGCCGGCACGCAAGTAGAGAACGATGCCGGGGACTTTCATCAGTTGCGGACGGATGCGGTCGATGAACTGGCTGGCTGAAACGTCGCGGTCGCCGCGTTTTTTCAGGGCGATCCAGAAGCGCCCGTTGGCGATGGTCTGGTTGCTGCCGGACACACCCACCGAGTGGGAAAACGCTTGCACGGCCGGGTCGGCAGCGACGATTTCGGCCATCGCCAGGTGTTTTTTCACCATGTCGCCGTAGGAGATATCCGCCGCGGCTTCGGTGGTGCCGAGGACGAAACCGGTGTCCTGCACCGGGAAGAAACCCTTGGGGATAAAGATGTAACCGCCAATCGCCATCGCCAGCGACAGGCCAAACACACCAATCATCAGTTTCTGATGGGCGAGGGCGCGGCGCAGGCCTTTCTCATACCAGCCGAGCAGGCGTTCGCTGAAGCCCGGTTTATCGCTGGCGTGATGCACCGGTTTACGCATGAACAGCGCCGCCAGCGTTGGCGCCAGGGTCAGCGACACCACCACGGAAATCATGATGGTCGAGGTCGCCGTCAGGGCGAATTCCTTGAACAGCCGTCCGACCACGCCGCCCATGAACAGCAGCGGAATGAACGCCGCCACCAGCGAAAAGCTGATCGACACCACGGTGAATCCGATCTCGCCGGCGCCCTTGATCGCCGCTTCGCGCATATCGTCGCCGGCCTCCAGATGTCGGTGGATGTTTTCCACCACCACAATCGCATCGTCGACCACGAAGCCGACCGCGACGACGATCGCCACCAGCGTCAGGTTGTTCAGGCTGAAGCCCAACAGGTACATGAGGGCGAAACTGGCGGTCAGCGACACGCCGAGTACCGCCGACACAATCATCGTCGCCGACAACTGGCGCAGGAACAGCGCCATCACCGCCACCACCAGCAGGATCGCGATCAACAGGGTGATCTCGACTTCATGCAGCGAGGCACGAATGGTCTGGGTGCGGTCGATCAGGGTTTTCACCTGCACCGAGGCCGGCAACATGGCTTCGAGGCCGGGCAGGGCGGCTTGAATGCGGTCAACGGTTTCCACAATGTTGGCGCCGGGCTGGCGCGAGATCACCAGGTTTACCCCCGGTTGATCGCCGGCCCACGCTTGCACATAGTCATCTTCCGAACCGTTGATAACGTTAGCGACATCTCTTAGGTGAACCGGGGCGCCGTCCTTGTAGGAAACGATGAGCTGGCGGTATTCCTCGGGCTGGAACAACTGGTCGTTGGTCGACAGCGTGGAAATACTCGACTCGCCATACAGCGCACCTTTGGCCAGGTTGAGGCTGGTCTGCTGGATCGCCAGACGAATGTCGGCGAGGGTCAGGCCGATCGCCGCCAGTTTGTCGGCTGAGGCTTGGACGCGGATTGCCGGACGTTGCTGACCGGTGATGTTGATTTGGCCTACACCGTCGATCTGACTGATCTGACGCGACAGCAGGGTTTCCACCAGGTCGCTGAGTTCGGTGCCGGGCATCTGCGTCGAGCTGACGCTGAGGATCAGCACCGGGCTGTCGGCGGGGTTGACCTTCTTCCACGTTGGCAGCGTCGGCATGTCCTTGGGCAGTTTGCCGGCGGCGGTGTTGATCGCCGCCTGGACTTCTTGCGCGGCGGTGTCGATGCTCTTGTCGAGGGTGAATTGCAGGGTCAGCAGGCTGGAGCCGAGGGCACTGCTGGAGGTCATCTGGGTCATGCCGGGAATGGCGCTGAATTGCACCTCCAGCGGCGTGGCCACGGACGAGGCCATGGTGTCGGGGCTGGCGCCGGGTAACTTCGCCGAAACTTGAATCGTCGGAAATTCCGCTTCCGGCAGTGGTGCAATCGGCAAGCGCGGGAAGGCAATCGCGCCGACCAACACCAAGGCAATCGTCAGCAGAATCGTCGCGACCGGGTGGTCGATGCACCACGTGGAGATGCCTTTGTGCTCCTTCATGGTTTCGGCTCCGCTTGCACCACCTGTGGCGGCTCGCTCATGACCTGCACCGTGGAACCAGGTTTGAGCCGCGACTGGCCGTCGGTCACCAGCACGTCACCGGCCTTCACGCCTTTGATGATGTCCTGGCCGCTGCCCTGATAAACCATCTGCACTTGTACGACTTCGACCTTGTCGCCGTTCACCCGGTAGACGAAGTGTTGATCGAGCCCACGTTGTACGACGGTGGGCGGGACCACCAGCGCATCTTTGTCGAGGGCTGTCTGAATTTTTACCGTCACCAGCAGGCCGGGCCAGAGCTTCTGGCTGGCGTTGTCGAACTCGGCCTTGGCGCGGATGGTGCCGGTGTTGGCGTTGATCTGGTTGTCGATCAGGGTCAGGTGGCCTTCGCCGAGCAGGTTGCCGGTTTCGCCGTCGGTGTCGGCGCCGATGTAGGCTTTGACCGGGGCGTGTTGCGGGTCGTTGATCAGGCCCTGCAGGGTCGGCAGCATTTGCTGGGCCAGGGAGAACTCCACGGCGATCGGGTCGATCTGGGTCACGGTGAACAGGCCCTGGGCATCGGTCATGCGCAGGAAGTTGCCTTCGTCGACGGTACGAATACCGACGCGACCGGTGACCGGGGAGCGAATCTGTGTGTAGGACAGTTGTACCTGCGCCGCGTCGATCGAAGCCTGATTGCCTTGGGCGGTGGCTTTCAGTTGGTTGACCAGGGCTTGTTGCTGATCGTAGGTCTGCTTGGAGACACCGTCGTCGACGCTGAGCAGTTTGTAGCGTTTGAGGTTGACCAGGGCGACTTGCAGTTGCGCCTGGCTTTCGCCCAGTTGCGCGCGGGCCTGGTCGAGGCTGGCGCGGATGGAGCGGTCGTCGATGGTGGCCAGCAGGTCGCCTGCTTTGACGAGTTGGCCTTCTTTGACGAGGATTTTGGTGAGGATGCCGTCGACTTGCGGGCGCACGACCACGCTGTGGAGCGAGAGTACCGAGCCGATGCCGCTGGTGTAGCGGGGGACGTCTTTTTCGCTGACCGCTATGACTCGCACCGGGATTGCTGTGGGGGTGGCGAGTTTGGTTGGGGCGGGTTTCAGGGCGTACCACAGACCTGCGCCTGCGAGGACGATCAATAGGGTGGCGAGCAGGGCTTTGTTTTTTTGGATTCGCATGCGGGGTGGGCGCCGGACGGAGTTTGGGCAGGGTTGTTGTCTTTATAAACCTGTCTGCGGGTCAGTAGGGTGACGGCTAGCTGTCAGCGCTGTCAGTTTTCTTTGCGGTGGATCCGTTGCTGCGGTAGCGGCGGCTTAGGGTTCCGCCCTTACGGCGGGTCACTTTTGACAACCGCCTCAAAAGTAACCAAAAACGCTTGCTCCTACGTGCGGCCCGCTCGCTGGGGCTCGGGGTTCCTTCGCTGCGGGATCGATCCGGGCGCAGCGCCTACGGTTTGCTTCGCTGCACCTCCTCTCGCTGTGTTTGGCTGCGCCAAACGGTCGCTGCGCTCCCACGCCCGGATCAATCCCTCCACTCAGCCTTCCGACGTCGCCCGTGGATCAAGATCAAGATCAAGAGCAGGCGAGCTGACACTCGGCCTATTGAGTGGTGAAGAGCACGGCGCGCACGGCTTTGGTTTTTGTGGTGCTCTTGCCCCTCATCGGAACGCCGCCCGCCCAGCCCTCTCCCGAGGGAGAGGGAGCCGATTTGTGGGCTTTTCAAAGCCTGAGTTCGACGCGGTAGCGCACGTCGGCGTACATCTCCCAAACACCTCGGTCAGTCCCCTCTCCCTCTGGGAGAGGGCTAGGGTGAGGGTTGGCTTTTGGTTGTTTAAATTTGTGTCGAATAATCAGAACCTTCCCACAAGATTTTCAGGTTGTCCGTCGGACGTGCGCTCTCTAGTCTTTGGTTGTCGCCGACAACTCGGTGATCGGGTGTGAGAACCCTGAAAAATTAGTGATTCAGTCCATCAGTCCGCATAATTGCCGGCGGCTTGTCCGCTGCTTGCAAATGCTTCATGGCGGCTATGTGCGGGCAGACTTCGGTCTGGCCGGTTTCCTATTTTTCCGGTTTCTCACCCCGCACATAGCTGCCACCCACTTCGCCGCGTGAGAAACGGCAAGGGATGGCTCCCATTTGCAAAATAGGGTTTCCAATGACTAAGCCAGTTCCAGATCCACCCAACGATCCCACCACCCCACTCGAAGACGCCCTCCGCGCCGACGACCAGCTCAAAACCCGCGAAGCCATCAAGCGCGCTCTCGATTTCTACCTCTGCCCCGAACCGGTCAAACCGCGTCAGCCCAGTACGATGTTCCTCATCCAGCCGAACATCGACACCGAAAGCCTGCTTGCCCACGCCTGCGAATCGCTGGCGTCAGCCAATGTCATGGCCGGTGATCTGGCCGATCAGCTCAGTCGCCCGCAGCGCAGTACGGCGCTGGCGATCCAGCAGATCGTCATGCTTGCCGAGCTTGCGGTAAACCGGGCGCTGGATCGGGTCGATCCTCAGGGTTGAACACCGCGTCATCGTTCATCGCCAGCAGGCTGGCTCCCACAGTTGAAACGCATTCCAATTGCAGGAGTGAGCCTGCGCGCGATGGCGGTATAACGGTCCCAAAAAGGGACCGATCAGTCCCTATTCGGGACCCATTTGCCAACTATGCTTCTCAAGATCCGTCCCAGCACGCGGATAACATTGTGTAGCCCGGGTTTTCTGGGCCGCTCACCGCGGGAGTGTCTTGACATGAAGCTGAAAACCGCTCTGCCGTATGTACTTCTGTTGGTTCCCCTCACAACCTTCGCCGCGCCGGCCAGTCAATCCGGCGAGATCCGCTTCACCGGGCAAATCGTTGACTCGGGCTGTCAGGTCGGACCGGTCGGGGCGTTTGCTGCTCGTGAGTCTCGCCAGATCGAAATCAAGCCCGGCGTGAAAGTCGATGTCGACACTGAGCGCAACGCTTGCAGTCATCAGGCGCTGCCGATTTCCATGCGTTACGAAGCGCTGAAGACATCGACTGACAAAGGCATCGTGATCATCACCTACCTGTAAACCGTTCGGCGTGCGCTGCAAATCTTCAGGTGCCGAGCCATGGCGCACAGGTATACTGCGCGCCTTCGCGGCTCAATGATCGGGCCCGACTTTTTGCTTTCCGGAGCTTTTATGACTTCCCCGACCCTGCCGCCGGTTGACGACGCTGTGAGCGATGTCTCGGCTGAACTGGCCGATACCAGCGACACCAAAGCCGAAATCCCGGCCTTCAAGTTCCCCTTCAAACCGGGCGAACTGGCCGCAGCCAAAGGCTCGAACCAGCCGTGGTACAAGAACGGCGCCAAGAACGGCCACACCAAGACCCCGGGCATGGCGCCGCCGGGTACCCGTCGTTCGATGGGCAAGCGCTGAGTTTTATTCCCGCCCTGCGCCATCGACTGCGATTTTCGGTCGCAGTGATGGCTAAGTGCTCAGATCCTGAGCCAGATCAATATTTGACCAATTGGTGCGCTTAGAGTCAGCAGCCCTGCCGACTCTTTCCAATAAAACGAGCGCGCTATTCATGAAGATCAATCTCCCGGTGACCGGTCGCAATGTCGATGTGGCGCTGGATGCGAACATTCTCTCGACCACCGATCTGACCAGCGCGATCACTTACGCCAACGACGACTTCATCAAGATCAGCGGTTACAGCCGCGATGAGTTGCTGGGTGCGCCGCACCATCTGTTGCGTCATCCGGACATGCCGGCGCAGGCGTTTGCGCATATGTGGCAGACGCTCAAGGGCGGGCGGTCGTGGATGGGGCTGGTGAAAAATCGCTGCAAGAACGGTGATCATTACTGGGTCAGTGCCTATGTCACGCCGGTGACGCAGAACGGTACGGCGGTGGAGTATCAGTCGGTGCGCACGCGGGCGGATGCGCGGCAAGTGGCGGCGGCGGAGCTGGCGTACGCGCAGTTGCGCGGCGAGCGTGTGACGCGCTGGCAACCGCAAGCGTTGGGGGTGCGGACCAAGGTCACGGCGCTGGCCAGTGCGCTGCTCGGCGTTGTGCTGGGTGCCGAGACCTGGTTGCAGCCGGATTCTGCCTGGTTGAACCTGGCAGCATTTGTGTTGGGCAGCGGCGCTTGTGCGTTGGCGCTGCGCTGGATTTTGTGCCCGTTGGAGCAACTGGCCGAGCGTGCGCGGAGCGTTGCGGACAATCCGTTGAGTCAGTCTGTGTATACCGGACGTCGCGATGAAATCGGCCAGATCGAGTTCGCCTTGCAGATGCTCGAAGCGCAGGTCGGCGCGGTGCTCGGGCGTATCGGCGATGCGTCGCAACAGTTGGCCGGACACGCTGCGCAACTGGTCGATCACCTGCAAAGCAGCCATAACAGTTCACTGCAGCAGCAGGCGGAAACCGACCAGGTGGCGGCGGCCATTCACCAGATGGCCGCGAGTGTCGCGCAGGTTGCCAGTCATGCGCAGCAGGCGTCTGTAGCGGCGGATATGGCCGGAACGGAAACCCGTGAAGGGCATTGGCTGGTCGGTGAAAGTCGCAGCGCCGTGTTGCGCCTGGCTGAAGAACTTGGCCGGGCGACCGAGGTGATTCATCAGCTCGAAGGCCACAGCAGTGAAATTTCCGGTGTGCTGGAGGTGATCCGCAGCATCGCCGAGCAAACCAATCTATTGGCCCTCAACGCGGCGATCGAAGCCGCACGCGCCGGCGATGCCGGGCGCGGATTTGCCGTGGTGGCGGATGAGGTTCGCGGACTGGCGCAACGCACGCAGCAATCGACCAACGAGATTCAACGAATGATCAGCACCCTGCAGAACGGCGCGCGCGACGCGGTGCTGGTGATGCAGCAAAGCAGTGAACATGTGGATAACAGCGTCGAACAGGCGCAGCGGGCGGCGCGGGCGCTGGACGGGATCAGCGAGCGGGTCGAGCAGATCACCGAGATGAGCCTGCAGATTGCGGCAGCGGTGGAGCAGCAGAGCGCGGTGAGCGAGGACATCAACCGCAACATCGTCAGCATTCGTACGGCGTGCGAGGTGACGGTGGATGAGGGGCGCGAGAGTCAGCGCAATTCCGAAGATGTGGCGGGGCTGGCGGGGGATTTGAGGTTGCTGGCGCGGGAGTTCTGGGGGCGGCGGCAGGTTCGCGATTGAGGGTGTGCTCACTTGCGCTATCGCGAGCAGGCTCACTCCTGCAAGGGAATGCATTTCAAATGTAGGAGTGAGCCTGCTCGCGATGAGGTCCGGGCGGACGCTAAAGAATCTGGATCAGGCCGCCCGCAACGAAATAAACGCATACGTCTGCGCCGGCTCCGTCACCACCTGTGCCCCGGCCGCCAACACTTGCCCGGCCACATCATCGCCCGACAGATGAAACACCCACTCACTCGGCGCCATCGTCAACGGCTGGGCAGTCACCTGATCAATCACTGCCGCAAACGCCTCCATATTCGGCAAGTAGGCAGTAAACCCGTCCCCCTTCAGCGCCGTGGTACGAATCCCCAGCATCGCGCAGATCGCGTCCTTGATGCCGATGTCATCGCGATCGGCCTGGCGCGAGCGTTGAATCAATTCAACCAGCGCCTGATCGACCAACTCGCCCCCGGCAATCAGCACGGGCCCCTGTTGCCAGGACTCCGGCGGGCAATCCTTGGCAGCAGGGGTGAGCGGGATATGCGGATTGATTTCCGCCGGGTAAATACGACACACCAGCGGCCGGCGCTCGTAGATGCGGCACAGGTTGTCTTCGTCAAGATTCCGGCAGGGACCGACGTTGTACGCGGCGAAGGTGATTGCCACATGGGCGTCTGTCGTGCCGCTGCGAACGAGCGCTGAACGCCGTTCGGCATGTTCTCGCTGCTGCGCCGGCAAACCCAGGCCATTACCGAGAAAAGCCTCCACCAGCACGATCACCTGACCGCCATCCGCCGCCCACATGCGGGCCTCGGCCAGGGTCAGCGGGACATGGTGGTCGGTGCAGCATTTGCCGCAGCCTACGCAGGAAAACGTCGTATTCATTGAGCGATCTGTCTTCAATCAGGGCGTGAAACGGTGGCGGAAAACCACCGCACAGGCGCGGATCGAAGCAAGTTATGCGCCACTCACTGCGCTTTGCCGGTCGGACGAATCGAGTCCCACTCGGTGACGAAGGCGGTTTTCGCCTTTTTGTTGTACAGGCACAGCTCGGTGCCCTGCTGGCCTTTCATGTGTTTTTGCGGGTATTGGCCTTGCAGCAACACGGCGGTGTAGCCGACGCGGTCGTCGAATTGCGCGGGTGTGCCGACCGGTTTGGCGTTTTTCAGGCCACTGGCCTTGGTGCAACTGGCGAGCACGGTTTTGTCGTAGGCGGCCCAGGCGTCAGGGCTGGAGGCGTGGGCCTGGGAGGTGAGGGCGGTGAGGCAGAGCAGGCTGAGGGTGAGCACTTTCATGGTGGGCGTCCTTGGTCGTGAGTGGCCAAGGTTGGAGTCTGCCTGAGAAAGGAAGTTGCCTGTGCTGGCCTGCTCGCGAAAGCGGTCGATCAGTCCGGCACCAGTTCCCGGCGGACCACATACATCCCGGCACTTTCATACAAGCGCTGCGCGCGCCGGTTGCCTTCCAGCACCTTCAGATCAACAAACCCTTCGCGCCGTTGCTGAAATACCTTGAATGCATTGAGCAACAACGCCCGGCCCAATCCACGCCCTTGCATGCGCGGATGCACCACCAGATTCTTGATATATGAGCTGGTCCAGCATTGCGCCACGCCGACCACACCTTCGCCGTCGCGGGCAATCAAGCACAGCGACGGATCGTATTCGGGATCGGTCTCGAATTGCTGCTGCCAAGTGTCCAGCGCCGGCACCCTGCCGCCGCCTTCGTGGTAGCCGAGTTGCATTAGGGCGTGCACGTCCGGCGCGAGTTCGACGGAGTACGTACACAGTTCAATGCCTTGAGGCCAAAGCGCATCCGGCGCGTCCTTGGCAAGATCGCGCCGCATCAAAAAACAATACGTCTGAGCCAAGACTCAGTGACCGTTGGCCGCGACGTGTTTGGCCGCTTCGATCAGGCGTTGAGTCAGTTCCGGTGAGGAGAACTTGGTCAGCACCGCATTCGCTCCGGCCAATCGGGCCTTTTCGCTGTTCATCGCGCTGTCGAGCGAGGTGTGCAGCAGCACGTAGAGGTGGGCGAAGTCCGGGGTTTCGCGCAGGGTGCGGGTGAAGGCGTAGCCGTCCATCTCGGACATTTCGATGTCGGAGACGATCAGGTTGATCTGCTGCGCGGTGCCTTGCAGGTCGAGCAGGCAGTCGATAGCTTCCTTGGCGCTGCGCGCGGTGTGGCACTGCAGGCCAAGGTTGCGCAGGGTGTGCACCGATTGCTGCAGCGCCACCTGACTGTCATCGACCACCAGAATCCGCGCATTGCCGAGGACTTCGGCGTCTTCCATGCTCAGGTCGGTCGGGGCCATTTCGATCTGCGCCGGGGCGATGCTGTGGATAACCTTTTCGATATCCAGCACCTGCACCAGCGTGCCGTCCACCGAGGTCACGCCGGTGATGTAGGCACGTGAGCCACCGGAACCGAACGGTGGCGGCTTGATGTCGGTGGTCAGGCAATGGACGATTTTGCTCACGGCCTGCACGTGCAGGCCCTGTTTGGAGCGGCTGACATCGGTGACGATCAGGCAGCCGCCGTTCGGGTCTTCCAGCGGCCGTTCGCCGATCGCGCGGCTGAGGTCGATCACCGACAGCGACGCGCCGCGCAGGGTGGCGATGCCTTTGACGTGCGGGTGCGACTCCGGCAGCTTGGTCAGCGGCGGGCAGGGGATGATTTCACTGACTTTCAGCAGGTTGATCGCCATCAGCTTGCCGCTGCGCAAGGTAAACAGCAGAAGCGAAAGTGAATCTGCGCGGGCTTTGGTGGAAGACATATAAACCTTCTGTGGAAAAAGGTGATGGGCGAGGGGCAAATCGCCAGAAACTATTGATGCCGGGTTATCGGCGTCAAAAGGTTGGGCTTTAGGTTAGTTGTCGGGTAGTCGGCCTGGGTTGATCGCTGTTCTCTCGATCACTGCCCCTCACCCCAGCCCTCTCCCGGAGGGAGAGGGGGCCGATTGGGGGATATTGTAGTAATTCACCGACCTGAACCTGCGCTGCCGAATCCATAATCGACTCGATGTTTCAGGTCGGCGTATTACGCAAACACCTCAGTCAGTCCCCTCTCGCTCCTCCCGGAGGGAGAGGGGGCCGATTGGGGGATATTGTAGTAACTCACCGACCTGAACCTGCGCTGCCGAATCCATAATCGAATCGATATTTCAGATCGGCGTATTACGCAAAACACCTCGGTCAGCCCCTCTCGCTCCTCCCGGAGGGAGAGGGCGCCATTGGGGGACATTGTCGTAACTCACCGACCTGAACCTGCTCTGCCGAATCCATAATCGAATCGATATTTCAGGTCGGCGTATTACGCAAAACACCTCGGTCAGTCCCCTCTCGCTCCTCCCGGAGGGAGAGGGGCGCCATTGGGGGACATTGTAGTAACTCACCGACCTGAACCTGCGCTGCCGAATCCATAATCGACTCGATGTTTCAGGTCGACGTATTACGCAAAACACCTCGGTCAGTCCGCTCTCGCTCCTCCCGGAGGGAGAGGGCGCCATTGGGGGACATTGTCGTAACTCACCGACCTGAACCTGCTCTGCCGAATCCATAATCGAATCGATATTTCAGGTCGGCGTATTACGCAAAACACCTCGGTTAGTCCCCTCTCCCTCCGGGAGAGGGCTAGGGTGAGGGTGCTTTTAGCTCTTCATCCCCAGACGTTTAGCCATGCGGCCCAGGTTCGCCCGATCCAGCCCCAACTCCCGCGCCGCACTCGCCCAGTTATCCTGATTGCGTTCCAGCGCCGCACTGATCAAACGCCGCTGATACTGCTCGGTAGCACTGCGCAGATCCCCGCTGATCAGCGGCATCTCAGCCACGACACCGGCAACCGGCTCAACCGAGTTATCCACAACCTCACGCGGCAGATCCAGATCTGCCGCACTGAGGCTGAGGATCTTCGGCCGCACTTTGCAGTTGCCCAAGGCCTTCAGCGCGCTGCGCCCGATCAAGTGTTCCAGTTCGCGCACGTTGCCCGGCCAAGTGTAGGCGAGCAACGCTTCCTGGGCGTCGCTGCTCAGGCGCAGGCTGTTGAGGCCCATGCGCGAGCGGTTCTGTTCCAGAAAAAAGCCGCTGAGCAACAACACATCACGCCCGCGATCGCGCAATGCCGGCACCCGCAGTGGGTACACGCTCAAGCGATGGTAGAAGTCGGCGCGATAACGACCGCTGCGCACTTCTTCGGCCAGGTCGCGGTTGGTCGCGGCGATCAGGCGTACATCGACCTGATGTTCCTTGTCCGAACCCAGCCGCTGTAACTGGCCGCTCTGTAACACGCGCAACAACTTGGCCTGCACGGTCAGCGACAACTCGCCGACTTCATCGAGAAACAGCGTGCCGCCATTGGCCAGTTCGAACTTGCCGCGACGGTCGCTGGTGGCGCCGGTGAAAGCGCCGCGCACGTGGCCGAACAGTTCGCTCTCGACCAGCGTGTCGGGCAGCGCGGCGCAGTTGAGGCTGATGATCGGTTGGTCGGCGCGCGGTGACGCGGCGTGGATGGCTTGGGCGACCAATTCCTTGCCGACCCCGGTTTCGCCAGTGATCAACACGGTCAGATCGCTGCCGCCGACCAGGTTGATTTCTTCCACCAATTTCTTGAGCGCCTTGCTCTGACCGATCATTTCGCGGTGCTGCTGGCCGCTGGCCTGGCGATAGACCTCGGCGCGCTGGTGTTCGTCTTCGGCGCGGACGGCCAGGCGTTCGATGCGCTCGGCGGCGTTGACCGTGGCCGAGGCGAGGCTGGCAAAGGCTTGCAGGACGTCGAGTTCGATCGGCTCGAAACGCTCGGGATCGAGGGCGTCAAGGGTGATCAGGCCCCAGAGTTTTTCATCGACGAACAGCGGGCACCCGAGGCAGTCGTGGACTTCGAGGTGATCGGCGAGGCCTTCGACCAGGCCGTCATAAGGATCAGGCAAATCGCTGTCGGCGGCGAACCGTGTCGGCCCGGCGCCGGCCAGCAGAATTTCAAAGCGCGGGTGCTCGCTGACTTTGAAGCGCCGGCCCAGGGTGTCGGTACTCAAACCGTCCACCGCCAGCGGCACCAGCGATTCACCTTCCAGGCGCAACAATGCGGCGGCATCGCACGGCAGGAGGGCGCGCATGGCTTGGAGCAGGCGTCGATAGCGCTCGCCCTCGGGCAGTTCGCGGGACAGATCGGAGACTAAAGGCAGCAGGGCGGTGAGCAGGGATTTGGCAGACATGGTGATGTAGTCAAAGAGACAAGATGTAGTCGGGATGACTATAAAGGTCTTCGTGTCGAAATGACTACGTTTTTTTTAAGTTATTGATTTGTATGAATAAAATATCTGGCACGAAAACTGATAAGCCTAAGGCAACTTATCAAAAAAGCTCAGGAGTCACTCTTATGCTTAGCGTCCAGGATCGTGCCATCGTCAAATCCACTGTGCCTCTGCTCGAAAGCGGTGGTGAGGCGCTGATCACGCATTTCTATCGCATGATGCTCTCCGAATACCCCGAAGTCCGTCCGCTGTTCAACCAGGCGCACCAGGCCAGCGGTGATCAACCGCGTGCCTTGGCCAACGGTGTGCTGATGTACGCGCGCCACATCGACCAGCTCGACCAATTGGGCGATCTGGTGGCGAAGATCATCAACAAGCACGTGGCCCTGCAAATCTTGCCGGAGCACTACCCGATTGTCGGCACCTGCTTGCTGCGCGCCATTTCCGAAGTGCTCGGCGATGAGATCGCCACGCCCGAGGTGATGAGTGCGTGGGGGGCGGCGTACGGTCAGTTGGCCGAGATCCTGATCGGCGCCGAAACCGCCATCTATGATCAGAAAGAGCAAGCTGTCGGCGGCTGGCGCGGGGCGCGTGAGTTCATCGTGGCGGCGAAGGTCGAAGAGAGTGCGGAAATCGTTTCCTTCTACTTCGAACCGGCCGACAAAGGCCCGATCCTTGCGGCTGAACCGGGTCAGTACATCGGCATGAAGCTGATCCTCGACGGCGAAGAAGTCCGCCGCAATTATTCGCTGTCGGCGCTGGCGAACAACGGTCAGTACCGCATCAGCGTTAAACGCGAACCGGGTGGTCGCGCCTCCAACCACTTGCACGATCACTTGCACGTCGGCTCGAGCATTCAGCTGTTCCCGCCATCGGGCGAATTTACCCTGACTGCCAGCGATAAACCGCTGGTGTTGATCAGTGGCGGCGTGGGCATCACTCCGACGCTGGCGATGCTCGAAGCGGCGCTGGAGAGCGAGCGGCCGGTGCACTTTATCCACTGCGCGCGCAATGGCAGCGTGCATGCGTTCCGCGACTGGATCGACGGGCTGGCGGCGCGGCATCCGCAACTCAAGCGGTTTTATTGCTATGCCGAAGACGACGGCGTCAGTCCGGCGGCGGACAAGGTCGGGATGTTGACTCAGGAGCAGTTGGGCGAGTGGCTGCCAGCGCAACGGGATGTCGACGCTTACTTTCTTGGGCCGAAGGGTTTCATGGGCGCGATCAAGCAGCATCTGAAGGCGCTGGGTGTGCCGGAGCAGCAGAGCCGTTACGAGTTCTTCGGACCGGCTGCAGCTTTGGAGTAATGGTCAAAACCGAGTCGTCTGTATCGCGGGCAAGCCCGCTCCCAGAGGATTTGTGGCGTGCACAGAGTTTGTGAACGTCGCTGAACCCGTGGGAGCGGGCTTGCCCGCGATGGCGTCACTGCGGTCATGATTCTTAAAAAGTGTTTAAAGGTTAATCGTTTCTTAACCGGTTTATCGTTTATTCCCCGATGCTGATGATAGGCGCTCGTTCGTTGACCTGATCAGGATCGCCCCATGTCGCACTTCATCTTCGCTCGTCGTTTCAGCTTCGCAGCCATCGGTCTTTCGGCCGCGTTGCTGGCCAGCCCTTTTGCTTCTGCCGAATCTGCCCTGATAAAACCGCAGACCCTGATCGTCGATCAGAGCCTGTCCAAGGCACAGGTAGAAGCCATGGAACTGGCCGCACGGCGCTATGGCAGTTTCTGGAATTCCGGTGAAGAGGCCCTGGCCACGGCAGCCTTGTCGCCGCAATTTGTCGACAAGACACCGCCCGAAGGCCGGGTGCAGGGACCGACCGGACCGTCGCTGGCGTCGAAGTTCTTTCGTACGGCGGTGCCGGACCTGAGCTGCGAGATCGAACAAATGATCATCGCCGGAGACCGCGTGGTGGTGCATCTGCACTTTCGCGGGCACTTCAGCGGCACGTTCAAGGCTCTCAAAGGGCAGGGCCAGCGTGTAGACTTCCGGGCAACCGATATCTATCAGATCGACAACGGTCGCATCGCGGCCAATTGGCATATCGAAGACAACATCAGCCTGATGGCGCAACTGCAAGCGCAGCCGCCGGCCAGCTGAACCATGGACATACAAGGGAAACGCGATGAGCGAGGAAACGATTCGACTGGGACGTGAGCGGCGCTTTCTGGTGCTGCTGGGGATTATCTGCCTGGCACTGATCGGCGGTGCGCTGTACATGCAGATTGTGTTGGGTGAGGCACCGTGCCCGCTGTGCATCCTGCAGCGTTATGCACTGCTGCTGATCGCGCTGTTCGCCTTCGTTGGCGCGGCCATGCGCAGCCGCCGCAGCATCACCGTGTTCGAAGTACTGGTGGTCATTTGCGCGATTGCCGGCGCCGGTGTTGCCGGGCATCACGTCTACACCCAGTTCTATCCGGCAGTGAGTTGCGGCATTGATGTGCTGCAGCCGATTGTCGATGACCTGCCGCTGGCGAAGATCTTCCCGCTGGGCTTCCAGGTCGACGGTTTCTGCTCGACGCCGTACCCGCCGATTCTCGGTCTGTCGCTGGCGCAATGGGCACTGCTGGCATTCGTGCTGGTGGTGATCCTGGTGCCGCTGCTGACCTCGCGTAACCGAAAAACACTGCGCTGAGTCAACTCTTCGGCGGATTGGCCGATACAGAAAACGCCCCGATTTGCGGATCAGCTCATCGGGGCGTTTTGCATTTCAGAGTGTTTGTGAAATCACCGTGACGAATGGCAAGGATGGGTGCGACAGGTGTGCGACATGTTGTCACACAGAGCGTGTCGCAAGCCGATTGAACGACACGGAATGGCGTAATGTTACAAAAAAGGATTGGTCTGTTTCGGTATTTTTCTGGTTTTGCACGTGTGTGCCAGATCAGGCAGTTTTAACAAGCTCCGGGAGATGGCCAGAGGCCTTTGAATATCGGGCTTTGCGCCGATTCGGTGGTGGGAGAAAGCGTTCAGAGCTGTCTGAACTGAGGTGGATAGACCTACATTTTTTGGTGTTTTTGTTGAGAATTGATTTCGATAAGATGCGGAACTTTTGCAAAAACGGTGATGGATTGTTGCTCTGAGCGATAAAAATTATTTCGGGATAAGACATGGTGTATAGGGCGCTACCTATCTACAATCGCCCGCATTGAATTCCCGGCACTGTTCAACCTTTATTAAGGAACTGGACAGGAAGTCGGGTGTCGATAAGGCCGAAAGGCTTTTGAGACACCCAGGTGTCGGTGCCTTCCAACTTTCCGCACCAAATGGAATTGGTCTGTAACAAGGCCTTTGACCACGAATTCGAATAAGAACTGACCGCTGTCCCAAGGTTTTGTCGAGCGTCTGACGCGCGACGGGCGGCCCTTATTCAATCCAAAGAAAATGCCAACCCTTGGCAGGGTGAAGTGTTGGCGATCAAAACCCAACTGCATTGCGCAAGCTGCTTTAGAGGTCGTGAGATGAGTAAAAACAGGTACCCCAGATTACTAGGCCTAGTGCCGCTGCTCGGCACGTTGTTGCTGGGAGGCTGCAACATGACCTTGCTCAATCCAACGGGCCAGGTCGGCCTGGAACAGCGCAACCTGATCATCACCGCCACGCTGCTGATGCTGTTGGTCGTTGTGCCGGTTATCGTCATGACCTTCCTGTTCGCCTGGAAGTACCGCGCGTCCAACAAGAACGCCGTGTACACCCCGAAATGGTCGCACTCGACCAAAATCGAAGTGGCAGTCTGGACCATTCCGGTCCTGATCATCATTGCCCTGGGTTACATCACCTACATTTCGACCCACGAACTGGACCCGTATCGTCCAATTCAATCCGACGTCAAGCCAGTGACCATCGAAGTCGTTGCGCTGGACTGGAAGTGGCTGTTCATCTACCCGGAACAAGGCATTGCCACGGTCAACAAGATCGTGTTCCCGGCGCACACGCCAATCAACTTCAAGATCACCTCTGACGCTGTGATGAACTCGTTCTTCATCCCGGGTCTGGGCGGCCAGATCTACGCGATGGCGGGCATGCAGACCAAGCTGCACCTGATCGCTGACCGTAACGCTGAAATGGACGGTATCTCCGCCAACTACAGCGGCGCGGGTTTCACCGGTATGAAATTCAAGGCTATCTCCACCACTCAGGAAGATTTCGACGCCTGGGTAAGTGAAGTCAAGAAGTCACCTAAACAGCTTGATCAAGCTGAATATGCGGCCCTTGCCAAACCGAGCCAGAACAACCCAGTCGAGCTCTACTCCTCGGTCACGCCGAACCAGTTTCAGATCATCGTTGACAAGTACGAAGGTATGAAGCCGGGCAAGCCGCTGAAGCACGAGAAGAAAGAGAAAGAAGTGGCGGCCACGGAAATTGACTCGAGTTCGCATTCAGCTGCCGGGGCAGAGGAGTAAACGATGTTTGGTAAATTAAGTTGGGAAGCAGTCCCATTCCACGAGCCGATCGTGATGGTGACCATCGCCATGATCGCCCTCGGTGGTCTGGCGCTGTTCGCTGCAATCACCTACTTCAAGAAGTGGACCTACTTGTGGACCGAGTGGTTGACCTCGGTCGACCACAAGAAAATCGGCGTGATGTACATCATCGTTGCCATGGTCATGCTGCTGCGCGGTTTTGCCGACGCCATCATGATGCGTACCCAGTTGGCCATGGCCACCGAGGGTTCGCCTGGCTACCTGCCACCTGAACACTATGACCAGATCTTCACCGCTCACGGTGTGATCATGATCATCTTCATGGCGATGCCATTCTTCACCGGCCTGATGAACCTTGCAGTGCCGCTGCAGATCGGCGCGCGTGACGTTGCGTTCCCGTTCCTGAACTCCCTGAGCTTCTGGCTGCTGGTGTCCGGCGTTGTGCTGATCAACCTGTCCCTGGGCGTCGGCGAATTCGCCAAGACCGGTTGGGTTGCCTACCCACCATTGTCGGGTCTGCAATACAGCCCTGGCGTGGGTATGGACTACTACATCTGGGCGCTACAGCTATCCGGGTTAGGTACGACGCTGACGGGGGTTAACTTCCTCGCGACCGTACTGAAAATGCGTACCCCTGGCATGAAACTGATGGACATGCCGATCTTCACCTGGACCTGCACCTGGGCAAACGTTCTGATCGTGGCTTCGTTCCCGATCCTGACCGCGACCCTGGCACTGCTGACCCTTGACCGTTACATGGATTTCCACATTTTCACCAATGAACTTGGTGGCAATCCAATGATGTACGTCAACCTGTTCTGGGCCTGGG
The DNA here is from genome assembly GCF_037626295.1 of Pseudomonas sp. LF-5. NCBI lineage: Bacteria > Pseudomonadati > Pseudomonadota > Gammaproteobacteria > Pseudomonadales > Pseudomonadaceae > Pseudomonas > Pseudomonas sp. LF-5. The sequence continues at coordinate 117,513 of NZ_JARKMT010000014.1, forward strand.
GCCACCCTGAGGTTTACATCCTGATCCTGCCGGCATTCGGCATCTTCTCGGAAGTGATCTCGGCGTTCACCGGCAAGAAACTGTTCGGCCACCACTCGATGATCTACGCCTCGGGCGCGATCTCGGTACTGGGCTTCATGGTTTGGCTGCACCACTTCTTCACCATGGGTTCGGGTGCCAGCGTCAACGCCTTCTTCGGTCTGGCGACGATGCTGATTTCCATCCCGACGGGTGTGAAGCTGTTCAACTGGCTGTTCACCATCTATCAGGGCCGTCTGCGCTTCACCAGCCAGGTTATGTGGACTCTGGGCTTCATGGTGACCTTCGCCATCGGCGGCATGACCGGCGTACTGCTGGCCATCCCGGGTGCTGACTTTGTGCTGCACAACAGCCTGTTCGTGATCGCGCACTTCCACAACGTGATCATCGGCGGTGCGGTATTCGGTTACATCGCTGGTTTCGCGTTCTACTTCCCGAAAGCGTTCGGCTTCAAGCTGCACGAAGGCTGGGGTAAAGCAGCGTTCTGGTTCTGGATCTCGGGCTTCTTCGTCGCGTTCATGCCGCTCTATGCACTGGGCTTCATGGGCATGACCCGTCGTCTGAATGCCACCACCAACCCTGAGTGGGTACCGTACCTGTACGTTGCCATGTTCGGTGCGGTGATGATCGCTGTCGGTATCGCCTGCCAACTGATCCAGCTGTACGTCAGTGTGCGCGACCGTAACAAGCCAGAGAACGTTTGCGATCACGGTGACCCGTGGAATGCACACACCCTGGAATGGTCGACCTCGTCGCCACCTCCGTTCTACAACTTCGCTGTGCTGCCTAAGGCTGACTGCATCGACCCGTTCACCGAAGCCAAGGAAAACGGTACTGCGTACCAGCGTCCGGCCAAGTACGAGCCGATCCACATGCCGAACAACACCGCCACTGGCGTGGTGATGGGCGCACTGTTGACCGTCTTCGGTTTCGCGATGATCTGGCACATCTGGTGGTTGGCGATCGCCAGCCTGGCCGGCACCGTCATCTACTTCGTTATCCACGCTGCACGTGACGACCAGGGCTATATGGTTCCGGTTGAAACGATCGAGCGTATCGAAGCCGAGCAGCACAAGCGTCTGGTCGCGGCAGGGAAAATCCCGGCCGGTGCCACCCGTGTTGAAACCTCGTTGGAACAGGCTTAAACCATGTCGAATTTAGTGACCAATGTTGGACACGCCCATGGTGACCATGGGCACGATGACCATCACCACGACTCGGGCGAGATGACCGTATACGGTTTCTGGCTCTACCTGATGACCGACTGCATTCTGTTTGCGTCGATCTTCGCGGTGTACGCAGTACTGGTAAACAACGTTGCCGGTGGCCCGTCGGGCCACGACATCTTCGAACTGCCATACGTGCTGGGCGAAACCGCTCTGCTGTTGTTCAGTTCGATCACCTACGGCTTCGCCATGCTGGCGTTGTACAAGGGCAAGAAGCAGCAGGTTCTGGGTTGGCTGTTCATGACCTTCCTGCTCGGCGCCGGCTTTATCGCCATGGAGATCAACGAGTTCCACCTGCTGATCTCCGAGGGCTTCGGTCCTAGCCGTTCGGGCTTCCTGTCCGCGTTCTTCACCCTGGTCGGTACCCACGGTCTGCACGTATCCGCAGGTCTGATCTGGATGGGCATCATGATGTACCAGGTCAACAAGCACGGCCTGACGGCGACCAACAAGACCCGTCTGAGCTGCCTGAGCCTGTTCTGGCACTTCCTGGACGTGGTGTGGATCTGCGTATTCACCGTTGTTTACCTGATGGGGACTCTGTAATGGCTAATGCACACTCCCATGACAGCCATGATGCTGGCCACGGCAGCGTAAAGTCGTACGCCATTGGCTTCATCCTGTCGGTGATCCTGACCGTCATCCCGTTCGGCCTGGTGATGTACCCGAGCCTGCCGAAGGCCACCACGCTGGCAATCGTTCTGCTGTTCGCAGTGATCCAGGTGATCGTTCACCTGTATTACTTCCTGCACCTGGACCGTTCCATTGCTCAGCGTAACAACGTGATTGCATTCGTCTTTACGGCGATCGTGATCGTGCTGCTGGTTGGCCTGTCGCTGTGGATCATGTTCAGCATCCACACGTACATGATGGCGAAGTGAGGTAAGACCCGATGTCGCTCAAGCACTTTATCCAAATCACCAAACCGGGGATCATTTTCGGTAACGTGCTTTCTGTGGCAGGCGGGTTCTTCCTGGCCTCGAAAGGGCATGTCGATCTGGCGGTGTTTCTGGCAGCCATGATCGGCACCTCCCTGGTTGTAGCGTCCGGTTGCGTGTTCAACAACTGCATCGACCGCGACATCGACCTGAAGATGGAACGCACCAAGAACCGGGTGCTGGTGCAGGGCTTGATCTCCCTGAAACTGGCCCTGGTTTACGCGACCATCCTTGGTGTTCTCGGCGTTGCGTTGTTGTACAAGGTAGCCAACCCGTTGGCCGCGCTGTTCGCGGTCATCGGCTTCATCATCTACGTCGGCTTCTACAGCCTGTACCTCAAGCGCAAGTCGGTTCACGGCACGCTGGTGGGCAGTCTGTCGGGCGCCATGCCGCCAGTGATCGGTTACGTTGCCGTAACCAACAGCTTCGACATGGCCGCGCTGACCCTGCTGGTGATGTTCAGCCTGTGGCAGATGCCGCATTCCTACGCCATCGCGATCTTCCGCTTCAACGATTACCTGGCCGCATCGATTCCGGTGCTGCCCGTTAAGCGCGGGATTCAAGTGGCCAAGAAGCACATCCTGCTCTACATCCTGGCGTTCCTCGTAGCGACCTTGATGCTGACCTTCAGCGGTTACGCCGGCATGAGCTACCTCGCCGTTGCCGCGGCCATGGGCATGTACTGGCTGTACATGGCCTGGACCGGCTACAAGGCAGTGGATGACACGGTCTGGGCACGCAAGCTGTTCGTGTTCTCGATCTTCACCATCACTGCGTTGAGCGTCATGATGTCCCTGGACTTCAAGGTGCCCGCAGAGCTGCTGCTGACGTACGCGCCGTAAGGTTTCGAGGCTTCAAGAAAAACCCCGCACATTGAGAGATGTGCGGGGTTTTTTGTTGGGTGGATTATGCTGATTTGATGTGCCGCCAATGGCCGCAACGCAACAAGCGCTTCAGGCAGGCAGGTTGCGGTATCGCCGCAAACCTCCTAGATTTGGATCCAGTCATGTCAGTGATAGCGCCATGCCACTCCCTCGGCGCTCAACTGTTTTACTCCGCGATATTCACGCATAGATCAAGAGGCTGGGCGAAATGACTGATAGGATGACCTGTGATGAACGCTTCATCGCCCTGGCCCAAGAGCTGAACTACGACATTTATGGCGAGAACACCGCCGGTGGCAATTACGCGCCGCTGATCCGTCATCATGATGAGCTTTACATCAGCGGTATGGTGCCGCGCACTAACGGCAAGATTCAGTACCCGGGGCGTGTCGGCCTGGAGTTGACCCTTAAGGATGCGCAGGCCGCCGCCAGCATCAGTGCGATGCGCTGCCTGGCGCTGATCGTCGATGCGGTGGGTTCGCTGGACAAGATCAAGGCGTTGTTGCGAGTCACCGTGTACGTGAAGTCGACGCCGGACTTTGTTGACCTTAGCGAAGTGGCCAACGGCGCGTCGGACGTGTTCAGCCATGTGCTCGGCGATGCCGGCCGGCACACGCGCAGCACGGTCGGTGTGTATCAGTTGCCGAAGAACGCGGCGATTGAAGTGGACATGATTGTAGCGTTGCATCCGTCGGCTTGAAGATTTGGCAGCTTGCCCTCACCCTGACCCTCCCGAAACGTCGGACCGCCCGGACGGGGAGGGGACTGACCGAGGCGTCTTGCGCTATACATCGACCTGAGAGATCGAGGCGATAGCGGACTCCGCACAGTACTTTCATTTCGATGCGTCTCTTCAATATCTCCCGATCGGCTCCCTCTCCTGGAGGGAGAGGGGACTGACCGAGGCGTCTTGCGCTATACATCGACCTGAGAGATCGAGGCGATAGCGGATTCCGCACAGTACTTTGATTTCGATGCGTCGCATCAATATCTCCCGATCGGCTTCCTCTCCCTTGGGAGAGGGCTGGGGTGAGGGGCTGGGATTTACGCCATTCCACTAACGCCCGCCGAAAACCAAAAAGCCCCGCCTGAATCTCAGCGCGGGGCTTTTTCGTACAGCAGCTGCGCTATTACTGCGCGGCGATGCTGTAGCCATCGAACGCGGTCTGCTGTTGCAGCGCGGTGATGATGTTCTTGCGGTTTACCGCCTGCTCGGTGCCGGCGTTGTCGAGGAACGTTTCGCTTTCCAGTTCCGCTTCTTCGCCTTCACCGACGAAGGTGAAACCGAGGAATTCCAGCGCTGCACGGTCAACGTTCAGGCGCGAACGCGGAGTGCGCAACGGCAGCGTTACGCTGATGCCGTCCTTGCTGATGGTGAAGATTTCGACTTCTTTCTTCTTGGCCGCTTTGCTCTTGCCACCGCTCGGGTTACTGATCGCCTGATGAGTCTGGTTCAGCACTTTCAGCGCCAGGCCATAAACGATTTCCTGAAACGCCGGATCGTCCTTGAAGCTGGACAGGATGCGGCCGATCGAGAACTTGCTGCTCAGGTCTTCCAGGGCGGCGATGTCGGCGGCTTCGGCGTCTTTCAGGCGCTTGAGTTCGCCCATCAGCTCGTAGGCCTTGTCGTCATCGAAGCTGTCGTGCGCTTGACGGATCGCGGCGCGCAGTTCGCGGATCTGGTCGCTTTCGCGGGTGGACTGGAATGCATCCAGCACCATCTCGCTGATGATTTTGGCTTGTGGGAGGTGTTGTGAAAGATTGATGGAGTTTTCGTATTCCGCTTTGGACGATTCGGTGACTACGGATTCAGCGGTGTTGAAATCGGACATTGAAATTTCACTACTTTTTTAACTTGAGTGGAGATGAGAAAGCGCGAGGTCTTTTTCAGGCCGGTTAATTTAGGGGAGCGGGGCGGTGTTGTCACGGAACAACGGTCTGCCGGTCGAGTTTTTTCCCGGCTCGTGCTATTTCCGGCGCGGCCGTTCCATGGCAATCACCGAGGTCTCGAAACCCAGGCTGGCGAAAAAAGTCTCAGCGCCTTCGCGCCCGGCACGCAGCACCCACGTGATATCCGGGTTGTCGCCCATGATGTGCTCGACCAGTGCGCGGCCAATCCCTGCACGCCGATGCTGCTCATCGACCACCACCATCGACAGGTAGCCGTTGGACAAGCCATCGGTGATCCCGCGAGCGAAACCGATGATGCGCTCACCCTGGACGGCGACGGCGGTGCGCTGAGAGTGCTCGATCAACTGGGCGAAGTGTTCAGCTGAGCCGGTGCGATGGCCCCAGCCATGCTGCCCGAGAAACAGCCGCACCGATTGCGTTTCGGCGGGCTGCAAATCGCGTACGTTGAGTGTGTTGTTCATCTGCTGTTCGGGTCCTTGTCAGCGATTCTTCATGGTGGGCTGGTGCAAGTGACGTCAGGATTTACCCCAGCGCTGCATGACAAACTCTACGAAACGACGCAGTTTCGGCAAGCGATAGCGATCCGGTGCGTAGAGCAGATGCATCGGTCGGCTGGGTGGCTGGAAATCGGCGATCACTTTAACCAGGCGGCCTTCGCGCAGGTCTTGTTCCACCAGCGCATCCGGCAACATCACGATGCCCATGCCGGTGCGGGCAGCCTGGTGCAGCCCGGCGGAACTGTTGATCAGCATCGGCCCGCTGACGTCGACCATGATCTCCCCGTCGGGGCCGCTGAGGCGCCAACGTTTTTCCACTGATTGCCAGTCATCACCGGCGGGATAGGCGAACGACAGGCAATCGTGATGCTGCAAGTCTTCCGGCGTTTTCGGCATGCCGCGCCGGGCGACATATTGCGGCGACGCGCACGCGGTCAGGGTGTAGTCGATCAAGGGCCGGGCGATCAGGTTGGACTGCTCGAAATTGCCGAGCCGAAACGCCACATCGAGACCGCTCTCCAGTAGGTCGGGACGGCTGTTGGTCAGCACCACATCGAGTTTGACCTGTGGGTACAGCAAGGAAAACTCACTGAGCGCCGGCGCCAGCCGTTCAACGCCGAACGTCAGCGGCGCGGTGAGGCGCAGCATGCCCCGGGGTTGATCGAGGGTCTGTTCGGCCAGGCGTTCGGAATCGGCGACCAACCCCAATACTTCCAGGCAGCGCTGGTAATAAACACTGCCAAATTCGGTAAGCCGTTGTCGCCGGGTCGTGCGTTGCAGCAGTTGCACGCCGAGCCGTTGCTCCAGCGCCCGCAGGTGATTGCCGACCATGGTCGTCGACATGTCGCACTGCAACGCGGCTGCCGTCATGCTCCCGGCTTCAACGACTTTGACGTAAACATTCATCGACTGGAACAGGTCCATTATCAAGCCCTGCTTTTAAATGAAAGAAGTTTTGCCGAGTTTATCCAGTTCTGGTGGCTAACCATACTGCAGACACACCGACCTGCACTGGAGTTTGAAGTCATGACCGCCGCCCTGATGAACACTTACCAACCGCTGGCCTTGAGTTTCACCAAGGGCCTGGGCACTCGCCTGTGGGATCAGGCCGGTCGTGAGTATCTGGATGCCGTCGCTGGCGTAGCGGTGACCAATGTTGGCCATTCGCATCCGCGCATTGTCGCTGCCATCAGCGAGCAGGCAGGGCTGCTGTTGCACACGTCGAATCTGTACAGCATCGACTGGCAGCAGCAACTGGCCAAACGGCTGACCGGGTTGTCGGGGATGGATCGGGCGTTTTTCAACAATTCCGGCGCTGAGGCCAACGAAACTGCGCTGAAACTGGCGCGTTTGTACGGCTGGCGCAAAGGCATCGAACAGCCGCTGGTGGTGGTCATGGCCAACGCGTTTCATGGCCGCACGCTGGGCACCTTGTCGGCCAGCGATGGCCCGGCGGTGCGCCTGGGTTTCAACGAACTTCCGGGGGATTTCATCAAAGTGCCGTTCGGTGATCTGGTGGCGCTGGAGCAGGTGCAGCAAAAGCATGGCGAGCGGATCGTTGCGATTCTCGTCGAGCCGATTCAAGGCGAAAGCGGCGTACAACTGGCTCCACCCGGTTACCTGCAAGCCCTGCGTGACCTGTGCAGCCGGCGCGCCTGGCTGCTGATGCTCGACGAAATCCAGACTGGCATCGGCCGCACCGGCCGGTGGTTCGCGTTCCAGCATGAAGACATCGTTCCGGATGTGATGACCCTGGCCAAGGGACTGGGCAATGGCGTACCGATCGGCGCCTGCCTGGCACGGGGCAAGGCGGCGGAACTGTTCACGCCCGGCAGTCATGGCAGTACGTTCGGTGGCAATCCGCTGGCTTGCCGGGTCGGTTGCACGGTGCTGGATATCATCGAAGAACAGGGGCTGCTGGAAAACGCGCGGATTCAGGGGGATCGCCTGTTGACTCGCCTGCGCGCAGAACTGGCAGACAATCCGAATGTACTGGCGATTCGTGGGCAGGGCTTGATGATCGGTATCGAGTTGAAACAGCCGGTGCGTGATCTGACGCTGATTGCCGCACGGGATCATGGGTTGCTGATCAACGTTACGCGTGGCAAGACGATACGGCTGCTGCCACCGCTGACGATTGATGAGCGCGAGGTGGGGATGATTGTCAGAGGTGTGGGGCTTGCTGTAACCGCACACTGACAGGCAACCGATGACACCTGTGGGAGCGAGCCTGCTCGCGATGGCGGTGGGTCAGTCGATACTTATATTGAATGATCAATCGCATTCGCGAGCAGGCTCGCCCACATTGGAAAAATGCGAGGCGCTAATCAGGATAATCCGTCAACTCCGGCGCCAGCATCCGCGTCTTCACCGCCCCATTTGAATTGTGCTGAATGATCTCGCTCGGCTGCCCCTGTTCATTGAAAAACACCTGCCCGATCCCCGCCGAATTCCACAAGCGCTCACCGGCCTCTGCATGTTCGGGCCTGTACGGCACGATGCGCATGCGTCGGCGTTTGGTAAACCAGTTGAGTGGCGAGCGCGGCGAGTAGAGCCAGCGATTGAGCCGGTCGAACCACTCCAGCAAGGTTTTCGGAAACTCGTTCTTGATCCCGCTGCTGGTGATCTGCCAGATCCGCGGACCGGCCTTGCGGTGTCGGATCAGCACTTCGTAGACGAAGGAATAATGCACATCGCCCGACAGCACCACGTAGTTACCGGGGGTACGCGAGTGTCGGAAAATATTCAGGATCACCTGTGCGGCGCCGCGATGGGCCATCCAGTTTTCCGCGTCCACCAGCAGCGGGTAACCGCACCAGCTGAACAGCTTCTGCACGGTTTCAATCAGCTTCACGCCGAAGATCGGCGCCGGTGAAACGATGATCGCCGACGGGTGATCGAGCAACGCCTGCTGCAACTCGCTCAAGGCTTCCCAGTCGAGCAAGCCCGACGGTTGCTTGAGCGCCATTTCACTGCGCCAGCGGCGGGTGCGGGTGTCGATGACCAGCAGCGCCGGACTGCTCGGCAATACGAAATGCCAATTCTGAAAACGCAGCAGGTCATCAATCAGCGCGTCCTGCACCGGGCTGTCGAGGTACTGATCATCGCCGCTGGCGCTCAGGCGTCGGGTTTTCTCCAGGACATCCTTGAAGGCATCAGGGTTATTGCCCCAGCCCTGGCACAACATGTACGCGATCAAGGCGTTACCGATGATGCGTTTGGAGAACGGATGGCCGTAGGCCGTTTCCTCCCATTGCGCGGACAGGTTCCAGTCATCGGTGATGTCGTGATCGTCGAAAATCATCAGGCTTGGCAGGTGCGCCAACGCCCGGGCGACATTGCCCAAGCCGGCCTTGAAGCCAATGATGCGAGTCTGTTCGAGGGTATAGCGCTTGAGCCGTGCAGGCGTCAGTTCGGGCGTTTGCGGATTGATCAGCGTCCAGGCCGTCGGCGACCACACCAGCAAGTACATCGCCATGACCTCGGCGAAGGTCACCAGATGATTGTCGGCACTGCTGCTGGTGAAAATCGGCTTACGCGCGCCACCGAAAAATCGCTCACGCAAGGTCTCGTTGCTTTCCAGCGCCGGTAACAAATCCGCGCGGTGGTAGTAACTGGCCGGGTGTTCGTAAAGCCTGGCGCTGTCGCTGACGACGGCGCCTTCGAGGTGTTCGTCGTACAGGCCAAGGCGTTCGATCAAGGCGTGGATCGCCCGCAGCATCGGGCCGGCAACGTCGTCGGCGTAGACCTGGTCACCGCTCATCATCAACAGTGCCGGGCGTTGTTGCGGATCGGTTTCGTCTGCCAGCAATTGGTCGACACACAGCAAGCCATCGGTTGCCGGGTGATGCGGCTTGCGACAGGACCCGTGTAGCAGTTGGTCGATCCGCGAGCGCAGGACGAAGTTCGGGCTCGTCGCATCGCCGTACAGCAGATGCGGCGCCCAGTCGGCGATGCCGGTTGTGTGGTCGATCAGCAGGTCATAGTCGATACGCGTATCGCCGGGCAGGGCGCTATCGAGAGGAACATCAATCAGATGAACAAATGCTTTGCGACCGACAGGAATGACCGTGCATTTCCCGGCGTCGAGAGGGATATCTCCTACACCTTGCAGGCGCAAGGTCAGCGACAGTTGTCGGCTGCCCACCAGCCATAGCACCAGTCGCGTCGGTTCCAGCCGTCGCAGCAGCGGGCCGGCCAAGACGGGAGGCAGCGGATTCAGTTCAGCAAGTGTCAGGGACATTCCGGGGCAAAGCTCAAGGCGCACAAGCCGGCGATGATAGCGCAGCCGGCGCCTTGAACCCTTAAATGAGGCTTAAGACTCGATCTTCTTCAATTTCAGACCGAGCAGGCGCCACGCGGCCTTGTCAGTGTCTTTACTGTCCACTTGTTGAACCGAGCAGTCGAAACCGTAGCTGACGTTGTCGCCCAACATGTTGCGAGCGCTGACGGTGCTGCTGATGGTGTAGGTCTGATCCTTGAACCGCTGGCTGCTCGCGCTCTTCGCACTGGCGATCGCGGTCGACGCGGAAAAGCGCATGGCGCTCTTGATGAAGGGTTCGCAAATCATGAACGCCATCAGGGACCGGTCCGCGTTCGGATGAGTGCCGGCCAATCGGCGCGAAACGGCAAAGTCGTTGTGCACGTTGTCCTTGAAGTCCTTCTCCAGCAGTGACGCGGGCAGGCGTTTGCTGTAGTTCGGCAGAAGGGCGGACTCGGGCGGAGAAGGCTCGTTCTGTGGTTCGCTGGCGACGTAGGTCGCAAGATTGTCGGAATCGGCAGGGGTCGATGCGATCACCGGTACAGGCTCCATTGACCTTTCTACTTCTGGCATGAGTGCTGCCGCGGCGCGCTCTGTTTCGCGGCTATCGGTTTGCGCCGGTGCCACTGGAAACAACGAAAACGTAATCGACAGCACGACCATTGCCACGATGAAACCGCCCGCTGCACCAACAATATTGCCGTAGAAGATATTCCAGCTACCGCGGTTCTTAACCACCCAGCGCCACATGAAACCCCAAGCCGCGACAAACGCCAGAAAACGCAGAAACTCCATTCGATCCTTTCCTTAATACTTCGAAACCTGAAATCAACGCACGCCCGAAGTGAACGCTGACGATGGGCGGCAAGATAGCAAAACAGTCACGCCGTCCGATCATGTGTTGGGGAAATAATTCACAGCAAGCAGCAGCAAGGTCGTCATGCCGGCGGCGAAGCCACACACCGCGCCCAGCAACTGACGCGCAACCGGATGTTCGGGTTGGCGGCGATTGGCAATCCACAACCAAACCCCCGCCAGAACCCCCGCGCTTGTGATGAACACCACCAGACTGCGATTGAGGTTTGGTGTCGCCATCGACGTACCAATGACAGCGCCGTAAATCAGCGTGAACACAATACCGGTCACCACGCTACTTCCGGCGCCAGCAAGGTTGGCAAGTAACAAGTTCCAGTCACCCCGTTGTTTCACCACCCACATCCAGGTTCCGGCCATCACTGACAAGCACAACAAAGCATCCATTGGTTTATTCCCGAGTGCGCGATTATTGAGGCGGTTGAGATGCCTCCTGCGAAGTGGACGGCAAGATAGCAAAATAGTAGCTTTGCGCCACTTTCTTCAACAACGTAACGGACTACGCATGCCGATTGTTTCTTCTGTCTCGCGCCTGCTCGGCGCATTCCTCTTCGCCATCGTAATGACCCCGGCGTTTGCCGGCTGGGATGAAACCCCGGAGGTCGCCTGGAAAGGATACCTCTCCGATTGTCAGGGTTTTCAGCAAGTAGTGAACAACGTTCAAAACGGGGTCATGACGACCAGGCAAGCGATGAACCGCGTCGACAGCTTGAATCACACTCTTTACGTCCATCGCGATCACCTCGCGCAGGCAAACCTTGCCTCTCCCGAATATGCCCGTTGCGAAAACGTCATTGCGCAAGCGTTCGAGATCCGGAACAAGGAAGAGGAGGTCCTGGTTGCAGAGCTTCAACAGCAATACTTCAAAGATCAGGCCGAGCACCAGGAGTCTCCGGAATACAAGCGCGCCCGCGCCCTGGGCTTTAGCGACGTCGGCGGACTTGGCAAGCTCAAAGAGCTCGCCGAGGATTCGGAAACGGATGGCGAAGACTACCTGAAGACCCTGATGATCACGGTCGACTGGGGCTGCGGCCGACATTTCCGCGCCGTGCAGTACGTCAAACCCTATGTCATCTACACCGCCCATCCCGATGAGGGCAACTGCGCCATCTATAAAGGGGTGGCGGTGCTGGGCGGAGAAATGGTGGAGAGGGGAGACACCATCGATCAGGAAGCGGTTTTTCAATACGTGGGATGGAAGAAACTGGAAGGGCCAGATGGGTTTCCCATCGACATTCGAGTGGTAAAGGTACTGAAGTAATCCGAAGGGATGTTTCTTCAGATCGCGCGTCTGTTTAGAGAATGTCCTTCAAATAACCCTTGAGCGCGAGGAGCGGCTGATCGAGCTGCTCCAGCGATTGCGCCTGACTGAAGTCGGCTGACAACTTGTGCAGCTCACGCCCCAGCGGTTTCTCGACACCGCCCAACGCATTCATCGCCAACCCCAGGCACTCGTTCAGCTTGAATTGGATGGTCTGGATATCACGACGTTTCACCAGCAACTCGAACACGTCTTTCTGGTAATCCCCCATGACCATGTCATCTCGCAGAATCGGGCTCAGGCCTTCTTCCTCATAAGCGAGTTTGAGGGAGAACAGGGCGACGGTTTCCAGTGACGTTTCCATGCAATGAATCCTTTGAGATGTCCTGTTGGTGAAACAGAGGAAGATCAAAAGATCGCAGCCTTCGGTAGCTCCTATAAAAGCAGCCACTTTCCAGCAGACGAAAAAAAAGGCCTTGCCAGGCAAGACCTTTCGTATTGGTGCCCAAGGGGCGGCCCGAAACTAACATTGGTTACTTGATTTGTATAGATTCAATTTTATGCGCATCTTTTTGTGCGCGTGAATTTGTCAAAACTGTTTAGAGCAGGTTTGACAGTCAGAACTCGAACGAACGTCGCGTTCCTGCGCAAATTTCAGACCCGGCTGATTCACCGTTTATTGGCAGATCTTACGTAGCGACGCAGACTTCAAAGCAGTGTCTGGGTTTTTACACAGTCCAGGCCAATAGCTGCCCCTTGGCGAGAGGCAGCTTACGACGATGAACTCGACGACGATCGATCCAAGCCAACCGAACGTCCGCCTGAATGCTCAGGAAAATGCTTCGGGGCTTTCGAAGCCCGCACTGAGCGCGGCTTCCAGTACCGAGTAATCCGCGAGGGAGGACAGGCCATGCGCTGCGCGTCGTAGCCGCATCAACTGTACATAACCTGAAACAGGCACGCCCACGAAGGTGGTGAATTGTCGATGGCAGTGAAACGCCGAAAAGTTCGCCACTTGGCCCAACGTCTTCCCACAAGTCACCTTTGAGATTGGCGTCGATGTAGGCGAGTACTGCATTGAAGCGCTTTGTGTGGGCGGCGTTGCTCGGCAAGTCAGGCACTGGATGGAGGCTCCGGGGAGTACGGTAGGCAATTAGAGTCAACTACACCGGCGTCTGCGCACCTGGCCGTGCTTGCTGAGGTCGCGATTGGGTTGCCTGTTTGGCAGGAGCCGCCTTCCATAGTGGCAACCCAGGTGCTTTGGTAAGGAAAAAATTCTAGAAGGGGGTTGACCACGTATTTTAATACTGTACTATTCGCCTCCCGCTAACGAGCAGCTTGATGTTGATCTTGGCTTAAGTAACTGATTTTGATGAAAAAAATTAGTTGCTTTTAAGGAAAAGCGCTGTAGAATGCGCGCCTCGGTTGAGACGAAAGATCTTAACCAACCGCTCTTTAACAACTGAATCAAGCAATTCGTGTGGGTGCTTGTGGAGTCAGACTGATAGTCAGCAAGATTATCAGCAT
>NZ_JARKMT010000015.1:0-114113 GCF_037626295.1 Pseudomonas sp. LF-5
ACTCAGAAGTGAAACGATGCATCGCCGATGGTAGTGTGGGGTTTCCCCATGTGAGAGTAGGTCATCGTCAAGATTAAATTCCGAAACCCCAATTGCGAAAGCAGTTGGGGTTTTGTTTTGCCCGCAGGAAATGCGTCTGCTTGATTTCTATGCAACGGCGCGGGTCATGGATATTATTCGGGCCTCATTGTGAGGCGAGATCTGCATGCTGACGTTGTTGAACCTTCTGAAGGATGGCCGATTCCATTCTGGTCAGGACTTGGGCGAGGCCCTGGGAATTAGTCGAAGTGCGGTGTGGAAGCAGCTTCAGCATCTTGAGGCGGAGCTTGGGCTGTCCATTCATAAGGTTCGGGGGCGAGGCTATCAGTTGGCTACCCCCTTGATGTTGCTGGATCCCCTTGGCATGGCAGGAATGTCGCCAAGCTGGCCAGTAACGGTTTTTGACTCCATTGACTCTACTAATGCCCAGGCGCTGCGGGCCATTGGGCAAGGTCAGGTTGCACCATTTTTGGTAGTCGCGGAGCGGCAGATTGCCGGTCGAGGGCGTAGGGGGCGCAAATGGGTAAGTCCCTTTGCCGAGAATCTCTATTACAGCCTTGTACTGCGCATTGATGGTGGTATGCGTCAGCTTGAGGGTCTGAGCCTGGTCGTTGGGCTCGCGGTTATGCAAACCCTCAGAAAGCTGGGAGTGGCTGACGTGGGGCTGAAATGGCCGAATGATGTTCTCGTCGACAGTAAAAAAATCGCCGGGATATTGCTCGAGCTCGTCGGAGATCCGGCAGATGTATGTCATGTAGTGCTAGGGATCGGCATTAACGTGAATATGCAGGCGGCTGATGAGGTTGATCAGCAATGGACCTCGATGAGGTTGGAGTCAGGTAAAAGCTTTGATCGAAATGCGCTGGTCGTCGAGTTGAGTAACCAATTACAGGCATACATACAGCGTCACCAGGTCGGTGGTTTTTCTGTTCTTCAGACTGAGTGGGAAGAAAACCATCTTTGGCAGGGGCGGATGGTTTCCCTGATAGCGGGTGTCAATCAGATAGATGGCGTAGTGCTTGGGATCGATAACCAGGGCGCGCTGCGATTGAAGGTGAATGGCATGGAAAAAGTCTTTAGTGGCGGCGAGCTTAGCCTGAGGTTGCGTGATGATTCTTGAGCTCGACTGCGGCAACAGCTTCATTAAATGGCGAGTGCTGAAGGCCAAGGCGGTAGCCTTGATGGCAGAGGGTGTGGTCGATTCAGATCAGGCGCTGTTGGAAAGCCTTCGAGGCCTGGATGGACTTGCATTAAGTAACTGCCGTTTGGTGAGTGTGCGTACTGTTGAGGAAACTGTTGCGCTAACCGCGATGCTTGAGCGGGAGTTCGGCGTAACGGTCGTCTGTGCGAAATCTGCTAGAGAGATGTCTGGCGTAAAAAATGGATACGAGGATTACGAGCGACTGGGGCTGGATCGTTGGCTTGCAATGCTTGGTGGCTTTCATCTGGCGAATGGCGCGTGCCTGGTTCTGGATTTCGGCACTGCGGTCACTGCGGATTTTATTGCTGCAGACGGTGAGCATCTTGGTGGCTTCATTTGTCCCGGTATGCCGTTGATGCGTAATCAGCTGCGAACCCATACCAGGAAAATTCGATATGGGGATCTGGCTGCCGAGCGTGCCTTGGCCAGCCAGGCTCCAGGCCGTACCACGGTCGAGGCTGTAGAGCGCGGATGTTCGCTGATGTTGAAGGGGTTTGTGCTCACTCAGTTGGAGATGGCGCGAGCCTATTGGGGGCAGGACTTCACTGTTTTTATCACTGGTGGAGATGCCGAACTGGTTGCAGGCGCTGCGCCTGATGCTCGAATCGTTCCCGATCTGGTGTTTGTGGGCTTGGCTATGGCGTGTCCTTTTTCCTGAGGTTCGTATGCGTTGGTTGTTCCTGCTGCTGGTTGTTCTCAATGTGTTCTATTACGTCTGGCATCAGCAGGAGGCTCCTTTGCGAGCCAAAGATGTCACTCCCCTCAGTTTGTATCGGGGGACGCAACAAGATATTCGCTTGCTGAGTGAGAGTGGTGGCTCTCCTGCACAGAAAGCCGGGGCGTCGCGCACGGAGGCGGAAGGTGAACAGTGCCTTTACGTCGGTGGGTTTGCCCGCGCGGAGTCACTGCAGGCTCTCGATCGGCGTCTTGTTCAGATGGAGGTGAAGACTCAGTCTTCGCAAAAAGACTTTCCTGACTCAGGATATTGGTTGCGAATTTCACCTGAAAGCCAGCGTTTGCTGGGAGATGAGCAGTTGAAGAACCTTTCCAAGGAATTCAATGAGTTAAAACATAAAATAATGCTGTGTGGAGGGGTTGCACCGGCTGAATAGTTTGCATAGAATGGCGCCCGCTCCACAGTGAAGGCCTGAACAGGCGGTTGCAGTAGAGCGGTGTCAATGCAGCTAACCTCAGGTTTTTAAATGAGAAAATGCTTGACAGGGGTTTGGCATAGTATAGAATGCCGGCCTGATTAGGAGGGGTTCCCGAGCGGCCAAAGGGATCAGACTGTAAATCTGACGTCTACGACTTCGAAGGTTCGAATCCTTCTCCCTCCACCAGATTTTAGCGTGAGCTGCAGGCTCCGCGGGTATAGTTTAGTGGTAGAACCTCAGCCTTCCAAGCTGATGATGCGGGTTCGATTCCCGCTACCCGCTCCAAGTTTGCAGGTTGTGCAAAGTGTTTCGCTCTTGTAGCTCAGTTGGTAGAGCACACCCTTGGTAAGGGTGAGGTCAGCGGTTCAAATCCGCTCAAGAGCTCCATATAACAAGGCAGATATGAAAATATCTGCCTTTGTTTTAATGGTAGATATTGTTTGTCTAATTCTTCTGTTTGAGGGTGTTATCGATGGCTAAGGAAAAATTTGATCGTTCCCTGCCCCACGTCAACGTAGGGACCATTGGTCACGTTGACCACGGTAAAACCACTCTGACCGCTGCTCTGACTCGCGTCTGCTCCGAAGTTTTCGGTTCGGCCGTAGTTGAATTCGACAAGATCGACAGCGCTCCAGAAGAAAAAGCTCGCGGTATCACCATCAACACCGCGCACGTTGAGTACAACTCGCTGATCCGTCACTACGCTCACGTTGACTGCCCAGGTCACGCTGACTATGTGAAGAACATGATCACCGGTGCTGCTCAAATGGACGGCGCTATCCTGGTTTGCTCGGCCGCTGATGGTCCGATGCCACAAACCCGTGAGCACATCCTGCTGTCCCGTCAGGTAGGCGTTCCGTACATCGTGGTTTTCCTGAACAAGGCTGACCTGGTAGACGACGCTGAGCTGCTGGAACTGGTTGAGATGGAAGTTCGCGACCTGCTGTCCACCTACGACTTCCCGGGCGATGACACTCCAATCATCATCGGTTCGGCTCGTATGGCGCTGGAAGGCAAAGACGACAACGAGATGGGCACCACTGCCGTCAAGAAGCTGGTTGAAACTCTGGACAGCTACATCCCAGAACCAGTTCGTATGATCGACAAGCCATTCCTGATGCCAATCGAAGACGTATTCTCGATCTCGGGTCGCGGTACTGTTGTGACTGGTCGTATCGAGCGCGGTATCGTTCGCGTTCAAGATGCACTGGAAATCGTTGGTCTGCGTGACACCACCACCACCACCTGCACCGGTGTTGAGATGTTCCGCAAGCTGCTCGACGAAGGTCGTGCTGGCGAGAACTGCGGCGTTCTGCTGCGTGGTACCAAGCGTGACGACGTTGAGCGTGGTCAGGTTCTGGTTAAGCCAGGTTCGGTTAAGCCGCACACCAAGTTCACCGCAGAAGTTTACGTTCTGAGCAAGGAAGAAGGCGGTCGTCACACTCCGTTCTTCAAAGGCTACCGTCCACAGTTCTACTTCCGTACTACTGACGTGACTGGTAACTGCGAGCTGCCAGAAGGCGTTGAAATGGTAATGCCAGGTGACAACATTCAGATGACTGTTACCCTGATCAAAACCATCGCGATGGAAGACGGTCTGCGTTTCGCTATCCGTGAAGGCGGTCGTACCGTCGGCGCTGGCGTCGTAGCCAAAATCATCGAATAAACGGTTGTAATGTATTTTTCGGGCCGGCATAATGGTCGGCCTGATTTTGTTTTAGGTCAGTAGCTCAATTGGCAGAGCGACGGTCTCCAAAACCGTAGGTTGGGGGTTCGATTCCCTCCTGACCTGCCAGATTCACTCGGTGTGTCTGGCTTTCTTTTCACAGGATCTTCATAGATGACTCCTAAGGCTGAAGCTCAAGGCTCTCGCTTCGATCTGCTCAAGTGGCTTGTAGTAGTCGCTTTGGTGGTTGTTGGCGTTGTTGGCAATCAGTATTACGCTGCTTCGCCGATCCTGTACCGTGTACTTGCTTTGCTTGTCATTGCTGCTGTAGCTGCCTTTGTAGGCCTGCAGACTGCTAAGGGCAAGTCTTTCTTTGTACTGGTTAAGGAAGCTCGCACCGAGATTCGTAAAGTCGTGTGGCCAACTCGCCAAGAAACCACGCAGACCACGCTGATTGTCGTGGCTGTTGTTCTGGTTATGGCGTTGCTGTTGTGGGGGCTTGATTCCCTGCTCGGCTGGCTTGTTTCCTTGATTGTCGGCTAAGGGTGTCCCGTGGCTAAGCGTTGGTATGTTGTGCATGCTTACTCGGGTTACGAGAAGCATGTGATGCGCTCGCTGATCGAGCGCGTAAAGCTGGCTGGCATGGAAGATGGCTTCGGCGAGATTCTGGTTCCCACTGAAGAAGTGGTTGAGATGCGCAATGGCCAGAAGCGCAAAAGCGAGCGAAAGTTCTTTCCAGGCTACGTGCTGGTTCAGATGGATATGAATGAGGGTACTTGGCACTTGGTCAAGGACACTCCTCGCGTGATGGGTTTTATCGGCGGTACTGCTGATAAGCCAGCGCCTATTACGGATAAAGAGGCAGAAGCAATTCTGCGTCGCGTTGCTGATGGTAGCGACAAGCCTAAGCCGAAGACGTTGTTCGAGCCAGGTGAGACGGTACGTGTCAACGACGGTCCATTCGCCGATTTCAACGGCGTTGTTGAAGAAGTTAACTACGAAAAGAGCCGGATCCAAGTGGCGGTGCTCATTTTCGGTCGCTCTACTCCGGTGGAGCTGGAGTTCAGTCAGGTCGAAAAGGTCTAACTGGGCAAGCATCCCAACCCCACAGCCCAAGGCTGTGGGGTTTTGTCGTCACTGGGATAAACGCGCAAGTAACCGGGGAGCCTTTCGAGGCGTTCGAACCCGTAATTGGAGTGCCTCATGGCCAAGAAGATTACCGCTTACATCAAGCTGCAAGTGAAGGCCGCTCAGGCTAACCCAAGTCCACCTGTTGGTCCTGCTCTGGGTCAGCACGGCGTGAACATCATGGAATTCTGCAAGGCCTTCAACGCCCGTACTCAGGGTCTTGAAGCAGGTCTGCCGACTCCAGTGATCATCACTGTCTACAGCGACCGTAGCTTCACTTTCGAAACCAAATCCACCCCTGCTTCGGTTCTGCTGAAGAAGGCGGCCGGTCTGACCAGCGGTTCCGCTCGTCCGAACACCGTTAAGGTCGGCACTGTTACCCGTGCTCAGCTGGAAGAAATCGCGAAAACCAAAAACGCGGATCTGACTGCAGCTGATATGGATGCAGCCGTGCGTACTATCGCCGGTTCTGCTCGTAGCATGGGCCTTAACGTGGAGGGTGTGTAATGGCTAAGCTGACCAAGCGTCAAAAGGCTATCGCCGGCAAAATCGAAGCAGGCAAGGCCTACAACATTGTAGACGCTGCTGCTCTGCTGGCTGAGCTGTCGACTGTCAAGTTCAGCGAGTCGTTCGACGTTGCTGTAAACCTGGGTGTAGACCCACGTAAATCCGACCAGGTTGTTCGTAGCGCTACTGTGCTGCCACATGGCACTGGCAAGACCGTTCGCGTAGCCGTGTTCACCCAGGGTCCAGCTGCCGAGGCCGCTCTGGCTGCCGGCGCTGACCGTGTAGGTATGGACGATCTGGCTGCCGAAATGAAAGGCGGCGACCTGAACTATGACGTAGTGATTGCATCCCCGGATGCCATGCGCGTTGTAGGTCAACTGGGTCAGATCCTCGGTCCACGTGGCCTGATGCCTAACCCGAAAGTCGGCACCGTAACTCCAGACGTGGCTAACGCGGTTAAAAACGCCAAGGCTGGTCAGGTTCGTTATCGCACCGACAAAAACGGCATCATCCACACTTCCGTTGGCAAGATCGGCTTCGATGCCGTCAAGCTGAAGGAAAACGTTGAAGCCCTGATCGCTGATCTGAAGCGTATCAAGCCAGCTTCCTCGAAAGGCATTTACGTCAAGCGCGTTACCCTGAGCACCACCATGGGCCCAGGTCTGGTTATCGACCAAAGCTCGCTCGACGCGTAAGACAAAAATTGGCGCGATTTGATCGCGCCAGTTGAAAGATTGGGGTCCCTGCCTGGCGGGGGCTATCCAAGACCGTAGGCGGCGCAAGCCTTAAACCACAAGCCTACGCAGATGGTGCTCCCGGTTCCTTACCGAATCAGACACCAAAACGACATTCGGTTTCGACCGAGTGAAACGGTAACAAGCAGGAGTTAAACCCGTGGCAATTAATCTCGAAGACAAGAAGGCCATCGTCGCTGAAGTCAACGAGGCTGCCAAAGTCGCTCTGTCCGCTGTCGTGGTTGATGCCCGTGGCGTAACAGTAGGCGCAATGACCGGACTCCGTAAAGAGGCTCGTGAAGCTGGCGTTTACGTACGTGTTGTACGTAACACCCTGCTCAAGCGCGCTGTTGCTGACACTGAATACAGTGT
This sequence comes from Pseudomonas sp. LF-5, assembly GCF_037626295.1. NCBI lineage: Bacteria > Pseudomonadati > Pseudomonadota > Gammaproteobacteria > Pseudomonadales > Pseudomonadaceae > Pseudomonas > Pseudomonas sp. LF-5. The sequence continues at coordinate 6,802 of NZ_JARKMT010000015.1, forward strand.
CCTCAACGACGTGTTCACCGGCCCGACCCTGATTGCATTCTCGAACGAACATCCGGGCGCTGCTGCCCGTATCTTCAAAGAGTTTGCCAAGGGTCAGGACAAGTTCGAGATCAAGGCAGCTGCGTTCGAGGGCAAGTTCCTCGCAGCTAATCAGATCGACGTACTGGCAACTCTGCCGACCCGTGACGAAGCAATTTCTCAGCTGATGAGCGTGATTCAAGGCGCTACCAGCAAATTGGCTCGTACTCTGGCGGCAATTCGCGACCAGAAAGAAGCTGCCGCAGCCTAAGGCTCGTCAACTTCTCGCGTTTTTTGTTTATTTCGATGGTCGCGTAGGCCGTCCCCCAATTCAGGAATTGAGTCATGTCTCTGACTAACGAACAAATCATCGAAGCAATCGGCCAGAAATCCGTAGTGGAAATCGTTGAGCTGATCAAAGCGATGGAAGAAACCTTCGGTGTTACCGCTGCTGCTGCTTCGGCTGGCCCAGCTGTAGCTGCTGCTGCTGTTGAAGAGCAAACCGAGTTCAACGTTGTTCTGCTGGAAGCTGGCGAGAAGAAGGTTAACGTGATCAAGGCAGTTCGTGAACTGACCGGTCTGGGCCTGAAAGAAGCCAAAGAGAAAGTAGACGGCGCTCCTCAGGTTGTAGCTGAAGGCGTTTCGAAAGAAGCTGCTGAAGACGCTAAGAAGAAGCTGGAAGAAGCAGGCGCTAAAGTCGAACTGAAATAAGTATCGACTTTGCTCCTCCAGCCCGAGCGTCAAGCGACAGGCTGATGGCTGGTGGCTCTTGCCACCGGCCTTTTTCCGTTATTGGCAGCCGACTGGGTCGGTGCTGATAAAGGCGCTGTAACCACCCGATGCGGTGGCGCAAACCATGGGGTTTGCACGATTTTCTGGCTGCTCCCGTCGGGAGGGGCCAAACAAGCAGGTGACCAAGCTGGGGAACGCTGATGGCTTACTCATATACTGAGAAAAAACGTATCCGCAAGGACTTTAGCAAGTTGCCGGACGTCATGGATGTGCCGTACCTCCTGGCCATCCAGCTGGATTCGTATCGTGAATTCTTGCAAGCGGGAGCGACTAAAGATCAGTTCCGCGACGTGGGCCTGCATGCGGCCTTCAAATCCGTTTTCCCGATCATCAGCTACTCCGGCAATGCTGCGCTGGAGTACGTCGGTTATCGCCTGGGCGAACCGGCATTTGATGTCAAAGAATGCGTATTGCGCGGTGTAACTTTCGCCGTACCTTTGCGGGTAAAAGTGCGCCTGATCATTTTCGACAAAGAATCGTCGAACAAAGCGATCAAGGACATCAAAGAGCAAGAAGTCTACATGGGCGAAATCCCATTGATGACTGAGAACGGTACCTTCGTAATCAACGGTACCGAGCGTGTTATCGTTTCCCAGCTGCACCGTTCCCCGGGCGTGTTCTTCGACCACGACCGCGGCAAGACGCACAGCTCCGGCAAACTGTTGTACTCCGCTCGCATCATTCCTTACCGCGGTTCGTGGCTGGACTTCGAGTTCGACCCGAAAGACTGCGTGTTCGTGCGTATCGACCGTCGTCGCAAGCTGCCGGCCTCGGTACTGCTGCGCGCGCTCGGTTACACCACCGAAGAAGTGCTGGACGCGTTCTACACCACCAACGTATTCCACGTTAAAGGCGAAGGCCTGAGCCTGGAACTGGTGCCTCAGCGCCTGCGCGGTGAAGTCGCTGTCCTCGACATTCAGGACGACAAAGGCAAGGTGATTGTTGAGCAGGGCCGTCGTATTACTGCCCGCCACATCAACCAGCTGGAAAAAGCCGGGATCAAAGAGCTGGATGTGCCTCTGGACTACGTCCTGGGTCGCACGACCGCCAAGGTCATCGTGCATCCGGCTACCGGCGAAATCCTGGCAGAGTGCAACACCGAGCTGTCGACCGAAGTCCTGGCGAAAATTGCCAAGGCCGGTGTCGTTCGCATCGAAACTCTGTACACCAACGACATCGACTGCGGTCCGTTCGTCTCCGACACGCTGAAGATCGACTCCACCAGCAACCAATTGGAAGCGCTGGTCGAGATCTATCGCATGATGCGTCCAGGCGAGCCGCCAACCAAGGACGCTGCCGAAACCCTGTTCAACAACCTGTTCTTCAGCCCTGAGCGCTATGACCTGTCTGCGGTCGGCCGGATGAAGTTCAACCGTCGTATCGGTCGCACCGAGATCGAAGGTTCGGGCGTGCTGTGCAAGGAAGACATCGTCGCGGTACTGAAGACTCTGGTCGACATCCGTAACGGTAAAGGCATCGTCGACGACATCGACCACTTGGGTAACCGTCGCGTTCGTTGCGTCGGCGAGATGGCCGAGAACCAGTTCCGCGTTGGCCTGGTGCGTGTTGAGCGTGCGGTCAAAGAGCGTCTGTCGATGGCAGAAAGCGAAGGCCTGATGCCGCAAGACCTGATCAACGCCAAGCCAGTGGCTGCGGCGGTGAAAGAGTTCTTCGGTTCCAGCCAGCTGTCGCAGTTCATGGACCAGAACAACCCGCTGTCCGAGATCACCCACAAGCGTCGTGTTTCTGCACTCGGCCCTGGTGGTCTGACTCGTGAGCGCGCAGGCTTTGAAGTTCGTGACGTACACCCGACTCACTACGGCCGTGTATGCCCGATCGAAACGCCGGAAGGTCCGAACATCGGTCTGATCAACTCCCTGGCGGCTTACGCTCGCACCAACCAGTACGGCTTCCTGGAAAGCCCGTACCGCGTGGTGAAAGAGGGTGTGGTCACCGACGAGATCGTGTTCCTGTCCGCCATTGAAGAAGCCGATCACGTGATCGCGCAGGCTTCGGCGACCATGAACGACCAGAAAGTCCTGATCGACGAACTGGTAGCCGTACGTCACCTGAACGAATTCACCGTCAAGGCGCCGGAAGACGTCACTTTGATGGACGTTTCGCCGAAGCAGGTAGTTTCGGTCGCAGCGTCGCTGATTCCGTTCCTCGAGCACGACGACGCCAACCGTGCGTTGATGGGTTCGAACATGCAGCGTCAAGCTGTACCAACCCTGCGCGCTGACAAGCCGCTGGTAGGTACCGGCATGGAGCGTAACGTAGCCCGTGACTCCGGCGTTTGCGTCGTGGCTCGTCGTGGCGGCGTGATCGATTCCGTCGACGCCAGCCGTATCGTGGTTCGTGTTGCTGATGATGAAGTCGAAACCGGTGAAGCGGGTGTCGACATCTACAACCTGACCAAATACACCCGCTCGAACCAGAACACCTGCATCAACCAGCGTCCGCTGGTGAGCAAGGGTGATCGCGTTCAGCGTAGCGACATCATGGCCGACGGCCCGTCCACCGACATGGGTGAACTGGCGCTGGGTCAGAACATGCGCATCGCGTTCATGGCATGGAACGGCTTCAACTTCGAAGACTCCATCTGCCTGTCCGAGCGTGTTGTTCAGGAAGACCGTTTCACCACGATCCACATTCAGGAACTGACCTGTGTGGCCCGTGACACCAAGCTTGGCCCAGAAGAAATCACTGCGGACATCCCGAACGTGGGTGAAGCTGCACTGAACAAGCTGGACGAAGCCGGTATCGTTTACGTAGGTGCTGAAGTAGGCGCAGGCGACATCCTGGTGGGCAAGGTCACTCCGAAAGGCGAGACCCAGCTGACTCCGGAAGAAAAACTGCTGCGTGCGATCTTCGGTGAAAAAGCCAGCGACGTTAAAGACACCTCCCTGCGCGTGCCAACTGGCACCAAAGGTACTGTCATCGACGTACAGGTCTTCACCCGTGACGGCGTTGAGCGTGATGCTCGTGCACTGTCGATCGAGAAGTCCCAGCTGGACGAGATCCGCAAGGATCTGAACGAAGAGTTCCGTATCGTTGAAGGCGCGACCTTCGAACGTCTGCGCTCCGCTCTGGTAGGCCACAAGGCTGAAGGCGGCGCCGGTCTGAAGAAGGGTCAGGACATCACCGACGAAGTACTCGACGGTCTTGAGCATGGTCAGTGGTTCAAGCTGCGCATGGCTGAAGATGCTCTGAACGAGCAGCTCGAGAAGGCTCAGGCCTACATCGTTGATCGCCGCCGTCTGCTCGACGACAAGTTCGAAGACAAGAAGCGCAAACTGCAGCAGGGCGATGACCTGGCTCCAGGCGTGCTGAAAATCGTCAAGGTTTACCTGGCAATCCGTCGTCGCATCCAGCCGGGCGACAAGATGGCCGGTCGTCACGGTAACAAAGGTGTGGTCTCCGTGATCATGCCGGTTGAAGACATGCCGCACGATGCCAATGGCACCCCGGTCGACGTCGTCCTCAACCCGCTGGGCGTACCTTCGCGTATGAACGTTGGTCAGATCCTTGAAACCCACCTGGGCCTCGCGGCCAAAGGCCTGGGCGAGAAGATCAACCGGATGGTCGAAGAGCAGCGTAAAGTCGCTGAGCTGCGTACCTTCCTGGACGAGATCTACAACCAGATCGGCGGTCGTAACGAAGATCTGGACAGCTTCTCCGATCAGGAAATCCTGGATCTGGCGAAGAACCTGCGTGGCGGTGTTCCAATGGCCACCCCAGTGTTCGACGGCGCCAAGGAAAGCGAAATCAAGGCCATGCTGAAACTGGCAGACCTGCCGGAAAGCGGCCAGATGCAGCTGACTGACGGCCGTACCGGCAACAAGTTTGAGCGTCCAGTTACCGTTGGCTACATGTACATGCTGAAGCTGAACCACTTGGTAGACGACAAGATGCACGCGCGTTCTACCGGTTCGTACAGCCTGGTTACCCAGCAGCCGCTGGGTGGTAAGGCGCAGTTCGGTGGTCAGCGTTTCGGGGAGATGGAGGTCTGGGCACTGGAAGCATACGGTGCTGCTTACACTCTGCAAGAAATGCTCACAGTGAAGTCGGACGATGTGAACGGCCGTACCAAGATGTACAAAAACATCGTGGATGGCGATCACCGTATGGAGCCGGGCATGCCCGAGTCCTTCAACGTGTTGATCAAGGAAATTCGTTCCCTCGGCATCGATATCGATCTGGAAACCGAATAACACGTGACGCGAATCGAGAGCGGGGCAGGATTGCCCGCTCTCTGCTCCGCCAGGAGGAAAGGCCTTGAAAGACCTACTGAATTTGCTGAAAAACCAGGGTCAAGTCGAAGAGTTCGACGCCATCCGTATCGGATTGGCCTCGCCTGAGATGATCCGCTCGTGGTCGTTCGGTGAAGTTAAAAAGCCGGAAACCATCAACTACCGTACGTTCAAACCTGAGCGTGACGGTCTGTTCTGCGCCAAGATCTTTGGCCCGGTAAAGGATTACGAGTGCCTGTGCGGTAAGTACAAGCGCTTGAAGCACCGTGGTGTGATCTGCGAGAAGTGCGGCGTTGAAGTTGCGCTGGCCAAGGTTCGTCGTGAGCGCATGGCGCACATCGAACTGGCTTCGCCGGTAGCCCACATCTGGTTCCTGAAATCGCTGCCGTCCCGTATCGGCCTGCTGATGGACATGACCCTGCGTGATATCGAACGCGTTCTCTACTTCGAGAGCTATGTCGTTATCGATCCAGGCATGACCACCCTTGAAAAAGGTCAGCTGCTGAACGACGAGCAGTACTTCGAAGCGCTGGAAGAGTTCGGTGACGACTTCGACGCCCGCATGGGTGCAGAAGCTGTCCGTGAACTGCTGCACGCTATCGACCTGGAACACGAGATTGGCCGTCTGCGTGAAGAAATTCCGCAAACCAACTCCGAAACCAAGATCAAGAAGCTGTCCAAGCGTCTGAAGTTGATGGAAGCCTTCCAGGGTTCCGGCAACCTGCCAGAGTGGATGGTGCTGACCGTTCTGCCGGTTCTGCCGCCAGATCTGCGTCCACTGGTCCCGCTGGATGGCGGTCGCTTCGCGACTTCCGACCTCAACGATCTGTATCGTCGAGTGATCAACCGTAACAACCGTTTGAAGCGCCTGCTGGATCTGTCCGCTCCGGACATCATCGTGCGCAACGAAAAGCGTATGTTGCAGGAAGCTGTCGATGCTCTGCTCGACAACGGTCGTCGTGGCCGCGCTATCACCGGTTCGAACAAGCGTCCTCTGAAATCCCTGGCTGACATGATCAAGGGTAAGCAGGGTCGTTTCCGTCAGAACTTGCTCGGTAAGCGTGTTGACTACTCCGGTCGTTCGGTAATTACCGTAGGCCCGACCCTGCGTCTGCATCAGTGCGGTCTGCCGAAGAAGATGGCTCTCGAGCTGTTCAAACCGTTCATTTTCGGCAAGCTGGAAATGCGTGGTCTCGCGACCACCATCAAAGCGGCCAAGAAAATGGTCGAGCGCGAACTGCCAGAGGTTTGGGACGTTCTCGCTGAAGTGATTCGCGAACACCCGGTTCTTCTCAACCGTGCACCGACCCTTCACCGTCTGGGTATCCAGGCGTTTGAACCGGTACTGATCGAAGGTAAGGCTATTCAGCTGCACCCGCTGGTCTGCGCCGCGTACAACGCCGACTTCGACGGCGACCAAATGGCCGTGCACGTACCGCTGACGCTGGAAGCCCAGCTCGAAGCGCGTGCGTTGATGATGTCGACCAACAACATTCTGTCGCCAGCCAACGGTGAGCCAATCATCGTTCCGTCGCAGGACGTTGTATTGGGTCTGTACTACATGACTCGTGAAGCGATCAACGCCAAGGGCGAAGGTCGTGTATTCGCGGATCTGCAGGAAGTTGACCGTGTGTTCCGTGCCGGCGAAGCCGCACTGCACGCCAAGGTTAAAGTACGTATCAACGAAACCGTCAACGACCGTGACGGCAACAGCGTGAGCGGTACCCGTATCGTCGACACCACTGTCGGCCGTGCGCTGCTGTTCCAGGTTGTGCCAAAAGGTCTGTCGTACGACGTCGTCAACTTGCCGATGAAGAAAAAGGCGATCTCCAAGCTGATCAACCAGTGCTACCGCGTGGTTGGTTTGAAAGAGACCGTGATCTTCGCTGACCAGTTGATGTACACCGGTTTCGCTTACTCGACCATCTCCGGCGTTTCCATCGGTGTTAACGACTTCGTTATCCCGGACGAAAAAGCCCGCATCATCGGTGCAGCCACCGACGAAGTGAAAGAGATCGAGAGCCAGTACGCCTCCGGCCTGGTAACCCAGGGCGAGAAGTACAACAAAGTGATCGACCTTTGGTCGAAAGCGAACGATGAAGTTTCCAAGGCGATGATGGCCAACCTCTCGAAAGAGAAAGTCATCGACCGTCACGGCGACGAAGTCGACCAAGAGTCTTTCAACTCGATGTACATGATGGCCGACTCGGGTGCGCGGGGTTCCGCAGCACAGATTCGTCAGCTGGCCGGTATGCGTGGTCTGATGGCCAAGCCGGACGGTTCCATCATTGAAACGCCGATTACTGCGAACTTCCGTGAAGGTCTGAGCGTACTCCAGTACTTCATCTCGACTCACGGTGCTCGTAAAGGTCTGGCGGATACCGCGTTGAAAACTGCGAACTCCGGTTACCTGACTCGTCGTCTGGTAGACGTGGCGCAGGATCTGGTTGTAACCGAGATCGATTGCGGCACCGAACACGGTCTGCTGATGACTCCGCACATTGAAGGCGGTGACGTTGTAGAGCCGTTGGGTGAGCGCGTATTGGGTCGTGTTATTGCCCGTGACGTATTCAAGCCAGGCACCGAGGACGTTATCGTTCCTGCCGGTACTCTGGTAGACGAGAAGTGGGTTGAATTCATCGAGCTGAACAGCATCGACGAAGTGATCGTGCGTTCGCCGATCAGCTGCGAAACCCGCTATGGCATTTGCGCCAAGTGCTACGGCCGTGATCTGGCTCGCGGTCACCAGGTGAACATCGGTGAAGCGGTCGGCGTTATCGCTGCCCAGTCCATCGGTGAGCCGGGAACCCAGCTGACGATGCGTACGTTCCACATCGGTGGTGCGGCAAGCCGTACTTCCGCAGCCGACAGCGTTCAGGTGAAGAATGGCGGTACTGTCCGTCTGCACAACCTGAAACACGTTGAGCGTGTGGATGGCCATCTGGTTGCTGTGTCCCGTTCCGGTGAGCTGGCAATCGCTGATGACTTCGGTCGTGAGCGCGAGCGTTACAAGCTGCCGTACGGTGCCGTGATTTCGGTTAAAGAAGGTGACAAGGTCGACGCTGGCGCAATCGTGGCCAAGTGGGATCCGCACACTCACCCGATCGTTACCGAAATGAAAGGTACCGTGACCTACGTGGGCATGGAAGAAGGCATCACGATCAAGCGTCAGACTGACGAATTGACCGGTATGACCAACATTGAAGTACTCGACGCGAAAGATCGTCCAGCTGCGGGCAAGGAAATCCGTCCTGCAGTGAAGATGGTCGACGACAGCGGCAAGGATCTGTTGCTGCCAGGCACTGACGTTATCGCTCAGTACTTCCTGCCAGCCAACGCGCTGGTCGGTGTGGCGGATGGTGCGAAGATCGCGATCGGTGATGTTATCGCGCGTATCCCGCAAGAAACTTCGAAGACCCGTGACATCACCGGTGGTCTGCCGCGTGTTGCCGACCTGTTCGAAGCTCGTCGTCCGAAAGAAGCGTCGATTCTGGCTGAAGTCAGCGGCACCATCGCGTTCGGTAAAGAGACCAAAGGCAAGCGCCGTCTGGTTATCACCCCGAACGACGGTAGCGATCCGTATGAAGAGCTGATTCCGAAGTGGCGTCACCTGAACGTGTTCGAAGGCGAACAGGTAAACCGCGGCGAAGTTATCTCCGACGGTCCGAGCGATCCGCACGACATCCTGCGTCTGCTGGGTGTGAGCGCGCTGGCCAAGTACATCGTTAACGAGATCCAGGACGTTTATCGTCTGCAAGGCGTGAAGATCAACGACAAGCACATCGAGACCATTCTGCGTCAGATGCTGCGTAAAGTTGAGATCTCCGAGTCCGGCGATTCCAGCTTCATCAAGGGCGACCAGATGGAACTGACTCACGTACTGGTAGAGAACGAGCGTCTGAACGCGGAAGACAAGTTTGTCTCCAAGTTCACTCGCGTTCTGCTGGGTATTACCAAGGCGTCGTTGTCGACCGAATCGTTCATCTCCGCGGCTTCCTTCCAGGAAACCACCCGCGTACTGACCGAAGCGGCAGTCACCGGCAAGCGCGATTATCTGCGCGGCCTGAAAGAAAACGTGGTCGTGGGTCGTCTGATCCCGGCCGGTACCGGTCTGGCTTATCACAGCGAGCGCAAGCGCCGCCGTGATGCTGACAAACCGTTGCGCGTAAGCGCCAGTGAAGTGGAAGCTGCACTGACCGAAGCGCTGAACTCGAGCGGTAACTGAGTTCTGCGATAAATGAGCTGAGGCCCTGATCGCTCCGTTCGTCGAATCGAGACAAATTGTCAAGGTTCGACGGGCGGGGAGGTCGGGGCCTTGCCTTGACTGGGGGCAAGATCCTCTTTAGACTCTTGATCCCCTAAATTTGGCGGGAATTCGTTCCTGCCATTTTGCTTTTCTTGCAAGACAATAGCGTCGCAAGACAACAGTGGAGCTAGTAGATGGCAACTATCAACCAGCTGGTACGTCAGCCGCGTAAGCGTATCGTCGAGAAATCCGACGTACCTGCGCTGCAGAACTGCCCGCAACGTCGTGGCGTGTGCACCCGTGTGTACACCACTACGCCGAAAAAACCTAACTCGGCACTGCGTAAAGTATGCCGTGTGCGTCTGACCAACGGTTTCGAGGTTTCCTCGTACATCGGTGGTGAAGGCCACAACCTGCAAGAGCACAGCGTGGTACTGATCCGCGGCGGTCGTGTAAAAGACTTGCCAGGTGTTCGTTACCACACCGTTCGCGGCTCCTTGGATACTTCCGGCGTTAAAGGCCGTAACCAGGGTCGTTCGAAGTACGGTACCAAGCGTCCGAAGTAATCGGTCGTTTTGCAGATTTTTATTTTATTGAGTCGATAAGAGTAAGGTCGGGCACGCATCCTTCGGATCTGTCCCGAGCTAACCTGAAGACCGCTTGAGGGCTTATCATGCCAAGACGTCGCGTAGCAGCAAAGCGTGAGATTCTGGACGATCCGAAATACGGAAGCCAGATCCTCGCCAAATTCATGAACCACGTTATGGAAAGCGGCAAGAAAGCCGTTGCCGAGCGTATCGTTTATGGTGCCCTGGAAACCGTTGCGGCTCGTAAGGCCGGCACCGATCCCCTGGAACTCTTCGAAAAAGCACTCGACGCCATCGCTCCGCTGGTCGAAGTGAAGTCGCGCCGCGTTGGTGGTGCTACTTACCAGGTTCCGGTCGAGGTTCGTCCTTCCCGTCGTAACGCTCTGGCAATGCGCTGGTTGGTAGACTTCGCCCGTAAGCGCGGCGAGAAGTCTATGGCTCTGCGCTTGGCTGGCGAGCTGCTGGATGCTGCTGAAGGTAAAGGTGCTGCTGTTAAGAAGCGTGAAGACGTGCACCGTATGGCCGAAGCTAACAAAGCTTTCTCGCACTACCGCTTCTAATTTTAGCTTCACTAATTTTGCGAGGGCTTTATGGCTCGTACTACTCCGATTAGCCGCTACCGTAACATCGGTATCGTCGCTCACGTGGATGCTGGTAAAACCACCACCACCGAGCGCGTTCTGTTTTACACCGGCAAAAGTCACAAAATGGGCGAGGTGCATGACGGCGCCGCGACCACAGACTGGATGGTTCAGGAGCAGGAGCGTGGTATTACCATTACTTCTGCTGCTATTACCGCCTTCTGGAAAGGTTCCGAGAAGCAGTACCCGCACGAGCATCGCTTCAACGTAATCGATACCCCGGGCCACGTAGACTTCACTATTGAAGTAGAGCGTTCCCTGCGCGTACTCGACGGCGCTGTCGTTGTGTTCTGCGGTACTTCGGGTGTTGAGCCTCAGTCGGAAACCGTATGGCGTCAAGCCAACAAGTACGGCGTTCCACGTCTTGTTTACGTAAACAAGATGGACCGTGCTGGCGCTAACTTCCTGCGCGTGATCGGTCAGATCAAGCAGCGTCTGGGTCACACTCCGGTGCCAATCCAGTTGGCAATCGGCTCCGAAGACAACTTCCAGGGTCAGATCGATCTGATCAACATGCAAGCTGTCTACTGGAATGACTCCGACAAGGGTATGGTCCCTGTTCGCAAGGACATTCCTGCCGAGCTGCAAGAGCTGGCTGAAGAGTGGCGCAACAACATGGTTGAAGCTGCTGCCGAAGCCAACGAAGAGCTGATGAACAAGTACCTGGAAGGCGAAGAGCTGTCGATCGAAGAGATCAAAGCTGCTTTGCGTCAGCGTACTATCGCCGGCGAAATCGTTCTGGCTGTTTGCGGTTCTTCGTTCAAGAACAAGGGCGTTCCCCTGGTTCTCGACGCCGTTATCGACTTCCTGCCTGCTCCTACCGATATTCCTGCTATCAAGGGTTCCAACCCTGATAACGAGGAAGAGGAAATGGAGCGTCACGCAAGTGATGACGAGCCGTTTGCTGCTCTGGCGTTCAAAATCGCTACCGACCCATTCGTGGGTACCTTGACCTTCGTCCGTGTTTACTCGGGCGTGTTGAACTCCGGCGACGGCGTAATCAACTCGGTTAAAGGCAAGAAAGAGCGCGTGGGTCGTATGGTGCAAATGCACGCAAACGCCCGTGAAGAGATCAAGGAAGTACGCGCTGGCGACATCGCGGCCCTGATCGGCATGAAGGACGTCACCACTGGTGAAACCCTCTGCAACGCTGACAAGCCAATCATCCTGGTTCGCATGGACTTCCCGGAGCCGGTTATTTCGGTTGCCGTAGAGCCTAAGACCAAGGATGACCAGGAAAAAATGGGTATCGCTCTGGGCAAACTTGCTCAGGAAGACCCGTCTTTCCGCGTTAAGACTGATGAAGAGACTGGTCAAACGATCATCTCCGGCATGGGCGAGCTGCACCTGGACATCCTGGTTGACCGGATGCGCCGTGAGTTCAACGTCGAAGCCAACATCGGCAAGCCTCAGGTTTCGTATCGTGAGCGCATCACGAAGAACTGTGAAATCGAAGGCAAGTTCGTTCGTCAATCCGGCGGTCGTGGTCAGTTCGGTCACTGCTGGATCCGTTTTGCTCCTGCTGACGAAGGTCAGGAAGGTCTGCAATTCGTGAACGAAGTAGTAGGTGGTGTGGTTCCTAAGGAATACATCCCGGCTATCCAGAAGGGTATCGAAGAGCAGATGAAGAACGGCGTTGTTGCCGGCTATCCGCTGATCGGCCTGAAGGCTACCGTGTTCGATGGTTCTTACCACGACGTCGACTCCAACGAGATGGCGTTTAAGGTGGCTGCTTCCATGGCGACCAAGCAACTGGCCCAGAAGGGCGGTGGTGAGTTGCTTGAGCCGATCATGGCGGTAGAGGTTGTTACGCCTGAAGACTATATGGGTGATGTGATGGGCGACCTTAACCGTCGTCGCGGCATGATCCAGGGTATGGAAGACACAGTGTCCGGCAAGGTTATCCGTGCCGAGGTTCCGCTGGGTGAGATGTTCGGTTATGCGACCGACGTTCGTTCCATGTCTCAGGGTCGCGCAAGCTACTCTATGGAATTCAAAAAATACGATACGGCTCCGTCGCACATCGTCGAATCCGTAACCAAAAAACAAGGCTGATTCAGCCCCTTTAGGCTAGGAGTTAATTGTCGTGGCTAAAGAAAAATTTGATCGTTCCCTACCGCACGTCAACGTTGGCACCATCGGTCACGTTGACCACGGTAAAACCACTCTGACCGCTGCTCTGACTCGCGTCTGCTCCGAAGTTTTCGGTTCGGCCGTAGTTGAATTCGACAAGATCGACAGCGCTCCAGAAGAAAAAGCTCGCGGTATCACCATCAACACCGCGCACGTTGAGTACAACTCGCTGATCCGTCACTACGCTCACGTTGACTGCCCAGGTCACGCTGACTATGTGAAGAACATGATCACCGGTGCTGCTCAAATGGACGGCGCTATCCTGGTTTGCTCGGCCGCTGATGGTCCGATGCCACAAACCCGTGAGCACATCCTGCTGTCCCGTCAGGTAGGCGTTCCGTACATCGTGGTTTTCCTGAACAAGGCTGACCTGGTAGACGACGCTGAGCTGCTGGAACTGGTTGAGATGGAAGTTCGCGACCTGCTGTCCACCTACGACTTCCCGGGCGATGACACTCCAATCATCATCGGTTCGGCTCGTATGGCGCTGGAAGGCAAAGACGACAACGAGATGGGCACCACTGCCGTCAAGAAGCTGGTTGAAACTCTGGACAGCTACATCCCAGAACCAGTTCGTATGATCGACAAGCCATTCCTGATGCCAATCGAAGACGTATTCTCGATCTCGGGTCGCGGTACTGTTGTGACTGGTCGTATCGAGCGCGGTATCGTTCGCGTTCAAGATGCACTGGAAATCGTTGGTCTGCGTGACACCACCACCACCACCTGCACCGGTGTTGAGATGTTCCGCAAGCTGCTCGACGAAGGTCGTGCTGGCGAGAACTGCGGCGTTCTGCTGCGTGGTACCAAGCGTGACGACGTTGAGCGTGGTCAGGTTCTGGTTAAGCCAGGTTCGGTTAAGCCGCACACCAAGTTCACCGCAGAAGTTTACGTTCTGAGCAAGGAAGAAGGCGGTCGTCACACTCCGTTCTTCAAAGGCTACCGTCCACAGTTCTACTTCCGTACTACTGACGTGACTGGTAACTGCGAGCTGCCAGAAGGCGTTGAAATGGTAATGCCAGGTGACAACATTCAGATGACTGTTACCCTGATCAAAACCATCGCGATGGAAGACGGTCTGCGTTTCGCTATCCGTGAAGGCGGTCGTACCGTCGGCGCTGGCGTCGTAGCCAAAATCATCGAGTAATCTCTTTTATAGAGACTGCTTGATGGATTGAAAAAGCCCCCGCTCAGCGGGGGCTTTTTTATTGGGTTGACACCTATCTGGGGCGTCTATAGAATTGCGCCTCCTTTTAACGGGCGTATTGCGCCCGGTGGGAATAGCAGCCGGAGTCTGAAATCCAATGCAAAATCAGCAAATCCGTATCAGGTTGAAGGCTTTCGACCATCGCCTGATCGACCAATCAACCCAGGAAATCGTGGAAACCGCGAAACGTACTGGTGCTCAAGTGCGTGGTCCAATTCCACTGCCTACCCGTAAAGAGCGGTTCACCGTTCTGGTTTCCCCGCACGTCAACAAAGACGCGCGTGACCAGTACGAAATCCGCACTCATAAGCGCGTTCTGGACATCGTCCAGCCAACGGATAAAACCGTTGATGCTCTTATGAAGCTTGATCTTGCGGCCGGTGTGGAAGTGCAGATCAGCCTCGGCTAAGACTCGGTCTTAGTCGTGTAACGCTCTGAAATGGGCGGCCATAGCGGGTGAAAGCCCCGTACACTCATGAGGTTTACAACATGACTATTGGTGTAGTCGGTCGTAAATGCGGTATGACCCGTATTTTCACCGAAGAAGGTGTCTCCATTCCGGTCACGGTCATTGAGATCGAGCCGAATCGCGTCACCCAGTTCAAAACTGAAGAGACCGATGGCTATCGTGCAGTGCAAGTCACTGTCGGCGAGCGTCGCGCTTCGCGTGTAACAGCAGCTCAGGCTGGCCACTTCGCTAAGGCGAACGTTGCCGCTGGTCGCACCACCATGGAATTCCGTCTTGAAGAAGGCGAGTACCAGGCTGGCGATCTGATCAACGCTGAAATCTTCGCCGCTGGTCAACTGGTTGATGTAACCGGTCAGTCCAAGGGTAAAGGCTTCCAGGGTACGATCAAGCGTTGGAATTTCCGCGGGCAAGATAACACCCACGGTAACTCCGTATCCCACCGCGTCCCAGGCTCTATCGGCCAGTGCCAGACTCCTGGTCGTGTATTCAAGGGCAAAAAAATGTCCGGTCATATGGGCGCTGAGCGCGTGACCGTGCAGTCCCTGGAAGTAGTGCGCGTGGACGCTGAACGCAATCTGTTGTTGGTCAAGGGCGCTGTTCCTGGCGCTACTGGCGGCAACCTGGTTGTACGTCCAGCAGCCAAGGCTCGCGGTTAAGGGGAAGCTGACATGCAATTAAATGTAAATGACGCTCAAGCGATCGAAGTTTCCGAACTGACATTTGGCGGCGAATTCAACGAGACGCTGGTTCACCAAGCAGTCGTGGCCTACATGGCCGGCGGCCGTCAAGGTAGCAAGCAGCAGAAGACCCGTTCCGACGTTCGTGGTGGCGGCAAGCGCCCATGGCGTCAGAAAGGTACTGGCCGTGCTCGTGCCGGTACTATCCGTAGCCCAATCTGGCGTGGCGGCGGTACCACTTTCGCAGCTCGTCCTCAGGATCACTCCCAGAAGCTGAACAAGAAGATGTATCGCGCAGCAATGCGTTCCATCCTTGCTGAGCTGGTGCGTACTGATCGTCTGGTCGTGGTTCAGGATTTCGCTGTTGAAACTCCGAAAACCAAAGATCTGCTGGGCAAGCTGAACAACATGAGCCTGACCGATGTTCTCATCGTGTCGGACGCTGTTGATCAGAACCTGTACCTGGCTGCTCGTAACCTGCCGCACGTAGATGTACGTGACGTTCAAGGTTCCGATCCAGTTAGTCTGATCGCATACGACAAGGTGTTGATCACCGTGTCGGCCGTGAAGAAATTCGAGGAGCTGCTGGGATGAACCAGGAACGCGTATTTAAAGTTCTGCTTGGCCCGCACGTTTCCGAGAAGGCTACGGTTCTGGCAGACAAGAAAGGCCAGTTCGTTTTCAAGGTTGCTACTGACGCAACCAAGCTGGAAATCAAGAAGGCCGTCGAAAGCCTGTTCAGCGTGAAAGTAGAGCGCGTCACTACCCTGAATGTTCTGGGTAAGAGCAAGCGCACTGCTCGCGGTCTGGGCAAGCGTAATGACTGGAAGAAGGCAGTTATCTCCCTTCAGCCAGGCCAAGATCTCGATTTCAGCAGCAGTGCTGAGTAAGGAAGGGGTGCATCATGGCAATCGTTAAATGCAAACCGACTTCCCCTGGCCGCCGTTTTGTGGTCAAGGTGGTCAACCAGGAGCTGCATAAAGGCGCTCCTCACGCACCGCTGCTCGAGAAAAAATCGAAGACTGGTGGTCGTAACAACAATGGCCGTATTACCACTCGTCACATCGGTGGTGGTCATAAGCAGCATTATCGTATGGTCGATTTCCGTCGCAACGACAAAGATGGCATCGTCGCCACTGTCGAGCGTATCGAATACGATCCAAACCGTACTGCTCACATCGCACTGCTCTGCTACGCAGACGGCGAGCGCCGCTACATCATCGCCCCTAAAGGCGTGAGTGCTGGCGACCAGCTGATCGCGGGCGCTCTGGCTCCAATCAAGCCAGGCAACGCTCTGCAACTGCGCAACATTCCAGTCGGTTCTACCGTGCACGGCATCGAACTGAAGCCAGGTAAAGGTGCACAGATCGCTCGTTCCGCTGGTGCTTCGGCTCAGCTGATCGCTCGTGAAGGTGTCTACGTGACCCTGCGTCTGCGTTCCGGTGAAATGCGTAAAGTCCTGGCTGAATGCCGTGCGACCCTGGGCGAAGTCTCGAACTCCGAGCACAGCCTGCGTTCGCTGGGTAAAGCTGGTGCCAAACGCTGGCGTGGCGTTCGCCCAACCGTTCGTGGTGTTGCCATGAACCCGGTTGACCACCCACATGGTGGTGGTGAAGGTCGTACCTCTGGTGGTCGTCATCCGGTATCGCCATGGGGCTTCCCGACTAAGGGCGCGAAGACTCGTGGTAATAAGCGTACCGACAAAATGATCGTCCGTCGTCGCAAGTAAATAGAGGGATACGACAGTGCCACGTTCTCTGAAAAAAGGTCCTTTTATTGATCTTCACCTACTGAAGAAGATCGAAGTGGCGGCGGAAAAGAACGATCGCAAACCAATTAAAACCTGGTCGCGTCGTTCGATGATCCTGCCACAAATGGTCGGTCTGACCATCGCAGTACACAACGGTCGTCAGCACGTCCCAGTTCTCGTTAACGAAGACATGGTCGGCCACAAACTGGGCGAGTTCGCCGGTACCCGCAACTATCGCGGGCACGTGGCTGACAAGAAAGCCAAGCGTTAAGGGGTAAGGAAATGGAAGTAGCCGCTAAGTTGTCGGGCGCTCGAATCTCCGCCCAGAAAGCCCGCTTGGTCGCCGACCAGATCCGCGGGAAGAAGGTGGGCGAAGCGCTCAACCTGTTGGCTTTCAGCAGTAAGAAAGCCGCCGAGATCATGAAGAAAGTGCTGGAGTCGGCCGTAGCCAACGCCGAGCATAACGAAGGCGCAGACGTTGATGACCTGAAGGTCAGCACCGTTTTCGTCAACGAAGGGCGTTCGCTGAAGCGCATCATGCCACGTGCCAAAGGCCGTGCTGATCGCATCGTCAAGCGGTCTTGCCATATCACTGTCAAGGTTGCTGACAAGTAACGGAGTCGAAGAGATGGGTCAGAAAGTACATCCCATTGGCATTCGCCTGGGAATCGTCAAGGAGCACACCTCCGTCTGGTACGCAGACGGTCGGACTTATGCGGACTACTTGTTCGCAGATCTGAAAGTGCGTGAGTATCTCCAAGACAAACTAAAAAGCGCGTCCGTAAGCCGTATCGATATCCATCGTCCGGCTCAAACTGCACGCATCACCATCCACACCGCTCGTCCAGGTATCGTTATCGGGAAGAAAGGTGAAGATGTTGAGAAACTGCGTCAGGACCTGACCAAGCAAATGGGTGTGCCTGTGCACATCAATATCGAAGAGATCCGCAAGCCGGAGCTCGACGGTATGCTGGTTGCGCAGAGCGTAGCTCAGCAGCTGGAGCGTCGCGTAATGTTCCGTCGCGCTATGAAGCGCGCAGTACAGAACGCCATGCGCATTGGTGCCAAAGGCATCAAAATCCAAGTGAGCGGTCGTCTCGGCGGTGCTGAAATCGCACGTACTGAATGGTATCGCGAAGGTCGTGTGCCATTGCACACCCTGCGTGCCGACATCGACTATGCCAACTACGAAGCTCACACCACTTACGGTGTGATCGGTGTAAAGGTTTGGATCTTCAAAGGCGAAGTTATTGGTGGTCGCCAAGAAGAACTGAAACCACAAGCACCAGCGCCTCGTAAAAAAGCTGCTAAGTAAGGGGTACGCCAAATGTTGCAACCAAAGCGTACGAAGTTCCGCAAGCAGATGACCGGCCACAACCGTGGTCTGGCACTGCGCGGTAGCAAAGTCAGCTTCGGCGAGTTCGCGCTGAAGTCTGTTGCTCGTGGTCGTCTCACCGCTCGTCAGATCGAGTCAGCGCGTCGTGCTCTGACCCGTCACGTTAAACGTGGCGGCAAGATCTGGATCCGTGTATTCCCGGACAAGCCGATCTCCAAAAAACCTCTCGAGGTTCGTATGGGTAAAGGTAAGGGTAACGTGGAGTACTGGGTTGCCCAGATTCAGCCAGGCAAAGTCCTGTATGAAATCGAGGGTGTTTCTGAAGAGCTGGCGCGTGAGGCTTTCGCCCTGGCTGCTGCAAAGCTGCCGCTCGCCACCTCCTTTGTTAAACGGACGGTGATGTGATGAAAGCGAATGAACTTCGTGAAAAATCCGCACAGCAGCTGAACGAGCAACTGCTCGGCTTGCTGCGCGACCAGTTCAATCTGCGCATGCAGAAAGCAACTGGCCAGTTGGGGCAGTCTCATCTGCTCTCGCAAGTTAAGCGTGACATCGCTCGCGTGAAGACTGTGCTCAACCAGCAGGCAGGTAAGTGATCATGGCTGAAGCCGAAAAAACTGTCCGTACGCTGACTGGCCGTGTTGTCAGCGACAAGATGGACAAAACCATCACCGTTCTGATCGAGCGTCGCGTTAAGCACCCGATCTACGGTAAATACGTTAAGCGTTCGACTAAGCTGCACGCGCACGACGAAACCAATCAGTGCCACATCGGCGACAAAGTCACTATTCGTGAAACTCGTCCGATGGCCAAGACCAAGTCTTGGGCGCTGGTTGATGTTCTCGAACGCGCTGTGGAAGTCTAAGGGCTAGGGGTCGGAGAAATTATATGATTCAGACTCAATCCATGCTCGATGTGGCCGATAACAGCGGCGCTCGCCGTGTTATGTGCATCAAGGTGCTGGGTGGCTCCCATCGTCGTTACGCTGGTATCGGTGACATCATCAAAGTTACCGTGAAGGAAGCAATTCCTCGCGGTAAAGTGAAAAAAGGCCAAGTGATGACTGCTGTTGTAGTCCGCACTCGTCACGGCGTACGTCGTGCTGATGGCTCCATTATCCGCTTTGATGGCAACGCTGCTGTTCTTCTGAACAACAAGCAAGAGCCGATCGGCACCCGTATCTTTGGGCCAGTGACCCGTGAACTTCGTACTGAGAAGTTCATGAAGATCGTCTCGCTCGCCCCAGAAGTGCTGTAAGGAGATCCGACATGCAAAAGATTCGTCGTGACGACGAGATCATCGTGATCGCCGGCAAAGACAAAGGTAAGCGCGGTAAGGTGCTGAAGGTTCTTGCTGACAACCGTCTGGTTGTTGGCGGTCTGAACCTGGTCAAGCGTCATACCAAGCCTAACCCGATGTCGGGCGTACAGGGCGGTATCGTCGAGAAAGAAGCGCCACTGCACGCTTCCAACGTCGCCATCTTCAACGGCGAAACCAACAAGGCTGACCGCGTTGGTTTCAAAGTAGAAGACGGTAAGAAAATTCGTGTCTTCAAGTCGACCCAAAAAGCGGTTGATGCTTGAACACTGCTAGGTAGAAGACCATGGCACGACTAAAAGAGATTTACCGGAAGG
Source organism: Pseudomonas sp. LF-5 (assembly GCF_037626295.1). Taxonomy (NCBI): domain Bacteria; kingdom Pseudomonadati; phylum Pseudomonadota; class Gammaproteobacteria; order Pseudomonadales; family Pseudomonadaceae; genus Pseudomonas; species Pseudomonas sp. LF-5. The sequence goes on from NZ_JARKMT010000015.1 coordinate 26,545, forward strand.
AAATCGCTCCGAAACTTAAGGAAGAACTTAAGCTTTCGAACGTGATGGAAGTTCCGCGCGTTACCAAAATCACCCTGAACATGGGTCTGGGCGAAGCGATCGGCGACAAAAAAGTCATCGAGCACGCTGTTGCTGACCTGGAAAAGATCACCGGCCAGAAAGTCGTTGTGACCTACGCTCGTAAATCCATCGCTGGCTTTAAAGTCCGCGAAGGATGGCCGATCGGTGTCAAAGTGACCCTGCGCCGTGAGCGTATGTACGAGTTCCTGGATCGTCTGCTGTCGATCTCCCTGCCTCGGGTTCGCGACTTCCGCGGCCTGAATGCCAAGTCCTTCGATGGTCGTGGTAACTACAGCATGGGCGTGAAAGAGCAGATCATTTTCCCGGAAATCGACTACGACAAGATCGATGCTCTCCGCGGTCTGGACATTACCCTGACCACCACTGCCAAGAACGATGATGAAGGCCGCGCTCTGCTGCGTGCTTTCAAATTCCCGTTCCGCAACTGATTGGAGTAGGAAAATGGCCAAGAAGAGCATGAAAAACCGTGAGCTGAAGCGTCAGCTCACCGTTGCCAAGTACGCCACCAAGCGTGCAGCGCTGAAAGCTATCATCGTCGATCTGAACGCAAGTCCAGAAGCGCGTTGGGAAGCTACCGTAGCTCTGCAGAAGCAACCACGTGACGCAAGCGCTTCGCGCATGCGTAACCGTTGCCGCCTGACTGGTCGTCCGCACGGCGTTTACCGCAAGTTCGGCCTTGGCCGTAACAAACTGCGTGAAGCTGCAATGCGTGGTGACGTTCCAGGTCTGGTTAAAGCCAGCTGGTAATCGTTGTCAAAGCCTTGATGGTCGGGTTTGCAAGAACCTGACCATCGGTGGCCTTGAATCTGAATCAAGCCCCTTTTGGGGCTTGATTCATTTCTGGGGTGTGTCTAGAATGACCGGCTCGCCTGAGCCCGTGTTTTTCATGCCCGGAAGTTCTCGGCGACAAGTAGTAGCCGCAAGGCTAATTTTTCTGTATTAGGAGCGTCTAGCCCATGAGTATGCAGGACCCGTTAGCGGACATGCTAACTCGAATCCGTAATGCCCAGATGGCTGAAAAGTCTGTCGTAAGCATGCCGTCTTCCACGCTGAAGGTGGCTGTAGCAAAAGTCCTGAAGGACGAAGGTTACATCGCGGATTTTCAGATCACCACCGACGCTAAGCCGTCGTTGTCCATCGAGCTGAAGTACTTCGAAGGCCGTCCGGTTATCGAAGAAGTGAAGCGCGTTAGTCGTCCAGGCCTGCGTCAGTACAAGTCCGTTGAAGATCTGCCGAAAGTTCGTGGCGGTCTTGGCGTGTCTATCGTCTCCACCAACAAAGGTGTGATGACGGATCGTGCTGCGCGCGCTGCCGGTGTCGGCGGCGAAGTTCTTTGCACTGTGTTCTAAGGGGGGATAAGCATGTCTCGCGTCGCTAAGAACCCCGTTAAGCTGCCAGCCGGTGTCGAAGTAAAATTCGCAGGCCAACAGCTTTCGGTGAAGGGTGCCAAGGGTACTCTTGAACTGAACATCCATTCGTCCGTTGAGATCGTTGAAGAAGCTGGTGAGCTGCGTTTCGCTGCTCGCAATGGCGATCAACAAACTCGCGCAATGGCCGGTACCACGCGTGCGTTGGTAAACAACATGGTCCAAGGCGTAAGCCAAGGCTTCGAGCGCAAGCTCCAGCTGGTCGGTGTTGGTTACAAGGCGCAAGCAAAAGGCACGGTTCTGAACCTGGCCCTTGGCTTCTCGCACCCAGTGGATTACGAACTGCCGGAAGGCATCACCGCTGAGACTCCTAGCCAGACCGATATCCTGATCAAGGGCATCGACAAGCAGCTGGTAGGTCAAGTGGCCGCTGAGATCCGCGACTTCCGTCCACCAGAGCCGTACAAAGGCAAAGGTGTGCGCTACGCGGACGAAGTCGTCCGTCGTAAAGAAGCCAAGAAGAAGTAGGGCATAGCAAATGACCGACAAAAAAGTTACTCGACTGCGTCGCGCTCGCAAAGCACGCCTGAAAATGCACGAACTCGAAGTCGTGCGTCTCTGCGTGTTCCGCTCGTCGCAGCACATCTACGCCCAGGTCATCTCGGCCGACGGCAACAAAGTCCTGGCAAGCGCCTCGACTTTGGATAAAGAACTGCGTGATGGCGCCACTGGCAACATCGACGCGGCCACAAAGGTTGGCCAGCTGGTCGCTACGCGTGCTAAGGCCGCTGGCGTCTCGCAAGTGGCTTTCGACCGCTCTGGCTTCAAGTACCACGGCCGCGTTAAAGCGCTGGCTGATGCTGCTCGTGAAGCTGGGCTGGAGTTCTAAGTTATGTCAAATAACGACCAAAAGCGCGACGAAGGCTACATTGAGAAGCTGGTTCAAGTTAACCGCGTAGCCAAAACCGTTAAAGGCGGCCGTATCTTCACTTTCACCGCGTTGACCGTGGTAGGTGATGGTAAAGGGCGTGTTGGCTTCGGCCGTGGCAAGTCGCGTGAAGTGCCTGCTGCGATCCAGAAGGCAATGGAAGCTGCTCGCCGCAACATGATCCAAGTTGATCTGAACGGCACCACTCTGCAGTACGCAATGAAGTCCGCTCACGGCGCTTCGAAGGTGTACATGCAGCCTGCTTCTGAAGGTACCGGTATCATCGCTGGCGGCGCTATGCGTGCTGTCCTCGAAGTTGCTGGCGTTCAGAACGTTCTGGCCAAGTGCTACGGCTCGACTAACCCGGTAAACGTGGTTCACGCCACTTTCAAAGGTTTGAAAGCTATGCAGTCTCCTGAATCCATTGCCGCCAAGCGTGGCAAAAGCGTCAAGGAGATCTTCTGATCATGGCTACCGTTAAAGTAACGCTGATCAAAAGCATGACCGGCCGCATCCCTAACCACAAACTGTGCGTTAAGGGTCTGGGTCTGCGTCGCATCGGTCACACTGTAGAAGTCCAGGATACTCCCGAGAATCGCGGGATGATCAACAAGGCTTACTACATGCTGCGTGTCGAGGGTTAATCGATGAAACTCAATGATCTGAGTCCAGCGCCGGGTTCCCGTCGCGAAAAGCATCGTCCGGGCCGTGGTATCGGTAGCGGTTTGGGTAAGACTGGTGGCCGTGGTCACAAAGGTCAGACCTCCCGCTCCGGTGGCACCATTGCTCCAGGCTTTGAAGGCGGTCAACAGCCGCTGCATCGTCGCCTGCCGAAGTTCGGTTTCGTTTCCCTGAAAGCCATGGACCGCGCAGAAGTGCGTCTGTCCGAGCTGGCTAAAGTGGAAGGCGACATCGTCACCGTGCAGTCCCTGAAAGATGCCAACGTGATCAACGTTAACGTACAGCGTGTGAAAATCATGCTGTCCGGTGAAGTGACTCGCGCTGTCACTATCGGCAAGGGAATCGGCGCCACCAAAGGTGCGCGTGCGGCTATCGAAGCAGCTGGCGGCAAGTTCGAGGAATAAATGGCTAAGCAAGGTGCTCTCTCTGCGCTCGGCAAAGGCGGTATGTCTGAACTCTGGGCTCGTCTGCGTTTTCTGTTCCTGGCGATTATCGTCTACCGAATAGGCGCACACATCCCGGTTCCAGGTATCAACCCGGACCGACTCGCAGACCTGTTTCGACAGAATGAGGGGACCATTCTTAGCTTGTTCAACATGTTCTCCGGCGGTGCGCTGGAACGGATGAGCATCTTTGCACTGGGGATCATGCCGTACATTTCGGCATCGATCATCATGCAACTGATGACAGCCGTCAGCCCGCAGCTGGAGCAGTTGAAGAAGGAAGGTGAAGCTGGCCGTCGCAAGATCAGCCAGTACACCCGCTACGGCACCGTCGTCCTTGCTCTGGTTCAGGCTATTGGCATGTCCATTGGTCTGGCCGGGCAGGGCGTTGCGTTCACTGGTGACTTTGGCTTCCATTTCGTCGCGGTATCCACGTTTGTGGCTGGTGCGATGTTCATGATGTGGCTGGGTGAGCAGATTACTGAGCGTGGTGTAGGTAACGGTATCTCGATGTTGATTTTTTCGGGTATCGTCGCCGGTCTTCCGAGAGCAATCGGGCAGTCTTTCGAGTCTGCACGTCAGGGTGATATCAATATCTTCGCCTTGGTTGCCATCGGTTTGCTGGCAGTAGCGATTATCGGTTTCGTGGTGTTCATTGAGCGTGGTCAGCGTCGTATTGCTGTTCACTACGCCAAGCGTCAGCAGGGCCGTAAGGTTTTTGCTGCGCAGACTAGCCACTTGCCGCTGAAAGTGAACATGGCCGGTGTTATTCCGGCTATTTTCGCGAGCAGCATTTTGCTGTTTCCGGCTTCGTTGGGTGCCTGGTTCGGTCAGTCTGAAGGTATGGGCTGGTTGCAGGACATCTCGCAGTCGATCGCTCCTGGTCAGCCGTTGAATATTCTGCTGTTTAGTGCAGGGATTATTTTCTTCTGCTTCTTCTATACGGCGTTGATGTTCAATCCGAAAGACGTAGCGGAAAACCTGAAGAAGTCCGGTGCCTTTATTCCGGGCATCCGTCCAGGTGAGCAGTCTGCGCGCTACATTGATGGCGTTCTGACTCGCTTGACCATGTTCGGTGCTCTTTACATGACGGCCGTGTGCCTGTTGCCCCAGTTCCTGGTGGTTGCAGCAAACGTACCGTTCTACCTTGGCGGGACCTCGTTGCTGATCGTGGTCGTGGTTGTGATGGACTTCATGTCCCAAGTACAATCGCACCTCGTTTCGCACCAGTACGAATCCCTGATGAAGAAAGCCAACCTGAAGGGTTACGGCAGCGGCATGTTGCGCTGAGTACCCATAAGGTTCGAGGAGTTGGTGATGAAAGTTCGTGCATCGGTGAAAAAGCTGTGCCGTAACTGCAAGATTATTCGCCGCGAAGGTGTTGTTCGAGTAATTTGCAGCGCGGAACCGCGTCACAAACAGCGCCAAGGCTGAGTGTGATTGTGCTTCAAGCCCGGTAGCTAGTGCGCTACCGGGTTGATTATTTGTTATTACAGCGATATTATCTCGCGCCCTATTTCTTGGCTTCCGGGGCGTAGGTAGCTGTCAATTGGAGTCCCACTGAATGGCCCGTATTGCAGGCGTTAACATTCCAGATAACAAGCATACTGTTATCTCGCTGACCTACATCTATGGTGTTGGTCGCACTACTGCGCAGAAGATCTGTGCAGTGACTGGGGTAAACCCAGCAGCAAAGATCAAAGATCTGAGCGACGAGCAAATTGAACAGCTGCGTGGCGAAGTGGCGAAGTTCACCACTGAAGGTGACCTGCGTCGCGAAATCAACATGAAAATCAAGCGCTTGATGGACCTCGGTTGCTATCGCGGTCTGCGTCATCGTCGTGGTCTTCCAGTACGCGGTCAGCGTACCAAGACCAACGCGCGTACCCGTAAAGGTCCGCGTAAGCCGATCCGCAAGTAATCGCCCCAGCGAATCGACAGGAATTTAATCATGGCAAAACCTGCTGCTCGTCCTCGTAAAAAAGTTAAAAAGACAGTGGTTGATGGCATCGCCCACATCCATGCATCTTTTAACAACACCATCGTGACCATTACCGACCGTCAAGGTAACGCTCTTTCCTGGGCTACCTCCGGTGGTTCGGGTTTCCGCGGTTCCCGCAAGTCCACCCCGTTCGCTGCTCAAGTAGCTGCTGAGCGTGCTGGTCAAGCTGCGCTGGAATATGGCCTGAAAAACCTCGACGTTAACGTCAAGGGTCCAGGTCCAGGTCGTGAATCCGCAGTCCGCGCTTTGAACGGCTGTGGCTACAAGATCGCCAGCATCACCGACGTGACGCCAATCCCGCACAACGGGTGCCGTCCGCCGAAGAAGCGCCGCGTGTAATCCAGGAGATTGTAAAGAATGGCTCGTTACATTGGTCCAAAATGCAAACTCGCTCGTCGCGAAGGCACCGATCTCTTCCTGAAGAGCGGCGTGCGCGCGATCGAATCGAAGTGCAACATTGAAGCAGCACCTGGTATCCACGGCCAACGCCGCGGTCGCCAGTCCGATTACGGCACCCAACTGCGTGAAAAGCAGAAGGTCCGTCGTATCTACGGCGTTCTCGAGCGTCAGTTCAGCGGCTACTACAAAGAAGCTGCTGGCAAGAAAGGTGCAACCGGTGAAAACCTGCTGCAACTGCTCGAATGCCGTCTGGACAACGTCGTATACCGTATGGGCTTTGGTTCGACTCGTGCCGAATCCCGCCAGCTGGTATCGCACAAGTCGATCAGCGTTAACGGTCAGACCGTAAACGTTCCGTCGTATCAGGTTCGTGCTGGTGACGTGGTTGCAGTTCGCGAGAAAGCAAAAAACCAACTTCGCATTGTCCAAGCTCTCGATCTGTGTGCCCAACGTGGCCGCGTAGAATGGGTAGAAGTAGACACTGAGAAGAAGTCGGGCGTTTTCAAGAACGTTCCTGCTCGCAGTGATCTGTCCGCCGACATCAACGAAAGCCTGATTGTCGAGCTCTACTCCAAGTAAGGGCTAGAAAATAGGTGCATCCATGCAGATTTCGGTAAATGAGTTCCTGACACCCCGCCACATTGATGTGCAGGTTGTCAGTCCAACCCGCGCCAAGATCACTCTCGAGCCTCTCGAGCGTGGTTTTGGCCACACCCTGGGCAACGCGCTGCGCCGCATCCTGTTGTCCTCAATGCCCGGCTGCGCAGTAGTCGAGGCCGAGATTGACGGTGTGCTCCACGAGTACAGCGCCATCGAAGGTGTACAGGAAGACGTAATTGAAATCCTGTTGAACCTTAAAGGTCTGGCCATCAAGCTGCACGGTCGTGACGAAGTTACGCTGACCTTGTCGAAGAAGGGTTCGGGGGTGGTTACCGCTGCCGATATTCAGCTGGATCATGATGTCGAGATCGTTAATCCCGATCACGTAATCGCTAACCTGGCGTCTAACGGCGCCCTGAACATGAAGCTCACCGTAGCTCGTGGTCGTGGTTATGAACCAGCCGACTCGCGTCAGAGCGATGAAGACGAAAGCCGCAGCATCGGTCGCTTGCAGCTCGACTCTTCGTTCAGCCCGGTTCGCCGTATCGCATACGTGGTGGAAAACGCCCGTGTCGAGCAGCGTACCAACCTGGACAAGCTGGTTATTGATCTGGAAACCAACGGTACTCTGGATCCTGAAGAGGCTATCCGCCGCGCTGCAACCATCCTGCAACAGCAGTTGGCTGCGTTCGTCGACCTCAAAGGTGACAGTGAGCCAGTGGTTGTCGAGCAGGAAGACGAGATCGATCCGATCCTGCTTCGCCCGGTTGACGATCTGGAACTGACTGTACGTTCGGCTAACTGCCTTAAGGCGGAAAACATCTACTACATCGGCGACCTGATTCAGCGTACCGAAGTAGAGCTGTTGAAGACTCCGAACCTGGGCAAGAAATCCTTGACTGAAATCAAGGACGTTCTGGCCTCCCGCGGTCTGTCCCTCGGCATGCGCCTCGACAACTGGCCGCCTGCAAGTCTTAAGAAGGACGACAAGGCGACTGCCTGATCGTCGTAATCACCGAACGTAGTGTTTGGTAAGGAATGAACCATGCGTCATCGTAAAAGTGGGCGTCACCTGAGCCGCACCAGCTCGCACCGCAAGGCCATGTTCCAAAACATGGCGGTGTCGCTGTTCGAGCACGAGCTGATCAAAACTACTCTGCCAAAAGCCAAAGAACTGCGCCGCGTTGCCGAGCCGCTGATCACTCTGGCCAAGACAGACAGCCTGGCTAACCGCCGTCTGGCTTTCGACCGTACTCGTTCGAAAGCTATCGTTGGTAAGCTCTTCAACGACCTGGGCAAGCGTTACGCTACCCGTGAGGGTGGCTACCTGCGCATCCTCAAGTGCGGTTTCCGCGCTGGCGACAACGCGCCTATGGCGTACGTCGAGTTGGTTGATCGTGCTACTGCTGGCGAAGCTGTATCCGCCGAGTAAGACGTCAGTCTGAAACGAAGAACCGGGCCTAGTGCCCGGTTTTTTGTGCCTGCAAGATAATGAGCGGTTCGTACAAGCTTCCGACATTGTTCTGTTGTCACTATGTGCTGGGAAACATAATTAGTAATTATCTATTGATGCCTGCAAGTTAATGAATTTGTGGCTGTCACATGGATGATCAATACTTCCCGCCAAGCCGAGTAGCCGGCAGTTCCAAGACTGACAGAGGAAGAAGACCGTATGAGCCAGAACAAAACGCTTACGACCGCCAGTGGCGCACCTGTCGCTGATAACCAGAATTCTCGCTCCGCCGGCCCTAGAGGCCCGCTGCTGCTCGACGATTTTCATCTGATCGAGAAGCTTGCCCACTTCAACCGTGAAAACATTCCTGAGCGTCGGGTACACGCCAAAGGTTCGGGCGCTTACGGCACGTTCACCGTCACGCGTGACATCACCGAGTACACCAGCGCCAAGTTGTTTGAATCGGTAGGCAAACAAACCCCGACTTTCCTGCGATTCTCGACTGTCGGCGGCGAGCGCGGCTCGGCTGATACCGAGCGCGACCCTCGTGGCTTTGCGCTGAAGTTCTACACCGAAGAAGGCAACTGGGACATCGTCGGCAACAACACGCCGGTATTTTTCATCCGTGATCCGCTGAAATTTCCAGACTTTATCCACACCCAAAAACGTCTGCCGCAGAGCAACCTGAAAAGCGCGCAGATGATGTGGGATTTCTGGTCACATTCCCCGGAGGCGCTGCACCAGGTCACGATTCTGTTCTCTGACCGCGGCATTCCAGACGGTTATCGTCATATGCACGGCTTCGGCAGCCACACGTACAGCCTGATCAACGCTCAAGGCGAGCGTCACTGGGTGAAATGGCACTACAAAACCAAGCAAGGGATCAAGAACCTCGCCCCGGCAGACGCCGCACGCCTGGCCGGTACTGATCCGGACTACGCGCAGCGTGACCTGTTCGAAGCGATCGAACGCGGCGAGTTCCCGAAATGGCGCGTATGCATCCAGATCATGACCGAGGCGCAGGCTGCAGCGCACTACGAGAACCCGTTTGACGTGACCAAGACCTGGTCGCAGAAGGAGTTCCCGCTGATCGAAGTCGGTGAGCTGGAGTTGAACCGCAACCCGCTCAACTATTTTGCTGAAGTCGAGCAAGCTGCGTTTGGGCCGAGCAACATGGTGCCGGGTGTCGGTCTGTCGCCAGATCGCATGCTGCAAGGCCGTGTCTTCGCCTACGCCGATGCCCATCGCTACCGTGTTGGCACCAATCACCAGCAATTGCCGGTAAACGCGCCACGTAGCCCGGTCAACACTTACCAGCGTGATGGCTCAATGGCCTTTGGCAGCAATGGTGGTGCAGCGCCCAACTATGAGCCGAACAGCTACATCGAATCGCCAAAACAGGCACCACGCTATGCGGAGCCGGCATTGGCTTTGAGCGGTGCTGCCGATCGCTACGATCATCGCGAAGACACCGATTACTACAGCCACGCCGGTGCGTTGTTCCGACTGATGAGTGACGAGCAAAAGGCCTTGTTGGTCAGCAATATCGCCGGCGCCATGAGCGGTGTTACACCCGATGTGGTTGACCGCCAACTGCAGCATTTCTACAAAGCCGATCCAGCGTATGGAGAAGCAATCGCAAAGCTGCTGGATGTACAGCTTAACGAAGTCTAAACGAGAAGCAGAACCGCCCTCATTAAGGGCGGTTTTTGCGTTATTTAGGCTGCTTTTCTCAGAATTTCTTCACTTTTATTGCGCAGAAAGAGTGACCTTCCAGTCGGCTTGGTTCAAACTACAGACCTTTCATGCAGGGAGATGTAGGGCGATGCAAGGCCACCCAGACGTTATCGATTACCTCAACACGTTGCTGACCGGCGAGCTGGCCGCGCGTGACCAATATTTTGTTCACTCGCGCATGTATGAGGACTGGGGTTTCACCAAGCTCTACGAACGAATCAATCACGAGATGGAAGAAGAAGCGGATCACGCTGACGCGCTGATGCGCCGGATTCTGATGCTCGAAGGCACGCCGCGCATGCGTCCGGATGATCTGGATGTCGGCAGCACCGTGCCGGAGATGCTCGAAGCCGATCTGCGTCTCGAGTACAAAGTCCGTGCGGCACTGTGCAAAGGCATTGAGTTGTGCGAACAGCACAAAGACTACGTCAGCCGCGAGATCCTGCGGGTTCAGCTCAACGATACCGAAGAAGATCACACCTACTGGCTGGAAAAGCAGTTGGGCCTGATCAAGCTGATTGGTCTCGAGAACTACCTGCAATCTCACACCTGATTGCCCTTATACAAAAAAGCCCCTGTCACTGTTGCGGTGACAGGGGCTTTTTCATGCCCGGCGTTTAAGCGCGATCGCGAATCAGCAACGGCTTGAGGTAATGCCCCGTGTGAGATTGTTTCATCTCGGCCACTTGTTCCGGGGTGCCGGTGGCGATGATCTGTCCACCTTTGGAGCCACCCTCCGGCCCGAGGTCGACCAGCCAGTCGGCGGTCTTGATCACGTCCAGGTTGTGTTCGATCACCACCACGGTGTTGCCGTGGTCGCGCAAGCGGTGCAGTACGTCGAGCAATTGCTGGATATCCGCGAAGTGCAGGCCGGTGGTCGGCTCATCGAGGATATACAAGGTCTTGCCGGTATCGCGCTTGGACAGCTCGCGTGACAGCTTGACCCGCTGCGCTTCACCGCCCGACAGCGTTGTCGCCGACTGCCCGAGCTTGATGTACGACAGGCCGACATCCATCAGCGTCTGCAGCTTGCGCGCCAGCGCGGGTACCGCGTCGAAGAATTCCCGAGCTTCCTCGATGGTCATTTCGAGCGTTTCGTGGATGCTCTTGCCCTTGTATTTGATCTCAAGGGTTTCGCGGTTGTAGCGCTTGCTCTTGCACACGTCGCACGGCACGTAGATGTCCGGCAGGAAGTGCATTTCCACCTTGATCAGGCCATCGCCCTGGCACGCTTCACAGCGCCCGCCCTTGACGTTGAACGAGAAACGCCCCGGACCATAGCCACGGGAGCGCGACTCGGGCACGCCGGCGAACAGTTCGCGGATCGGAGTGAACAGGCCGGTGTAGGTTGCCGGGTTGGAACGCGGCGTACGACCGATCGGGCTCTGGTCGATATCGACCACCTTGTCGAGATGTTCCAGGCCTTTGATGCTGTCGTGCGCGGCAGCTTCCAGCGTGGTCGCACCATTGAGTGCCGTGGCGCTCAGCGGGAACAGCGTGTTGTTGATCAGGGTTGATTTGCCCGAGCCGGACACACCGGTCACACACGTCAGCAGACCAATCGGGATTTCCAGGTCGACGTTGCGCAGGTTGTTGCCGCGCGCGCCCTTGAGCGACAGGGTCAGCTTCTTGTTGCGCGGTGTGCGTTTGGCGGGCACTTCGATCTTTACTCGCCCGGACAGGTACTTGCCGGTCAGGGAGTCAGGATGCGCCATGACTTCGGCTGGCGTACCTTCGGCGACGATCTGCCCACCATGCACGCCGGCACCCGGGCCGATATCCACGACATAGTCAGCCAGACGAATGGCGTCTTCGTCGTGCTCGACCACAATCACCGTGTTGCCGATATCGCGCAGGTGCTTGAGGGTGCCGAGCAAGCGATCATTGTCGCGCTGGTGCAGGCCGATGGAAGGCTCGTCGAGGATGTACAGTACGCCGACCAGACCGGCACCAATCTGGCTGGCCAGACGAATCCGCTGTGCCTCACCGCCGGACAGGGTGTCCGCACTGCGATCGAGCGACAGGTAGTCAAGGCCGACGTTGACCAGAAACTGCAGACGCTCGCGAATCTCCTTGAGAATCTTGTCGGCAATTTCGCCGCGGCGGCCGGTCATCTTCAGCTCGCCGAAATACTCGCACGCATCGCCGATCGGCAGATTGGTCACCGCCGGCAGGGTTTTCTCACCTACCCATACGTGCCGCGCCTCACGGCGCAGGCGAGTGCCACGGCAGTCCGGGCAAGCCTGGGTGCTGAGGAACTTGGCCAGTTCTTCACGCACGCTGGCCGACTCGGTCTCGCGGTAGCGGCGCTCGAGGTTCGGCACGATGCCTTCGAACGGGTGCGAGCGTTTGACGATATCGCCGCGGTCGTTCAGGTATTTGAAATCGACGTTTTGCGAACCGCTGCCGTGCAGGATGAATTTCTGCTGGTCGGCCGGCAGTTCGTTGAACGGTACTTCCAGACTGAAGCCATAGTGCGAGGCCAGTGACCCGAGCATCTGGAAGTAATAGACGTTGCGCCGGTCCCAGCCGCGGATCGCCCCTTCGGCCAGTGTCAGGTCGCCGTTGACCAGACGTTTGATGTCGAAGAATTGCTTAACGCCCAGACCGTCACAGGTCGGGCAGGCGCCGGCCGGGTTATTGAAGGAGAACAGCTTGGGTTCCAGCTCGCTGATCGCATGGCCGCAGATCGGGCAGGCAAAGCGTGCGGAGAAGATCATCTCTTCGCCCGGCTCGTCGTCCATCGGCGCGACCAGGGCAATGCCGTCTGCCAGTTTCAGCGCGGTCTCGAATGACTCGGCCAGACGTTGCTGCAGGTCGGCGCGGACCTTGAAGCGGTCGACGATCACGTCGATCGAGTGCTTCTTCTGCTTGTCCAGTTTCGGCAGTTCATCAAGCTCGCAAATGCGGCCGTTGACCCGCGCGCGGACGAAGCCCTGCGCGCGCAATTCCTCGAACACCGACAAGTGCTCGCCCTTGCGTTCGCGGATCACCGGCGCCAGCAACATCAGTTTGCTGCCTTCCGGTTGGGCCAGCACCAGGTCGACCATCTGGCTGACGGTCTGTGCTTCCAGCGGAATATCGTGATCGGGGCAGCGCGGCGTACCGACGCGTGCATACAGCAGACGCAGGTAGTCGTAGATTTCGGTGATGGTGCCGACCGTAGAGCGCGGGTTGTGCGAGGTCGACTTCTGTTCGATGGAGATTGCCGGCGACAGGCCTTCGATGGTATCGACGTCAGGTTTTTCCATCATCGACAGGAACTGACGGGCGTAGGCCGACAGCGATTCGACATAACGGCGCTGACCTTCGGCGTACAGCGTGTCGAAGGCCAGAGACGATTTGCCGGATCCGGACAGGCCGGTGATGACGATCAGTTTGTCCCGTGGCAGGGTCAGGTCGATGTTCTTCAGGTTGTGGGTACGGGCCCCACGTATCAGGATCTTGTCCAAAGTGGCCTCGCTCGGCGGGCGTCGAAAACGTAGGAGTATACGGGCAAATACTGGATGGATGCACACTATCAAGCGAAGCGTTTTTTGCTCTACATGAAGAGAGTTTCATCTATACGTGGCAAAGCGTCGCGATATACCCCGTCTTTCGATGGGACTGGTAGAATCGCCGCCGGTTCACACGAGGTTTTTCCATGCACGATCCCCACAGCGAACGCATGAGTGGTAGCGAGACCCGCGCGGCGAGCGGTCTGGCCCTGGTGTTCGCCTTCCGTATGCTTGGCATGTTCATGGTGTTGCCGGTCCTGGCGACCTATGGCATGGATCTGGCGGGCGCGACCCCGGCCTTGATCGGGCTGGCCATCGGCGCTTACGGCCTGACCCAGGCGATTTTCCAGATTCCGTTCGGGATCATTTCCGACCGTATTGGCCGGCGTCCCGTCATTTACCTGGGCTTGATCGTCTTCGCCCTTGGCAGTGTGCTGGCCTCGCAGGCGGATTCGATCTGGGGCGTGATCGCCGGTCGCATCCTGCAAGGCGCCGGGGCGATTTCCGCGGCGGTCATGGCCTTGCTCTCCGATCTCACTCGCGAACAGCACCGCACCAAGGCGATGGCCATGATCGGCATGACCATCGGTCTGTCGTTTGCCGTGGCCATGGTCGTCGGGCCGTTGTTGACCCGGGCTTTCGGGCTCTCGGGCTTGTTCCTCGCCACCGGGGCGATGGCCCTGATTGGTATCGCCATCATCCTGTTCGTGGTGCCGAAGTCCACCGGGCCATTGCAGCATCGTGAGTCCGGCGTTGCGCGGCAGGCGTTGATGCCGACGCTCAAGCATCCGGATCTGCTGCGCCTGGATCTGGGCATCTTTGTGTTACATGCCATGTTGATGTCGAGCTTCGTGGCCTTGCCGCTGGCGCTGGTGGAAAAGGCCGGTTTGCCCAAGGAACAGCACTGGTGGGTCTACCTCACCGCGTTGTTGATTTCGTTCTTCGCCATGATCCCGTTCATCATCTATGGCGAGAAGAAACGCAAAATGAAACGAGTTTTGCTCGGCGCCGTCATGACGCTGATGCTCACTGAGCTATTCTTCTGGCAGTTCGGTGACAGCTTGCGGGCGCTGGTGATCGGCACGGTGGTGTTTTTCACCGCGTTCAATCTGCTGGAGGCCTCATTGCCGTCGCTGATCAGCAAGGTTTCACCGGCGGGCGGGAAGGGCACGGCGATGGGCGTGTATTCCACCAGTCAATTCCTGGGTTCGGCACTCGGCGGGATACTTGGCGGCTGGCTGTTTCAGCATGGCGGTCTGTCGGTTGTGTTCCTTGGATGTGCCGGTCTGGCTGCCATCTGGCTGGCCTTTGCTGTTACCATGCGCGAACCTCCCTACGTGACGAGTCTGCGCTTGCCGTTGTCGCCCGAGGCGATCCGCGAAGCGGGTCTGGTCGAGCGCCTCAAGGCCCTCGTAGGGGTAACAGATGCAGTGATAGTCGCTGACGAAGCGGCTGTTTACATCAAACTGGACAAAGAATTAGTGGATCGCGACACCCTCGAACGCCTGGTCAACAACCCGGCCGGGGCTGCTTGCGAAGCCTAGGAGAACGTTATGGCCCGTGGGGTTAACAAAGTCATATTGGTCGGCACTTGCGGCCAGGATCCCGAAGTTCGCTACCTGCCTAACGGTAACGCCGTGACCAACCTGAGTCTGGCAACCAGCGAACAGTGGACCGACAAGCAAACCGGTCAGAAGGTCGAGAAGACCGAATGGCACCGTGTGTCGATGTTCGGCAAGGTTGCCGAGATCGCCGGCGAATACCTGCGCAAGGGTTCGCAGGTCTACATCGAAGGCAAGCTGCAGACCCGCGAGTGGGAAAAAGACGGTATCAAGCGTTACACCACCGAAATCGTGGTCGACATGCAAGGCACCATGCAACTGCTCGGCGGCCGTCCACAACAGGGCGACCAACAAGGCGGTGGCAACAACTACCAGCAGCAGGCTCCGCGTCAGCAGGCGCCACGCCCGCAGCAGTCGGCTCCGCAACAGCGCCCGGCCCCGGCTCCACAGCAGGCCGCACCGCAACCGGCTCCGGATTTCGACAGCTTTGATGACGATATTCCGTTCTGATTGGTTGCTGCATCCGCGTTAAATAAAAAGGCCCGTCGCAACAAGCGACGGGCCTTTTTTGTGGGAGCGAGCCTGCTTGCGAAGGCGTCGGGTCAGTCAAAACATTTATTGAATGACAGTCGGTTATCGCGAGCAGGCTCGCACAGGTTGTTCGTTTTCAGTCGAGGATCAAGTGGGGCAGAAACCGGCTGGAGTCTTTCGTAATGAGGCTGTTGTCCTCGCGCACACCAATCCCCGCTGCCTGGTCGCCAATCACCCACGAGCCGATCAGGGTGTAGCTGTCATCGAACTTCGGTAACGGCGCAAACGCCTGCAGGATAAACGGCGCATCGGTGTAAGGTCCGTCCTCTTTGACGATCAGACCTTCCGCCGTTTGCAGTTCGATGTTGGCGCCTTCGCGGGAGAAATACGGTTTGCGCACCCAGCCTTTCGGCACCGCACTGGCTGGATTTGGATCAAGGTGCGCCGCGAGCAGGTTCGGGTGCCCCTTATGCAGTTCCCACAGCAACGGCAACGCGCCCTTGTTCGACAGGATCGACTTCCATGCGGGTTCGAAGAACTGCGTGTCGCACTCGGCAATCGCTGGCCCAAACGGTTCGTGGAAGATGAACTCCCAGGCATGGAGCTTGAACAGGTGCGGGATCCAGCGATCCTGCAGATCAACGAAGCGGCCTTCGGCTGTCAGGCCGATGTCTTCGATGTCGATGTGCCGCGACTCGATGCCGACTTTTTCTGCGATCAGGCGCAGATAGTCGGTGGTGCCGCGGTCTTCGACGGAATCTTTCATCGAGGCGAAGTAGAACGGCCGCTTGAGCTGCAACTCGGAAAACGCCTGATGCAGTTTGGTATCAATGCTGTTGAACTGGTCGGCATGGCGCGGCAGCATCCCGCGCTCGATGCATTGTTCCAGCCAGCCCCACTGAAACGCCGCCGCTTCATAGAGGCTGGTCGGTGTGTCGTAGTTCAGCTCCAGCAGTTTCGCCGGGCCGTTGCCGCTGTAGGAAAAGTCCATGCGTCCGTACAGATGCGGATGACCTTCCAGCCAGGATGTTCGGATCATGTCGTAGTACGAAACCGGAATACTCAGACGATCCAGCAGTTCTTCGCTGCGCACCACGCGATCGACCAGATCCATGCACATCTCGTGGAGTTCGGTGGTCGGGTCCTCCAGATCGTTTTCGATCTGCGCGAGCGTGAACTGGTAGTAAGCGCTTTCGTCCCAGTACGGCTCGTCGTCGATGGTGTGGAACAGAAAACCGAGCTCTTCAGCGGTCTGTTGCCAGTCGGGGCGCTCGGCGCAGTGGATCTTCTTCATGGTCAGCTGCTCGAACTGCCCCAGCCGCCCCAACCGCTGCGCGCCGAAGACTGACTGCCGAAGCCGCCGCGGGAGGTCGAGGAAGCGACATTTACCGATTTGCTTCGAGTGCTGTCGTAGCTGCTGGTGTCGGTACGACTCGTCGGTGCCGACTCGATTTTGCGGTATTGCGTCGAGGTGGTGTAGGTCTGGCGGTCATCGTCGCGATCTCGATATACCGTACGGTTCGCGTTGTTGCTCATCGCGTTGCCGATCAGCCAGCCACTCAACCAGCCATTGCCCCCGCCCCCGGAAGAGTGGGACGTGCTTTGCACATGCTGTGCAGCCGCTGCTTCACCCGCGGGCATTTGCGCATTGGCCACAGCGTCGAGATTCTGCGGTGCCTCACCGTTTTGCGGCACCTTGAAGCCGCCGAGTTTCGGTACAAAGCGGCCAGCGGAATTTTTTTGACACCAGTCCGCGGCAAAATCTGCATCGCACTGGGCCTTGTCGTCGTAGGCCGGTGCAATGCGCCGGTGCTCGGTCAGCGCCGCGACGTAGGCGTTGGTGCAGACATCGGCGGCCACTTCGGCGCCGACGCACTCCTCGACAGATTGAAAGCGTTGCGTGTCCTGCGCGGCCACCTCGCCGGAAATCGCCAGCGCCACTGAAGCGGCGAGGGACAGTTGAACGTACTTGCTGCGTTTCATCGAAGGCTTCCTGCCGATCAGTTGGACGGGGTCATGCATGCGGCGTTGAGCATGCCGACGCTGATAGCCACTGCGGCCACGTAGATGCCCGAGGCGATTTCACCGTTGGCGATGCGCTGGGACGTGCCCTTGAGCACCAGACCGGTTGCCAGGAATGCCAGCAGTTGCACCACGGCCGCAATCACCGCCCAGAGTACGAAGTCGAGGACGTTGACCGAGTGGGAGATGATGTTGCTTGCCGGAATCGCGAACCCGATGATTGCACCGGCCAAGGCGATGGCCGCGGCACTGTTGCCGGCGCGAATCAGCTCGAACTCTTTGTGCGGGGTGATGCGGGTGTAGATGAATTGAAACAGCATGAACAGCAGCACGGCGCCGATCAGGTAGACAGCGAAACCGGTCAACGCGGTCTTGTTCAGGGAAACGGCCAGCACTTCCAGCATGAAAAACTTCCTTATTTAAATGGTGCTCAGGTCAGTCGTGTACAGCGAGATGCCCAGTGAGGTGCTCAGGCTGACGGTGCCTTCTTCGTCTTGTTCGACGGAGAACAGCAGCAGTTCGCGGCGATCGGTCAGGCCGGTGTCGCGCGCGTAAAGCATCGAGTGATGGTTGATGGTGTAGCTCTCGTCCGGATTGACCACGTGTTCGGTCATCGGCACCAGTTCGGTCTGGCCTTGTTCGGTGCCCCATTCGCGGAGGTATTCGACACCCTGATGGGTGTAGGCCGGCAGACCGATCAGGCTGTTGGGGCCGGCCAGGCGCTGCAGTTCGGCGTCACTGTTCACGGTCACGTAGCTGAGGTAGTTGAACAGGGTGACCGATTCGACCTGGTCATCACCGGTGACGTGGATCTGTACCCAGAAATCCTCGTCGTTCATGTAATAGCGGTGCAGTTTGTTGGACTGGCCGAGGTCCACCCAGCCTGCGCTCCAGATCGCCTGATCGAAAGGCACCCGAACCGACGTCGAACCGTCGAGCAGCAGCGCCAGGGTCGAATCGAACCGGACGCCTTTGCCCTGGGCCATCCCGAGTGGGCCGCTGGCGGCGGTCGAGGTTGGCGCAGCGGCCTGCCAGTTGCTGGTGCCCAGCAAATCTTTAAACCATCCCATGGGTACGTTCCTTGAGGCGGGTGGAGGTGTTCGTCGTAAAAAGCGCCGCTAGTGTACCGGGCCGGGCGGCGAACGAGCAGTGACATTTGCACTGCACAAACCATGCGGGAGCGGGCTTGCTCGCGAAGAGGGAATGTCATTCAACAGGGATGTCGTTTGACACTGCGTCTTCGCGAGCAAGCCCGCTCCCACCGGTTTTGTTTATGGGTTTACTGAGCGGACTTCTGCTTCAGGCGCTCGAGGATCGCATTGGCGCTGCCTTCGTTCGGCGTGATGCCAGCGTCGCGCAGTTTGCGTTCCAGATCGTTGCCGGTCGAAGCGTCGGCCAGTTCGTCCGCTGCGCTCAACTCGGCCGCGCGTTGCTGCTGCTTGGCTTGCAGGCGGTTCAGGGTGCCGACGGCCGTTTCCAGTTTGCCGTTGGCGCCGCCGCTGGCGATGGATGCGCTGACCTGGGCTTTCTGCACGCTGTCGCGGGCCTTGGCCATGTCCACTTGCTGGCGCAGGCTCTTGATTCGCGCTTCGGCCTTGTTGATGTCCTTGCGCA
Organism: Pseudomonas sp. LF-5; assembly: GCF_037626295.1. NCBI lineage: Bacteria > Pseudomonadati > Pseudomonadota > Gammaproteobacteria > Pseudomonadales > Pseudomonadaceae > Pseudomonas > Pseudomonas sp. LF-5. Next base: position 45,462 of record NZ_JARKMT010000015.1, read on the forward strand.
TGTTTTCGGCGTAGGTGCCGAATTCGTCGCTGAGCTTTTTCTCGGCGGTGAGGTCATTGGTCAGGGTCGAAATCGCTTCGGCCACTTCCATGGCGAGGTCTTCACGGCCAGCGCTCAGGGCCGAGACCGCCTTGGCTTCCAGGTCCTTGATCTTGGCGTCGTACTCGCTCACGCGGTCGGCCGCCAGTTTGTGCTTGGCCATGATGGTGACCAGTTCGCGACGGGCGTTGGACAGCGCGGTATCGGCGTCGCGGATTTCCTGGTCGAGGATGCGCAGGGCCTGTTGATCGACGATCGCTTCGCCGACTTCATTGGCGCCGCCGCGCAGTGCGGTGAACAACTTGCTCCAGATGGACTGAGTCATTGGATATTCCCTGTTGATTACTTGAAGAAGTGTTCGAAGGCTTCGCTCGCGCGCTGCACGTTGTCGACCAGGGTTTTCACCTCGGTGACGACGTTGGTCAGGCTCGAGTCGGCGCTGAGGGCGCCAAACATGTTGTAAACGGTCTGCCCGTTCGGCATCGACTCGATACCGATCGACGACAGCGGGAACATTTCCCGGCTGCGCAGCACGGCGTCGTTGAAGGCGCGCACGTCAGTGATCGAATCGCTGTCCACCAGCACGGTGTCGACGATGATCTGTGCACCGGCCAGGGCGATGTGAATCGGCAGACCGCCGAATTCGTTCATTTCCAGCTTGATGCTGGGTTCGGAGCTCTGGATCAGAGACAGTGTGATCTCGTGCGAAGCCACCTCATCCAGTGCCTTGAGGGCGTTGAAGAGGCTATCAATGTTCCAGTTGTTGCCTGCGCTCATGTAATTCTCCGACATGAATGAGCCAGCCAGAATCGGTTGGCGTAGCTGTTGCTCCATTTGCTTGAGCAAGCTTCGGTTTTCCGGAAGCACCCAAGTTTCGTGTTTCACATAACCGGCGGCAGCCAGGCCCGCACGCATCTGCTTCATGTAGAAGCTCGACGGCTTTTTCGCGGACGATTTCGAGCGCTCTCCCTTTGGGCTCTCTGACGCAACAGTGGGGGAGCGGCTTTTCATGGCGATGACTCCGTTATGAACATCTCACGCGTGAGCCACACTACAACCAATTCAAAGTGCCATCAATGGCTCACGCGTGAGATTTTTTCGATGCATCGAAAAAGTCCTGACGCGCACGGTTCGTCAGTGTTTTTGCCGTGAGGAACACATCGCTTGGTCGTATCTGAAATGTTGTGTCAGCTCGTCACAATTATTTTGGATTTTAGTAATTGTTTTTTTGTTGTTTAAGTTTTAGGAAATATTCCTACATTGTTTTTTCTGGTTTCTGTAAGAACTAACACTTGCGTGCAGTAGGAGTGATGGTGCGCATTTTATTTGAGTAACATTAAGAAATAACGCGGGTTCGCAAGTCTCGGAAACTTATTCTAGGTTTTGTATGTGCACACCTTCACTCCGGTGGAAAGTTGGTTCGACCACTGGCCCTTTAACTTTTGAGGAAATCATTATGACTTTCGAAAAAGCATCTTCCGCTGGCGATTCTCAGATCGGCTGAGCTAGCCAATGAGAACTGGGGCCTTATGGCCCTGGTTCTTGATGAACTTATTTTTAACTGTATCTGAGGCTGCTATATGAAACTTTGCCTGAAGCCGACCATCATTCCGTTCAAACTTGAAGGCCAGGTTGTTCTGCGGTTCAACGGGCAATACGCGAAGATCCCCGACCCCCATGGTGCTATCTGGGAATTCGCAACTGCACTGGACGGCAGTGCGCCATTCGAAACGTTGATTAACCAGGTGGCCGAACGTTATCCCGCAGTGGATCAGGAGGATCTGCGCAGCGTTGCGCAGGATTTGATCAGATACCGACTGGTCGAGAGTCCTGATGCGTCCGAGACGACTTCTCTTTCGGACCACGATCGCAACAGATTTTCCCGAAACATCGATTTTTTCGGGTCGATGGCGGCGGTGGGAGAGAACAAGTTTTCCTCTCAGGAGAAACTGCGTGCGGCCAGGGTCTGCGTACTGGGTTGCGGCGGGCTCGGCACCCATATCCTGTTCGATCTGGTAGCGCTGGGTGTACATCAGCTGACGATCCTTGATTTTGACAAGATCGAGTTGAGCAATCTGAATCGACAGATCCTTTACAAGGAGAGCGACATCGGGATGCCGAAGGTCGAGACCGCCCGGCGCCGGTTGCTTGAGTTCAACAGTCACCTCGACATCACCGCCCATGAGACGCGCCTTGAATCGGCTCAGGATGTCGCCAGAGTCGTAAGTGGCCACGATATTGTGATTTGCGTTGCCGACAAACCCGCGAACTACATGGCCGACTGGCTGAACGAGGCCTGCGTTCAGGAGGGCGTCCCCTTCATATCCGGTGGGCTCGATGTGCGCCGCTCGGTTTTCTATTCGGTGGTACCCGGCAGCTCGGGGTGCGGTGCTTGCTGGCTGACTTCGGCGCGCAACAAAAGCAGCCTGGTTAACAGTATTTCGACCATGGCCAAGCAACACGACATAACCTACCGGCACCCAGGCCCGGCACTGGTGACCCTGGTGGCCGTGACCGCGGGCATGATGGTGAGCGAAACCGTCAAGATCCTCACCGGCTGCCAGCCGCCACAATTGACCAACAAGCTCAAGGAATTCACCTTCGACGATCTGGATGTCGGCATTGCCGAAGTCTGGCAGCAGAATCCGGACTGCCCGGTGTGCGGGCATCTCGCCAATTCGCAGCAGCTATCCGTGCAGACGGAGACCGTCTAGATGTTCAAGCTGCTGGCGTCCTATGTCATCACGTCCGTTTGCTCATGGGCCATTGCATTTCTCATCCCGCTTTACGTCTATGAGCAGACAGGCTCCCCTGTCTGGACATCGCTGGCTTTTTTCGCGGCGATGGCGCCTTACATACTGGTCACCCCCTTTGCCGGGGTGTGGAGTGATCGCTACAGCAAACGGCGATTTCTGATCGGTGGCGATCTTATCAACATTGCCATCGGCAGCCTGATGTACGTCGCCGTGAGCACCTTGTCCGGGGACGCCTTGAGCATCACGCTGTTGCTGCTGAGCTTCATGCTGGCAAGCGTTGGCGCAACCCATCACCCGGTATTTCAGAGCATCGCTCCTGCGCTGGTCGAGGGGCGAAAACTTCATCGGTTCAATGCGATCGTCAACGCCAGTGACAACATCATTCGCATCGTTGCGCCGATCAGCGTGGCAGCGGTACTGGCTTTCAGCACCAAGGAGCGGATTCTCGTTGTCAGTATTGTCGGCTTTGCGCTCTCTCTGCCGCTTTGCTACTGGCTAAAAGAGCAGGGCAAACCTCAGCCCGCCACCACCCGGGTCTTCACCGAAATCAAAGCCGGGCTGCTCTATGTCCTTCGGCATCGAGAACTGTGTTCATTGGTTGTGCTGTTCTTCTTCTGCAACTTCGGTTTTGCCCTGATCGGTGCCAGCCTGATCTATGTTTTCACCACGCTCCTGGCTGTGCCGTTGAGCGATGTCGGCTACTACTACGGACTCATTGGCGCAGGTGCCGTTGCCGGATCAGCAACAGGTGCAGTTTTTGTGAAGCGCTATCCGGCTGGCGTGCTCATCCGGGGCAGTTGCCTGCTGGCAGGGATCTTCACGTTGGCCGCAGCGCTGGCGAGCGAGCCCTGGATACTCGCGGCGCTTTGGGCGCTTTCCACTTGCTGCCAATCCGTGGTGGTCATCGCTTTTTTCACCTATCGCCAACAAGTGGTTCCGCAAGCCATTCTGGGGCGGACTGTCGGGGTCACCAGGCTCATTGCCTATCTGGCTATTCCGCCCGCGAGCTTGCTCAGTGGATGGCTGTTGCTCCAATTTTCCAGCAGCGCTCTTATTCTTGCGTCAGGTGGTCTGTGTATTATTTTTGCCTCTCTGTGTGCTTATTTTCTCGCCAGGTATGAGCGACAAGTTGTTTGCAGTGATGCGCAGTGATTAAAACACTACCGTCAGGACTTAAGTGCTTTGGTTGGTTTGTCACTGAATGGTTTAGTCATTGGATGGCCGGGTGAGAGTTAAAAGGAATTTTATGGTGCAAAAAGATAACAAGTTATACAGCGATGATGTAGTGCATGCTATTCAAGCGGTCACCGGTGGGTCCATATGGGACACGTGGCTGGACGCTGGCGCGTTAAATAGACTGGTTCATCATGAACTGTTGGTGGCAATGGGGAGTGGCCATGTTTCTTTGAGTGGCATGCGCTATTTTCTGGTGCAGCATCATTACTACTCTCGAAACTTCACTCGCTTTCTTTGTGCGGTTATCAATCGCCTTGATTCACTCGACGACATTAAACTTTTAATGGAAAACCTGCAGGAGGAAATGGGTATTGACGGTGATGATAAAGTCACCCATGCCGATCTGTTCCAACGATCTCTCAATATTGTGGGCACCCACGCCACGGCGCAGCCGCCTCTGCCCCAGACCATTGAATTTACCCATTCGGTCATGAAATTTTGTCGCAGTGAAAATCCGGTTGAAGGTCTCGCGGCGCTATGCCTGGGGGCTGAAGCCATCGTGCCATTGCTCTACAAACCGATTCTGGCGGCGCTGGAGAGGCTGAATATCAGCGAGGAAGGTCTGGAGTTTTTCCGCATACACATCGAAGAAGATGAGGGTCACGCGGTCACCATGCTGAAGATTCTGGGGCGATTGACTCGACACGCACCTGAAGCAAAGGTGATTGCGATGCAAATCGGGCGTCAGGCGATCAACAAGCGATGCGTCATGTTTGACGCTATATGGAGGGAAGTTCGAGAGCAAAGGTAGGTCGCGCGATCATGCAAATTGCCGGGGATTACCGGATGTTCGTGCAGATTGAAACAGGCCCGGTGCCATCAATGTTGGCGCAAGCGCTTGATTCATTGTGCATTCTTGTTGCGCGGCGATTGGCCTGATCTCTGCACTTCCAACGACTACATTCATCGAGTCGCTGAAGGGGGACGCATGACCCCAACGCCGAGCAAAAAATTGGTAGTCGCCCATTCAGTTCGTAACGGGGCGCCAGAGCACGAAGTGCAGACCAACAAGGCACTGGCACGCTGGCTGGCACACATCATCGGGCTCAAATTCGGTGGTAGCTACGACCCGGAAAAACACCGAGGTCGCGACCTGTACTGGCTGCCGACGCAAACCATTGTTGGCGCCAAACAGGCGCAGCAATTGGGCATCAAAGGTGCGAATGACTTGTGGGGCGGATTCGTCGAACACGATTTCATCTGCACCAAAGCCATCAGCCACGGCCTGCGCAGTCATCTGGCCCACGCGCCCCAGGGCTGGGCGCCTTTGTTCTCCAAGCGTGTGCGCGACGTGGTGCTCGATGGCCTTACCGTGTTTGCTCTGGAAGATGCGCGACCGGCTGCCGAGCATTTGCTGCACAACGGGCCGGTCCGCCTGAAGCCGATTCACGCCTGTGCCGGTCGCGGCCAGGAAGTTATCAACAGCCTCGACGCGTTCGACGAGGTGCTTGCCCGAGCGGAAGCTGCAGAGATGTTTCGCGATGGTGTGGTGCTGGAGCAGGATCTGAGTGAAGTGATCACCCATAGCGTCGGCCAGTCATTCATCGGCGGCAAGGTGCTGAGCTACTGCGGTGATCAATACTTGACTCAAGATGCCCATGGCGAAGACGTCTATGGTGGTTCGAGTCTGCTGGTGGTACAGGGTGGTTATCCGCAGTTGCTGGCGCTGGAACTGCCGGACGCTGTACGGCTGGCCATCGAGCAGGCGCAGGTCTTCGACCGGGCGGCGGATGAGGCTTATCCGCGGTTCTACGCTTCGCGCCGCAACTACGACATTGCCCAGGGCCTGGACAGCAATGGCAAACCGCGCAGTGGTGTGCTCGAACAATCCTGGCGTATGGGCGGTGCCAGCAGCGCCGAAGTGGCGGCGCTGCAAAGCTTCGTCAACGATCCGGGCATGCGCGCGATTCGCGTGTCTTCGGTGGAAACCTACGTTGATCAGCCACTGCCGGCGGACGCCATCGAGGTGTATCGCGGGCCGGCCGAGAACAGCGAGTTTCTCCTCAAATACGTAACGGTCAAACCCTATGACGGCTAGAAGCGAAAGCATTCAAATCGACATTGATGATGAACAGATGAGCGGGACGTTTCTCAGCCCCAAATCCAAGGTGCCCGGTGTGTTGTTTGTCCACGGCTGGGGCGGTAGCCAAGAGCGCGACCTGGAGCGGGCGAAAGGCATCGCCGGTCTTGGCTGCGTCTGCCTGACCTTCGATCTGCGCGGCCACACCGGTGGCACCGGCATTCCACTGACCCGGGTCACCCGCGAAGACAACCTGCGCGATCTCCTCGCAGCCTACGACCGCCTGCTCGCGCACCCTGCGCTCGACACCTCGGCGATTGCGGTGGTCGGCACCAGTTATGGCGGTTACCTCGCCTCGATCCTCACTTCGTTGCGTCCGGTGCGCTGGCTGGCGCTGCGGGTGCCGGCGCTGTATCGCGATGAGCAATGGCACACGCCCAAGCGCGATCTGGACAAGGCCGATTTGCGTGATTACCGAAGCACCTTGGTCCGTGCCGACACTAACCGTGCGCTGCATGCCTGTTCGCAATTCACCGGGGATGTGTTGCTGGTGGAATCGCAAACCGATGACTACGTGCCCCACGCAACAATCATGAGTTATCGCGCGGCGTGTCAGCAGACTCATTCGCTGACGCACCGGATTATCGACGGCGCCGATCATGCATTGAGCGAACCGGTGTCGCAGCAGGCGTATACCTCGATTCTGGTGGACTGGATTACCGAGATGGTGGTGGGGGAGCGCTTGAGCATCATTCAGTCGAGATAGCCTTCTCAACTTCGACAAAAAACCTCAGGACGGTTTCTTCTCGATCCGCAAGGCCTTCGCCTTGGCCTCCACCAGCAAATACATCACCACCGTAATCAGCAACGGCAACAGAAAATAAATTGCCCGGTATGCCAGCAATCCCGCCACCAGGCTGCCGCGTGATGCTTCATGTTGCAGCAGCGCGACGAACACCGCTTCCAGCACACCCAGCCCCGCCGGTATGTGGGTGATGACCCCGGCAATCGCGCTGATCAACAACACGCCCAGTACCAGCGGATAATCCAGTTTGCTCGGAAGCAGGGTGAAGATCACCGCCGCCATCAGCGACCAGTTCAAGGCACCGAGCAACAGTTGCAGCACGGCCATGCGCAGCGACGGCAGGTTGATTTCCACCCCACGAATCGACCACTCGCGGCGCTTGGAAAACTGACACGCCGCGAGATACCCGGCGCTGATCAGCAGCAATAAGATACCGACGCCCTGCAATGCATCGCTGCTCAGTTTCCATCCCGGCGGCATACGCACCAGGCCACTGCTGAATACCACACCGGCAATGGTCATGTAGCCGAACCAGTTGGTCGCCAGGCTCAAGCCGAGAATCTTCGCAATGTTGCCTTTGCTCACGCCCAGGCGCGAATACAGCCGATACCGCATGGCGATACCGCCGACCCAGGCGCTGAGGTTGAGGTTGAACGCGTAACTGATGATCCCCACGGGCAGGATCTGTTTCCAGGTCAGGTCCTGGCGAATGTAGGTGCGGCCGATCAGGTCGAAACTGGCGTAAGTCAGGAAACTCAGCAAGGTCAGGCCGGCAGCGATGATCAGTGTGCGCACCTTGAAGTCGGCGAGGGTTTGCAGCACTTCGGCCCATTCGATACGGGTGGCGAACAGCGTCAGCAAGACAATCAACGCGAGGAAAAACAACAGCGTCAGTGGGCGTTTCCAGCGGCTCCATTTCGAGTGAGTCGCTGGCGCGGCGTGGCCTGTCGAGTGTGCTTCGGAGTGGCTCATGACTGGCCACCTCGAAACGGCTTGAGCCGTGGTTTGTGCGCCGGCAGCCAACCGGCCATCGCCGGGAAGTGCCGCAGAAAGTGAAACACCAGAAAACCTACGGTCATGTGCCAGATCCGTCCGCGCGGGGACATGTCGGCGTCCATGGCCTTGCAGTGGTTCTGGCTGAGGTCTTCGAGGCGCTCGAACAAATGCTGATTGAATTCCCGATCGCGAATCAGCACGTTGGCTTCCAGATTCAGCGACAGGCTCAGCGGGTCGAGATTGCTCGAGCCGACGGTGCTCCATTCTTCGTCCACCAGCGCCACCTTGCCGTGCAGCGGTCGCTGGCAATACTCGTGGATCTGCACGCCGGCCTTGAGCAGGTAGTCGTAGGTCATGCGCGCCGCGAGTTTGGCCACCAGCATGTCGGGCTGACCTTGCAGGATCAGCCGTACATCGACGCCCCGCCGCGCCGCATTGCGGATCTCGCGCAGCAGACGGTAGCCGGGGAAAAAGTAGGCGTTGGCGATCACCACCCGGTGTTTGGCCCGGCGCAGTGCCTGCAAGTACACGTCTTCGATATCGGTGTGGTGCTGATCGTTGTCGCGAAAGACCAGGCGCACCTGACCGTCGTGGTCGCTGAAGGCCATGTCTGCGCGACGCTGGCGCCGACGCTGCCACCAGAAGCGTGCGCGTCCGGGGCGACCGCTTTGCACCAGGGCAAAGTGATGCAGGTCAGCAACCGCTGGGCCCTGAATCTGCACGGCATAATCCTGTTTGGCTTCGGGGCCGAAGTCGGCCAGGTGATCGCCGGAAAAATTGATCCCGCCAATGAACGCAACCAGGCCGTCGACCACCACGATTTTGCGGTGTAAGCGGCGGAACCAGTTGGTGCGAAAACCCAGGTGCTTGGGCGCCGGATCAAACATCTGCAGGTGCACGCCCGCATCACTCAGGGCCGCGAGATAAGCGGTGGTCAACTCGCCACAGCCAAAGCCGTCGAGGCTGACGGTGGTGCGCACGCCGCGCTGTGCCGCGTCGATCAGGATCTGCTGCAACTCTGCGCCGACCTTGTCTTCGAAAACGATGAAGGTTTCCAGCAGGATTTCACTTTTCGCCGCACGCATGGCGTCGAACACCCGGGGAAAATATTCTTCGCCGTTTTCCAGGAGTTCGACACGGTTGTTGCCTTGCCAACTGTACTCGACGTCAACCTGGCCGGGCTCGCGCACGGGCGGGGCGATGTTGATCGGTTCCACGGTGGATTTCTCCAGCGGTGCGCTGTTCATAATTCAATCTCCACCGATAAAGGGGCGTGGTCGGAAAGGTGTGACCAGGGCCGGTTCGCCAGGACTTTCGGCTGGCGGGCCTTGAGGTTGCGTACGTAAATGCGGTCGAGCCGCAGGGTCGGCAGGCGCGCCGGAAAGCTGCGTGCGGGTTTGCCGTGATGCTCGGCGAAGACCTCGCGCAGGCCCCAGGGTGTGAGGAGCGCATCGGCGCGCTGGCGCCAGTCGTTGAAGTCGCCGGCGATGATCACCGGGGCATCGTCCGGCAGTTCCGCAAGGCGTTGGCCGAGCAGCTTCAACTGCGCGTTGCGGTGGCTTTCGCGCAGGCCCAGGTGCACGCAGATCGCATGCACCTCGACCCCGTCACCGGGCAGGCGCAGCACGCAGTGCAGCAGGCCGCGGTTCTCGTGGCCGCTGATCGAGACGTCGAGGTTGTCGTGGCGGATGATCTGGAATTTCGACAACAGCGCATTGCCGTGATCGCCCTCCGGATACACCGCGTTGCGCCCGTAGGCGAACTGCGGCCAAAGGCTGTCGGCGAGAAATTCATACTGCGGCATCGTCGGCCAGTTGCTATAGCGCTTGGGGTGATGTTCGTGGGTGCCGTGGACTTCCTGGAGGAACACCACGTCGGCGGCGACGCTACGCACCGCTTCGCGCAGTTCCGGCAGGATGAAGCGCCGGTTGAGGGCCGTGAAGCCCTTGTGGGTATTGACCGTCAGGACAGTGAAAGTGCGCACCGTCGGCGCGACCACCGAACCTTCATCGGTGAAGCCCACCGGTTCAGGAATGCTCATGGCAACACTCCTTCTGCGGCGCTTTCACCGGGGGCGGTGGCGAGGTCGTTATCGAGCCCGAAACGCTGCAGCAGATTACGCGCGTCGTAGGGCGCACGGACTTTGATGTCGTTGTCGAAGTAGCAAAACACTTCCCGGGATTTACGTGCGCGCGGCTTGAGTTGCGGGGCGATCAGTTGCGCATCTTGCGGTTGCCGGCCGTGGTGCCAGGCTTCGATACGCTCGGCCCAGCGCTTGAGGGCCGGCGCGGTGTAGCCGCTGGCGTAGAGTTCTTCGGCACCGTGCAGGCGCAGGTAGACGAAGTCGCTGGTAAGGTCTTCGCGGTACGGCCACTTACCGGCGGTGTCGGCGATCACCAGCGCGATATTGTGGCGTTTGAGCAGGCGCACGAAGTCCGGGTCGATGAAGCTGTCGTTACGGATTTCCACGGCATGGCGCAGCGCTTTTTTGCCGTAGGCCTTGAGGCTGGCGTGGCCGTGCAGGTGAGCATCGTGTTGATGGGCGAGGGCGGCGGCAGCTTCAGGGGTGTGGGGCAGTTGAGCGAGAAAGTGTTCGAAGCGCTGCGGCTCGTATTTGAAGTTGGGCGGAAACTGCCAGAGGATCGGGCCGAGTTTTTCCTTGAGTTCAAGCACCCCGGACGCGAAGAAGTTCGCCAGCGGTTTTTCGATGTCGCGCAAGCGGCGAATGTGGGTGATGAAGCGCGGCGCCTTGACGCTGAACACGAAGTCGTCAGGCGTTTCGGCGTACCACTGCGCGTAGCGTTCGGGCCGTTGCAGGGCGTAGAACGATCCATTGATTTCGATGCTGTTGACCGCCCGCGATGCGAACTGCAATTCACGTTTCTGCGCCAGTCCCTTGGGGTAGAAATCCCCGCGCCACGGAGCGTAGCGCCAGCCGGAAATACCGATGTGAATCGTTGCCATGTCGCCCTCCCGTAGTCAGTCCTCGTACAGCCTGTGTGTGTTGATGACTGTGGGCGGTTCGGGAAAGTTTCGGTGGCGTTACGGACGGTACATTTTTGCGCGCTCCACGAAAAACAATGTGCGAGGGGGCTTGCTGCCGAAGGCGATGGGTCAGTCAGCGTTGATCGCGACTGATACCCCGCTTTCGCGAGCAAGCCCCCTCCCACAAGTGCCCCCTCGACAAGGGCACAGGTGTTGAATCAGTGGCCGGTGACGATGCGCGAAGTGCTTTCGGCAAAGGTCGGGCCGAGGCGATCCAGTCGACCGCTCCAGGCAGTCAGAGCCAACGCCACCAACACCACCAGACCACCGATCCACGCCGTGTGGATCAGGCCGATGTGTTCAACGATCAAGCCACCGCCCCACGCCCCGCCGGCAATCCCGAGGTTGAACGCAGCAATGTTCAGCCCCGACGCCACATCCACGGCTTGCGGCGTGTGATGTTCAGCCTGACGCACCACATACACTTGCAGCCCCGGCACATTGCCGAACGCTACTGCGCCCCAGACCAATACCGTGGCCAGCGCCAGCCAGGGATTGGCGGCGGTGAAGGTCAGCACGAACAACACGGCCGCGAGCAGGGCGAAGATGATTTTCAGGGCGCTGATCGGCCCGCGTCTGTCCGCCAGCTTGCCGCCCCAGATATTCCCGACCGCTACCGACACGCCATACACCAGCAGCACCAGGCTCACCGTGCTGGCGCTGAAGCCCGAGATGTCCTGAAGGATCGGCGCGAGGAAAGTGAAGGCGATGAACGAGCCGCCGTAGCCGATCGCGGTCATGGCGTACACCAGCAACAGACGCGGTTGTTTGAGCACTTGCAGTTGTTGCAGCAGCGACGCCGGTTTGCTGTGGGCGATGTTGCTCGGCACGTAGATCAGGCTGCCGATAAAGGCAATCACGCCCAGCGCCGACACGGCGAGGAAGGTTTCACGCCAGCCGAAATGCTGGCCGATGAACGTACCCAGCGGCACGCCGGTGACCAATGCCACGGTGAGGCCGGTGAACATGATCGCAATTGCGCTGGCGGCTTTTTCCTTGGACACCAGGCTGGTGGCGATGGTCGAGCCGATGGAGAAGAACACGCCGTGGGCCAGACCGGTGACGATCCGCGCCAGCACCAGCGATTCATAACTTGGCGCCATCCACGCCAGCAGGTTGCCGAGGGTGAACAGCACCATCAGCGACAGCAGCAACAGTTTGCGCGGGACCTTGCCGGTGAGCGCGGTCAACACGGGCGCACCGATGGCCACGCCCAGCGCGTACAGGCTCACCAGCAAACCGGCGGAGGGAAGACTGACGCCGAGATCGGCGCCAATGGTAGGCAGCAGGCCAACGATGACGAACTCGGTCGTCCCGATGGCGAAAGCGCTGAGGGTCAGCGCGAGCAAGGCAATGGGCATCACGGCACTCCAGGGTGATTTGATTGGATGGAGCGCAGTGTCGGGGTTTGGCTTGTGCGGAAAAATACGGGTGCGGGCATTTGATATTTGCCGACAGCGCAAATATCCCTGGATGGGTGTGAACGCTGTGGATAGGGGATTTATCCCCGTTCGACTGCGCAGCAGTCGTAAAACCTCACGACTCGCTCTGGCAGGAGATTGAAGATTCAGGTTTTGGCGCCGCTTCGCCGTCCAACGGGGATAAATCCCCTCGCCACAGGGGAATGCGGGATTTGAAAATGAGGATTCAGGCAAAAACCGAACTTGTCCGCCATTCACCGATCAGTTCCTTACAGGTTCAGCCATCGGGAGAGCGGAGTTTTGATCAAGTTCAGGATCGCCATTTTGCTGGGAGCACTGCTGTTTCTTGGCGCCAGCGAACTCGAAGCCGCCGCGCTGCCGGGCGTTCCGGCCACCGCTGAGGAACCGGCCAAAGCCGAACCGATTGTGCAGGGCGGTCTGCTCGGGGCGATCAGTTCCAGCATCGACGATGTGCAGGACAAACTCGATCTCAATGAACATCTGGTCGATGCCTGGCGCCTGCGTGCCGATCGGGCAGCGGATGAAGTCGACAGACTGGTCAACCACCCCTCGAATCGCTCGGGCTGGAGTGTCGCCGGCGATTTCCTGATGTTGTCCGGTGTCTGGCTCGGCGCGTTTGCCCTGCTGACCGTGCTTGGCAGTCTCTTGGCCAAACGCCTGCGCGAAGGCCGCTGGTTACGCACGCGCCAGCGCAGTCAGGATCTGCTCGGTTATCTGCTGCCGTACACGCTGCCGGCGCTGATCTGCCTGCCTTTGACCCTGTACGTCAGCCATTTTCTGCAAGCCTCGGTCGGGCGTGCACTGGCGTTGTGTCTGGCCTACGCCACCAGCAGCGGTATTTTTTCCACCTCGATGCTGTTGTGCGTCGTGGTGATGTTCAACGTCGGCCATAAGCGCCCGGCGGCGCGGATCATCCGCAATTACTGTCCGCCCCCGCTGTTCCTGATCGGTTTCCTCGCGGCCCTCAGCGACGCCTTGACCAGCCCGCAAATCGCCCGGCAACTGGGTGGCAACATCACCAGCAGCGTCGCGGTGTTCACCGGGCTGATCGCTTCGATCATCTTTGGCCTGCTAGTGATTCGTCTGCGCCGGCCAGTGGCGCACCTGATCCGCAACCGACCGCTGGCGCAACGCCTGAAACAACCGTCGTTGCAGGAGTCGCTGCGGATTTTCTCGGGGTTGTGGTATTGGCCGATTGTGCTGATGGTGCTGGTGTCGGCGATTAATCTGATCGGCATCGGTGAGGACAACCAGAAAGCCCTGCGCTGCGCGTTGCTCACCACCGTGTTGCTGATCGGCACGGTGTTCCTCAGCACGATTCTGCAGCACCTGTTCAAGTCACCAAAGGCTGAAGCCATCCAGCGCCGCAGCGCCTACAAGGAGCGTTTTCTCAGCCTGCTGCACGCGTTGCTGCGGATCGTCATCGCCATCGCGTTCATTGATATTCTCGGGCGGATCTGGGGCGTGTCACTGCTCGATTTCGCCCAGAGCAGCGCGGTCGGCCGGGCCATCAGCAACGCCTTGAGCAGCATCGGTTTGATTTTCCTGGTGACATGGCTGTTGTGGGTGGTGCTCGACACGGCGATTCAGGAAGCCCTGAAACCCCCGCTTAACAAGCGCGGGGCGCGCCAGCCCAGCACCCGGGTAAAAACCATCCTGCCGCTGCTGCGCAACGCGATCAAAATCATCCTGGTGGTGATCTGCGCGATCACCACGATGGCCAATCTGGGGATCAATGTGGCGCCATTGCTGGCCGGTGCCGGGGTGGTCGGTCTGGCCATCGGTTTCGGTTCGCAGCAACTGGTGCAGGACGTGATCACCGGGCTGTTCATCATCATCGAAGACACCCTGTCGATCGGTGACTGGGTGGTGCTCGATTCCGGGCATGCCGGCACGGTCGAAGGCCTGACCATCCGCACCCTGCGCCTGCGTGACGGCAAAGGCTTTGTGCACTCGGTGCCGTTCGGCCAGATCAAGGCTGTGACCAACCAGTCGCGGCAGTTTGCCTTTGCGTTTTTCTCGGTGCAGTTCACTTACGACACGGACGTGGACAAGGCGATCGAGCTGATCCGCGAGACCGGCGATTCGATCCGCGAAGACCCATTCCTCAAGTACAACCTGCAAGGCCCGCTGGATGTGTTTGGCGTGGACAAGATGGATTTGAACGGCGTGGTGCTGACAGCGCAGTTCCGTACCGTGTCGGGTGGGCAATATGCAGTGAGCCGCGCATTCAACCAGCGTTTGAAGAAGCTTGTGGATAACACCGAGTCGGTGCATTTCGCGCAGACTTATCCACAGCAGGTTTTGTTGCCCAAAAGGCAGGAGGAGGGGGCGCTGGTGGCGACTGAGTTGCCGCAGGAATCGCGGACTTGATGCAATATTTTGTGGGGCTGTGCCGGCCCTTTCGCGAGCCCAAACACCCTCAGTGCCGGATCAATTTGCCGCGCACCTGTTCCATGGCGATCTGATCCAGCTCCAGCCAAAATTGCTGCTTACCGGCAATCTCCGCCGCCACCGGCAAACCATCCCGATAGACCAACCGATTACTCGCCAGCGCCGGCACTTTCACCCCCGGCAACAACGTCCCGGCGAGATTCAGCGGATCCACCCCGCACACCGCAATCAAACTGCCGTCATGCGGCCGCCGTCGTACTTCGCGCAGCAAGGCAATCGCCTCGGGCAGGGCAAACTGCTCCCCCGCCAGACCGCTGACAAACCGTCCACCACGAATCTCGCCACGGGCTTCCAGGCGATGGAAGGTGCGCAGTAATTCCCGCCAGTTCGGCAACCAGTCCGCTTCGCGCTCCAGCAACCGCCAGAACACCACGCCGTAGCGGCGCAGCAGGGTCATGGCGACGTGTTCCAGGGTCTCGTTGTTATCCACAGCCTGCCCGCGCCGCAGCAATGCCCAGCGCCCGGCATCATCCATGCCGCCGACGAACGCGCCGCGTCCACGTCGACTGCTGCGCTGCTGGCGCTTGCTCGCCGGGGTGATCAGGGCACGCAGGCCGGCGAAGCTGTCGGCGTTCACCAGGCCAGCGCCAACCAGTTCCTGCAGGGCCGTTTCCAGTTCGGTGCGCAGCAGGTGCGCTTCATGAATCAGCTCATCGAAAAACAGCGCGCCGTGCTGACTCAGGGCTTCAAAAACCTTTTGGGTTTTCGCTGACAGTTCGCTGGCCGGCGTCTGCTCGGCCAGTGCGCTCCACAGCCCGGCCTGACTGCGTGGCAGCAATACGATCGGCGTGCTGCGCAATGCCGTGCCACTGGTTTTTTGTCGGGCGCTGAGGCGCGTCCACACCAGCTTGCCGTTGCGACACAGATCATCCAGCCAGGTCGGCGAGTAATCCTTGAGGCGCGCCGGGAGGATGTCGCTGTCCCAGGCCGAAGCCGCCGCCGGATACCCCTCGAGCTGGCCGACAATTGCCGGCAACACTGCGCTGCCCTGACCGCGCGTGGCGGGCGAGAGGTGCTGCCAGTCGAACAGGAAACGCATGAAATCCTGCAACGCCACGGGCTCGATTTCCCGGCGCAGGCGCTTGACCGTATAGCGATGGATCCGCGCCAGCAGATGCCGCTCGCACCATTCATCGAGCGTCAGTCCCGGGGTGAACTGGCCGCGCAGCACGTACCCTTCGCGTTCCAGTCGAGCGAGGGCTTGCTGGACCTGAGGGGCGGGCAGCGCAAGCGGTTCGGCGATGACGGGCAACGGCAGCGGGCCGAACGCGCCGAGCCGTGCGCGGATCACTTCGACCAGTGCTTCGTCGAAGGTCCAGGCGTTATCGAAGCCGGGCAAGTCCACCACGCGGGTCAGTAGCGTGGCCTGTGGATAAAGCGCTTGCAGGCACGTCAGGCGTTCGCGTGCCAGCCACAGTGAATGCTCTTGAACGATCTGCAAGTGGCAGGCACGACCGCTCGCGGCCAGTGCATTGAGCCATTCCCGCCAGCCCGGATTGGCCTGCGCCTCTGCATCGCTGAGGCACGCCAGACTCATCAACGCTTCGTGCATTTCATCCACAGAATTCGGCGTCGGCCAGGCTTCTTCGCGCACCGCGACGATGGCGTCGGCATCCAGTGCACCAAGATCATCGGTCGATTGCGGATCGCTCCAGCGTCGGTTGATCACCGCTTGGGTGCGGCGTTCTTCCAGCGGCGCATCGTCGAGAAAGGTATAGGGACGGGCGCTGAGAATTTCCGCCGCCAATGGCGAAGGTGCGGGCAGATCGCGACTGATCAGACGCACGTCGCCCTGCTCCATGCGTCGCAACAGGGTCAGCCAGCCCTCGCTGTCCATCGCCTCGTGCAGGCAGTCGTCGAGGGTCTGCTCGACCAGCGGATGCTCGGGAATCTCCCGCTCACCCGCGAGGTTCTCAAGGCAGGCAATCTGGTCGGGAAATACACTGGCGATCAGGTCTTCACTCTTCATTCGCTGCAATTGCGGCGCGACCTTGCGTCCGCCGGTAAAACGCGGCAACGCCAGCGCCACCCCGGCATTCCAGCGCCAGCGCACGCCGAACAGCGGCGCATCCAGCACCGCTTGAATCAGCAGGTGCTCGGCACTGTTGCTGTGCAGGTAGCGCCAGACGTCATCGAGCTCAAAGCTGTGGCTGGTGGACAGCGACAACACGATCGCGTCTTCACTGGCCGCCGCCTGCAGTTCGAAGTTGAAGGTGCGGCAGAAACGCTTGCGCAGGGCCAGGCCCCAGGCGCGGTTGATGCGGCTGCCGAACGGCGAATGGATAATCAGTTGGGTGCCGCCGGACTCGTCGAAAAACCGTTCCATCAGCAGCGTGTCCTGCGAGGGCAGGGCGCCGAGGGTGTGGCGGGCGCGGGCCAGATAGTCCACCAGTTGTTCGGCGCTGGCGGCGTTCAGTCCTAACGTTTGTGTCAGCCAGTCGAGGGCCGGTTGCAGATCGCCGGGGCGGGCGCCGAGCAAGTCGTCGAGGGTCGCTTGCAGGCGCGCCACCGCCGCGGACAACTCATCGCTGCGCCCCGGCGCTTCGCCAAGCCAGAACGGAATGCTCGGCGGCTGACCATGAGCATCTTCGACGCGCACCTTGCCGGTTTCCACACGCAAGATGCGGTACGAGGTGTTGCCGAGCTGGAACACATCACCGGCGATGCTTTCCACGGCGAAGTCTTCATTGACGCTGCCGATACTCAGGCCTTGCGGCTCCAGCAGTACGCTGTAATCGGCGTTGTCGGGGATGGTGCCGCCGCTGGTCACGGCGGTCAGGCGCGCCCCGCGTCGTCCGCGCAAAGTGCGGCTGACGGCGTCGCGGTGCAGGTAAGCGCTGCGGATGCCCTGACGACCGTTGTAGCCTTCGGCGAGCATCGCCAGCAGGGCCTGATAGTGTTTTTCGTCAACCTGGCGATACGGCGAGGCCTTGCGGAACATCGCCAGCAAGGCGTCCTCCGGCCATTCCTGGCAACTGACTTCGGCGATGATCTGCTGGGCCAGCACGTCCAGCGGCGCTTCGGGGATGTGCAGCGTGTCGAGTTCACCGCGCCGTACGCAGTCGAGCAGGGCGGCGCATTCGATCAGGTCGTCGCGGGTGGTGGCGAACAAGCGGCCTTTGGGCGTGCCGCCGACCTGGTGCCCGGAACGACCGACCCGTTGCAAAAAACCGGCAATCGAACGCGGCGAGGCGATCTGACAGACCAGATCGACCTCGCCGATATCAATGCCCAGTTCCAGCGACGCGGTAGCAATCAGCACTTGCAGTTCGCCGCGCTTGAGCCGCTGTTCGGCGTCGAGGCGGAACTCCTTGGCCAGGCTGCCGTGGTGCGCCGCCACGGCCTGTTTGCCGAGGCGTTCGCTGAGATGCCGGCTCAAGCGTTCGGCCAGGCGCCGGGTGTTGACGAAAATCAGTGTGGTGCGGTGTTCGCGGGCGAGTTCGGCGAGGCGATCGTAGACCAGTTCCCAGACATCGTTGGCCATCACCGCCGACAACGGCACCGGCGGCACTTCGATGTCCAGGTCCCGCGGACGGGCGTGGCCGATGTCGATAATCTCGCAGGAGCGCTCATGGCCGACCAGAAATTGCGCCACGGCCTCGACCGGTTTCTGCGTGGCGGACAGGCCGATGCGGGTCAATGGTTCGGCGCACAGCGCCTGCAGGCGTTCAAGGCTCAGGGACAGATGGCTGCCGCGCTTGCCGGCGGCCATGGCGTGGATCTCATCGACAATCACCGTGCGTGTGGTGCCGAGCATTTTGCGCCCGGACTCGGAGCCGAGCAGCACGTACAGCGATTCCGGGGTGGTCACCAGAATGTGCGGCGCGTGTTTGCGCATGGCGGCGCGTTCTTTTTGCGGGGTGTCACCGGTGCGCACGGCGGTGGTGATTTCCAGCTCCGGCAGGCCCAGTTGGCGCAATTGCCCGGTAATCCCGGCCAATGGATTTTGCAGGTTGATGCGGATGTCGTTGGACAGCGCTTTTAATGGCGAGACATACACCACCAGGGTTTCGTCGGGCAGGCCGTCGGGGCTTTCCAGGCCACGGTGGACGAGGTCGTCGAGCACGGCGAGGAACGCGGTGAGGGTCTTGCCGGAGCCGGTGGGCGCGGCGATCAGGGTCGACCGGCGCTGACGGATCAACGGCCAAGCGCGGGCCTGGGCGGCGGTGACCGTCGGGAAAGTCTTGCTGAACCAGGCGCTGACGGCGGGGTGAAAGCCTGCCAGGGCCACGTCCTTGGGGATGGGCAGATTCATGCTTAAGTTATGCGGGCGGCGACTGCAAGATGCAAGTACCGCCGGGATCTGCGCGGATCTTCAGGGCCACAGGGATCGCGGCGCACACCCAGACTGTGGGAGCTGGCTGGCCGGCGATGAGGCCAGTGGCCATGGCACAAATCCCGGTGATCTGCACTTTACGGATGACGGTTGCGCACTAAACCCGCAAAATGCAACGATTCCGGCAATTATCGACGACGGTTCCACAAGTCCCGTCGCTAAAGCCATCGTTCCAATCAGACTGGGCCTGCTGACTCTATGCGAATGCGCCTTATGTTACTGGGCGGCGGAAATGCCCTTGGGCAGGCGCTGATTCGCCTCGGTGCGGAGGAAGACATCGGTTTCCTCGCCCCCCGCCCGCCAGAAGACGGCTGGGATGCCGCGAGCCTGACACAACTGCTCGACGACACACGTCCCGATGCATTGATCAACCTCGCCTACTATTTCGACTGGTTCCAGGCCGAAACCGTCAGCGAAAGCCGTATGGCCGGGCAGGAGCGCGCCATCGAGCGGCTGGCCGAACTGTGCCAGCACCACAACATCATCCTTGTGCAGCCGTCCAGTTATCGGGTGTTCGACGGTTCGCGCGCCACCGCATACAGCGAAAAGGATGAACCGGTGCCGCTGGGGCTGCGCGGTCAGGCCTTGTGGCGGATCGAACAAAGTGTGCGCGCCACGTGCCCGCAACACGTTTTGCTACGATTTGGCTGGTTGCTCGATGACAGCCCCGACGGCACTCTCGGGCGCTTCCTTGCTCGCGCCGAACAGCCGGAAGAACTGTTGCTGGCCGACGATCGTCGGGGTAATCCGACACCGGTGGATGACGCTGCGCGGGTGATCATTTCCGTGCTCAAGCAACTCGATTGCGCGGCGCCGCTGTGGGGTACTTATCACTACGCCGGTCATGAAGCGACCACACCGCTGGCGCTGGGCCAGGCGATTCTGACCGAAGCACGCAGCCTGCATGCCCTGGCCATCGAAGCGCCGACCGCCCAGGCCCACGCCGCGCGTCCGGATGCCGCCGAGGAGCCGCAACACGCGGTGCTCGCCTGCAAAAAAATTCTGCACACCTTCGGGATCAAGCCGCGCGCCTGGCGCGCCGCGCTCCCGGCCTTACTGGATAGGTTTTACCGTCATGGCTGAAGGGACTGTTTTAATCACGGGTGGAGCCGGGTTCATCGGCTCGCACCTGACCGACGCCTTGCTCGCCCACGGGTATTCGGTACGAGTGCTCGACGACCTGTCGACCGGCAAGCGCAGCAATTTGCCGCTGGATAACCCCAAGGTTGAACTGATTGTCGGCGACGTGGCCGATGCGGCGCTGGTCGCCCGGGCGATGCAAGGTTGCAGTGCCGTTGCCCACCTGGCGGCCGTGGCCTCGGTGCAGGCGTCGGTGGATGATCCGGTGAAGACGCATCAGAGCAACTTCATCGGCACCCTGAACGTTTGCGAAGCCATGCGCCTGGCCGGGGTCAAACGCGTGCTGTACGCCTCCAGTGCGGCGGTATACGGCAACAACGGCGAGGGCGAGTCGATCAATGAAGACACACCCAAAGCCCCGCTGACGCCGTACGCCTCCGACAAACTGGCGGGCGAACACTATTTCGATTTCTATCGTCGCCAGCATGGTCTGGAGCCGGTGGTGTTCCGCTTCTTCAACATCTTCGGCCCGCGTCAGGACCCGTCCTCACCGTACTCCGGGGTCATCAGCATTTTCAGCGAACGTGCGCAGAAAGGCCTGCCCATCACCGTGTTTGGCGATGGCGAGCAGACGCGCGATTTTCTTTATGTCGAAGACCTGGTCGAGCTGCTGGTACAGGCGATCGAAAAGCCTGAAGTGGCAGTCGGTGCGGTCAACGTCGGCTGGAATCAGTCGATGAGCCTCAAGCAGATGCTTGACGCCCTGCAGGCGGTGGTTGGGGAGCTGCCGCCGATCAGCTACGGCCCGGCGCGCTCCGGTGATATCCGCCACTCGCGAGCGAATAATGCTCGCTTGCTGGAGCGCTTCAAGATGCCGCAGCAGACGCCGATGAGCGTGGGGTTGGCACGGTTGCTCGGTCGCTCCTGAAAAGAGTCCCTCACCCTAACCCTCTCCCTCGGGAGAGGGGACTGACCGATGCGGTCTTTCGAGTCACGCCGACGTGGGATACCGAGTCGAACGCAGGTTTGAAGAACATACCAATCGGCTCCCTCTCCCTCGGGAGAGGGCTGGGGTGAGGGGGAGGTCCAGCTCACGCCAGAGGTTTCCAGCGGACATGAAAAAGGCGCCCTTTGACAGGCGCCTTTTTCACGGCCGGAACAATCTCGCTATCCCTGTGGCAAGGGGATGTTATCCCCCGATCAACTGCGTGCGGTCGCCGTCAGTTCAATGCCTGCTCACCACCAAGCCTCATTCACCACCACGTGAACGTTCGATAACTCGACTTAGAACTTATAGCCCAAACCCACCATGTAGATGAATGGATCGACATCCACGTTCACCCGTGCGCGTGTGCCCGGCGCCACCGCGTTGTTCTCGACGGTGGCACGGGT
The DNA here is from genome assembly GCF_037626295.1 of Pseudomonas sp. LF-5. Taxonomy (NCBI): domain Bacteria; kingdom Pseudomonadati; phylum Pseudomonadota; class Gammaproteobacteria; order Pseudomonadales; family Pseudomonadaceae; genus Pseudomonas; species Pseudomonas sp. LF-5. Next base: position 67,063 of record NZ_JARKMT010000015.1, read on the forward strand.
GTCGATGTCGATGTAACGCACTTGGGCGTTGAGCATGATGTTGTCGGTCAGCATGTAGTCGGCGCCGACCTGCCAGGCCAGACCCCAAGAGTTTTTCGCCTTGAAGTTGCTGAAGCCATTGGCGCTGGCTTCGCTGCCGACGTGCTCGTCATAGATCCAGGTGTAGTTGATGCCGCCGCCGACATAGGGCTGGAACGGCGACTTCGAATCCAGCGGGTAGTAGACAACGCTGAGGGTCGGCGGCAAGTGTTTCAGGGTGCCGAGTTTGCCGTTGGCCGCAGGCAATGCAGTGCCTTTGAGCTTCACGTCATGTTCAAACGGAGTGGCCGCCAGCAACTCGAGACCGACGTGGTCGGTGAGCATGTAGGCGAAGTTCAGGCCCAGTTGGGTGTCGCTGCTCATGGTCGCCTTGCCGCCCAGATTGGTGCCGCTCAACGGACCCTGATCGACCTTGACGTTGGAGCTGTCGGCCTTCGGGTTGACGGTGATCGCACCGGCGCGGATGAGGATGTCGCCGGCTTCGTGGGCGTGGGCGAGCGGGGCTGCGAGCGCGAGGGCAAACAGCGAGGCGCTGAGCAAGGACTTGTTCATGGGAGCTCCAGAAGGACGTTAAAAATGTCTGATGTCCTATGGTATGAAGCCAACTGATACGGTCTTTTGACTCAGCTCAATGAAACAGTGAAGGGGCGGGTTTTTGCGGAACCTTTGAAGGCTCATTCGCGAGCAAGCTCGCTCCCACACTGATCGAGTCGACCACAAAATTTATGGTCACCACCGAAACCTGTGGGAGCGAGCTTGCTCGCGAAGGGGTCATTGCAACAGCACAAAACTACCGGGAATTACTCCGGCAGCTCATACACATAAATCTTGTCGGCATCCATCTGATACCCGGCATCCGCCAGTTCACTGCTCGAGGCCTTGACTTGCAACGGTCCCTCGACCCAATACGGCTGATACAGCTCATCGAGCTTCACGCCCAACTCGCTTTTCACATGCACAATCTGGTTCGACGGCGGTGGCGGCACATGGATGCACGCGCCGAAATACGGCACCAGCAAAAAGTCCGTGGTGCGTCCTTCTTCATTGACTTCCAGTGGCACGATATAACCCGGCAAACGAATGTTCTGCCCGTCGAGTGCCTGCACCACCGGCGCATTCGGCATGTCCTGCTTCGCTGCTGGCGCCGACTCGGCGGACAGCGCATCACTCATCTTCGACAGGTCGTGCAGAGGCGTCATGTTCGGCACTTCCGGCGCGGCGTCCGGCGGAATCATCTCCGACCAGGTCAGGTCTTTCGGCGCCGCTGCCCACACGGGCAGGGCAACCAGCAACAGCAGCGCAAGCACGGCGCGGGGCATGGTGAACATCCTCATAAACGGATCGACAGGCCATCAGCCAGGGATTGGCGATAGGCGCGCCAGGCCGGCACGCTGCCCATCAGCAGCGCAGCCGCCAGAATGCCACCGAGCAGGGTCCATTCATACTCGCTCGGCCACGCCAGCGGCAGATACAGTCCGTAATTGGCCTGCACATAACCCTGTGCCGCAGCGATGCCGATGTATAGCAGCGCGAGTCCGGCGATTACCCCGGTCAGCGCCAGGGCGAAGGCTTCCAGCACCAGCAGGCTTGCGATGTGCCACGGTCGTGCACCGACCGAGCGCAGAATCGCCATCTCCCGGCGACGTTCGTTGAGGCTGGTGAGAATCGCCGTGAGCATGCCGATCAACCCGGTCAGCACGACGAACAACGAGACCACGAACAGCGCTTTTTCAGCGGTGCTCATCAGGCTCCACAACTCCTGCAAGGCCACGCCCGGGAGGATCGCCAGCATCGGCTCGCCACGGTATTCGTTGATCTCGCGTTGCAGGGCGAAGGTGGAAATCTTGCTGTTGAGGCCGAGCATGAACGCAGTGATCGCCTGTGGCGTCAGGTCCATGTTGCGCGCCTGATCTGCCGTGATGCGCCCGTCGCCGCGCGCCGGCACACCGTTGTGCCAGTCGATGTGAATCGCCTCCATACCGCCGAGGCTGATGTGCAGTGTGCGATCGACCGGGGTGCCGGTGCGCTTGAGAATGCCGACCACGGTGAATGGTTTATCGTCGTGCTTGACCAGGCTGATTGCCGCCACGCCGTGGGCCAGCACCAGTTTGTCGCCGAGCTTGTAATGCAACGCTTCGGCGACTTCGGCACCGAGCACCACTTCAAAAGGATCGGTCGCAAATGCACGACCGTCGGCCAGGGCCAGGTGTTGCTGGCGGCCGTACTGGTAATGCTCGAAATACGCTTCGGTGGTGCCCATCACCCGATAACCGCGATGCGAGTCGCCGAGGGACATCGGGATCGCCCATTTCACTTTCGGGTTGCTGGCGAAGTGTTCGAAGCTGTCCCAGCGGATATTGTTGGTCGCGTTGCCGATGCGGAATACCGAGTACAGCAACAGGTTCACCGAGCCGGAGCGGGCGCCGACGATCAGATCGGTGCCGCTGATGGTGCTGGCGAAACTGGCTTTCGCTTCGGTGCGCACGCGCTCGACGGCGAGCAACAGGCACACCGACAGGGCAATGGCGAACGCGGTGAGCAGGGCGGTGAAGCGGCGGTTGGCCAGGCTGGCCATGGCCAGACGAAACAGATACATCTCAGACCTCGGCAGACGTGGCGGCGCGATTGAGTTCGGCCAGGGACAGGTGACGGTCGAACAGCGGCGCCAGGCTCTGGTCGTGGCTGACGAACAACAGGCTCGAGCCGGCCTCGCGGCATTCGGCGAACAACAGACGAATGAAGTTTTCCCGGGCGTCGTAATCCAGTGCCGAGGTCGGTTCATCGGCGATCACCAGTTCCGGTTGACCGATCAAGGCGCGGGCCGCAGCGACCCGTTGCTGTTGGCCGATCGACAGCGAGTCGGCGCGGCGGCCGAGGATGCTTTCGTCTTTCAGACCCAGGTGCGCGAGCAACGTGGCAGCGGCTTGATCGACGCTGCCGTGACGTTGCTTCGCCCGCTGCGCACGCAGCTTGGAGAAGTGGCAGGGCAACTCGACGTTCTCGCGCACCGAGAGAAACGGCAGCAGGTTGAACTGCTGGAAGATGTAGCCGGTGTGGTCGACGCGAAACGTATCGCGGGCGCCGGCGGAGAGCTCGGTCAGCTCCTGGCCGAGCAGACGAATGCTGCCGCGACCGGGCTTTTGCACGCCACCGAGCAGGCCGAGCAGGGTGGTCTTGCCGCTGCCGCTGGGGCCTTTGAGGAACAGGGTTTCACCGGCTTCCAGACGAAACGCCGGAATGTCCAGCAATGGCGGGTGACCGGGCCAGTTGAAGCCCAGGTCGGACAGTTCGATAAGTGCTTGGGTCATGGCACCAGTTTCATGAGGTGAACGCATAACCCCTGTGGGAGCGAGCTTGCTCGCGAAAGCGGTAGATCAGTCAATCCAGAGGCGCCTGACGAATCGCATTCGCGAGCAAGCTCGCTCCCACAAGGGTGTTTCGGTGAGGCTTAGAATTTCAGCGCGGCAGCCTTGGCGGTCACTTCAGTACCTTGCTGGCCGCTGGCGCTGATCAGTTGTACCTGAATTTTCTGGGTGGCCGGGAAGGTATTGAAAATGTTCGCCAGGTCCAGGGTCTTCAGTGCCCCCGGCGTGGCGCAACTGAACTGATAGTGCGCGTGGATTTCGCTGTGGTCGTGGTGATGTTCATGCCCGTCCTTGTCCGCTTCATCGTCGTCGTGATCGTCGGCATCCGGCTTGTCGCCGAACAGCGGGCTTTCCAGTTCCTGACTGACGACTTTGCAACCGGCAGCGGCGGGCAGGTTGAACAGAGCCAGCGGGTTTTCCAGTTTCGTGCGAGCGGCAGCGACTTTGGCCTTGTCGGCGTCGCTGGTGGCGGCGTGTTCGAAACCGACCAGGTTCATCGCCGGGCTTTCCAGTTCCAGCTCCAGGGTCTGGCCGTCGAGTGCGGCATTCAGACGGCCGACGCCATGTTCATGCGCACCGAGGCTGCCGTGTTCATGATCGTGGTCATGCTCATCAGCCGCGTGGGCAATGGCCAGCGGCAACAGGGCAAACGGCAAAGCGAGCAGCAGACGACGCATGGCGGTCTCCAGGAAGTAAAGTGAAGAGTTTGTTATGTAATCTTATAACGAAAGTCCGCAGAGTTTGCCCGTGCGCTTGGCGTTGCACAAGTCCCGTGGGAGCATGCAGCTCAGAAATGTGCGGGAGAGAACTCAATGGTGCGGATACGCGGAACTGTCGGCGAGGTGCCGGTGGACTTGACGGTGGAACTGGATGACAGCGATTGGGCGCGGCTCGGTTCAGCCCTGAATGTGCCGGCGCCGGCTCAGCCGGAAATGGCGGCAGCGCCAGCAGCGAAACCGCTGAACCAGGACGAGGCGCTGTGGCAGGTGGCGAAAGATTTGTTGCGCAAGGCCGGGCAACTCAGCGGTCCGGATTTGCTTGATCAACTGGAAGGGCTGACCGGTAGCGCAGCGGCGGGCAAGCGCTTGCTGGTGCGCCTGCGCCATAGTTCGCAGGTGAAAGTGGTCAGTGGCGGGGATACGCCGCTCTACAGCTGGACAGAGTAGACCGCAAAGGATCGCAGCCTGTGGCAGCTCCTGCAGGGTGAATGCCAATCCCATGCAGGAGCTGCCGCAGGCTGCGGTCTTTTGATCTCAATAAAGCGCCGCAAACACCTTGCGACGGTACGCAGTCACCAGCGGGTGATCGTTGCCCAGCAACTCGAACACCTGCAGCAACGTCTTGTGCGGCAACCCTTCGCCATAGCTGCGGTTGCGGATAAACAACTTCAGCAAGGCCTCCAGCGCTGCCTCATATTGCTGGCGCGCCAGTTGCTGGATCGCCAGTTGATACACCGCTTCGTCGTCTTGCGGGTTCTGTGCAAGGCGCGCCTTGAGGTCGGCAGCGTCCGGTAGATCGCGAGCCAGCCCAAGAAACTTGATCTGCGCCTTGGCCCCGGCCAGCGCCGCCTTGTGCTCGTCACTCTTGACGGCGTCGAGCACGGTTTGCGCTTCGTCCAGCTCGCCGCGTTCGGTCAGGCAGCGCGCGTAGAGAATCAGCGCCTTGGCGTTAGTGTTGTCTTCAGTGAGCAGGACCACCAGCGCCGCTTCGGCATCGGCATAACGACCGTCATCGAACAACGCCTGAGCCTGTTCGAACGGATCGGCGGCGGCCGGCGGCGGCATCTGCACGTGCGGTTCGAGCAGGGCGCGCACGGCGGATTCCGGCTGCGCGCCGGCAAAGCCGTCCACCGGTTGACCGTCCTTGAACAGCACCACGGTCGGCAGGCTGCGAATACCGAAACGGGCAACGATGTCCTGTTCGATGTCGCAGTTGACCTTGGCCAGCAGCAGTTCGCCCTGATAGCTCTCGGCGATGCCTTGCAGCATCGGCATCAATGCCTTGCACGGCGCACACCACTCGGCCCAGAAATCCACCAGCACCGGTTTATTGAAGGAAGCTTCGATCACCGACTGGTCGAAATCGGCAGTCGTGGCGTCGAAGATGTACGGCGTTTGCTGACTCATGGGGGATCTCGTAAAAACGTGAATGGGGCAACTATACGGCTTGGCGGGGTGTGGCCGGAAGCGGTCAGCCTTTGAGAGGTGTGTTGCCTGACAGGACGCTTTCGCGAGCAGGGGATTTATGAACTGTGGGAGCGAGCCTGCTCGCGAAGCTTTTAGCTAGCGTCGCGCATGGTAGAGGCTGACATGTCTGAATTCTTCCGGCTCCGCCAGGTCCGGCAACGTCATCGCCTCTAGCATTTCAATCCGCTCATACAACGGATGCCGAAAATCCCGAACCCGCGAATCCGCCACCAACGCTTCCCGACCACGACTTAAAAACGCATCGAGCAGCGGCAGATTCGCCCGGTCGTACAACACGTCCGCCACCAGAATCAGATCAAACCGATCGGCCTCGGCAAAGAAATCTGTCGAATAACTCATCTCGACATTATTCAGCGCGGCATTCGCCCGGCACGCAGAAATCGCCAGCGGATCGAGATCGCAGGCCACCACTTCCAGCGCTCCGGCCTTGACCGCCGCGATCCCGGCAATCCCGGAACCGGCGCCGAAATCCAGCACGCGCTTGCCGCGCACCCACTGTGGAAACTCCGCCAGATAACGCGCCACTGCCAGACCGCTGGCCCAGCAGAACCCCCAATAGGGTGGCTCGTGCAGAATTCGCTGGATTTCTTCCTGACTGAATTCGCGATCCATGTTGTCGCCGTCAATCAGCCACAACTGCAAATCGGTGCCCGGCAACGCACAGACCTTGAGTCTGGCGTCGCCGAGCAATCCACCTAACGCCTGTTGCAGGTCAAGCGGTGGATTCATGGTGCTTTGACAAATTGCAGCTGGCCCAACGCTTGGGTGGTCGGCTGGGTAATGGTCTGCGACGGCAGATGCAGGATCAATTGGCCGGACTGGCTGGCGCGGCCACGCAGTTCAACCCGCGCACCGGCAGGGAAGGCGTCCGGGTTGAAGCGCAGGCGGAACGGCAGGATCTGGTTGTTGCCGATCAGGCTGGAACTGGCGAGCAGTTGTTGCGGGCGATCCTTTGCATCGATCACCAGCAGCGCCAGCTCGACTTCGGCACCGGCCGGAACACCCTGAAGGGTGCCGCTCAGTTCCCGTTGATAGGCCGGCAGCGGGCCAAGTTCGGCAGCCTCTTTGGCTTTTTTCTGCGCTTGCTGCGGCGCCGGGCCTGGCGTTGGCGGCTGAGGCTTGGGTGCATCGCTGCCACAGGCCACCAGCAGGCTGAAAAGACTGAGCAAAACGAGCGGACGTAACGGCATTGGATGCTCCAGCAAAATGAAATCCATGGATCAAACGATCATGCCGTTCTGTATACCGCAAAGCCTATGGCTTGTCTTGCCACCGGGATGCGCTACCATGGCCCTCCCTTTTTTTGTTGCCAGCCACCATGCACTGTCCCTTCTGCGGTGCCAACGACACCAAGGTCATTGACTCCCGTCTGGTCGCCGAGGGCGAACAGGTGCGCCGCCGGCGTGAATGCCTGGCCTGCGGCGAACGTTTCACAACGTTCGAGACGGCCGAACTGGTGTTGCCGCGCCTGATCAAAACCGACGGCAGCCGCCAACCGTTCGACGAAGAAAAGCTGCGCGCCGGCATGCAACGCGCCCTGGAGAAACGTCCGGTGAGCGTCGAGCGCCTCGAATCTTCTCTGGTCCACATCAAGCACAAGCTGCGCGCCACCGGTGAGCGCGAGGTCAAATCCCTCGTGGTCGGCGAACTGGTGATGGCCGAACTGCAAAAACTCGATGAAGTCGCCTACATCCGTTTCGCTTCGGTGTACCGGCGCTTTCAGGACCTCAACGAGTTCCGCGAAGAAATCGACCGCCTCGCCCGCGAACCGGTGAAAGAATGACCCACGCCGCCGAGCAGGCCATCCTCGACGCGCACTTCATGGCTCGCGCGCTGGAACTGGCGCGCAAGGGCCACTACACCACCCATCCCAATCCACGGGTTGGCTGCGTGATCGTGCGTGACGGGCAAATTGTCGGCGAAGGCTTCCACGAGCGCGCCGGCGAACCCCATGCCGAAGTCCACGCCCTGCGCGCCGCCGGTGAACTGGCCCGCGGCGCGACGGCTTACGTCACCCTTGAACCGTGCAGCCATCACGGCCGCACGCCGCCGTGCGCCGACGCACTGGTGAATGCCGGGGTGGGCCGGGTGGTCGCAGCGATGCGTGATCCGAACCCGCAAGTTGCCGGGCGTGGCTTGCAGCGTCTGGCCGATGCCGGCATTGCCACCGAAAGCGGTGTGCTGGAAGCCGAGGCGCGCCTGCTCAATCAAGGTTTCCTGAAACGCATGGAGCACGGCTTGCCGTTCGTGCGGGTCAAGCTGGCGATGAGTCTGGACGGTCGCACGGCGATGGACAGCGGCGAGAGCCAATGGATCACCGGCCCGGCCGCCCGTTCGGCGGTGCAGCGTCTGCGCGCTCAGGCCAGCGTGGTGCTGACCGGCGCCGACACCGTACTGGCTGACGGCGCTCGCCTGACCGTGCGCGCCGACGAGTTGGGCCTGGATGCCGGGCAAACCGCGTTGGCCATGAGCCGTCCGCCACTGCGGGTGCTGATCGACGGGCGCCTGCGGGTGCCGCTCGATGCGCCGTTCTTCAAGGCCGGTCCGGCGCTGGTCGCCACGTGTATGGCGGTGGAAGAGCAGCACGCCAACGGCCCGGAATGCCTGATCGTGCCGGGTGATGACGGTCAGGTCGATCTGCATCAACTGCTCATCGAACTGGCCAATCGTGGCGTCAACGAGGTGCTGGTCGAGGCCGGCCCGCGTCTGGCGGGGGCGTTTGCCCAGCTCGGTCTGGTCGACGAATTCGTGATCTTCATCGCCGGCAAGTTCCTCGGCTCCACGGCGCGTCCGCTACTGGACTGGCCGCTGGCCTATATGAAGGACGCTCCCGAACTGAAAATCACCGAGATTCGCGCGGTTGGCGATGACTGGCGAGTCACTGCGACGCCGGTCCGTTCGGCGAGCGTATAATTCCCGGCCATCGCCTTAGCGCTGGCTTCGTTCTCAAGGAGAACCCCATGTTTACCGGCATCATCGAATCCATCGGCAGTATCCGTGCACTGACCCCCAAGGGCGGTGATGTACGGGTGCACGTCGAAACCGGCAAGCTCGACCTGAGCGACGTCAAACTCGGCGACAGCATCGCGGTCAACGGCGTGTGCCTGACGGCGGTTGAACTGCCGGGCAACGGCTTTGCCGCCGACGTCAGCCGTGAAACGCTGGACTGCACCGCCATGAACGACCTGAAAAGCGGCAGCCCGGTCAATCTGGAGAAAGCCCTGACCCCGACCACCCGTCTCGGTGGGCATCTGGTCAGCGGTCACGTCGACGGTGTCGGCGAAGTGGTCTCGCGCAGCGACAATGCCCGCGCCGTGGAATTTCGTATCCGTGCGCCGAAAGAACTGGCCAAGTACATCGCCCATAAAGGCTCGATCACCGTCGACGGCACCAGCCTGACCGTGAACGCGGTCGATGGCGCCGAATTTCTGCTGACGATCATTCCGCACACCCTGAGCGAAACCATCATGGCGTCCTACAAGCCAGGTCGCCGGGTGAACCTGGAAGTCGACTTGCTGGCGCGTTATCTGGAGCGCCTGTTGCTGGGTGACAAGGCCGCTGAGCCTGCATCGGGTGGCACGATCACTGAAAGCTTTCTGGCCGCCAACGGCTATCTCAAATCCTGACTGAAGGGGGTGCCTTGTGGCGCTCAATAGCATCGAAGAACTGGTTGAAGACATCCGCCAAGGCAAGATGGTCATTCTCATGGATGACGAAGACCGCGAGAACGAAGGCGACCTGATCATGGCCGCCGAGTGCTGCAAGGCCGAGCACATCAACTTCATGGCCAAGCACGCCCGTGGCCTGATCTGCATGCCGATGAGCCGCGAGCGCTGCGAACTGTTGAAGCTGCCGCTGATGGCGCCGCGCAACGGTTCCGGGTTCGGCACCAAGTTCACCGTGTCGATCGAAGCCGCCGAAGGCGTCACCACCGGTATCTCCGCCGCTGACCGTGCACGCACCGTGCAAGCGGCTGCCGCCAAGGACGCCAAGGCCGAAGACATCGTCAGCCCGGGCCACATCTTCCCGCTGATGGCTCAGGCCGGTGGCACCCTGGCCCGCGCCGGCCACACCGAAGCAGCGTGCGACCTGGCCCGCATGGCCGGTTTCGAGCCGAGCGGCGTGATCTGTGAAGTGATGAATGACGATGGCACCATGTCCCGTCGTGCCGAGCTGGAAGCGTTCGCCGCCGAACACAACATCAAGATCGGCACCATCGCCGACCTGATTCACTACCGGATGATCCACGAACGTACCGTTCAGCGGATTGCCGAGCAGCCACTGGACAGCGAACTGGGCCAATTCAACCTGGTGACCTATCGTGATTCGGTGGAAGGCGACGTGCACATGGCCCTCACCCTGGGCAATGTCTGCGCCGAAGAGCCGACCCTGGTTCGCGTGCACAACATGGATCCGCTGCGTGACCTGCTGATGGTCAAGCAACCGGGCCGCTGGAGCCTGCGCGCCGCGATGGCTGCGGTTGCCGAGGCGGGCAGCGGTGTAGTGTTGTTGCTTGGTCACCCGCTCGATGGCGACGTGCTGCTGGCACATATCCGTGAAACCGGTGAGCAGGCAGCGCCGAAAAAACCGACCACTTACAGCATCGTCGGTGCCGGTTCGCAGATCCTGCGTGACCTCGGTGTGCGCAAAATGCGCCTGATGTCTGCGCCAATGAAATTTAATGCGATATCCGGTTTCGATCTGGAAGTTGTAGAATACGTGCCCTCCGAATAATGACCGGTTGTTTCCGGTCTCCGATTCGCGGCAAATAAATCACTGAGGGACGCGTAGCAGACGCGTCCCGGCTCTTTAAGAGAACTGACGAATGACCCTGAAGACCATCGAAGGTACCTTCATCGCCCCTAAAGGCCGCTACGCTCTGGTAGTGGGCCGTTTCAACAGCTTCGTCGTTGAAAGCCTGGTCAGCGGTGCAGTTGATGCCCTGGTTCGCCATGGCGTGAGCGAAAGCGACATCACCATCATCCGCGCACCTGGCGCCTTCGAAATCCCGCTGGTTGCGCAGAAAGTCGCCCAGAAAGGTGAGTTCGCAGCCATCATCGCCCTCGGCGCGGTCATTCGTGGCGGCACCCCGCACTTCGAATACGTGGCAGGCGAGTGCACCAAGGGCCTGGCCCAGGTGTCCATGGAGTTCGGCGTTCCGGTTGCGTTCGGCGTCCTGACCGTGGATTCCATCGAGCAAGCCATCGAACGTTCCGGCACCAAGGCCGGTAACAAAGGTGCCGAAGCTGCCCTGTCCGCTCTGGAAATGGTCAGCCTGCTGGCGCAGTTGGAGGCCAAGTGATTAGCGACGAAAGCGATCGTTTCAACCCGCGCGATCCGAAACCTGCGGATGCCGGCAAGCCCTCGAAAAGCGTCAAGCGTCGCGAAGCCCGTCAGCTCGCGACCCAGGCGCTGTACCAGTGGCACATGGCCAAGCAATCGCTGAACGAGATCGAAGCGCAGTTTCGCGTTGATAACGATTTCACCGATGTCGACGGTGCTTACTTCCGCGAAATCCTCCACGGGGTTCCGCAGTTCAAGACCGAAATCGACAACGCCCTGACGCCGTGCCTGGATCTGGCGATCGAAGAGCTGGACCCGGTTGAACTGGCCGTGTTGCGCCTGTCGACCTGGGAACTGCTCAAGCGCGTCGACGTGCCGTATCGCGTGGTGATCAACGAAGGTATCGAGCTGGCGAAAGTCTTCGGTTCGACCGACGGCCACAAGTTCGTCAACGGCGTGCTCGACAAGCTGGCCCCGCGCCTGCGTGAAGCTGAAGTGAAGGCGTTCAAGCGCTAACCCGCGCTTGAACACTTTGTCTCAGCCATGGGCGAGTTTGAGCTGATCCGCAATTTCTTCGCCGCCGCGCCTTGTGCGCAGGGCGGCGAAGGCGTTGCGCTGGGGATCGGCGATGACTGCGCCTTGCTCGCTGTTCCTTCCGGGGAGCAGCTGGCGATTTCCACCGATACGCTGGTGGCCGGTGTGCATTTCGCCGACCCCTGCGATCCGTTTCTGCTCGGTCAGCGCTCGCTGGCCGTTGCGGTCAGCGATCTGGCCGCCATGGGCGCCACGCCCGTTGCCTTTACCCTTGCCCTGACTGTACCGACGGTGACCGCCGATTGGCTGCAAGCCTATGCCGGCGGTTTGAACCGCATGGCGCAAAGCTGCGGCGTCGCGCTGGTGGGCGGCGATACCACGCGCGGGCCGTTGAGTCTGACGGTCACTGTGTTCGGGCGTGTTCCGGCCGGTCAGGCGTTGACCCGCAGCGGTGCGCAGCCGGGAGACCTGTTGTGTGTCGGCGGTGAGCTGGGCAATGCCGCCGGCGCCTTGCCGTTGGTGCTGGGCCAGCGTGAAGCCGAACCGCACATCGCCCAGCCGCTGCTCGATCACTACTGGTCGCCGCAGCCGCAACTCGCCCTCGGACAGGCCCTGCGCGGCAAGGCCCGTTCAGCGCTGGACATCTCCGATGGCTTGCTCGCCGACTGTGGCCACATTGCCCTGGCCTCGAAGGTGCGGCTCGAGATTGAACGCGAGCGCGTACCGTTGTCGGATGCTCTAGTGGCATTTCTCGGCCAGCGCGGCGCCGAGCGTGCGGCGTTGAGTGGTGGCGATGATTATGTGCTGGCCTTCACCCTGCCGTCCGTCGAGTTGCCGGCGTTGCTGGCCGACGGCTGGCCGATCCATGTGATCGGCCGTGTCAGTGAAGGGCAGGGCGTGGCGTTGCTGGATCGCGAAGGACACGACATCACCCCGCAAATCCGGGGCTATCAACATTTTCAGGAGACACCGTGACAGATCACCCGAAGCAGGTTCCGGCCGAATTCGTGCCGCCATCGGTCTGGCGCAATCCCTGGCATTTCCTCGCGTTCGGCTTCGGTTCGGGCACTTTGCCGAAAGCACCGGGCACGTGGGGCTCGTTAGTTGCGCTACCCTTTATCCCGTTGTGGCAGATGTTGCCCGACTGGGGTTACTGGCTGATGCTCGGGATCACCATGCTGTTCGGCTTCTGGCTGTGCGGCAAGGTCGCCGACGATCTGCGGGTACACGATCACGAAGGTATCGTCTGGGACGAGATGGTCGGGATGTGGATCACCCTGTGGCTGGTGCCGGAAGGCTGGTACTGGTTGCTGGCCGGTTTCCTGATGTTCCGTTTCTTCGACATTCTCAAGCCGTGGCCGATTCGCTGGATCGACCGGCATGTCCACGGTGGCGTCGGGATCATGCTCGACGACGTGCTGGCCGGCGTGTTTGCCTGGCTTGCGATGCAAGGACTGGTATGGATTTTCGCCTGATCCGGAGAGTCCGGGTTCAGTGAGGAGACTAAGGATGGCGCGACGCTGGCTGGCGCTGGTTTTTCTGATCTTGCTGGGCACTGTCGCCAGTGCTCAGGAAGCTGCGCACGCGCCGTCGGTCATCCACCTGGCCAGCGAAGACTGGGAAGACTACACCGCCGCCGACGGTCATGGCCTGGGCTGGGACGTGCTGCGCAAGGTGTTCGAACCCGCCGGGGTGAAACTCGACATTCGCAGCGAGCCCTACACCCGCTCGGTCGGTCTGGCAGAGCGCGGTGAAGTCGACGCGTGCGTCGGCTCCTATCATGACGAGGCCAGCGACCTGCTGTACCCGCGCTGGAATTTTGATACCGACCACATCTATGCCCTGGGGCTTGCGAGCAACCCGCCGCCGACCCCCGAGACACTCGGCAGCTATCGACTGGCCTGGGTGCGTGGTTATGACTATCAGAAATACCTGCCCAATGTGCGCAACTACAATGAAGTCATCCGGCGTACCGGCATCCTGTCGATGCTCACCCACAACCGCGCCGACTACTACATCGACGCACTGACCGAAATTGATTACGTGCTCGGCCGGGCCAGGGATCCGGCGCAGTTTCGCAAGACCCACATCGCCGAGTTGCCGCTGTACCTGTGTTTCGCCGACACGCCGCAGGCGCGCACGTTGCTGGCACTGTTCGACAGGCGCATGGAGCAGTTGGTGAACAGTGGTGAGCTGAAACCGATTTTCGAGAAGTGGAAGCAGCCGTATCCGTTCGAGGCAAATTGAACGCGATTGACCGGCTGCTAAAGAGTTTTGTCGGAGCTGGCTTGCCAGCGATAGCGTTGGGTCAGTAACCACAATGGCGGCAGATATTACGCCATCGCTGGCAAGCCAGCTCCCACAGGTAAAGAAATGTTGGGGGCGGTGTTATCAACCTTTTTGATCGTTATGCCCGATAATTCAGCCTAAGCGTCTGCAGGAACCTGCTGTTACAATGCCCGCCTGCGAATTTTCAGACTCTTTAGATCAGGAGCACACCGGTGCCTGTCGTCTTTGTCGCCGCTTCCAAGCTGCCCACGCCTTTTGCGCAATTCACCATGCACGGTTTTCTCGATGAAAGCACCGGGCGCGAGCACGTTGTGCTGAGCCTGGGTGACATTGCCGACGGTGCCCCGGTACTCGGCCGTTTGCACTCCGAATGCCTGACCGGCGACGCCTTGTTCAGCCAGCGTTGCGACTGCGGCTCGCAACTGGAAGGCGCGCTCAAGGCCATCGCCCGTGAAGGTCGTGGCGTGTTGTTGTACCTGCGTCAGGAAGGCCGTGGCATCGGGCTGCTAAACAAGATTCGCGCCTATGAATTGCAGGACGGCGGCGCCGACACCGTTGAAGCCAACGAGCGCCTGGGCTTTGCTGCCGACCAGCGCGACTACGCCATGTGCCTGCCGATGCTCGAGCATCTGGGCGTGAAGTCGCTGCGCCTGATGACCAACAACCCGCGCAAGGTCAAAGCCTTGACCGACATGGGCATCACCGTTGCCGAGCGCGTGCCGCTGCACACTGGGCACAACCCGCACAACAAGCTGTACCTGGCAACCAAGGCCAGCAAACTCGACCACATGATGGGCAACGAGCATCAGGGCGAGGTCGATCGCGCGTGACGAGGGGGCAGGTACGACGCCGATTGGCGGTCGACTGGTGGAAATACCTGGCGCTGGCGTTGCTGCCGCTGTTCGTACTCAACCTGCTGTTCGGTCAGGGTGAGGGCCTTCTGCCGGTGTTGGCGATGCCGTTCTTTATCGCAGGCGTCGCTTCGATGTTTGTCAGCCTGAAGTTTTTTGGCCGCTACAAACATGCGCTGATCGCCACGCAAAAAGCCCTCGACACTGCCGAAGAGCCTGCTGCATGGATTGCCCTCGCGGCCCGCCGTCGTGCGGCGTTTCTTGTGGCCGCACTGCCGGCGTGGATCGGTGCACTGGCGGTGTTCGTCGGCCTCGAAGCGGTGCCGTTGATGCTGCTGGCATTGTCCACCGCCGTACTGTTCTACCTCTATCGCATCCCGCGTCAACTCGGCTGATGCGCCGTCTGTGGCTGGCGGTTCTGCTGCTGGCCTGCGCCGGCCCGGTGCTGGCGAGCCTGCGGGTGGTCAGCCTCGCGCCTTCCCTGTCTGAAATCGTCGTTGAGCTGGATTCGGCTGATCTGCTGGTCGGCGTGCTCGATGCCGGCGAGCGTCCTGCGGCGCTCAAGGATGTCCCGTCAGTGGGCCGCTACGGTCAGCTCGACATGGAGCGCCTGCTCAGTTTGAAGCCCGATTTGCTGCTGTTGTGGCCCGGCAGTGTCGGCCCGGCGCAACGCGATCAGCTCAAACGCCTGAATATTCCGACTTATGTCGCCGAACCGCACACTCTTGAACAGCTGTCCGCGCAAATTGAAGCGATTGCCGCTCAACTGGGGCGACCTGAGCGAGGGGTGAAACTGGCGGCGCAGTTGCGCGCCAAACTCGAAGGTCTGCGCCAACACTATCGCCGGGACGCGCCGCTGAAGGTGTTCTACCAAGTCTGGGACAAGCCGCTATACACCGTCGGTGGCGGGCAGATCATCAGCGATGCGTTTGAGGTGTGTGGCGCGCGCAACGTGTTCGCCGACCTGAGCCTGCCGGCGCCGCAGATCAGTATCGAGGCGGTGTTGCAGCGCAATCCCGAGGTGATTCTGGCCGGCGATCAGGCCCAGCTTGATGCCTGGAAAGCCTGGTCGCAGGTGGATGCGGTGGCGCGTGGGCAGTTGCTGTTGGTCACGGATAAGGGGCTGGAGCGCCCGAGCGGGCAGATGATCGAGGCGACCGCCAAGCTTTGCCATCTCCTTCAGCCACAACGCTGATTTTTGTGGCGAGGTTTAGAGCCCCGGCGTCCAGGTCACCCCAAACACCCAGGCCCGACCTTCCTCGCGATAGCCATACTGGCTGCCGTCATAGCTGTACAGTGCACGGCTGTAACCCTTGTCCAGCAGGTTATCGACCTTCAAATCCAGTGTGATCTCGCGGTTCAGCGCCCAACTGCTCCGCAAGCCGATCAAGCCGTAGCCGCCCAATGACTGGGTGTTGTCCTTGTCGTCGTAGCTGCTGCTCACCGTCTGCCAACTGGCACCCAGACTCAGTCGATCGAACTGGCGATCCAGATCCCAACTCATCGTGCGCCGCGCGCGACGAGCCAGGGTGTGCCCGGTGTCGCGATCACGCGGGTCGATGATCGCCACGCCAAGGTTGCTCTGCCAGCCGAACAGCTCCTGCTTGAGCGCGGCTTCAAAGCCGTTTATCCGGGCCGAAGCGACGTTTTCCGGGCGTGAGTTGCTGCCGAAGATAATCGCGTCTTCCAGGTCCGTGCGGTAAATCGACGCTTCGAGGCGGCTGCTATCGCTCAACTGGCTGCGCCATTGCAGCTCATAGCTTTTCGAGGTTTCCGGTTTCAGGGCCGGGTTGCTGAAGTCCGGGTAATACAGGTCATTGAAGGTCGGCGCGCGGAAGCCTTCGCTGTAGCTCAACAGCAGGTCGTTGTCCGGGTTCAGCGGCAGGGTAAAGGTGCCGCTCCAGGTGTTCTGGCCGCCGAACTGCTGGTTGTCATCGTGGCGCAGGCCGAGTTCCGTGGAAAAACTGTCGGCTTGGTACCGATGCTGGATGAACGCGGCGCGGTTCCAGCGGCTGTTCTCCTCGAACGCGGTGCTGCTGTTGATCCGGTCTTCGTACCAGTCGCCGCCGAGGATCAGGCTGTTGCGTGCATCCAGGGTCAGGTCGTTCTGCCAGTTCACCGAATCGCGGTAGGTGTTGAACACCGTGCGCTCGTCGCTGAGCTTGTCGAGGGTTTTCTCGCGGTTCTCGGTGTGGCCGAACTCGACGCGGGTTTTCCAGGCTTCGTTGACTCGCGCATCGACGTAGCTGCTGACACTGCTGACATTGAAGTCGCTGTAGGGCTGCTGCTGCACCGACGCGAAGGTGCTTGTGTCGAAGCGGCCGAATGGATTGTCGAACTCGCTCTTTCCACGGTTATCCAGCAGATTGACGCCGACTTCAATGTCATCGGTCAGCGCATGGCTGAGACTCAGGCTGATGGCCTTGTTGCGGTAGGCGTCGTGATCGCTATCGC
The DNA here is from genome assembly GCF_037626295.1 of Pseudomonas sp. LF-5. Taxonomy (NCBI): domain Bacteria; kingdom Pseudomonadati; phylum Pseudomonadota; class Gammaproteobacteria; order Pseudomonadales; family Pseudomonadaceae; genus Pseudomonas; species Pseudomonas sp. LF-5. The sequence continues at coordinate 84,085 of NZ_JARKMT010000015.1, forward strand.
TGGGATAGGACTCGTGAGTGCGGTCGAGGCCTGCGGTCTCATCGAGACTGGCGCCAAGATTGAAACGGGTTTTCTCGTCACCGCCGGCAAGCCCCAGACTGCGTTCCCTGGTCTGATGGCTGCCGAAGCCCAGGTGCAGACGCGGTTGCAGACTTTGCTCGGTGCCGCGTCGGGTGAAGATCTGGATCACCCCGCCAATCGCATCGCTGCCGTAAATCACTGAGCGCGAACCACGCAGCACTTCAACACGCTCGATCTGGTCGATGTTCAGGTGCTGCAGGTTACTGTCGCCGGAAGTCGAACTGCCGATGCGCTGGCCGTCGACCAGCACCAGACTCTGCGCCGACTGCGTACCACGAATGTAGATCCCCGGCAGACTGCCGCGCCCTCCCGCCTGCGCCACTTGCACGCCCGGCACCCGTTGCAGCAGGTCGGTGACGCTGCCCGGTTGCAGGCGGTCGATGTCTTCGCGAGTGAACACGGTATTGGCCGCGCTGCTGTCGTTGCGCGCTTCGACCTGGCGGTTGGCGGAGATCAGTGTGTCCGGCAGTTTCAGGGCTTCGTCGCGTTCGAAGGTCTCGGCGAAAGCGCTGGCGGTCGTCAGCAAGAGGAGGGGCAGGGCGAGGCACGAGCGGTTCATCGGTGATCCGTAGGTCTTTCAGGTGTACACAGATTTCGTAGCGGCACAAAACACTGTGGGAGCGGGCTTGCCCGCGAAAGCGTCGGCACAATCAACATGGATGCTGGATGTGCCAACCTCTTCGCGGGCAAGCCCGCTCCCACAGGGACGGTGTGTTAGCGGATTAGCGGATTAGCGGTTAAGCAGTTGCAGACGCTCGCGGATCGCGGCCTCGATGCCGGCCTCGTCCAGCCCGCACTCTGCCAGCATTTGCGCAGGCTTCGCGTGCTCGACGTAGATGTCCGGCAAGCCCAGGTGCAGGATCGACTTGAGGATGTTTTCCCGCGCCAGGAACTCGCTGACCGCGCCACCGGCGCCGCCCATGATCGCGTTCTCTTCGATCGTCACCAGCAGCTCGTGGCCAGCGGCGATCTCGCGCACCAGTGCCTCATCCAGCGGCTTGACGAAGCGCATGTCGACCACGGTCGCATCCAGCTTCTCGGCGACTTTCAGGGCTTCGGTCAGTTGCACGCCGAACACCAGCAGAGCGACTTTACTGCCCTGACGACGGACGATGCCCTTGCCGATTTCGATCGGCTCGAGATCCTTGTCGATGGCCGCATTCGGGCCGGTGCCGCGCGGGTAACGCACTGCCGCCGGGCCGTTGTACAGGTGGCCGGTGGTGAGCATCTTGCGCAGTTCGTTTTCATCGCTCGGGGTCATGATGACCATACCCGGGATGCAGCGCAGGTACGACAGGTCAAAGCTGCCGGCGTGAGTCGGGCCGTCTTCGCCCACCAGACCGGCGCGGTCGATGGCGAACAGCACGTCGAGGTTCTGCACCGCGACGTCATGCACCAACTGGTCGTAGCCGCGTTGCAGGAACGTCGAGTAGATCGCCACCACCGGTTTGGCGCCTTCGCAGGCCATACCGGCGGCGAACGTCACGGCGTGCTGTTCGGCAATGGCCACGTCGAAGTAGCGCAGCGGGAAGCGTTCGCTGAACGCCACCAGGTCCGAGCCTTCCTTCATCGCCGGGGTGATCCCGACCAGGCGCGGGTCAGCCGCCGCCATGTCACACAGCCATTCGCCGAACACCGCCGAATACTTCGGCCCGCTGGCCTTTTTCGGCGCAGCGGCCGGAGCATCCAGAGGTTCGAGTTTGGTGATCGCGTGGTAACCGATCGGATCGACTTCCGCCGGGGCGAAGCCTTTGCCTTTCTTGGTGACGATGTGCAGGAACTGCGGGCCTTTCAGATCGCGCATGTTGCGCAGGGTGGCGATCAGGGTCGGCAGGTCGTGGCCGTCGATCGGGCCGATGTAGTTCCAGCCCAGCTCTTCGAACAGGGTGCCGGGAACCAGCATGCCCTTGGCGTATTCTTCGGTGCGACGGGCGATTTCCCAGGCACCGGGCAGGCGCGACAGGACTTTCTTGCTGCCCTCACGCATGCTCGCGTAGGTGCGGCTGGAAAGAATCTTCGCCAGATAATTCGACAGCCCGCCAACGTTGCGCGAGATCGACATGTCGTTGTCGTTGAGGATCACCAGCATGTTGGCGTTCACTTCCGGCGCGTGGTTCAGCGCCTCGAAGGCCATGCCGGCGGTCAACGCGCCGTCGCCGATCACCGCGATCGCCTTGCGATCGCTGTTTTGCAGGCGGGCGGCAATCGCCATGCCCAGCGCGGCACTGATCGAGGTGCTGGAGTGGCCGACGCCAAAGGTGTCGTACTCGCTCTCGGCGCGACGCGGGAAGGCAGCGATGCCGTCCTTCTGGCGCAAGGTTTCCATGCGCTGGCGACGACCGGTGAGGATCTTGTGCGGATACGCCTGATGACCCACGTCCCACACCAGCCGGTCATCCGGGGTGTCGAACACGTAATGCAACGCGATGGTCAGCTCGATGACGCCCAGGCCGGCACCGAAATGCCCACCGGTCTGGCCGACCGTGTAGAGCAATTCCAGGCGCAACTCATCGGCCAGGGTTTCCAGCTCGGCTTCGCCTAACCGGCGCAGGCCGTCCGGCGTGTTCGCGCGGTCGAGCAGGGGCGTGGTCGGGCGCTTGCGGGGAATCTCATGAAACGTCGTGGGCATCAGGCGAATCGTTATAGGTATAAAAGATGCGGCAGTTTACCTGATGCATCGCCCCCTGCCCACGCGTTGGTCTTTTTTGGCTGATTCGCCGTCAGTTGCGCCGCTCGACGATATACCGGGCCAGCTCGCGCAAGGGCTCGGCTGCCGCGTCAAACGGTCGCAGGGCGTGCAGGGCCTGGTCGCGCAGTTCCAGGGCGTAGGCCTTGGCCGCGTCGAGACCGAGCAGGGCCGGGTAGGTCGGCTTGTCGCGCGCGATGTCGGCGCCCTGGCGTTTGCCGAGGGTTTCGGTATCGCTTTCGACGTCGAGGATGTCGTCCTGCACCTGGAAGGCCAGACCGATGGCCTGTGCATAAGTCTGCAGGGCCTTGAGTTCATCCGGTTCGGCACGGCCGCTGGCGAGGGCGCCGAGCTTGACGCTGACTTCGATCAGCGCCCCGGTTTTGTGCCGATGCATCTGTTCAAGGGCTTGCTGGTCGAGTTTCAGACCGACCGAACCGAGGTCGATGGCCTGACCGCCGACCATGCCCGCCGGGCCTGCCGCGTGCGCCAGCGCCGTGACCTGTTGCAGACGGATGTCGGCGTCGAGGTCGCTCAGGCGCGGGTCGAGCAGGGCGCTGAAGGCCAGGCTCTGCAAGCCGTCACCGGCGAGAATCGCGCAGGCTTCGTCGAATTTCTTGTGGGTGGTGGGCTGGCCGCGACGCAGATCGTCGTCGTCCATCGCCGGCAAGTCGTCGTGCACCAGCGAATAGGCGTGAATCAACTCAACCGCGCAGGCTGCGCCATTGGCCTGCTCAGCCTTGCCGCCGAGCGCTTCGCACGCCGCATAGGCCAGCAGCGGCCGCACGCGTTTGCCGCCGTTCATCACGCTGTAGCGCATGGCTTCGTAGAGGCGTGCCAATTGCGGCAACGGGGCGTTGAACAGGGTTTCCAGTGCCGCATTGACCCTGGCCTGGCTGGTCGCCGAATACGCCGCAATCATTCTGGCTGTTCCGCGTCGAAGGGTTCCTCGGCGAGTTCGCCATCGCGCTCCAGCAGCACCTGCACTTTCTGCTCGGCCTGGGCCAGCGCTGCCTGGCAGTCACGGGTCAGGCCGATGCCCTGCTCGAAAGCGGTCAGCGAGTCTTCCAGCGACAATTCACCGTTCTCCAGACGCTCGACCAGTGTTTGCAGGTCGGCGAGGGACTGTTCGAAATCCAGTGCAGCTTTTTTGCGGGCCATGGCGGCAGTTTCCGGTTGACGTTAAACCGGCGCGACACTAGCAGATAGGGGGTTTATGGGCAAATGAGGTGCCCCGTCCAAAGCCGCGCACATAACCCTGTGGCGAGGGGATTTATCCCCGTTGGGTTGCGCAGCAACCCTGGAATCAGACAACCGATACTCTCAGGAAAATCGAAGTCGCCGGTTTTACGACTGCTGCGCAGCCGAGCGGGGATAAATCCCCTCGCCACAAAGTTAATGTGAAATGTCGGGGCTGAGGCGTATTCGGCTCATTTTGTGAGCCGAATAACCGCGCTATTCGGCTCACGCTCAACAAAACTGCGTGATTCCCACCGCAAATGCAGATGTATCCGATTGTTAAAAAACTGCCGAATCGCTAATCTTCGCGCCTTCTACGACCCGGCAGTCACGGGTCTTTCAGACGAAACGCAGTTTCCACCGCTGTGAAGTACCGAGGATCGGGTGCAAGGTTTCGTTCAGGCATGGCAGGAGGCATTACATGCGTTCATTTCTTTGGCTGCTGATTGGCCTGGCCTGCGCGCCTGCGCTGCTCGCGGCGCCGAATGCTGAACTGTCGGAACCGTCCGGTGGCTGGCGTTACCACGGCCTGCTCGATCGCAGTGAAAACCCGCAAGTCGCTTACCCCACGCCGCCGATCGACCGTGGCATTCAGCGCAATCGCACGATGATTCAGGGCCAGCTCAAGGCCATCGGCAATCAGCGCGGGCCGCACACGCTGGCGGTGAACGGCAATCCATTGAATCTGTACACCGACGATGACGGGCGTTTCGCCCGGCCGTATGCGTTCGGCGCCGGCTCCAACAGTGTCGAAGTGCGCAGCGCCGAGGGCCAGTCGCTCAAGCGCGTGCAGTTCTATGAAGCGAACAACCTGCGCACCCCGGCGAAGATCCGCGTGGTGCTGGGCTGGGACGATCCCAAGGCCGAACTCGATCTGCACATCATCACGCCGGACGGCCAGCATGCGTTCTTCGCCCACACGGCGCTGACCAACGGCGGCGGGCTCGATCCGGACGGCGTCGATGGCCCCGGCCCGGAAATGTTCACCATGACCGCGCCGCTGCATGGCACTTATCTGGTTTACGTCAACTATTGGGGCAACTTCGGCGACGGCGGCTATAACTTCGAGGAGGCGAGCAATCAGAACGAGGTCATCACCTCGCAGATCACGCTGGTGCTCAACGAAAACACGGTCGACGAAAAACGCGAAACATTCATCGTGCCCCTGCGGGCGATCGGTGATCTGCTGCTGGTCAAGACTTTCAACTATTAAGCATCCCGCACCACGGATGAACTTCGGGTTTTGTGAACATGAGTGATAACGCTGCTTCTCCGGCCGTCCCGACACCTGCCGGCCAACCTTCCCGGCGCTGGCCGGCGCTGCTGATCGGCCTGGCCCTGGTGGCCGGCGTGGCCGGTGGGCTCGGCTGGCTGCTGCACAAACCCAAGTTGCCGCCCGCTGCACTGGCCAGCGACAAACTTGGCCTGAGCCGCCCCGATGCGCTGCTGGAAACCCGCTCCCTGAGCCAGTTGCCCAAGGACCTGCTGACGGTGCCGTTCCTCAAGGCCACGCTCACCGAGGATTTCGTCTTCTATTACGAAACTCACGCTGACCGCCTCGGCCTGATCGGCAGTCTGCGCCGGATCATCTACGAGCATGATCTGAAACTGCAGGACAGCCTGATCGAACAGCTTTTCGATCAACCGGCCGATGTGGCGCTGTGGCGTGGTGCTGATGGCCGGCTCAAGGATTTCCTGCTGGTAATGGATCGTGGCGGGCTGGCAAAACTGCTGGAGCCGCTGGCGAAAGTTGCGCTGGATGACACGCAGCTCAGTCAGATGGGCGAACTCAAGGTCGGTGGCGATACGGTGCCGCTGTACCAACTGACCTACAACGCCAGCAAAGCCCTGCTGTTCGCTTCCCACGGCGACAAACTGGTGGTGGTGTCCAACCCGGCCAAGTACTACGACCCGCAAAGCGGTGCGTCTGAAGAGTCGGGCCACGTCTCGCCACAAGCGCTGGCGGCGCTGCTCAATGGCGAAAAACTGTTCCCTGAAGCGTTCGGTCTGCCGGCGAAAACCCCGGAAACCAAACAGCGTCTGTCGGTCAACGCCAGCGTCCTTGCCATGGGCTATCAGCGCTTTATTCCGAACTTCGCCGGCCTGCGTTTCGACATGGACGACAAGGGCTGGCACAGCTACCTCGCCATGGATGAGCTGGATAACCAGCCGGACTTCGATTTCAAACCGGTGTGGCAAGCCATGCCGCTCGGTGCCAGTGCCTGCGTGACCCTGCCGGTGGCCGCCGAACCGCAGAAACCATTGCTGGTGAAACTGGGCGCCGAAGAGGCCGTGGCGCAGACCCTTACCGAGCACGTGGCCGGCGCGGCGGGCCTGTGCTGGTACGCCGATTCGCGGCTGTACACACCTTTGCTGGTGGCGAGCCTGAAGGACGAAGACAGCAGCAAGCTCGATGGCGATCTCGGCAAGTTGTTCGGCTCGATGGTCGGCGCTTTCGAACCCAACGTTGCAGAAAGCGTGTTCCCGGTGGTCGAGAAACAGCAAGGCCAGAACCACGTCTGGCAGCGTCAGGTCAGCTCGAACTTCGGCCCTTACGCGGCAAAAACTGCCGAAAACCCGGACGCGATCAGCGGCCGCGCCTTCATGAAAGTCAGCCTCGCCCGTCATGGTTCGACGCTGCTGTTTTCCCTCGACGACAAACTGGTCGACAAGGCCCTCGGCACCCTCGACAAGCGCTTCCCGCCGATGGCCGACGTGCTGCCCAAAGACGTGCTGATGCCGATCTACTTCGGCCCGGACGCGATGGCGCAGCTGATGCAACAGGAAACCCTCGACAGCCTGCCGCAGGACATGGAGCCGGTGTTCTACAACGCCGCGCAAACCTACCTGATCCCGAAACTGCGCACCCTCGGCGGCTACGGCAAATACGCCCTGACCCTGCCGCAAGGCAGCGAGCCTGACGGCCACTGGCAATGGCTGCCGCTGGAATGGAAAGCGCTGTGACGGCATTGATCCGCAGCCTCGGCCTGCTCGCGCTGTTGCTCAGTGCGGGCGCTCGTGCCATCGAACCGCCGGCGCTCGATCCGGCGCAATCCCAGGTGTTCCGCGCCTGGTTCGTGCGCATCGCTCAGGAGCAACTGAGTCAGGGCCCGAGCCCGCGCTGGTATCAGCAGGACTGCGCCGGACTGGTGCGTTTCGCCGCCAACGAAGCGCTGAAAGTCCATGACGACAAGTGGCTGCGCAGCAACGGCCTGTCCAATCGCTATCTGCCGCCGGAGCTGTCGCTGAGCGATGAGCAGCGCAAGCTCGCCCAGCAATGGCAGCAGGGCGGCGGCAAGGTCGGGCCGTACGTCAACGCGATCAAACTGATTCAGTTCAACAGCCATCTGGTCAGCCGCGACGTGTCTCAGGCGCGCCCCGGCGACCTGATGTTTTTCGATCAGGGCGACGACCAGCACCTGATGATCTGGATGGGCCGCTACATCGCCTATCACACCGGCACGACCACCCCGACTGACAACGGCATGCGTTCGGCAAGCCTGCAGCAACTCATGACATGGAAGGACACCCGATGGATACCCGACGCAGCCAACCCCAACTTCATCGGCGTCTATCGACTGAACTTTCTCTCCCAATGACCGGTGCCCGCATGTTGCGACTCTGCGCTCGAATTCCTCTGCTGCTGGCGCTGTTGCTGCCACTGGCGACTGTCAACGCTGAAGATTCGGTGGAGCCGAGCGGCTACACGCCGGTCTCCGGTGAAAGCTTCTTCCTGCTCGCCGACAGCAGTTTCGCGGCGGACGAACAGGCGATGGTGCGCCTCGAAGCACCGGGCCGCGACTATCGCCGCTTCCGCATGGAACCTTATGGCGGCGCCGACATTCGCGTGTACCGCATCGACAAGCCGCTGGATTTCCTCAAGCGCCAGAAGAACCTGCACCGTGTGGTCAGCGACGGCCAGTTCAAGGGCGAAGGCCTGTCCAACACCCTCGCGTACCTGTGGGACAACTGGTACCGCAAATCCCGCCGGGTGATGCAGCGCGCGTTCTCCTACGAGTCGCGCAAGCAAGTCACCGAGGAAGTGCCGGAACTGAAGATGGGCAACGCCATGGTCGCGCCGACGCCGTACGACGCGCAGCCGCAATTCGCCTTGATTCCAGGTCTGCCGGTGGTCAGCCAGTTCCGCTATCCGCTGTGGCAGGCCAAACCGATCCAGCCGCCGGCCGGGGTCAATCTGGCCGGTTCTTCCAGCGACTTCGTCAGCGTCGCACCGGGTAACGTCTACATCCCGTTGGGCCAGTTGAAGCCGGGCCTGTATCTGGTTGAAGCGCTGATCGGCAAGTACCGCGCGACCACCATGGTCTTCGTCTCCAACACCGTGGCGGTGAGCAAGATTGCCGGCGATGAATTGCTGGTCTGGGCGGCGCGCAAACACGAAGGCAGTTCGGTGCCGAAGGTCAACGTGCTGTGGACCGACGGCCTCGGTGTGATGAGCAGCGGCGCCACCGATGCCGATGGTTTGCTGCGCCTGAAACACGTCAGCCCCGAGCGTTCGTTCGTCATCGGCGAAGACGAAGAGGGCGGGGTGTTCGTCTCCGAGAACTTCTATTACGACAGCGAAATCTACGACACCAAACTCTATGCCTTCACCGACCGGCCGCTGTATCGCCCGGGAGACTGGGTGTCGCTGAAAATCGTTGGTCGCGAGTTCAAGAATGCGCGGGATTCGGTGTTGCCTGGCGCGGCGGATGTCACCGTCAGCGTGCTCGACGCTACTGGCACCGAGCTGCAACACCTTGACCTGAAACTCGATTCGAAGGCCGGCACCCAGGGCCGTTTCCAGCTGCCGGACAACGCCGTGGCCGGTGGTTACGAGATCCGTTTCAACTATAAGGATCAGGCTTACAGCAGTGCTTTCCGTGTCGCCGAGTACATCAAGCCGCACTTCGAGATCTCGCTGAACCTGGCCAAACAGGATTACCGCACCGGCGAGCCGGTCAAAGGCAGCCTGGTGCTGCTCTACCCGGACGGCAAACCGGTGGCCAACGCCAAACTGACCCTGAGCCTGCGTGCCCAGCAATTGTCGATGGTCGACAACGAGCTGCAATACCTCGGGCAATTCCCGGTGGAACTGACCAGCACTGAACTGACCACCGACAGCAAGGGCAATGCGACCCTCGACTTGCCGGCCGCCGACAAACCGAGCCGCTACATGCTGACCGTGTTCGCCAGCGATGGTGCGGCGTATCGGGTCAAGACCACCAAGGAAATCCTCATTGATCGTGGCGCCGCGAGCTTCCGTTTGAACGCGCCGCAACGTTTCAGCGCGGTCAACGACAAAGTCGCGTTCAGCTACGCCAACGAGGGCGGCAGCGAGCAGAGCAAAGCAGTGACCCCGAGCAGTTACGGCTGGGTGCGTCTGGAAGACCAGAGCACCGGTGAAGGCAAACTCGCAGCGACTGACAAGGGTTTCAGCATCACCTTCGAACGTCCGGGCACTTACAACCTGACGCTGAAAGATCAGCACGGTCGCGTCCTCGGCGCCACCGGCCATTCGGTCACGGGTGAGGGCGTCAAAGCAGTGCCGGGCACTGTGGAAATCGTCCTCGACAAGCCCGAGTACAAGGCCGGCGATGAAGCGCTGGCGCTGATCACCTTCCCGGAGCCGGTCAGCGATGCCCTGCTGTCGCTGGAACGCGACAAGGTCGAAGCCACCGCGCTGCTGGCCAAGGGCGGCGACTGGCTGAAACTGGAAAAGCTCAGTGACACCCAATACCGCGCACGCATTCCGGTGAAGGACAACTTCGCGCCGAACCTGACCTTCTCGGTGCTGTACACCAAGGGCGGTCAGTACAGCTTCCAGAACGCCGGGATCAAGGTGGTCGCGCCGCAAATCGACGTGGCAATCAGCACCGACAAAGCGGTGTATCAGCCGGGCGAAACCGTCACGGTTGACCTGACCACCCAGTTCGCCGGCAAAGCGGTGCCGGCGCACCTGACCGTCAGCGTGGTCGATGAAATGGTCTATGCGCTGCAACCGGAAGTCGCGCCGACCATTGACCAGTTCTTCTATCACCCGCGTCGCAACAACGTACGCACCAGCGCCAGCCTGTCGTTCATCAGTTACGACGTCGCGTTGCCGGGCAGCCCTGGCGCGCCGGGCAAGGCCAACCGCAGTGAACGCGGAGTGAAAGTGTTGGAGCGTCCGCGTCGTGAAGACGTCGACACCGCCGCCTGGCAGCCAGAGTTGCTCACCGGTGCCGACGGCAAAACCCGTTTCACCTTCAAGATGCCGGACTCACTGACTCGTTGGCGCATCACCGCGCGGGCCATTGCCGATGACGGTCAGGTCGGGCAGAAGAAGCAGTTCGTCCGTTCGGAAAAACCGCTGTACCTGAAGTGGAGCGGGCCGAGCACATTCCGTAAGGGCGATCAGCCGCAACTCGGCGTGTTCGCCTTCAGCCAAGCCGAGAAACCGGTCAAGGCTGAACTGGTCACGCACTACGCGGGCGCCGAACAACGCCTGCCGGTAACTCTGAACAACGGCATCAACTACCTGCCGCTGCCAGCGTTCGCCCTGGCCGCGGGGGAGTGGACTGCCGAACTGGTGCAGGACGGCAAAACCGCTGACGCTTTGGCCGTGCGCCTGAGCGCCACCGGTGATGGCTGGCAAGTCACGCAAACCCAAAGCCTCGACGTCGCCAGCGGCGATACCCCGTTGAGCCTGCCGGCGGACGCCACCGATATTCGCCTGCGTCTGGATGACAGTCCGCAAGCGTTGTTCCGCTCGGCCCTCGATGATCTGCTGAGCTATCCGTACGGCGGCGTTGAGCAGACCGCCAGCCGTTTGCTGCCGCTGAGCATCGCTTATCCATCGCTGGCGTCGAGCCCGCAGATCCGTGATCGCCTGCGTCTGATCATGCAGAACAGCCGGCTGCGTCTGGTGCAAATGGCCGGGCCGTCCGCGAGCTTCACCTGGTGGGGTTATGACGGCGAGCCGGATGCGTTCCTTACTGCCTATGCCTACTACGCCGACTGGAACGCCAGTCAGGTGCTGGAGCTGACCCTGCCGCCGGAGCACTGGCAGCGCGTGCTGGAGGTGTACGCCAAGCACGCGCCGAACACGCCATTGCTGCAACGGGCGCTGATTCTGTCGTTTGCCAAGCAGATGCATTTGCCGGTGAAGACCTTGCTCAGCGGGTTGATGGAGGATCTGGCCAAGGCCGGTGAAGGTAACGCCGAAACCCTGATGGACGACGGCGAAAACAGCCTGGTGATGAACGACCCGGATTCGGCGCTCGGTCTGGCGGCGGCGCGGGTGTTGACCGCGTCGCTGGCGACCCAGGCGAAAGTGGCGCTGCCGGAGGCGTTCAATCGTCAGGTCGGCGCGGCGCAACAGCGTCTGGCGGTCAGTTCGCAGCCGTTTGCCGAAGCGCTGAACCTGTCGCTGCAGCCGTTCGATCAGGCGCGAGCGACGACGTTGCTGCAACGTCTGCTACCACAACAATCGACCCTCGAACGCGCCCTGGCGCTGAGCTGGTTGCAACGCAGCATCACCCAGGCCTCGCCGACCATCGCACTGACGCCGGGTGACGGCTGGAAGAAAAACTATGGCGCAACCGGTGAGATGTTCTGGACGTGGCAGGGTGCGACACCGGTGCCGAGCGTGTTGACGGTGTCCGGCACGCAGGAGCGCCCACTGCGCGCGGCGCTGAGTTTCCAGACCCGGCAACCGGCGGTCGATCCAATGGCCGTGTCCATCACCCGGCGCCTGTCGCGACTGGTGCCGGGCGACGAGGCGTTCACCTTCAAGCTGGAGCCGGTCGGCAGCAAACCGCTGTCCAGCGACAGCCTGTACCTGGACGAAGTGATCCTCACCAGCAAGGCTGCGAAACCGCTGCGTTACGGCATGCTCGAAGTGCCGCTGCCACCCGGCGCCGATGTCGAGCGCACGACGTGGGGCATCAAGTTGCAGGGTAAGGATGGCACCGAGCCGACCGCGCTGGAAAAGGCGCGCTTCGAACCGGGGCAACTGGCCTACGCGGTGCCGGTGGATGCGCTGAGCGGCGAATTGCGCCTGCGTCATCTCGTGCGCTTCTCACAGAAGGGCCAGTTCAACCTGCCGCCGGTGCGTTTCACTCAGGTCTACGCGCCGCAGCATCAGGCCCAGGAAGCGAAAGCCGCCCTCGGTCAGGTCACGGTCAACTGACATGAACCGGCCGCTGCTGTGGCTGCTGATGTGTGTGATGCCTGCGCTGGCGACGGCGCAGGAGGAACCGCTGCGGCTGGCGTACAAGGGCGAGTTGTTGTCGTTGAATCACACGCAACTGATCGCCCGCGAGCCCTTGCCGGCGACGCTGGATACGCCGCTGGGCAGTCTGTGGAAATTGTTCGTCTATGCGTGGCTGGTGGATACCGGTGCGCGCGAGCCCGCATATGAATGTCGCGGGCAGTCGAAGGAAGAGGTTTATTGCTGCTCGGCGGGCGGCAAGATCGAACGTGATCAGGCGTTGGTGAAATCCTGCGGGTTGTACTTTGAGCCGGCGCGGCTGGGCATCGCTTCTGCCGATTGGCGCACGTATTGGCAGGCGCGGCAGGCGCCGTCGTGGTTGCTCGACTTACCGTCGGTGCAACCGGCTACGCGGGTTTCCGTGGCTGAGTTGCTGAAGGTGTTGGCGGTGCTGCCGGCGCAGGATCAGATGCGCCGCGTATTACTCGACGTGGTACTGAACGCGGCGGACGGCAATGTCGTCGGTGAGCTGGGCGGGCGCTTGCGGGTGAAGACCTGGAGCTGGCTCGGTGATCAGGATCCGCAATCGCGCCAGGGTGGTTTCGCCGGTTGGACGGCGGACGGTGCGCCGGTCTGGGCTGGCGGGCGCGGCACCAGTCAGATGGTTCTGCGGCATTACGGGCAGGCATTGGCGACGGTGTTGCCAGCGGCATGGCCGGCGGAGGCGGGGCGTTGTGTCGAAGTCGGTCTGTTCTCGCGTTATCCGCTGGCGCGGGTCCTGGCGGGCGAGCGGTTGGTGACGTCCGGCCCGTTGCAAGGCGACTACCGCGTCGAATTCGCCAATGGCAATGCGCTGGATATCCACAGCGCCGGTGAACTGTTTCTGCTCAACGACAAACTGGTCGCCCGGCTCGATCGCGAAGAATACGTCGCCCGCGTCCTTGAGCGCGAAGCCAAACCGGAACCTGCAGAAGCGGCCAAGGCGCTGGCCGTGGCGATCCGTACCTATCTGCTGCAAAACGCCACGCGCAACGGCGATTGCCTGAGCATCGACGACAGCAGTAACCGCCAGCGCGTCGCCCCGCGTCCAGCTTCGGCCGAGTCACGCAACATCGCGGCGTGGACGGCGGATCTGGTACTGGCCGGCAGCACCGTCACCTATCACTCCGATCAACCCGGCCCGGACAAGCTCGCCTGGCAACAAGCCGTCGAACAAGCCAACGCCGGTCAGCGCTACGACGCCATTTTGCTGCACGCCTATCCACGCGCCAGCCTCAGCCGGTGGGACAACCCGGTCGCTTCCTGTGAAGCACTGCCCGCCGCGCAGGACTGGCTGCAGAAACAGCGACGCGGCTGGCGTCCGACGCTGGAAAGCGAAACCGGCTACAACGAAGTCAGCACCTTCGCGGTGTGCAAACTGGCGTTTGGCCGCCCGTTTGTCGATCGCGAGCGCCAGCGCATTTACGTGCGTGGCGTGCTGACGTTGCAGGATCGCCTCGACCTGACGCACGAATACCTGCACCTGGCCTTTGAAGCACATCCCAATGGCCAGGATGAAACCTACATCGAAGGGCTCGCCCGTCACCTCTTGCTGGAATAGACCATGACACTCCGTTATCCACAGGTCTTGCTGTTGCTCTGCACGTTGACCGCGTTATCGCCGGTGATGGCTGCCGACGGCGTCAAACTCGACACCCCGATCGGTGGCTGGCGCAGTGGCGCCCCCGAAGGCGAGGGCGAAAGCTTCCGCCAAACCGTCAACTACCCGGCCTCGTCGGTCAACACCCCGCTCGGCCAGGCCAACACCGCCCGCATCAGCGGCCAGATCAAGGCCACGCCGAAGAACAACGAACCCGGTCGCCTGATCGTCAACGGCGTCAGCATGCCGCTGAAAATCGGCGACAGCGGCCGCTTCGACCGCCCGTTTTCCTTCCCCAACGGCAGCAACAGCGTCGAAGTGCGCAGCCCCGACGGCCAGCAACGCCACCGCACCCAGTTCCTCAACACCAGCGGCGGCGCCACCCCGGCGAAACTGCGCGTACTGCTGTCGTGGGACAGCGACGGCACCGACCTCGACCTGCACCTCGTCACCCCGGATGGCGCGCACATCTGGTACGGCGACCGCAGCGCCGCCAACGGCGCAGCGCTCGACGTCGACGTCACCACCGGCTATGGCCCGGAAATCTTCGCCATGCCGGCGCCGATCAAGGGGCAGTATCTGGTGTATGTGAATTATTTCGGCGGTGGCTATCGCGGGGATGATGAGGGTGGAGAAGAGGCGGCGCAGGCGTTGACCACGGCGCAGGTGACGGTGATTACCGAGGAAGGCACGCCGAGCGAGAAGATGGAGACGTTTGTGGTGCCGATGCGGGCGGTGGGGGAGTTGACGTTGGTGAAGTCGTTCAGTTATCCGTGAATTCACTCTCGACGGTGTGAGGCCAGGCGCCGCCAGGGGCGGGCAGCGCCTACCTCGGGTTCACACTTTGAAACGACCAACCAGACCTTCCAGTTCATGCCCCAGCCGCGCCAGTTCAATACTCGACGACGCGGTTTCTTCACAGGTACTTGCCGTCTGATCTGAAATGTCGCGAACGTTGATCACGCTGCGATTGATTTCCTCGGCTACGGCACTTTGCTGATCCGCTGCGGTGGCGATCTGCTGATTCATGGACTGGATAATGGATACCTTGGCGGTGATGTTTTCCAAGGCGTGGACGGCGCGATGGGTAAAGTCCACGCTGCTTTCGCTCAGGAGCAGGCTGCTGTCCATGCCTGACGCGACGGCATGAGTGCCGCTTTGCACACCGGCGACCAGACTTTCAATTTCTTCAGTGGAGCGCTGGGTGCGCAAGGCCAGATTACGCACCTCATCGGCAACCACTGCAAAACCGCGACCTGCCTCTCCTGCGCGAGCCGCTTCAATTGCGGCATTCAGCGCCAGCAAGTTGGTTTGCTGGGCTACGGCCTTGATCACATCCAGCACACCGCCAATTTTGTCGCTTTGTTCCTGTAGGTGGCGTACAGCCTCTGCCGAGCGGTTGAGTTCCTCCGCCAGACGCTTGATCTGAGCGATGGCGTCACCGACGATCTGCTCCCCCTCGCAGGCTTGCTGATCTGCGACAGTTGCGGCAGCCGACGCTTCTTCGGCATTGCGTGCGACGTTTTGCACAGTGGCGGTCATTTCGTTCATTGCAGTGGCAACATGATCAGTCTCGACTTTCTGATTGTTCACGCCTGTATTCGTTTGCTCGGTAATGGCCGATAGCTGTTCGGCAGCGCTTGCTACCTGGATGACACCGCTGCGAATACCATCGATCAGTTCGTGCAGGTTCAGCGTCATCCGGTGTAGACCCGATTGCAACAGGCCCAACTCATCACGCCGATCAACCTGAACCTGCTGGCTTAAATCACCTTCGGCAATACGATTGACCGCCTCAAGTGTGCCTCGTAGCGGGGTGACGATCTGTCGAGTAATAACCCATGCCGCCAGTGTGCCGAGCAGCAAAGCCAGGGCGGCTACAAGGCTCAGCAGGGTTTTGGCGGATTCGGCATCGGTAGCGCGCTTGGCGTTTTGCGAATCAATGAGTTTTTGCGTGGTGTCGAGCAACTGATCGCCCAACTGCGCCATTCGTTTGAACATCGGTGCCTGATCAATGTTGGGCCTGAGCAGTTCATGCAGCAGTTGTCCATATTCCGTCGCTGCACTGATCTGTTGCTGAATCAGCTCTTGATCTACCGCAATGATGAATTCTCCTTTGACACTGGTCAGGTGGGCCAACAGGCTATCCAGCGTTTGCTGCAAGGGTTGATAGGCATCCGGTTGAGGATTGCTACCTATGCGTAAACGAATGATTCGCAAGTCTTTCGTGTAATTACTGACTTGAGCAATCTTCTCAATCTTGATACCGCGCTCGGTCAGTGCGTTAACCGCATACCAGCCAGAGGCTGCGATTAACAAAGTAAGTCCTAATACCAGTCCAAACCCCAGACTAAGTTTAGCGCTGACACGGATATCGCTGATCCAGCCGAACATAAGGACTCCAGGTAGTAATGGGTTTAGATTGATCTTGGTGCTCTGATGTCGACCATGAGTCGTTAATCTTTAACCTTGCGGCTGCTATTGATTGGGGTGGGCGAGTAATTTTCAGTCTGTTGCTCAGAAAAGTATTCGGCGTCGCTGCTATATAATGCCGGGTAACTGAAAGGTTACAGCTTAAAGCCCGCCTGAGTTGTGAGCGCTCTTTGGCGGTTGGCCAAAGGCATCAAATGCAGATAAAACAACATGACTCATTCTTTAGTCGAATAGGCAGGGTTGTCGTGATCTGGGTAGCCCGTATCCACGGACTTTCCTGCGGAATCAGTTGCTGTATGGACTGCTAAGCTTAGATGTGAACCAGCTGCTTCAGGTAAAAAAACAGTTGGTCCTGACAGGCTCTGTACTGGCTTTCGAGCTTTTCCACTTCCCACATTCGAGCTAGCCACACATCATCACATGCTGCATTTACTTGATTGGTTGTAGTTTTCCAAGCGATGCGCGCACTCTCTATCGCGTGGAGTAATTGCAGTAGCTTCTCATCTATCGGTATCGTACCCAACGGGTATTGGCTCAAAGACATTCTGGTTCCAAAACTAACTGGTGGTCGGATTGGATTTTGTGGTGGGTACTATAATCGCTGTTGTCAGTGGGCCAGTATTCGACTAATAGCCAAGAGGCTTTATAAATTAGATTTTTTAGTTTCAGTTATTCATAAGTCTTATTTTTGTTGTCGGGCAATCTGGATGGGCGGTGACTTTTTAAAAGTTGCCCGCGATGGAAAGTTGCCTGATTCGTTTCAGCGCGGTCAGCCAGGTACCAAACCTGTGCTGGTTGTACTTCGCGTTAATTTATCCATGCGCCAGATCGGGGAGCACACCAGCAGATTCTGATCGTCAGAAGCCTCTGACCTGGTTTTTCTGCGGGCATTAAAAAGCCGGCTTGTGGCCGGCTTCTCGGGGACTGGCTTGGCTTATTTTTGGTAAACCGCGCCAGCCTTCAAAACGTACACCCGGATCTGCGTCCGGCTGTGGGACTTGGTCAGACGTTGGTCTGCCGCGTCAGGCGTCATCTGGGCCGCGGGAGCGGGTCGATGCGCAAATGTGGGGCGCAGGATACTGAGTTTTGCTTGGGATTCCCAGCCTGAAGTGCGGGTTAGAGCGACCGCAGTCGAACAAATTCGAGATTTGTACCGATTATCAGGGCCTCATCGCGAGCAGGCTCACTCCTACAGTGGGCTTTGCAGGCCGTGAGATCAGAGAAACGGCACCACCGGCCGGCGTTTGCTCAGGGTCGACCACCAGAACACCCAGCCCAGTATGTGAATCCGTTGCTCTTCGATCTGTGCGGGGTGGAAGACTTCGTCCGGGTATTCGGCGCTGTTGTGGCTGCGCAGGCGCAGGCCGTTGCCGGGCATGCGGTGCAGGTATTTGATGCGCAGCATGCCGTCGTGTTCGATGGCGTAGATCTCGCCGTCAACCACTTGGGTCAGACCGCGGTCGATGGCGACGACGGAGCCGTCTTCGATGCGGTCGGCCATGCTGTTGCCGATCATGTGCGCGCAGATGGCGTCCGCGTGACGGATGTCCAGGTTGTCGAGGTGCGCACGCAGCAGGCGGATGGTCTGGTCCGGGTCCTGGATTACGTGGGTTTTGCCGGAACCGTTGGTGAGCGGGGTTTCCTTGAAGAAGGTCAGGTCGATGTCATTGGGGTCGACGACCGTGTAGACGCCGCGGATGGCGTGGGCATCGAAGGTGTCGCCGTTGCTGGCGGGCGGCGTCAGGCCAGGCGACTCCTTGGGGCCTTCGCCGGTTTTGAGCCATTCGCTGTTGACGGACAGCAGGCGTGAGACTTCTTCCATGCGATACGCCGGGACGCCCCGGGTGTACCAGTTGTGGACATTTTGGGCTTCCGTGCCCCAGAACTTTGCGAATCCCGTGGTGGTGATGTTCGCTGCTTCCAGGAGTGCCTTGAATCGTGGACCGCTAGTGTTCTTTCTCATAAACACGGAGTCTACGGCCGTGCCAGAGCGGTTTGAATAAACCGGTCGTTCAAAAACGGGCTGAATTTTGCGACGGGATGTAAGACGTTAATGTGGGAAATTAAACAAGTTAAAACCGTGCTGCTCGGGATTTAAACGAAACGTTTAAGTGGATACTTTTCGCTTACAAAAAACCCCGGATCAACCGGGGTTTTCGTCAAGCATCACGCAGGGTGCAGGTGCTTAGCCTTTGTAGGCAGCAACCGACTTGGTGATCGCGTCGCGAGCGGCGTCAGCGCCAGCCCAGCCTTCGATCTTGACCCATTTGCCTTTTTCGAGATCTTTGTAGTTCGCGAAGAAGTGCTCGATCTGCTGGATCAGCAGTGGCGGCAGGTCGGTGTATTCCTTCACATCGACGTACAGCTGGGACAGCTTGTCGTGTGGGACTGCGATGACTTTGGCATCGCCGCCGCCGTCGTCGGTCATGTTCAGGACGCCGACTGGACGCGCGCGGATCACCGAGCCTGGTGCAACCGGGTAAGGGGTCACAACCAGCACGTCGAGGGGGTCACCGTCGTCAGCCAGGGTGTTCGGGATGAAACCGTAGTTGGCCGGGTAGAACATTGGGGTGGCCATGAAACGGTCAACGAACAGGCAATCGCTGTCTTTGTCGATTTCGTATTTGATCGGCGCGTGGTTGGCCGGGATCTCGATCGCGACGTAGATGTCGTTTGGCAGGTCTTTGCCAGCCGGAATCTTGCTGTAGCTCATTGGGCGTTGCCCCCGTAGTTGACCAAAAACACTTGGCCGGATTGACCAAAAAGTGGCGGCGATTATAGGCATATTCTGCCGGCGACGCCATGTACCGAAAGTCGTGCAGACCTTAGTCGTGCGCCTGATAGACCGGGTCTGTGGCCTGAAGTTGCCGCAACCGGCTCAACGGATCCTGCCGGTAGAAAAGCTTCAGTTGCAAGTAGACCTGTGGATAAGCCTCATGAAGCAGATCCGGGGCACTGAAGAAGTATTCGCTGGTGACCGCGAAGAACTCGGCGGGGTTCTCGGCGGCGTACGGGTCGATGGCGGTTTCGGTGTCAGGATCGTGGTCGAGCTGGCGGTTGAGATCGTCGTAGGCGTGTTGCATGACCTCGGCCCAATCGCTGACGCGCATGTCGGCGTGCAGCGGGGGCAGGCCGTTGGCGTCGCCATTGAGCATGTCGAGCTTGTGCGCCAGTTCATGGATCACCAGGTTGTAGCCTTCCCAGCCACCACTGGCCATCACCCCGGGCCAGGCCAGGATGATCGGCCCCTGTTGCCAGGCTTCGCCGCTGTGTTCGCCATCCCACTCATGCTCGACGCCGCTGGCATCGCGATGACGTTGCGGGCTGAGGAAGTCGTCGGGATACAGAACGATCTCGTGAAATCCCTGATACCAGTTCAAGTCACCGAGATGCAGCAGCGGCAATTGTGCCTGGGCGGCGAGCAGCAGACGTTGTTCCTGATGCAATTCGACGCCGGGCAGGGCGCTCAGGTGTTTGTCTTCGAGGAATAACACGCAGGCTTCACGCAGCCACTGATCTTCGGCGGCGCTGATACCGTCCAGAAAACTCAGATGCTGGCGCACCCGTTGCCATAGCTCGTCGGCAATCGGGTGTCTGGCCAGAATGCGCCGGCGTCGCCAGGCGCTCAGTGACCACATGGCTCAGCGGATTTCGGCTTTGGCACCGCCGAAACGGCTGCGTACGACACCGATGATCATCGGTATCAGCGACAGCAGGATGATGCCCACGACCAGCAGCGACAGGTTCTTCTTGATGAACGGTACGTTGCCGAAGAAGTAGCCCAGGGTCACCAGACCGCCCACCCAGAGGATGGTGCCGAATACACTGAAGCCGAAGAAACGCGGGTAGGGCATTTTCCCCACGCCGGCGACGAACGGCGCGAACGTGCGGATAATCGGCAGGAACCGCGCCAGGGTCACGGTCTTGCCGCCGTGCTTGTCATAGAAGTCGTGGGTTTGCTTCAAGTAGTCGCGGCGGAAGATTTTCGAGTTCGGGTTGCTGAACAGCTTCTCGCCGGCCGTTCGTCCAATCACGTAGTTGGTGCTGTCGCCCAGAATTGCCGCCAGCATCAGCAGGCCGCCCAGCAGGACCGGATCCATGCCACCGCCCGCCGCCACGGCACCGGCGATGAACAACAGCGAGTCGCCCGGCAGGAACGGCGTGACCACCAGACCGGTTTCACAGAAGATCACGGCAAACAGAATCGCGTAGATCCACGGCCCGTAGTTGGTCACCAGCAAATCGAGGTAGACGTCGAGATGCAGGATAAGGTCGAGCGGGTTGAAATCCATGGGGCACCTGTGGTGATGGCCCGACTCTGCAGGCCTGTGCGGATGATTTAGGTGTAAGCCTACAGCCGGGTGTAGTTTTTCTTACAAGCCGGAAAGCTCGGGATTATACGGTCTGAGAGGTGAAAAGCGCGTTGGTTTTGTAGCGGGGGATGTCGGGGTGTGAACAATTGTCAGGCAGGCATTGATTGTGGCGAGGGAGCTTGCGCCCGCTGGGGGAGCAGCACTCCCAGGCTTTGATTTGCCTGACACGTTGAGGTGACTGAGACAGGGCTGCTTGGCAGCCCGGAGGGAGCAGGCTCCCTCGCCACAACATGCCTTCGATCAACGTGAGCGTCTGAGCCCTAGAGTTCGTCGCTGATCGGCAACACGTAGTTCTTGAACTCGGTGTCTTCCTTGAACCCGATGGATTCGTAGGTTTTCTGCGCCACTTCGTTGTTGCTGCTGGTGGAGACACGCATGCGCACGGCCTGGGTTTCCTTGGCCATTTTCTTTGCGGTGCGGATCAGGTTGTCGGCCACTAGCTGGCGGCGGGCATCTTCGGCGACATAGATGTCGTTAAGGATCCACACGCGCTTGAGCGACAGCGAAGAGAAACTCGGATAGAGCTGGCAGAAGCCCATCAGCTTCTTGTCATCATCGTCGGCCAGGGCCAGGTAAATCACCGACTCCTTGCGGCGCAGACGCTTTTCGAGGAACGCCCGGGAGGAATCCGGGTAAGGCAGGGAACCGTAGAACTCGCGATATTTGACGAACAACGGGGTCAACAAATCCAGATGTTCGAGGGTCGCTTGAATAATCCGCATGATAGGTCTCGTCTTCAAGTGGCTGTCTTCAACTGCTCTGACGGCGATGGGAAACCCTGCGGCCGTGCAGCGATCCTGCCTGAAAGCAGCGCAGAAAGGCAATGCGGAAACGGTTCAGGTTATGGGCGGGCTCAGTAGGAAATTTCCCTTCATGTCCGCACCTGTGTCCGACTCCAGCGTCTGCACCTGTGCTTCGTCCTTCAGGTTCACGCCCGACAGTTGTCGCCGACAGGCCTCGCGCATCAGATACAGCAAGCGATGCGCCGCCATGCCGTAACTCAAGCCTTCCAGCCGTACGTTGGAAATGCAGTTACGGTAGGCATCGGTCAGCCCGACCTTTGGATTGTAGGTGAAATATAACCCCAGGCTGTCCGGTGAACTGAGGCCGGGACGCTCTCCGATCAGCATCACGACCATTTTTGCCCCGAGCAACTGGCCGATTTCATCACCAACGGCAACCCGACCCTGTTCCACCAGCACCACGGGGGCTGCCGACCAGCCGTCGGCGCTCATCTGCTCCTCCAGTCGGGTCAGAAACGGCAGGGTATGCCGATGTACCGCCAGCGCCGACAGACCGTCCGCCACCACAATCACCAGATCGACGCCGCCCGGATGCGCTTGCGCATGGTCACGCAGGCGTTGCGCCGAGTCTTCGCTGAGCTTGCGCCCCAGATCCGGGCGTTGCAGGTAGCTGTTGCGATCCGTTGCCGCGCTGTGCAGCAACAGGCTCTCGCGCCCGCGTTCGCTCAGTTGCGCGCTCAGCCCGGCATGATCGAACGGCAGATGCACCGCATCCCGCGCCTGGGCGTGGGCGAACTGGAAATCCAGTTGGGCGCTGGTCGGCAGGCTGGTGCCGGTGCGGCCGAGGGCGATACGCGCCGGGGTCAGGCGGCGCAGTTCCAGCCAGGGGTTTTGCGGGTCGACAGGCGGTTTTTCCATAACACTCATCCCAGTTGCGCCAGCGCCTGGCGGAAGGCCGGCGGCAGGTTGTTGCCAAAGCGGACCTTGCCGTCCGCCTGGGTGAAGATGCCCATGTTCGCCAGCCATTGCTCGAACTCCGGCGCCGGTTTCAGGCCCAGGGTCTGGCGCGCGTAGAGCGCGTCGTGGAACGAGGTGGTCTGGTAGTTGAGCATGATGTCGTCGGAGCCGGGGATGCCCATGATGAAGTTGATCCCGGCTACACCGAGCAACGTCAGCAGGGTGTCCATGTCATCCTGGTCGGCTTCGGCATGGTTGGTGTAGCAGATGTCGCAGCCCATCGGCACGCCGAGCAACTTGCCGCAGAAGTGGTCTTCGAGGCCGGCGCGGATGATTTGTTTGCCGTTGTAGAGGTATTCCGGGCCGATGAAGCCGACCACGGTGTTCACCAGAAATGGCTTGAAATGCCGCGCCACGGCGTAGGCCCGGGTTTCGCAGGTCTGCTGATCGACACCGTGATGGGCGTTGGCCGACAGCGCGCTGCCCTGACCGGTCTCGAAATACATCAGGTTTTGCCCGAGAGTGCCGCGATTGAGGCTCAGCCCCGCGTCATAACCTTCCTGCAAGACGTTGAGGTTGATGCCGAAACTGGCATTGGCCGCTTCGGTGCCGGCGATTGACTGGAACACCAGATCCAGCGGCACGCCACGGTTGATCGCCTCGATCGAGGTGGTGACGTGGGTCAGCACGCAGGCCTGGGTCGGGATGTCGTAGCGCTGGATGATCGCGTCGAGCATTTCCAGCATCGCGCAGATCGAGGCGATGCTGTCGGTGGCCGGGTTGATGCCGATCATCGCGTCGCCGTTGCCGTACAGCAGGCCGTCGAGAATGCTCGCGGCGATGCCGGATGGCTCGTCGGTCGGATGGTTGGGTTGCAGGCGGGTCGACAGGCGCCCGCGCAGGCCAAGGGTGCCGCGAAATCGGGTGACCACGCGGATCTTCTGCGCCACCAGCACCAGATCCTGCACGCGCATGATCTTCGACACGGCGGCGACCATTTCCGGGGTCAGGCCGGGGGCAAGAGTGCGCAGGCTGGTTTCGTCGGCGGCATCGCTGAGCAGCCAGTCGCGAAAAGCGCCGACGGTGAGGTGGCTGACCACCGCGAAGGCTTGTTTGTCGTGGGTGTCGATGATCAGCCGAGTGACTTCATCGGACTCGTAGGGGATCAGTGCTTCCTGCAGGAAATGCGTGAGCGGGATGTCGGCCAGCGCCATTTGCGCGGCCACGCGTTCGCCGTCATTGAGCGCGGCGACGCCGGCCAGGAAGTCTCCGGAACGCGCCGGGCTGGCCTTGGCCATGACGTCCTTGAGGCTGTCGAAGCGATAGGTCTGGGCGCCGACGGAATGGGCAAATGCGGCCATGGTGCGGTGTCCTCCAGTAATTACTGCAATCTGCTTTTGTGTAGGCCTTCGCCTGTTCGCGATGCTGGCAACTCGGTGCAACAGTCATACCGCGCTGATGCCATTGCGAGCAGGCGAAGGCCTGCAGGTATTGTGTGCACTTCTATAAAGCGGGCACCGGGCGATGAGCCCGGTGCCGGTGCAACTAGATACCTTCGAGCATAGCGTCTGCCGGAGCTTCGGCGCGTTGCTTGGCGGTCAGTTGGAAGTACAGATAGCCAGCGGCCATGAAGCCCAGGAACACACAGCCGATCAGCGTGTTGAACCACGCCATCGCCACCAGGCACACCACGGCCAGGAACAGCGCAATCGCCGGCACTACCGGATAGCCCGGGGCGCGGAAGGTGCGCTCCAGGTTCGGTTCGGTTTTGCGCAGTTTGAACAGGCTGAGCATGCTGATGATGTACATCACGATCGCGCCGAACACCGACATGGTGATCATCGCGGCGGTCAGGGTCATGCCCTGCAGATTGACCAGGCCATCGCTGTAGATCGCCGCAATGCCGATCACGCCGCCGGCCAGAATTGCCCGGTGCGGGGTCTGAAAGCGCGACAGCTTGGCCAGGCTTTTCGGCAGGTAACCGGCGCGGGCGAGGGCGAAGAACTGTCGCGAGTAGCCAAGGATGATCCCGTGGAAACTCGCCACCAGGCCGAACAGGCCGATCCACACCAGCATGTGCATCCACGTCGAGTTGTTGCCGACCACGGCTTTCATCGCCTGTGGCAGCGGATCGTTGATGTTCGACAGCTGGCGCCAGTCGCCAACGCCGCCGGCCATCACCATCACACCGATGGCGAGGAACACCAGGGTCAGAATGCCGCTGACGTAAGCCCTGGGAATCGTGCGTTTCGGGTCCTTGGCTTCCTCGGCCGCCATGGCTGCGCCTTCGATGGCGAGGAAAAACCAGATCGCGAACGGGATCGCCGCGAAGATCCCGGGGATCGAGCCCAGGGTGAACTCGTTGGAACCCGACCAGCCGTTGAGTACGAAGTTGCTGAAGCTGAAGCCCGGCGCGACCACGCCCATGAACACCAGCAACTCGGCGACGGCCAGCACGGTGACCACCAGTTCAAAGGTCGCAGCGATGCTGACGCCGAGGATGTTCAGGGTCATGAACACAAAGTACGCGCCGACGGCGGCGATCTTCGGGTCAAGCTCCGGGTACTGCACATTGAGGTAGGCGCCAATGGCCATGGCAATGGCCGGTGGTGCAAAGACGAACTCGATCAGCGTGGCGATGCCGGCGATCAACCCGCCTTTCTCGCCGAATGCCCGACGGCTGTAGGCAAACGGCCCACCGGCGTGGGGAATCGCGGTGGTCAGTTCGGTGAAACTGAAGATGAAGCAGGTGTACATGGTCGCGACCATCAGCGCCGTGACCAGAAATCCGAGGGTGCCGGCGGTGCCCCAGCCGTAACTCCAGCCGAAGTATTCGCCGGAAATCACCAGGCCGACGGCAATGCCCCACAGATGCAGGGTGCCGAGTGTGGGTTTGAGCTGTGTGGTGGAAGTCATAAGTCCTCTCTGTTTTTTATTGTTTGATCTGTTGGACTTTCGGGTGCGGTGGTTGGGTGGATGGATGCTGTTCACGCAGCGGCCGTTTTCGTGAAAAACCTGAATGACGGGTACGCAAGGGCCGTGCCAGAGCGGCCAGGCCTTGTGTTGTGTCATTGAGGACGCCATCGCTGGCAAGCCAGCTCCCACAGGTTTCTGTGGTGTACCCATTATCGAGATCTGCAGAGATCCCTGTGGGAGCTGGCTTGCCAGCGATAGCTATTTGGAGGGCAACACTGAAACATCAGTGTTGCCCCGGGTTTTTAGAAGAAGCCCAGCGGATTGATGTCGTAGCTCACCAGCAGGTTTTTGGTCTGCTGATAGTGATCGAGCATCATCTTGTGGGTTTCACGGCCGACGCCGGACTTCTTGTACCCGCCGAACGCGGCGTGCGCCGGGTACAGGTGGTAGCAGTTGGTCCACACGCGACCGGCCTTGATCGCCCGGCCCATGCGGTAGGCGCGGTTGATGTCGCGGGTCCACAGGCCGGCGCCGAGGCCGAACTCGGTGTCGTTGGCAATCGCCAGGGCTTCGGCTTCGTCCTTGAAGGTGGTGATGCTCACCACCGGGCCGAAGATTTCTTCCTGGAACACGCGCATCTTGTTGGTGCCCTTGAGCAGGGTCGGCTGGATGTAATAGCCGGTCGCCAGACTGCCCTCGAGTTTTTCCACCTTGCCGCCGGTCAGCAGCTCGGCGCCTTCACCCTTGGCGATTTCCAGATACGACAGGATCTTGTCGAACTGCTGCTCGGACGCCTGGGCGCCGACCATGGTGTCGGTGTCCAGCGGGTCGCCACGCTTGATCTGGCTGACTTTCTTCATCACCGCCTGCATGAATTCGTCGTAGATCGACTCCTGCACCAGTGCGCGCGACGGGCAGGTGCACACCTCGCCCTGGTTGAAGAACGCCAGCACCAGACCTTCGGCAGCCTTCTCGATGAAGCTCGGCTCGGCCTGCATGATGTCTTCGAAGAAGATGTTCGGCGACTTGCCACCCAGTTCCACGGTGGACGGAATGATGTTCTCGGCTGCGCACTTCATGATGTGTGAGCCGACCGGGGTCGAGCCGGTGAAGGCGATCTTGGCGATGCGTTTGCTGGTGGCCAGGGCTTCGCCGGCTTCTTTGCCGAAACCCTGCACCACGTTGAGCACGCCCGGTGGCAGCAGATCACCGATCAGCTCCATCAGCACGCAGATGCCCAGCGGGGTTTGCTCGGCAGGCTTGAGCACCACGCAGTTGCCGGCGGCGAGTGCCGGGGCGAGTTTCCACGCGGCCATCAGCAGCGGGAAGTTCCACGGGATGATCTGGCCGACTACGCCTAGCGGTTCATGGATGTGATAGGCCACGGTGTTGCCGTCGATTTCGGCAGCGCTGCCTTCCTGAGCGCGCAGGCACCCGGCGAAGTAGCGGAAATGGTCGGCGGCCAGCGGGATATCGGCGTTGAGGGTTTCGCGGATGGCTTTGCCGTTGTCCCAGGTTTCGGTGATCGCCAGCAGCTCGAGGTTTTCTTCGATGCGGTCGGCGATTTTCAGCAGGATCAGCGAGCGCGCCTGCACGGAGGTCGCGCCCCACGCATCGGCAGCGGCGTGGGCGGCGTCCAGTGCCTTGTCGATGTCTTCGGCAGTGGAGCGGGGGAATTCGGCAATCGGTTGGCCATTCACTGGCGAGGTATTGGTGAAGTACTGACCTTTGACGGGCGCGACGAACTCGCCGCCGATGTAGTTACCGTACTTGCTCTTGAACGAGACTTTGGCGCCTTCAGTACCGGGGTGAGCGTAACGCATGATGATGTTCTCCTTGGCTTTGTACTTATTAGAGAAACGCGCAAGTGCGCTTGCTATAAGCGTAGAGCAAAGGCCGGGCCACTGCCGTGCAGGTCAGGCAAATCAAGGCCTTGCGTGTTTTATGTCGGACGGGCGGGCGGTGCCTGTGATGGTTTCGGTACAGAGGGGGTGACAGTGTGTACCGCTTTTGGCACAGCCGGTGACCGAGCAGTCTCGCCAGCATTGCAATGCGCCGATGGCTGGAGGATGCTGACTGCAAATCGCCCAGATGCCAGCCAATAAACAGGCGGCACTGATCTCGGGGAGAATAATAAGAAATGCACGACAACCATTTGAGTCGCCATGCCCAACAGGTGCTCACCGTGACCCAGGGCAAACCGCACCTGCACGGGCCCGGTGCTGATCCGTCGATTGCCCGCTCGTGGTTGCGTTGTCTTGAGGACTATCACCTCGACCCGGCCCTGGCCATGGCGCCCACCGTGCTTGAACACGGCCGGGTCCTCGAAAGTCGCGAGCGTCTGCAGCAGGTGTTGCAGATTGCCGGCAATGAAATGAGCAGCCTGCATCAACAACTGTCCGGCGCCGGCCACGCGGTGCTGCTGACCGACGCGCGCGGGGTGATCCTCAACTGCGTCACTGCGCCTGCCGAACGCAAGATTTTCGAACGCGCCGGCCTCTGGCTTGGCGCCGACTGGAGCGAAGCCTGCGAAGGCACCAACGGCATCGGCACCTGCCTGGTCGAGCGCCAGGCGCTGACCATTCACCAGGACGAACACTTTCGCGGCCGCCACACCGGCCTGACCTGCTCGGCGAGCCCGGTATTCGACCCACACGGCGAATTGCTGGCGGTGCTCGACGTGTCCTCGGCGCGCCACGATGTCTCGCGGCAGAGCCAGTTCCACACCATGGCACTGGTCAACCTGTCAGCGAAGATGATCGAGAGCTGCTATTTCCTGCGCTGTTTCGATAACCAATGGTTGCTGCGCTTTCACTTGCAGGCCGAATCCGTAGGATTGTTCAGCGAAGGTCTGCTGGCGTTTGACGGGGAAGGGCGGATCAGTGCAGTCAACCAGAGTGCGCTGAACCTGCTGGGGCATATTCGCGGTGGTCTGCTGGGCAAACCGGTGGAAGCGTTTTTCGATTGTTCGCTGGATGAACTGCTGGGTCGTGCCAGCGCCAATGCCAGCGCCAGTTGGCCGCTGCGCACTCGCGATGGGCGGTATCTGTTTGCCTTGCTGCGTGGCGAATCGCGCAAACCGCTGCCGATCACCCCGACCCCGGTCGTGGCCAAGGCTCAACCCCTGGCGGGTATTTGCCTCGGTGACGCGGCGCTGCAAGCCGATTTCCGCAAGGCGCTGCGGGTGTTCGAGCGCGACGTGCCGCTGCTGATCAATGGTGAAACCGGCTCCGGCAAGGAAGCCTTCGCCAAGGCTGTGCATCAGGCCAGTCAGCGCGCCGGCAAAGCCTTCGTCGCCCTCAACTGCGCGGCGATTCCCGAGAGCCTGATCGAGAGCGAACTGTTCGGCTATCGCGGCGGCAGTTTCACCGGCGCGCGCAAGGATGGCATGCGCGGCAAGTTGCAGCAGGCCGACGGCGGCACGCTGTTTCTCGATGAGATCGGCGACATGCCGCTGGCCTTGCAGACGCGTTTGTTGCGGGTGCTGGAAGACCGGCAAGTGGTGCCGATCGGTGGTGAACCGGAAGCGGTCAACGTGCGGATCATCAGCGCCACGCACCGCAATCTGCTGGAGCGGGTCGAAGACGGCAGCTTCCGCGAAGACTTGTATTACCGGCTCAACGGCCTCGAAGTCGCGCTGCCGGCGTTGCGCGTGCGCAGCGATAAATCGCAACTGCTGGATTTCCTGCTGGCCGAAGAGGCGGGCGGCGAAACGATCCTGATCGACGAGCCGGCGCGCCAAGCGTTGCTGGCGTTCAACTGGCCGGGCAACGTGCGCCAGTTGCGCAATGTGCTGCGCACGCTGGCGGCGTTGTGTGATGAAGGGCGGATCGGGCTGGAGGATTTGCCGGTGGTGATTCGGCAGGGGCGGCCAGCGATTTCGCCAGCCGAGTCGGGTGAGCATCCACTGGAAGACGCCGAGCGGTTAGCCTTGCTCGCAGTTCTTGAACAAACGCGGTGGCACATGACTCGCACCGCTGAGCAACTGGGCGTTAGCCGCAATACGCTTTACAGAAAGCTGCGTAAGCATGGGATTGAGCGGCGGGTCAGTTAAAAGCCCCTCACCCTAACCCTCTCCCGGAGGGAGAGGGGACTGATCGGGGTGTTTTGGCGATCTATGCCGACCTGAACTATCGAGCCGAACTCAATCTTTGAACGCCACGTAGATCGGCTCCCTCTTCCTCGGGAGAGGAGACTGGTCGGGGTGTTTTGGCGATCTGCGCCGACCTGAATTATCGAGCCGAACTCAATCTTTGAATGCCACGTAGATCGGCTCCTTCTCCTCGGGAGAGGGTGCTGGTCGGGGTGTTTTGGCGATCTGCGCCGACCTGAACTATCGAGCCGAACTCAATCTTTGAACGCCACGTAGATCGGCTCCCTCTTCCTCGGTAGAGGGGACTGGTCGGGGTGTTTTGGCGATCTGCGCCGACCTGAACTATCGAGCCGAACTCAATCTTTGAACGCCACGTAAATCGGCTCCTTCTCCTCGGGAGAGGGGGGCTGGTCGGGGGGGGCGATCTATGCCGACCTGAACTATCGAGCCGAACTCAATTTTTGAACGCCACGTAGATCGGCGCCCTCTCCCTCGGGAGAGGGCTGGGGTGAGGGGTGACAATCTTCAGTCGAGCCCAAATGCCAGGCCAACCAGCTGATCTGGTCAAACGTTCCTGGACACAGTTATAGGGTTTTATCCCTTTTCATGCCGCCAGGGCTTCCATGTCTACCGGAGTTCGATAACCGTTGTGACTGTGTAGCCTGATCCGATTGTAAT
>NZ_JARKMT010000016.1:0-76895 GCF_037626295.1 Pseudomonas sp. LF-5
ATTACAATCGGATCAGGCTACACAGTCACAACGGTTATCGAACTCCGGTAGACATGGAAGCCCTGGCGGCATGAAAAGGGATAAAACCCTATAACTGTGTCCAGGAACGTTTGACCAGATCAGTGAGGGGCTGGATGGCGAAGGCGAAGAAGGTTTTAAGCGAACGGCGCCTTAACCCTCATCCCCCTCCTCATCATCGCCACCATCAACCTTCATCCCCAATTCCTTGATCTTGCGCGTCAGGGTGTTGCGACCCCAACCGAGCAATACCGCCGCATCACGACGCCGACCGGCTGTGTGCTTGAGCGCGGTCTCGATCATGATCCGCTCAAACGCCGGCACCGCGCTGTCGAGCAAACTCGACTGGCCACGGGCCAAGGCCTGATCGGCCCACTGGCGCAGCGCCTGCTCCCAGTTGGTGACCGGTGCCGAATCCTGCGGCAGGCTCAGCAACTCTGGCGGCAGATCGCTGATATGCACTTCGCGCCCGGAGGCCATTACGGTGATCCAGCGGCACGTGTTCTCCAGCTGCCGAACGTTGCCCGGCCACGGCAGGTTTTTCAGGTATTCCTCGGTCTCGCTCTTCAGCAGCTTCGGCTCGACCGCCAATTCTTGCGCGGCGCGGCTGAGGAAATGCTTGGCCAGGGTCGGAATGTCTTCACGACGATCCGACAGACGCGGGATGTGGATGCGGATCACGTTGAGGCGGTGGAACAAATCCTCGCGGAATTTCCCGGCGTGTACCAGGGTTTCCAGATTCTGGTGCGTCGCGGCGATGATCCGCACATCGACTTTGACCGGCACATGCCCGCCAACGCGATAGAACTCGCCGTCCGCGAGAACCCGCAACAGACGCGTCTGGGTATCGGCGGGCATGTCGCCGATTTCATCGAGGAACAGCGTCCCGCCGTCAGCCTGTTCGAAGCGGCCGCGACGCAGGTTGGCCGCGCCGGTGAACGCGCCTTTTTCGTGGCCGAACAGCTCGGACTCCATCAGGTCCTTGGGGATCGCCGCCATGTTCAGTGCGATAAACGGCGAGGCCGCGCGCGGGCTGTGGCGGTGCAGGGCGTGGGCCACCAGTTCTTTACCGGTGCCGGACTCGCCGTTGATCAGCACGGTGATGTTGGAGTGGCTCAAGCGGCCGATGGCGCGAAACACTTCCTGCATCGCCGGCGCTTCGCCGATGATTTCCGGGGTGCGGGTCAGCGCGGGCACGACTTCCAGGCCTTGTTGTTCCTGCGCGTGCTGGTTGGCGCGTTTGACCAGGGATACTGCTTCATCCACGTCGAACGGCTTGGGCAGGTATTCGAATGCGCCGCCCTGATAGGAGGCGACGGCGCTGTCCAGGTCGGAGTGAGCGGTCATGATGATGACCGGCAACCGTGGGTGTTGTTCGCGAATCCGTGCGAGCAGGTCGAGGCCGCTGGCGCCGGGCATGCGGATGTCGGAAATGATCACGTCAGGCTGCTGGCGGGCCAGGCGACTCATCACGCCATCGGCGCTGTCGAAGCTCTGGGTGGTCATGCCTTCCTGCTGCAAGGCCTTTTCCAGAACCCAACGGATAGAACGGTCGTCATCGACGATCCACACAGTTTCACTACGGCTCATGTCGATGTGGCTCCTTGTTCCAGTGGCAGAAAGATCGAGAACGTGGTGTGGCCTGGATGGCTGTCACACTCGATCAGGCCCTGGTGCTGGCTGATGATGTTCTGGGTAATGGCCAGGCCCAGTCCGGTACCGTCCGGACGACCGCTGACCATGGGAAAGAAAATGGTTTCCTGAAGTTCCGCCGGGATCCCCGGGCCGTTGTCGATGATCTCGATCTTGGTCACCAGACGATGGCGGACGTGGCCGATGGTGAACTGGCGCATCGTTCGCGTGCGCAGGCTGATGCGGCCCAGGCGCAGCTCGTTCTGGCTGCTGATCGCCTGCATGGCGTTGCGCACGATGTTCAGCACGGCCTGAATCATTTGCTCGCGGTCGATCAACACGTCGGGAATGCTCGGGTCGTAATCGCGCACCAACGTGATGCAGCCCTGACTTTCCGCCTCGACCAATTGGCAGACACGCTCCAGCACTTCGTGGACGTTGCACATGGCCAGCGACGGCAGCTTGTTCGAGCCAAGCATGCGATCAACCAGATTGCGCAGGCGGTCGGCCTCTTCAATGATCACGTTGGTGTAGTCGCGCAGACTGTCTTCCGGCAGTTCGCGGGCCAGCAACTGCGCCGCGCCGCGGATGCCGCCGAGGGGATTCTTGATCTCATGGGCGAGGCCGCGCACCAGCATCTTGCTGGTCTCCTGTTTGGACAGTTGCGCCTCTTCCTTGGTGATCCGCAGCAGCCGGTCACGCGGGTGCACTTCCAGCAGAAGCATGGTTGCGCCGTTGCTGAGGATTGGCGTCACCGCGTAGTCCACGGTCAGGGTCTGGCCGGTGAGGGCGGTGAGCATGGCTTCGCGTTTGGTGAACGGGTGCGCCTGCTCCACCGCCTGGCGCAGCGAGTTGAGCGCTTCGGTGGACTCGGTGAACAGCTCGCTGATGAACTGCCCATGGCTGCGCTGGCCGCTGATGGCCAGCAGCATTTCCGCCGCCGGGTTCATGTATTCGAGGCGCAATTCGGCGTCGAGCAGAATGGTGGCGGTGGTCAGGTTGTCGAGCAGCAAACGGTGGATTGCGTCGCTAATAGTCATCGGAGCCTCTTTTGGGGGCGGAGCGTGCGCAAGAAGCAGGCGTCGTTAAACGGAAAATGCAAAAACCAAACCAAGGCTCCGAAAAGAAGCGTTCAACCCCTGAAACGGGCGTTTGACGCTCGTTTGCGTGGCGCCATTGCGGCTGGAACGGGAAGTTTCGAACCAAAATGGGTTGGAATGTGGGTACGGTGCAGTCTATTGCACCAATATAGTGCGCAAAGCTGAACGGCGTTAGAAGAAACGCAGGAAGGGGTTTTTCGGCTCGGGCGGTTTGTCTTTCAGCGGACATTCCGGGCGTACGCCGTAGTCTTCGCTGACGCAGGGTTTGACCTGACGTTTCTGCGCCAGCGAGATGCGCAGCATGTGGAACGGCTGGTTGGCGGTGCGTTCGACGATGCGGCCCTGTTCATCAAGGATTTCCACCGACAAGTGGTGGCTGCCACGGTCGATGTTACTCAACGGGAACACCGGGCTCAGGCCTGGCTCGCCAGTGGCCTTACCGTCGAGCAGCAGGCGGTAGCGATGGCCTTGCTGCAGGCCCGGTTCGCTGGTGACGCTGACGATCACCTCGCCCGCGCTGCTGCGAATGGTCGCATCCGGCTCGGGGATCAGGATGCGCAGCATGTCGTAGTGGAACAGCGGTGGTTCCGGGGATTTTTGTGTCGCGCGCAGCGGCGCAGCCGCCGTGGGATTAGCCGACATGCGGTTGCTGGTCGCGATGGGCACACGCTTGGCGTCGCCACGCGGCTGGTCGGTGTAGACGCGATTGCCCTGCGCATCGACATAGGTGAAGACCTCGGCGTGAACGGGCAGAGCGAACA
Source organism: Pseudomonas sp. LF-5 (assembly GCF_037626295.1). Classification (NCBI taxonomy): domain Bacteria; kingdom Pseudomonadati; phylum Pseudomonadota; class Gammaproteobacteria; order Pseudomonadales; family Pseudomonadaceae; genus Pseudomonas; species Pseudomonas sp. LF-5. Next base: position 3,512 of record NZ_JARKMT010000016.1, read on the forward strand.
GGCACAGGATCAGCCAGAAAATCCTCATGGCGTGTGCACCCGCTGCACGGTGAACGTCACCGCCGGGCTCTGCTGGATGATCGTTTCGCCGTCGATCACCTGCACCGCGAGACGATGCTCCCCGCGATCAATATTCACCAGTTGCAGGATCGGCACGTTGCTCGACTGGCCGTAAGGCGCGTCGTCCAATACCAGCCTGAGTTGGTGCGGCGACTGCAGGCGCGGCTTGATCAGCACGTTGACGGTGAAGGTGCCGTTGTTGGCGCGCAGGGCTTCTTCGGTAGGCAGGCCGGTCAGCTCCAGCACTGCATAAGCGTTGCGGGCCGCTGGGCGATTGTCCGTGCTGGCGGGCGCCGGGGCGCGCGGTGCCTGTGGTTCGACGCTGTTGAGCGGCGGCAGCTCCACTGGCTGCGCCTGTACGCCGTCCGGCGAACGGTCGCTGTACACCGTGTGGCCGTTGGCGTCGGTGTACTTGTAGATCTGCGCGGCGGCGGGCAGGGCGATCAGCAGCAGGATGTAGAGAAAGGTGCGACCCATGAAATCGACCGGGAAAGAAAGCGATGGGGTGCAGCATAGGCGAGGTGCGGCGGTTGGCCCAACCCGAGACAGATCCGGAAATCATTCGGACGCCAAAATCTCCCGTAGGAGTGAGTCTGCTCGCGATGACGTTGTATCCGTCACTCTCACTTGCAATGACCCACCGCTATCGCGAGCAGGCTCACTCCTGCAGGAATATGGGGCGGCCATAAAATCCGGGCGATAAAAAAGGCCTCCCGAAGGAGGCCTCTTTTTGTCACGCCGTTTAGCGCGGCGCTACCGGATCAGCAGCTGTAGTACAGCTCATATTCCAGTGGGTGTACGAAGGTGCGAACCTTGATTTCTTCTTCGGATTTCAGCGCGATGTAAGCGTCGATGAAGTCGTCGGAGAACACGCCGCCCTTGGTCAGGAACGCACGGCCCTTGTCCAGCTCTTCCAGGGCTTCTTTCAGGCTGCCGCAAACTTGTGGGATCTCTTTCGCCTCTTCAGGCGGCAGGTCGTACAGGTTTTTGTCAGCGGCATCGCCTGGGTGGATCTTGTTCTGGATACCGTCCAGGCCGGCCATCAGCAGAGCTGCGAATGCCAGGTACGGGTTGGCAGCCGGATCCGGGAAGCGTGCTTCGATACGACGGCCGCGTGGGCTGTTGACGTAAGGAATACGGATCGAGGCGGAACGGTTGCGAGCCGAGTAGGCCAGCATTACCGGGGCTTCGAAACCTGGCACCAGACGCTTGTAGGAGTTGGTGGCCGGGTTGGTGAAGCCGTTCAGCGCTTTACCGTGCTTGATGATACCGCCGATGAAGTACAGGGCGGTTTCGGACAGGCCGGCATAGCCTTCGCCAGCGAAGGTGTTCTTGCCGTCTTTGGCGATGGACATGTGGACGTGCATGCCCGAGCCGTTGTCGCCGTACAGTGGCTTCGGCATGAAGGTCGCGGTGCGGCCGTAAGCGTCGGCAACGTTGTGTACAACGTATTTCAGAGTCTGAACTTCGTCAGCTTTCTTCACCAGGGTGTTGAACTTGACACCAATTTCGTTCTGACCGGCAGTCGCCACTTCGTGGTGGTGAACTTCAACGGTCTGGCCCATCTCTTCCAGTGCGTTGCACATGGCAGTACGGATTTCGTGGTCGTGGTCGAACGGCGGAACCGGGAAGTAGCCACCTTTGACGCCAGGACGGTGACCTTTGTTGCCGCCTTCGATGTCCTGGTCGGACATCCACGAACCTTGTTCGGAGTAGATCTTGAACATCGAGCCGGAGATGTCCGACTTGAACTTCACTTCGTCGAAGATGAAGAATTCCGGTTCTGGACCGGCGAAGACGGTGTCACCGATACCGGTGGTCTTCAGGTATTCCTCGGCGCGGTGAGCAATGGCGCGCGGGTCACGATCGTAACCTTGCATGGTCGACGGTTCGATGATGTCGCACACCAGGATCAGGGTGGCGTCTTCGGTGAAAGGGTCGAGCACGGCAGTGTCGTCGTCCGGCAGCAGGATCATGTCGGAGGCTTCGATGCCTTTCCAGCCAGCGATGGAGGAACCGTCGAACATCTTGCCGACTTCGAAGAAGTCGTCTTCCAGCGCATCGCGAGCCGGCATGGTCACGTGGTGCTGAGTGCCTTTGGTGTCCGTGAAGCGCAGATCAATCCACTTGACGTCATGATCTTTGATGAGTTGAACCGACTTCGACATAGTGTCCTCCGGGTGGCTTAGGGCTTGGTAGTGGATGCCCTTAATATGGGTGATGCCGGCGCAGATACTCTGCCAAGGCAACCTGCCTCACAAGGGAGCAAATTGCATGCCAGTGCCCCAGCATGGGTTTTTTGCCCCAAATTCACGCTTCTAATGGAGCAAATCGCCAGAAAGGCGAAAATCTCGCCCTTTAATGTAGCGCTCGATTCTGAAAATGACCTGTTTTGGTGCGCGCAAAACCTTATGCACATTAACTGGTTAAACCTTGAGCAATTTCCGCTATAATCCGCGCCCCCCTTTTTCGGCTGGCCCTGCGCGCGCTGTTTTCATGAAACTAATCGTAAAAGTCTTCCCCGAGATCACCATCAAGAGTCGACCTGTCCGGACGAAATTTATCCGCCAGTTGGCCAAAAACATCCGCGCCGTGCTCCGCGATCTGGACCCGGCTGTGGTGGTGAACGGTGTGTGGGACAACCTCGAGCTGGAAACCCGCGTAGCCGACGCCAAAGCCCAGAAAGAGATGGTCGAGCGTCTGAGCTGCATGCCGGGCATTGCCCACCTGTTGCAGATCGACGAGTACCCGCTGGGCGACTTCGACGACATCACCGAAAAGTGCAAACAGCACTACGGTGATGCACTGGCCGGGAAGATTTTTTCGGTGCGCTGCAAGCGCGCGGGCAAGCACACGTTCAGCTCGATGGACGTCGAAAAATACGTCGGCAGCAAGCTGCGCCGTGAGTGCGGTGCTGCCGGTATCGACCTGAAAGCGCCACAAATCGAAGTGCGCATCGAAGTTCGCGACAAACGGTTGTTCGTCATCCACAGCCAGCACAACGGCATCGGCGGTTACCCGCTCGGCGCGTTGGAGCAGACGCTGGTATTGATGTCCGGCGGCTTTGACTCGACCGTTGCCGCCTACCAGATCATGCGCCGTGGCCTGATGGCGCACTTCTGCTTCTTTAATCTGGGCGGTCGTGCCCACGAATTGGGCGTGATGGAAGTCGCGCATTTCATCTGGAAGAAGTACGGCAGCTCGCAACGCGTGCTATTTGTCAGTGTTCCGTTCGAAGAAGTGTTGGGCGAAATTCTCGGCAAAGTCGATAACAGTCATATGGGCGTCGTATTGAAGCGTATGATGTTGCGCGCGTCCTCCGCCATTGCCGACCGCCTGCACATTGATGCCCTGGTGACCGGCGAAGCGATCTCCCAGGTGTCGAGCCAGACGCTGCCGAACCTGTCGGTGATCGACTGCGTGACCGATAAGCTGGTCCTGCGTCCGCTGATCGTGGCGCACAAGCAGGACATCATCGACACGGCCAACGAGATCGGCACCGCCGATTTCGCCCGGCACATGCCGGAGTACTGCGGGGTCATTTCGGTCAATCCGAAGACAGCCGCCAAACGCGGTCGTGTTGAGCACGAAGAGAAAGAATTCGACATGGCGGTGCTCGAGCGTGCGCTCGAAAACGCCAAACTGGTGCCGATCGATCGGGTGATCGACGAATTGGGCCAGGACGTACAGATTGAAGAAGTCAGCGAAGCACTGGCCGGTCAGATCGTCATCGACATCCGTCACCCGGATGCCGCCGAGGATGAGCCGCTGGAAATCGCTGGCGTAGAAGTACAGACGATGCCGTTCTACGCAGTGAACGCTCGTTTCAAGGAGCTGGATCCGACTCGCCAGTACCTGCTGTATTGCGACAAAGGCGTGATGAGTCGCCTGCATGCTCACCATTTGCTCAGTGAGGGGCATGCCAATGTGCGCGTTTATCGACCGAGCTAAGTGCCCGGGGCTGTTTGCCTGTGGCCTGCGTCACCGGCCCCCCGACACCGCCGTCAAGCTGTAACGGCCATGCCGGACACTACTGTTAATCGCTGCCAAGACTTGTCAGCAAACCGAATCCTCTGATCGAGATACACAAGTGATCGAAAATCTACGTAACATCGCCATCATTGCCCACGTTGACCATGGTAAGACCACCCTGGTAGACAAACTCCTGCGTCAATCCGGCACCCTGGAGCGCAACGAGCTCAACGACGAGCGCGTGATGGACTCCAACGACCAGGAAAAAGAGCGCGGTATTACCATTCTGGCGAAAAACACCGCCATCAACTGGAACGGCTACCACATCAACATCGTGGACACCCCGGGCCACGCCGACTTCGGCGGCGAAGTTGAACGCGTAATGTCGATGGTTGACTCCGTTCTGCTGCTGGTTGACGCTCAAGACGGCCCTATGCCGCAAACCCGTTTCGTGACCAAGAAGGCGTTCGAAGCCGGCCTGCGTCCAATCGTGGTAATCAACAAGGTTGACCGTCCAGGCGCGCGTCCGGACTGGGTTCTGGACCAGATCTTCGACCTGTTCGACAACCTCGGTGCGACCGAAGAACAACTGGACTTCCAGGTGGTTTACGCCTCGGCCCTGAACGGCATTGCCGGTCTGGATCACACCGCCATGGCTGAAGACATGACTCCGCTGTACCAAGCGGTCGTCGATCACGTTCCGCCTCCGGCCGTTGACCGTGACGGTCCGTTCCAGATGCAGATCTCCGCACTGGACTACAACAGCTTCCTGGGTGTTATCGGTGTTGGCCGTATCGCTCGTGGTCGCGTCAAGCCGAACACCCCGGTTGTCGCTATCAGCGCCGACGGCAAGCGCCGCAACGGTCGTATCCTGAAGCTGATGGGTCACCACGGTCTGCACCGCATTGACGTTGAAGAAGCAGCGGCCGGCGACATCGTCTGCATCAGCGGCTTCGACGAGCTGTTCATCTCCGACACTCTGTGCGATATCAACACCGTCGAGGCGATGAAGCCACTGACCGTTGACGAGCCAACCGTTTCCATGACCTTCCAGGTAAACGACTCGCCATTCTGCGGTAAAGAAGGCAAGTTCGTGACCTCCCGTAACATCAAGGATCGTCTGGACAAAGAGCTGCTGTACAACGTTGCACTGCGCGTTGAAGAAGGCGACTCGGCTGACAAGTTCAAGGTTTCCGGCCGTGGTGAGCTGCACCTCTCGGTACTGATCGAAACCATGCGTCGCGAAGGCTTCGAGCTGGCCCTGGGCCGTCCTGAAGTGATCATCCGTGAAGTTGACGGCGTGAAGCAGGAACCGTTCGAAAACGTAACCATCGACATCCCTGAAGAATCGCAGGGCAAGGTCATGGAAGAGATGGGTCTGCGTAAGGGCGACCTGAGCAACATGGTGCCGGATGGCAAGGGCCGTGTTCGTCTGGAATACAACATCCCTGCTCGTGGTCTGATCGGTTTCCGTAACCAGTTCCTGACCCTGACCAACGGTGCTGGCATCCTGACCTCGATCTTCGACCGTTACGCTCCAGTGAAGTCGGGCCACATGTCCGGCCGTCAGAATGGCGTTCTGGTTTCGGTTGAAACCGGCAAGGCACTGACCTACTCGCTGGAAACCCTGCAGGCTCGTGGCAAGCTGTTCGTAGAACACGGCCAGGAGATCTACAACGGTCAAATCGTTGGTCAGAACAGCCGCGACAACGACCTGGGTGTAAACCCAACCAAAGGCAAGAAGCTCGACAACATGCGTGCTTCGGGTAAAGACGAAACCATCGCTCTGGTACCACCTGTTCGTTTCACCCTGGAACAGGCTCTGGAATACATCCAGGAAGACGAGCTGTGCGAAGTCACGCCTAAGTCCATCCGTCTTCGCAAGAAGATCCTGGACGAAAGCGAGCGTACCCGCGCTGCCAAGAAAGCCAAGGCGTAATTTAGCCCTGGAATAAAAAACGCCCCCGGTCGCGAGACCGGGGGCGTTTTTGTTTGTCTGGGGGAAGTGCAGATGGGGCCTTGAAGATCAAAAGCCCCTCACCCTAGCCCTCTCCCGGAGGGAGAGGGAACTGAATTTGGGATGCTTGAGAAGTACGCCGACCTGAAAATGCTGTGATGAATCCATAATCGACTGGATTTTTCAGGTCGACGTATAGCGCCAGACACCTCGGTTGGCCCCCTCTCCCTCCGGGAGAGGGCTGGGGTGAGGGTTGGCTTTTAGAACTTCTCGATCGACCGCGAATTCTGCACCCGCTCGACTTCTTTCGGCTTGTACGCGCAATACCCCGGACGCGGGCCGATTTTCGGGTGGTTGCGGCAGGTGTCCGGGCGCTTGTCATAAATGGTGCACAGGCGGCTCTTACGATCCAGGTAGTAGCAATCGTTGTTGCTCATGCGCTGCAGGGTGAAGATCCCCGACTTCTGGTTGAAGCGCTCGACCAGCCCTTCCTTTTGCAGACGCTTGGCGATGTTCTTCGGTGGATCGCCCAGCTCGAACTCGTCGACCACGCCGATGCGCACCAGGTCCTTGATCTTGACCTCGACCGGCAGCGTGCAGCAGCTGGAGACACAAGAGCCGCACATCGGGGCCGAATATTTGGCCCACGTATCGAGACGGTCGATCTCGGCGGCGGCAATCAGGTTGGGCTTCATCATCGGGAGTTACCAGGCGTGTATGCATCAGGGCGCGCGATCATACCGGGACTGGTGGATTTTTGAACAACCTTTCGCCAGATTTTTTCTACAGACAGGCCGGCGGCCGGACAATTCGGCACAACCCCTGCATTCATTAGCCCACTCGCCAAGGTTATGTCGGGCTATCTCACCGTCTTCGGAAATACTGCAGAACCTGCGCCTCTACCGTCGGTCAGACCGTCTAGGCTCAGACAATTTCCCGCTCGCTCGAGGTCCTATCGATGACTCAAGAACCACTAGTTCGCGAAGCAGAGGTGGCCGCATTCCGCGACGCCGTCCTGACCAAGCTCACCTATGCAGTGGGCAAAGACCCGGATCACGCCTTCGACCATGACTGGTTCGAGGCCATTGCCCTGGCGGCCCGCGACCACATGGTCGAACACTGGATGGACCACACACGGCAGATTTACCGCAAAGGCCAGAAGCGGGTGTATTACCTCTCGCTGGAGTTTCTCATCGGCCGTTTGCTCTACGACAGCCTGAGCAACCTTGGCCTGCTCGATGTCGCCCGTGAAGCGCTGACTGAGCTCGGTGTCGATCTGGAGCGGATTCGCCTGCTTGAGCCAGATGCGGCACTCGGCAACGGCGGCCTCGGCCGGCTGGCGGCGTGCTTCATGGAAAGCATGTCGACCCTCGGCATCGCCGGGCATGGCTACGGGATTCGCTATGAACACGGCTTGTTCCGTCAGGCCATCGTCGATGGCTGGCAGCAGGAGCAGACCGAACACTGGCTGGACTTCGGCAACCCGTGGGAGTTCGAGCGTCCGGAAGTGGTGTACAGCATCGGCTTCGGCGGCAGCGTCGAAACCGTCACCGATGCCAGCGGCAAGACCAGGCAGGTCTGGTCACCAGCGGAAACGGTACGCGCGATTGCCTACGACACACCGGTGGTCGGCTGGCGCGGGGCGAGCGTCAATACCCTGCGCCTGTGGCGCGCACGCGCCATGGAAGACCTGCACCTGGAGCGCTTCAACGCCGGTGACCACTTGGGTGCGGTTGCTGAAGTCGCCCGGGCTGAAAGTATCTCCCGCGTGCTCTACCCGGCGGACAGCACCGAAGCGGGGCAGGAGCTGCGCCTGCGTCAGGAGTACTTCTTTGTCGCCGCCTCTCTGCAGGACTTGCTGCGTCGTCATCGCAACATGCACACCTCGGTGCTGACCCTGGGCGATCACGCAGCGATTCAGCTCAACGACACGCACCCCTCGATTGCTGTCGCCGAACTGATGCGCCAATTGGTCGATGTCTACGACGTGGCCTGGGATGCGGCATGGCAAGTCACCGTCGACACGCTGTCGTACACCAACCACACGCTGCTGCCGGAAGCGCTGGAAACCTGGCCGGTCGGTCTGATGGAGCGCATGCTGCCGCGGCACATGCAGATCATCTACCTGATCAATGCCCAGCACATCGACTCGCTGCGAGCCAAGGGCATTCACGATTTCGACGTGCTGCGCGCAGTGTCGCTGATCGAAGAGGACAACGGTCGCCGGGTGCGCATGGGCAACCTCGCGTTCCTCGGTTCGCACAGCGTCAACGGCGTGTCCGGGTTGCACACGCAGTTGATGCGCAAGACCGTATTCGCCGAACTGCACAAGCTTTATCCAGAGCGGATCAACAACAAAACCAACGGCATCACCTTCCGCCGCTGGTTGTTCCAGGCCAACTCCGAGCTGACCTCGATGCTGGTCGACGCACTCGGTCCGGAGGTTCTCGATAATCCCGAAGAGCGCCTGCTCGACCTCGAACCGTTCGCCGAGAAAACCGCGTTCCGCAAAGCCTTCGCCGAGCAACGCCTGCACAGCAAGAAAGCCTTGGCCTATCTGATTCACGAGCGGTTGGGCATCGCGGTCAATCCGGCAGCGATGTTCGACGTGCAGGTCAAACGGATCCACGAATACAAGCGCCAGTTGCTCAACCTGATGCACACCGTGGCGCTGTATCAGGCGATTCGCGCCGAGCCCGAAGTCGATTGGGTGCCGCGGGTGAAGATCTTCGCCGGCAAGGCGGCCGCGAGTTATCACCAGGCCAAATTGATCATCAAGCTGACCAACGACATCGCCCGTGTCGTCAACAATGACCCGACGGTGCGCGGCTTGCTGAAAGTGGTGTTTTTGCCCAACTACAACGTCAGCCTGGCCGAGAGCATCATTCCGGCGGCGGACTTGTCCGAGCAGATTTCCACGGCCGGTTTCGAAGCGTCGGGCACCAGCAACATGAAGTTCGGCCTCAACGGCGCGCTGACCATCGGCACCCTCGACGGCGCCAACGTGGAAATGTGCGAACGCATCGGGGCCGAGCACATGTTCATCTTCGGCCTCAGTGCGCAGCAGGTTGAAGCGCGCAAACAGAATCACGAGTTCAGTGCGGCGCCGGACATTGCCGCGTCGCATCGTTTGAGCGACGTGCTGCAAGCGATCCGCAGCGGCGTGTTCTCGCCGGATGACACCTCACGCTACACCGGGCTGATCGACTCGCTGGTGGACTACGACCGCTTCCTGGTCTGTGCCGACTTCGATTCCTACTGGGAAGCGCAGAAACGCGTTGAAGCGCATTGGCACGACTCCAATAACTGGTGGCGTTCGGCGGTGCTCAACACCGCGCGGATGGGCTGGTTCTCTTCCGACCGGACGATTCGCGAGTACGCCACGGATATCTGGAAAGCGCTGGAGTAACTTTTCGCCCGGCTCGATATAATCGGCGCGCCGGAAAAGATCGCAGCCTTCGGCAGCTCCTGCACAGGTGTTCACATAACCCTGCAGGCGCTGCCGAAGGCTGCGATCTTTTTGGATCAGGCTGCGCTAATCTTCCCGGATTGGCCTTTGCGCTTAGGGATATCGACCATGCAATGGATGTTCATGTTGATCGGGCTGCTGCTCGGCTGGCTGCTCGACGAGTCGTTCAGTGATGCGCTGTTGGGTGCATTGCTGGGGCTGGTCATCGGTCAGACGATCCGTATTACCCGACTCGGCTCGCAGACTGCCGAGCATAAACGTCAACTTGAACAGGCAAAAGTCGCCTTGCAGGCCGTCGAGCAACGTCTGTTTCTGCTCGAAGGTGCCGGCGTAAGCACTGCACCACCGAGGGTTGCGCCGGCTCCGGAAGCCGTCGAACCGGTGTTCGTCGCCGAACAGGCACCCGCTGCCGCACCGGAACTGGTCTGGGAGTTGCCGCCCGAGCTTGAACCGCTTTCCGCCGTCGCCAGTGAAACCAGCCAGCCGCTACCGGCCGATGTCTGGCGTCTGGACGCCATCACCGACGAGCCAACAGCCCCTGCACAACCTGCTGAACCCCGTGGCCCGAACCTGATCGAGCGCGGCATCAGTGCTGCGCGCAACTGGCTGTTTGGCGGCAACACGGTGCTGCGAGTCGGCGTGGTGTTGCTGTTTTTCGGTCTGGCGTTCCTGTTGCGTTACGCCACCGAAGGCATGGTCGTGCCGATCGAGTTGCGCTACGCCGGGGTCGCGGCTGCGGCGTTGGGACTGCTCGCGCTGGGTTGGTGGTTGCGCCGGCGCAACAGCAATTACGCGTTGATGCTGCAGGGCACCGGGATTGCGGTGCTGTATCTGACGGTGTTTGCGGCGATGCGTTTGCACCCGCTGCTTGATCCGTCGGCTGCGTTGGGGTTGCTGGTCGCGGTGACGGTGTTTTCGGCGATTCTGGCGATTACTCAAGATGCACTGGGCCTGGCCGCCGCAGCAGCGCTCGGCGGTTTCGCCGCGCCGATCCTGACCTCGACCGGGGCCGGCAACCATGTCGCGCTGTTCAGCTATTTCGCGTTGCTCAACGCCGGCATCCTTGCCATTGCCTGGTTCAAGGCCTGGCGGCTGCTCAACCTGATCGGTTTCGTCGGCACCTTCGGTATCGGTTTCGCCTGGGGCCTGCGCTCGTATGCGCCCGAGTTGTTGTGGAGTACCGAGCCGTTCCTGATTCTGTTCTTCCTGATGTACCTGGCCATCGGCCTGTTGTTCGCCCGTCGCAAGTTGCGCGACATGCCCGATGCGCCGGCAGATGGCGACCGCGAGGCATTGCTGCACTGGTCAGCGCGCAAAGGCGATTATGTCGACGGGACGATGCTGTTCGGCCCGCCGATCATTGGCTTCGGTTTGCAGTTCGCGCTGGTCCAGCATCTGGAGTTCGCGGCCGCTTTCAGTGCGCTGGCGCTGGGCATGATCTACATGGCGCTGGCCAGAGTGTTGATGGGCGGTCGCGCGGTGTTGCTGGGTGAAACCTGTCTGGCGCTCGGGGTGATTTTTGCCAGTCTGGCGATCCCGCTGGGACTCGATGCGCGCTGGACCTCGGCGGCATGGGCGGTCGAAGGTGCAGGGATTTTCTGGCTGGGTCTGCGTCAACATCGACCGTTCGCCCGGGCCTTTGCGCTGCTGTTGCAACTGGGTTCGGCACTGGCGTTCCTCAGTCAATTGCGTCTCGGCGAAAGCAGTCTGCTTGACGGTGCACCGTTGGGCGCATTGATGCTCGGTATTGCGTTGCTGTTCAGTTTCTACCAACTGCGCAAGGCTTCACCGGAACAGGCATCGCCTTGGGAGCGCCAAGGCTTGCCGGTATTGGCGTGCCTGGGGCTGACCTTCCTCTATCTGCTGGCGCCGCTGTTTTTCTTCGTTCAGGCCACGGCGATCAGTTGGGCGCTGGCCGGTTTGGTGACGTTGTTTGTCGGTCTGCGCCTGCAATCTCGCACGTTCCTGTTCACCGCGTTTGCCGTGCAGTTGCTCGGTGGCGCGTTGTTCCTGTTGCGCCTGCAAGGCGCGGGCGAGGATTCGGCGGCCGTGTTCAGCGCTGGCTGGAGCGGCTTGCTCAGTGCATCGCTGATCGGTCTGGCGTTGATCGCCGGCATGCTGTTGGCGGCTCGCGATGACATGGTGCGCGGTGACGTGCGTCTGCTGCGCGGTTTGTCGGTGGTGCTGCTGGCGGGTCTGGTGCTGATCAATCTGGCGGTGCTGTTCGTGCTGCCGTGGCAGACCGCGAGTGCGGTGTGGGCCGCCAGCGGTTTGCTGATCATCTGGCTGAGCCTGTACCTCAAGCAGCGGGTGAGTTTTGTCTTCGGGCTGTTGTTGCAGGTGATCGGTGGCGCGGCGTTTTTGCTGGCCGGCCCGCAATTGCTCGGGCCGCTGTCCAGCGAAGGCTTGCGGCCGCTGGCCCATGGCGGCTTCTGGACGCCGCTGGTGCTGGGGCTGGCCGCGATGATCGGTGCGTGGTGCCTGCAACTGGGCAATCACGCCTCGGCCTTCGATGGGCTGAGTTTGCAGCGCTTGTCTGAAGTGTTGCTGGTGTGGGGCGCCGGTTGGTGGGCGCTGGCGTGGATCAGTGAAGTGCTGCGGTTTGCGCCGCTGCATCTGCAAGCCACGCTGTTGCTGCTGATCGCGGCGCTCAGCGTAGCGTTGTGGGCATGGTTGTCGCTGCGCCTGAAATGGTCGGCACTGGGCCTGCTCTGCACCTTGCTGATTCCGGCGGCAGGACTGGTGCTGCTGGCCGCCTGGCATTCGCGTTATCACCCGGCGGCAAACTTCGGCTGGCTGGCGTGGGCACTGGTGTTCGCCGTGCATGTCTTCAGTTTGCGGCGGTTGGCGCCGATGCTGCCGGCGCGGGCCCTGAGCGCTGCGCATGTGCTCGGCTGCTGGTTGCTGATCGGCGTGCTGGCGCTGGAGTTGCGCTACGGCCTGCTGCTGTTGTCCGAGCAATACAACGCCTGGCGCTGGCTGGGCTGGGCGATTCTGCCGAGCCTGTATCTGCTGTTGATGGCCGCGCCGCGCAACTGGCCGTGGCCGGTGGCGGCGTTCCCCCGCGAATACCGCTTGTACGCGGCCGCGCCGCTGGCGGTGCTGATGTTGGGCTGGTTCTGGCTGGCCAATGGTGTCAGTGACGGTAACGCCGAACCGCTGCCGTATGTGCCGCTGCTCAACCCGCTGGAGTTGGGGTTGCTGTTCGCACTGTTCGGGGTGTACGTCTGGTCGCGCAGCGCCGTGACACAACTGTCGATTCGCAAGGATTACGTCGAGTACGCCACGCAACTGGTCGCCGGTATTTCCTTGTTCGCCTTTTGCACCGCGCTGGTCACCCGCGCCGCTCACCATTGGGCGGGGATCCCGTTCGAACTCGATCAACTGCTTGCCTCGATGCTGGTGCAGGCCGGCTTGTCCATCGTCTGGACACTGATGGCGCTGGGACTGATGATCGGCGGACATCTGCGTCATCGCCGCGAGGTCTGGCTGGTCGGCGCCGCGCTGATTGCGCTGGTGGTGGCCAAACTGGTTTTTGTCGAATTGAGCAACCGTGGCGGCCTCGCCCGGATCGTCTCGTTTATCGGTGTCGGCGTGTTGTTGCTGGTGGTGGGCTACTTTGCGCCGCTGCCGCCCAAACGCGTCGAGGCTGAACCGGCGGCGGACAAACCGGCCCCGGAAACCGAAGGAGTTTCATCTTGAGTCGCATGCTGAATCTGGGGTGGTTGGCGCTGGGCGTGGTGATGGCTGCCGGCGCCCAGGAAAAACCGGCGGACTTCGCCACGCAGGTGCCGCTGACCGTCAGTGGCAACGGCCCGTGGTACCGCCTCGAATTGCCCCTGAGCGCGCAGTTGCAGGCACGCCAGACCGACCTGAGTGACCTGCGGGTGTTCAACGCTGCCGGTGAGCCCCAGGCTTACGCCTTGGCCCGTGAATCGGCGCAGACCCGCGACAACGGCCAGTTGCACGAAGTGAAGTGGTTCCCTCTGTACAACGCCGCCGATGCCAGCGAACGCGCACCGAATGTGCGGGTGCAATCGACCACCAGCGGCACGCTGGTCGAAGTGCAGCCCTCCAGCCAGTTGGAGGCCGGCGAAGAAGTGCTGCGTGGCTGGCTGTTGGATGCGAGCGCGATCAAAGCGCCGTTGCAGCAATTGATCCTTGACTGGACCAGTGAGCGCGACGGCTTTCAGCGCTTCAGCATCGAGGCCAGCGACGATTTGCAGCACTGGCAAGCGTGGGGCGAAGGTCAGGTCGCGCGGCTGACCTTCGCCGATGAGCGTATCGAACAGCATGAGGTGACGCTGCCGGGGCAATCGGCGCGTTACCTGCGGCTGTTGTGGGAGTCGCCGAGTTCGGCGCCGATCCTCACGGCGGCACAACTGAAAAACAGTGATCCGCGCAACGTTCCGCTGCCGTTGGTCTGGTCACAGTCATTGGCCGGCAATAGCACCAAGGCCGGTGAATACAGTTGGCAGTTGCCGATGGGGCTGAATGTCGAGCGGGTGCAGGTTGAACTGAAACAGCCGAACAGCCTGGCGCCCGTGACGCTGGCCGGCCGTCGCGAAAGCAGTTTGCCGTGGCAGACATTGAGCAGCGGTTTGCTGTATCGCCTGACGCAGAACGGTCAGGACGTGGTGCAGAACGAATTGCCGCTGTACGGGCAGACCGTGCAGCAGTTGAAATTGAATGTGGACGAGCGCGGCGGTGGTTTGGGCGAGCAGGCACCGAGTCTGAAATATGCGGTGCGGGCGACGCAGGTGATTTTCCTCGCACGTGGGGAGGGGCCGTATAGCCTGGCATTGGGGAACCCGAGTGTGAAAACGGCGAACCTGCCGCTGGCCACGCTGATTCCGGATTTCAAACCGGAGAAACTCGCGACGCTGGGCAAGGCGACGGTGGCGGGTGAAGTGCTCAACACCCAGGCTTCGCCTGCAACCACGACGGCCGCTGCCGAGACCAACTGGAAGAAAATCGGGTTATGGGCGGTGTTGTTGCTCAGTGTGGTTTTTCTTGGCGCGATGGCGTTCAGCTTGTTGCGCAAGCCACCGACCAACACCTGAGAATGGCCGGCGCTACGCGCCATTCGCTGGCAAGCCAGCTCCCACAGGTTATTGGGTGTACACAAAACAGGTGAGCGATCGAAGTCCTTGTGGGAGCTGGCTTGCCAGCGATGACGGCCGATCAATCAACAAAAATCTTCAAACTGCCGCTATCACTCAACCACCACCCGTCCCGAACCGGTCTACGCTAAACCCGCTACCTGAACTCTCCACTGACAATCACGTCTCATAGAGGCAATTACGCCCCAACGCACGTTACCGGGCGTCTTCGCTCGCTACGTTTTCAGACTCCCTGTAAACTGCGCGGGTTTTTAGCCCCCCATTCCACCGGAGCCGTCCATGTCCCGCGTTACCCTGAGTCGCTATTTGATTGAGCAGACCCGCAGCAACAACACTCCTGCCGATCTGCGCTTCCTGATCGAAGTGGTGGCGCGTGCCTGCAAGGAGATCAGCCACGCCGTGTCCAAAGGCGCCCTGGGCGGTGTTCTGGGCAGCATGGGCACTGAAAACGTCCAAGGCGAAGTGCAGAAGAAGCTCGACGTGATCTCCAACGAGATCCTGCTCGAAGCCAACGAATGGGGCGGTCACCTGGCCGGCATGGCGTCCGAAGAAATGGACAATGCCTACCAGATCCCGGGCAAATACCCGAAAGGCGCCTACCTGCTGGTATTCGACCCACTGGACGGTTCGTCGAACATCGACATCAACGCCCCGGTCGGCACCATCTTCTCGGTACTGCGTTGCCCGAACGAATACCTGAGCCAGAACGAGCCACTGAACGAGAAAGCGTTCCTGCAGCCAGGCACCCAACAGGTTGCCGCCGGTTACGCCATCTACGGCCCGCAGACCATGCTGGTGCTGACCCTGGGCGACGGCGTCAAGGGCTTCACCCTGGACCGCGAAATGGGCAGCTTCGTCCTGACCCACGAAGACATCACCATTCCTGAATCGACCCAGGAATTCGCCATCAACATGTCCAACCAGCGCCACTGGGAAGCCCCGGTACAACGCTACGTTGGCGAACTGCTGGCCGGCGAAGAAGGCCCGCTGAAGAAGAACTACAACATGCGTTGGGTGGCCGCGATGGTTGCCGACGTACACCGCATCCTGACCCGTGGCGGTCTGTTCATGTACCCACGCGACAGCCGTGAGCCATCCAAGCCGGGCAAACTGCGTCTGATGTACGAAGCCAACCCGATGTCGTTCCTGGTGGAACAGGCCGGCGGCGCGTCCACCGACGGTCACCAGCGCATCCTCGACATTCAGCCCGAAGGCCTGCACCAGCGCGTAGCGGTGTTCCTTGGCTCGAAAGAAGAAGTCGCCCGCGCCACGGCCTACCACAAGGAATAAACCATGCACGCGCCTTGGCAGCCGTTGCTCGAGTGGTGGTTCGGACACGCCGAATCACCTGACGAGATTGCGGCTGACAAAGGCAAGTTGTGGTTCGGCAAGAAAGATAGCCAAGACCTCGAAGCGCAGACGCGTTTCGGGGTCTTTGTCGATCAGGCCCTCGCCGGCGAATTGACCGAGTGGACGCAACGTCCCGAAGGTTGGCTGGCGGTGGTGCTGCTGCTCGATCAATTGCCGCGAATGATCTTTCGCGACTCTCCCAAAGCGTTTTCCGGTGATCTGCGCGCGCAGAAACTCGTCGCCCAAGGCATTGCGGCGGACTTCGACCGGCAGTTGAAGCCGATCCAGCGGGTATTCATTTATCTGGTGTTCGAACACTGCGAAAACCTCGCGGTGCAGAACGAAGCCGTTTCACGGTTTATGGATCTGGTGGCTGAACAGCCGGAAGCCGAGCGGGCGGTGTTTGCCGATAATCTGGATTACGCCGAGCGGCACCGCAAAGTGATTGCGCGGTTTGGCCGGTTTCCGCATCGCAATGCGGTGTTGGGGCGGGAGTCTACGGCTGAGGAGTTGGTGTTTCTTTCTGAGCCTGGCTCTAGATTTTAAGAGCTTTCCCTCACCCTAGCCCTCTCCCGGAGGGAGAGGGGACTGATCGAGGTGTCTGGGCTTGATACATCGACCTGAGATATCGAGTCGAACTCAGGTTTTGAACAGTGTGAAGATCGGCTCCCTTCCCCCCTCGCCCCCTTGGGGGAGAGGGTTGGGGTGAGGGGGTAAAGCCCTTGATCTTCAGATCCTGAAACTACCCACCAACTGCTTCAACCGCGCCGCCTGCTGCTCCAGATCCGAGCACGCCCGCAGCGTTGCCTGCAGGTTCTCCACACCTTCCTGGTTCAGCGTGTTGATCTCGTTGATATCGACGTTGATCGACTCGACCACAGCGGTCTGCTCTTCGGTCGCGGTGGCCACCGACTGGTTCATGCCGTCGATCTCGCCGATGCGCTGGGTCACGCTGCCCAACCGCTCGCCAGCCTGGTTGGCGATGCCGACGCTGCTTTCGCTCTCGCGCTGGCTCTCGGTCATGATGTTCACCGCCTGGCGTGCGCCGACCTGCAGCTCTTCGATCATCTTCTGCACTTGTTGCGCCGAATCCTGGGTACGGTGCGCGAGGTTGCGCACTTCGTCCGCGACCACGGCAAAACCACGCCCGGCTTCACCGGCACGGGCCGCTTCGATCGCGGCGTTGAGCGCCAGCAGGTTGGTCTGCTGCGAGATGCTGGTGATCACTTCCAGAATCTGGCCGATGTTTACCGTGTTGCTGTTGAGGGTTTCGATGTTGCCGCAGGAGTCGCTGATTTTTGCCGACAGTTGCTGCATGGCGTGGATGGTTTTATCTACCACCTGCTGGCCGTCGACCGCCAGGCTGCGCGCATCGCTGGAGTGCTGCGAGGCAAGGGCGGCGTTTTGCGCGATTTCCTGGGCGGCGGCGCCGAGCTGGTTGATCGCGGCGGCCACGCTGTTGGTGCGGCTGGCCTGCTGGTCAGAGTTGTACATCGACGAGTTCGATGCGGCGACCACGCGCAGGGCGACTTCGTTGACCTGGCCGGTGGCCGAGGACACTTCGCGGATCGAGGTGTGAATGCGCTCGACGAAGCGGTTGAACGAGGTGCCCAGTGCGCCGAACTCGTCGTGGCCGTGGATCACCAGACGCTTGGTCAGGTCGCCCTCGCCTTCAGCGATATCGTGCATGGCGCGGCCCATGGTCAGCAGCGGTTGCATCAGCACGCGGATCAGCATGCCGAGCAGGGCGATGATGATCACCACGGCAATGACCATGGCGATCAGCGCCGAAGTGCGGAATTCACTGAGCATCGAGAACGCAGTGTCTTTGTCCAGCACCAGCGCCACGTACCAGTCGGCCGATGGCACGCCGTTGACGTGGGTGAAGGAGATCAGTTGAGTCTTGCCGTCGAACTCGACTTCTTTCAGGCCCGGGCTGACCTTCGGCGCGCCGTTCGGATACGCCTCGGCGAGGGTCTTGAGCACCAGTTTGCTGTCCGGGTGGATGAGGATCTTGCCCTCGCTGCTGACGATGAAGGCGTGGCCGTGGCCGCCGAAGTTCAGCGAGTTGATGATCGCGCTGACGCTGCTCAGGTCGATGTCTGCACCGGCCACGCCGAGCATCTGGCCCTGGCGCTGCACCGGGGTGGCGACGGTGATCACCAGTTTGCCCGACGAAGCGGCGATGTACGGTTCGGTGACGATGGTCTGCTGCGCGCTGTTGGCCGCCTTGTACCAGCCACGGGCGCGGGGGTCGTAGTCCGGCGCGCGGTTGCCGGCGGGCACCGAGAACATCACGCCGTCGACACCACCGAAGTAGCTGAGCTGGAAATTGCCGGTGTAGGCGGGCAGGTCGATGATGCGTTTCAGGCTGGCGGGTGCATTACCGTCAACCGCCACTTGCTGCGACAGCGATTGCAGCAACTGAATCCGGCTTTCCAGCCAGGTCTGGATGTTGCTGGTGGTCAAGCTGCCCAGTTCCTGCATCGACGCTTCGGTGCTGCTGCTCAGGGCTTCGCGTTGTCGGTAATCGTTGAACAAAATGAAACAGGCGAACGCAATGGCCACCACGAGGGCGGCAGCCAACAAGATCTTGTGGCTGAATTTCATGTTTCTGGTCATCGAATGAACTACCGCGAGGGGACTGGTCAAGAAAGGGCGGCAATTTGCCACACTCGGGGGCTTTGCGCTGCTCTTATTTCGACCGCGGCGCGCCAAAGATTAGGCGGTTTTCGTGAAATGCGACGAAATGCACACCAGGCCCACAAGGTGTCTGATTTATCGGCAAAAGCCAGACGGGCGGGCTAATAAATAGCCGTCCGTACAGGGAACCAGAAGAAGGTTTTCTCTTCTAAGCTTCTGGTTGGCACCCTGCCATCCCCCCTCGTTCCAGGAGTTACACCATGTCGCTGCGATCTATCGCCCTGTTGTCGTTTTGCGTGCTGTTGGCCGCATGCAGCAAGGTCAACCAGGAAAACTACTCGAAGCTCTCGGCCGGCATGGCCAAGGCCGAGGTTGAGACCTTGCTCGGCAAACCCACCGACTGCTCGGGCGCGCTCGGCATGTCCAGTTGCACCTGGGGCGACAAGAACAGCTTTATCAGCGTGCAGTACGCCGGTGACAAAGTGCTGATGTTTTCCGGCCAAGGCCTGAAGTAAACCGGGGCTTCGCGCCCACGGAGAAGAAAAAATGAAGCGGTTATTGTTGATCCTTTTTGCCGGCCTGGTGTTGGCCGGCTGCGCCACTTCAGGCGTCGACCCGTTGGCGCCGAAGACGGCCAACAGTGTCAATCTCAAGCGTTACCAGGGCACCTGGTACGAACTGGCGCGCTTGCCAATGTACTTCCAGCGCAATTGCGCACAATCCGAAGCCCATTACACCCTCCAGCCTGACGGTAACGTCGCGGTGCTCAATCGCTGCCTGACGTCGCAGTGGCAGTGGGAAGAGGCCAAGGGCAAGGCTTATCCACAGGTGCCGGGCAAGACCGACAAGCTGTGGGTCGAGTTCGATACCTGGTTCTCGCGGCTGATTCCGGGTGTGGCGAAAGGCGAATACTGGGTGTTGTACGTCAGCGATGACTACAAGACTGCCATCGTCGGCGATCCGAGTCGCAAGTACATGTGGCTGTTGTCGCGCACGCCGACCGTCAACGGTGTGGTGCGTGAAGAACTGCTGAGCAAGGCGCGGCAGCAGGGGTATGACACCACGCGATTGATCTGGCGAACGTCGGATCGGCAGATGGCCAAGACTTCGAATTAAGCATCGCCACCCATCAAAATGTGGGAGCGAGCTTGCTCGCGAAAGCGGTGTATCAGTCAACATTTCAGTCGACTGATACGGCCTCTTCGCGAGCAAGCTCGCTCCCACATTTTTGTTTTGTGTCAGCCTAAAAGGTCGCGCAGGACCTGGGTGAAGGCGCGGGCGCTGTCTTCTTCGCCAGCATGCCGGCCATCGCGCACCACCCACTGGCCGTTGACCAGCACATCGCGCACCTGACGATCGCCACCGGCGAACAACCACCGATTCAAGATCCCGTCACCCGTGGCCGTGGCCAGATACGGATCGTTGCCATCGAGCACAATCCAGTCCGCACGCTTGCCAACCGCCAGCGCACCAATCGGTTGCCCCAACGCCTGCGCACCACCGTCCAGCGCTGCGTCATACAACGTACGCCCGACCATCGGCTGATCCGCGCCATACAAACGGTTACGCCGTTGATCACGCAGGCGCTGGCCATATTCCAGCCAACGCAATTCCTCGACCACGCTGAGCGACACATGGCTGTCGGAACCGATACCCATGCGCCCACCCTGGGCGAGGAAATCCACCGCCGGGAAAATCCCGTCGCCGAGGTTGGCTTCGGTGGTCAGACACAGGCCGGCGATGGCGCGACTCTTGGCCATCAGCGTGACTTCTTCCGGGTTGGCGTGAGTCGCGTGGACCAGGCACCAGCGCTGATCGACTTCAGTATTTTCGTAGAGCCATTGCAACGGACGCCGTCCGCTCCAGCTCAGGCAGTCATCGACTTCCTTCTGCTGTTCGGCGATGTGAATGTGCACCGGGCACTGTTGGTCGCTGGCGGCCAGCACTTCGCTGATCTGCTGCGGGGTCACCGCGCGCAACGAGTGAAAGCACAGGCCCAGCGATTGCGCCTTTTGCTGCGCCAGTAATGGCTGCAAGCGCGATTGCAGGTTCAGGTAATTTTCGGTGCTGTTGATAAAGCGACGCTGGCCGTCGTTCGGCGTCTGCCCGCCAAAACCCGAATGGCTGTAGAGCACCGGCAGCAGGGTCAGGCCGATGCCGCTGTCACTTGCGGCCTGGCTGATGCGCAGCGCCAGCTCGGCCGGGTCGGCGTAAGGCTGGCCGTTGTGGTCGTGGTGCACGTAATGGAATTCGGCGACCGAGGTATAACCGGCCTTGAGCATCTCGATGTACAACTGACGGGCGATCACCCCGAGCTGATCCGGACTGATTTTTCCGACCAGCCGATACATCAGGTCGCGCCAGGTCCAGAAACTGTCGTTGGGATTGCCGGCCACTTCGGCCAGTCCGGCCATCGCACGCTGGAAGGCGTGGGAGTGCAGGTTGGGCATCCCCGGCAGCAACGGGCCGCTCAGCCGCTCGGCGCCATCTGCGGTGGAATCGGCCTGGATTTGGGTCAACACGCCATCGGCGTTGACCTCAAGACGTACATGGTTGGCCCATCCGTTAGGCAGCAGCGCGCGTTCGGCAAAGAAGGCGGACATGGTTCAGCACCCCATCGTGTGTTATTTGTATATACATATACAGACGTTTGCCTGCCCGGTAAACTCCGGCAAGCTAGCCACTTTCTTCAATGAACAGGGATCAACCGTGCCGACTCCGCCTCCAGTCTCCCCGTTGGCCGCGAACCTGGGCGACAGTCCGGCGCCCTTGTACGCCCGCGTCAAACAGATGATCACCCAGCAGATCGACAGCGGTAACTGGCCGCCGCACTACCGTGTGCCGTCGGAAAGCGAGCTGGTCAATCAGCTCGGTTTCAGCCGTATGACCATCAACCGTGCGTTGCGTGAAATGACCGCCGACGGTTTGCTGGTGCGCATGCAAGGCGTCGGTACATTCGTCGCCGAACCGAAGAGCCAGTCCGCGCTGTTCGAAGTGCACAACATCGCCGACGAAATCGCCTCACGCGGCCACCGCCACACCTGCCAGGTCATTACTCTGGAAGAAGAGGCCGCCGGCTCCGAACGCGCACTGGCGCTGGACATGCGCGAAGGGCAGAAGGTTTTTCACTCGCTGATCGTGCATTACGAAAATGACATTCCGGTGCAAATCGAAGACCGTTTCGTCAACGCACTGGTCGCGCCGGAATACCTCAAGCAGGATTTCACCCTGCAAACCCCGTATGCCTATCTCAACCAGGTGGCGCCGCTGACTGAAGGCGAACACGTGGTCGAAGCGATCCTCGCTGAACCGTCCGAGTGCAAGTTGCTGCAGATCGAAAAAGGCGAGCCGTGCCTGTTGATCCGCCGTCGTACCTGGTCGGGCCGTCAGCCGGTGACGGCAGCGCGCCTGATTCACCCCGGTTCCCGTCATCGTCTGGAAGGACGCTTTCATAAATGAATGGTTTGAAGGTTTTACGCGCCGAAGGCTACCCGCGCATGCCGTGGAAGAACGGCGGTGGCAGCACCGAAGAAATTACCCGAGACGCGGGCGCGGGCCTGGAGGGTTTTGGCTGGCGCCTGTCGATTGCCGACATCGCCGAGTCAGGCGGGTTTTCGACCTTTACCGGTTATCAGCGAGTGATCACGGTGTTGCAGGGCGACGGCATGACGCTGTGCGTCGATGGCGATGACACACGCCCGCTGTTACCGCTCGACCCGTTTGCGTTCAGCGGCGAAAGCCAGGTGTCCTGCACGCTGCTTGGCGGGGCGATCCGCGATTTCAACCTGATCTACGCGCCGCAGCGTTACCGCGCGCGGTTGCAGTGGCTGGACGGTGAGCAGCGGTTTTTCAGCTCGGCGGGGACAGTGTTGGTGTTCAGTGTCAGTGAGTTGCTGCACGTGCAGGTCGGTGACAGCGTTTCACAGTTGGGGCGACATGATTGTCTGCAACTGGACGGTAACGCCGGGTTGGTCGAAGTCTCCACCAATGCCGCTTGCTGCGTAATCGAACTCCTCCAAAACTAACCAGAATCACCTGTGGTGAGGGGATTTATCCCCGTTGGGCTGCGTAGCAGCTCCGCTCCTTCTAATCGAAAATGGGGCCGCTTCGCGATCCAGTGGGGATACATCCCCTCGCCACAATTGCGTTCACACTTCCTGTTTCTCTCGGCGCACCAACTTGTTACCGAACGCCCCAGCGTGGCGCAAAACCACGCTTTTGTAACAGTCGCTCACTTCCCTCGAACACCCCCGCGAAAATTTTCATGCGCGCCGCAAGCCTTGTCTCAGGCGCGCTCCAGCCCTGTCCGCGATTTTTCTTGAACACCCCTCCAACAAGTTGGCCGCTTGATTGCATATGCTTGTATGTACAAGTAAAGACGTATGCGTATGAGTTGTTCGAGACTCTCCGCAGCGTCCACTGATTCGCTTGTCGCGCATTGAGGCGCGCAGGCTGCTTGCCCACTGCCAGGGTTGGTTTGAATTGATCGCTGAGGAGTCTCTTTCGTGACTGATAACAAAATGACTAAGTTTCGCGACGTTGAAATCCGTGCATCGCGCGGCAACAAGCTGACCGCCAAGAGCTGGCTGACCGAAGCACCGTTGCGCATGCTGATGAACAACCTTGATCCGGAAGTCGCCGAGAATCCGAAGGAGCTGGTGGTCTACGGTGGTATCGGTCGCGCTGCGCGTAACTGGGAGTGCTACGACAAGATCGTCGAAAGCCTGACCAACCTGAATGACGACGAGACCCTGCTGGTGCAATCCGGCAAGCCGGTCGGCGTGTTCAAGACCCACAGCAACGCCCCGCGCGTGCTGATCGCCAACTCCAACCTCGTACCGCACTGGGCGAGCTGGGAGCATTTCAACGAACTCGACGCCAAAGGCCTGGCCATGTACGGCCAGATGACCGCCGGCAGCTGGATCTACATCGGCAGCCAGGGCATCGTCCAGGGCACCTACGAAACCTTCGTCGAAGCCGGTCGCCAACACTACAACGATGACCTCAAGGGCAAGTGGGTCCTGACCGCCGGTCTCGGTGGCATGGGCGGCGCACAACCTCTGGCTGCCACCTTGGCCGGTGCCTGCTCGCTGAACATCGAATGCCAACAAGTGAGCATCGATTTCCGCCTGAAAAGCCGTTACGTCGACGAGCAAGCCACAGACCTCGACGATGCTCTGGCACGCATCGCCAAGTACACCAAAGAAGGCAAAGCGATCTCCATCGCCCTGCTGGGCAACGCGGCAGAAATCCTCCCGGAACTGGTCAAGCGCGGCGTGCGCCCGGACATGGTCACCGACCAGACCAGCGCCCACGACCCGCTCAACGGCTACCTGCCGGCGGGTTGGACCTGGGACGAGTACCGCGCCCGCGCCAAGACCGAGCCGGCCGCTGTGATCAAAGCCGCCAAGCAGTCGATGGCCGTGCACGTCAAAGCGATGCTGGAATTCCAGAAGCAAGGCATCCCGACCTTCGATTACGGCAACAACATCCGCCAGATGGCGCAGGAAGAAGGCGTCGAAAACGCGTTCGACTTCCCGGGGTTCGTACCGGCTTACATCCGTCCGCTGTTCTGCCGTGGCATTGGCCCGTTCCGCTGGGCGGCGCTGTCGGGTGATCCACAAGACATCTACAAAACCGACGCCAAGGTCAAAGAGCTGATCCCGGACGACGCCCACCTGCACAACTGGCTGGACATGGCCCGCGAGCGCATCAGCTTCCAGGGTCTGCCGGCACGTATCTGCTGGGTCGGCCTGGGCCTGCGCGCCAAGCTCGGCCTGGCCTTCAACGAAATGGTGCGCAGCGGCGAGCTGTCGGCGCCGATCGTGATCGGTCGCGACCACCTCGACTCCGGCTCGGTGGCCAGCCCGAACCGCGAAACCGAGTCGATGCAGGACGGCTCCGACGCCGTGTCCGACTGGCCTCTGCTCAACGCGTTGCTGAACACCGCGAGCGGTGCGACCTGGGTCTCGCTGCACCACGGCGGCGGCGTGGGCATGGGCTTCTCGCAGCACTCGGGCATGGTGATCGTCTGCGACGGTACCGATGAAGCGGCCGAGCGCATTGCGCGCGTGCTGCACAACGACCCGGCCACCGGCGTCATGCGTCACGCCGATGCCGGTTACCAGATCGCCATCGACTGCGCCAAGGAGCAGGGGCTGAACCTGCCGATGATTACCGGCGGCAAGTAACACAAATCCCTGTGGGAGCTGGCTTGCCAGCGATAGCGGTGGCACTGCTGGAAATGATGTTGAAGGTGCAGACGTCATCGCTGGCAAGCCAGCTCCCACAGAGTTCGAGTCGCCCCGGACAGAACAATTAAACAATCCACAGAGGTTGAATCATGGCTGTAACCACCGATCGTGCAGGCAACAAACCGTTGATCGAAAGGCGTTCGATCGACTACATCCCGGAAGCGGAAAGACACGGTCGTCTGTTGAGCCAGTTCACCCTGTGGATGGGGGCGAATCTGCAAATCACCGCGATTGTCACCGGGGCCTTGGCCGTGGTGCTGGGCGGTGATGTGTTTTGGTCGTTGATCGGTCTGTTGATCGGGCAACTGCTGGGCGGCGGCGTGATGGCGCTGCACGCGGCGCAAGGGCCGAAGCTGGGCCTGCCGCAGATGATTTCCAGCCGGGTGCAGTTCGGTGTGTACGGCGCGGCGATCCCGATCGTCCTGGTGTGTCTGATGTACCTGGGTTTCACCGCCACCGGTACGGTGCTTTCCGGCCAGGCGCTGGGTCAGTTGTTCGGCGTCAGCGACACCGTTGGCATCCTGCTGTTCGCCAGTGTCATCGTGGTGGTCACGGTGCTCGGCTATCGGGTGATCCACTGGATCGGCCGGGTTGCCAGCGTGATCGGGGTGATTGCCTTCGTGTATCTGTTCAGTCGTCTGCTGAGTCAGGTGGATGTGGGCGCACTGCTGCAGATTCGCCACTTCAGCTGGAGCAGCTTCCTGCTGGCCGTGTCGCTCGCGGCCTCCTGGCAGATCGCGTTCGGCCCGTATGTGGCGGATTATTCGCGCTACCTGCCGAGCAAGATTTCCTCGGTGAAAACCTTCTTTGCCGCTGGCGCAGGTTCGGTCATCGGCGCACAGGTGGCGATGGTGCTCGGCGTGTTCGCCGCAGCTTCCGCCAACGGTCAATTCGCCGGGCATGAAGTGGCCTACATCGTCGGTCTGGGCGGCACCGGTGCAACCGCTGCGTTGCTGTACTTCAGCATCGCATTCGGCAAGGTGACGATCTCGACGCTGAACTCTTACGGCAGCTTCATGTGCATCGCGACCATCATCAGTGGTTTCAAGGGGCACCTGACGGTTACCCGGATGCAGCGTCTGGTGTTTGTGCTGGTCATTGTCGGTGCTGCAACTCTGATCGCTTTGCTCGGCCAGCACTCGTTCCTCGGTGCGTTCAAGTCTTTCATCCTGTTCCTGCTCGCGTTCTTCACACCCTGGAGCGCGATCAACCTAGTGGATTACTACTGCATCACTCGCGAGCGCTATGACGTGCCGGCGCTGGCCGATCCGAACGGTCGCTACGGCCGCTGGAACCTGCTCGGGATCAGCGTCTACGTGTTCGGCGTGCTGGTGCAGTTGCCGTTCATCTCCACCAAGTTCTACACCGGCCCGCTGGTAGCCGCCCTCGGTGATGTGGACATTTCCTGGATCATCGGTCTGGTACTGCCCGCCGTCGTCTATTACGTGTGCGCAAAAAAATGGCACGGCAGCGTGCCTGATCAACTGATTCTGCCGGTCGAGCAGAACAGCGTTGTACAACCTGAAAAAAGTGGGGCCGGGCGCGCTGCGGCGCAGGCCTGATTGGACGTGGACAGGGCTGGATGCCTCTTGACTGCCGTAAGCCAATTCATGATTAGGAGCGTCGCAACAATGAAATCGAACAAGACCCTGCTGACCACACTGCTGTCCATGGGCCTGTTGGCCAGTGCCGGCGCGACACAAGCCGCCGGCTGGTGCGAATCGGGCAAACCGGTGAAGTTCGCCGGCCTGAACTGGGAAAGCGGCATGCTGCTGACCGACGTGCTGCAAGTGGTGCTGGAAAAAGGTTACGACTGCAAGACCGACAGCCTGCCGGGTAACTCCATCACCATGGAGAACGCTCTGAGCAGTAACGATATTCAAGTGTTCGCCGAAGAATGGGTCGGCCGCAGCGAGGTCTGGAACAAGGCCGAGAAGGCCGGCAAGGTCGTCGGTGTCGGTGCGCCGATCGTCGGCGCTGTTGAAGGCTGGTACGTGCCGCGTTACGTGATCGAAGGCGATGCCAAACGCAAGATCGAGGCGAAGGCCCCGGACCTGAAAAAGATTGCCGATCTGGGCAAATACGCAGCCATCTTCAAAGACGCTGAAGAGCCGTCCAAAGGCCGTTTCTACAACTGCCCGGCCGGCTGGACCTGTGAGCTGGACAACAGCGAAATGCTCAAGAGCTATGGTCTGGAAAGCACCTACACCAACTTCCGTCCGGGCACCGGCCCGGCGCTGGATGCGGCAGTGCTGTCGAGTTACAAGCGTGGCGAGCCGATCCTGTTCTACTACTGGTCGCCAACCCCGCTGATGGGCCAGATCGACGCGGTGAAACTGGAAGAGAAACCGGGCGTCGACAAGACCGTGAGCATCAAGGTCGGTCTGTCGAAAACCTTCCACGAGCAAGCCCCGGAACTGGTGGCCGTGCTGGAAAAGGTCAACTTGCCGATCGACCTGTTGAACCAGAACCTGGGCCGCATGGCGAAGGAGCGTATCGAGTCGCCAAAACTGGCGAAAATCTTCCTCAAGGAACATCCTGAGGTCTGGCATGCGTGGGTCAGTGACGACGCTGCCAAGAAAATCGACGCGGCGCTGTAGGTCGATACCTCCCGGCTAACCGTGAGGCTGGCCGGGAGATATGCCGTAATCGCTTGATTGAGATTTCTGATTGAGAGCCGCTTATGTTTCCCGAAAGCTTTACCTTTTCCATCGCCGACTGGGTCAACGGTTGGGTCGATTCGCTGGTCACCAACTACGGTGATGTGTTCCGCCACATCTCCGACACCCTGCTGTGGGCCATCGTCAATCTCGAAGGTTTGCTGCGTGCGGCGCCGTGGTGGTTGATGCTCGCCATTGTTGGTGTGGTCGCCTGGCACGCCACGCGCAAAGTCGTGACCACCGCCGTCATCGTTGGTCTGTTGTTCCTGGTGGGCGCTGTCGGCCTGTGGGACAAACTCATGCAGACCCTGGCGCTGATGATGGTTGCGACGATCATTTCGGTGCTGATCGGCATTCCGCTGGGGATTCTCTCGGCGCGCAGCAATCGCCTGCGTTCGGTGCTGATGCCGCTGCTCGACATCATGCAGACCATGCCCAGTTTCGTGTACCTGATCCCGGTGCTGATGCTGTTCGGCCTGGGCAAGGTCCCGGCGATTTTCGCCACGGTGATTTACGCCGCGCCGCCGCTGATCCGTCTGACCGATCTGGGTATTCGCCAGGTCGACGGCGAAGTGATGGAAGCGATCAACGCCTTCGGTGCCAACCGCTGGCAGCAACTGTTCGGCGTGCAACTGCCGCTGGCCCTGCCGAGCATCATGGCCGGGATCAACCAGACCACCATGATGGCCCTGTCGATGGTGGTGATTGCCTCGATGATCGGCGCCCGAGGTCTGGGTGAAGATGTGCTGGTGGGGATTCAGACCCTCAACGTCGGACGCGGCCTCGAAGCCGGTCTGGCGATCGTGATTCTCGCAGTGGTCATCGACCGCATTACCCAGGCGTACGGTCGGCCACGGCATGAGGTGAGCAAATGAACAACGCAACCGTGAGCAAGATCGAAGTCAAAAACGTCTTCAAGATTTTCGGCAACCGCGCCAAGGATGCACTGGCGATGGTTGGCCAGGGCAAGACCAAGGATCAGGTGTTGAACGAAACCGGTTGCGTGGTCGGGGTCAACGACCTGTCGCTGAGCATCGGCACCGGTGAGATCTTTGTGATCATGGGCCTGTCCGGTTCGGGCAAATCGACCCTGGTGCGTCACTTCAATCGGCTGATCGACCCGACCAGCGGCGCGATCCTGGTCGACGGCGTGGACATCCTGCAATACGACATGGACGCCCTGCGCGAATTTCGCCGGCACAAGATCAGCATGGTGTTCCAGAGCTTCGGCCTGCTGCCGCACAAGACCGTGCTCGACAATGTCGCCTACGGCCTGAAAGTGCGCGGCGAGAGCAAGCAGATGTGCTCGGAGCGCGCGCTGCACTGGATCAACACCGTGGGCCTAAAAGGCTACGAAAACAAATACCCGCACCAGCTCTCCGGCGGCATGCGTCAGCGTGTCGGCTTGGCGCGCGCCTTGGCGGCGGACACCGACATCATCCTGATGGACGAAGCGTTCAGTGCGCTGGACCCGCTGATCCGCGCCGAGATGCAGGACCAGTTGCTGGAACTGCAAAAGACCCTGCACAAGACCATCGTGTTTATCACCCACGACCTTGACGAGGCCGTGCGCATCGGCAACCGCATCGCGATCCTCAAGGACGGCCGGCTGATTCAGGTCGGCACCCCGCGCGAGATCCTGCATTCGCCGGCGGATGAGTACGTCGACCGGTTCGTGCAGCGGCGGGCGGCGGTGGTTTGAAATTGGATTGCCTTTGTGGCGAGGGGATTTATCCCCGTTGGGTGGCGAAGCTGCCCCAAACCATGCGCCGCAGTCTGTCAGGCAGACTGCGGAGGCAGGTTTTACGACTGCTTCGCAGCCGAACGGGGATAAATCCCCTCGCCACAGAGTGATGCATTAACAGTATTGGTATGAGGCTCCAGATGTCCCAGGCTGAAAAAATCGTTATCACCGGCAACCCCCTGCGTTGGCAGGACGTGGTCGCCGTCGCCCGTCATGGCGCGCAACTGGAGCTGTCGAGCGAGACCTGGGCGCGGATCGAAAATGCCCAGGGCATCGTCCAGCGCATCGTCGAAAGCGGCGAGCGCGCCTATGGCGTCAACACCGGTCTGGGCGGTTTGTCCAACGTTTCACTGAAAGACCAGCAACTCAGCCAGCTCTCGCGCAACACCCTGCTCAGCCATGCCTGCGGCGTCGGCCCGGTGCTGCCCGATGAGCAGACCCGCGCGATCATCTGCGCGGCGATCCACAACTACAGCCACGGCAAATCCGGCATTCATCGTCGCGTGGTCGAAGGCCTGCTGGCGCTGCTCAATCGCGGCATCACCCCGCAGGTGCCGTCGCAAGGTTCGGTGGGTTACCTGACCCACATGGCGCACATCGGCATCGCGCTGCTGGGCGTGGGCAATGTCAGCTATCGCGGGCAAACCACCTCGGCGCAACAGGCGCTGGCGGAAGAAGGTCTGCAACCGGTGCAACTCGGTGCGAAAGACGGTTTGTGCCTGGTCAACGGCACGCCGTGCATGACCGGCCTCAGCTGCCTGGCGATTGCCGATGCCACGCGACTGGTGCAATGGGCCGATGTCATCGGCGCCATGAGTTTTGAAGCCCAGCGCGGGCAGATCGCCGCGTTCGACGCCGAGATCATCGCGCTCAAGCCGCACCCGGGCATGCAGCAGGTCGGTATCAATCTGCGGGCGTTGCTCGATGGCAGTGAAGTGATCGCGGCGAGCAAAGGCATTCGCACGCAGGATGCACTGAGCATTCGCTCGATCCCGCAGGTGCATGGCGCGGCGCGCGATCAACTGGCGCACGCGATCAAGCAGGTCGAAGCCGAACTCAACGGCTGCACCGACAACCCGTTGCTGCTCGGTACGCCGGACAACTTCCGGGTGATGTCGCAAGCCAACCCGCACGGGCAATCGGTGGCGATGGCGGCGGATCTGCTGGCGATTGCCATGGCCGAAATCGGCTCGATCGCCGAGCGTCGCCTCGATCGGCTGGTCAACCCGCACGTCAGCGGCTTGCCGGCGTTTCTGGTGGCCAACCCTGGGGTGAACTCCGGGATGATGATCGTGCAATACGTCGCCGCTTCGCTGTGCGCGGAAAACCGTCAACTGGCGCAACCGGCGGTGCTCGACAACTACGTCACCTCCGGCCTGCAGGAAGATCACTTGAGCATGGGCACCAGCGCCGCGCTGAAGCTGCACCGCGCCCTGGAAAACTGCACGCAGATCCTCGCCATCGAGTACCTGCTGGCAGCGCAAGCGTTTGAGTTCCTCAAGGCGCAACGCTTCGGCGCGGGCACTGACCGCGCCTGGCGACTGCTGCGCGAAACCGTCCCGGCCTACGATCAGGATCGCTGGCTGGCGCCGGATATCGCCGCCGCCGCGAGCGTGTTGAAAGACTCGAATTCGCTGCACAACGTATTACCGAATCTGCACTGACAATACCCATACCAGCGTGCCAAGGCGCTCATCGTCCACAAGACGAGAAGCGACGGATAACGGAATGCTCCGGAGCGACTGGTAGTTAATAACAATGTCTCAAAAGGAGCATTTTAATGACTGCGCTGAACCTGATTCCCGGCCAACTGAGCCTGGCCCAACTGCGTGACGTCTATCAGAACCCGGTCAAGCTGACCCTCGACAACAGCGCCTCCGCGCAGATCGAGGCCAGCGTCGCCTGCGTCGAGCAGATCCTCGCCGAGAATCGCACCGCCTACGGCATCAACACCGGTTTCGGCCTGCTGGCCTCGACTCGTATCGCCAGCGAAGATCTGGAAAACCTCCAGCGTTCGCTGGTGCTGTCCCACGCGGCCGGTGTCGGCCAGCCGATCAGCGATGAGCTGGTGCGCCTGATCATGGTGCTCAAGGTCAACAGCCTCAGCCGGGGTTTCTCCGGCATCCGTCGTGTGGTGATCGATGCGCTGATCGCGCTGATCAACGCCGAGGTTTATCCGCACATTCCGCTGAAAGGTTCGGTCGGCGCTTCCGGTGACTTGGCGCCATTGGCGCACATGTCGCTGGTGCTGCTGGGCGAAGGCAAGGCGCGCTACAAGGGCGAGTGGATGGAAGCCACCGAAGCGCTGAAAGTCGCCGGTCTGACCCCGCTGACCCTGGCGGCGAAAGAAGGCCTGGCGCTGCTCAACGGCACGCAGGTGTCGACCGCATTTGCCCTGCGCGGCCTGTTCGAAGGCGAAGACCTGTTTGCCGGTGCGCTGGCTGTTGGCGGTCTGACGGTGGAAGCGGTACTCGGTTCGCGCTCGCCGTTCGATGCGCGCATCCACGCGGCCCGTGGCCAGAAAGGCCAGATCGACGCCGCCAGCGCTTATCGCGATCTGCTCGGCGAACGCAGCGAAGTCTCCGACTCGCATCAGAACTGCGAGAAGGTCCAGGACCCGTACTCCCTGCGCTGCCAGCCACAAGTCATGGGCGCCTGCCTGACCCAGTTCCGTCAGGCTGCCGACGTGCTGGTGGTCGAGGCCAACGCCGTCTCCGACAACCCGTTGGTGTTCGCCGCTGAAGGCGATGTGATCTCCGGTGGCAACTTCCACGCCGAACCGGTGGCCATGGCCGCCGACAACATGGCCCTGGCCATCGCCGAAATCGGTTCGCTGAGCGAGCGCCGCATTTCCTTGATGATGGACAAGCACATGTCGCAACTGCCGCCGTTCCTGGTGGCCAATGGCGGCGTCAACTCGGGCTTCATGATCGCCCAGGTGACTGCGGCAGCACTGGCCAGCGAGAACAAGGCACTGTCGCATCCGCATTCGGTGGACAGCCTGCCGACCTCGGCCAACCAGGAAGACCACGTTTCGATGGCTCCGGCTGCGGGCAAGCGTCTGTGGGAAATGGCCGAGAACACCCGCGGGATTCTCGCGGTGGAATGGCTGGCGGCGGTGCAGGGTCTGGACCTGCGCAACGGTCTGAAGACCTCGACCAAGCTGGAACAGGCGCGGGCAATTCTGCGCAAGGAAGTGCCGTTCTATGAGAAGGACCGCTTCTTTGCGCCGGACATCAATGCGGCGACTGAGTTGTTGGCCTCGCGGTGCCTGACCGAGCTGGTTCCGGCGAAGTTGCTGCCTAGTTTGTAAGTGGTTTTTCAGGGGGAGTGTTGTTGATGCTGAAATCGATCCCCCTCACCCCAACCCTCTCCCCCAGGGGGGAGAGGGGGAAGGGAGCCGATTTCGGTGAGCTTCAAGGCCTGAGTTCGGCTCAGGAATTTCAGGTCGATGTACCTCGACAGAACAACCCGGTCAGTCCTTCTTCTCCCGGGCGTGAGAGGGGGAAGGGAGTCGATCTTCGCGGTGTTCAAAGCCTGGGTTCGACACAGAAGTTTCAGGTCGGCGTATCTCGAAAGAACTACGCGGTCAGTCCTTCCTCTCCCGGGCGTGAGAGGGGGAAGGGAGTCGATCTTCGTGGTGTTCAAAGTCTGGGTTCGACACAGAAGTTTCAGGTCGGCGTATCTCGAAAGAACTACACGGTCAGTCCTTCTTCTCCCGGGAGTGAGAGGGGGAAGGGAGTCGATCTTCGTGGTGTTCAAAGCCTGGGTTCGACACAGAAGTTTCAGGTCGGCGTATCTCGAAAGAACTACGCGGTCAGTCCTTCTTCTCCCGGAAGTGAGAGGGGGAAGGGAGTCGATCTTCGTGGTGTTCAAAGTCTGGGTTCGACACAGAAGTTTCAGGTCGGCGTATCTCGAAAGAACTACACGGTCAGTCCCCTCTCCCCCCGGGAGAGGGCTAGGGTGAGGGGCTTTTGAAGGCCTACCACCAAATCAATCCCAACGGAGGCCAACAGTGAAAACCCTCTGGCAACACTGCCACGTCGCAACCATGGCGCAGGGCGTCTATTCGATCATCGAGGATGCGGCCATCGTGACGTCCGGTGCGCACATCGAGTGGATCGGCCCGCGCACTCAATTGCCCTCCGGCGAATACCCGGCGGTCAACGACCTGCAAGGCGCGTGGGTCACCCCCGGCCTGATCGACTGCCACACCCACACGGTGTTCGGCGGCAACCGCAGCGGCGAATTCGAGAAGCGCCTGCAAGGCGTCAGCTACGCCGAGATCGCGGCGCAGGGCGGCGGCATCGCCAGCACCGTGCGCGCCACCCGTGAGGCGAGCGAAGACGAACTGTTCGCCAGCGCCGCCAAACGCTTGAAAAGCCTGATGCGCGACGGCGTGACCACGGTCGAGATGAAGTCCGGTTACGGTCTCGATCTGGCCAGCGAGCGCAAGATCCTGCGGGTCATCCGTCGTCTGCAGAAAGAACTGCCGATCAGCGTGCGCAGCACCTGTCTGGCCGCCCACGCGTTGCCGCCGGAATACAAGGATCGCGCTGACGCTTACATCAATCACATCTGCGCCGAGATGCTCCCGGCGCTGGCCGCCGAAGGGCTGGTTGATGCCGTGGATGCGTTCTGCGAATACCTGGCGTTCTCGCCGGAGCAGGTCGAGCGGGTATTCATCACCGCACAGCAACTCGGGTTGCCGGTGAAGCTGCACGCCGAACAATTGTCGTCGCTGCATGGCTCCACTCTGGCGGCGCGGTATCACGCGTTGTCCGCCGATCACTTGGAGTTCATGGACGAAGACGACGCCATCGCCATGGCCAAATCCGACACCGTCGCGGTGCTGCTGCCGGGAGCGTTCTACTTCCTGCGCGAAACTCAATTGCCGCCGATGGACGCCTTGCGCAAACACAAGGTGAAAATCGCCATCGCCAGCGACCTCAACCCCGGCACCTCGCCGGCGCTGTCGTTGCGCCTGATGCTGAACATGGCCTGTACCTGTTTCCGCATGACCCCGGAAGAAGCCCTGGCCGGTGCGACTATTCATGCCGCACAAGCGCTGGGCATGGCCGATACGCATGGCTCGCTGGAAGTCGGCAAGGTTGCGGATTTTGTTGCCTGGCACATTGATCGCCCGGCGGATCTGGCTTATTGGCTCGGTGGGGATCTGGACAAACGCGTCGTGCGTCACGGCGTCGAATCAAGTTTGTAGGAGAGCGGTTGTGGATAAGGTTCTGAGTTTCAAACAAGGTCGCGTGCCGCTGCTGATCAGCATGCCGCATGCCGGTTTACGTCTGACGCCTGCGGTCGAAGCCGGGCTGATCGCGGACGCGAAAAGCCTGCCGGACACCGACTGGCACATTCCGCAGCTCTACGATTTTGCCGAAGCGTTGGGCGCCAGCACCTTGGCCGCCGAGTACTCGCGTTTTGTGATCGACCTGAATCGTCCGTCCGACGACAAGCCGCTGTACGCCGGCGCCACCACCGGCCTCTACCCGGCAACGCTGTTCGATGGCATCCCGTTGTTCCGCGAAGGGCACGCGCCTTCGAAAGAAGAACGCGCGACCTATCTGGAACAGATCTGGACGCCGTACCACCGCACCCTGCAGCAAGAGCTGGCGCGACTGAAGGCAGAGTTCGGCTACGCGCTGCTGTTCGACGCGCATTCGATCCGCTCGATCATCCCGCACCTGTTCGACGGCAAACTGCCGGATTTCAACCTCGGCACCTTCAACGGCGCCAGTTGCGATCCGCAATTGGCCAGTCAGCTTGAAGCCATCTGCGCGCGCTACGGCAATTACAGCCACGTGCTCAACGGACGCTTCAAGGGCGGCCACATTACCCGTCATTACGGCAACCCGGCCGAGAACATCCACGCGGTGCAACTGGAGCTGTGCCAGAGCACCTACATGGAAGAGTTCGAACCGTTCCGCTATCGCGCCGACCTGGCCGAGCCGACGCGGGTGGTGCTGAAGGAGTTGTTGCAAGGTTTCCTCGCCTGGGGCGAGAGCCACTACAAATCCTGAACACAGACCCACAACCCCCTGTGGGAGCGAGCTTGCTCGCGAAAGCATAGTGTCAGTCGATTATGAGGTGACTGACCCACCGCATTCGCGAGCAAGCTCGCTCCCACAAGGGGACGGTGTTCCGTCCGGGTCGCCGCTGTGCAAAACACGGTCGCCACCGTTCATCTTTCCCTCTCGTCGCCTGCGTAATGTTTCGGCCACGGTGCAACAGACACCGACCTGACAATAATCCGCTGCCGCACGAGACCTCCCGAATGAAAAAACTCTTCACTCGCTGTGCGTTAATCCTCACCGGCTGCGCGTTGCTCAGCGCCGGCGCCATGGCCAATGACGACGCGTCGTGCAAAACCGTGCGCATGGGCGTGGTCAACTGGACTGACGTCATCGCCACCAGCGGCATGGCCGACGTGCTGCTCAACGGCCTCGGCTACGAGAGCAAGCAGACCAGCGCGGTGCAGCAGATCATCTTTGCCGGTATTCGCGACAAGCGTCTGGACATCTTCCTCGGTTACTGGAAACCGGCGATGGACAACAACATCGCGCCGTTCCTCGCCGCCCATCAAGTCAAGGTCATGGACCAGCCGAGCCTGGCGGATGCGCAGGCGACGCTGGCAGTGCCGGATTACGTCGCGGCAGCCGGGCTGAAAACCTTTGCCGACATCGCCAGGTTCAAGGATCAGCTCGGCGGCAAGATCTACGGCATCGAACCGGGTAGCGGCGCCAACACCACGATCAACACCATGATCGAGACCAACCACTTCGGTCTGAAGGATTTCAAGATCGTCGAGTCGGGCGAGGCGGGCATGCTGGCCGCCGTGCAGCGCGCGGTGAATCGCAAGGAGTTCGTGGTGTTCGTCGGCTGGACCCCGCACCCGATGAATATCAACATGAAGATCACTTACCTGACCGGCAGCGAAGACGTCTACGGCCCCAACGAAGGCGCCGCGACCGTGTCCACCGTCACCTCGCCGGATTACGCCGAGCGCTGCCCGAACGTGTATCGACTGCTGGAAAACCTCACCTTCAGCGCCGCTCAGGAAAGTCAGTTGATGGTGCCGATCATGGCGCGCAAGACCCCGCAGGAAGTGGCGAAGAACTGGCTGCGTGAACACCCCGAGGATCTGCAGCGCTGGCTGGCGGGGGTCAGCAGTTTTGATGGCAAAGAAGGTGTGGCTGCGGTTCAGGCCAGCCTCAAGCCCTGAAGATAGGTGAATGATTTTTTTGTGGCGCGGGCGCTTGCTCCGCAGGATTGCGAGGCGGACCCAGGGCTGTTTCGAGCACTACGCGCCTGAGCGGGAGCAAGTTCCCTCGCCACAGTTCTGCCACTCTGCAAATAGCTGCTGCATCGAGGGCTTATGGCTCACTACCAGCTTTCGTCGGCCATGGCGGATTTCGTCGCCAGAACCCTCAGTTTCACCAGCGATGACAGCAGCATCAACGGCCTGCGTCGCGACTACGATGAAATGTGTCGAGCCTTCACTCCGCCAATCCCGGCGGGACTTGGAGTCGTGGATTTCCGGTTGCGCGGCGTGGCGGTGCGCTCGTATCGCCCGCCCATAGAGCCCCCGGCCGCCGGCTGGCCCAGCATTCTCTACCTGCATGGCGGCGGCTGGGTGGTCGGCGGCCTCGATTCCCACGACTTCATCTGCTTCGAGCTCGCCGTGGCATTGGGCGCGATGGTGGTGGCGGTGGATTATCGGCTGGCGCCTGAACACCCCTTTCCCGCCGGGTTTGCGGATTGCCTGAGTGTCTGGCGCGCCTTGCGCAGCGGGCCGTTCCGGTTTGATCGAGAAAAAATGCTGGTGGCCGGTGACAGCGCAGGTGGCAATCTCGCCGCCGCGTTGTGCCTGGCGTTGCGCGATGCCGGGGAGCCGCTGCCTACAGCGCAAGTGCTGCTCTATCCCGGCCTTGGCGGCGACGAACGATTGCCATCCCGCAGCGAGTGTGCCGATGCGCCGTTGCTCGGCAGCACAGACGTCGACTGCTATCACGCGCTCTACCTGCGCGGCACCGCGCGGCCGAACGCGTACGCCATGCCGTTGCTCGCCGAGGACTTCAGCGGATTACCGCCGGCGTTCATCGCCGTCGCGCAATTCGATCCCCTGCGCGACGACGGCGTGCGCTACGCCGAACGGTTGCCAGACGCTACCCTCTATTACGGCGAAGGGCTTGTGCACGGTTGTTTGCGCGCGCTTGGCCAGGTCGCCGAGGTCGACCGGCTCTACGAAAACCTGTTGAGGTACATGGCTGACAAAATGTGACTGCGTACGGGCATGCTCATTGACGTAAATCGGGTTTATGATGCCTGACGGCAGAATAATAGAAGTCCCCCCAGGGATGACCTCGACCCCTTACGGAGCACGCAATGCAGACATTGTTTCCGCAGATCAAACCCCATGCCCGGCACGATCTGGCTGTCGATGACACCCATACGCTGTATGTCGATGAAAGCGGTTCGCCGGAGGGTTTGCCGGTGGTGTTCATCCACGGCGGCCCCGGCGCCGGTTGTGACGCCCAGAGCCGTCGTTATTTCGATCCGAACCTGTACCGTATCGTCACTTTCGACCAGCGCGGCTGCGGACGCTCCACTCCACACGCCAGCCTGGAAAACAACACCACCTGGGATCTGGTCGCCGACCTCGAGCGTATCCGCAAACACCTGGGCATCGACAAATGGGTGCTGTTCGGCGGTTCGTGGGGCTCGACCCTGGCGCTGGCCTATGCGCAAACCCATCCGGAGCGTGTCCACGGTCTGATCCTGCGCGGGATCTTCCTCTGCCGCCCGCAGGAAATCGAGTGGTTCTATCAGGCCGGGGCCAGCCGTCTGTTCCCCGACTACTGGCAGGACTACATCGCGCCGATTCCGCTGGACGAGCGCGACGATCTGCTCAGCGCCTTCCACAAGCGCCTGACTGGCAACGACCAGATCGCCCAGATGCACGCGGCCAAAGCCTGGTCGACCTGGGAAGGGCGCACCGCGACCCTGCGGCCGAATCCGCTGGTGGTCGATCGCTTCTCCGAACCACAGCGCGCGCTGTCGATTGCGCGGATCGAATGCCATTACTTCACCAACAACGCCTTCCTCGAGCCGAATCAACTGATTCGCGACATGGGCAAGATCGCCCACCTGCCGGGCGTGATCATCCACGGTCGTTACGATGTGATCTGTCCACTCGACAACGCCTGGGAATTGCATCAGGCCTGGCCGAACAGCGAGCTGCAGGTGATTCGCGACGCCGGGCACGCCGCGTCCGAACCGGGTATCACCGATGCGCTGGTCCGTGCGGCCAGTAACATGGCACGGCGCCTGCTCGACCTGCCGCCCGAAGAAGCATGAAGGGCCTGTTGCAGCGCGTGCGCGGTGCGCGGGTTGAAGTCGCGGGTGAAGTGGTCGGCGCGGTCGATCACGGTTTGCTGGTGCTGGTGGCGGTCGAACCCGACGACACGCGTACCAGCGCCGACAAACTTCTGCATAAACTGCTTAACTATCGGGTATTCAGTGACGCGGAGGGCAAGATGAACTTGTCTCTCGCTGATGTGGGCGGTGGGTTGCTGCTGGTCTCGCAGTTTACGCTGGCGGCCGACACCAAAAGCGGGTTGCGCCCGAGCTTTTCGACGGCCGCGCCACCGGCCTTGGGCGAGGAATTGTTCGACTATCTATTGAGCAGTGCGAAACAGGTGCATGGCACTGTGGCATCAGGTAGATTCGGCGCCGATATGCAGGTGCATTTGGTCAACGATGGCCCGGTTACCTTTTTGTTACAGACCTGAAAGCGCTTGAAACACCTTTTTAGGAAATTTCGACTGTTTTTAGGGTGTTTTCGCGATAAATACTTTGTTACCCCTGATGCGTTGTCATGCGGGCTACTAGATAATCGCGCGCACTGGGATCAGCGTTCGCTGATTCATTTTTGACTTAGGTAGAGACTTGTCTGGATCCGATTGGGGAATCATTTTGCCCCATCGGAGTCGGAACAATGCTCGCCAACCTGGTATGAGCGGTCTGTACGGCCATTTTTGCCAGCATTATTTCGAGGGCCAGGGAGTCAGAGACAAGGCGCTGCGACGACTCATAGCTTGCTATGGGGAGGAGCGGCAACCAAGTATCTGATTCCTGGAACCGAAATAAGCTGACAAAAATGGCCACACAGACGGCTTGCTGGCCGTTGGTTTTTTGATCTGTTTTCGGCGAGGGTTGCTCGTGATTGTTAGTCCCTGTAATGCAGCAAAAATGTCTGCCAAACGCATGCGAAGTGCCCTGGTAGCGGGTTCGGCGCTCCTGTGCCTGCTCAGCGCCGGTCAGCTTTGGGCGTTCAATCTTGACGATGTATCGGCCAAGGCCAAAGAGCTGGCCGGGCAGAAGTTCGAAGCCCCGCGCAGCAACCTGCCGAACGAATTCCGCGACATGAAGTTCGCGGACTATCAGAAAATCCGCTTCCTCACCGAAAAGGCTGAGTGGGCTGATCAGAAGACCCCGTTCAAACTGTCCTTCTATCACCAGGGTATGCACTTCGATACACCGGTGAAAATCAATGAAATCACAGCGAACACCGTTGAAGAGATCAAATACGATCCGACGCGCTTCGATTTCGGCGACCTGAAATTCGATCCGAAAGCCACTGAACAACTGGGTTATGCCGGTTTCCGTGTGCTGTACCCGATCAACAAGGCCGACAAGCAAGACGAAATCATGACCATGCTCGGCGCGAGCTACTTCCGCGTCGTTGGCAAGGGTCATACCTACGGTCTGTCGGCCCGTGGCCTGGCAATCGACACCGCGCTGCCGTCGGGCGAAGAGTTCCCGCGTTTCCGTGAGTTCTGGATTCAACAGCCGAAGCCGGGCGACAAGCACCTGGTGATCTTCGCCCTGCTGGATTCGCCACGTGCCACCGGTGCCTACCGCCTGATCCTGCGTCCGGGCAGCGACACCATTGTCGACGTCAAGGCGCAGATGTTCCTGCGTGACAAGGTCGGCAAACTGGGCATCGCACCGTTGACCAGCATGTTCCTGTTCGGCGCCAACCAGCCGTCGAAAGTACTCAACTACCGTCGTGAACTGCACGACTCCAGCGGTCTGTCGATCCATGCCGGCAACGGCGAGTGGATCTGGCGTCCACTGAACAACCCGAAACACCTGGCCGTGAGCAACTTCAGCGTCGAGAACCCGCGTGGTTTCGGTCTGCTGCAACGTGGCCGCGACTTCAGCCACTACGAAGACCTCGACGATCGCTACGACAAGCGCCCAAGCGCCTGGATCGAGCCGAAGGGCGAGTGGGGCAAGGGCTCCGTTGATCTGGTAGAGATTCCGACCGCCGACGAAACCAACGACAACATCGTTGCGTTCTGGAGCCCGGAAAAAATGCCGGAGCCAGGTCAG
The DNA here is from genome assembly GCF_037626295.1 of Pseudomonas sp. LF-5. Classification (NCBI taxonomy): domain Bacteria; kingdom Pseudomonadati; phylum Pseudomonadota; class Gammaproteobacteria; order Pseudomonadales; family Pseudomonadaceae; genus Pseudomonas; species Pseudomonas sp. LF-5. The sequence goes on from NZ_JARKMT010000016.1 coordinate 44,156, forward strand.
CCACTGGACTTCGCCTACCGCCTGCACTGGACCATGGATGAAGCGGCGATTCACGCCCCCGACAGCGCCTGGGTCAAGCAGACCCTGCGTTCGACCGGTGACGTCAAGCAGTCGAACCTGATCCGTCAGCCGGACGGCAGCGTCGCTTACCTGGTCGATTTCGAAGGTCCGTCGCTGGCCGCTCTGGCCCCGGATGCCGACGTGCGCAGTCAGGTCAGTGTTGGCGACAACGCCGAGCTGGTTGAAAACAGCGTGCGCTACAACCCGGAAACCAAAGGCTGGCGCCTGACCCTGCGGATGAAAATCAAGGACGCGAGCAAGTCCACCGAGATGCGTGCCGCGCTGGTACAGCCGGTCGTGACCGCTGATCTGGCGAAATCGATGCCGGCGTCCAACTCGTCCGTCGCCAAGGCCGACAAGGTAGCCGCCAAGCAACAAGAGAAAATCGACAAGGAAGCCAAGGCCGCCGAAGCCAAACAGGCCGATGCCAAGCCCGCTGCAGATGCCAAGGACAAGGCCAACAAAGACGCCAAGCAGCCAGCGGCTGCGAACGCGGCCCCAGCCACACCGGAATCGGCACCGACTGAAGAAGTCCTGACCGAGACCTGGAGCTATCAGTTGCCTGCCGATGAGTAACTCTCAAGTACAGCCAGAGACTCTGTCCGAGTACCTGGCGCATCTGCCGATGACCGACGAGCAGCGCGCGGAACTCGCGGGCTGCCAGTCGTTCAGCGAGCTGCATGAACGCCTGTCGTCTTCGACGTTCGACGCCCCTGCCGAAGCCGCCCAGGCTTCGGTGGGCAAGCGCCTGACGCTGAGCACCGCCGAAGAACTGGCCGACGCCGAGATGCTGGTGCTCGACGCCAGCGGCCGCGTCAGCCTCAAGGCGACGCCGCCGATCCGACGGACCAAAGTCGTACCGGAGCCGTGGCGCACCAATATTCTGGTGCGCGGCTGGCGCCGTCTGACCGGCCGCACCAACCCGCCGCAGCCGCCGAAAGACGCCAACGTGTTGCCGGCCGCGCGCTGGCGCACCGTTGGCTCGATCCGTCGCTACATTCTGTTGCTGCTGATGCTCGGCCAGACCATCGTCGCCGGCTGGTACATGAAAGGCATCATGCCGTACCAGGGCTGGTCGTTCGTCGATCTGGAAGAAGTCCTGCACCAACCGCTGCTGCAAACTGCCACGCAAGTGCTGCCGTATGCGCTGCAAACCAGCATCCTGATCCTGTTCGGGATTCTGTTCTGCTGGGTGTCGGCGGGTTTCTGGACCGCGTTGATGGGCTTCCTCGAGTTGCTCACCGGTCACGATAAATACCGTATCTCCGGTAAAAGCGCCGGTAACGAGCCGATTGCCAAAGACGCGCGTACCGCGTTGGTCATGCCGATCTGCAACGAAGACGTGCCGCGCGTGTTCGCCGGTTTGCGGGCGACGTTCGAATCGGTCGCTGCCACCGGTGATCTGGACCGCTTCGACTTCTTTGTCCTCAGCGACAGTAACGACACCGATATCTGCGTCGCCGAGCAACAGGCCTGGCTGGATGTCTGCCGCGAAGCCAAGGGTTTCGGCAAGATCTTCTATCGCCGCCGTCGCCGTCGTGTGAAACGCAAGAGCGGCAACCTCGACGACTTCTGCCGTCGCTGGGGCGGTGACTACAAGTACATGGTCGTGCTCGACGCCGACTCGGTGATGAGCGGCGAGTGTCTGACCAGTCTGGTGCGCCTGATGGAAGCCACGCCGGACGCCGGGATTATCCAGACCGCGCCGCGTGCGTCGGGCATGGACACCCTGTATGCGCGCATGCAGCAGTTCGCCACGCGTGTGTATGGCCCGCTGTTCACCGCCGGTCTGCACTTCTGGCAGCTGGGTGAGTCCCACTACTGGGGTCACAACGCGATCATCCGCATGAAGCCGTTCATCGACCACTGCGCCCTGGCGCCGTTGCCGGGCAAAGGTGCGTTCTCCGGTGCGATCCTGTCCCACGACTTCGTTGAAGCCGCGCTGATGCGCCGTGCCGGTTGGGGCGTGTGGATTGCCTACGACCTGCCGGGCAGCTACGAAGAACTGCCGCCGAACCTGCTCGACGAACTCAAGCGTGACCGTCGCTGGTGCCACGGCAACCTGATGAACTTCCGCCTGTTCCTGGTAAAAGGTATGCACCCGGTGCACCGTGCGGTGTTCCTCACCGGCGTGATGTCTTACCTGTCGGCGCCGTTGTGGTTCTTCTTCCTGGTGTTGTCGACTGCGCTGCTGGCGGTGAACACGCTGATGGAGCCGCAGTACTTCCTCGAACCGCGCCAGCTCTATCCGTTGTGGCCACAATGGCACCCGGACAAGGCGATCGCGCTGTTCTCGACCACCATCGTGCTGCTGTTCCTGCCGAAACTGTTGAGCATCATCCTGATCTGGGCCAAGGGCGCGAAAGAGTTCGGTGGCAAGTTCAAGGTGACCCTGTCGATGCTGCTGGAGATGCTGTTCTCCATGCTGCTGGCGCCGGTGCGGATGATTTTCCACACCCGTTTCGTCCTTGCCGCGTTCCTCGGCTGGGCCGCGACCTGGAACTCGCCGCAGCGTGACGACGACTCGACGCCCTGGAGCGAAGCGGTCAAACGCCACGGTCCGCAGACCCTGCTGGGTTTCTGCTGGGCGCTGCTGGTGATCTGGCTGAACCCGAGCTTCCTGTGGTGGCTGGTGCCGATCGTCGGTTCGTTGATGCTGTCGATCCCGGTGTCGGTGATCTCCAGCCGTGTCGGTCTGGGTCTCAAGTCCCGTGACGAGAGCCTGTTCCTCATCCCAGAGGAATACAATCCGCCACAGGCGCTGCTGGCGACCGACCAGTACACCCACGAGAACCGTTGGCACGCGCTGAAGGACGGCTTCGTCCGCGCCGTGGTCGATCCGCAGCAGAACGCCCTGGCGTGCTCGCTGGCGACCTCGCGACACGGTCAGGCCGAGCCGATCGAATGGCTGCGTCAGGAACGGGTGCGTCACGCCCTGAAAGCTGGCCCGGCGGCGCTGAGCAACCATGATCGCCTGCAACTGCTGAGCGATCCGGTGGCCCTGGCGCGTCTGCACGAGCTGGTCTGGGCCGAAGGTCACGCCGAGTGGCTGGATGCCTGGCGCGCTTCGGTGAAAGCCGATCCGCATGCGCCATTGCTGCCGCTGCGACCGGTGAGCCTGCAGGCGCAACCGGCCTGATAAAGAAACCCCGCTAGCCAGCGGGGTTTTTTTATGGCGCTGAAAAAGGCCCTCACCCTAGCCCTCTCCCAGAGGGAGAGGGGACCGACCGCGTTGAACATTCGAGTTACACCGACCTGATTCTGCTTTGCCGAATCCATAATCGACTCGATCTTTCAGGTCGGCGTATAGCTTGAGACACCTCGGTCGGCCCTCTCTCCCTCGGGGGGAGGGCTGGGCGGCGTTCCGATGAGGGTCAGCTCTTGATTGTTAAACAAATCATCCATTAAACCTTGTGCAAAAAAACGAGTGCGTTAGCATCCGTCCCCGAATTGGCGCACCCGGGCTTTTTTGCCCGCCTCTGTTGGTTTTCGCGCCGCAATTGCAATGGTTTTGGGGACTTGAAGATGAAGAAGTATCTGTCGATGCTGCTGGTCGGCGTCACGGCACTGGTTGCAGTCAATGCGGCGCACGCCGGCGCGATCGACGACGCGGTCAAGCGCGGCACCTTGAAAGTCGGCATGGACCCGACCTACATGCCGTTCGAGATGACCAACAAGCGCGGCGAGATCATCGGCTTCGAAGTCGACATCCTCAAAGCCATGTCCAAGGCCATGGGCGTCAAGCTGGAGCTGGTGTCGACCGGTTACGACGGGATCATCCCGGCACTGATGACCGACAAATTCGACATGATCGGCAGCGGCATGACCCTGACCCAGGAGCGCAACCTGCGCCTGAACTTCAGCGAACCGTTCATCGTTGTCGGCCAGACCCTGCTGATCCGCAAGGAGCTGGAAGGCACCATCAAGTCCTATAAAGACCTGAACACCGCCGACTACCGCATCACCTCCAAGCTCGGCACCACCGGCGAGATGGTCGCCAAGAAACTGATCGCCAAAGCCAAATACCACGGCTACGACAACGAGCAGGAAGCGGTGCTCGACGTGGTCAATGGCAAGGCTGACGCCTTCATCTATGACGCGCCGTACAACGTGGTGGCGGTGAACAAGGTCGGCGCCGGCAAACTGGTGTTCCTCGACAAGCCGTTCACCTACGAGCCGCTGGCCTTCGGTCTGAAGAAGGGCGACTACGACAGCCTCAACTTCATCAACAACTTCCTGCACCAGATCCACGAAGACGGCACCTACGATCGTATCCATGACAAGTGGTTCAAGAGCACCGAGTGGCTCAAGGACATGGAATAAGCCCGGTCAGATAGACCGAGTTGCCCCATTCGCGAGCAAGCTCGCTCCCACAGTGATTGTGTGAACACCACAAATCCACTGTGGGAGCGAGCTTGCTCGCGAAGAGGCCCTCCAGAGCAACACAAAATCCGGAACCTGCAATGAAACAGAAAAAAGCCCAATGGCCCTGGCACGTCCTCACCGTGCTGGTGTTGGTCGGCCTGGCGGGCGCGTTGTATTACGCCACGTCGCTGATGTCCTACGAATGGCGCTGGAACCGCGTGCCACAGTATTTCGCCTATCAGGCCGAAGAATCCCAGCGCGCCACCGACATATCCACGGTCACCGAACTGGTGCGCAAGGGCGGCAGCGCCCAAGTCACCCTGCGTAGCGACGCCGGTGACGAGCAGCACCTGACGGTCGACGAGAACAGCCTGCAATTCGCTCAGGGCGACGATGTGGCTGAAGGCGACGTCGTGGGCGTGACCCGGCATTGGGCCGCAGGGCCGTTGTTGTGGGGGCTGTGGACGACGCTGTGGCTGTCGGTGGTGTCCGGCGTGCTCGGGTTGTTGATCGGTCTGGTCACCGGGCTGTGCCGCCTGTCGAGCAACCCGACACTGCGCGACCTGTCGAGCATCTACGTCGAACTGGTGCGCGGCACACCGCTGCTGGTGCAGATCTTCATTTTCTACTTCTTCATCGGCACGGTGATGAACCTGTCCCGCGAGTTCGCCGGGATCGCCGCGTTGTCGCTGTTCACGGGTGCTTATGTGGCGGAGATCATCCGTTCCGGCGTGCAGTCGATTGCCCGCGGGCAGAACGAAGCGGCGCGTTCGCTCGGCTTGAGCGCTGGCCAGTCGATGCGTCACGTGGTGCTGCCGCAAGCGTTCAAGCGCGTGCTGCCGCCGCTGGCCGGGCAGTTCATCAGTCTGGTCAAGGACACCTCGCTGGTGTCGGTGATTGCGATTACCGAGCTGCTGAAAAGTGGTCGCGAAGTCATCACCACCTCGTTCTCGCCGTTCGAAATCCTGTTCTGCGTCGCCGGCCTGTACCTGTTGATCAACCTGCCGCTGTCGAAAATCGCCAGCCGGCTTGAGCGGAGGCTCGCGCAAAGTGATTGAAGTCCGCGATCTGGTAAAAGTCTTCGACACCCGTGGTCTGGTAGTCCGCGCTGTGGATCACGTCACTACCACGGTGGCCAAGGGCGAAGTGCTGGTGGTGATCGGTCCGTCGGGTTCCGGCAAATCGACCTTCCTGCGTTGCCTCAATGGTCTGGAAGCGTTCGACTCGGGTTCGGTCAGCATCGACGGCCTGCAACTGGCCGACCCGAAAACCGACGTCAACGCCTACCGCCGCGAAGTCGGCATGGTGTTCCAGCACTTCAACTTGTTCCCGCACATGACCGTGCTGGAAAACCTCTGCCTCGCGCAGAAAGTCGTGCGCAAGCGCGGGCAGAAGGAAAGCGAGGCCAAGGCCCTGGCGTTGCTGGAGAAGGTCGGTATCGCACAGAAGGCGCGGGAATACCCTTCACGCCTGTCCGGCGGTCAACAACAGCGCGTGGCGATTGCCCGGGCGCTGGCGATGGACCCGAAAGTGATGCTGTTCGACGAACCGACGTCGGCCCTCGACCCGGAAATGGTCGGTGAAGTGCTGGACGTGATGAAGGGGTTGGCCGTGGAAGGCATGACCATGGTCTGCGTCACCCACGAAATGGGTTTTGCCCGGGAAGTGGCGGATCGGGTGTTGTTTTTCGATCACGGCAAGTTGCTGGAAGATGCGGCGCCGGCAGAGTTCTTTGATGCACCGAAGGATCCGCGCGCTCAGGCTTTCCTGCGTCAGGTCCTGTAACGGCGGCGTCCCCTCGGACGCCATCGCTGGCAAGCCAGCTCCCACCGTGAGTGGGTTGAACACAACCGTTGTGATCGACATAAATCCTGTGGGAGCTGGCTTGCCAGCGATAGCATCACCTCGGTTCCCAGTGAACCGAGGCAGATGAATCACCTCAAACCTTGAAGCGCCCCACCAACGTCTGCAAATGCGTCCCCAGCCGCGCCAGCTCAACACTGGACGCCGCAGTCTCTTCACTGGCCGCCGAGGTCTGATCCGACACATCCCGCACATTCAGCACGCTACGGTTGATCTCCTCGGCCACGGCGCTCTGCTGCTCGGCTGCTGCCGCAATCTGCTGGTTCATCGCCTGAATCGCCGACACGGTGCGGGTGATGCTTTCCAGCGAACCACCGGCGCGACGGGTCAGTTCGACGCTGCTGTCGGTCAGGGAGCGGCTGTTGTCCATGATCGTCGCCACTTGCTGGGTGCCGTTTTGCAGGCCGACGATCAGCTCTTCGATCTCTTCGGTGGACTTCTGGGTGCGCTGGGCGAGGCTGCGCACTTCATCCGCGACCACGGCAAAACCACGACCCGCCTCACCGGCACGGGCGGCTTCGATGGCGGCGTTGAGCGCCAGCAAGTTGGTTTGTTGGGCCACGGATTTGATCACGTCGAGCACGCTGCCGATCTTGTCGCTTTCGCGCTTGAGTTCGCCCATGGCCTCGGTGGAATGACCGACTTCAACCGCCAGACGTTCGATCTGCGCGATCGCTTCACCGACCACCTTGTCGCCTTCGCGGGCCTGCTGGTCGGCGGCCACGGCGGCTTCGGAAGCTTCCTCGGCGTTGCGTGCGACTTCCTGCACGGTGGCGGCCATTTCGTTCATGGCGGTGGCGACCTGGTCGGTTTCGATCTTCTGATTGTTGACCCCGGCGCTGGTCTGCTCGGTGACCGCCGACAGCTCTTCGGCAGCGCTGGCAATTTGGGTCACGCCATCGCTGATGCCACCGATCAGCTCGCGCAGGCCTTGGGTCATGCTTTGCATCGAGCGCTGTAACTGCCCGAGTTCGTCGCGGCGCTGCGACACGAGGTTGTGGGTCAGATCACCGGCGGCCACTTGTTCGGCGACTTTCAGGGTCTGGTTCAGCGGAATGATGATCTGCCGGGTGATTGCCCAGGCGGCCAGCAGGCCGAAGGCCACGGCGAGCAGGGTGGCGATGATCAACATGTTCTTGGCGTGCGCGGCATCGGTGTCGCGCACCACGGTTTGCGATTGGGTGAGCTTCTTGCTGACGTCGAGGAGGATGTCGCCCTGAGCCGTCATGGTGGCCCCGGCCCTGGCATTGTTCACCTGCGAGTCGCGGAACTGAGCGACTGCCGCACGATAGGCCTTGATCGAGTCGGTGGCCTGTTGCAGGTTGGCGATGTGCTGCTCGGGCAATTTCGCCGGCAGGCTGTCGAGGTTTTTCAGGGCATTGTCGATGGCATCCAGCGCGGGCTGCTCCGCATCGGCCTTGCCGCTGTAGGTGTAGCCGCGCACCTGATAACGCGCCTGCTGCAACAGTTTGCTCAGCTCGATCACGCTGTTGAATTGCGCGACGCTGTCACCCTGCAGCAGGGATTTCTCGACGTCCGCGACCTTGGCCACGGCATTGTCGGCATTGGCGCCGAGTTTGCTGCGCGCGTCTTCGCGCTGCACGGTGGCCTGGGTCATCTCGGCGAAGGCGCGCTTGTACTCGGCGACGGCGGCCAGTTGCTGATCGACCATCGCCGCATCAGAAGGCTGCTCGATCAGACCGCGCGCGGTTTGCAGGCCGCTGGCGAGTTTGGCCAACAGCTCATTGACCGCGCCCGGGCCTTGTTCGCCACGACGAGCTTCATAGTCCAGACGGGCCAGGCGCAGGTCCTTGGTCAGCTCATTGAGGCTGGAGATGAAGCCGAGCTTGTCACCGCGGCTGATGATGCCGCCCATGCCGGTCCAGCCGGTGAAGGTAATCAACAGCGTCAGCAACAGCACCAGGCCGAAACCGATGCCCAGCTTGCGTTTGACACTGACGTTCCCAAGATTCTCGGCTAACCAACGGTACATGCGACGACTCCCCTCGGACCACTAATTGGACTTATGGAGAGGGTATCGGCCGAGTGATGGCAATCTGTAACGCCATTTATCCGGGGTGAAGCTCCCTCGCCACAGAGGTTGCGCGTCGGATTTAGAACAGGCGGGCGAGGAGGGCGGTGACGGCGGTTTCGACGCGCAGGATGCGCTCGCCCAGTTGCACCGGTTGCAGGCCGGACTTGCCCAACAGGTCGATTTCGTAGGGGATCCAGCCGCCTTCCGGGCCGATCGCCAGTGTCACCGGTTCGCTCAGCGCACGCGGGCACGGCGGGTAGTTACCGGGATGACCGACCAGGCCGAGGGTGCCTTCGGTGATCGCCGGCAGGCGGTCTTCGACGAATGGCTTGAAGCGTTTCTCAATGATGATGTCCGGCAGCACGGTATCGCGGGCCTGCTCGAGACCGAGGATCAGATTCTCGCGAATTGCTTCCGGCTCCAGGAACGGCGTCTGCCAGAAGCTCTTCTCGACCCGGTAGCTGTTGACCAGAATTACCTTCGATACGCCCATGGTCGCCACGGTCTGGAACACCCGCCGCAGCATCTTCGGACGCGGCAGGGCCAACACCAGGGTCAGCGGCAGCTTGGCCGGCGGTGGCTGATCGAGGGTGACGCGCAGTTCGGCTTCGCCGGCCTCGAGGCGCAGCAGTTCGGCCGAACCCATCAGGCCGTTGATGCGTCCGACCCGCAGGCTGTCACCGACTTCGGAGCGATGCACTTCCTGCATGTGGGTCAGGCGCCGGTCACGCAGCACGACGCGGTCGGCCGCGATGAAGTCGGCCTCTTCGAGCAACAGCAGGTTCATGCCTGGGTCGCTGGCGGCTGGTCGTTGTGATCGTCGGCCGGGGTTTCGTCCGGGCGTTCGCGCTTGCTGATCAGTCCACCGAACAGGATGCCGATTTCAAACAGCATCCACATCGGCACGGCCAGCAGGGTCTGCGAGAAGATGTCCGGAGGCGTGAGGATCATGCCGACCACGAAGCAGCCGATGATCACGTACGGGCGGATTTTCTTCAGGTAGGCCACGTCGACTACGCCGATCCACACCAGCAGCACAACAGCCACCGGGATCTCGAACGCCACGCCGAAGGCGAAGAACAGCGTCATGACGAAATCGAGGTAACTGGCGATGTCGGTCATCATTTCCACGCCGGCCGGGGTGGCCGCAGCGAAGAACTTGAAGATCAGCGGGAACACGAAGTAATAGGCGAACGCCATGCCGGTGTAGAACAGCAGGATGCTGGAAACCAGCAGCGGCACCGCGATGCGCTTCTCATGCTTGTACAGGCCCGGCGCGATAAAGCCCCAGATCTGATGCAGGATTACCGGGATCGCGAGGAACAGCGAGACCATCATCGTCAGCTTCAGCGGTGTCAGAAATGGCGATGACACGTCGGTGGCGATCATCGTCGCGCCGACCGGCAGGTACTGGCGCAGCGGCGTCGAGACGAAGGTGTAGATTTGCTGGGTGAAGGCGAACAGCCCGGCGAAGATGATGAAGATCGCCGCCACGCAACGCAGCAGGCGGGTGCGCAACTCGGTGAGGTGCGAAACCAGCGGCATGTGCTGGTCGTTTTCGGGGAGATCGCTCATGGGGCTCGCGGCGGCAATGTAGGGTCGTGAGGGGCCGGCGCAACAGGCGCGGCGGCTGGAGCAACGTGTTCAACCGAAGTTTGTGCAGCGGCGGGCGCTGGTTCTGTCGGTGTCATGACAGGTGCACTGGCGGCTGCAGGTGGTGTCGCAGCAGCAGGGCTGTGAATCGTCTGCTCACCCACGTGCTCGACCGGTGTCGGTTCCTGCTGAACCGGCGTGAAAATCTTCCGCGCCTCCTGCTCCAGCGACAGAATGTGCTCGTTGTGCAGTTGCCGACGGATCTCGTCGGCACCGATTTCACGTTCAACTTCCTGTTTGATCGCGTTGAAGCTGCGCTTCAGCCGCCCGACCCACAGGCCGGCGGTGCGCGCAGCGCCCGGCAGACGCTCGGGACCCAGCACCAGCAGGGCGACGAGGCCGACGAGCAGCAGTTCAGAGAAGCTGATACCAAACATTAGTCAGTGCTCACACGTCTTTGCGAATCGGCTCTTCGACTTTCTGCGCCTGCACGTCGATGGTGTGCGGCGGGTTGGCCTGAGCGGTCGTTTGCGGCTGCACCGGTGGCACCGGTTGTGCAGGCGTTACGGTCGGATCGGCAGCGGGTTTCTCGTCGTCGTTCATGGCTTTGCGAAAGCCCTTGATCGACTCACCGACGTCGGTGCCGAGGTTTTTCAGTTTCTTGGTGCCGAACACCAGCACCACGACAACCAGAATGACGATCCAGTGTTTCCAGTCAAAAATGCCCATGTTGCTGTTCCTCTCTAGAAGTTGTTCAGGCGGACGGGCGCGAGGCTTTCTCGACGTGTCCGGACAGGCCGAAGCGGCGATCCAGTTCATCCAGCACGGCCTGCGGATGCTGCCCCAGTTGGGCGAGCATGACCATGCTGTGGAACCACAGGTCGGCGGTTTCGTAGATCACATCGCTGCAGTCGCCGCTGATCGCGGCGTCCTTGGCGGCAATAATGGTTTCGACCGACTCTTCGCCGACTTTCTCCAGAATCTTGTTCAAACCCTTGTGATACAGACTAGCCACATACGAGCTGTCGGCGGCTGCGCCTTTGCGCTCTTCGAGCACTTCGGCCAGGCGGGTCAGGGTGTCACTCATGTTTGTGTCCTGCGCAATAGATAGCGTGCGGGTCTTTCAGGACCGGGTCGACTGTCTTCCAGTCGCCGTTTTCGAAGACGCGGTAAAAGCAGCTTTGACGGCCGGTATGGCAAGCGATGTCGCCGATCTGTTCGACCATCAGGATGATGACGTCGGCATCACAGTCCAGACGCATTTCATGCAGGGTCTGCACATGGCCGGACTCTTCGCCCTTGCGCCACAGCTTGCCACGGGAACGTGACCAGTAGATGGCACGGTTTTCTGCCGCCGTCAGCTCCAGGGCTTCGCGGTTCATCCAGGCCATCATCAGCACACGTCCGGTTTTGTGATCCTGGGCAATGGCCGGCACCAGGCCGTCAGCGTCCCACTTGATCTCGTCCAGCCAGTTTTTCATCTTCAATTCCTGAAAAAAGCAGCTTCGAGTCTCGAGCTTCAAGCTGCAAGTAAAAGCAGGCTGCGGTGTATCTGTGTCGTCAAGCTTGCAGCTCGCAGCTTATAACTTGCAGCAGATTCGTGCTATCGGCGAACGACCAGATACAAGCCGACTGCCACCATGATGCCTGCCGGCCAATGCCCCAGTTCGTGCAACGGGCCACCGGCGGCAAGGATGGTGCCGCCTGCCAGATGAGCGCTGCCGAGCAGGCGCAGGAACCAGTCATCCTTGCGTTTGTGCCACGGCGGTGGCGGGTCCTTGGCGTGCGGTTGGGACATGCGTTCGAGCAGGTCGCGCGCCATGTTGGCCAGGTGCGGCAGCTGTTCAAACTGGCTCTGCACGTTGCCGATCAAGGTTTTCGGGCTGATGCGCTCGCGCATCCAGCGTTCGAGGAACGGCTGCGCGGTGTTCCACAGATCCAGGTCCGGGTACAACTGCCGGCCGAGGCCTTCGATGTTCAGCAGAGTCTTTTGCAGCAGCACCAGCTGCGGCTGAACTTCCATGTTGAAACGTCGTGCGGTCTGGAACAGGCGCATCAGCACCTGGCCAAATGAAATATCTTTTAACGGTTTTTCGAAGATCGGTTCGCACACGGTGCGGATCGCCGCTTCGAATTCGTTGAGTTTGGTTTCCGCCGGCACCCAGCCCGAGTCGATGTGCAGTTGCGCCACGCGGCGATAGTCGCGCTTGAAGAAGGCGAACAGGTTGCGCGCCAGATAGTCCTGGTCTTCCGGGGTCAGGCTGCCAACGATGCCGCAGTCGATCGCAATGTACTGCGGGCTCCACGGGTTGACGGTGCTGACGAAGATATTGCCCGGGTGCATGTCGGCGTGGAAGAAACTGTCGCGGAACACTTGGGTGAAGAAGATCTCCACGCCGCGCTCGGCGAGCATCTTCATGTCGGTGCGCTGGTCGGCGAGGGTCGCCAGATCCGTCACCTGAATCCCGTAGATGCGCTCCATCACCAGCACTTTCGGCCGGCACCAGTCCCAGTAGACCTGTGGCACGTAGAGCAGCGGCGAGCCTTCGAAGTTACGTTTCAACTGGCTGGCGTTGGCCGCCTCGCGCAGCAGGTCGAGTTCGTCGTAGATGGTTTTCTCGTAGTCCTGCACCACGTCCACCGGGTGCAGCAGGCGGGCGTCGGCGGAGACTTTTTCGGCGGCGCGGGCGAGGATGAACAGCCACGCCAGATCCTGAGCGATCACCGGTTTCAGGCCCGGACGGATCACCTTGACCACCACTTCTTCGCCGGTTTTCAGCTGTGCGGCATGCACCTGCGCCACCGAGGCCGAGGCCAGCGGTTCGACGTCGAAACGGCTGAACACTTCGCTGATCTTCTTGCCCAGTTGCTCTTCGATCAGCTTGATCGACAGCTGTGAATCGAACGGCGGCACGCGGTCCTGCAGCAGCATCAGCTCATCGGCGATGTCTTCCGGCAACAGGTCGCGGCGGGTCGAGAGAATCTGCCCGAACTTGATGAAGATCGGCCCCAGGTCCTGCAGGGCCAGGCGCAGGCGCGCGCCACGGCTCAGGTCCAGCGGCTTGCGCGGGAACCAGCGCCACGGCAGCACGTAGCGCAGCGCCAGGAGAAACCAGGGCAGCGGCAACTCGAACAGCAGGTCATCGAGGCGGTAGCGGATCACGACGCGCTGGATGCGCAACAGACGGCGGACGGCAAGCAGCTTCATGCGTTATCGCTTGGGTCGAGGGATCGGGAAAGGCGCTCGAAACGCGCCTCGAGACGTTCCAGATCAAGTTTGATCCGGTCCAGTTCGCTAAACCGCGCTTCGGCCTCGCGCTGCCCGACGAGGGTGCGCGATTCTTCGGCGAGGTATTCGGCGAGGTTCTGGTTGAGGCTGGCAAATCCTTGTTGATACCAGCGCGCGCGGCTGCGCAGATGACCGCCCACCAGCTGCGTGGCGACCGGACCCAGCCAGCGCGAGAGTTCGTACTCCCAGTCCAGCTCCAGATCCTGCAGCACGCCGGCCAGCTCCAGCAGCACGCCGCTGTCACCGTCGAGCTCGACTTCCGGGGCGTGCAGCACTGCGGTCTTGTCCTTGCTCACGGCCAGTTTCACCAGGCTCGACGCGGGCGCACGCAAGGTGCAGTCGACAGCGGTTTCCCAGTGCGCGGCCAGCATCAGGCCCTCATCGCTCGGCAGGATGAACAGTTGCAGCGCCGGGCTGCGACAATCGACGGCAATCACCTTGCCGGTCAGATGCGCCAGCCGCGGCAGCGCCGTGCTGTCGAGACGCAGCACCCGGTTCAGACCGAGTTCGACGCTGGCGAGCAGCCCGGTGAGCAACATCAGGGCTTGATGCCGCGGTGCAGGGCGACGATGCCTGCGGTCATGTTGTGATAGGTCACGCGGTCGAAACCGGCGTCGACCATCATCGACTTCAGGGTTTCCTGATTCGGGTGCATGCGGATCGATTCGGCCAGGTAGCGATAGCTTTCCGAGTCGTTGGTGATCAGCTTGCCCATCAGCGGCATGAAGGCGAACGAGTAGGCGTCGTAGGCTTTCGACATCAGCGCGTTGGTCGGCTTGGAGAACTCCAGCACCAGCAGGCGACCGCCGGGCTTGAGCACGCGCAGCATCGAGCGCAGGGCGTCTTCTTTATGCGTCACGTTGCGCAGGCCGAAGGCGATGGTCACGCAGTCGAAATGGTTGTCCGGGAACGGCAGCTTTTCGGCATCCGCCTGAACGAATTCGACGTTGCCCGACACCCCCAGATCCAGCAGACGATCACGGCCGACCTTGAGCATGGATTCGTTGATGTCGGCCAGCACCACCTGGCCGGTCGGGCCAACGAGATGGGAGAACTTTTTGGTCAGGTCGCCCGTGCCGCCAGCGATGTCCAGCACGCGGTTGCCGCTGCGCACGCCCGACAATTCGATCGCAAAACGCTTCCACAGACGGTGCATGCCGCCCGACAGAAGGTCGTTCATCAGGTCGTATTTCGCCGCTACCGAGTGGAAGACCTCAGCGACTTTTTCCGCTTTCTGGCTTTCCGGAACGTTTTTGAAGCCGAAGTGTGTGGTGGGTTCGGCATCGCTGCCTTTGCGCTGATCAGTCATATCGCTGTCACCAAAAGAGAATGCGCGACATTCTAATCCCCAAGCCATGCTTTGTCTTGGAATGGCTAAAGGTAAGATGGGCAACCTTCGGGACGATTTGCCGCAGACGCGGTCAAGATTTACCGAGACCTATTCATCAAGCAGGAGTCATTCAATGGCCAAAATCAGTGTTGAGCGTGCCCACAACCTGGGCAAGGAAGCCGCCCGCGAGAAGGCCGACAAGCTGGCGCAGAAACTCTCCGATCAATATGGCCTGGAGCCGCAGTGGTCGGGCGACACCCTGAACCTCAAGCGCTCGGGCGTGAAAGGTGCGGTGCATGTGGCCGACGATTCGATCAAGGTCGATGTGGAACTGGGCATCATGATGTCGGCCATGAGCGGCATGATCAAAGCCGAGATCGAGAAGGCCCTCGACAAGGCCCTGGTCTGAAATACGATCCCCTGTAGGCGTGAGCCTGCTCGCGATTGGGGTCTGTCAGTCACCGCAATGTTGACTGACAGACCTCAATCGCGAGCAGGCTCACTCCTGCATTTGTTCTGTGGTGCTCCTGCTGTTTATGTCAGTTGTTAGGGTGCCGTTTCTAATTTTTCTCCCTACTTTGTGCCTGAGCCCGACACCTTTGCGGGCAGTTCCTCAAACCTTCTGCGCGTGAGGTGCACCATGGCCAAAGTCATTTTGAAGAAAAAAATCGACGCTTCGACTTCTGCTCTGAGCGACGTCAAATCCTATGCCCGCAAGATCTGGCTGGCAGGCCTGGGTGCCTACACCAAGGTCGGCCAAGAAGGCAGCGACTACTTTCAGGAGTTGATCAAGGCTGGTCAAACTGTTGAAAAGAAAGGCAAAAAAGCCGTCACCGAAAAACTCGAAGCAGCCAACGCCGAGATTGATGACGTCAAGGACGAAGTCAGCTCGTTCAAGGGGCGTGTCGAAGTCCAGCTCGACAAGGTCGAGAAGGCGTTCGACTCCCGTGTTGCAAGTGCCTTGAATCGTATCGGCATTCCGTCTAAACATGACGTTGAGACACTCTCTGCTAAGCTCGATGAGCTGACGGCATTGCTCGAACGCGTCGCGCGTAAATCTTAAGGAGAACGGGATGGCTGGTAAAAAGAACACCGATAAAGAAGGCAGCTCGTGGATTGGGAAAGTCGAAGACTACTCCCGCAAAATCTGGCTGGCTGGTTTAGGCGTGTACTCGAAGATCGACACTGACGGCAGCAAGCTCTTCGAGTCACTGGTCAAAGACGGCGAGAAAGCCGAGAAGCTCACCAAGACAGCAGTCGGCAAAAAAGTCGATGCCGCCAAGGACTCCGCTTCTTCGGCCAAGTCGCGCATCAGCGGCGTTAAAGATCGCGCACTGGGCAAGTGGGACGAGCTGGAAGGGGCTTTCGACAAGCGCCTGAACAGCGCGATTTCGCGCCTGGGTGTGCCAAGCCGCAATGAAGTGAAAGCGCTGCACAGCAAGGTTGAAACCCTGACCAAACAGATCGAGAAACTCACCGGTCTGAAAACCCAACCGGTAGCGGCGAAAACCGCTGCAGCCAAACCGGCAGCGAAAACCGCAGCGGCTAAACCGGCTGCGAAAACTGCCGCCAAGCCTCTGGCCAAAGCAGCGGCCAAGCCTGCAGCCAAAGCCGCTGCGAAAACCGCCGCCGCCAAGCCAGCAGCCAAAGCCGCAGCCAAGCCGGTTGCCGCTAAAGCCGCCGCGAAACCGGCAGCAAAACCTGCGACCAAAACTGCAGCTAAACCCGCCGCCAAAACCGCTGCCGCCAAACCGGCTGCCAAGCCTGCAGCGAAACCTGCTGCGGCGAAGAAACCGGCAGTGAAAAAACCGGCCGCGCCGAAAGCCGCTGCGCCGAAACCGGCTGCACCTGCTGCAGCCAAACCGGCCACCCCGGCAGCTCCGGCCAGCGCGTCGAACTCCGCTGCTGCACCGACTCCGGCGGCCACCCCGACTGTTGCATCGACCCCGTCGACGCCAACCAGTCAGTCCTGATTTATCAGGGCAAAACAAAACGCCCGGCCTGTGAAGGTCGGGCTTTTTTGTTTGTGCTTTTTAAAAGCTTACCCTCATCCCAGCCCTCCCGAAACGTCGGACCGCCCGGAGGGAGAGGGAGCCGACCGAGCAGTCTTGCGTCAAACATCGACCTGACAGACCGAGTCGACTATGGATTCGGCAAAACAGCCGCAGGTCGGCGTACATCTCAAGCATCCCCCAATCAGTCCCCTCTCCCTCCGGGCGGTCCGACGTTTCGGGAGGGCTAGGGTGAGGGGCTTTTGCGTCAGTCGTGATCTTCAAGGTATTGCAGGGCCATCCGCTCCGTGGCGACCTTAACCGGCGGCAGCAGATGCGGCGCCACCAGCATCATGATCTGGTAAACCACCAGACGAACCTCGCCTTCGCGATCCAGAATCCGCTGATAATCCAGCGAAAACAGCAGCGTCATAGTGATCTGCTCCACCAGTTGCCCCAACGCCTGCGTATCACTGACCAGTTGCCCCGAAGCCTTCAATCGTGCAAGCAACGAAGCGAGTGTGCGCTTCAACGCATTGAGCAGATGACGAATGCCCTTGGCCAGCTTCGGCAAGCGCCCGGCGAGGTTCGACAGGTCCTGGAAGAGGAAGCGGTACTGCGCCAGGCGCTCGACGATCAAGTGCAGAAACAGCCAGTAGTCTTCCGGCGCCAGCTCCACATCGGCCGGCGGATCGAGCAGCGGCGCCAGCTCATTCTGGAAGCGTTCGAACAGGCCGAGAATCAACGGCTCCTTGCCGTGGAAGTGGTAATAGAGGTTGCCGGGGCTGATCCCCATTTCGTTGGCCACCTCCATGGTGGAGACGTTCGGCTCGCCTTTCTCATTGAACAACTGCAAAGCACATTCGAGAATCCGGTCGCGGGTTTTCATCCAGTCTTCTTAGAAAAATTCGGTTAAGCGTCAGCGCACACGCACGTAAGTACCGGGTGCCGCCTCCATCGGTGGATAGTTCGGGTTGCCGAGGGCCATCTGGGTTTCATGCTGCGCCCCGGAGCGTTCCTGAATCCATGTCAGCCATTGCGGCCACCAGCTGCCCTCGACGTGTTTGCCGTCGTAGTACCAGGCGCGCGGGTCGCTGCTCATCTTGCCGTTCTCGACGTAGGCGGCCTTCGGATTGCTCGGCGGGTTGAGGATGCTTTGCACATGGCCGCTGTTGGACAGCACGAAGCGTCGATCGCCACCGAGCAGCAGTGTCGAGCGATACACCGCATCCCACGGGGTGATGTGGTCGTTCATGCCGGCGACGCTGAAACTGTCGACGGTGACTTTCTGCAGGTCGATCGGCGTGCCGCACACCTCGAGCCCGCCCGGATGGGTCAACGGGTTGTGCTTGAAGAAGTCCAGCAGGTCGCCGTGAAATGCCGCCGGCAGGCGCGTGTTGTCGTTGTTCCAGTAGAGGATGTCGAAGGCCGGTGGCTCCTTGCCCAGCAGGTAATTGTTGACGAAGTAGCTCCAGATCAAATCGTTGGGGCGCATCCAGGCGAAGACCTTGGCCATGTCACGACCATCGAGCACACCCTTCTGATAGGAGCGGCGCTTGGCGGCTTCCAGGGTCTGCTCGTCGGCGAACAGGGTGGCCGGGGTCTCGATCTGGCTGTCCAGCAGGCTGACCAGATAGGTCGCGCTGGAAACCCGCCGCAGTTGCCGCTTGGCCTGCAAGTGGCCTTGCAGCGCCGCGATGGTCAGGCCGCCGGCGCAGGCGCCCATCAGGTTGACTTCGCGCGCGCCGGTGATCGCCCGGCAGATGTTCATCGCTTCTTCTACCGCTTCGACGTAGGTCGACAGGCCCCATTCGCGATGGCGGACATCGGGGTTGCGCCAGCTGATCATGAAGGTCTGCAAGCCGTTCTTCAGGGCGTACTGGACGAAGCTGTTGTGCGGGCTCAGGTCAAAAATGTAGTACTTGTTGATTTGCGGCGGCACCACCAGCAGCGGCTTGGCGTACTGCTTTTCGCTCATCGGTTTGTACTGGATCAGCTCCAGCATCTCGTTGCGAAATACCACCGAACCGGTGGTGGTGGCGACGGTCTTGCCGACCTCGAAAGCCTGCTTGGTCACCTGCCGTGGCAGGCCATCGTTGTGCAGCAAGTCATCGAACAGATGACTGAGGCCGCGCACCAGACTGTGTCCGCCGGAGTTGAACAGCTCCTTGACCGCCAGCGGGTTGAGCAAGGTGTTGGAGGGCGCCACGGCGTCGTTGAGCAGGGTGAAGGCGAAGTGCGCGCGGGCACGATCGTCGTCGCTCATGTTGCTTTCATCTATCCAGCTTTTGACCTGTTTTTGCCAGGCCAGGTAGGCCTGCAGGCTGCGCCGGTAAAAAGGATTGAGGCTCCACGCCGGATCGGCGAAACGGCTGTCCTGCGGATTGGTCGGGTACAGGGTTTCGCCGAGCAGCACACGGCCCAGTTGGCCGCCGAGCTTCAAGGCATGCTTCGCACTGTGGATCGGGTTACGCAGGCCATGGGCTGCCACGCTGCGCAAGGTCGAAATCAAATCCCGGCCACGCAGGCCGGTGATCGCACTTTGTGCGTTGATGAACACGGCGGGGCTGGGCACTACGCCCGTCGCTGGTTTGTCGCGCATGACTCAACACTCCTTCGTCTTCAGGCCAAAAACAAACTCACCGAACCAGAACACCATAGTCGCTGTTGCGGGTTGCTGCCTGCGCGGCGTCCTGCCGCGCACTTCCTGACGCTTGCATAAAGCCTGCCGCAGCAGCTAGCCGCCCAGCGGTGTCGGGTGCGGGTGCATCACTGCACGCTGACGTTCCTCCTGGAGAAATTTCATGATGATCGGCGCCACCGCTTCGGCACGGGTAATCAGGAACAGATGACCGTCGTCGATGATGTGCAGTTGGGCGTTGGGAATGCGCCAGGCGAGCATGCGCATGTTGATCAGCGGGATCAGTGGATCGTCATCGCCGGCCAGCACCAGCGTCGGCTGGTGGATCTTGTGCAGCCAGTGAATGCTGGTCCAGCCCAGCCCGGCGAACAGTTGCCAGTAGTAACCGAGCTTGCCCGCCGAACGCACCTTGGCGGCATGGCTGGCAGCCAGGGTCGGGTCGCGACGGAACGAGCCGCCATAGATCAGCGGCGCGATCCGGATCACGTGCGAGGGTTGGATATAGCGCCGTGGACTGGCCATCATCCACAGCACCTTGGGTTTGCCCGGCACCATGAACGCACCGGCGGCGGTCGCCGCCAGCACCAGTTTCTTGCAGCGCTCGGGGTAGTCGTGGGCAAACTGCTGGGCCAGCGCACCGCCCCAGGACACGCCGATCACGTTGACCTGACCGTAGTCGAGGTAGTCGAGCATCCGCGCCGTCAGCTTGGCCAGCCCGGGAAAGCGATACGGCCGGTTCGGCGTCGATGAGCCGCCGACACCGGGCACGTCGAAGGCGATCACTTCCAGATCCGGGTCCAGCGCCGCGACGAACGGAAACACCAGCTCCAGGTTGGCGCCGATGCCGTTGAAAATCAGCAAGGGCGTCAAATGAGGCTTGCCGGGGCGTACCGCAGTGCGGAGGGTCTGGCCATCCAGATCGACGGTACGGAATATGAACGGATGCGGCATGCTTCAGGCCCTGTGGATGGAGTCTGTTTCTCAAATTTATAACTGTGGGAGCGAGCTTGCTCGCGAATGCGGTCAATCATTCAACATTGATGGTGACTGACACGACGCTTTCGCGAGCAAGCTCGCTCCCACAGGTTTTACCGCTCGTGAACGTAAGTGCCCGGCGATGCTTCACCTGGCGCGTACGCTTTGTTGCCCAGTTTGGTCGGTGCCTTTTTCAGGTTGCCCGAGCGCTCGGCCTGCCACGCCTGCCAGTACAGCCACCAGGAGTCGGTGTGCTTGGTCGAGTTCTCTTGCCATTCATCGGCATTTGCGGCCATGCCTTCGCTGGTCATGTAGCGCGATTTCGGGTTGCCCGGCGGATTCAGAATGCTCTGGATATGCCCGCTGCTCGACAACACGAACTCGACTTTGCCACCAAACAGCTGCGCCGACTTGTAGCAGGACTTCCATGGGGTGATGTGGTCGTTGGTGCCGGCCAGCGAGAAGATGTCGGCCGTGACCTGCTTGAGGTCGATCGGCGTACCGCACACTTCCAGTGCATTGGGGCGGATCAGTGGGTTGTTTTTGAACATCTCGATCAGGTCGCCGTGGAACGCTGCGGGCAACCTTGTGGTGTCGTTGTTCCAGAACAGGATGTCGAACACCGGGGGCTCGTTGCCGAGCAGGTAGTTGTTGACCCAGTAGTTCCAGATCAGGTCGTTGGGGCGCATCCACGCGAAAACCTTGGCCATGTCTTTGCCTTCGAGCACACCGGCCTGGTACGAGTGACGCTTGGCGGTCTCCAGGGTCTGCTCGTCGACGAACAGGGCCACGTCGCTGTCCAGGGTGGTGTCGAGCACGCTGACCAGCAGGGTCAGCGCGTTGACCTTGTTCTCGCCGAGGGCGGCGTAGTGGCCGAGCAGGGCGGTGCAGGTGATGCCACCGGAGCAGGCGCCGAGCATGTTCACGTCTTTGCTGCCGGTGATCGCGGTGACCACGTCGACCGCTTCCTTGAGCGCATCAATGTAGGTCGACAGGCCCCACTCGCGCTGGGCCTTGGTCGGGTTGCGCCAGCTGACGATGAACGTCTGCACGTTATTGCGCAGGCAGAAACGCGCCAGG
Organism: Pseudomonas sp. LF-5; assembly: GCF_037626295.1. Lineage (NCBI taxonomy): Bacteria > Pseudomonadati > Pseudomonadota > Gammaproteobacteria > Pseudomonadales > Pseudomonadaceae > Pseudomonas > Pseudomonas sp. LF-5. The sequence goes on from NZ_JARKMT010000016.1 coordinate 65,378, forward strand.
CTCTTGTCCGGGCTCAAATCGAATACGTAGAACTTGTTGATCTGTGGCGGTACCACCAGCAGTGGACGCTCGTGGACCTGCTCGGTGATCGGCTTGTACTGGATCAGTTCCAGCACGTCGTTGCGAAATACCACGGCGCCTTCGGTCACGCCGAGGCTCTTGCCGACTTCGAACGCGCCCATGTTGACCTGGCTCGGCATTCCGCCGTTGTGCACCAGATCCTTGGCCAGATGCGAGAGACCGTCGAGCAGGCTTTTGCCGCCGGTCTCGAAGAAGCGTTTTACCGCGGCCGGGTTGGCGGCGGTGTTGGTCGGGGCCATCGCTTCGGTCATCAGATTGATGACGAAGTGGCCGCGCGCGATGTCTTTGGGTGAGAGGTTGCTGTCATCAATCCAGGCGTGGAGTTCCTTGCGCCACGCCAGGTAAGTTTGCAGATAACGTTTGTAGAGCGGGTTCTGGCTCCACGCAGGATCGGCGAAGCGACGGTCATCGCCAGCCGGTTGCAGTTCGGATTTGCCAAACAACACGTTCTTCAGTTCGAGGCCGAAATGGGTGACGTGCCTGACGCTATGGATCGGTTGTTTTATGGCCTGTCTCAGCACCATACGAGCAGAGGCCAGCAGATCCTTTCCGCGTAGCCCAACGACGGGATTAAGCCCCAGGGTGTTTTCCGAGGCTTGGTACTTCAGGTCATCGTTATTCTTGTTACTCATCTACGACGCTCCATTGTCCTGAGACGAGTACCCGGTTTTGCACTGTGCAGTTCCACAGCCAATGCCAGGTACTACTGCTCGGGTGACCGTTAATTCTGCATAGCTGCTTTACAGTCGTAGAGCACTGCAGGGAACTTGCCAGCTCCATTGGTTACCCGAGTTTAATTTTTTTCGCAAGCGGGCCGATCCTCGGCCACACAGCGGAGCATTCAAACAGATGAATTTAGAAAATGCCCTCTAAAGAGCAAGAGTCTCGGACTAGAGCATCAGCTTGACGATCGACTCGTCCGGATCGCGGGTTTTTCCGGCGGCTTTGAGTTCAGCGAGATAGTCGGCCCAGAGTGCGTCATAACGTCGCCCCAGTTCGTAGAGATAATCCCAAGTGAACAAGCCGCTGTCGTGGCCGTCGTCGAAGGTCAGTTTCAGTGCGTAGTGACCGGCCGGTTCCAGCTTGCTCAGACCGACGTTGATCTTGCCGAATTGCAGGATCGGTTTGCCGTGGCCCTGGACCTCGGCGGAGGGGGAATGCACGCGCAGGAATTCGGCGGGCAGGGTGTACTCCTCGCCGGACGCGTAAGTGAGCGTCAGGGTTTTCGAGGCTTTGTGCAGTTTGATATCGGTAGGAATCATAGTAAAAGCCTTCAGCTGCGAGCTACAAGCGGCAAGCTTAACTCAGCTTGCCGCTCGCAGCTTGCGGCTTGCCGCTCTACAGAATGTAGCGGGACAGGTCTTCGTTCTGCGCCAATTCGCCGAGGTGGCTGTTGACGTACTCGGCGTCGATCAGAATCGGCTTTTCATCGTGGGTGCTGGCGAGGTCGCCGGCACTGAACGACACCTCTTCGAGCAGACGCTCAAGCAGGGTGTGCAGGCGACGGGCGCCGATGTTCTCGGTCTTCTCGTTGACCTGCCAGGCGATCTCCGCCAGACGCTTGATGCCTTCCGGCTGGAACTGGATGTTCAGGCCTTCGGTTTTCAACAGCGCGCAGTATTGCTCGGTGAGCGATGCATGCGGTTCGCTGAGGATGCGTTCGAAGTCTTCCGGGCTCAGGGCCTTGAGTTCGACGCGGATCGGCAGACGACCCTGAAGTTCAGGCACCAGGTCGCTCGGCTTGCTCAGGTGGAACGCGCCGGACGCAATGAACAGGATGTGGTCAGTCTTGACCATGCCCAGCTTGGTGTTGACGGTGCAGCCTTCGATCAGCGGCAGCAGGTCGCGCTGTACGCCCTCACGGGACACATCGGCACCGCCGACATTGCCGCGCTTGGCGACCTTGTCGATCTCGTCGATGAACACGATGCCGTGCTGTTCAACGGCTTCCAGCGCCTTGGCTTTCAGCTCTTCTTCGTTGACCAGACGCCCGGCTTCTTCGTCGCGCACCAGCTTCAGTGCTTCTTTGACCTTGAGCTTGCGCGCCTTCTTCTTGCCCTTGCCCATATTGGCGAACAGCGATTGCAGCTGGTTGGTCATCTCCTCCATGCCAGGCGGCGTGGCGATTTCGATGCCGGACACCTCGGCGACTTCGATTTCGATTTCCTTGTCATCCAGCTGACCTTCGCGCAGGCGCTTGCGGAACAGCTGACGGGTATTGGAGTCGGTGCTCGGCGCTTCTTCATTGCTAAAGCCCATGCGCGCCGGCGGCAGCAGTGCGTCGAGGATACGGTCCTCGGCAGCGTCTTCGGCGCGATGACGCACACGAGTCATTTCCTGCTCGCGAAGCATCTTGATCGCGGCGTCGGCCAGATCACGGATGATCGATTCGACGTCACGGCCGACGTAGCCGACTTCGGTGAACTTGGTCGCTTCGACTTTGATGAACGGCGCGTTGGCCAGTTTCGCCAAACGACGGGCGATCTCGGTTTTACCGACACCGGTCGGGCCGATCATCAGGATGTTCTTCGGGGTCACTTCAACGCGCAGCTCTTCAGGCAGCTGCATGCGGCGCCAGCGGTTGCGCAGGGCAATCGCGACGGCGCGCTTGGCATCGTCCTGGCCGATGATATGGCGGTTGAGTTCGTGGACGATTTCGCGGGGAGTCATGGACATAGTAATTGACGGTCCTCAAGCAGAAACAAGCCGTGGCACAGGGGCCGTATCAGGCTTCTTCAGCGAGATCCTGCTCCTCAATGGTCTGAGTGTGGTTGGTGAATACGCAGATGTCGGCAGCGATGCCCAGTGCGGTTTCGACGATTTCACGGGCCGACAGGTCGGTCTTTTTCAACAGCGCGCTGGCCGCAGCCTGGGCGTAACCGCCACCGGAACCCATGGCGATCAGGCCATTCTCGGGTTCGACCACGTCGCCGTTGCCGGTGATGATCAGGGATGCGTCCTTGTTGGCGACCGCGAGCATGGCTTCGAGGCGGCTCAGGGAGCGGTCGGTGCGCCATTCTTTGGCGAGTTCGACGGCGGCGCGGATCAGGTGGCCCTGATGTTTCTCGAGTTGGCCTTCGAAACGTTCGAACAGGGTAAAGGCGTCGGCGGTGGCACCGGCGAAACCGGCGATGACCTGGCCGTGGTACAGGCGACGCACCTTTTTGGCGTTGCCTTTCATCACGGTATTGCCGAGAGAAACCTGGCCGTCGCCGCCCATGACGACTTTGCCGTGGCGGCGGACTGAAACGATGGTGGTCAAGGGAAGAGTCTCCACGCAGCGGGGCGAAAATGCCTTATGCCCATTCATATGGGGGTGCTGGAGAGGATTTCAACCGGGGAGGGCAATGGGAGACGAATGGTGTGTGTTGACTGTGGCGAGGGGATTTATCGCCGTTCGGCTGCGAAGCAGTCGCCAAACCATCCTTCGCGGTGGGCCTGATGCACCGCAATTGCTGGTTTTGGGGCCGCTTCGCGACCCAGCGGGGATAAATCCCCTCGCCACAGGGATTGTGGGCAACCAAAAAGTGAGGCGCCCACGGGAGACTATCAGCGGCTCTGGCGCTGTTGTAACAACAGGTTGCTGAAGCCGGCGCCGGCCAGTTGTTTCTGGGCCGTGGTCAGTTGTTCGCGGTTGCTGAACGGGCCGACCAATACGCGGTACCAGGTCTCATCCTTCACGGTGCCGGACTCAACCGCCACGGCCTGGCCGAGCAGAATGATCTGTGCACGGACCTTGTCGGCATCCGCCTCTTTGCGGAACGAACCCGCCTGGAGGAAGAATTTGGTCACGGGCGCCGCTTTGCTCACCGGTGGCGCTGGCGGCGGGGTGATCCCGGCCAGTGCTGCCTGCGCGCGCGCGGTGTCGATCTTCGCCGCTTCCGCAGGGGTGACCGGCGTCGTCGGGATCGCCGGCACTTGCGGCGTCGGCAGGGTTTTCTCCGGCACGGCGTCCGGCGGCACGATCACTTCCGATTCCGGCAGCAGGGTGTAGAAGTCGTACTTCGGCTTCACCGGTTGCGTCGGGCTCGGCGGGGTCTTGTTGGCCTCGGCGATCTTCGACGCTTTCTGCTGCTGCGCCTGTTCGACCTTCTCGCGCTTGACCGTGTCGCTGCCCTTGCCCGGCTCCAGTTTCATCAGGAACACGATGAACGCGCCGACCGTCAGGCCGATGGCCATCCACAGCCAACCCGGAATCGGTTGCTTCGCAGGAGCTTGGTAACGGCTGGCGCCACGCTTGGGTGCAGGTTTTTTCTTGGCAGCCAACTTACATACGCTCCAGAGTTTCCAGGCCCAACAGTTCCAGGCCTTGCTTGAGAGTACGACCGGTCAGCGCGGCCAGACGCAGACGGCTCTGCATCTGAGCCGGCGTTTCGGCGGCGAGGATCGGGCAGTTCTCGTAGAAGCTGGAGAACAGGCCGGCAACGTCGTACAGATAGGTGCAGAGAATGTGCGGTGTGCCTTTGTCGGACACGTTGTTCAGCACTTCGCCGAACTGCGCCAGTTTCGCCGCCAGCTCAAGTTCGTGCTCGGCTTCGAGAACGATCTGACCGTCGACTTCGCTGAAATCCTTGCCCAGCTTGCGGAACACACCGGCCACGCGGGTGTAGGCGTACAGCAGGTACGGCGCGGTATTGCCTTCGAAGTTCAGCATCAGGTCGAAGTTGAAGCTGTAGTCGCTGGTGCGGTGCTTCGACAGGTCGGCGTATTTCACCGCACCGATGCCGACCACCTTGGCGATGTTGCGCAGCTCGTCTTCGGCCAGTTCCGGGTTCTTCTCTTTCACCAGGTTGTAGGCACGTTCCTGCGCTTCGGTCAGCAGGTCGATCAGCTTCACGGTGCCGCCGTCACGGGTCTTGAACGGACGGCCATCGGCGCCGTTCATGGTGCCGAAGCCCATGTGCTCCATCTCCATCGGATGGGTGACGAAGCCGGCCTTGCGCGCTACGGCGAACACTTGCTGGAAGTGCAGGGCCTGACGCTGGTCGACGAAGTACAGCGCGCGGTCGGCCTTGAGCTTGCCGCTGCGGTAGCGCACAGCCGCCAGGTCAGTGGTGGCGTACAGGTAGCCGCCGTCAGCCTTGACGATGATCACCGGCAGCGGGTCGCCGTCGGCGTTCTTGAACTCGTCGAGGAACACGCACTGGGCGCCGTTGCTCTCGACCAGCATGCCGGCGGCTTTCAGGTCGTTGACCACATTTATCAAGTCGTCGTTGTAGGCGCTTTCGCCCATCACGTCGGCCATGGTCAGTTTGACGTTGAGCAGTTCGTAGATCTTCTGGCAGTGCGACAGCGAGATGTCCTTGAACTTGGTCCACAGCGCCAGGCACTCGGCGTCGCCGGCCTGCAGCTTGACCACCAGGCCACGGGCACGGTCGGCGAACTCTTCGGACTCGTCGAAACGCTGCTTGGCGGCGCGGTAGAAGTTTTCCAGGTCGGACAGCTCGTCGCTGGTGATCGGGTTTTCCTGCAGATACGCCATCAACATGCCGAACTGGGTGCCCCAGTCGCCCACGTGGTTCTGGCGGATCACGTCGTCGCCGAGGAATTCCAGCACGCGGGCCACACCGTCGCCGATGATGGTCGAGCGCAAGTGGCCGACGTGCATCTCTTTGGCCAGGTTCGGCGCCGACAGGTCAACCACGGTGCGCTGCGCCGGGCCGGCCTTGCGCACGCCGACGTGAGCGTCGGCCAGGGCGGCATCGAGGCGATTGGCCAGGGCCTGGGTGTTCTGGAAGAAATTGATGAAGCCCGGACCGGCGATTTCGGCCTTGGTGACGTTTTCGTCGGCCGGCAGCGCGGCGATGATTTTTTCCGCCAGATCGCGCGGCTTCATGCCCGCAGGCTTGGCCAGCATCATGGCGATGTTGCTGGCGAAGTCGCCGTGGGTCTTGTCGCGGGCGTTCTCCACCTGAATCGCCGGCGACAGGCCTTCAGGCAACACACCTTCGTTGACGAGTTGGGTGAGGGCTTGTTGGATCAGCTGGCGAATGGTGTCTTTCATGGTCTTCTCTTTCGACCGCAAGCGCGGCGGCGCATCAATGCGCGGGTGGAAAAACTGGGCATTATCCGTTGCGAAGACGGGCTTGCCAACCTTAGCAGGCCGCTTATGGATATGTGGTGACATCAAAGGCAAAAGATCGCAGCCTGCGGCAGCGCCTGCAGGTAATTGCCTATTCCTCTGCAGGCGCCGCCGCACGCTGCGATCTTTTGAGCTTCAGTACAAATCGACCGGATCAACATCCAGCGACCAGCGCACCGCCCGCCCGCTCGGCATCTGCTCCAGCACCAGCAACCAACTGGCGAGCAACCGATGCAGAGGCGCCCGTGCTGTCGCCTGCAGCAACAACTGCGCGCGATAGCGCCCGGCCCGCCGTTCCATCGGCGCCGGCACCGGCCCGAGCAACTCAATCCCGCTCAGATGCTGCTCGGCCAGCAAGCGTTCGGCCTCGCTGCACGCTTCATCGAGAAAGCCTTCAGCCTGCCCCGGCTTGTGCGCTTCGGCACGCAACAGCGCCAGATGCGCAAACGGCGGCAGCCCCGCAGCGCGGCGCTCACTCAGGGCCTGCTCGGCAAAGGCGAAGTAACCCTGCTCGGTCAACTGCACCAATAAAGGATGGTCGGCCAGGTGTGTCTGGATGATCACCTTGCCCGGCTCTTCTGCCCGCCCGGCGCGCCCGGCCACCTGCACGATCAACTGCGCCATACGCTCACTGGCGCGGAAGTCGCCGGAGAACAGGCCGCCATCGGCATCGAGGATCGACACCAGCGTGACGCGCGGAAAATGGTGCCCCTTGGCCAGCATCTGTGTGCCGACCAGAATGCACGGCTGACCCTTCTGGATCGTTGCGAACAACTGATTCATCGCGTCCTTGCGCGAGGTGCTGTCGCGATCGACCCGCAGCACCGGGTAATCGGGAAACAGAATCGCCAGCCGCTCTTCGGCCCGCTCGGTGCCGGCGCCCACCGGGCGCAGATCGACCTTGTTGCACTTCGGGCACTGGCGCGGCGTGCGTTCGACATAACCGCAGTGATGGCAGCGCAGTTCGCCGTAGCGTTGGTGCACGGTCATCCGTGCGTCACAGCGCGAACACTCGGACATCCAGCCGCAATCGTGGCACAGCAACGTCGGGGCGAAACCGCGACGGTTGAGGAACACCAGCACTTGTTGGCCATTGGCGAGGGTCTGGCCGATGGCTTGCTGCATCGGCCCGGAAATGCCGCTGTCCAGTGGACGGCTTTTCACATCCAGCCGCAAGAAACGGGGTTGCTTGGCACCGCCGGCACGTTCATTCAGGCGTAGGAGGCCATACCGTCCGGTGTAGGCGTTGTGCAGGCTTTCCAGCGAAGGCGTGGCGGAGCCGAGGACGATCGGGATGTTTTCCTGCCGTGCGCGTACCAGCGCCAGATCGCGGGCGTGGTAGCGCAAACCTTCCTGCTGCTTATAAGAGCCGTCGTGCTCTTCGTCGATGATGATCAGCCCCGGGTTCTTCATCGGGGTGAACAGCGCCGAGCGGGTGCCGATAATAATGTCGGCCTCGCCATCGCGCGCTGCGAGCCAGGCGTCGAGGCGCTCGCGGTCGTTGACGGCCGAATGCAGCAAGGCGATGCGCGCATTGAAACGCTGTTCGAAGCGCGCCAGGGTTTGCGGGCCGAGGTTGATCTCCGGGATCAGCACCAGCGCCTGTTTGCCGGCTTCGAGGGTTTCGCGGATCAGTTGTAAATAGACTTCGGTCTTGCCGCTGCCCGTGACCCCGGCCAGCAGAAAAGCGTGATAGCTGTCGAACCCGGCCCGGATTGCTTCGTAAGCGGCGCGTTGTTCGGTGTTGAGTGGCAGCTCCGGCTGGGCCAGCCAGTGTTCATGGCGAACGCCGGGGGCGTGGCGCCGGATCTCCACTTGCACCAGGTTCTTCGCCAGCAGCAGGTCGAGGCTGTCTTTGCTCAGCATCAGTTTGCTCAACAACTGATGGGCCACACCGTGCGGATGCTGCGCCAGTGTCGCCAGTGCTTCACGCTGGCGCGGGGCGCGGGCGATGCGCGGATCATCGAGGCTGGCGCCAGGCGCGACCGACCAGAAGCGCTCCTGACGGGCCTCGGCCAGTTCGCCCTGGCGCAGTAATACCGGCAGGGCCCAGCTCAAGGTGTCGCCGAGGCTGTGCTGGTAATACTGCGACGTCCACAGGCACAGCTTGAACAGTGCTGGCGGCAACGGCGGCTCGGCATCAAGCAGGGCCAGCGCCGGTTTGAGTTTTTCTGCCGGTACTTCGCTGGTGTCGGTGATCTCGACCAGAATCCCGATCATCTCCCGCCGCCCGAACGGCACCCGCAGGCGCATGCCCGGTTGCAACTGGGCGCGCAGCACGCCGGCCGGCGCCCGATAGTCGAACAGGCGGCGCAAGGGCGAAGGCAGGGCGAGGCGCAGAATGGCGTCGGGCACGCGGGGGGATCTCTATAAACGCAAAATAAGGTAGTGAGCGCAGATCAATTGTGGGAGCGAGCTTGCTCGCGAACGCGGTGTGTCAGGCACTGAGTCATCAACTGGCACACCGCATTCGCGAGCAAGCTCGCTCCCACAGTGGAGTACGTTCAAGGCCGGGAGCCTAGCAGACGGTCGGTCTCAGGGACAGCTTGCGCGATTGACATTGTCTGGTAGAATCCGCGGCCTAATTACGTGCGGTATTCAACAATCGTGTTGGGTGGCGGCACGCTAGCTGAGGAAGACATCATGAAAGCTGATATCCACCCGAATTACCCAGAAATCGCTGTTACCTGCTCGTGCGGTAACAAGTTCGAAACTCGTTCGACCTTCGGCAAAGCCCTGGCGATCGACGTTTGCAACGAATGCCACCCGTTCTACACCGGTAAGCAGAAGACTCTGGACACCGGTGGTCGCGTTCAGAAGTTCGCCGACCGTTTCGGTGCTTTCGGCGCGAAAAAGGCCTAAGGCCCTTCATTCTGGAAAACCTCAGCGGCTTTTCCGGTCTGATGAAAAAGGCGTCCCTTGCGGGCGCCTTTTTTGTGTCCGCGATTTGGCTTTCCGGGGCTCAGGCCTTCTGTCCGGCGCCTGTGGGAGTGCCGAGCGTCGCCGTACAGCGCGTCGTTGATGGTGACACGGTGCGCCTGAGCGATGGCCGCAGTGTGCGCATGATCGGCCTCAACACGCCGGAATTGGGCAAGCAGGGTCGCAGTGATGAACCCTTTGCCGTGGCGGCACGCCAGCGTCTGCAAGCGTTGATTGATGACAGTGGCGGACAAGTCGTTGTGCTCCCCGGCAAGCAAGCGAAAGACCATTACGGGCGTACGCTCGCCCACCTCTATAACGTCAGCGGCGCCAACCTTGAGGCGCAAATGCTGGCTGACGGTCTTGGCTTCCAGGTCGCGGTAGCACCGAATGTCGATCTTGTTGCCTGTCAGCAGGCTGCCGAACGCAGTGCGCGACAGGCTGGCCGAGGCCTTTGGCGACAGTCACCTGTACTGAAAGCGGAGCAGATCCAGCGCTCGGGTTTCGCCGTGCTCAGCGGTCGTGTGAGCAAGGTGCAGCGCAATCGAGGCGGAATCTGGATCGAGTTGCAGGGCGCCGTTGTATTGCGTGTTGCACCCAATCTCGTCGGACAATTCGACATGGCGCGCTTGCAAGCGCTGCAGGGCACGCAGATCGAGGCCCGGGGCTGGGTGGTCGATCGTTCGCGGCGCGGTGGATTGCAGGCGGGCCAGCCGCGCTGGCTGCTTCCGTTGACCGATCCGGCCATGATGCGCAGTTCTCGCTGAAGAAAAATTGTAGACATTTTTTCTGTCGATTGTGAACAGTCCAGCCCTTGTGCGCCGTGGCTCTTGGCCCAAAGTCGTAGGACAGGGCGCTTGACAGGGGTGACTGCTCAGTCTTGTGGGGACTTTGCGAGGCGCGTATCCTCGCTGACCAGTCTGTCCAACAGTAAAAAGCGGAATGCCAAAATGTCTGATCTGAAAACTGCCGCTCTCGAATATCATGCCAATCCTCGTCCAGGGAAGCTGAGTGTCGAGCTCACCAAGGCCACTGCTACCGCCCGCGACCTGTCGCTGGCCTACAGCCCCGGCGTAGCTGAACCAGTGCGTGAGATCGCCCGCGATCCTGAACTGGCCTACAAATACACCGGCAAGGGCAACCTGGTTGCAGTCATTTCCGATGGCACCGCGATTCTGGGTCTGGGTAACCTCGGCCCGCTGGCTTCCAAGCCGGTAATGGAAGGTAAAGGCGTACTGTTCAAGCGCTTCGCCGGTATCGACGTGTTCGACATCGAAGTCGACTCCGAAAGCCCGCAAGCCTTCATCGACACCGTTAAACGCATCTCCATCACCTTCGGTGGCATCAACCTGGAAGACATCAAGGCACCTGAGTGCTTCGAGATCGAACGTGCTCTGATCGAGCAGTGCGACATTCCGGTATTCCACGATGACCAGCACGGCACCGCGATCGTGACCGCTGCGGGCATGATCAACGCCCTGGAAATCGCCGGCAAAACCCTGCCGGAAGCCAAGATCGTCTGCCTCGGCGCTGGCGCTGCGGCCATCTCCTGCATGAAGTTGCTGGTGAGCATGGGCGCAAAAATCGAAAACATCTTCATGGTTGACCGTACCGGCGTGATCCACTCCGGCCGTGACGACCTGAACCAGTACAAAGCGGTATTCGCTCACGCCACCGACAAGCGCAGCCTGGCTGACGCTCTGAAAGGTGCTGACGTGTTCGTCGGTCTGTCCGGCCCGAACCTGCTGAGCGCTGAAGGTCTGCTGTCGATGGCGGCCAACCCGATCGTCTTCGCCTGCTCGAACCCGGATCCGGAAATCTCCCCGGAACTGGCACACGCTACCCGCAGCGATGTGATCATGGCCACCGGTCGTTCCGACTACCCGAACCAGGTCAACAACGTACTGGGCTTCCCGTTCATCTTCCGTGGTGCCCTGGACGTTCGCGCCAAGCGCATCAACGAAGAAATGAAAGTGGCCGCGGCCAACGCCCTGCGTGAACTGGCCAAACTGCCAGTGCCGCAAGACGTGTGCGATGCCTACGGTGGTGCCCCGCTGGAATTCGGTCGTGAATACATCATTCCGAAGCCAATGGACAAGCGCCTGATCACCCTGATCTCCGACGCTGTGGCCAAAGCCGCGATCGAGACCGGTGTGGCCACCCTGCCGTATCCGAAGAACTACCCGCTGAAAAGCGTGGATGACGTGTTCAACGGCTAAGTCGTTGTAGCGCTTCAAACAAAAGCCCCGGCTTGTGAGAGTCGGGGCTTTTTTATGCCTGAAGATCAAGAGCCCCTCACCCTAGCCCTCTCCCTGTATGTACCGGACACATGGTGGACAGGTGTTCGGAGACATGGTGGACACTTTTTAATAGGCACATTGCTCATCACTAAGGAGATGACCTGTGTCTTGGGAAGAGGTGTCCACTGTGCAGCTT
>NZ_JARKMT010000017.1:0-52795 GCF_037626295.1 Pseudomonas sp. LF-5
GAACGACCCAGTCTTTGAAGTCGTTGTCGTAGCGTTTGCCCATTTTGGACATGGTTATTCACCTTCGCCCTCTTGATTATTTGAGTCAATCAATAAGGGCGACAGGTAGCCTGACACGGAGGGGTTTGTAAAAAAAGTGAGTCGCCGTAAGGGCGAAACCCTAAGTGGCCGTTACCGCAGGAATGGATATGTACTCAATCAGAAAGAACCCTACCGTCTGACAGAAAGCCTTCGCGAGCAAGCTCGCTCCCACAATTGGAACTGCGTACACCAGCCAGAGCCTGGTCGGCTATCAGGCCGCCAAGCTCAAAGATCAAAAAAAGTTCACTCGGCATCCGGATCAACCTTGTTCTGGCTCAAATACCGATTCAAAACATCATCCTGCGAAGGCACAGAAGCGTCCCCCGCCACCTGCCACAACCGCCGCTCAATCCCCTGCGCCACCATATGCCCCACCGCCGCCTCGATCGCCGACAACACACACAACTGCGCCGGTTCGTTAGTCGTATACCCGACCTCAGCCTCAAGCAACTTCTTGAACTCGATAAACTTGAAAATCCCCGCACTGCGCGCCACCGAATAAATCGTCTTGCTGGTCATCACATTCGCCAACACCTGCCCGCTACGCACATCCACCGCGCGCAAATTCACGGTCACCTGATCCACCCGATACTCACGCTGCAAATCGATCCCCAGATACCGCGCCCCTTCCCCACCGCTACGCACGTTAGTGTCATAGGCAATGATCCCGCCCTCGAGCATCATGTTCGCCGCCTGCAACGGTGGCAGCTCACCCTGAATATTCACCGGCGTATTCGGCTTCTTCTGCGACGCGCGAATGATCTTGCGCTCGGTCAACAGGTTCTGCAGCCCTTCCCGCTCCAGTACCACAAACCAGCCACTGGCCTGCATCGCGTCCATCAACATCGACGCTGCGCCTTGGGTCACGCTGGTGGAAAACGAACTCGCAGGCGTCGGCTTGTACTGCCCGGTCTGATCACGGAAGCCGTACACCACCGCCATCAACCGCCCCTTGGGCCGCGGCATCTTCAGCAAGTCGTAATAAGTCGAGGCCCTTGGAGTCAGGGTCGGGGTTTCGGTGTCCTGCTCGGCCGGCATCGGCTCACGCAGACTGCACCCTTGTAATGTCGCCAACATCAGCCCTAGCGCGATTATTCTTTTCATGTCCATCACTCCCCGGAACCGTCAGCCCGTCATGGGTTGAGGCCGTTCACCTGAATTTCCGAAACCTCACCGGTCGCTCGATCGGTCACTTCAATGCTCAGTGCCCCGGAGTCGTCGATGACGTTGACGATAAAAGAGTCAGTGGACAGGCTCCCCGTGTTGCCAGTGGAGATGTTGTCCAGCAACTGCCCTAGCAGCCGCGATTGCAATTGACTGGTGAAGCGCTCCAGCGCCGAGGTGCCGGCCACGCTCGAACGGCTCTTGAGGTCCGGGTCGTCGTAATCGTTTTGCGCCTGGGCGTTGTTGAGCAGCCAGGTGCCGTTCAGCGGGTTGCCGCCGAACGATGGATTGACCGGCGTGTAGACCAGTTCGGTAGCCTGGACAGCCGCGGCGCTGGCGAGCCCGATCAACAACCCCGAGGTCCAGAATCCGCTGCGCCATGAGAACGTTGTGCTGTTCATAGTTCGTCCTTCTCAAGGTCGGTGGTGTCCTGCAACAGAGCCTCCAGCTTGCGCTGGACTACCTGGCGTCGAACCCAGTCGGCGGCCGCGTAGGCCTCGTCCTTCAGTTCCACGGTGTTCGGCGGCAGGAAGCGCCGATACACCAGGCGTTGCTGATATTCCACGGTCACCAGGCTGCCCCAGCGCGCGTCGGGGCGCTCGCGCACCACCAGGTTGAAATCCATCGGGCTGGTGTCACGCAGGCGTTCACTGAACGAGTAGTAAAAGTCGTGGCCGATGTGCGAGATCGTGTCGTCGACGATGAAGCCCATCATTTCGTCTTCTTCACCGGCGTGGGCGCAGCACGCCACAGCGGTGATGATCAGCGCGCACCACCATTGGCGAGTCATGGCTGCAACGCCTGCGGCAAGTTCGACTGGCCTTTGGCCGGGCCATTGGTGCCCTCAAGGAAGGCTTTTTCGGCAACAAACTGCCAGTCCGAATAACGCTGCATGCCTTCGAAGTCCGACCACTGCGTCGGGAAATCCGCCTGCTTCAACGGCAACTCCGTCGACGGGCTGTTGAGGCCGGTGATGCGTCCGTCGAAGCCGCGTTGCAGCGCCCATTCACCCTGACCGATCGGGTCCGGATAGAGCTGACGCAGATGATGCCTGGCCTCGGGAAAACGCTGATCGTCGAGCAGGTCAGCAAGCTCTTTCGGGTACTGCGCCAGCCCCGGCGAACTGCGGTAGTAGCTGCGCAGCGCCTGAGCGTATTGGGTGCCGACCCAGAGCAATTGCTTCTCGCGATCGCGGCGCGAAGCGGTCGACCACAATTCGCCGGCACTGGCCAGGCCCATGCCCATCACGACAATCAGGAACAGCACGCCCAGGTAAGTGAAGCCACCCTGCTGCGCGCTGTTACCACTCGGCATACTGGCTGCCATCACGCGCCCTCCCGGTAGCACCGCTTTTGATATCGGCCACGCCGCCCGCAACGCCGTCCGGTGGCGCGATCAGCACCCACTGGTCTTTGCGTTCGGTGATCGGATCAAGGGGCGCGCTGCGCAGGTAACGTTGTTCGATCAGTTGCTCGATGGAATCCGGGTAGCGGCCGGTGTCGCCGTAGAAGTGATCCAGCGCCTCACGCATCGCCGACAGACTTTGGCGCAGGGTGGTTTCCTTCGACGCTTCGAGGCTGTTGAAGTAGCGCGGCAGCGCGATGGTCATCAGCGTGGCGATGATCGCCATCACCACCATCAACTCCAGCAAGGTAAAACCTTTTTCCCGGCGCATGAGGTTCACCACTCGCGGTAAGCGACACCGTTGAGGCCCTTGCCCCGGGCGTGGGAGTAGACGTCGAACACGTCTTCGCCATCGCGCGGGTTCTGAGCCGAACTGTTGTAGGCACGTATGCCCCAACCCCCTTCGTCATCACGTTTGGCCGGCACCAGCGGATCGCGCGGGATGCGGCGTAAAAAGTAGAACTTGGCGCCTTTGGCGCTGCGCACATCGCGCACGCCCTCGACCAGCACTTTCAGGTTCGGCGGGTAGCCGCTGCTGTTCAGCGACTTCTCGATGTAGCCGGCATCGAAGGCACGCTTGTAGGCGTCGATACCATCGCGAATCTGGTACAGCGCGTTGCGCAATTCCTGCTCCTTGCCACGCCGCACCAGGGTCTCGGTCAGGGGCGCGGCCATGCTCGCCAACAGGCCGATCAGGGCCAGCGTCACCACGACTTCGATCAAGGTAAAACCGCGCTGGGAGGCGTTCATGATCAAGGCTTCTCGACAGTGACGCGGGTGGTGGCCACGGCCGATTCACCGACGGCACGCGGCTGCGCGGCAGGCGATGGCATCACGTAGCTCTGTGAACGATCCGGTGCCTGAATGTGCATGCTGGTTTCGGTGCCGGTGGAGAACTCCATGTCCGACGGGCTCTGGTACGGCAGGTTGCGCACGATCCGTGGGGTGATCGACAGCACCAGTTCCGATTTGCCGATGGTGTCTTTGTTGCTGCCGAACAAGCGGCCCAGCCCGGGAATATCGCCGAGGCCGGGAATCTTGTTGCCGGTGGCGCCGTGGTCGTTGCGCACCAGCCCGGCAAGGATCTGCGTTTCGCCGTCGTGCAGACGCAGCGAGGTTTGCGCATTGCGGGTGTCGACCTGCACCGGGATCGTGCCCTGGCGGGTCGGTTCCAGCGGCGTCGCGTTACTCACTTCGAGAGCAATCTTGATCGCCACTTCGTTGTTCAGGTGCACGGTGGGCGTCACTTCGAGCTTCAGACCGACATCCAGGTAGGTCACGCTTTCAGTGATCACCGGCCCCTGTGTCGACGGCACCGAGGTCGCGCTGATGATCGGCACGCGCTGGCCGATGTGGATGCGCGCCTGCTCACGGTTGCTGACGCGAATCACCGGACTGGCGAGGGTGTTGATGTCGTTGTCCTGCGCGTTGATCTTGGCCTGCGGCGATGGGCCGATGGAGATGCGGTCGGAGTTGATGCCCTTGAGTTGTCCGAGCAGCGTGACCGGCGAACCATCGCTGTTGACCACACCGAAGGTGCTCGGCCATTGCAGGCCGAGGTCGAGAATGCGCTGAGTGGCCACTTCCATGACCTCGACTTCGAGCACCACTTCGGGGTTGGACTGGTCTTGCGATTGCAGGAGCTTTTCCGCCATGCGGATCGCGTCTTCGGTGTCGCGCATGGTCAGGGTGTTGAGGCGTTCGTCGACGAACACGTCGCGGGTCTTGAGCATGGTTTTCACCATGTTCAGCGCGGTGTTGGCGTCGATGCTGGTCAGGTAGAAGGTGCGCATCACCAGTTCCTGGTAATCCTTCACTTTCTGTGGCGAATCCGGGTAGATCAGCAAGGTGTTTTCGTTCACCACTTTCTGGTGCAACTGGTTCTGTTGCAGCAGCAAGGTCACGGCGTCTTCGATGCGCACGTCACGCACGAAAATCGTCGCTTTCATGTCTGGGCGCAGATCTTTGTCGAAGATGAAATTCAGCCCGGCGACTTGCGACAGCACCTCGAAAATGGTCTTGAGGTTGGCGTCGCGAAATTCCAGGGTAACCGGCCGATCGAGCCTGGTGCGCAGTTGCGGGTAGGCAATCACGTTGCGGCTCTGCACCAGGCGAATGTTGCCTTGCAGCTCCAGCGCGCCTGCGTTGGCCGGGTCGAGTTCGAGGATCTGTTTGACCTGACGATCAGCGCCGTAGATGTCGCCGCGACGCAGGTCGCCACGGGCCAGCTCGAGTTTCTCGTCCATGGTGCGCAAGTATTCCAGCTGCTTGAGGGCATCCTGAGCGCGGCGGTTGTTCGGTTCGATGGTCAGCACGCGCATGTAAGCGGTGCGCGCCGAAGCAAAGTCGCGGCGCGAGCGGTCGGTGTCGCCGGCGGTCAGCAATGCAGTGATCGCTTTGGCGCGGCCGCTGTTAAGCAGCAGGTGCAATTCGGTGTCGCGAGGGTTCTCGCGCAGACCTTCCTCGATCCGGGCCAGCCCCGCCTCGTACTGGCCCTGATCAATCAGGTCGGCGGCTTCCTTGTTGGCCACCTGCGCAGAGCTGCACGCGGCCAGCCCGGCACACAGGCCCAGGCTCATCAGCAAACGGGAACGGTTCATTGCGTACTCCCCACAGACAAGGTCTGCGACAAATGCAAAGGCAGGTAAACCAGGCTCAATTCCAGATCAGAAATGCCGGTGATCTTCCAGGTGTCGTCGATCACATCCCCGTTGCGCACGACGTAGATCTTTTCGCCGTTCTGCAAAAACACTTGCAGGTCGCTGCGGTCATGCAGCCTGCCGACGAACTGAAACGGCACCGGTGGCAGGCTCGGGGCTTGCACCACTGTGGCCGGGTTGATCGCTTGTTCGGTGACCGTGGCCAGGATTGGCGCGGCCTTCCAGGATTTGGCGGCAAACAGGTCGCCGGCCGGGCTCAGGTCCTTGATCGGCGCCTCCTTGGCCTTGGCGGTGCTCGCCGGCAGCGCGCCACGGGTTTTCCCCGGCGTGGCGACGGCCACTTCGTTGGAATCGGCGTCTTCGCTCGGCGAGAAATATTCCGGCAACCATGCCAGCGCCGCCGCCACGCCGAAGAACGCCAGCCACCCTGTCACGCGCTTGGTATTCATCACGACCTCGACAGGTAAAGGGTCATACGGATCCGGCCATTGAGGTCGGTGTCGCCAATCTTCTTGCGTTGCAACTCAAGGTCTTCCACCACCACCGCCGGCAACTGGCCGAGCAAGGCATGGAGGAAACGGCGCAGTTGCGGGTAGCTGCCGCGTACCGGCAACAGGATCTGATAGCGCGCCAGATGGGTTTTCGGGTCGACGCCGAGGGCGTATTCACCGCGCGCCAGGGTGATGTGTTCCTGGGCTGCGAGGGCGTAGATGCGGTCGATGGCGACGGTGGCTTGCGGCTGTGCCGGCAGTTTGTTGCGGAAGTCGTCGAGCTGCCGTTGCGGCACCACCGGCGGCGCGATGCTGCCGTCTTCAACCTTGGCCAGGTACTCGCTGGCTTCCTGAGTCTGCTGGCTCAAGTGCTGCAACGATTGCCAGCCCGGCAGCAAGCCGCCGAGTGCCCAGGCCACGGCAACCAGCAGCAGCACCAGCCCGGCCAGACCCGGAACGCCGAGACCTTGCAGGTATTCGTGGACGATCAGTCTAGGGATTCGCATCGCCTATCTCCCAGGTCGCCGACAGGTTGAATTGCACCGGTTGCTCCGGCGATTTGACGACGATTTCGTGGCTCAGCAGCGAGACGTCGGACAGCTCGTCGCTGGCTTCCAGACGTTTGTGGAAGTCGAGCATCGCTTGCAGATCCCGTGCTTCGGCGCTGATCCGCACCTGGCCTTTGCGCGCATCCGGGGTCAGGGTCAGCAGCGCGACGTCATCGCGCGGCATCGCTTCGAGCATGGCGAACAGGCGTTCCCACGGCCGGCGCAGTTGCTGCGAGACCTTGCGCATTTCGGCAAGGTTCTGCGCTTGCTCGCGGGTTTCCGCCGGGCTCAGGGTGGACTTCGCACCACTGTCACCGGTGAGCTGGCGCTGGGTGGTTTGCAGGTGGCCTTGTTGCTGTTCGGTGTGCGTGTCGAGGTGCTGTTGCACGGCGAAACACAGCAGCGCCAGCAGCAGACCGCCGCCGAGCAGGCTCCAGCCTAACGGGCCGGAACGTGGACGCGGCTGGAAGTCGAGATTGAGCGCGCGCATGTCAGGCCACCGCCCGGGACATGACGTACAAGCCGTCACGCACAGTCATCGAGTCGTCTTCAAGGGTGCGCAACTGCACACCCGCCACATCCGGATGCGCATCGAGGCGCGCCGGTGCATGCAGATAAACGTTGAAGGCGCGTTCGCTGGTCGAGGCTTGCAGCTGCCGTTCGCGACCGATCAGGGCATTCAACGCGGCATCGCTGTCGCTGCCGCCCACCGAACGCACGCCAGCCCAGCGCCCTTCCCTCGCCAGCAACAACACGCTGCGTTGCGGCTCGGCGACGACGAACAGGAAGTCGCCGGCATCGAGGCTTTTGTCGAAGCGGTTGAACGCCGTCATCAGGTACGGCTGCACCGAGCGCAGACGCAAACCGCGAGCGCTGACCAGCGTGCGCAGGCGTTCGAGCAAGTCTTGCGGCAAGGCGCTGGCGATGCGGTCGTAACCGGCCGGCTCGGCGGACAACACCAGACTCCAGGCTTGCGTCGGCGCGCCAAACAGGTCTTCGAAACACAGTTGAGCGAAGCCGCGCAGTTCTTCCGGGCTGCTGATCTGCGCGCTCCATGGCACCAGGCAGAAGCGGCTGAAGTGCCCGGAGATGACCACGCTCAATTCGGCACCGGCACGGGCATGTTCACCGAGCAGGCAATCGAGGGTATCCAGCGCCACCGCGTAGCTCTGGAAGCCTTCGTCGATGTAACCGACGCTGCCCAGCCACAGGGTGTCGCTGCCACGCCGCTGACCAAGGCCAACACCGCTGGCGCCGAGCACGGCGATAAAACGCTCACGCGATAAAAGTGACACGATTGATCTCCTCCAGCGTGGTGCGACCTTGTTCCACCAGCTCCAGCGCCGATTCGCGCAGCAGGCGCAAACCACGAGCGCAGGCCAGGGCTTTGATCTGGGTGATCGGTTGGCGCTCGACGATCATCTGGCGCAGCTCGTCATCGAGGTGCAGCAGTTCGGCAATCGCCGTGCGCCCGCGGTAGCCGCTGCCCCGGCAGTGGCCGCAGCCCTTGCCGTGGACGAAGTGGTAGTGATCGACTTTCTGTGGATCGAGGCCCGAGGCGCGCAGTTCTTCATCGCTCGGATTGACCGGCGCGCTGCAACTGGCGCAGACCAGACGGATCAGGCGCTGGGCAAGAATCGCGTTAAGCGCCGAGACCAGGCTGTAGGGGTCGATTTCCATTTGCGTGAAGCGGCCGATCACGTCGAAGACGTTGTTGGCGTGGATGGTGGTGAACACCAGGTGACCGGTGAGCGCCGACTGCACGGCGATCTGTGCGGTGTCCGGGTCACGGATTTCGCCGACCATGATCTTGTCCGGGTCGTGGCGCAGGATCGAGCGCAGGCCGCGGGCGAAGGTCAGGCCTTTTTTCTCATTGACCGGGATCTGCAGCACCCCCGGCAGTTGATATTCGACCGGGTCTTCGATGGTGATGATCTTGTCCACGCCGTGGTTGATCTCGGTGATCATCGCGTACAGCGTGGTGGTCTTGCCGCTGCCGGTCGGGCCGGTGACCAGCACCATGCCGTAGGGTTCGGCGGCGAGACGGCGTAACTGGCGCAGGGTTTCGTCTTCAAAGCCCAGCGCCTGCAATTGCACGCCGCAGACCTTGTCGGCGAGGTCCTGTTTGTCGAGCACCCGCAGCACCGCGTCTTCGCCAAAGATGCTCGGCATGATCGACACGCGAAAGTCGATCTGGCGGCCGCTGATACCGATCTTGAAGCGACCGTCCTGCGGCACGCGTTTTTCGCCGATATCCAGTTCAGCCATGACCTTGACCCGCGAAATCACCTGCTCGGCGAACTCGTTGCCCTGGACTTTGCTGATGTTGTTGAGCACGCCGTCGATGCGGTACTTGATCACCAGACCGTGGCCGGTGGTGCCGAGGTGGATGTCGCTGGCGTGCATTTTCAGCGCGTCGTAGAGGGTCGAGTTGACCAGTTTCACCACGCTGCTGGCGTCTTCGCTGATGCTGGTCAGTGACAGGCTTTGCAAGGTGTCGATTTCGTTATGCGTGTCGCCCTGAGCGTTCAGCGATTCGACGGCGTGGAAGCTTTCTTCGTGACGGGCCAGATAGGCTTTGAGGTCATCGGCGTGGACCAGATGCAGCGGTGCGCCGTGCAGGCAATCGTCGATCCAGGCCAGGCGCGCCGGGTCGAAGGGGTCGGCGAATACACCGATGACTTCGTCATTGTGGCGCAGCAGGATGAATTCACGTTTCAGGCATTGTGCGAGGGTGACCCGGTCGAATACCGGCGTCGCTTGAAACAGGCTGTCGGTGTCGAGCACCGGGTAATGCAGGGTGGCGCCGAGGGTGTGAATGAACGGCATCGGCGCCAGTTCACAGAGCACGCCGAGGGCTTCAAGCACGCGTTCGCCAGAGGTGGCGGCCCGCGCCCGGGCCTGGGCCAGCTGCTCACTGGAAAAGCGCTCGGGGGCGCTTGCGGCCGGCAGCGGTTCGACGACAACGGACAGACGTTCCATGGCTTGCTCTCCAACCGGGGCTTAGAGCCCTGTCGGCGCGGCAAACCTTGGCGGCAAGTGCCGGAACGTCTGATCGCGCCATTACTCCCCGGTGAGCATTTGATCTTCGTCGGGTGCCATGGCGCGCGACTGTCGTCGCCGATCCGCCAACACCCAACTGCCATCGTACAACTGCAACGGGAAGCTCTCGGTCCTGCTCTGGCGTCGTTCGACAAAGCCCTCGGAGGGGCTCGCACCGGGTTTCGCTTCGCGCTTGATGCCCAGAAGGTCGCAGACCGCCCGCGCCAGTTCCGCCAAGGGAAACGGTTTGAACAGGATGTGGCTGACCCCCAGTTGCCGCGCCCGCTCACAGACTTCGGCGGTCGGGTGACCCGTTATCAGCACAAAATGGCACGTCCTGTTCTGGCGGACCGCGTCGAGCACCTCAAAGCCTTCCATATCGGGCAAGCGGTAATCGAACACCAGCACGTCGGGGGCAAAGGTTTCGGCCAAACCGATAGCCGTCGCTCCGTCATGTGCAATCGCGACTTCCAGCCCTTGCGCCGACAGATAATCCTGAAGGTTTTGTGCAAGCAGCTGTTCGTCTTCGACAACCAGTACTTTGTTAACCAAGGTCGACTCCTTGAAACAGCAGGTCCGATGACCCCGCCCTGAGAGTGCGCCTTACCAGGGGTAACGCACACTTCATGCCAGGCTGAGTTCCGGTAATTTTATCTCTTCATGTCCTTGAATTTAATGACAATGCCCGCTCGTCCCGGTACCCCGTTCCCCAGAAACGGGGAAGCACCTGAATGGGCATCGAAGCCATTCCCCACTATTGGGGGGGAACCTTCAGTCGTCGTCAATTCGTTCGATCCTGTTCTGCACCCGTAATTGCGCGAGCACCTGACGACGAGCCTGGGTCTGTTGCTGTCGGGCGAGCTCTGCCCTGACTGTATCCAGCCCCTGTAAATCTGGGACATCGGCGGCCTCCAAGTGGTTCTGCAAATAAATCACATGCCAGCCGAACGGTGAACGCAGCGGTTGGCTGGCAAACGTCGCGGCCTCGGCAATCGGCGCGCGCATTTGCATCAAGCGTAGACGCGCTGCGGCGACTGTGGCTGCATCCGCTTGCGCGGGCACGCGGATCAGCAGGTGGCGGGGTTGCAAGGTATTGGCGCGGATCAGTTCGGCGAACATCTGCTGCGCCGCCAGTTCGCGGCGGGTGTACTCGGTGAAGGACGCCTCATCGAAACCGGCATCCTGCAAGCGCCGGACAAATTTATCCGCGCCGCCGATGGCGATGCGGGTTTGCTCGATCTGCTGACGCACCGCTTGCTCGTCGATCTGCCGCCCGCGTTTCTGCGATTCCTGCCACAGCAATTCTTTGTCGATCAGCATTTGCAACGCCGCCTGACGCAGTTCCTTGTAGGCCTTGGGACTGCGAATGCTCGTCACCGCACGGCCCTGATCTTCCAGGTATTCAGCGAAGAAGCGCTCGAAGCGAAACCCGGATATTTCCTCGCCATTGACCCGCGCCACGGCCGGCTCGTTATTCGCCCACGCCAGCGGCAGCCAGCAAGTCAGCAACAAGATCAGCGTTGAGAGTTTCATGATCGGGGCCTCCGTTCAGGGGCTGGCAACAATCGGTTTATAGGGCGCGACCAGATAGAAACGCTGATCGGGCAAATCCACAGTGACCACATGCGCGCCACTCAAGCCCAGGCGTCGACCGGGGCCGAAGCTCAGGCGCGGGGTCAGGCCGGTGTCGAAGTCGTGCAGGCCTTCCAGCGCCGCCACCAGTTTTTCCCGGCTGGCGTCGCGGCCGGCCTGCTTCATGCCTTCGCTGAGCAGCAGCATCGAGGTGTAAGCGCCGACTTGCAGCACCGCGTGCTGGGCGCCGAGGCCCTGGCCTTCACGCAGTAACGTCAGGGCCATGCGCCCGGCCTCGGTCCAGTCGCTGGGCACGAACGGATAGGCGAGGAACACCCGTCGGGTGAAGCCGTCGGGAACTTGCAGCAGATCGCCGGCCACCTGGCTGGAGGCGGCAAACAGATAAGGCACTTGCCCGGCGCTTTGCAGCCGCGTCGCCAGACGACTGAAACCGCCGCCGTTGCCCAGATAGAACACCGAGCGCGACCCCAGCGGTAGCGCATCTGCAGCATGGTCGTAGGCTTGCAGACGGACTTTTTGCCAGCCGTGATCCTGCAAATACTGGCCAAGGTTTTGCGCGGCCAGCGTTTGTGCAGGGTCATCGGGATAAGCAATCAGCGTCGGCCCTTGCAGCACACGCAGGCTTGCCGTGGCGTAATCGGCCAGCGCGATCAACTGTTCAGGCAATCCCGGCAAGGGTTCGAAAATCTGCGGACTGGCCTGCAGGGTGCCGAGGATCGACATCGGCCCGATCAGCGGCACGCCGGCCTGTTCCAGGCGCAGCCCCAAGTCACTGTCGAGGGCCGGCGCCAGCGGCGCGATCAACGCGAACACCTGTTCCTGCTCGATCAACTGTTGCAGAGCCTGCTCGGCACTGGCGCGGTCCGGACCGGGATCGATCACCGTCAGGCGCAGTTGCCGCCCATGTATGCCGCCGGCTTGATTGATCTGCGCCACACTGCCGTTGAGTACCGCCGCCACCGTCGCGCCCTCCTCGGCCAGCGGCCCTTGGCTGGGCAGCAAGGTGCCCAGATGCAAGGTCTCGGCATCGAGGCCGGGATCGCGCTCATCGGCGAGGCGTTTGAGATAGGCGGTGAGGTTGCGCTGATCCTTCATCGACAGCAGAAAGCGCGGCATGCTCGGGTCGAGACGATTGTGGCCGGGGTCGCGGCCCTGCTCGATAGCCGTGGCAAGACTGCTCTCGCTGTAGGCCGGATAACTGCGGCCGTTGACCTGTTGCTGGCCATACGTGCTGGTCAGTCGCGCCCAGTTCAACTCGGGGGGACGCACGCCGCCTTCAGGCCGACCAAGACCATCGGCACCGTGGCAATTGGCGCACGGCAGGCTGGTCGCCGGCAGCAGCACATCCGCCGCGCCAACCCGTGCCATGATCGCTTCGCCACTGGCCGACAGGCCTTGGCGATAAAGACGCTTGCCCGCCGCCTCTTCCGGTGTCAACGGCGCAGCGCTCGCGCCAAGGCTGAGGCCAGCGAGCAGGATGAGGGCGAGGACGCGGCTCAGGTTCATGGCGCGGACTCAGCGGCCAGCCACGGGCATTGTCAGCAACTGCAAGCGCTGGGCAATGGCGGCGGCCGGGGCGTCGGGACGGATTTTGCTCCAGCGTTTATTGGCGACATCGCCGACGATCAGCTGCGTAGAGTGTTGCTCGGGCGTCGGCACGATCTGGCCGATGCGGCTCAATACCAGGTCCATCTGCGCTTTGTCGCCGGTAAGAAAAAGCCAATGAGGGTCATCGGAACCCTGCTTCAAGGTGTAAGCCTTGAGCACCGCCGGCGTGTCGCGCAGCGGGTCACTGGTAAGGGAAATGAAGGTGATGTCCGAGGCCTTGTCGCCCAGCAGCTCGCGGACTTCCTTGAGCTTTTGGGTGATCAGCGGACACGCGTCATTGCAACTGGTGAAGATCACGTTAAGCAGGACGATGCGGTTTTGCAGCGCATCGCTATAGAAGCGCAGGGTCTCGCCGTTCTGATCCTGTAAAGGCGTGTCGGTGAACCAGGTTTTCGCGTCGTGGGTGCCTGTCGCCGGCGCGGCGGCAACCGCCGCTGGTGCCTCAGGGGCATGGCCTTCGTGGGCAAACGCCACGGTGCTGAAGATCCAGAAGCACACGGTCAGGGAGATCCAGTCGAGCAGTCTCATGGCTGTTGCTCCATGGCGATGGCGGTGTGTTTGGCGTGGGTGCGCAAGCCGCTGAGTTTTTCCACTTCCTTGGCCAGCAGCGCCGGATCGGTGAAGCCGTAGTAGCGCATCCAGTGGCGGCTGTTGCCGTCGCCGACGAGGATCAGCGGTTGATGGCTCTTCAGGTCGCCGCTGAAACTGCCGAGGCCCTTGAGGGTTTCATTGATCGACTGCGGCGAGCCGGTCAGCCAGCTCCAGCCCGGCCCGCGCTGGAATGTGCGCGCATAATCCTGCAGGCGTTTCGGGTCGTCGCGCTGCGGGTCGATGCTGATCGACACCAGTTGCACTTCTTCGCCGACCCGCGCACCGAGTTGTTTCTGCACCTTGCCCATGATCGACGAGACCACCGGGCACACCGTGGTGCAACTGGTGTAGATGAAGCTCATGACGACGATTTTGCCCTGCACCAGGTCTTGTTCAAGGCGCACGGTTTTGCCGTTCTGGTCGAGCAGCGGCACGTTGGCGAACTTCACCTGCGCGTGTTCCTGAGTATTGCTGGCCGGGGCCTTGTGCCCGGCGTGTTCGTCCGCCGAATGGGCTTGGGCTTGTTGGAGGCCGAGGCTCAACAGACACAGGGTCAGCAGGCCACTGGATGCAAATCGGTTCATGTCGAAACTCCTCTTCAACGGGCCAGGCCGGGAGCTACCCGAACACTGGCAAAGGTCTTGTCATCGAAACCGGCGCCCAGCGACTCCGCACGCACATGCAGGTACCAGGCGCCGCTGCGGTCGAGGGTGATTGGCGCTTCGTACACGCCGTCGGCGACTTCCAGCGCCGTCACTTCACGCGGGTGCGAGGTGGGTGCGAGGTAGTAGCGCAGTTGCACGTCTTTCACACCGCTGCGCTGGGTCTTGTCTTTGCCCTGAACGATGCGGAAACGCACGACGTAGGGGTCGTTGAGCGCCACGGCAGTCTTGTCGAGGAGGAACTCGACTTTCGGCTGGCCGAGGTGTTTTTTTGCGTTGCCATCGGCGTCGATCTGCGCGGTGAAACAGTGAATGATGTTCGGCTGGTTGAGCAGGAATGCCACATCGAAGCGCCCTGCCGCCGGCAATTTCACCCGCGCGCTGTAGAGCCCCGGCGAGACTTCGCGCAGGCTGCGGTCGATGACCATGGCGGCTCGGGCGATCTGGCCACGGTTGGGGTAACCGGACATCGGCGCGTTCATGCCTTCGGCGTAAAAGTAGGTGGTGTTGTCGACCGGGTTGACCACGAACACCGCGTTGTCGTCGCGTGACACCGCCAGGCTCGAGGCCAGCGGCAAATCCCCGGCCATACGCGGTGGTTGCGGGCCGGCTTCAAAACCCTGGCTGATTGGCTGGCGGCCTTCGCCTAAAGAAGACAGGTTGATCATGGTGACTTTCGGTGAAGCGAGCCCGCGGATGTAGGCGTAGGCCTGGGTGAACACCACTTGGTAGGGCTCGGCGGAAACGTCCAGATCATGGATGGCGCTGTTGGTCGCGGCGTCGATGACCGTGGCGCGGTTTTCCACGGTGTTGAGCACCATGCCGAAGCGGCCGTCAGCGCTGAAGCCCATGGGGCCGAGGCCTTGTTGCAAGTTGATCACCCGGCGGATGGCGTGGGTGCTGGCGTCGATCACAGTCACGGTGCCGTCCTCGCCGTCGGCCACATACACCGCGCCGGACAGCGCTGAATAGGAGACTGACAGCGGATGCGAGCCGGTTTTGATCTGCTGGACGATGTTCAGGCTGGCGATGTCGACCACGCTGACGGTGCCGTCGTCGCGGTTACTGACGAAGGCGAAACGGCTGTCCTTGCTGAAGCTGATTTCGTGGTGGCCGCGCCCGGTCTGCAAGTGTTTGAGGGGTTTGAGGCTTTGGCTGTCGATCACCGTGACGCCGGAGCCTTCGGCTTTGCTCGCGTTGTTGCCGACCCACAGCAGGCGTTCATCCGGTTGCAGTGCCACGCGTACCGGTTGGCTGCCAGCGGCGATTGAGTCGAGGACTTTGAATTGCTCGCTGTCGATGACGGCCACTTCGCCGGCCATCGGCATCGAGACGAATACGCGTTTGTTGTCTTTGGGGGTGACCCAGTCCATCGGCGGTTGCTTGAGTTCGATCCGCGCCAGGGTGCTGGTGATGCCGCCGACCGACACCGACGGATCGACCACAGCGATGCTGGCGTCGCGGTTCATCACCAGCAGGAAATAGCTGTTGAGGTCGAGCAACGGCCGCGCACCGATGTTGGATTTGAGAAACACCCCGACCCGGGCTTTGCAGCTCTGGTCGCGGCCCTGGGCTTGATCGGCGGCGAGGGTTTGCGGATCGACCCAGGCGCCCGGCGCTACCCCGGACAACGGCTGGCCGGAAGCGCTGTCGGTGACGCGGAACTGCACATCGGCGAATTCGCCTTCGCGCAGCTTGCCGTCGGCGGCCAGTGGCTTGAGGTTGAAATCCACCGCCACGCCGTCACGGTTCAGCGTCTGACCCGCCCCGGTTTGCGCCAGCGCGATCTCACTCAGCGTCAGCAACGCCCCGGCCATGGCCAGCGTGCAAATACCGATGATGTTGATGATCCTGTTCATCCAGCACTCCCCTACACATTCAGTCCAAACGACGCGGTACCTGTGGGAGCGAGCTTGCTCGCGAAGGCGTCTTCCGCTGCACCCTTGAATCCGGGTTGCTCCCATTCGCGAGCAAGCTCGCTCCCACAAGGGATTTGCAGTCATCCCGCTTCCTCACTGCCACCACTGCCCACAAGGATTTGCATCCACAGGCATGTTGTCGTTGCACCTGCTTCTACTGCCCCTGCGGCGCCGGTTCCGGTTCGTTGGTCACCCGCAGCAAGCCCCACAACCCGGAGGTGTTGCCGTAAGCGGCGTAGTCGCGGAACAGGTAATCCCCCGGTATCGCATTGCTGCCACCAGCGCTCGGAATCATGAAGCTGAAGTGCGCGGCCGGCAGGATGCTCTCGTGGGCGCCGATGTACATCGACATCGGGTTGTAGCCGAAGCGCACCGAGCCCACGCCCGGCGAGCCCATCGGATACCCCCCGGTGTCGCTCTTCTCGGCCAGGAACGGGTTCACCGACCAGACATGCCCGTCGAGCTGGAACGTGGTGCCGCGACTGCCACCGCTTGGCATCAGAATGTGCGTACGGAATGGCTGTCCGGGTTTGGCATACAGCACCGGCGTCTGCGGATCGCCACCGATCAGCGCATTGCTGTAAGCCATGTGCGCATTGCTCATGTCGCCGTAACCCGCGCCATCGGCATGCCCGAACGGTGCGTCCGGAGCGAGGCCGAAGCGATACCACAGCGGCTCGGTCTTGTAGTTGATCGCCATGCTCGAGTTGTCCTGCGGATCGGTCGGCACGCCGAAGCCCTCAGCGGCAATCCCTTCCACCGGCCGGCCATTGGCCCAACGGGTGTTCAACGCCTTGTGCCAGACCATCGCAAAATCGCGGTAGCTGGTTTGCCCAGGCGCCGTGACCGTGGCGTTGACCTTGCGCGCATCGTCGACCCAGGTTGCGCCAATCGGCAGGATACTCATCGCTCCACCAAGGCCTTTTTGCGGCTGCTTGATCACGTCCGCCGGGGTGATGTTCAAGCCACCGAACTCCACCGCTGTGGCGTTGATGTTGTCGACGCTGCGGCCCAGTTGCGTCACCGGTTTGCCTTCACGCTCCAGATGCCCGGCGTAGTACTGATAGGTCCGGGTCGGGTACGCGCCGCTGTTGCCGACACGCGGTGGCACGGTCTGGATCGGATTGGCGCCGACGTTGGCGCCGTCGGATTTGGTGATGTCGTAGGCCAGCAACTGCGCGTGCAGACCGACGTGGCTGGACGGCCGCATCAGGTTGTTGCTGAAGGTGGTCGAGCCCAGACCACTGTTGCGATCACGCTTGACCATGCCTTGCATCACCGCAGTCTGGGTCAGGTCGGGCATCACGCTCGGCAGACGGTTTTCCAGGGTGATGTTGATGCAATCCCCCGCCGCTGCGCGCAGCACCAGCGGTTCGACCGGGATGCCGGGTTTGAGCTTGCCGCTCACCGGATCCAGATCGGATTTGCGCACGTACAGAATCGCGGTCGGATCATGCAGCGGCCCGCTCTGTCCGCCGATGGTGATGGTTTCGCCATCCTCGGGATCGGTCACGGTAACTTGTGGAATGCTCACCGTGCGCGAGTTCAGCACCAGGGTGCCGCCCGCGGGATTGAGCGGCCCGCCGACATGCTGGCCGAGCCCTTCGGGATCGCCGATGGTCAGGCCCAGCGTATTGCCGAGGATGTCATTGGCCAGCGCCGCGACCACCTCATAGTTGCGCTGCACCGTTGGCCGGGTGCCAATACCGTTAGGGTTGGCGCCATAGCGCGGGCAACTGCCCTCGAACGCGACGGTGTTACGCATGCCTGCCGGATTCGGGTTGTTGGGGATGGCGAACAAGTCGCTGCGTTTGGCGGTGTAGTTGCGCATCACGCCCCAGATACCGCTCCAGTAGCCTTCGATCGAAGCGTCCATCGAGTACAGATAGTCGCCCGTGGTCGCCGCCGAACTGGACAGCATCGACACCGGCGCAATGAAGCCCATCTGCTCGGAGATGCCGATCATCTGCGACGCACGCCAGCCGGAGTTGGAGCTGTTGCCGAACCCGGAACCGCTCTGCAGCCATTTCACCCCGTGCAAGGTGACGTTGTGCTCTTCCTCATGGCCACCGGCATGCACCCGCAGCCGCACGTTGTCGCCGGTGTAAGTACGCAGCATTGGCGTGAACGGATCGCCCGGCTCGGCGCCGCCCTTGTTGATGTGCGGCGGAAAAAGCGTGGTGCCACCGGTGGGGCCGGTCGCCGAGGTGAGCAGATTCGGCGCCAGGTTCATCGCCGGAATCGCCCGGTCGGTACGGCTTTGCATGGCGAACGCCAGATCACCGCCAAGGCCGTCGGCCTGCATGCCGCGCTTGCCGTCCGGGCCGACCTTGTTCGGGTCGTACACGCGCAGGGCCAGCGGTTCGTTGCGATAGTTGACGACGAACATGCCCGGGTCATCCACCGAAATCGCCTGCGGGCATGGCCGGCTCGGGCAGCCCGGGACCTGACCGCCCTGCACCTCCAGCACCCCTTCAAGCAAGTTGCTGGCGTTGTTGCGCACTGGCGGATTGATCGCGTAGCGGAAGCTGTCGGCGGTGGCCGGGAACGCCTGCGCATTCGGCACGCCGTTGGGACCGGCGCCCACATAGACGCCGGCCTCATAGGCGTGCTGGAAGTCGCTGTATTCGAGGAAGAACTCGCGGAAGCTGTCGTTCTTGCCATCGCCGTCGAGGTCGCCGGTGTTGATCACCGCTTGCCACGACGTCGGCCCGCCGTCCTGCCGCGCGCCGCTATAGAGAGGCTCGCCGGTTTCGGCGTGGAACCAGGTCGAACCGGCCGGCTCTGCAAGAACGGTGGCGTACAGACCGATCTGCTGGTGCGTCGATGGGCCTAAGTGGTCGTGGGTGAAGATCGTGCCGAGGCCGCGGTCCACGCCTTTGGCGTTGACCACCGGATCGACGAACCAGCGCTGCATCGCCGTGCGCGCACCCAGCCAGTCGGCGCGGCCGTACTGGCCGAAGAACGGATGGTTCCTGGCTTTCGGGCAGGCCTGAGTGCCGTCACGCGGATCAGTACCGGCGCACTGGTTGAACTCGCGGATCGCGTGAATGCGCTCCTGCACAGCGCCGGGCGAGAGCACGCCGTCCTCGTAATTCCAGCCGTTGGAAGAGCCGTCCGCCGAGGTCAAATCCCACTTCGGCAGGTGAATATGCTGGCCGATCACGTCGG
Organism: Pseudomonas sp. LF-5; assembly: GCF_037626295.1. Lineage (NCBI taxonomy): Bacteria > Pseudomonadati > Pseudomonadota > Gammaproteobacteria > Pseudomonadales > Pseudomonadaceae > Pseudomonas > Pseudomonas sp. LF-5. Next base: position 18,935 of record NZ_JARKMT010000017.1, read on the forward strand.
TCGGCGTGCGCACCTGATAATCGTCCATCTCGTAAGTGGCCGGCACCAGGTTGGTTTGCTGGTATTGCACGCAATCGAAGGTGTTCATGCGCATCACCAGCGGCTCTGGCGGACGCTGCTTGGTGATCACCGGCCAAGCGTCTTCCCACAGCGCCAGAATGCGCGCCTGCGGAAAGTGATAACCGACTTTGTTGTACACCGCATCAAACTGGATGTTGGCGGCTTTGTAGATCCGTGGGCGATCGGCGGTGAAGGTCGAGGCGCCTACAAAGGACATGCCGTCGATGCGCTCACCGCTGGCGAACTCGCCGCTGCCGGCATTGCTGGTCAGGCGTTTTTGCCGATCGTCCATGCACGGTTCGTAGTACGGCGCGCCGGCCATCGGCAAGGCACCGTTGGTGCGGAACGCCTTGGCCACCACTTGATTGCCGGGCAGCAGGGCGTAGCTTGGGTGATCTTTTTTCGCGTGGAAGGCCATCGCCGCCTGTTCGACTTCGGTGCCTTCTTCGGGCAGGTAAATCGGTTTGGCGCGGGTGACTTCCTTAGAGAAGTCCAGCGAAGTGGTCACGGTGTGTGCCTCGCCACCGGCCGCGACGCCATCGAGTGCGTGCCGCTGCAAACCGCCATCCCAACCACCGGACTGCGCTGGGTCGAGGTTGGCCCACAGCGCCTTGCCGCTGGCCTTGAGCGATTGCGCGGTGGCGGCGTCGAGCATGTCCAGCGGCGGGGTTGGCGGACGTTGGCCGACCGAGCTTTCCATGCCGCCGATCCAGAACGGGTAGCCAGGGTTTTTCAGGCTGCCGTCGGCATTGCGGTTGGCTTCGCTGCGATCGACCAGCGCCAGTGAGCCGATGGCCTGACCACCCGCGTTGCCGCCATGGTGTTCACCGTCATCATCGCCCTCATCTTCGTCATCCTCGTCATCATGGCCGGCGACCAGGGTTTCACCGATTTTCGGCACCACCACGACTTTGCCAGGCATCGGCGCCATGGCTTTGCCGGGTAGCGGCACAATGGCCGGAATCGGCGTACCGGCGACGATTTCACCATCGGGCAAAGCCCGTGCGCCGGCCGCCGGTTTGCCGCTGCGCAAGGCAAACGGTTCGCTGTGGTAGCCGTCGGCGCCCTGCTGCGAAACATCAAGTCGAGTGCCCTCTTCGAACACATCGTGCACCCGCCACATGGCCCACATGCCTTGGGCGAAGTGCGGATAGAAATGGCAGTGATAGATTGCGTCGCCGGCCACGCGGTTGCGGTTGCCCGAACCACCGTTGGCGATTTCATAGGTGTAGCCGGCGCCCGGACCGATGCCTTGGGCGTCGACGTAATCGGAGTTGTCGTCGTTGGGGTTGAACAGCCACTGATGGCCGTGCAGGTGGAAGATGTGCTGCTCGTGGCCATTGTGGGTGTTGCGGAATTTGACGAAGTCACCGATGTAGCTGTGGTTGACGTTCGACGGCTCCGACGGATACAGGGCCATGGTCGCTTTCACACCGATCTGATCGGCGCGCGGTGTCTGGCCCGGGGCGATGTTCTCCAGCCCGGTGTTGGCCGGCACGTCCACCAGCATCGCCACATCGCCAACCGTGTGCGAGCTGAGGAAGAATTCTTCATAGGCGCACGACAGGCAGTCGTGCATCGGCCCCACGCCCAAGCGGTTGGCAACCACTTCGGCGCCCATGCCGCCGGAGCCGTAGTTGATCATGAACGAGTCGCGGGTCGGCTCCAGCACATGGGCCATCACCGGATCGGCCCAATATGCAGGGAACGCTTGAGTCGCGGCGGTTTCGTCCTGGAACTGCGAGGCAAAATCGCGGAACGGTTCCAAGCGGTTGGGGATCGCCGGGTTGCGTTTGCCCATCGTTTCCAGCGGATAGGTGCTGGACGGGAAACTGCCATCGGCGTTGCTGCCCATGACAATCGCATCGCTTTCGCTGGAAATGATTTCATTGCCGTCGACCATGCCGATGATCGGCGTGCCGGCCTTGCCTTCGCGTAACCAAGGTTCGCGCTGCGGGTAGCGCGCCTGGTAATCGACAATGGGTTGGCCGGTGGGTGCGCGGCCAGTCGTGGCCAGGCGCATTTCTTCTTCGGTGAGGGTATTGCGATAAGTGCGACCGCCCTTGGGCAGCACGACGACCTGGCCGAACAGACCGTTGGCAACGTTGCCGGCCGCGCCCTCGCCGCCAAACGTCGCGCCACGGCTGCTGACGGCAAACGCGCCTTCACGTTCGGCGAACAAGGTGTAACTGCGGCTCGCGCCCGGTGGCACCAGGCTGTTGGCGTTACGCCCGGTGAACGAAGAAATGTCATCGATGCTGTTCACCGCTTGCAGGCCGTTGACCTGGAAACCGACGTGACGATCGGCGACCTGCTCGTCGACTTTGAAGTCTTCGGCGCCGTTAGCGTTTTCGACGCCCTCTGCTTCGCCCTCGTTTTCAAAGTGCTTGTTCGGGTTGGCCTGATAGTCGAGCAGGTTCTGCAGATTGATCGTCAGGCAATCGCCGGCGGCCACGCGCAGCACCAACGGCCGCGGACGCTTGTCCGGGCGTAGCGAAACTTTGCCCGGCACCGCAGCGCCACCGTAAGCCAGTGACTGCTCATGTTCATCGACCACATCGCGGCGCAGGGCGAACATCATGCCGTTGATGTTCTGCGCACCGAGGCGGTTGAACATCAGCGGTTGATCGAAGGCGACGACGTTGGCCACCAGATTGCGCTCGCAACGCACGGCTGCGCCGGCCAGTTCGACGCTGAGCATCGAAGCCAGGATCAGCAGCCAGTTGAACAGAGACGGAGTGTGATGAATGCCAGCCATGATCAGTAACCTCGTAGTGGGTGCTCTCGCGAACACTTCTCGACAAATGCCCTGGAGCAATCCGCGTGCCACAAAAAATCTCATTACCGTTCAATCAGTTACCGCGACCACTTGAGAGTCCGGGGGATATTCCCCACCGCTTTCCCCCACTTTTCGGGTCTATCCGGTTTGCCCCGAAAGTGGGGAAAACCGGGTTGGGCTCACAACGGCGCATCCATGGCCAGGCCCTGCAAACGCCGGTACTGGCGCAATACGTTCGGCACATAACGCTGAGTTTCGGCAAACGGCGGAATCACCCGGCCACGGCTGAGCACCGCGTCCGGCCCGGCGTTGTAAGCCGCCACGGCAAGGGCGATGTCGTTGTCGAACAGGGTCATCAGACGCTTGAGGTATTTGGCCCCGCCCTGGATGTTGGCCTTGGGGTCGTAGACGTCGGTCACGCCCATTTCCCGCGCGGTGTCGGGCATCAACTGCATCAGCCCGCCGGCGCCTTTAGGTGAGGTGGCGCCGGGGTTGTAGCGAGACTCGGCGTTGATCACCGCGTGCAACAGCGCTTCGGGTAATTGATTGACCTTGGCCGCCGCCGACACCAGTTCCGCGTAAGGCTGGTTGGCGATCATTTGCGGCTGCTGATCAAGGCTGGCCACTGCGGCGTCAGCCTCGCGGATCACCCGTTCGTAGGTGCGTCCGGGCCGGTGAACGTTGGACAGCACGTAGCTGCCCTTGGCGTCCACCGAGATGAACACATCGGCTTGCGCGGCGCCGCTGAGCAGCACACAGCCGAGCAATCCGCTGGCAAGAAATTTCATGTCGGGCCTCCCCGGATCGACCCCGATAAATTGGGGGAAATGCCCCAATGGCCGATCACGTTTGAGCCATACGCAAGCACTGTGCCGACTCTTTAAATGCCCGGTTTACAAGGGTTTCAGCCAATCAGGTGGTTTTCAGTGGGGGCTGAGCATGGCAATTGCATAAGCCGCTCAGGCGACACGGCTGCCACTCACGGGAGGTCATCATGAAGCTGCAATATCGTCCGCGTGGCCAACGCGGTTTTACCCTGCTCGAATTGCTCGTGGTGCTGGTGGTGCTCGGCCTGTTGGCCGGGATCGTCGCGCCGAAATACTTCGCCCAACTCGGTCGCTCGGAAGTGAAAGTGGCCAAGGCGCAGATCGAAGGGCTGAGCAAAGCGCTGGATATCTATCGACTGGAGGTCGGTCACTACCCGTCCACCGAACAGGGCTTGCAGGCCTTGGTCACAGCACCGAGTGACGAGGCGAAATGGACCGGCCCGTATTTGCAGAAAAAACTGCCGCAGGACCCGTGGGGACGTAATTACACCTACCGCTATCCCGGCGAAAACAGCGAGTACGACCTGCTCTCGATGGGCAAGGACGGCCAGCCCGGCGGCGAAGGTGAAAACGCCGAAGTGACCAATTGGCAGTGAACGGAGCGCGGCCCATGCGATTTCATCTGAAAGCGGTTGGCAAGGCGGGTGTGGTGTCGTTGAGCGTCGAAGCGCCGGGTGACAGCGAGGCGCGGCGGATCGCCGAGGACCAGGGTTTGCGTGTGCTCAGCTCGCACGCCGACAAGCATTGGCGCTCGCTGAAACTGCGTCAGCGCGAGACCTTCAACCTGGTGCTGTTCAGCCAGGAGCTGACCACCCTGCTCAATGCTGGCCTACCGCTGATCGATGCGCTGGAAAGCCTCGCCGAAAAAGAAACCGCCCCCGCCGCCCGCAAAACCTTGAGTGAGCTGGTGCGCCTGCTGTACGAGGGCAAGTCCTTCTCGCAGGCGTTGGGCCAGTTGTCGGCGGTGTTCCCGCCGCTGTACGTGGCGCTGGTACAGTCCAGCGAGAAAACCGGCGCGGTCGGCGATGCGCTGGGTCGTTACGTCAGTTACCGCCAGCGCATGGACGAGGTGCGCCAGAAGATCATCAGCGCCTCGATCTACCCGATGTTGTTGCTGATAGTCGGCGGTGGCGTGGTGCTGTTCTTGATGGGTTATGTAGTGCCGCGTTTCAGTCTGGTGTTTGAAGGGCTGGGGAATAACCTGCCGTGGCTGTCGCAGGTGCTGATGAGCAGCGGCATGTTTCTGCATGCGCATCAGGCCGAGTTCTTCGGCGGGCTGGCGGCGCTGGTCATCGCCCTTGCCGTGCTGCAAAAACAACCGGCGTTTCGCCGCGGGCTGGACCGGCTGGTGGAGAAACTGCCGGCCGTGCATCAACGGATTTTCATGTATGAACTGGCGCGTTTTTATCGTTCGCTGGGGATTCTGCTGCAGGGCGGGATTCCACTGGTGACCGCCATGAGCATGGTGCGCGGTTTGCTCACCGTGGCGTCGCGGGTGCGCCTGGATCAGGCCTGCGAACGGGTGCGCGAGGGGCAATCGCTGTCCACCGCGCTGGAACTCAATCACCTGGTGACACCGGTGTCCCTGCGCCTGCTGCGCGCTGGCGAACAGTCCGGCAACCTCGGGCAGATGATGGAGCGCAGCGCCGATTTCTACGACGAGGAAATCAGCCGCTGGCTGGAGTGGTTCGTGAAGTTGTTCGAACCGCTGCTGATGACCTTCATCGGCCTGCTGATCGGGGTCATCGTGATCCTGATGTACATCCCGATTTTCGAACTGGCTTCGAGTATTCACTGACTCCGGGAACGGGTCGGATCTCTGTACCCACGCACTACCACGTTCCCAAACAAGACCACAAAGACGGAGAACGATATGCACATTAAAAAGCTCGTGCTCGCAATGGCCATCGGCGCAGTTCTGTCAGCGTCTACGGTGCTGATTCCGGAGGGTTTGTCGGGAGTTTCCACGGCTCATGCCAAGGATGGGGGTGGCGGTGGTGGTGGAGGTAGTGGCGGCGGTGGCGGAAGTGGTGGAGGTGGAGGTGGTGGTCATGGCGGCAACGGCGGCGGTAGCGGTGGTGGAAGCGGCGGCGGTGGCAATGGCGGCGGTGGCAGTCACGGCGGTGGCAACAGCGGCAGCGGTGGCGGCGGCAACAGTGGCCATAGCGGCAGCGACCACGGCTCAGGACACTCGGGCAGCAGCGCCTCTTCCGGCCGCAGCGGCACTCACGCCGAAGCGGGGGATGATCATGGCGTCCACCGCGCCGGTGAAGTCGGTGATGATCGTGGCGTGCATGCTGCGGGCGAAGTCGGCGATGATCGTGGCGTACATGTCGGCGGCGAGCCGGGCGATGACAAGCGCGCCAACTGATTTTTAGAAACACCACAAAACCTGTGGGAGCTGGCTTGCCAGCGATGAGGCCCGATCAGACAAAGCTGTATTGCCTGACACACCGCCATCGCTGGCAAGCCAGCTCCCACAGGATTTTGCAGTGTTTGAAAAATCCACTGCAGGGCTCAGAGGGCGACGTGGCTCTCGTTCAACCGTTCACGCAAAAACTCGACCAACGCCTGCACCGGCCGCGAAGCCTGACGATGCTGCGGGTACACCGCCGATAACGTCAGCGGCTCCGGGCGCAAGTCATCCAGCACCGGCACCAACCGGCCATCCTTCAGCGCCGCACCCACGATGAACGTCGGCAGATAGGTAATGCCCAACCCCTGCACCGCCGCATCACGCAGCAACTCGCCGTTGTTCACGCGCATACGCCCGGTGACATTCACCAGCAACGGTTTGCCCTGCCCTGCGTTGAAGCGCCACTGCACCGAACGACCGTGGCCATAAGGCAGGCAGTCGTGGCTGTGCAGCTCTTCCGGCTTGAGCGGCGTGCCGCGTTCTGCAAGGTAGGCCGGGCTGGCGCAATACACGCGCTCGATGGAGGCGATGCGGCGGGCGATCAGCGTCGAGTCTTCCAGCACGCCGATGCGCAGCGCCAGGTCATAGCCTTCGCCGAGCAGGTCCACTGGCCGATCGCTCAGATCCACCTCCACCGTGACCTCGCGATAGCGTTGCAGAAACATCGGCAGCAGGCACCCCAAATGCGCCACGGCAAACGACAGCGGCGCACTCAGGCGAATCGTTCCGCGCGGCTCGGCGGTCTGCCCGGCAATGCCCTGCTCCACTTGTTCAACTTCGCTCAACAGCCGTAGCGCCGATTCGTAATAGCTCTGGCCCAGTGGCGTCACGTCCAGGCGCCGGGTCGAGCGGTTCAACAGCCGCACCCCGAGGCGCTCTTCCAGTTGCATCAAGCGGCGGCTGACGAACTGCTTGGACAGCCCCAACTGATCGGCTGCTGCGGTGAAGCTGCCGGAGTCCATGACCTGGCAAAAAATACGCATGTCTTCGAACGGGTTCATTGTCACTTCCTGGTGGACAGTTAAACGCTTTATAGCCGCTTTTTCACTTTTCGACAGCTCATTAATCTGTGCTCACGGTGTTGCTGAGGCCTGAACCCCAGCGCCACAGCAGCCCGCAACCCAGGCAAACAACTCAAAACATAGTCAAAAGGATTTCCAGCATGAACATCGTCAAGAAAACCCTGACCGCTTCCCTCCTCGCCCTGTCCATCGGCAACGCATTCGCCGCCGAAAGCAGCGGTGTCGAACACAACACCCAAGCGTTCCTCAACGCCCTCGCCGCCGGCGGTGGCAAACCGCTGGAGCAACTGAGCCCGAAAGACGCCCGTGCGGTGCTGACCGGTGCCCAGGCTTCGGTGAAGGTGGACCTCTCCGGGGTTGAGGTCAGCGACAAGGCGATCAAGGTCGATGGCCAGACCATCAACCTGAAAGTGGTACGCCCGGCCAAGGTCAAAGGCGAGCTGCCGGTGTTCATGTTCTTCCACGGTGGCGGCTGGGTACTGGGCGATTTCCCGACCCACCAGCGCCTGATCCGTGATCTGGTGGTGGGTTCTGGTGCCGTGGCGGTGTATGTCGATTACACGCCGTCGCCGGAAGCGCAGTACCCGACTGCGATCAACCAGGCTTACGCCGCGACGAAATGGGTCGCCGAGCATGGCAAGGACATCGGTGTCGACGGCAAGCGCCTGGCAGTGGCCGGCAACAGCGTCGGCGGCAACATGGCGGCGGTCGTGGCCTTGATGGCCAAGGAACAGAAAACCCCGGCGTTGCGCTTCCAGTTGCTGATGTGGCCGGTGACCAACGCACAGTTCGACGACGGCTCGTACCAGCAGTTCGCCGAAGGCCACTTCCTCACCAAAGGCATGATGCAGTGGTTCTGGGACAACTACACCACCAACCCGGCCGAGCGTGCGCAGATCCACGCCTCGCCGCTGAACGCCAGCGCCGAACAACTCAAAGGCCTGCCCGCCGCGCTGGTGCAGACCGCCGAGTTCGACGTGTTGCGCGATGAAGGCGAAGGCTATGCACGGCACCTGGATGCGGCCGGTGTACCGGTGACCTCGGTGCGCTACAACGGGATGATTCATGACTTTGGCTTGCTCAACCCGCTGAGTCAGATTCCGGAAGTGAAGGCGGCCGTGCGGCAGGCGGCGGCTGAGCTGAAGACTCATTTGAACTGAACCCGATCTCTCGCCACACCCAAAACTGTGGCGAGGGGATTTATCCCCGATGGACTGCGCAGCAGTCCCCTGCTTCTTCTGGATAAGAGCGGGGTCGCTTCGCAACCCATCGGGGATAAATCCCCTCGCCACAAGAACCTCTTCAACACCCAAAAAATCTTCACTGAATTCGTGCAGCTCCGGAGATTGCCATGTCCTTCCTCCTCACTCACCTGCTGTCTCTGAGTGCCCTCCTGCTGGTGCTCGACGCGCTGCTCTGGCACTTCTCGCCCTTCACTCATCGCGCCCCGAGAGTCGGTGTGCGGCTGGTGCTGTTTCTGACGTTTACCGCGCTGGTGATCAACGCCGGCGTGAGTCCGTTGCAGGCACCGCTGTTGGCCGATGATCGCGTGGCGCAACTGGGCGCGACGGCGCTGGGGATTGTCTGGTGGCTGTACGCTGCGCGAGTGCTGACCGAAGTGATCGGTCTGGTGCTGATGCGGCGCATCGGCCACAGCGGTCGGCTGTTGCAGGACGTGATCGGCGCACTGGTGTTCCTGGCGGCGATCGTCGCGGCCGCCGGTTATGTGCTGGAGTTGCCAGTCAAAGGTTTGCTGGCGACCTCCGGGGTGGTGGCGATCGTCGTCGGCCTGGCGCTGCAAAGCACCTTGAGCGACGTGTTCTCGGGGATCGTGCTCAACACCACCAAACCCTATCAGGTGGACGATTTCGTGGTGATCGACGGCGTCGAGGGCAAGGTGCTCGACATCGACTGGCGCGCCACGCACCTGCTGACCAGCACCGGCACCCTGGCCGTGGTGCCGAACTCGGTGGCGGCCAAGGCGAAGATCGTCAATCTCAGTCGCCCGACCAACCTGCACGGTGTCTCGATCAGCATCAAGGTGCCGAACCATATTCGCCCCCGGCGCGTGCTCGACGCCCTCGACCGCACCCTGCAAGGCAGCAGCAGCCTGCTGTTGAATCCACCGCCCAAAGCCGTGTTGAAAGAAGCCGGTGAAGAGATGTCGGAATACGTCGCCAGCGGTTTCATCAGTGAGTTGGGCAAGAAAAGCGAGGTACGCAATCAACTGTTCGACCTCGCCCACCGTCATCTCGAAGCCGCAGGTATTTCCCGGCACCCCGATGGCGTGATCGAGCCCTCGACCCGCGCCCGGGCACTGCTCGATGAAGTGAAAGTCTTCCGCTCGTTGAGCCATGAGGAACGCGATCGCCTCGCCGAGTCGATGGTCGCGCAACAGTACGCAGCCGGTCAGGTGGTGCTGGGGCTGGATGAAGTGCCCGACAGTCTGTTTGTCATCGCCACCGGCGTGGTCAGTGCGACCGTGCCCGATGGCGCCGGCCAGACCGAAGCCGGACGCATGGGGCCGAGCGAGGTCATGGGCGAACAGAGCATCCTCGCCGATACGCCTTCGCAAGCCACGTTCACGGCGTTGACGTCGAGCATCATCTATCGCCTCGACAAGAACCTCACCCGTCAGTGCATGGAACAGCGCACAGAGGTGAGTCGGGCCTTGAATAAATTGCAGGCGGTGCGGCAGCAGAACAGTCGCCTCGCGTTGATGGCCAAACCGGTAGCGGTGAGGAAAGGTGGGTTTTTGGGATGGTTGCAGAAGCGCTGATGCGGGGATTTTAAGATCAAAAGTCTCCCCCATCACCCCAACCCTCTCCCCCAAGGGGACGTGGGGGAAAGGGAGCCGATCTCCGGGCATTTCAAGACCGGAGTTCGGCTCGGTATTGCAGGTCGGCGTAGCTCGAACACGGCCCTCTCCCTTTGGGAGAGGGCCAGGGGCTTTTACTTGGCAGTGAACTTGGTGTAGCTGTTGATCAGGTTGCGGTAGTTCGGCAGGCGTTCCGACAGCAGATGCGCCAGGCCTTCCATGTCGTTGCGCCAGTCGCCCTGCAGCTCGCACGCCACCGAGAACCAGTTCAGCAGGTGGGCACCGGCGGCCGACATCCGCGCCCAGGCCGCTTGTTGTACGGTGGTGTTGAAGGTGCCGGACGAGTCGGTGACCACGAACACTTCATAACCTTCAGCGATGGCCGACAGGGTCGGGAACGCTACGCAGACGTCAGTCACTACACCGGCGATGATCAGTTGCTTGCGGCCGGTGGCCTTGATCGCCTTGACGAAATCTTCGTTGTCCCAGGCATTGATCTGGCCAGGACGCTGAATGAACGGCGCGTCCGGGAACTGCTCGCGCAATTCCGGTACGAGCGGGCCGTTCGGACCGGCATCGAAACTGGTGGTGAGGATGGTCGGCAGCTTGAAGAACTTGGCGATATCGCCCAGCGCCAAGACGTTGTTCTTGAATTCGTTCGGCGAGAAATCCTGCACCAGCGAGATCAGACCGGTCTGGTGATCGACCAACAGCACAACCGCATCATCTTTGTTCAGACGTGTGTAAGGAACGCTCATGGGAAAACTCCTGGGTGGGTGGATATTGCGTAAAGCGCCGTACCGCGTGGCCGGCGCTTTTGTTGTCGGGATCAAAAGGCGAAACAGGAACAGCCGAAGGCGCCCCAGAAACCGGCAAAGTCGCTGACCGGCGCGTTCGACAGCCGCGCCTTTTCATGGCTGTGCGAGTGCACCGCACAGGCGCCAACGCACTGATGCACTTGCGCCTGCAGCGGCGAATTCGGCCGCCAGTGGCCCGGGACTTTCACCACTGGCGACCAGTCCGGCAGAACCGGAATCGAGCGTGGGCCGAGGTCTTCGAAGTCACCGGCGGCATAGACGATCTTGCCGCCGACCACGGTCAGTACCGACTCGATCCACTTGATCGCCTCTTCTTCGACGTGGAAGAAATCCGCGCTCAGTACCGCGAGATCCGCCAGTTGCCCGACCTTGATCTGGCCCTTCTTGCCTTGCTCGGACGAGAACCAGGCGCTGCCGTGGGTGAACAGTTCCAGCGCGGTGGTGCGTGGCAAACCTTCTTCGTACAGCGCCAGACCACCGACGGTACGACCGCTGACCATCCAGTACAGCGAGGTCCACGGGTTGTAGCTGGACACCCGCGTGGCATCGGTGCCAGCGCCCACCGGCACGCCTTCGGCGAGCATGCGCTTGATCGGCGGCGTGGCCTCGGCTGCCTGTTTACCGTAACGATCGACGAAGTATTCGCCCTGGAACGCCATGCGATCCTGAATCGCAATGCCGCCGCCCAGCGCCCTCACCCGCTCGATGTTTTGCGGGGTGATGGTTTCGGCGTGGTCGAAGAACCACGGCAGACCGTTGAACGGAATGTCGCGATTGACCTTCTCGAACACGTCGAGCATGCGGCTGATCGATTCGTTGTAAGTGGCGTGCAGACGGAACGGCCAGCGCTGTTCGACCAGGTGGCGCACCACCGGCTCCAGTTCCTGTTCCATGGTCTGCGGCAAATCCGGGCGCGGTTCGAGGAAGTCCTCGAAGTCCGCCGCCGAGAACACCAGCATTTCACCGGCACCGTTGTGACGCAGGTAATCATCACCCTGATGCAGGGTGACGCTGCCGGTCCAGTTCTGGAAATCGCTCAGTTCTTCTTTGGGTTTCTGGGTAAACAGGTTGTAGGCGATGCGTACGGTCAACTGGTCCTCCTTGGCCAGTTGCTCGATCACCTGATAGTCGTCCGGATAGTTCTGGAAACCTCCGCCGGCATCAATCGCGCTGGTCAGACCAAGGCGATTGAGTTCGCGCATGAACTGACGGGTCGAGTTGACCTGATACTCCAGCGGCAGCTTCGGCCCCTTGGCCAGCGTCGAGTACAGGATCATCGCGTTCGGCCGTGCGACCAGCATGCCGGTCGGGTTGCCGTTGGCATCCCGGACGATCTCGCCACCTGGCGGGTTCGGCGTGTCACGGGTGTAACCGGCCACCCGCAGTGCGGCACGGTTAAGCAGCGCGCGGTCGTACAGGTGCAGCACGAACACCGGGGTGTCCGGCGCCGCCTGATTGAGTTCTTCGAGGGTCGGCATGCGTTTTTCGGCGAACTGGAACTCGTTCCAGCCACCGACCACACGCACCCATTGCGGGGTCGGCGTGCGGTCGGCCTGTTCCTTGAGCATGCGCAGTGCATCGGCCAGCGACGGCACGCCTTCCCAGCGCAGTTCGAGGTTGTAGTTCAGACCGCCACGGATCAGGTGCAGGTGCGAGTCATTGAGGCCGGGAATGACGCAGCGGCCGTGCATGTCGATCACTTGCGTGGCCGAACCGCGCAGGGCCATGGCCTGGGCGTCGTTGCCGACGACAACAAAACGGCCGTCCTTGATCGCCACGGCGCTGGCCAGTGGTTTGGTACGGTCTACGGTATGAAATTGGCCATTGAACAGAATCAGATCGGCGTTCATCGCAGTTCCTCAGACAAAGTGAAAGGGAGCGAAACCTCGGCGTTTCAGCGCGCCTGAGGTTTTTGAGAATCAAGGTGCTCATGGGCCTGACTCGCTTCGAGCCAAGGCGCAAACAATCGCGTGACGCGAGGCATGAATACGTACACCACCGACAGCACGATGGTCAGGGTGATCAGGAACGTGGCGACCACGTAGTTGGAAAGAATGGGATGCAGCGCCAGCAACGGCCCCCAGATCAGCGGCACCAGCAAGGTGTGCGGCAGAATCACCAGCAGCGTGATCACTGCCTGCTTCCAGCGCGGCGGTGGCGAGGCGGCGTCGGCCAGTGGCGCGAACCAGAATTCGTTGATCGGCGCGACTTCGGTCTGGTCGCCATCGGCGAGCATCGGCGCGGCTTCGGCCACCAGTGCCTGACGCTGCGGCGACTCCAGCCACCCTTGCATCGCTTCGGTGGATCTGAAACGCAGCACGCAGGTGTAGAAGTCGAGACGGCCGCGCTTGCCACGCACCACGTCCACGCCCAGATGGCCTTCACGCTGCCCCGCCACGCGCACGATATTGCGCAGCCAGGCTTCATAGGCCGACTCGAAACCGGCCTTGACCTGATGCTTGATGATCAAGGTGACCGTTTCGTCTGCCCCCGGTGCTTTTTGACTAAGGACTTCAGGCATAACGCAGTACTCCGGGCAAGCGAACATTGAGCGCCAGCCGTCCCGGCCCGGCGATAAACACAGTGGCAAACAGGATCAACAGCAACCAGCCGAACTGCCCCTCGGCCACACTCCATTGCGGGTGCACGAGCAACAGCGCCACCAGTAGCACAAACAGAATAGGCAAGCAGGCCAAACGCGCCAGCACCCCGGCGACGATCAGTAGCGGACAGAGCACTTCGGCGAAGATCGCCAGCATCAGGGTGAGGTGGGCGCCGAGGTGGAACGGGTCTTCGATCAGTTGCAGTTGTGCCGTGAAGTCCAGCAGCTTGGGCAAACCGTGCACCCACAGCAGAAACAACCCGCCACTGACCCGCAGAAACAGCAAACCGACGTCCTGCGCCCGTTCATCGCGTTGTGAAACGTTCATGACCCGACCCTTGAAATGTCATTGGCTGGAATCATGCCAATGATGGTCGGGGGGAAATTGGATAGGTGTGCTCTCTTCTGCGATCAACCTGGTTGCCGACAACGCCGAAGAACTCTGTGGGCGCTGGCTTGCCAGCGATAGCGGAGTGTCATTCAACAGAAATATCGACTGACCTGACGCCTTCGCGGGGCAGGCTCACTCCCACAGAGGGCTGTGTGGCAGTGAGATCTGCGCGGGGATTTAAATCGCTGGAATATTCAACGGCGCGGCCATGAACTGGCTGATCCGCGAGCGCAACCAACGCTCTGCCGGATCGTTGTCATGCACCCCGCTCCAGGCCATCGACAATTGCGCGGCATCAATCGGGAACGGTGGGTCTTCAGCGCGCAAGGCACAGCCCTCAACCAACGCGCACGCCGCGTAATCCGGCACGGTGGCGATCATTTCGGTGCCGGCGAGCAACGCCCGCAAGCCGCTGAATTGCGGCACACCAAGGACCACCCGGCGGGTGCGGCCGAGTTTGGCCAGATCCAGATCGATATTGCCGCTCAGGTCGCCGGAAAACGACACCATCGCATGCGGCCGCTCGCAGTATTCGTCCAGCGTCAGTGGCCCGGGCCGGTTATCGCCACGCAGCACCTTGCAGGGAATGTCGCGCAGCTTTTTGCGTTTGGCGTTGGCCGGCAGATCGGTGGTGTAACTGACGCCAACGGAAATTTCCCCGGAGGCCAATAACGCCGGCATCAACAGGTAATTGGCACGGCGCACCACCACGACGATACCCGGTGCATCTTCCTGCAACTGGCGCAGCAAGGGCGGAAACAGACCGAACTCGGCGTCGTCCGACAGGCCGATGCGAAACACGTCGCAACTGCTCGCCGGGTCGAACTCCTTGGCCCGGCTGACCGCGCCGGAGATCACGTCCATCGCCGGTTGCAACTCCTTGAGAATCGCCAGTGCGCGGGCGGTCGGCTCCATCGCGCGGCCGTTGCGCAACAGCAACGGATCATCGAACAGATCGCGCAAGCGGCCCAGCGCCGCGCTCACGGCGGGCTGGCCCATGAACAGTTTTTCGGCGACGCGGGTCAGGTTCTTTTCGAACATCAACGCTTCGAAAATCACCAACAGGTTCATGTCGACGCGGCGCAGATCATTACGGTTCATGGGCGCTTTCCTTCTATGGCCAATCAGACGCAAGTGCAGCGCACTTTACGCGATCAACGGTGGTTTGAGCCCGAAGTTGTTCAGCAAATTAACAACGATTAACTCGTCAGCCCCAAGGCTCGGCCCAACAATGAATGCCTCTGCGCAGCGTTGTTTTTTGACTTGAGGGAACGCCGTCGTGCCTTCCCCACCGACACGGACACTGGCCATGGCTCACTCGCAACCTACCGTCGCCCTCGCCCCTGCCAGTCAATCGCGCAAAAGCGGGATTGGCGGACTCAGCCCGCAACGTGAACGACACGTCAAACAACTGATTCTCGAACGTCTGGGCGAAAGCCTGGAAGTCGCCGAACTGGCCCGTGCTTGTGCGCTGTCGCGCAGCCACTTCTCCCGCGCCTTCAAATGCAGCACGGGGTTTTCGCCACAAGACTGGATCCGTAGCCAGCGCCTGGCCCGGGCCAAGCTGCTGATCCAGCACACCGATCTGAGCCTGACGCAAATCAGCCTGGAATGCGGCTTCTGCGACCAGGCACACTTCTGTCACATGTTCACCCGCAGCGAAGGGATCAATCCGTTTGCATGGCGCTGTCAGGTGATGCGGGACGTGCAAAACGGCCGAACAAAACCCGGTCGATTTTGAGCGTTGCAACACCCACCGTTGCGCGATCGCTCAAACCTGAGGATTATGCCCGGACACCCCGGAATAGAAGCCTGTGCGCTGCTGTCCCGACCGTCCGCCGCAACCCCGCAGGAGTCAGCTGTTGAATCGTTCCCCGAATCAGGCCTTCGGTTTCGGCCCCTATCGGATTTATCCAGAACAACGGCTGGTGCTCGAGGGCGACCAGCCATTGCGGCTGGGGCGGCGGGCGATGGATATTCTGCTGATCCTGCTGGCCCAGGCCGGCGAGGTGGTCAGCAAGCAACAATTGATGGCCGGCGTCTGGCCGGACAACGTTGTCGAAGAGATCAATCTGCGCGTGCACATGGCGGCCTTGCGCAAGGCACTCGGTGACGGCCAGAACGGGCAGCGCTATATCGTCACCGTGGCGCACCGCGGCTACAGTTTTGTCGCGCCGATCCTGCTCGAACCCATTCGGCAACGCCCTGCCGGCGACGCCGTCGGCCGCCACAACTTGCCGCTACGGCGCACACGCATGATCGGCCGCCAGACGCTGGTCGACAGCCTGATGAAGCAGTTGCCGCGCCAGCGTTGCATCACCCTCGTCGGCCCCGGCGGGATCGGCAAGACCACTGTGGCCCTGCGGGTGGCCGAGCAGTTGATCGGGCGCTATCGCGACGGTATCCGCTTGCTCGATCTGGCGCCGTTGAGCGACCCGCGCATGATCTATTCGCACCTCGCCGCCCTGCTCGACATCCTGCTGCACGACAACGATCCGCTGACCAGCCTGATCAATGGCTTGCGC
Source organism: Pseudomonas sp. LF-5 (assembly GCF_037626295.1). NCBI lineage: Bacteria > Pseudomonadati > Pseudomonadota > Gammaproteobacteria > Pseudomonadales > Pseudomonadaceae > Pseudomonas > Pseudomonas sp. LF-5. The sequence continues at coordinate 35,193 of NZ_JARKMT010000017.1, forward strand.
GAACGGCAGATGTTGCTGGTGATCGATAACTGCGAACACTTGATCGACGCCGTGGCCCAGCTCAGCGAAAGCCTTTTGCGCGGCGCACCGCAGGTGCACATCCTGGCCACCAGCCGCGAGAGCCTGCGGGCCGAGGGCGAATATGTGCAGCGCCTGGAAACCCTCGATTGTCCGCCGCTGTCGGCCGTGACGGACCATGCGCAAGCGCTGGCTTTTGCCGCGCTGCAATTGTTCGCCGAGCGCGCCATGGCTGCCCATGAACACTTTGAACTCAATGATGCCAACCTGACGCAGGCCATCGAAATCTGCCAGCGGCTTGATGGCATTCCACTGGCACTGGAGCTGGCCGCCGCGCAAATCGACGGCACGGACCTGAGGGGTTTGCTGAGTCAGCTACAGGGGCGGTTACCGCCTCTGCTGCCGGGTCATCCGGAACGCCATGTAACGCTCCGTGCCACCCTGGACTGGAGTTTCAATCTGCTCAGCCAGTGCGAGCAGACCTGCCTGCGCCGGTTGAGCGTATTTCGCGGCGGCTTCACCCTGGAATCCGCTGCGGCGGTGATTGGCGGTCAACACATTTTGCCCGGTGAGGTATTTGGCTCGATTACGCAACTGGTGGCCAAATCACTGCTCAATGTCGAAGTCGGCGATGAAGAGGTGTTCTACCGCTTGCTCGATACGACCCGGCGCTATGCCCTGGAAAAACTCGATCACGTCGCAGAACTCGACGAAACCCGCCAGCGTCACGCCGAACGGTGTCTGGTGTTGATGCAACAAGCGCAGAGCGCGTGGGAACACACCCCGACGCTGGTGTGGATCGAACGCTATGCCCGGGGTCTGGAAGATTTGCGCGCGGCGCTGGACTGGAGCCTGAATGGAGCCGGCCCGGCGCTTCTGGCAATTGAACTGGCGGCGATCTCCGCACCGATATGGCAGGAATTGTCGTTGCTCAAGGAGTACGGCGGCTACGTGCGTCAGGCCCTGGCGTTGCTGGAACAGGCCGACAAGCCCTGCCCGCGCCTGCAGATCGCCCTGAAACTGGCGCTCGGCAGCGCCTGTTATCACACCTGGGGCGGCACCCCGGAAACCATCGAGGCCTTTGCCAGCGCCCACGCACTGGCGCAGCAACACGGCGATGTCGCCGGACAACTGCGCGCCGTATCCGGGCACATGGCAGTCAACCTCAGTTGCGGGCAGTACCGGGCGGCTCTGGCGCAAAGCGAACAGTTCGACCGTCTGGGCCCGCACGGTGACCCTCTGTTGTCACTGAGTGCGCACCGATTGCGTGTGCTGGCGTTGCATTACGCCGGCGATCAGCCGCAAGCACGCATCCATGCCGAACAGGTGATCCAGAGCATGACGCAAAGCGGTCACCTCAATCGGTTTACCCACGGTTTTGGTGTGCAATACGATCAAAGCGTCGCCTCGCTGACAGTGCTCGCGCGGGTCCTGTGGATGCAGGGCTTCCCCGTGCAGGCCTGGCACACGGCGCGGCAGGCCCTGAACATCGCCGTACAAATCGATCACGGCACTTCGATTTGCTACACCCTGGCGCTGGCCAGTTGCCTGATCGCCCATTACAACGGCGACCGGCAGAACGCGCAGGCGCTGTTGCAGATGTTGCTTGAACAGTCACAGAAACATTCGGTGCTGTTGTTTCATACCTGGGCACGGCACTACGCGCAGGTGATCGAACCGGACAGCGCGACGCCACTGCCGGCGGATGACAGCGGCTTGATCAAGGAAATCATGGTGACGCTGGACGGCCGGTTCGTTGACGACGCGCTGCTGGAACGGGCCCGCAGCGGTGATGCCGGGTGGAGCACGGCGGAGATCTTGCGGGTACGGGCGCAGCGGTTGCTTGACGAGCAGTGCTGTCCGGTCGATCACCCTGGCGAGCCTGCTCGCGCAGGCGTACAGGCAAACACCGACAATACCGCCGAAGCAGAAAAAATCCTGCACCAGGCCCTGTCCGTCGCCCGGGCCCAAGGCGCCCTGGCCTGGGAATTGCGCAGCGCCACCTCGCTGGCGCAGTTATGGCAGCGCCAGAACCGCTGCCACGACGCGCTGGATCTGCTGAATCCGGTCTACCAACGCTTCACGGAAGGCTATGCGACGCCGGACTTGCGCAAGGTCCGCCTGCTACTCAACGAGTTGCGCGGCCAGTTGTGCGCTTGATTCTTTGCGCATACGCCTGATGTACCGCGTGTGTCGCCGCTCGACGTCGAGCCTTTCACCACTGCCTTCAAGCTGCTCACGGGCGTATCGCCGCGTGGTGTTGAGCATTCGATAAAGCAGCGCACCGTTGCTCCGCTCCACCATCAGCAGCGACTTGCGGACCAAGCCTTCGATAACGGTGATCAGCATGGAGCTGCTCAACGCCGGGCGCATGATTACCGCCAGCGCGGCCTCCAGGGTGAATGCGATCTTGAACACCGATAACTGCTGCAGCACCCGTTGCTCCTGCTCGCTCAAGCGTTGGTAGCTCCAGTCGAGCGCGGCCGCCATCGACTGGTGGCGCGCCACCGCCGTGCGTCTGCCGAGGCTGAGCAGTTGCAGCCCGTTATCGACTTGCGCCTGCAAGCCCACCAGCGCCAGCGCGTCGATCTGCGCCGCGGCCAACTCGATGGCCAACGGCAAGCCGTCGAGCTGGAGACATATCTCGCGCACGGTTTTCAAATCCTGCTCGCGCAACCGGAAATCATGCTGGCGAACCCGCGCCCGACTGACGAGTAATTGCACCGCCGAGTACCCCATGAACTGGTCCGCCGTTTCGCCTGCCGCACGCTTGGGAATGGCCAGCGGCGGGATGTGCTGGACGGTTTCCAGAACGACTTGCAAGGGTTCGCGACTGGTCACGAGAATGGACAGTTGCGGCGCGGCGTTCTGCAGGTTTTCCACCAGCCCGGCACAGGCTTCGCGCACGTGGTCGCAGTTATCCAGCAACAGCAGCGCATGGCGACGACAGAGCGTGGAAAAGTCGCAATCGAGGGTCTGCAACAGATAGGCAAGCAGCGCCGTATCAGTGTCGACCAAGGCCAGGTCAACCTGCCACACGCCATCGCGATAATGTTGCAGCAGCAGTTCGGCGACACGCAGCGCTACGGTGGATTTGCCGATCCCCGGTGCGCCGGTCACCGTCAGCAGCCGACACAGGGGCAGCTGTCGTACCAGACCGCCGACCAGCGAATCACGCCCGGTGACCGGGGTCAGCCGTGCGGGAAGATTGTGCTGGGGCGCGTGCAGGGTTTCGAAGACCACTTGCGTGACACTGTCGTAAAGCACCGGGGCAATAAAGCTGTAACCGCATTGCGGCACGTTGACGATGTAGCGCTGGCCGTTCTGACCATCACCCAGCGCCCGTCTCAGGGCAGCGATGTGCACGCGCAGATTGATCTCTTCGACGACCGAAGTCGGCCAGACCATGGCAATCAACTGTTCTTTTTTGACCACGCGCCCGGCGCGCTCGAGCAGCACCTGCAAAATGTCCATGGCGCGCCCGCCCATGCGCAACTGCCGATCACCTTCAAGGATCAGACGTTGCCGCAAATGAAACGCATACGGGCCGAAACGCAGCACCGACGCCGAGTTCGAATCGTTGTGATTGTCCATGCCAGTTATCTTGGCAGCGTCACGTGACGGCACAAGCACGATACGGGGCGCAACACGGACATCGGGGTGCCCTAGACGGACAGAACGGCTCTAGCTGAACTGTTCGCGGTACTGCGCCGGGGTCAGCCCGAGCCTTTCGGCGAACAGAAACCGCATGTGCCGCACACTGCCAAAACCGCTTTTGTAAGCTACGGTTTTCAGTGGCAGTTCGCTGGTTTCCAGCAAGTTGCGTGCACAATCAATGCGCGCACTTTGCAGAAACTCCATCGGTGTCATGTTGACGTCGCGGGCAAACAACCGGGCGAAATGCCTCGCGCTCATGTTGGCCAGCCCTGCCATGCGCTCGACCGTGAAGGCTTCATCAATGTGTTCAAGTACGTAATTCTGCACGCGGGTGATCGGCGTTTCATGCGGAGCGACCGCCGCCATCAATGGACTGAACTGGGCCTGGCCGCCCTGACGTTTCATCACCACCAGCAAGACCTTGGCCACGTCCTGGGCGAGCTTCTTGCCATGATCCCGGGCGACCACGGCCAGGGCCAGGTCAATCCCCGCCGTAACGCCGCCCGAGGTAATCAGATTGCGGTCTTCGACGTAGATCTGATCGGTCGTCACGTCAGCCTTGGGGAAACCTTTGACCAGACGCTCGACGTAGTTCCAGTGAGTGGTCACGCGATAGCCGTCAAGCAATCCGGCATGTCCCAGCACAAACGCGCCGGTACAGATGGAGCCGTAGCGTTCGGCGCGCTGCACCGCTCCCGGTAGCCAGGCAAACAAAGCCGGAAACCTCTGGTTGTAAGCGCCCGGCCCGCCGGGTACCAGCAGCAAGTCATAGTGTTGGGCGGCATCCGCGATAGTTCGGTCAGCGTGCACCAGCACGCCATTGGACGCGCGTAACGGCCCGTGCTCGGTCCCAAGGGTGGTCAACTGGTAGTGGGATTGTGGTTGCAGATAACGGTTGGCCACTGAAAACACTTCCAGCGGCCCGGCCATGTCGAGCAGAAGAAAGTCGGGGAACAGCACCATTGCCACGGTTTTCATGGGGATGACATCACAAGAATCGAAGAGAAATAAATGCCTGGGTCAGGCTGTGCATTATGGCCAAATACATGACAACCGTTGGAAAAGAATATGGCGCCCGCATCACAAAAACTGTCAACTTGAAAAGGACAGTCTTACAATTTTCAGCTACTTATTGATCAACAGAATAACCATTAACCTTCTTCTCACTCGGACGAATTCACGTCCTGACAGGAGATTTCATCATGCTGACCCTTCGCAAAGCCTCCGATCGTGGCCTCGCCAATCATGGCTGGTTGAAGTCGTTCCACACCTTTTCCTTCGCCAGCTACCGCAACCCGCGTGAACAGGGGTTCTCTGACCTGCTGGTGATCAATGATGACCGCGTCGCTGCCGGCAAAGGTTTTGGTCAGCACCCGCATCGCGACATGGAAATTTTTTCCTACGTGCTTGAGGGTGCGCTGGAACACAAAGATACCTTGGGCACCGGTTCCGTGATCCGCCCCGGCGATGTGCAATTGATGAGCGCGGGTAACGGCGTTGCCCACAGCGAGTACAACCATTCAGCCACCAAGCCCGTGCATTTCTTGCAGATCTGGATCGTGCCGGACGTGGCTGGCGCCAAACCGCGCTATCAGCAGGAGCACTTCGCTGCACAGAAAAAACGCGGTCGCCTGCAATTGATCATTTCGCCGGACGGCAGTGATGGCTCGTTGAAAGTGCGTCAGGATGCACGAGTCTTCGCCGGGCTGTTCGATGGCAAGGAAAGCGCCACTCTGCAATTGCCGGCCAATCGCTACGCTTACGCACATGTGGCGCGCGGCAGCGTTGAGCTCAACGGCCTGCAGTTGCAGGAAGGTGACGGCGTGCGGATTCGCGAAGAGCAGGCGTTGACCTTGAGCAACGGCGTGGATGCCGAAGTGCTGGTGTTTGACTTACGGCCGCAGGAGCTGCCGCAAATGCCATGACGCGGTGCTTTGATGCCCAAAAAAACGGCCTCCCGATGGAGGCCGTTTTTATGGCGGCGTCAGTGAGGGAAATGCCGAGGGTGTCGGTACGCTGATGTCCCTGCCCGCTTGAACGGCGGCCAGCGTTGTTTGCATCGCGACATACATATTGGCCTGATTCGCGTAATAGCCGCCGACGACGATGGCGACGATCCCAAGTAACTGGACCGCGGTGGCCGCCCAGACATTGGCCTTGACGGTCGATCCCTGCCTGGCAGCGTCCTCAACCCTCTTGGCAATTTCTCGCATCTCCTGCGAAATCATGTCGTAACGCTTGTCTCGCTCGGTTTGTGTTTTTTCTCGCTCGGTTTGCGTGTGGTCTCGCTCAGCCTGTACCTGATCACGCGTGTTGTCTCGCTCGGCTTGTACCTGATCACGCCTCTTGTCCCGTTCGGCCTGAACCGCCAGAAACTCTCGAAAGTCTGCCCGTATCCCCTCGACCCGAGCATCCATCCTTGTTTCGATGGTCTCGATCCTGGCGTTGAACTCGTCACGGCTTACGGCATTCATGGCTTGAGCGTTCTGACCTTTGCTGGATGGATCACTGACTGGATATTGACTGAATTCCCTGGCTTTCAATTCGACACCTTTTTGGGGTTACCGAGACCTTCCCTGGCCCATTGCCTCAGTGCGAGCCCGACGTCTCTCACCGAACTGCGGAAACAATAGAACTCCTTCCCACAGCCTACAAGCCGGCACATTCTGACTCGAGCGTAGGCCGTTTCGTCAGGTGATGTAGCCGGGGCAATACCGCCACTGCAGCTACTCATTCTCCAACGCAAACACATCGACAATCTGCTCGATCACCGCCCGCACCCGCGCGGTGTGGCGCAAATCCGCATGGGTCACCAGCCAGACTTCATACGGCAGTGGTCGCGTGCGCTCCGGCCATAACCTGACAAGACCGTCGCGCTCGCCCATGTAGACGGGCATTTCGCCTACCCCCAGGCCGGCGGCAATTGATCGGCGCACCAGCAGGCTGGAACTCAGGCTGGCAACGATGCGCCCGCGATGCAGCGGCTCGGAGACCAGCGTCATGTCCTTGTTGCCTTGCAGATACGGATGGTAAACCACCAGATCATGTCCCTCGAACGCCGAGCCCTGCCGAGGAACCCCGTTGGCGTCGATATACGCCTGTGAAGCGAACAGGCCCACCGGCCATCGAGCGATTCGTCGGGCAATCAGGTCGGGGTTGTCAGGCCGCGTGTTGCGCACTGCGATATCGGCTTCGCGCTTGGCCAGGCTGAGAATCTGCGTCGAGGCATCCAGTTGCACGCGCACATCCGGATGCCGTTCGTGCAATCGGGCAATGGCGGGAATAAGGAAGTCGATGGCCAGCGAATCCGTGGTGCTGACGCGCACGTTGCCGGTCAGACGATCGTCCAGGCCCTGGATCCGGCGCTCCAGTTCAAGCGCCGAATGCTCCATTTTTTCCACACTTTTGAGTGCCGCCTCACCGACTGCCGTCAAGGCATAACCGTCCGGGGTGCGCAGGAACAATGTCGCGCTCAGGGACTTCTCCAGGGCGGTGATGCGCCGCCCCACTGTTGCCTGATCCACGCCCAGGACGCGTGCGGCGCCGCGCAACGTCGATTCGCGGCAAACAGCCAGAAACACCCGTGCGTCATCCCAATTCATAGCTGTCTCCTTGCGATGCATATTTGCATCATTGCGCCGCCAAATCGCTGCGTTAACGCAGCAACGATAGCCGATATGCTGAGCGCCATACACCTTCCTTGGAATCGCTATCATGCGTACATCATCACCCACCGGTTTCTGGCTGCCGATCTTCGCCGGACTCTGTGCCAGCCTCGTCGGCATTGGCCTGGCACGCTTTGCTTACACACCGCTGATACCCGAGCTGATTCAGGCTCGCTGGTTTTCCGCCAACGACGTGGTGTACCTCGGCGCAGCCAATCTGGTCGGCTACCTGGTGGGCGCCCTGCTCGGCCGGCCGCTGGCGCGGCATGTGGGCAACACATCCGCGCTGCGGTTTATGATGCTGGCCGTGACTGCGGCGTTTTTTGCCTGTGCGTTTCCGCTGTCCGTGAGCTGGTTCTTTGGCTGGCGGCTGCTGTCGGGCATTGCCGGGGGCGCGATCATGGTGCTGGTCGCCGCCACGGTGTTGCCGCATGTGCCGGCGTCACGCAAGGGACTGGCCAGCGGCGCGATCTTTCTCGGTATCGGGCTGGGCATTGCCGGCTCCGGCACCCTTGTACCGCCGCTGTTGAGCCTGGGTTTGCAGGACACCTGGCTGGGGCTGGGTGCGTTGGCGCTGATGCTGACGGCGCTGAGCTGGTTCGGCTGGCCTGACAATCCTGTGCACGCGGCTGCTTCACACGCCGTTGTCGAGCCTCAGTCGACACCTCCCGCCGTTTACGTCTTGTTCGCGCAATATGCATTCATGGCCGCAGGCCTGGTTCCGGCGATGGTCTTTCTGGTTGATTACGTGGCGCGTGGGCTCGGCGCCGGAGCGCATGTCGGTGCGCTGGTGTGGGTGATGTATGGCCTGGGCGCGATTGTCGGGCCGGTGAGTTACGGCTTTCTCGCCGACCGGTTTGGCGCGCGCGCGAGTATTCGAGCGGTGCTGGTGGTGCAAGCGATTGCCCTTGGATTGCTGGCCGTTGCCCAGTCCTTCCTGGGGTTGGCGTTGTTGGCGGTGATCATCGGCTCATTCCCGCCAGGCATCGTGCCACTGGCGCTGGCGCGGGTGCATGAACTGGTGCCGGAACATCACCGCCAGCAGGTCGCCTGGAGTCGCGCCACGGTCTCGTTTGCCACCTTTCAGGCGCTGGCCGGTTTTGCCTATTCGGCGCTGTTCAATGCCACCGGTGGTCATCACGCATTGCTGTTCCTGATCGCTGGCGGCGCGATTGTCGTCGCGATATTGCTGGAGTTCGCGACCCATATCGGGCGCCGCACACACCCGCTGGCACACGCCTGCTGCGACTGACGGGAATCTTTGCTGCCCTGGCGCCTCCCATCTACACACCCTTTGCGAAGAGGTCTCACCATGTCTTTACCCAATGAAATGACGCGCATCGAAATCACCGAACCCGGTGGTCCCGACGTTCTGCAACCCAAACGTGTACCGTTGCCGGTGGCCGCCGAGGGCGAGGTGCTGATCCGCGTGCATGCCGCCGGCATCAATCGTCCGGATGCCCTGCAGCGTGCCGGCAAATATCCGATGCGACCGGGCATGAACCCGATCCCCGGCCTGGAAGTGGCCGGTGAAGTGGTCGCACTCGGAGTCGGCGTGACCGCGTTCGCCGTGGGTGACCGAGTCTGTGCGCTGACCAATGGTGGCGGTTACGCCGAATACTGCACGGTTGCGGCCGGCCAGACGCTGCCCATCCCCGACGGACTCGACTGGATCCAGGCCGCCGCGATCCCGGAAACCTTCTTTACTGTGTGGGCCAACCTGTTTGGCCTCGGCGGCGCCAGCCGTGGGCAACGCGCGCTGATTCACGGGGGCACCAGCGGCATCGGCACCACCGCATTGATGCTGTGCCGCGAATTCGGCATCGAAGCCTTCGCCACCGCTGGCAGCCCTGATAAATGCGCAGCGATCCGCGAGCTCGGCGGCCAGCCGATCAACTACCGCGAAGAGCATTTCGCCACGGTCATTGCCGAGAAAACCGCAGGTCAGGGGGTGAATGTCATTCTGGATATCATGGGCGGCTCGTACCTCAACGATAATGTCAGCGCGCTGGCGATGGACGGCCATTTGGTGATGCTCGGTTTCCTCGGCGGCGCCCGGGCCAATGACGTCGATCTACTGGCGATCCTCGGCAAACGCGCGGTGGTGACCGGCTCGCTGTTGCGCCCGCGGACCACGGCGGAAAAAGCCGCGATTGCCGCGCAACTGCGCGAACACGTATGGCCGGCGTTGTCTGCCGGGCGCTGCTTGCCAATCATCGACAAGGTCTATTGGCTGAGCGAAGCGGCTCAGGCCCATGCACACATGGAAGCCGGCGACCATATCGGCAAAATCGTCCTGCGGGTGACCTGAGCCGTCGCAGCATTTTGTAATCGTTGCCCGTGGACAGTGGTCGAAAAATATCCCGCACGGGCCGAGGCATCTGGTAAAAAGCGTTCTTTGTCTGCACCCGGGTGAAACGTTTAATGTGGCTCTCGTTCATGACTCGTCTGCGTCGCCGCCGTTTGGCGTTCGCCCGCATGGCCGCGTTGGTTATCGGCGTGCCGACGAGTTGTGCCGTACTGGAACATACCGAGCGCAAACTGCTGTTTCGCATAGAACCGGGCACCGCTGGCTGGTATCACGGGTTACCCGATAGCGTGCAGGAGCTGGACCTGCAACCCAAGCGCTTCAAGGCCGGGCAGAACATCCATGCCTGGTGGTGGCCGGCGGAAAAAGCCAATGCGCCGGCCATTCTCTATTTGCACGGCGTACGCTGGAACCTGACGGGCCAGCTGTTTCGCATCGAGCAATTGCGCGCAGCAGGCTATTCGGTGCTGGCCATCGACTACCGTGGCTTCGGCCAGAGCAAGGGCGACCTCCCATCGGAAACCAGCGTTTACGAAGATGCACGCGTGGCGTGGGAACGCTTCAAACTGTTGCAACCGGATCCGGAGAAACGCCTGATCTACGGCCACTCCCTGGGTGGCGCCGTGGCCATCGACCTGGCGGCCGAACTTGGCCAGGACGCCGCGCGTCATCAAAAGCCCCTGCCAGTGCGCGGACTGGTGATCGAATCCACCTTCACCTCGCTGGCAGATGTCGCAGCCGCCGTGGCCAACACCTCATTGCCCGTGCGCTGGCTGCTGTCGCAGAAGTTCGACTCCATCGACAAGATCGCCGACATTCATATGCCGCTGCTGGTAGTGCATGGCCTGGCCGACGCGTTCGTGCCGTCGCGCTTCAGTGAGCAACTCTTCAACGCCGCGCAACAACCGAAACGGCTGTTGCTGGTACCGGGAGCCACGCATAACAACAGCATGGCGTTGGGTGGGCAAAATTATCGCAAGGCCATCAATGCGCTGATGCAGTCCCGGCCTTTACCGCGTGTGGCAGGCCCGGCGCTGGTGAAAGGCTCCCGCGACTCCTGACCTGCCATCAGTCGCTTGAATCAAAAAAATTGCAGCATCGGCTGGCAATTCAGCGCTCCAGGGCTTTGCTGGATGGAGTCACTCCATGGCGCAAGCTTCGGCACACCCGGCCGCGCTTCGCCCTACTGCCTATTCGGGAGCCCATCATGAGAATCAACCCGTACCTGATCTTCAACGGCGACTGCCGCGCCGCCTTCACGTTCTACGAACAAGCCTTGCAAGGAAAACTCGAGGCAATGATGACCTTCGGCGAAACCCCTGCCGCCGAGCATGTCCCCAAAGAACACCACCACCTGATCATCCATACGTGCCTGAAGGTTGGCGACCAGATGATCATGGCCTCCGACACCACACCCGATCGCCCGACCCAGGGCATGAGTGGTTGCTCGATCTCGCTGAACGTCGACAGCATTGCCGAGGCCGAACGCGTGTTCAACGCACTGGCCAGCGATGGTCGCGTCGACATGCCGCTGGAAGCCACCTTCTGGGCTGTGCGCTTTGGCATGTTGGTCGATCGCTTTGGTGTGCCGTGGATGGTCAATTGCGAAAGCGAAAAATAACGCCCACGGTCCTTCAGGCATAAAAAAGCCCAACCGGTTCAGGTTGGGCTTTCGGGTTTAGCGCTGCGCCAATTCATGCCGCACGCATTGTTCGTAATAGGTCTGTTTGACCGCCGCAGGCTTGAGCTTCGAAGTGCTGTTGTACGTCTGTTCGGTAATCCCCATCGCGGTCATGCGCATCCACGGCTGCTGGAATTTGCGCACCTGCAGTTGCTTGCGCGCGCCATACAACGAAATACCTGACAACTTGGACTGCTGCGCTCCTGCGGCAATTTCAGAACCCCAGGTGCAGGCGAAACGGTGACTCTTGCTTAATTCCTTCGCCTGGACTCCCGAGGCGAGGACAGCCAGGGAAAGCGTTGCAACGGTTATGACAATCGTCCGCATATAGCCAACCTAACCTTTTGAAAAAAGGCGAGTTTGACGAGAGCCGAGCAACTCGGGGGCCAGCAAATTGCCGCCTCGCTGACGACTGTCGCTCCGCAGCCCAAGGATCCCTGGAAGAGATCCTCGAAACTGCGCGTCTGCAAAAGCCTCAGGACAGCTGCGCTTCCCGCGTCTGTACGCTGGCCTTAGCACTGGCCAGCAGCTGACGGGCGACGTCAAAATAGGGGCGATCGCCCCAAAGTGCCTGATCCCCCACGATGTACAGGTGTTTTTTGGCCCGCGTCACAGCGACGTTCAGCAAGTTCGGACTTGAAGCAGCCCAGTCAATCGCCCCCAAACGACGGGAATCGCAGCCCAGCACAAAGAACACGATATCGGCTTCCTTGCCCTGGAACGTGTGCACCGTGCCAATACAGGTACTGACCCACGAAACGAGATTGGTCGGGACCTGCACATCCGCCGGCAATGCCGCCCTCCATACCTGCTTATCCTGCAGCAGACTGACCAGGCCGGCCTTGACCTCGCGGAACGGGGTGATAATGAACACCGGCGGCAGTTCGGTTGCGCGTTCACTGGTAACGGACAAGTAGAGTCTGATCAACTCAGCCAGCAACCGTTGCCCCTGAGCCTGGATGTACTTGGTGCCGTCCTGCGATTCGCCGCTTACATTCCACCAGGCACTGACCCCCAGTATCGGGTGGGCGGTAATGGTCGAGTCCTTGGCATGTTGCATACGCTTGGCGTAGGCAATGCGGTTGGAGATCTCGAACATGGGATTGTCACACCGGCGATGCATGACCAGTGGAATGCCAATGTACTTCTCGGGATCCAGCGGGTGCGTGACGCCCTGCCCGTAGCCCCGATCAGCAAAGGTTTGTACCGAATGACTGTCAATGGCGTAGCGTGAGCGCGAATCGCCGAGCCAGAATGTCCCCAATTGCTCCAGCAGCCGGGTGGACTGCGTCACAACCGGTTCAATCTGCAACGGGTCGCCGACCACCACCACGTGCCTGGCCCGCATGATTGCTCCCACGGCGGCTTGTGGCGGAGCCTGACCGGCTTCATCAATGATCAACCACCCGAGGTCTTCCGCACCCAGTCCGGCAAACTGTGCGCGAATCGAGGCGAACGTGCTCGACACCACGGGTGTCAGCATGAAGAACCATTGCCACAGGGCACGGCGAGCAGGCGTCAAAGGCTGGCGCTCGAGCATGGCGGTCAGCGCGAAAATCAGGCTAGGGCTCGCCACTTCCAGAAAAAATGCTTCGTGCAACGTCATCGCCGCAACAAACAAATCGCTGCGGGCTTCGTTGAACCGGCTGCCCTGCCAGAACGCATGAGTCTGGTTGGCCTTGCTGTCCAGCGGTGTGCCGTCCCACAGATGAACGTCACACTCCGCGATCAATCGGGGCAGGTCCAGCAACTCACGCTCGAACTCCCGTACTGAATCAAGTTTCGTGCAGGCGTCCAACCATTGTTTATAGAGCCCTTTGCGAAACCACTGTGCCAGCCAGCGAAAGAACGACGGCCCCAGCTTTCGCTCGATCGCCTGCTGCTGACTTTTCAGGCGTTCGATCTGACGCGCAACCCCTTCAATCAGTACAGTCAGATTCTGCGGGCACAGGTCCGGTGCCGACGGCCACGTCGCCTTGATGGCAGGAAACGCCTTTTGCAACCGCTCATACAATTCGGCAAGCACCAGCAAACGATCACGCTGCTTATCGTGTACCTCGCGCGCCTTGAGGTAGCTTGCCTTGGCACTTTTGAAATCCGCTCGGCCTTTACCGGAACGATAGCGCCAATAGGTCATCGCACCGACGTCATCCCAACTGGCAAAGTCAACCTTATCCTTATTCAGAAACTGCTCGCCGGGCTTGTCCGCTGGCGTGGCGGCACGGTTGACAAAAATATCGCGGAATCGTCGACGATTGCTTTTCTTGCCCAGTGCCGCCGACACCAAACCCCAGACAGGTTCGGGCGTGACCCACGGTTTACTGTTTCGAGTACCCGCATAGCGGGTCGCCACTTCCTTGAAGTAACCCCAGTCGGCAAGCTTGGCACCATCGACGCCTTTGAGTTGCGGCAACTCCAGGGACAGGTTCTCCACCGCACCATTGTTCGTGGACGCGACCACCATTTCAAAACCGGTCAACGCTTCAGACAAGAGCGGAATCGAAAAACTCTTATTGCCGAACACCGCATTCACGCACGTTTTACTGACACCATCTTCAGCCTTCTCCAATCGAGCCAAGGCATCCGCCCGCTCGACCACCAGATGTGCGATCAGGTCCCGTAGCAATGTCGTCTTGCCGGTGCCCGGTGGTCCATTGACTGCCAGTACTGCGCCCGTGGCCATTTCGCGCATGCTGTTCAGCGCAAACTGCTGCATCAACGATTGGATGTGCCTGCTTTGCGCTGGCCAGCGGCCGGTGATGCCTTTTTTCGGGTGCAGTGTCGCTTGAATCGTCTGCTGGCCAATCGCGGTATCCAGATCAGTTTTCTGCTGGTCGACCATCGACAGATAAGCCTGCAAGGCCCGTGGCGGCTGATCACTTTTCAGCAAATGTTTTGCCTGAGCAAGATCATGCACATAGAAGCTGTTGAGGATCGCCAAATCATCAACTGACGCCACTTCCGGCGTACTGTCAGCGTCTGCCTCCGATGTTGAGGTTTCGGTTGGCGTATCGCCAGGCTTGGGTAGCGGCCAGATATCCAGATAAGCCAGCTCCGCCTCTGGCGAGGTGAAGTCAGCCCATTCAACCACGCGCTGGGCAACTTCCGTCACCCATTGCGCTCCCGGCAGCTCTCCTTTATGACGCGACCAGTCATCGGCAAGCGTACGTTTGAGCGTTCGCACACTGTCGTCAAAACTCACTGCACACAGGGCACCGATATCCTGCTTGCACAACCGGCCAAGAGCCCAGGGCAGCGCAGAAACACTGAGGCCTTCGAAGTCGGGTTTACCGTTCGGATCAAGCGTCAGCCTGGTGTAACACGTCAGACCGACCGGCGCCATTTCGCCGTCCCGTACACGATTTATTTCACTGGTCAGAGGGCCGTCGACGTATTCCTCTATCAGCCGCGTGGCATGGGATACATCGAACGGCAGCAGGTAGAGAACGCGACGACGATCAAGGTACTGCTCCCACACGCCGTCTGTCAGGGACCGTTCACTGACCCGTTCGACGCTGCGTGAAGCCCTGGATTTTTCGAGGACCTTGTCCAAGTCATAGGCATTGAAAAACTCAACGCTGTGCCAAAAATCAAGCACGCGTTCGTGGTCGGCCATCGTCATGATGAATAAAAAATCCCTTACAAATTCCAACCTGAAGACACAGCGACCGCAGTTACCACACGAGGATAAAAGCAGGTCAGCCCGATAAGATGGCGAACAAGGTATCAGTAACCGTACAGCACGCAAGTGCGGCGCCGCCGCTTTTCACACTCAGCGTTGCAGCATGAAGACTGTGTGTTCGAACCATGCCCCCCCACACCGCTCTTTAATGCCACTCGTCAGCCACGCTGCACCTTCACCAGAGATCCCCCATCAAACCAGTACATTCCTCGTGCTGGGAGCATCATCATGAACAAGACAATCGTAGCGCTCGGCTTGGCAGGTCTGCTTTCTACTTGCCCGCTACTGGCCTTCTCCGCAGACAAAAGTGCTGGATCAGCCGCCCCGCCTTCCGGTATTCCCGGTATCAACCAAGGTGGCTCTGAATCCAATACGGACAAGGCGGACAAGAAGGGAGAGGAGTCATCTGGCTCCAACTCAGGGGCGGAGAACCATGAAACAGAGAAAGATGCAGCGACTTCGAGTGATTCCCAGGACACCAAGAAAGCGCCTAAACCCTAACGTTGCTGGATCTCGCAGCTTGACGTGATCTGCAGCCTTCTCAGGCAAAAAATAGCCCGGCCAAATGCGGGGATTTTTTGTTCGCCTCGAACTTGATCCTTCTTGGCGTCGATCTACACTCTCTCGCACCGGCAGTAGCTCGTAACGGTGTTTTCCTGGGCCTCGTCTCACAGATATAAGGCTCGTGGAAAACTTTAGGAATGGATTCCGGAAACCATCGAATAAACGGGGCGTACTCCGAAAAGCCAAATGAGTAGGAATTTTAAATAGGGAGATTTAATTCATGACAGCTCAAGAACATCTTGTAGGTGGATGGACCCCTTATCACAAACTGACACCAAAGGATCAGGAGATCTTCAAAGCAGCTTTGGAGGGCTTCGTAGGTGTTAGCTACACGCCTGAAGAAGTTTCTACTCAGGTCGTAAATGGCACCAACTACCGTTACCAGACAAAAGCTACGCTCCCAGGCTCACAAGACAGCTGGCAGTCGATCGTAGAGATTTACGCGCCTATCACCGGTAAGCCTCACATCACTCACATCCAAAAAATCTAACACTGTAATAAACTTCGGGTCCTTACATTCATGGGGCCCGAAGTCTGATTAGCGCCCTCACGCCAACCCTCCTTTGCGTTAACGAATATCGTGTTGACTTCTCGACTCGATCCCCGTGATTCCCCTGCTCCGTGGTGGCGGGCGTCGATGGTTCACGCTGCGCGCAGCGTGCCGGGCCGAAGCCTCCGCCCTTCTCCGCAAACACCGTGGTTGCGACTACTGCAAAGACGACATGGGGCGGTACGAACTGCCTTGCCGCCTCCATCACCCTGATATGTCGAGGCAGTTCAGGAAGCGCTGCGGCAGGAACAGCAGCAGGTGGCTGCATCAATCATTTCTGATCGGAAGCTCTGCCAATCTCCTCACGTGTAGGCATCGTCCAGTCAGAGGCTCTTTTTTCGTAGATTGATGGTTCTGGCTTTGGCGTTTCGTAACAGAAGGCTAAAAAATAGATAACCAGTGACAACGCCGCAACGCCTGCACGCCCAAGGGGATCCGCGTCTTTGGAGAGACGTCCGCCAGGTGCAACGTGGATCGTCGTCCCCCGAATGTATGCAAACACTGCCTGACCGAAGAACACCTGCAAAATAAGCACTGTCCAAAAACTCTTCCAGTCTCCTGCGAATCGAGCAAATGCGTTTATAAGCGAGGCCGTCGACATCAACAGCAGTAACAAAAGCTGATAGCGCCTCAAAAACTTCATAGTTCCGTTTTGCGAATTCAAAACGCTTTCTCCAATCAATGAACTTTTAACTTGGCGTAGACAGGTATCGGCCAGAGTAAGCCGTTCCTAAATCGCGCTACTCCCTCCCCATTCAAATTCAGCCGCTATCGCGGCAAGGACGAAGTCATGTCTGAAGAAAGTAATTTCCATGAAGACACCTGGTCAGCCAATGACGAGATGTTCAACTGCGACAGCCTGAACGAACTGCTTAACGAGAACGACAATTTGGCCGTTGGCGACATCGTGTGGAAGGGTGAAAAGTGTCCGGTGAAGATCGCCGTCTACGTCGATGCCGGCGACATCATCGAAATGCTCGGCGAGCGCGCATATGACGAGGTTGGTGCGGTTGCGGCCCATCGTCGGGATGCAGTGAGTGCGGCTACACCGGAAAGCGCCGCTTCTACTTCGGCTATCGCGCTCAGTCGCCAGAACAGCGTAAAGAACTTCGCAATCTATAACCACCTTCTGCCGCCACGCGCGGCATGGAGCAATACCTCATGGGCAAATCGAAGCGCGGCTCGGGTCGGGCCAATCCGGCCGCGCTTCATTCGCGCCGGCGAGGCATACGGCTACTGACGATCTTGAAGAGGAAACAGGCGTGAAAAATCGAGGAGTCACGCAAATCTCACGCACATGAAAAAGGCCAATGCTGTGAACATTGGCCTAAGTCATTGAATAATATGGTCGGGACTGTAGTGGTCAACTAATCCCGGACACGACGTTAAGTTTTTTCTCGGCCTGAGCCGGTGGCAGCCCACCATTAAATTGGTGCGGTCGAATCCAGTTGTACCGGTGCATCAAAAAATGGCTGATA
>NZ_JARKMT010000018.1:0-30959 GCF_037626295.1 Pseudomonas sp. LF-5
GAACTCAGAAGTGAAACGATGCATCGCCGATGGTAGTGTGGGGTTTCCCCATGTGAGAGTAGGTCATCGTCAAGATTAAATTCCGAAACCCCAATTGCGAAAGCAGTTGGGGTTTTGTTTTGCTCGTAGAAAAATTATTGCTTAGTCAGCGAACAAATTTGCACAGTTATTTTCGAATCAGAACACTAGAATAGCCCCATCTTTTTCGGAGCCAGAGCCTGTATGTCAGAGTCGGTTGACGCCCGCGGGCTGTCAGAATTACCGCTGGAAGACCTGGTGGCCTGTCACGAGTGCGACCTGCTGATGCGCAAGCCACAACTTGCTCACGGCGAAAAAGCCATCTGCCCGCGCTGCGGTTACGAACTGTATGCCCATCGCCATAACGTGGTGCAGCGCAGCCTTGCCTTGGTGATCGCGGCATTGCTGTTGTACATCCCGGCAAACTTTTTGCCCATCATGCAACTCAATATCCTCGGGCAATCTTCGCAGGATACGGTCTGGAGTGGCGTGCTCGGTCTGTTCAACACCGACATGCAGGGCGTTTCAATCGTCGTCTTCCTGTGCAGCATGGCCATACCGTTGCTCAAGTTGCTGTGCCAGTTGTTCGTGTTGCTGACGATTCGCTTCGATGCCGGTCGCAGCTACGGCTTGTTGCTGTACCGCATTTACCACCACCTCAAAGACTGGGGAATGCTCGAGGTTTACCTCATGGGCGTTCTGGTGGCGATCGTCAAACTGGCGGACATGGCCGCGATCACCGTTGGTCTGGGCCTGGTGTGTTTCATTGGATTGTTGTTGGTTCAGGTCTGGCTGGAAGTGGTGATGTCACCGCATCAGATCTGGCAGGCGTTATCAGGAGAGGATGCTCATGCGGGCGATTGATGCGGGCATTCTGATTTGTACCGAATGCCACGAATTGAACAGGCAGGAAGCGGACACCGATGAGCAAAGCTGCACTCGCTGCGGCGCGCTGGTCCACGCTCGCCGTCCCAATAGCCTGGCCCGGACCTGGGCGCTGTTGATTACAGCGGCGATTATCTACATTCCGGCCAACGTGCTGCCCATCATGACGGTCAGTTCTTTGGGGCAGGGTGATCCGAGCACGATCATGTCCGGCGTGATCCAGTTGGTGCAGCACGGCATGATCCCGATTGCCGCCGTGGTATTCATCGCCAGTATTCTGGTGCCGACCTTCAAGCTGGTGGGCATTGCCTTGCTGCTGTTTTCGGTGCAACGACGTCAGCCATTGTCTGCACGGCAACGTATCTGGATGTACCGCTTCATCGAGTTCATCGGTCGCTGGTCGATGCTCGATATTTTTGTGATCGCCATTCTGGTGGCGGTCGTCAACTTCGGCCGGCTTGCCAGTGTCGAAGCCAACCTTGGCGCCATCGCCTTCGCCAGTGTGGTGATACTGACGATGCTCGCCGCAGTAACTTTCGATCCCCGACTGATTTGGGATAACACGGAGTCGGACGACGACCATGACTGATTTGCCTGTAGCGAAAACCCGACCGGCCTCGAACTGGTCTGCCATTTGGGTGTTGCCCTTGATCGCGCTGATCATCGGAGGCTGGCTTGGCTGGCGTGCCTATACGGAAACCGGTGTTGAAATCCAGGTTCGCTTCGAAAGCGGCGAAGGCATTCAGGCCAACAAGACCGAGGTCATGTACAAGGGCATGCCGGTCGGTAAGGTCAAGGCGCTCAAACTCGATGACGAAGGCAACTCCAAGGGCGTGATCGCCACCGTCGAGATGAACAAGGACGTCGAGCAATACCTCAAGACCAGCACGCGCTTCTGGCTGGTGAAACCGAGTGTGACCCTGGCCGGTATCACCGGCCTGGAAACCCTGGTGTCCGGTAATTACGTCGCGATCAGTCCCGGTGAGGGCGAGCCCGCCCGCAAGTTCAAGGCCCTGGCCGAAGAGCCGCCGCTGTCGGACTCCAAGCCCGGCCTGCACCTGACCATCAAGGCCGATCGCCTCGGTTCGCTGAACCGCGGCAGTCCGGTGTTCTACAAGCAGATCAAGGTCGGTCAGATCAAAAGCTACGTGCTGTCAGAAGACCAGAGCACCGTTGAGCTCAAAGTCTTCATCGAGCCAACCTACGCCAAACTGGTGCGCAAACACACGCGGTTCTGGAACGCCAGCGGCATCAGCATCGACGCCAACCTGTCCGGCGTGAAAGTGCGCAGCGAATCCCTGGCGAGCATCGTCGCCGGTGGTATCGCTTTCGCCACACCGGAGAATCGCAAGGACAGTCCTCCGACTGACCCGAGTCTGCCGTTCCGTCTTTACGAAGACTTCGACGCCGCCGCTGCCGGCATTCGGGTCAAGGTCAAACTCAGTGACTTCGAAGGCCTGCAGGCCGGTCGAACGCCGGTGATGTACAAGGGCATTCAGGTCGGCAACCTGAAAGCGTTGAAAGTTGATCCGGATCTGAACAGCGCCACCGCCGAGCTGACGCTTGATCCTCTGGCTGAGGATTATCTGGTCGACGGCACGCAATTCTGGGTGGTTAAACCATCGATTTCTCTGGCTGGTATCACCGGGCTGGAAGCGTTGGTGAAAGGCAACTACATCGCCGTGCGTCCGGGTGATAAAGGGGCTGCACCGAAACGTGAATTCGAGGCACGCCCCAAAGCGCCGCCGCTGGATCTGCGTTCCCCGGGGCTGCACCTGGTGCTGTTCACTGACGTCCTCGGTTCCATCGATGTCGGCAGCCCGATTCTGTACAAACAGGTCAAGGTCGGGTCGGTGCAGAGCTATCAGTTCTCCAAGACCCGCAAGCAACTGGTCATCGGTGTGCACATCGAGAAGGAGTACGAAAACCTGGTCAACGCATCGACCCGCTTCTGGAATGTCAGCGGTATCACCCTGACCGGTGGTCTGACAGGCGGGATTCAGGTGAAGAGTGAGTCGCTGCAGACCCTGATGGCCGGCGGTATTGCTTTCGAAACGCCGCAAGCCAAAGCGCCGTTGCAGAAGCGCATTCCGCGCTTCCGTCTGTTCGCCAATCATGACGAAGCCAATCAGAAAGGCGCGGTGGTGACGATCAAGGTTGATCGCGCCGATGGTTTGCGCAGCGGCACCCCGGTTCGCTTCAAGGGGCTGGATGTCGGCAAGATCGAAAGCGTTGATCTGACCGACGACCTGCAGTCGGTCATCCTCACCGCGCGCATCACTGAAGTGCCGGAGAAGATTGCCCGGGTGGGCAGTCAGTTCTGGGTGGTCAAACCGGAGTTGGGTCTGATCAAGACCCAGAATCTGGAAACCTTGGTCACTGGGCAGTACATCGAAGTGCAGCCGGCGGCGAAGAACCTCGGCCCGCAGAAGAACTTTGTTGCCTTGGCCAATGCGCCGGAAGTGACCAAGCAAGAGGCGGGTCTGAGTCTGGTCTTGAGTGCGGCCCGTCGTGGTTCGCTGAAACCGGGGGTGCCGGTGACTTACCGTGAAATTACCGTGGGTAAAGTCACCGGTTATGAACTGGGGCAAACCGCTGATCGAGTGTTGGTGCATATTCTGATCGAGCCAAAATACGCGCCGTTGGTGCGTAGCGGTAGCCGGTTCTGGAACACCAGTGGGGTCGGTTTTGATATCGGCTTGTTCAACGGGCTGACGGTGCGAACGGAATCGCTGGAGACGGCGATTCAGGGTGGGATTGCTTTCGCTACGCCGGACGGTGAGCGCATGGGCAATCCGGCGCGGGCGGAGCAGACGTTCCCGCTGTTCGACAAGTTCGAGGATGAGTGGCTGACGTGGGCGCCAAAAATTTCGCTCGGTAAGTAACCTCAAGCTCATCAGGCGTCTGGAAGTACGCCATCGCTGGCAAGCCAGCTCCCACAGTGGTCGGCGGTGTACTCACAATTTGTACATGACAAAAAACCCGTGGGAGCTGGCTTGCCAGCGATGAGGCCCTGAAAATCAGCACAAACCCCAGGCCATAAAAAAGGGCCGCGATCCGATGGGATCGCGGCCCTTTTTATTGCCGTCAGTTAACGCCGATCAAACCGCATCCAGCTCCGGTTCGTCTGCTTCAACGTTCAGCGTCGCCTTCACCACATCATGACGACGGATGTACTTCCAGTCCGCCTCGTCGATGTAGATGCCCGCCGGGCCGCTGCCGCCTTCCAGGTCGATGGCGACACTGGCGCAGACCTGCGGTTTCACACTCGCCAGAATCGGCACGAAGCCCAGCTGCAGGCTGGTTTCCAGCAGGGCAGCCTGGTTCTTCTCGTCGATGTCCGCCGCCTCGTCGAGGTAGTACGGCAGACGCACGCGACCGGCGAGGTCACGGTCCATCAAGTGCAGCAACAAGTACATGTTGGTCAACGCCTTGATGGTCATGGTCGTACCGTTGGACGCCGCGCCGTCGATGTCGGTGTGAATCACCGGCTGACCGTTGACCTTGGTGATCTCGAACGCCAGTTCGAACAAGTCCTTGAGACCGAGCTGGTTGTGGTTCGCCGCCACCAGCCGCGCCAGGTATTCCTTGGCTTCTTCGTTCTTGTTGTCCTGCTCGGCGCTCTGGCTCAGGTCGAACACCGACAGGGTTTCGCCTTCTTCGTACTGGCCGGCGCTGTGGATGATCTGGTCGATGTGCTTGAGCGCTTCCTTGTTCGGCGCGAGGACGATGCGGAAGCTCTGCAGGTTGGACACCTGACGCTTGTTGATCTCGCGGTTGAACAGCGCCAGTTGATGCTCGAGGCTGTCGTAGTCGCTGCGGATGTTGCGCAGGGTCCGGGCGATGTCGGTGACCGCCGCGCGACGGGCCTTGCCCAGCGTCAGGGCTTCATCGGTACGGTGCGCGTAAGCGTTGATCAGCAGCGACAGACGGCGCTCCATGTCGTCTTCGCTGTCGAACTTGGCCACGCCTTTCAGGCGTACCTGCGCGTACAGCGCTTCGATCTGACCGTCGGCGCGCAGCAGGCCCTGCCAACTGTCCTGATAATCGTTGAGCAGCGGCAGCAGGTTGTCCATCGAGTCGTCGACCGGATCCATGAACGGCGTGCCGAACGGCAGATCTGCCGGCAGCAACTGACGACGGCGCAGCGCGTCGTCGAGGGTGCGCTGCTTGGCTTCCATGTCGGCGATCTGCCGGCCGACCAGTTGCAGCTTGGCCGACAGTTGCTGGACGCGCTCGGTGAACGCATCGCTGGAGCGTTTGAGTTCGTCCTGCGCCGCTTCCATCTGCGCCAGTTGCTCGAGTTTGTCGCCTTCTTCGGCGCTCAGGGTCTGGGTGCGACGGAAGTCTTCCAGCGCCTTCTGCGCGTCGAGCACTTGCTGGTACAGCGCTTCGGTCTGGGTCTTGCTCGCGGCGCGGTCGGAGGCTACAGCTTGTTGAGTCTTGAGTTGCTTGAGCTCTTTTTCCAGACGCTCTTTCTGGTCGCGCAGCGCGGCACGGTCGGCCAGTGCTTGCAGGGCTGGCGGCTCGATGTGCGAGATGTCGATCGACAGGCCCGGTACTTCGAAACGCTCGCCCTTGAAACCATCAAGAATCAGCTCAACCGATTTCACCCACTCGCCATCCTCGTCAAGGGTGATGCCGTGTTCGCCCAGCGGCAGGCTGAACAGCGCGCTGTTGAACAGGCGCATCAAGCGCTCGACGTCCTGCTGCGAGAACTCTTCGCGCAGGCGGGCGTAACTGTTGTTGTCGGCGTGATCGAGTTGCTGCTTCACCGACTTCAGGCGTTTTTCCAGATCGCGCAGACGCTCTTCCAGATCCTCGGCGCTGAACTGACGGGACTGCGCCAGCGCACCGGCCAGTTCGTCGTGAGCGTCCTTGGCCGCGAGCAATTGTTGCTCCAGGACTTTGACGTCATCGACCAGCGCGAAGCGGTTCTTCAGCACCGACAACTCGCCGAGCCAGCGCTGGATGCCGGAGATTTCCCGTTCCAGGCGCATCAGCTCCTGCGTGCCGCCACGTTGGTCGTTTTGCAGATCGTCCTGCTCGCGACGGTAGTGCTCGGCCTGGATGGTCAGTTCTTCCTTGCGCGCATTGGCGTAGTCCGACCAAGTGCCGAGCAACGAGTCGAGCAGTGGCGACAGGCGATGCAGTTTGCCGCGCAGCACGTCACGCTGTTTCACGCCGTTGGCCAAGGCTTCGACCAACGGGCCGGCGGCGACCAGCGAGTTGTAGTCCTGCTCCATGCGGCGCACATCGCGGAAGGCTTCTTCACACGCGGCGATGTAGTCGACGCTGCCGGAACGCAGGCTGTGCTCGAAGGCATCGAGGAACAGCTGCTTCAACTTGGCCGCGGTGATTTCGCGCATGTGCAGCAGGTTGATGAACAGTGCGCGGAAAGTCTTCAGGCTCTGCTCGCTGGTGGAGCGCAGCGGGATCAGGGTCAGGTCCAGCGGGATCGAAGTATGCCCGCCAACCAGCAAGCGACGCAGTTCATCAGGCTTGAGTTCGTAGGCTTTCAGGCCTTCTTTCTCAAGGTTGCTGAACAGTTCTTTCTGGCGCAGGCAGGTGTCGTTCTTCTGGTAATGCGCCAGGTCGAGCTTGCCGGCGTAGGCAAAGAACTGGTGACCGAAGCCACCGCCCGGGCCGCGACCGACCACGCCGATCACGTGTGGGCCGTGGGGCAGGTTCACTTCGACGAGGATGTAGCTGGTGTCGGAGGCGAAGTAGAAACGCCGCGATTGTTCCAGGCTGTACTTGCCGAAACTCATGTCCGACATGCGCGCCAGAATCGGGAATTGCAGGGCGTTGATCGACGCCGATTTACCGAGGTTGTTCGCACCGTAGACCGACAGCGGCTCTTCCAGCGGGAACAGGCCGAGGCTGTAACCGGCGGTGTTCAAAAGGGCAAAGCGGCGGATGCCGTAGCGTTCCTGGCTCATGCGTCGGACTCCTGTTCTTCGGCAATGGCTCTAGCCAGTGCGTCTTCTTCGCTTTCTTCGTCAAATTCGGACAGATCCAGTGGATCGTCAGTCTCGAGGAATTTAGCTTCGGCGGCTTCGTCGATCAGCACCGGTGCCGGCAGCGGCAGAACGCTGTGCACGCTGGCCGCCAGATCGCGGTCTTGTTGCACCGACAGGCACACATCGAGGAAACGGTGCATCGGCGGCAGGAAACGGTACACGCCGTTTTCTTCGCCGGCGAAACCGAGCTGGGTCATGCGGCGCATGATTTTTTCTTCGAGTTCTTCGACGGTCTGCACTTCGGCCTGAATGAACAGGTCGCGGTATTTATCCAGCAGCGACGGCAGTTCTTCACGCCCGAGGCTGCCGCCGTCGAGCACGGCGATCGGGTCGCGGCCCTGATCGGCCAGGTGCTCGACGAGGATGAAGGTGAACAGCGCCAGACGCTGAGCCGTCTTGTTCACCGCCGCTGCCGCCATGTCCGGCACAAAGTAGTAGAAACCACGGGTGTCGCAGACCAGTTCAAAGCCCAGCGCCTTGAACAGCGTGCGGTACTGGTCCTGGAAGTTCGACAGTTGCGCGTACAGCTCCGGGTCGCGGCGGCTGACGTGGTAACCCTTGAACAGCTCGCGGAAGATCGGCGCGAGTTGCGACAGTTCGGAAAGATCAAGATGCATTGGATGTGCTCGCGGAATTCTCGGCGGCGGTGTCGCTGGCCGAGAGCAGGGCGAAGGAGCGCAGGCTGACCTGGTGCTCGTGAGTGTGATATTCGCGGCGTTCCAGACGCTCGCGCTTGAAGCGTTTTTCCCGCGACAGGCGCGAGAACCAGTAGAGCAATTCGTCGGTGGCACCGTCCGGTTCCTGCTCCAGCAGCCAGGTCATCAGATCCGGCATCGGCAGGGACTCTTCGCAACGCTCGACCATCTCGCGCACGGTGCGCGGTGCACGTGGGGCATCGCCGGCTTTCTGCGTCTTGTGTGCCTTGGGGAAGCGCGCCGGTTTCGGCTCGAAACGCGCCAGGGCGTAGACGTAGGCTTCGACCTGACTGGCACTGCCGAGGAAGGTGCTTTGCGGGCGGGTGAACAGCGGCATCGCTGCTTGCGGCACGGCGTCGATGCCTTTACGGCGGATCGCCGCCAGCGCCAGGGCCGCGCCACGGGTCACGGCGTTGTGCCGGCGCGCTTCTTCACGCAGCGGCAGCAGCAGTTCACGGGCGTGGCGCAGGGTCAGCTGGGCGCTGGTCTGCATTTCGAGGATGCGCGCGTGGGTGCGCAGCAGCATGTCGTCATCGACCAGATGGCCGAGGCGCTGCTGTTCGCTGAGCATCTTCAGCAGCACGGTTTCGACTTTGCGCACACCTTGCTCGAAAGCGCCGTCGGCGTTCACCAGATCAATCATCGGCTCGACGTATTCGTCCCAGGTCGCCAGGACTTCGGCGTAACGCTGACGCAGCGGGATCTGCCGGTCGCTGGTCTTGGCGCGTTCGGCCACGGCCACCAGCGCCTGCTCGTCGTTATCGAGCTTTTTCAGCACGTCACGCACGCGCATGTCGAGCAGGCGCAGCTGGCGGGCGAGGTCGTTGCCGTCGCGGACGTCGAACGCGTCCTGAATGTAGCCGGCCAGACGTTCGAGATGACGCAGG
Source organism: Pseudomonas sp. LF-5 (assembly GCF_037626295.1). Classification (NCBI taxonomy): domain Bacteria; kingdom Pseudomonadati; phylum Pseudomonadota; class Gammaproteobacteria; order Pseudomonadales; family Pseudomonadaceae; genus Pseudomonas; species Pseudomonas sp. LF-5. The sequence goes on from NZ_JARKMT010000018.1 coordinate 8,509, forward strand.
TAGGCTTCGATCTCCAGGCACAGGCCCAGCCGGTGTTCACGGCGCAGGTAGGCGAGGAAGTCGTGGATCTGCGCGTTGAGCTCGAAACGGTTCGGGCTTTTCGCCACGGGCACCAGAATGTCGAGGCGAATCCACACGTCGAGCAGGCTGGTGATGTCCTGCGGCGTGCTGTCCAGTTGTTGGGCGGCCAGTTGCGTGCGCAGTTCGTTGAGGCTCAGGGTGCCCTGGTCGAAGTGCTCGCACAGTGGCTCCAGAAGTGCCCAGTGTTCAGCGAGGGCGCGCAAGACGCGCTTGGGTTCGATCATCGGAATGGCCGGCTGGTTGGCGATTAAAAGCCGCGATTGTACTGCATCAGCGACGATGCGATTCACTCTCGGGACGGGCTGTCGAATTTTCAGGGTAGAGAGCTTTGCTCAAGGCTATCGATCAACAGCAAGCGATCTTGAGCGAAGGGCGGTAGAATCAGCGCACTTTCAGTTATCCACAAGTGGCCGACCTTTGCTTATCGAGTCCCGCCGCCGCGCCTATTTGAACGCCATGCAGGTGGTCAATTGGCTGCCGCGCACCGAATTGCCTTTCGCCGCCCCGTCGCGGCCCGAGCTGCTGGACATGCCCGAGCCTGAGCCGGAGGTCGTGGTGATGCCGGTTGTGCAGGCCGAAGCAGCGGTGCAACCGGCCGCCCGTCCGGTCGAGCGGCCGAAAATCGAAGTGCCGCGCCCTTCGCTCGCCAGTACGCGCAATGGCGCCAAGCCGGTGGAAGAGGTCGACGACACGCCGGTGGTCGTCAAACCGGCACCGGTGCCCCCACCGCGCTTCGCCCTGCAATTACTGCGCGCCGGGCGCTGCCTGCTGCTGGTGGAGTTACCCACAGGCGAAGCCTTCCAGAGCCGCGATCCGGCCTATCTGCTGCTCAAAGACATGCTGCGCGCCGCCGGTCTGCCGGACGCGCCGCAGATCGTTGGCGAGCCGGTGCGTTGGCCGTGGTTGAACCGGGGCACGCTGGATCAGGGCCCGGAAGCGGCGCGCGACTTCGTTCAGGGCTTTCTGTCGGTGCAAATGGAAGCGGCGCCGTGCGCCTGCCTGTGGCTGATCGGCTTGCCGGCGGTAAGGTTTGCCGGTGAAGCGGATGCTGAAGCGTTCAATCGTGAATTGCAGATCGAAGGCCTGGGCTCGGCCTGGGCGATTCCCGGTCTGGAATTGTTAATGGAAGAGCCACAGCGCAAGGCCGCTGTGTGGCAAGCGATGCGTCGGCTGATGGCGCGCTGGAAAGAATCGAATGAGTGACGCTGTAACGTTCCGCCCGATGACCGAAGCGGATCTGGACGCCGTACTGAAGATTGAGTTCGCTGCCTACAGCCACCCGTGGACGCGGGGGATTTTTCTCGACGGGCTGGGCAAGTACCAGATCTGGCTGATGTTCGAAGGTCAGCAGCAGGTCGGTCATGGTGTAGTGCAGATCATTCTGGATGAGGCGCATCTGCTTAACATCACGGTCAAACCGGAGAATCAGGGGCGCGGGCTGGGGCTGACGCTGCTCGAACATCTGATGTCGCGGGCATATGCCGCAGAGGCACGCGAGTGCTTCCTGGAAGTGCGCGACAGCAACACCGCAGCTTTCAAGCTGTATGAGCGGTATGGCTTCAACGAGATTGGCCGGCGGCGCGATTATTATCCGGCGGTGGGTGGGCGTGAAGACGCGGTGGTCATGGCCTGCACCCTGGTTGACTGATTCAGCTTAAATGCATCGCCAGCAGGCTGGCTCCCACACTGGATCGGGTTCGTGCACACACACACAGTGTGACCAACCCAAAAACCTGTGGGAACCGGCTTGCGGGCGTAGCGGTGTGATGGGCAAGCAAAATCAGCGATTGCCATCCAATGGATCGCGCCGCGCCAGTTCCGCCTCATCCAGCCCATTACCACCGCCGATGTCATCTTCATCGACCAGACTCAAATCCCAATCCGCCGGATTGCCTTCGCCAGCCTCAGCGGCATCTCGCGCACCGTCTTCACGAATCAGCTTTTCCGGGCTCATATCATCGTCGGTTGGTTCATGGTCAGCGGTCGATGCGCCGGTGAGGCCGGCTTCACGCACCCGCTCGTCGGGCATCAGGTGCTCGCGTTCACGCTCAGGAATCTCGTCACCGATCTTCGCACTGGGTTCGTCCTCATCGAAATCCAGCTCGTGCACCGAGCCCATGCGGTCTTCGTTATCATCGATGGGCTCCGGTTGCACCGCATCGTAAGGGCGTCGTGAATCAGTCATGGCAAATCCTCATACTGTGGGCCTTACTAGGTGGACTCACCGCATCCACGAGAATTCCAACGAAAACACTTGCGATCTTCTCGTGACCCCGACGGGTGGGCGTCTGTCATACCTGCGCATCTTTCTTGAGGCCTTACAGCATGCACGACTTACAAGACCTGATTGATAACAACGAGCGTTGGGCTGACGCGATCACCAAGGAAGACCCGGATTTCTTCGCCAAGCTGGCGCGCCAGCAAACGCCGGAATACCTGTGGATCGGCTGTTCCGATGCGCGAGTGCCGGCCAACGAAATCGTCGGCATGCTGCCGGGCGATCTGTTCGTGCACCGTAACGTCGCCAACGTCGTGCTGCACACCGACCTCAACTGCCTGTCGGTGATCCAGTACGCGGTCGACGTACTTAAAGTCAAACACATCCTCGTCACCGGCCACTACGGTTGCGGCGGCGTGCGCGCCTCGATGCAGGACCGCCAGTTCGGCCTGATCGACGGCTGGCTGCGTTCGATCCGCGATCTGTACTACGAAAAACGCGAAGAGCTGGCCAAACTGCCGACCGAAGAAGAGCAGGTTGATCGCCTGTGCGAGCTTAACGTCATCCAGCAAGTCGCCAACGTTGCCCACACCAGCATCATCCAGAACGCCTGGCATCGCGGGCAAAGCCTGTCGATCCACGGTTGCATCTACGGCATCAAGGACGGTCGCTGGAAGAGCCTGAACACCACCATCAGCGGTTTCGAGCAGTTGCCGCCGCAGTATCGCCTGCGTCCGGTCGGCGCGTTGTAAGCGCTGGTCAGCGCGAGCACTGGCGCCGCCAGCACTGCAAAAAGTGCTGGCCCTCCAGGCTCGGTGGCTCGTTGTGTCCGGTGATCCAGCCACGGCAACGTGGCGAACCGCAACCGCAGGCAAACTGGCGCAGCAGTTTGTCTTCGGTGGCGGCGTAGTCGATGGTCAGCCGCTCGCCGCTGTGGATATCTTTCAGCGCCCATAGCCATAACTCGCTCATGTCGAGAAACACGTTGGGATCGCAGGCGTGTTCGAGCAATCCGCAGAAGCGTGGATCGTAGAGGTGGATACCGTTCAGCAACTGTCGGGTCTGTCGGCAGCGATAAGGCAACAGCTGTCCCGAAACCCGACACATCCGCCGGGTGTGCAGAAATTCGCGGCGCACCGCCACCGCCAAGGGTGCGCCGTACTCGTCGTGAATGATTTCGAAGTCGGCGCGAGAGGGAAATCCGAGGCGCACGGGCAGGCCGGCAAACGGATAAATGCCTTCGGTATCGCGTGGCGCGATGTGCGCCAGGGTACGGGTGTTCATAACGATCCTTGTCGCAAGGTGCTTGCGACTTCCTTGGGTTGACGTCCTGTCAGTGTTGCGGTGTTTCAATTTGGATCCAATCTTCGCGTAACAGGTATAACCGGTCTACTGTCAGATCTGACAGGCGATATAGACGCTTTCCCGCGTCAGCCAGGGCTGACACGGGAATCAAGCCTCTACGATTACAGGTGCGGTGCAGGTACCACGGCGTCGGGCAACGGCGCCTTCAGTTGCTGCAATTGCGCTTTGATTGGCGTGGAGGCGCACTTGGCGGCAGCGTCTTGCTGACTCAAGTTGCGAATCGAGGTGTAAAACAGTTCGCAGGTTTTGACTTTCTGCGTGACTTGCCAGGTTTGCGTGCAGCTGTTGAGCAGCGTCGAAGGATCCGTGCCCGGTTTGCTGCCCATGCCAGCCTGCCAGCAGGCCGCGCTCAAATCCTGGCCCATGACTTTCAGGCCTGCGGCGTCAGCCTTGGCTTGTGCATCGTCGCCGGTGTAGCTTTTCGGGTCGGCGGCGTACCAGATGTAACTCGGGTGGTTCGACCCCAGCACCGGGACTTTCACGCCAGCGCTCGGGCTGATGGTCGCCAGGCCCAGCACATTCACCGTCGGTCCATATTGCTGCTTGATCCAGTTACGCACCGGCGCGCCGAACGCGACCATCGGCAGCGTCGTGCCGTTGCCGGTCTGGCTGAACTGCTTGACCAGGGTGGTCTGGTAATCCTTGAAGTAGTCGTACACACCTTCCAGATCACTGCCCGCGTTCGATGGCGCGGCGATCGGGGCGATGTCGATGATGGTCTGATAGGCCGGCGTCTGCTCAGCCGGGATGCCGTTGACGGTCAGCAGCGTGGCCCAGCGATCGGTGGTGTTCGAGCGCAGATAATCTTGGGCCTGGGTCAGCGAGTAATCCGGCGGGAAGTGCAGCAGTTCGACGCTCTTGCGGTTTTCCAGGGCCATGCCCAGCGGCAGGAACAGATACCAGCTATACGCCCATTTGCCATCGGCATTGAGCTTGCTGGCGCCGGTATACGCCAGGTCGCCGGCATCGAGCAGCGCTGACAGCGGCTTGTCGTAGCCTTTGGGCACGCCGCTGATCTCGGCGTAAATCTGCCCGTTATCGTTCTTCACCAGCACCTTGGCATTGGTGTAGCCGTCGCGTTGCACGCTTTGGCTCAGGTAATGCGCGACGGTCTGTTCCAGCGTCCAGTTGCGGAAGCAGATCACGTTGCAGTTGTTGGGAAAGGCAAAGAGGCGGGTGACGCGTTCGGTGCTGCCCAGCTTCAGATCGACATCGGCGTGGGCGGCCGCGCTCAGTGTGAGCGCAGCCAGAGCCAGTGCGGCGGGGGTAAGTCCTGCGAGTTTGAACATGCTCAGATCCTTTTCAGCGTGGGTTCCCCCGCGAGTCGGGGGCGCTTCATATTGGATCAGCCGTGTTGCACAGAGAAGCCGTCATTCACGGATTTTTGCGTCAGCCCGCAGGACCGGGTTTCAGGCCGGAAAGTGCAGGGCGTTGGTCAAGTCGCCCATGGGTTGCTGGCCACGGGCGATCATTGCCTCGTCACGCTGCTTGAGACCGTCGAGGGTTTCGAGCTGGAACACCCGGGTAATCAGGCGCAGGATCGACGCCGTGTCGTAGACCGTATGATCCACCGTGCCCTTGCGGGCGAACGGCGACACCACCAGCGCCGGCACCCGCGACCCCGGCCCCCAACGATCGCCCTTGGGCGGCGCGACGTGATCCCACCAGCCGCCGTTTTCATCGACGGTGACGATCACCACCATGTTTTTCCACTGCGGGCTTTCGCGCAGCACCTTCAGGGCGCGGACGATGTGCCGATCCCCGGACGCCACGTCGGCGTAACCGGCGTGCATGTTCAGGTTGCCTTGAGGCTTATAGAACGTGACCGCCGGCAGCTTGCCGGCCTCGGCATCGGCGAAGAACTTGTTGGTACTCGACTCCTCCCCCAGACCGGCATCGCGCAGGCGCTTGTTGCGCTCCTGCGGGTTTTCCGGACCTTGTTGCTTGAAATAGTTGAACGGCTGGTGGTGATACTGGAAGTTCGGGATTTTCGGAATGCCGCCGGAATCCTTGTACTGCTCCAGCGTCGCCTGCCAGGCCCCGGCATACCACGCCCAGTCGACGTTTTTCTTCGACAGCTTGTCGCCGATGTGCTCGTGGGTCTGTGGCACTAGCACGTTGGGCAGATCCGGTTTGGAATACGCCGGGCGCTCCGGGTCGCGAATCCACGTCGGCCAGTAGGGCGGAGCAAGGGTGTTGACGCCGAAGCCATCCGGGGTCAGCGCGCTCGGGCCGAATTGTGGCGGCCCGCTCATGGCGCTCGCCGGCGATTGCTCCAGCGGCTTGAGGCGCGGGTCGGCGGGATCGGCGCTTTGCAGCGTGGCAATCTGCGACTTGGCAACCGAATTGGCCGCGTCCGGATAGAACGGCGCGGTGGCGCTGATCAGGTACTGGTGATTGAGGAACGAGCCACCGAAGGCACCCTGGAAGAAGTTGTCGCACAGCACGAACTCCTGCGCGACATCCCACAAACGCAGCGAGTAACGGCTCTGTGCATAGTGGCCCATGGTCAGGCCACCGGAATCGGCCCAGGCGACGAAACCGTCGTTCTTGCCACCGTTGATCTGCATCTGGTTCTGATAGAACACGTGCCACAGGTCGCGGGTGACCAGGCCGAATGGCAGGTCTTCGCCGTTCGGGCCTTTGAGGGCAAACGGCGCGTTGGGCAGGTTTTCCTGGAACTGGGTAGCGCTGGGGTAGGTCACGCCATCGAGTGTTTGCGGGCCGATCTGCAGCACGCCGCCCCAGACGGGCGGCAAGGTTTGCAGCAGCGAGCCATCGCGATCACGTTGTTGATAGTCGGCAGGTTTGAGCGCCGACAGCGGCTTTTCAACACCGGGGAAGTCGCCGAACAGGTTATTGAAGCTACGGTTCTCGGCGTAAATCACCACCACGGTTTTCACCTGGTCGCGCAGGGCCTTGTCCAGCTCGGCCGGGGTCAATGGGTGCTCCGCCGGTTTGCCGGGCTGATCGCTGGCGTTGCCGCATCCGGCGAGCGTTGCGCCCACCCCGAGTACCGCGACCCCGCCGAGGAAGCGGCGGCGGCTGGTGTCGGAGGGTTGGTCGGATTCAGGTGCGTCAGTGGCGTCTGTTTCGTCTTTCATCTGTCAGCCCGTTTTTACTTAATTGTTTCAGTATGTTTCAGGCGGACGCTAGCAATTGAATGTGACGGTTGGGTGACGACTTGATGCCGCCACGGAACAAATGTGGGAGCCAACTGCCTGGCTCCCATCGGGTATGTGTTGCTTCTGACTTACGGCATCACCGGCGGCGTATACGCCAATGTCGTTCCCAGCGCCCACAGCAACAGCAATACCAGCGGCGTGTGCACCAGCAATTGCACAAACGAGAAGCCGATCAGATCCCGGGCCTTCAGCCCGAGTACGCCCAGTAACGGCAGCATGTAGAAGGGGTTGATCAGGTTCGGCAGCGCTTCGGCAGCGTTGTAGATCTGCACCGCCCAGCCGAGGTGGTATTGCAGATCATTGGCGACCTGCATCACGTACGGCGCCTCGATGATCCATTTGCCGCCGCCGGACGGGATGAAGAACCCGAGAATCGCCGAGTACACCCCCATCAACAGCGCATAGGTGTCGTGGGAGGCGATGCTGACGAAGAATGTCGAAATGTGATGCGCCAGGGTTTGCGCGTCGGTGCCTTTGACCGTGGTCATCAATGCGGCAATCGAGCCGTACAGCGGGAACTGGATCAGCACGCCGGTGGTGGTCGGCACGGCGCGGGCCACGGCGTCGAGGAAACTGCGCGGACGCCAGTGCAGCAACGCACCGAGCATGATGAACAGGAAGTTGTAGGTGTTGAGGCCGGAAATCGCGGTAATCGCCGGTTTGGTCGAGAATTCGTGGAACAGCCACCCCGCCGCCAGCAGCACCAGCACGATGATCAGCAGGGGACTGTGCTCCAGCCATTCGCCAGGGCGCGTGCGCGGTTGCAGCGGTGGCAGGTTGAAGGCCGGGTCGATGCCGCAGGCCTTGGCGTCTCGTGCCGAATGGGGGCCGGGTGCGGTGGCGTAGGCGATGATGATCGAGACCACGATCAGGGCCAGCAGCATCACGCCGGACTGCCAGAGGAAAATGGTTTCGGTGAACGGGATCACCCCGGTGATCGACAGGATCGACGGCGGCAGGCTGGCCGGGTTGGCCTGTAACTGTGCGGCCGACGATGACAGACCCAAGGCCCACACGGCGCCAAGGCCCAGATACGCAGCGGCGCCAGCGGCACGGTAATCCATGTTCAGATCGGTACGGCGGGCGAGGGCGCGTACCAGCAAGCCGCCGAACACCAGCGACAGACCCCAGTTGAGCAGGGACGCGACCATCGAGATCAACGCGACCCAGGCCACCGCGGAGCGCCCGTTTTTCGGGATCCGCGCCAGACGATCAATCAGTTTCACCGCGGGCGGGGAACTGGCGACCACATAGCCGCCGATCACCACGAAGGCCATTTGCATGGTGAACGGAATCAGGCTCCAGAACCCGTCACCGAACGCCATCGCGGCATCGGTGGGTTTGGCGCCCATGGCCAGGGTGGCTAGCGCAACGATGATCACCGCCAGTGCGGCGAATACCCAGGAGTCGGGAAACCAGCGTTCGGCAAAGTTTGAACAGCGCAAGGCAAAGCGCGCAGAGCGGCTATCTTCGATATCAACGGCCACAGGAAGTACCTCGGATTTTTATGGTTATTGTGGTCTTGCGGACGAAACACATATCCCCTGTAGGCGTGAGCCTGCAAGGATCTCGGCATGACTTGCCGATGGTGGTTCACCTGGCAGGACAGGCGATAACAGTAATTCAACTGCCAAGGCTTTGTGAGCAGGTTTTGCAAAACCGGGACTATGGTCTAACGGGTTGTCCATCCGTGCTTTTGCGTAGACCATGAGCGCCTTGGTTTTTTGCCTGCCAGAGTGCTTTGCCATGACTGTCCAATCCACAGCCCGACCGGCACCGTTCAGCCGTTCCGACTACAAGACCCTCGGCCTTGCGGCCCTTGGCGGGGCGCTGGAGATCTACGATTTCATCATTTTCGTGTTCTTCGCCCTGACCCTCAGCCAGTTGTTCTTCCCGCCCGAAATGCCCGAGTGGCTGCGGTTGCTGCAAAGCTTCGGGATTTTCGTCACCGGTTATCTGGCGCGGCCGCTGGGCGGGATTCTGATGGCGCATTTCGCCGACAAACTCGGGCGCAAGAAAGTCTTCAGCCTGAGCATCCTGATGATGGCGCTGCCGTGTCTGCTGATCGGCATCATGCCGACCTATGCGCAGATCGGTTATTTCGCGCCGTTGCTGTTGCTGGCGCTGCGCATTCTGCAAGGCGCGGCGGTGGGCGGAGAGGTGCCGAGTGCCTGGGTGTTCGTCGCCGAACACGCGCCGGCCGGCCATCGCGGTTATGCCTTGGGCTTTTTGCAGGCCGGGCTGACGTTCGGTTACTTGATTGGCGCGTTGACCGCGACCTTCCTTGCCCAAGTGTTCACCCCGGCGGAAATCCTCGATTACGCCTGGCGTTATCCGTTCCTGCTCGGTGGCGTGTTCGGCGTGATTGGCGTGTACCTGCGCCGCTGGTTGAGCGAAACCCCGGTGTTCATGGCCATGGAAGCGCAGCGCGAAGCGCGGGTCGAACTGCCGTTGCGCACCGTGCTGCGCGAGCATCGTCTGGCGATGTTGCCGGCCATGTTGCTGACCTGCGTGTTGACCTCGGCAGTGGTGGTGTTCGTGGTCATTACGCCGACCATGATGCAGAAAACCTTCGGCATGACCGCCAGTCATACGTTTGCCCTCAGCGCGTTGGGCATCGTGTTCCTCAATATCGGCTGTGTAATCGCCGGGCTGCTGGTCGACCGTCTGGGCGCCTGGCGCACGGTGATGCTCTATAGCCTGCTACTGCCGCTGGGCATTGGCGTGCTTTACGGCTGCCTGATCATGGGCGGCAATTGGGTGGGGCTGGCTTACGCCGTGGCCGGTCTTGCCTGCGGCGTAGTCGGTGCTGTGCCTTCGGTGATGGTGGGGCTGTTCCCGGCGCGTATTCGCGTGTCGGGCATTTCCTTCACCTACAACATTGCCTACGCCGCATGGGCGAGCATCACCCCGCTATTGCTGATCGGGCTGATGCCGTGGAGTCCGTGGATCTGTGTGATGTTCTGTGCAGTGATGGGCGTGGTTGGCGTTGTCAGCGCGGCTTATTTCGGTTCGCGGATGCCGCGCACGGGCCCGTGTCAGGTGGCGGGAACTGCCTGATTGCAAACGCCATGACTTTTTTCGACTGACGGGTCGCAATCGCTCTTCAGAAAACTTTTCCAAGGCCGATGGTTAGGCTGCATCCCGCTTTCTACCCAGCCATCGGTACTTTCCCATGTTCAACAAACGCCTGAAGCAAGAGCTGGCCGCTCTTCGTGAAGAACTGTCCAGCCTCCTTCAAGTCAAGGACAGCCTGGAAAGCGAGATGCTGGTGCTGACTCTGGAGCCCGACGGACGCGTGCAGTCGGTCAACCAGAACTTCCTCAACGAGATGCTCTACAAAAGCCACGACCTGATTGGCCGTGCGATTGAGGACATTGTGCCGGCGCATGTGAAGGCCGATGAGTTCCATCATCGTTTCAAGGCTGCGCTGACCCGTGGTGAACATTTCGCCGGGGCCGTGCGCCTGATGCGCGGTAATGGCGAGGAGGCGTGGCTGCGTTCGATTGTGCAGCCCGTGCGTTCCTCGGACGGGCGGATCAGGCATTTCTCGATCTTCTCCAGCGACCTGACCCGCACCATCGAAGCCTCCCGTGAGCACGAAAACCTGATCGGCGCGCTGGTGCGCTCCACGGCGGTGATCGAGTTTGATCTCAACGGTAACGTTCTGAATGCCAACGAACGCTTCCTCAGCGGCATGGGTTACAGCCTGGCGCAGATCAAGGGCAAGCATCACCGGATGTTCTGTCTGCCTGAGGAGTACAACAGCGCCGAGTACCAGAACTTCTGGCGTCGTCTGAACAACGGTGAGTTCGTCGCCGAGCGCTTCAAGCGGGTCGACAGCCATGGTCGTACGGTGTGGCTGGAGGCGTCCTACAACCCGGTGCTCGATGCCAACAACAAACTGTACAAAGTGGTGAAGTTCGCCACGGTGATCACCGATCAGGTCAATCGCGAACAAGCGGTTGCCGACGCGGCGAGCATTGCCTACAGCACCTCGCAGCAAACCGACAGCACCGCGCAACGTGGCACCACCGTGGTCACTGAAGCGGTGAACGTGATGCGTGATCTGTCGCGACACATGCAAGCTGCCGGTGAGGGCATCGAAGCGTTGAACGAGCAGTCGCAGGTGATCGGCACCATCGTCAAGACCATCAGCGGTATTGCCGAGCAAACCAACCTGCTGGCGCTCAACGCCGCCATCGAAGCGGCCCGCGCCGGTGAACAGGGTCGCGGCTTTGCGGTGGTGGCCGACGAAGTGCGGCAACTGGCGTCGCGCACCAGTCAGGCGACTGAAGAGATCGTCGGTGTGGTGCGGCAGAACCAGGAAATGGCGCGCAACGCCGTGGCCCTGATGACCGATGGCAAGCTGCAGGCCGAACAAGGCCTGGCGCTGGCGGCAGAGGCGGGGACGGTGATTGTCGAGATTCAGGACGGCGCGCAGAAAGTGGTGGATGCCGTCGGCCAGTTCGCCAATCAACTGACTCACTGACCTGCACTGATCCCTTGTGGGAGCGAGCTTGCTCGCGAAAGCGGTGTGTCATTCAACATTGATGTGACTGACCTTTCGCCTTCGCGAGCAAGCTTGCTCCCACAGGTTTTTCGCCCGCCTTCTTTCTGTGGTCTGGCGCTACAATCGGCTCCTTTTCCCCCGGAGCTGATCCCCATGAGCGATTCCCACCGCCGCCCGGTGCCCCTGAACAAAGCCTACCGTTTGCTCAACCACGGGCCGACCGTGCTGGTCAGCGCCGCCCATGATGGCAAGCGCAACATCATGGCCGCCGCCTGGGCGATGCCGCTGGATTTCGAACCGCCGAAAGTCGCGGTCGTTCTCGATAAGTCCACCTGGACCCGCCAGTTGCTCGAAGCGTCCGGCACCTTTGTGCTCAACGTCCCGTGCGCCAATCAGGCCGACATCGTGCAAACCGTCGGCAATACGTCGGGCCTGGAAATCAGCCAGACCCAAGAGCAAGACAAGTTTCAGGCTTACGGCTTGCAGACCTTTGCCGGTGAACAAGTCGAAGCGCCGCTGCTTGACGGCTGCGTCGCCTGGCTCGAATGCCGTTTGCTCCCGGAGCCGCGCAACCACGAGCAATACGACCTGTTCCTCGCCGAAGTCATCGCCGCCCACGCCGATGAACGCGTGTTCAGTGAGGGGCGCTGGCATTTTGAAGGGCACGATAGTTTGCGCACCTTGCACCACGTGGCGGGCGGGCATTTCCTGAAGATTGGTGATGCGGTGGTGGGTAAGACGTTAGCGGGCTGATGGCAAAATATTGCCGGATGTTGCAAGGTGGAGGGCATCGTCAAGCCAATCAGGCGCATGCCCATGGATCTTTCCCTTTCGAGTTATCTGGCGCCATTGCTGTCGTTGGCCCTGTTGTGGACGGTGGCCGTGGTCACGCCCGGCCCGAATTTCTTCAACATCGCACAACTGGCGGTCAGCCGTTCCCGCCGTCATGGCGTTGTCGCTGCGCTCGGCGTGGCCAGCGGAACCGTGTTGTGGGGGCTGGCGGGTGGTTTGGGCATTCAGTCGCTGTTCAGTGCCGCGCCGACGCTGTACCTGAGCTTCAAGATCGCCGGTGGCTGCTACCTGATCTACCTCGGGCTCAAGCAGTTCAAGCGCAAGGCGCCGATCGTCCCGGGCACGCTCGATGCCTCGGAGCAGACATTGCTTGGCGCGTACGGGCGGGGCTTTCTGGGCAACATGACCAATCCCAAGTCCGCACTGTTCGTCGCAACCATTTTCGCCACCGCCATGCCGGCTCACATCCCGCCACTGTTGCTGGCGCTGGCGGTGCTGACCATGGCGACGTTGTCGTTCAGCTGGTATTGCTGCGTGGCGCTGTTCTTCGCCAGCCGGCGGATTGCCGCTGTGTATGAACGTTCGCGGCAATGGCTGGATCGCTTGGCCGGTGGTTGTTATTTGCTGTTTGGGGCGCATCTGGTGGCTAATCGCTGAGCCGAGTGATCTCCCGAGTTAATCAGTTGCATGAAAAAAGGCCTACCTCGCGGTAAGCCTTTTTTGTTTTGCGTCCTAGCCTCAATCCCCTAGCGCTTCGCCTTCCCGCCGCGGATCCGCGCCACCTTCCAGCGACGCTTTCCCCTGCGCATCCTTGACCCGTACGATGGCCTGGGTGCCGCTGGTCATGTCGATTTCATTTACCGCATGCCCTTTGTCTTTCAGCGCCTGGATCAGTACCGGGCTGAACTGGCCTTGTTCCAGTTCGGTCGGGCCGTTGCGGCTGCCGAAGTTGGGCAGGCTGATGGCGCTTTGCGGGTCGAGGTTCCAGTCGAGCAGGCCGACGGTGGTTTTCGCCACGTATTCGATGATTTGCGAACCGCCCGGCGAGCCGACCGTGGCGACGAATTCACCGTTGTTGCGATCAAAGATCAGCGTTGGCGCCATCGACGAGCGCGGGCGTTTTAAGGGCTCGACGCGGTTAGCGACTTTCTGCCCGTTCTCTTCGGGGATGAACGAGAAGTCGGTCATCTGATTGTTCAGCAGAAAACCCTGAACCATCAGGTGCGAGCCGAACGCGGCTTCGATGGTGGTGGTCATCGACACCGCGCCACCGAGGTCATCTACCGCGACGACTTGTGAGGTGGAGATGCGCAGCGGCGAGCGGTCCGGGGCGTAGGCCACTTGCACGCCCGGTGGGGTGCCCGGTTTGGCGCTGCCCATGCTGCGTTCACCGATCAGGCTGGCGCGGCTGGCGAGATAGCCCGGGTCGACCAGGCCTTTGACCGGCACCGGCACGAAGTCGGTATCGGCAACGTATTGCGCACGGTCGGCATAGGCCAGACGCTCGGCTTCGGCGATCAGGTGCACGGCTTGCGGATCCGGTTCAATGCCGGCCGGTTTATTGGTTTTCAGCGGTTTGAGCGGTGTCAGGGACAAACGTGGATCGCGGGTTTCCAGCGCCTGCAACGTACCGAGAATCTGCGCCACCGCGATCCCGCCCGACGACGGTGGCGGCATGCCGCACACCTGCCAGCGTTTGTAGTCGGTGCACAGTGGTGCGCGCTCTTTGGCCTGGTAGCCTTGCAAATCATTCAGCGACAGGCTGCCGGGGTTGGCGTGGCCTTGCACCTTGGCGACGATCTCTTCGGCGATCGGGCCTTTGTACAACGCGTCCGGGCCTTCGTTGGCGATGCGTTTGAGCACGGCGGCCAGCGCCGGGTTTTGCAGGCGCGTGCCTACGGCTTTGACGCTGCCGTCGCGGTTGAGGAAATACGCGGCCATGTCCGGCGATTGGCGGATCATCGGGTCGGACGCCAGCAGCGAATGCAGGCGCGGTGAAATCGCAAAACCTTGCTCGGCGAGTTTGATCGCCGGCTCGAACAGCGTGGCCCAAGGCAGGCGACCATGTTGTTTGTGCGCCAGTTCCAGCGCACGCAGCACACCCGGTGTCCCGACCGAGCGCCCGCCGATCTGCGCCTGCTGGAACGCCATCGGTTTGCCGTCGGCCTGCAGGAACAGCTTCTCGGTGGCGCCGGCCGGTGCGGTTTCGCGACCGTCGTAGGTGCGTACCTGTTTGCCGTCCCACAGCACGATCATCGCACCGCCGCCGATCCCGGAAGACTGCGGTTCGACCAGCGTCAGCACCGCTTGCATGGCAATCGCCGCGTCGATGGCCGAACCACCCTTGCGCAGTATCTCGCGCCCGGCCTCGGCGGCCAGCGGATTGGCGGCAGCGGCCATGTGTTGGCTGGCGTGACGGGTTTGCAGATCGGTGCGGTAACCGGAAGCGGCTTCCGGGGCCAGCGGCAGGGTCGAAGAGGGCGGGGCGTTGCACGCCGTGAGGGTCAGGGCGCTGACGAGCAGCGTCAGGGCTGGCAGGCGAAAGCGGCGCAGGGGCAGGGCTGGAAACACGTGGTGCTCTCCGTCCGTGGGGTGAAAGGTCTGACGGACTTTATCGACCGGTCGGTCGCGACGCAAACCGGTGGGCATTTTTGTCTTTCTTTTCGGGGCGGATGTTCGCTAGGGTCAACCGCAAATCCGTTGAGCTGCACTGAGCACCTGTGGGAGCGAGCTTGCTCGCGAATGCGCAGTGTCAGTCGGCAGAAATGTTGAATGTACAACCGCTTTCGCGAGCAAGCTCGCTCCCACAATTACAAGATCAACAAGAGACCGATATGCACAGCGAGTTCCCCTCCGAGTCCAGCTACCGCGATCAACGCGAGCAGTTCATCGCCGCCGCCAATGCCGCCGGCGCCACGCTCACTTCCTACGCACATCCACGTTGCGGGCCATTCGGCGAACCCCTGAGCACCGACGTCGCCGTGCTCGGCGATCCGCAGGCCAAACGTCGGCTGGTAGCGCTCAGCGGCACGCACGGGGTCGAGGGCTATTACGGCTCGGATTGTCAGATCGAATGGTTGAAGGCCTTCGTGTCGGGGTCGCTGCCCAAGGATGTCGCGGTGGTCATGGTGCACTTGATCAACCCGTGGGGCACGGCGTGGCTGCGGCGAGTCAACGAAGACAACATCGACCTCAACCGCAATCACCTGGATTTCACCGGGCCGTTGCCGGATAACCGCGCTTACGCCGCTCTGCATGAAATCTACGCCTGTACCGATTTGAATGGCCCCGAGCGCCAACGCGCCGATGCCTTGCTCGATGCGCAGATCAAAGAACACGGCTGGCCAGCGGTGATGTCGATTGTCGAGGGCGGTCAGCACAGCCATCCCGATGGCCTGTTCTACGGCGGCCGCGCGCCGAGCTGGTCGAATCGCACGTTGCACCAAATCATCGAAACGCATCTGGCGGGTGCGGAAACCGTGATGTGTTTCGACCTGCACACCGGCGCCGGCGAATACGGCCATCCGATGTTGCTGACCATCACCCAGGCGCCGTACCCGGCACTCGCGCAATCCCAGTCGATCTACGGTCCATGGCTTTACACCCTGCACACCGGCGCCGACACCTTGAGCGAAACCGGCGTCGCGGCGACGGCTACCGGGTACACCTCGCAGGCGTTGCTCAATGCGCTGCCGGGCGTGCAGTTGATGCCATTCGTGATCGAGTGCGGGACGTATCCGGGGCCGGAGGTACATCGGCATTTGCGCGATGACCATTGGTTGCATTTGCATGGTGATCCGCTGGATGCGACGGGGAGGGGGATCAAAGTGAATCTGCTCGAGCAGTTCTATCCAGCTGATCCGGATTGGCGCGCAATGGTCGGTTTGCGCACTCGGCAGATTTGGGCGAAGGGGTTGGCAGCCCTATCGGCAGAGCGCCCTGACTAGGTTTGGCATATCGCTGTGGTGAGGGGATAGATCTCCTCGCTACAAAGTCGGTAATCATCTTGACGTATAAAAAAGCACTTATTGCTTAAAACCAGGCAGTCCGTTAACGGCGCGCCATTCCTTAACCGCCTTCGTAATCCCCTCAGCGGAATTGTCTTCTCCTTGTTCGGGATAAAAAATCAGGTCGGTTCCATCCGGGTGGCCTGTGAGCAGCCTGAATTGTGCCAGCAGTTCACCAAGCTCCGAATCCGTTCCTCTTTTGTTTGTTGCCCGTATTTTTTCGATGAAGCGGATAAATTCGGTTTCAGTGTATTCAGATATTTTTTTCATGTGCGTTCACTGTCTTTTGTGTTGACTGATGTGATTCTTAGGTGTGTTGACTCGCAGGTTGTCTACGTCATAAACAGCGCCACCCTCTGCTATCCGCTCGACGTGATGTATCTCAAATACCCCGCGCGTGCCCACAGCCTCTCTATCTCGAACCGCGGGTGCGTTACCTGACATCAAACGATCCTGAGCATCTTGATTGAACTGGCTAAACAGTTCCGGATCATCACGAACCTCAGTCCAAAATGCTCTTCTGAAGGCATCGAAGCTTGAAAACTCCCGCCCCCTAAGCCTATCCGCAATCCGTGTCGGAATCGGCGCACCGATCCCCGTTCCGGCCCCAGCAAGCCATATCCCCGAAACATCCTCGCCAACCCCCGTCACTGTACCCGGCGTCAGTCTGGCCGGCCTCGAAAACACCACATACAGTGACTTCAAACCAGTGTCCGCCGGGAACACCAGAATACAATCCTCGGCAGTAATGTCCTCGCCGGGCAGGCCTTCTATCTGGGTATCAGTGTTCTCGGGAATCGGATGAACAAGGATCGTGTTCAGTTGCTCGCCGTGTTCTGGATAAACCAGCGGCGGCATTGAACCGAGTGGCCCGCGTTGCGGCGTCCACAAAATCGTGATGCCGTTGAGCTTGGCCTCCATCGCAGTCTTGTCGCTGTTCCACTCGACTTTTACGGTACGCACCGAGTCATCGCCCGAAGCGCCGGTGTGGATGCCGTAAACCTGCATGACTCCTTCGGCATCACGCCGAAACTGGAAGCGCACACGAGTGGCGGCGCGGCTCATGCGGCGCAG
The DNA here is from genome assembly GCF_037626295.1 of Pseudomonas sp. LF-5. Taxonomy (NCBI): domain Bacteria; kingdom Pseudomonadati; phylum Pseudomonadota; class Gammaproteobacteria; order Pseudomonadales; family Pseudomonadaceae; genus Pseudomonas; species Pseudomonas sp. LF-5. The sequence goes on from NZ_JARKMT010000018.1 coordinate 25,744, forward strand.
TTGTTCATCGGTATGCAGCGTGCCGTCACCCATGCGGGTCGGCAGCATCCCGAGGACGAACACGCTGGCCGGCCCACCGGCGCCGCGAATTGCCCAGTTGAGGCGCTGTTGCAGAATGCCGCCGCCTGCCAAACGCCCCAAGGCCAGATCGGCGCCTATCGCTGTCGCGACAGCGGTGCTGGCAGAGGGCAAGAGCATGGCGCCGGCGACCATGACCTTGCCGAAGTTGCTGGCGGGTTCGGGTGCCGTACCGGCGTCCGTTCGGCACCAGTTATCCACAGTGCAGGACTTGGCGAATACCTGATCTTCGCGGGGCTTGGGCGTTGGCCATTCATCCTTTTCGACGTACACCGGCTCCGGAGGGGGAGGCGGATTCCAAGCGGCCCACGAGCCGTTCCATCTCGGACGTTCCCAAGGCCAATCTTCATCGAAGAGAGATTTGAATAGAGCCATGCCAACTCCCTGTATGGCTTTGAATCGAGCCAGGGAAGCTTGTCGGTCAATGGGGGATTCGGGCAAACCGATGGGGTAAGTTTCAGGCGCTTGGTTTTACGAAAAATCCAATTCGTACCTGAATCGGACCTGTTTCCTACGGCGCTCTCTCGGCCTGTTGATTGGCGATTGATTCAGATGAACCAGCGGTGTTTCGCGCTTGTAGTCTTTCGCTTTGGATGGAGGGCGCGTCTGAATGTTTCCTACAGATTTTTCAGGTCGACAACTTACGCGTCTTTACCTGAGGATATTTTCTGTTGTTTTTCCAAGATGGATTTCAGATGAAAAGGATGAGTCCGTTGCCAATCAACTCTATTTTCAGTCGGCCGTTGTCATGAGTATTTCCAATGATAATCGCGATTTTCTGGTGGCGATGGGCAGTCGCATTGCTCACTTACGCAGAGTGCACGAGATAACACAGACGCGGTTTGCAAGGGCTTTAGGTCTTTCCCGGCAGACCTTTCAGGGTTACGAGGAGGGCACGCGCAGCATGCCGGTCACGACACTGGTGAAGGTGGCGTTTGCGCTTCGCGTGCCTGTTGATGACTTGCTCGGGGTTCCCACGTACTCGGAGCCGCCCAGACGCAGCTTGACCTCGACGTGGTATCGACGGTTGCAGTCCATCAATGAGCTTTCGAAGGTCCAACAGAAGGTCATTGCGCAGATGCTCGACGCCTTGATCGCACAGGCAGCGACCAAAACGAGCAACGAACAGAAGGATATTTTGACGTAACCGACTACCGAGACTTTTCTCGAGGCATAAAAAAACGGCCTACCTTTCGGTAAGCCGTTTTTAGTACTTGGTGGCTACACAGGGACTTGAACCCCGGACCCCAGCATTATGAATGCTATGCTCTAACCAACTGAGCTATGTAGCCAAGTGGCGCGCATTATTCCCCTGAAATGGAAAAGCGTCAAGCGTAAATTTAAAATATTTCTTCTTATTTTCAACCGCTTATCCTCCGGCCCGCGAAATCCGGGCCGGGCGGGGCATCAACGCAGCTGAAATCTTGCGGTATTCGCGCTCAAGGCATCGCTGCCCTGACTCAAGGTGTCTGCTGCCAGATTCACCGCCCGCGCACCTTCGAGCAATCGCACAGCGGCTTGATCGACCTGCTGGATATTGGCGCTGACCTCGTCGGCGGTGCTCGCCTGTTCCTCAACCGCCGTGGCGATCTGCGCCAGGGTATCGGTGACGCTCTGCACAGCGCTGGCAATTTCGCCCAAACGTTCACCCAGACCGGTGACCGATTCGGCATCGGTTTGCGCTTGGCCGCACGCGGCTTCCATCAGACTCACCGCTTCATTGACCGTGGCGCGCAAGCTGTCGACTGTGCCGGCGATCTGCGCGGTGGACGACTGTGTACGCTGCGACAAGCTGCGTACTTCATCGGCCACCACGGCGAAACCGCGTCCCTGTTCACCGGCGCGTGCGGCTTCGATGGCCGCATTGAGTGCGAGCAGGTTAGTTTGCTCGGCGACACCACGAATGGTGTCGACGACCAATTGAATCTGCTGGCCTTGCTCGCTGACCCGGCCGAGTGCCGCTGCAGTTTCGTTCAAACGCTGATTGAGCTGCTGAATACTCGCCGTGGTGCGCTGGCTGTCACGGCTGCTGTCGGCGGCAATGCGCCGGGTGTGCTGAGCGCTGCCGGAGGCCTGTTCGCAACTTTGCGCCACGCCTTGCGAGGTGGCGGCCAATTGCGTCGCAGCGGCGGCGATCTGGCTGATCTGCAATTGCTGCGCTTCGACTTCGCTGAGGGCGCCGCTGGAGTGTTCGTTGAGGCTGCGCACCGCGTTGCTCAACTGCGAGGTCTCGTGATCGACGCCGAGCATGCTGCTGCGCAACTGCACCACGGCCACGTTGAGCGCAGTGCTGATCGCCGCCAGCTCATCGCGACCGACCACGGGCACTTGCAGGCTCAGGTTGCCGTCGCGCAGGGCTTCAGCGAGCAGGGTGATGCCGCTGGCGCTGCGGCGGATCGAGGCTTGCAGGCAGATAAACAGGTACAACGCTGCGAGCAGCAGGCAGCCAAAGATCACCGCGACCATGATGAATTGGCGAATCGCCGAGCTGTGGTAGGCGTCAAGCCGTTGATCCAGCGCCACCAGTGATTGCTGGCGCAGGGCGGCGAGGTCGCTCAGCAAGGCGTCGAGGCTGCGTTCGAAGTCGTCCGGCTTGAGGTTGATGCTGCCGCCGAACACGCCGTCATCAAGGACCTTCAAGCCGCTGTCGAGGTGTTTCAGGCTGTCGTGGTATTGGCTGGCCCAGCGTTGCTGATCTTTCGGCAGGCGCGCTTCGAGCAGCGTGGCGGTTTTGACCAGTTGCTCGCGGGCATCGCCGATACGGCTGCGCAAGTCGCGCAATTGCAAACGGCTTTGCAGGGTGAACTGGCCGGAGACTACCGAGGCCTGGCCGACCGCTGCCAGACGTCCGACCCGCTCGATCAGATCCGGCGCGTGCTGCGTGGAGATCTGCGTCAGCAGATAGGTTTCCAGCCACGGCGCGAGGGTCAGGCGGTTATCCATGACAATCTGCTCGCGTAATGCTTGCAGCGCGCTGAGGGCGTTGGTGAATCGGTCGTAGCCGTCCGGCCACCAACCGACACCGCTGAGACTTTTCGAGTCCAACCCGTTCAGTGCGGTTTGCAGCGCCTGATAGCGGGTGAGTGTTTCGCCCTCGGCACCTTCATTTTTCAGTGCAGTGCCCAAATCGGTGGTGGCTTGCAGGACGGCCGGTTGTACCGCATCGAACGCGCCCATGGCGGCGAGGGTGGCCGGCGTCGGTTGGCGATTGGTTTCCGTGGCGCGCCAGCGGGCGGCGCGGTCACGTTGGGCCGCGAGCAGGTTGTCCAGCGCATCGAGCGAGAGCAACTGGCGCACGCCGGCGCGTTCGCCGGAAATCAGATTGAGCTTGTCGCGATAGTCCTGGCCGATCATCAACAGGCTGCCGGCCAACGGCAGAATGAACAGCAGAAACAACAACTGGAATTTACCTGCGAAGCCAAACCGCCCCAGCAATTTGATCCCCGGTGAAAGGAAAGCCTGCATGCCTCATGACTCCTCTGGACACCACGCACCATCGGCGTGCATCGCGGTCGTGCGACGTTGATGGGGTGCCCTGCTAAAAGGCCTCGAAAGTTCACTCTCGCCCGCTCTGTGGGCCGGCTCTGTAGCGAAACTTCCCATTGTCGGTGCCCTTTGTAAGGGCGCCGCGTTCAAGGGGAGAAGCAAGGCAAGATTCAGACCATGGCGTTGCGCTATCACCTTGCAGTCGACGATCAGTCAGTTAGTTAGCTGGCTAAGGGGATGGCGTTCACGCACCGAAAAATGGCACATTGACGCACTTGCCTGCGCGCACCCATCTGCTGTCCGGAATTCCAATGGCTATCAGCAACGTTCAGACCGCCGCTGCCTCAGCGTCCGCTCCTCCCCAAAGCAGCCCGTTAGTGATGCGCATCATCGGCGCGGTCGCGCTGGCGCATTTGATCAATGACCTGATTCAGTCGGTGTTGCCGTCGATCTATCCGATGCTCAAGGCCAATTACGGTCTGAGCTTCACTCAGGTCGGCCTGATTACCTTGACCTTTCAACTGACCGCGTCGCTGTTGCAGCCGTGGGTCGGTTATCACACCGATCGGCATCCCAAGCCGTGGCTGTTGCCGGCAGGTTCGATCTGCACGCTGATCGGCATCGTGATGATGTCGGTGGTCGGCAGTTTCCCGTTGATTCTGCTGGCGGCGGCGCTGATCGGAATCGGTTCCTCGACCTTCCACCCCGAGGCCTCGCGGATTGCGCGACTGGCTTCGGGTGGGCGCTTTGGTCTGGCGCAATCGACTTTCCAGGTGGGCGGTAATGCCGGTTCCGCTTTCGGCCCGTTGCTGGCGGCGGCGATCATCATTCCGTTCGGTCAGGGCAACGTCGCGTGGTTCGGTCTGTTCGCGGTATTTGCGCTGTTCGTGCTGTACCGCATCAGTCGCTGGTACGCCCATCACCTGAACCTGTTCAAACTCAAGGCCGGCCAGGCGGCGACTCATGGGCTGTCGAAGGGCAGGGTGACCAGTGCGTTGGTAGTGCTGGGGCTGTTGGTGTTCTCCAAGTATTTCTACATGGCCAGCCTGACCAGTTACTTCACGTTTTACCTGATCGAAAAGTTCGACCTGTCGGTGGCCAGTTCGCAGTTGCACCTGTTCCTGTTTCTTGGTGCGGTGGCGGCGGGTACGTTCTTCGGCGGGCCGATCGGCGACAGGATCGGGCGGAAGGCGGTGATCTGGTTCTCGATCCTCGGTGTGGCACCGTTCACGCTGCTCATGCCCCACGTCGATCTGTTCTGGACCACCATTCTCAGCGTGATTATCGGCTTCATCCTCGCCTCGGCGTTCTCGGCGATCGTTGTGTACGCGCAGGAGCTGGTGCCAGGCAATGTCGGGATGATCGCCGGGATCTTTTTTGGTTTGATGTTCGGGTTTGGCGGGATTGGTGCGGCGTTGCTGGGGCATCTGGCGGATGTGCACGGGATTGAGTACGTGTATTTCCTGTGTTCGTTCCTGCCACTATTTGGCGTACTGGCGATTTTCCTGCCACGCACCAAAAAGGCCTGATCCCACAAATTGTCAGGTGGTGTGGCGGAGAATATTTCAGGCACAAAAAAGCCGCGTATCAAACGCGGCTTTTTTTTGGGCGTGTCGCTTACACGTTGAAGCGGAAGTGCATCACGTCGCCGT
>NZ_JARKMT010000019.1:0-23745 GCF_037626295.1 Pseudomonas sp. LF-5
ACTGGAGTAGACATCGCATCGCCCGAATCGACTTGAACTTGCAGATCGTTACGGCAGGTAAGAAGATCTAAAACCGTCCACCATGTCTCCGAACATGTGTCCACCATGTCTCCGGTACATACAGGGAGAGGGTTAGGGTGAGGGGCTTCTAACGGTCACACTGAAAGCCGCAACCGCGCCAGATCCCGCAACGGCGGCGCGCCAAACAAGCGGCTGTACTCGCGGCTGAACTGCGACGGGCTCTCGTAGCCCACGCGATATCCTGCCGCCGAGGCTTCCAGACCCTCGGCCAGCATCAGGCGCCGCGCTTCCTGCAGGCGCAACTGCTTCTGATACTGCAGCGGACTCATCGCCGTCATCGCCTTGAAGCGGTGATGCAGGGTCGAGACGCTGAGGTTCACTTCTTTCGCCAGATCATCAATGCGCAAAGGTTGCTCGAAATTGCCGTTGAGCCATTTGATCGCCTGGCTGATGCGGTGGCTCTGGCTGTTGGCAATCGCGATCTCATACAAACGATGACCCTGCGGACTGCGCAGCAGACGATAGAGAATCTCGCGGCGAATCAGCGGCGCAAGCATGGCGATGTCTTTCGGTGCATCGAGCAAGCGGGCCAGGCGCAGAACGGCGTCAAGCATCGCGCCGTCGATGCGTTCAACGTACAGACCGCGCCCGGTGGGCCGGGTCGGTACGCCCATCGGGCCGGCATCGGCGATCAGTGCGGTGATTTCCGCCGGGTCGATGTCCAGGCGCACGGCGAGGATCGGCTCTTCCGGTGAAACGTTGACCACGCGCCCGCTCAGCGGCATCGAGACCGAGACCACCAGATAATTCAGCGGGTCGTAATTGAAGTACTCGTCGGCCAGCCGCACCTCTTTGCGCCCCTGGGCCATGATGCACAACGCCGGCTGCGCGAGCACCGGAGCGAAGTTGTGGGACTGGGTGTGGCGCGACATGAACAGCGAGCCGACGGCGGTCTGGTAACTGCCATCGTCGGTGGTGTTGCGGCGGATGATCGCCGCCAGTTCTTCGCGCTGTTTCTCCATGTCGGCATCAGGCTGGGCTTGAAAACGATCGAATGACGTCATGCACGGCATCCTCGGCAAGGGAGATGGAATGGAGCAGAGCTTAAGTTTGTGCAAGCGCGAGCGGTAGACACATCCTGTCAAATGCTTGCCTGATTCTGCATTGGCTTGCCGGCGTGCTCAGTCACAGCAGGATGCAGAGCGGCAAACTTGCTTGATACGCCGTATGACAATGGTGTGACGCGGTTTCACAGGTTGTTACAAGTCCTGTGTGCAGTCTCGCAGGATTGTGCAACAGGGCGGCAGGAATCGACTAACGGCGCGGTGTGTTCGGCGCTTAACCTTTGATCCTGTCGCAGCCCGTCCGCTGGCTGCCACGCGACTCCCTGGGAGGGTTGAACATGTCCAAGCAGATTCCCGTCAGTCACATGGCCTTCGTTCGAGCGCGCGCCGGACGCTCGGCGGAACTCGGTGTACGCCTGAGCGCGTTGATCGAGCCGTCCCGTGCCGCCCCCGGTTGTCTGAGCTTTGCCTTGCAGCATTCGCAGTGTGATCCCGAGTTGTGGCTGGTCTCCGGTTTCTGGAGCAGCCAGCAAATGATGACCCGTTATTTCAACAGCCCGTCGATGGAAATCTTCGCCGAGCTGGTGCAGGACCTGGTGGTCAACAGTCTGGATTTCCATACCTTCAAGGACGTGTCGGCCGCGCAAGCCCTTGGCCAATGCCCGGTGCCGGTACACAAACTCGCCGGTTGAGGGTTTAATGTCCGGCTTATTTGTCTGAGCCGGGATGTATGACATGGCACGTAAAGAGTTCGAACACTTCGAAGCAGTCTCCGCAGTCGTCCCCGTCGAGTTGGGCGGCAACAAGGGGTATCACGCGGCAATCGCGGTCAAGGCCCTGGTCGATGGCGGTGCACCACGCTTTCACAAACTGCTGGATGATCAGGTGTTCCCCGGCGCCATTGCTGCCGACGAGGCGGCCATCAATGAGCTGGATAAACTCAAGGGCGTCACTGCTGACGCCGAGTTGGTCTGGTAGCGCGTTACTGGCTGGCGCCTGGACGCCACATCTTGAACAGAGCCTCAGGCCCCAACTGAAAATAGTCCGCTGGTCCGCCGCCGCGCAGAATCGGTTCTGCCGCGGCGGTGTCGTAGATGCCGTCCTTCAACAGCCACTTGGCGATATGCACGGCGACCACTTCGCCGAGGATCAGCCAGCTCGGCACGGTTTCGCCGTCGGCGCGCTGCAATTGAATGATCTGCGTGACCTTGCACTCGAAGGACACCGGACTTTCGGCGACCCGTGGCACCGAAATCACTTTTGATGCCACCGTCGTCAGCCCCGCCAATTCAAACTCGTTGACCTGCGGCGCGACCATTGCGCAGCTCTGGTTCATCTGCTCGGCCAACGGGCGCGTGGCGAGGTTCCAGGCGAACTCGCCGGTCTGCTCGATGTTGTTCAGGCTGTCTTTGCGCCCGACGCTGGAAAAACCAATGATCGGCGGGATGTAGTTGAACGCGTTGAAAAAGCTGTACGGCGCCAGGTTCAAGTGGCCCTGAGCATCCTGCGAAGAAATCCAGCCGATGGGGCGCGGGCCGACGATGGCATTGAACGGATCGTGGGGCAGGCCGTGGCCGTTGGCGGGTTCGTAAAAGTGGATGTCATCGGACATGGCGGGGGTTCCTGAAGAGGGCATGCTTAAAGACGCCATAGTGTAAGAGCGCACCGCGTATTTCCAGTCAAACGCTGATCCTCTGAAGGCGTGAGCCTGCAGGGGATGTTTGTGATGCTTCAGAAATGACTAAGCCCGGCCGAAGCCGGGCTGTTGGAGGACTGCTGATATTCAGCTGATGGCTGCAGCAGTACCGGTTTTATCGAAGCCGTCGGCAGCGATGGCATTGGCGGTACCGGTTTTGTCGAAGCCATCGGCAGCGATGGCATTGGCGGTGCCGGTTTTGTCGAAGCCATCGGCAGCGATGGCATTGGTGGTGCCGGTTTTGTCGAAGCCATCAGCAGCGATGGCATTGGCGGTACCGGTTTTGTCGAAGCCATCGGCAGCGATGGCATTGGCGGTGCCGGTTTTGTCGAAGCCGTCGGCAGCGATGGCATTGGCGGTACCGGTTTTGTCGAAGCCGTCGGCAGCCACAGCTTTGCCAAGGCTGGTTTTATCAGAACCGTCAGCGGCGTAGGTGCCCGAGTGGCTGGTTTCGATGGCGGCGCTGGCGCCGGAAATGAAATCGGCGGATTTGGTTTTGTCCGAACCGTCGGCAGCGAAGGTATTGGCGGCCAGTACGGACAGGGTCAGGGCGAGGATCAGTCGGGTTTTCATGTCGGTTACTCCAGATTCGTTGGCGGGTGTGTCTTGCATGGGTTTCATGCTACGCCAGTTAATTTGATTAAAAAGCGCAAATTAATGCTAAAAACAATCAATTAAGTTGATATTAAGGCCGGCGTATCGAAATCGCTTTCGCCGTCGAAGCGAGCGTCGCGCAGGTCATTGATCAGGTGTTTGCAGGATGCAGCGGCAGGATTAATCAGCGATTAATCGCTTGGATGGCGATTCTGTTCTCCAACACCCTCGGCTCCGCGCTCGGTGACTACCTGGCAGATGATTCGGGCCTGGGGTTCGTCGGCGGTGCTGGCGGGGATTCTGTTGGTGATGGTTGTCGGGGCGTCGTATGCGCAGAAGCGCGTTGCCCAAATGACCTGATACCGAGTCGCCCCAATCGCTGGCAAGCCAGCTCCCACAATGACAGCGCTGTTCACAGACCTTGTGTACGACGCGAAACCTGTGGGAGCTGGCTTGCCAGCGATGGGGCCCTCACAGCCACCGTTGCAGTGGCTGGGCAAACCCGATCAGTCAGTCACGATCCGCGAGTGCTTCTGGGTGTCTTTCATGGTGATGTACACCAGCAACGACACCGCGATGCACGCCGTCACGTACCAGTAGTAACCGGTCTCCATGCCGATGCTCTTGAACCACAGCGCGATGTATTCGGCGGTACCGCCGAAGATCGACACGGTCAGTGCGTACGGCAGGCCGACGCCCAGCGCGCGGATTTCGGTCGGGAACAATTCGGCTTTCACCACCGCGTTGATCGAGGTGTAGCCGCTGACGATGATCAGCGCCGCCATGATCAGGAAGAACGCGCCCCACCAGCTCTGAATCGTGTGCAAGGTCATCAGAATCGGCACGGTGAAGATCGTCCCCAACACGCCGAAGGCGATCAGGATCGGACGCCGACCGATTTTATCGGACAGGCCACCGATGATCGGTTGCAGGCACATGAACAGGAACAGCGTGGCGGCAGAAATGGTGGTCGAGTCGGAGATGCTCATGCCGACGGTGTTCACCAGGTATTTCTGCATGTAGGTGGTGTAGGTGTAGAACGCCAGGGTGCCGCCCATGGTCAGGCCGACCACGGTCAACAGCTCTTTCGGGTGGCGCATCAAGGTGCGCATCGCGCTTTCCTTGGACTTCTCTTTCTTGGTGAACGACTCGGTTTCTTCCATGCCTCGACGCAGGTACAGCGCCACGATGGCACACAGCGCGCCGATGGCGAACGGAATACGCCAGCCCCACGCGTACAGTTGCTCGGTGGTCAGCACGTTCTGCAGCACGATCAACACGCCCAGCGCGATGAGCTGGCCGGAGATCAGGGTCACGTACTGGAAACTGGAGAAGAAGCCGCGACGTTCCTTGGTCGCCATCTCCGAGAGATAGGTCGCCGAGGTGCCGTATTCGCCACCGACCGACAGGCCTTGCAGCAGACGGGCGAACACCAGCAGGATCGGCGCGCCGATACCGATGGTTTCGTAGTTCGGGCTGAGGGCGATCAGCAGCGAGCCGAAGCACATCAGGTAGACCGAGGCCATCAGGGCTTTCTTGCGGCCGACCTTGTCAGCGTACAGGCCCATCAGCCAGCCACCGATCGGACGCATCAGAAAACCCACGGCGAAGATCGCGGCGGTGTTCATCAGTTGCGCGGTGGAGGAACCGGCGGGGAAAAAGGTTTTGGCGAAGTACAGCGAGAAGGCGGCATACACATACCAGTCGTACCACTCGACCATGTTGCCGACAGAACCGCTGAAGATCGATTTGATCCGGCTGGCTGTGGTTTTTTCTTTGGCCGGCATGGCCGCCGACCCAAGAGGCAGGGCGTTGGAGTTATCCATTGAAGGATCCTTCGTTTAATTGTTTTTGTGGAGCGCGTCGAAACGCAGCCTGCGGGGGCTGTAGCAGGAGCTGTGCCAACGGGGGGAGGGCCGGTTTAGAGGGGGTGACGGGATTGAGTGAGCGGGATATCGCCGAAAGATTTGGTTTGATGAGCGGATTTCCGCTCATTGGGGCGAAGATCAGAAGCCCCTCACCCTGGCCCTCTCCCGGAGGGAGAGGGGACTGACCGAGTGGATTGTTCGAGGTGCACCGGCCTGAGATATCGAGTCGAACTCAGGTTTGAATAGCACAAAGATCGGCTCCCTTTCCCTCTACCCCTTGGGAGAGAGGGCTGGGGTGAGGGGGATGGATCTCGGCCACACCAAAAATCCCGACCCAGCCTCATTCAGCCAAAAACATCTCCCGACTCAACCCATGTCGCTGCATCTTTTCATTGAACGTGCGGCGCGGCAGTTGCAGTTCTTCGAGCACCGCTTTCACATCGCCCCTGTGCCGGGTCAATGCCGCGCGCAGACACTGCGCTTCAAACGCTTCCTGCTGCGCGGCGAGGGACTGGCCCGGATCGATTCCCTGCACCGGCTCATCCAGCCCCAGCACTTGGCGTTCGGCAACGTTGGCCAGTTCGCGCACATTCCCCGGCCAGTCATGGCTGAGCAGGTGACTCAACTGCGCGCCGCTCAATGGCGCAAACGTCCGCCCCAGGCGCTGCGCGGCGCTTTGGGCAAAGTTGTCGAACAACAACGGAATGTCTTCGCGACGATCACGCAACGGCGGCAAACGCAGTTCGGCGACGTTCAGGCGATACGCCAGGTCTTCCCGAAAACGTCCGGCCCGGGCTTCGTCGAGCAGGTCGGGTTTGGTCGCCGCGACAATGCGCAGATCCACGCGAATGCTCTGGTTCGAGCCCAGGCGTTCGAGTTTCTGCTCCTGCAACACCCGCAACAGTTTCACCTGTTGGGCCAGCGGCATGCTTTCGATTTCATCGAGGAACAGCGTCCCGCCATCGGCGTATTCGAGTTTGCCGATGCGCTTGCCCGATGCACCGGTGAAGGCACCGCTCTCGTGGCCGAACAGTTCGGCCTCGAACAACTGTTCAGGGATCGCCGCGCAATTGAGGGCGACGAAGGGTTTGTCCGCTCGGGAGCCAAAATCATGCAGGCAACGCGCAACCAGTTCCTTGCCGCTGCCAGTCTCGCCACGGATCAACACGTTGACCGGCAACGCGGCCAGCTCCAGCACTTGCCGACGCAAGGTCTGCAAGCCACGGGACACGCCGAGTAGCGTCGCGTCGAGTCGGGCGCGGTGATCGGCCTGCTCGTGCAGGGCGCGGTTTTCCAGCACCAGCCGACGTTTCTCCAGGGCGCGGCGCAGGCTGCCGAGCAGGGTTTCCGGGCTGAACGGTTTCTCCAGAAAGTCGTAGGCGCCATCGCGCATCGCTTCGACGGCCATCGGCACATCGCCGTGCCCCGTGAGCAGAATCACCGGCAGATCGGCATCGCGCTTCTGCACGTCGGCCAATAACGCCAGCCCGTCCATACCGGGCATGCGCACGTCGCTGAGGATCACCCCGGCAAAGTGCGCGGGCAGGGCGGCGAGGCATTCTTCGGCGCGGCTGAACAGCTGCACGTCGAATCCCGACAGGCTCAGCCACTGTTCGACGGCGTTGCGAATACTGCTTTCGTCATCGACCACCATCACTGAGTTGAGCATCAGATATGCGCCTCCAGATCGATCGGCAAAGTCAGGGTGAACACCGCGCCACTGTCACCATTCTCGACGCTCAGGCGGCCGCCGGATTCATGCACGATGGCAAACGAGACCGCCAGTCCAAGCCCCAGTCCGTCGCCCACCGGTTTGGTGGTGAAGAACGGATCGAACACCTGGCTCAGGTGTTCTTCGGCAATCCCGCCGCCGTTGTCGATCACGCTCAAGCGCCACAACTGTTCGTCGGCTTGCAGGCGGATTTCCAGGCGCTTGCACGGTTTGCCGTGCATTGCATCGAGGGCGTTGCGCAGCAGGTTGATCAGCACCTGTTCGAGACGGATGGCATCGCCGCGCATCCACGCCGGGCGGGTCAGGTGCAGCACCAGGCTGACCTGTTCGTCACGCAGCCGCGCATCGAGCAACTGCAGCGACTGATCGACCACCGTCGCCAGATCCAGCCGCTCGCGCAACCCGCTTGGGCTTTTGCGCGCGAAGGTTTTCAGGTGCCCGGTGAGGGCGGCCATGCGCGTGAGCATCTCGTCCACCGGTTTGAGCGCCTTGTAGGCGTCGTCGACGCGGCCATGATCGAGCAGCAGGCGCAGGGTCGCCAGTTGCATGCGCTGAGCGGTCAGCGGCTGATTGATCTCGTGGGCAAGGGCGGCGGACATTTGCCCGAGTGCGGCGAGTTTCGCCGATTGCACCAGCCCCTCTTGCGCGGTGCGCAGGTCTCGGGTGCGCTCTTCGACTAACTGTTCAAGCTCTTCACGGCTGCGCTGGCGCAACTTCGCCAGACGCCAGCGCTGGTTGAGGAACAGCAGCAGAAACACCAGCGCCAGCCACACTCCGGCGGCGGCCAGGCCGGCGTTGCGCAGGTCTTCGAATGCCACTTGCGGGCGTCGCAGCAGATGCAGGGTCCAGCCTTCGGTGCTGAGCGGCAGCGATTCCCAGAGATAATCCGCAGTGCCTTGCGGACCTTCGACCCGGCGCAGATCGCTGTTGTCATCGAAGCGCCGCAGCGACAGATGAGTCAAGGGTACGAGCGCCTGTTTATCGTACTGACGGGTGGCCTTGATCTCGGCCAGATCGGCGCTGTTCAACGTCCGCAACGAGCGATAGCGCCAGCCGGGCTGGTTGGCGATAAAGACGATGCCGCGGGCATCGCTGACCAGCAGGGTGTCAGTGCCCTGACTCCATTCGCGCTCAAGTTCAGGGAATTCCAGCTTGACCACCATCGCCCCGAGGAACTCGTCCTTGTCGCCGAGCACGGCGCTGGAGAGGAAATAACCGGGAATGCCGCTGGTCACGCCTACCGCATAAAAGCGCCCGCTGCCCTGGGTGCGGGTCTGGTTGAAGTAAGGACGGAAACCGTAGTTGTGACCGACGTAACTGCTCGGCAGACGCCAGTTGCTGGCCGCTACGGCGAGGCCCGTGTGATCGAGCAGTTCAAGGGTCGAGGACTGCGCCGCGCCGTTGATCTTTTCCAGTTTCAGATTCAGCGCCGATTGTTCCTCGGCATCCACGGGACCTGCCAGCGCCGCACGCAACTGCGGATCCAGCGCCAGCACCGCCGGCAGGGCACGGTAGCGGTCGATCAGGGTGTGCAACGAGTTGGCGTAGAGCACCAGTTGCTGATTGGCGCGGGCGGCGTCTTCTTCCAGCGCCTGGCGCTCGGCGTGGCGGATGGCAAGCGTCGCGGCAATGGCCGCGCCGGCGATGATCAGCAGGGTATACAACGACAGACGCAAGGTACGGGAAGTCGGCAGCATGCTGGGCAGATGGATGGCAGGTCGGGCGGGCAAGATAGCATGGGCCGGACGGGTCCGGCGCGCTGTTCGCGCCGGCCGCACGGGTCACACAAACGTTTCAAGCTGACTTTGCCGGCGTGGCAGATTCAACCGGGGTTTCGGGATGGGTCTGGGTCTCGGTTCGTCGGCGATCGAGCGCTCCAGTTGTTGCAGGCGTTCGCTCACGCCCACTGCCGCGCAGGGAGCGTCGAGTAGCGCCTGAGCAGTCTCCATGACCTTGTCGATGGCGTCGAACGGATCGAGACCGGTCCTCGCCAGCTTCAATACCTGACGTTGCTTTTCAGCGTCCAGTGCCCTCAGTTGCGCATAGAACAGATCCTGAACAGGTGCCGCGTAGGTGTTGAGGTTGTCGGTGAAATTCTTGATGCCGTCGATCAGGGCTGTCCCCCCGTTGATCAGGTCTTTTGCACCGTCGACCACGCTGGACACCGTCTCGCCTGCTGTATTGAGGCCATCCTTGAGTTCCTGCGTGTGCAGCGTTTGCGCCAGCTTCAAACCCTTCTTGAAAAAGTGGTAACGCAGCAACGGGAAAACGATTGCACCGACGATCGCTCCGACGCCTGTACCGATGGCATTGCCGATCCCGGGGACCGCAGTGCCGATGACGCTGCCAATGGCGATACCTTTGCCGACACCATAAAAGACCGATTTGATGCCGGGCCTGGACTTGATGAACTTGCCGAACGTCATGCTCTTGCGCAGTTCTTCAATGTCGGCGCCTTCGGGAACCAGGCCATCGAATTCGCGGGTTAGATTGTGTAGCTGGTCTGCCGCCGTTTTGGCTTTATCGAATAGCCCGACGGCTTTCTTGACCAGGTTGAAAATGACTTTGGACGTGCCTGTCTGGTCGACATGGACAATCGGGTTGTTGCCGACGAACCCATACAGATTCAGCCCGTCGACATCTCCCGCCGGATCGGCGCTGAGCCAGCGCTGCAACCATGGCGCGTAGTAGCGTTCGCCGTAGTAATACAAACCACTGACATCCATCTCCTTGCCTGAGTAACGCACGGTTTTGTAGTCGATCCCGTCTGCCGGGTACTTGAGCATCCAGGCGGTGGCGCCAAACGGGTAATACCCTTCGTGGCTGATGATCTGTGCCTGTTGATCGAGCTCCATTACGCAGGAGCCGAGATGGTCGTCGAGGCTGTAGCGCAGTTGATCGTCGTCGACGCCTTTGGGTTTGTTCTGTGCCCAATGCAGGCAGCGTGCGTTACCGACGCTGATGACGTGCAGTTCTTCGCCATTGTCGCGGGTGCGGATTTCCAGCCCCGGCAGGTAGCGCACTTGATGAAAGTGTTCAGTGTTGGCCGTGTAAGTCTGGTGGCGCTTGAACACACGCAGGCCCTGGCTGTAGCGGTAATGCTCGGCGTCGTGGCGACCGTCCTCGCGGTGGATCAGGGTGACGCGGGTCAATTCATCGCGCGCGTTCCAGTGCAGGGCTTGCCCCGGTTGCACGGCTTGCTGATTGCCATGGCGGTCGAACAGTGTGTCGAAATCCGGAACCGGTTGCCCCTGCGCCCAGCGCACGCCGCGGTTGCTGTGCGGGTCAATGCACAACTGTTGCGTGTGATTGGCGCCGGCCCGGACATGTTTGAGTTCGATGAGGTTGTTACCGGCGTCGTACCGGTAGCTCTGGGTGTAATTGAGGCGGTTGATCGGATCGGTCGGGGTTGGCAGGCCGGGAATGTCGGTGAGCGGGCCATCGTCGTAGCCGCTGGCGCTGGTCAGCCGATACAGCGAGTCGTAGCTGAAATCGCGACGGCCATCGACGCGCTGATTGGCGAAATGACTCGGGGTAAACGCGTGGTCGTCGATGCGGGTGATGTTACCCATGGCGTCGTAAACGTATTCGAAATCCTGCAGTGGCGCCTGCGCTTGTTTCTGCGCCGATTGTCTTCGCAGACGGCCATCGGCAGGATCGTAGCTCCACTGGCTGGTGACATCGTTGCCGGCCCGTTGCTCAACGATCTGTGCGGCCGCGTTGTATTGTGCAGCGAGCAGTACCGGCCGCCATGTGGTTTGATCTTTCAGTTGCAGGTGGACCTGTTTGAGTTGCCCCGAGAGGTCGTAGCGCCATTGTTGCCGGTGACCCGCGGCGTCGATTTGCTCCAATGCTGCGCCCAAGGGGCTGAAGGCGTGGCGCGTGGTGAATGCCTCGGCATCATGGAAGCGGCGGGTTTGCTCCAGTGCCTGACCGGACAAACTGTAGCTGGGCAGGCGCAGTGTGCCTGACGGATCAGTCTGTTCCTGCCGTTGTCCGCGCAGATTGTGCCCGGGGTCAGCCGTGGAATCGGCGTAGGTAAATATTTCGACATCCACCTCGTCGTTTTCTGCGACCGCCACGACACGCAACTGACGGTCGTAGCGCATGCGCCAATGACTGCCGCGTGCATCCCAGCGATCCAGCACTTCACCGGCCATCCCGGCAAGGTGCAGACGCCATCCGGCGTCAACGCTGTCGATTTTCAAAGGTGTGCCGGGCAAGCTGTAAGACGTGACGAGGCTAGCCCGCGGTAGCCGCGGATCCCACTGTTCGACTAACTGTCCCGCTGCATTGTGGTGCTGGCAGGTAACAAGACGTTCCACTACGCCATCCGCTACCTGACGAAAGTACGCCACACGCTTCACCGGCAAGGTCCGAGGATCATGGATGTACAGGTCGGGCGTACGAAAGTGCGGTGATCTATTCATATGCTGGTTCCAGTAATCCCTTCGCCTGCCGTTGCTCCCGGATGTTGTGGGGGCTGCGATCCCCGTGTTCTAGGCTGCTCGTTGTGCGTTGTACTGGCGATACCTTCCAATCAGTTCAAGGTTGCGATTGGCTTGTGCGATTCGTACCGATATTTGCGCTTGAATCTCATCCCGACGGATCATCCCGCCCTGGCTGGTGCCAACATTTTTTGTGAACATGTCGTAGGTGTAATTCAATGATCCGAGAAAACCTTCGGAATAGAATTCGTTGATCTCCAATCGAGCGAACGCGGCGTTGACTTCAATTCGGTCTTGATTCAGGAGGTCGATAATCAGGCCGAGACCTCGCTCTAAATCGTCGATGGTCGAGTCTTGCAGGCCCACCACTGCGGCAGCGACATCGCTCCCTGATTGGGCGATTGCCATCAGTTCACTTGCAGCGGGCACGCCCACGTGCCCAAGTGCTGTTGAAGTGACGACTGAAGCGATTTGTTTTCTTCCCTGCCCGCTGCGTGGGTCGTAACCCATGACAAATTTTTTGGCGAATTGCAGCGGTCGGTTCAATACACCCACCGTGGCTTCGGTATGCAGGCTTTCTGGATTGATTTTCCGAGGGTCAGGCAAAATGGGGGTCGAGAAGTTTTTGTAAATACTCAGCTTCTCCACAACTTTACTCACGATAGTACTGGCTATCGTTGGGACCAAAGGCACGCCGGGAGCAATACTGGAAACCAGAGCGGCAGCGCTTGTACTCGCACCCGCTTTTGTCAGGTGATAGGCAGTGTTCACCGCAAAGCGTTTTCCGATACTCCCGTTGCTGAACAGGTTGTTCAGTTGAACATCCATGGCCTGCATCTCGATTCCCAAGGTATCCAGCACTTTTGTGTAGTCTTCGATGTCCTGTCGGTCATTGTCAGGCGTGTCTTTGCTGGTGCCGTCGTTATCAATGAAGACCAGCGGGTTATTGCCGACGAACCCATACAGATTCAGCCCGTCGACGGCTCCCGCCGGATCGGCACTGAGCCAGCGCTGCAGCCATGGCGCGTAGTAGCGTTCGCCGTAGTAATACAAACCACTGACATCCATCTCCTTGCCTGAGTAACGCACGGTTTTGTAGTCGATCCCGTCTGCCGGGTACTTGAGCATCCAGGCGGTGGCGCCAAACGGGTAATACCCTTCGTGGCTGATGATCTGTGCCTGTTGATCGAGCTCCATCACGCAGGAGCCGAGGTGGTCGTCGAGGCTGTAGCGCAGTTGATCGTCGTCGACGCCCTTGGGTTTGTTCTGTGCCCAATGCAGGCAGCGTGCGTTACCGACGCTGATGACGTGCAGTTCTTCGCCATTGTCGCGGGTGCGGATTTCCAGCCCCGGCAGGTAGCGCACTTGATGAAAGTGTTCAGTGTTGGCCGTGTAAGTCTGGTGGCGCTTGAACACACGCAGGCCCTGGCTGTAGCGGTAATGCTCGGCGTCGTGGCGACCGTCCTCGCGGTGGATCAGGGTGACGCGGGTCAATTCATCGCGCGCGTTCCAGTGCAGGGCTTGCCCCGGTTGCACGGCTTGCTGATTGCCATGGCGGTCGAACAGTGTGTCGAAATCCGGAATCGGTTGCCCCTGCGCCCAGCGCACGCCGCGGTTGCTGTGCGGGTCAATGCTCAACTGTTGCGTGTGATTGGCACCGGCCCGGACATGTTTGAGTTCGATGAGGTTGTTACCGGCGTCGTACCGGTAGCTCTGGGTGTAATTGAGGCGGTTGATCGGATCGGTCGGGGTTGGCAGGCCGGGAATGTCGGTGAGCGGGCCATCGTCGTAGCCGCTGGCGCTGGTCAGCCGATACAGCGAGTCGTAGCTGAAATGGCGACGGCCATCGACGCGCTGATTGGCGAAATGACTCGGGGTAAACGCGTGGTCGTCGATGCGGGTGATGTTACCCATGGCGTCGTAAACGTATTCGAAATCCTGCAGGGGTGCCTGCGCTTGTTTCTGCGCCGATTGTCTTCGCAGACGACCATCGGCAGGGTCGTAGCTCCATTGGCTGATGACATCGTTGCCGGCCCGTTGCTCAACGATCTGTGCGGCCGCGTTGTATTGCGCAGCGAGCAGTACCGGCCGCCATGTGGTTTGATCTTTCAGTTGCAGCTGGACCTGTTTGAGTTGTCCGGCCACGCCGTAGCGGGAGCGTTGCCGATGACCGCCGGCGTCGGTCTGTTCGAGTAACGTGCCGAGCGGGCTGAGCACCCGGTAATGGGTGAATGCCTGGTCATCGTGAAAGGTACGGCGCTCTTGCAGAGGCTGGCCGCTGAGGGCAAAGCTGCCTGTGTGCAGCGTGCCCGAGCGATCCTTCAGTGTGTGTAACTGGCCGCGCAGGTTGTGTCCGGCGTCAGCCGTAGCGTCGGCATAGATGAATACATCGACATCGGGCTGGTCGTTTTCGGCGAGCGCCAGCACCCGCAGTTGTTCATCGAATGTCGTGCGCCAATGGTCACCGCGTTCGCTCCAGCGCTGCAGTGGTTCGGCGGCAAGCCCCGGCAAGGTCAGGCGCCAGCCGGCGTCGACGCTGTCTGTTTTCAGCGCCTCGCCGTCGAGGCGGTAAACCGTGGTCAGGCACGGCACAGGCAAGCGCGGATCCCACTGCTTTACCAGGCGCCCGGCAGTGTCGTGCTGGCGGCGAGTGGTCTGGCGCTCAGTGTCATCACCGGCCGCATTGCGCAAGTACGCGACGTCGCTGACCGGTAGCGTCCTAGGGTCATGGGCGCGCAGCGTCGGCGTATGCCAATGCACTGAAGGGGTCATCCTCGCGAGCTCGGACAGTGCCATATCAGGCCGCCTTTTTCTTGTTGGCACGCGCCTGCTTCAACAAAAACTGATTGTCCGTGGTGCCCATTTCCTTGTACCAGCCGACCATGGCCTGGGCGCGTGAAATGTGGCGCAAGGCCGCATTGGTTTGTTGGCGCATGCCCGCGCGAGTGATCGGCGCCAACCGTTGCCCGGAGGTCATATGGGTCACGTTGGGCAGCATCTCGGCGGGCAAAATGACGTCAGTGCCCAGCACGTCAAATGCGCTCTCTGCCCAGCCTGCGCGTTGCTCTACTGCGGTTTTCCATTCATTAAGCATGTTCTCGATTTTTTCGATTTTCGCGGGGTCAAGCCGGTTTTTGATGTCCTCGGCATCCTGCGCTTTTTTAAACAGACTCAGAAAGTGCGGGACGATCGATATCGCTGCGCCAAGCACCCTGCCGATGAGAAACTCAGGGTTGAGTACAGCGTTGAGCGCCGGGTTTATCAATTCGCTCTTTATGTCTTTCCACGATTCGATCTCTTTGACAGGGCGGTCAATGCCCAAACTTTTGTCAATGGCGCTGACAGACATTTGCGAGGTCTGCGGAATCAGTGGACCTAAATTGATCCCGACACTTTCCGTCACTGGATCGAGCATTTTCGCTGCGAGATCGCCGGCGGCATTGCCGCCGGAAACTCCCCCGACCGTCGGATAGGCGGCGACTTCAGTCGGAGGCGGAATAATGCCGTCGACAAATCCGCTGCCGAGACTTCCACTCTGTGTGGTGGCTGTATACCAATACCCAGTTTCGACGACCAGGCTCAGTACCATGGTTCTGTTGAGGCCAAGCGGATGGAGGATGTTATGCAGCTGGTCCACTACCTGTGTGGAATAAGCATTGATGACTGAAATAAAGTCCGACGTCACCATAATCAGGGTTTCCGCACGCGCGTTGCCGTCAGGATCGATATAGCGCATCGGGTTATTGCCCACAAACGCATAAAGATTCGGGCCATCTGCCTGCTCTGTGTCCGCACTGACCCAGCGCTGCAACCACGGCGCGTAATAGCGTGCGCCGTAGTAGTACAAACCGCTGACATCCATTTCCTTGCCGGAATAACGGATGAATTTGTAGCTCACCTCGACCTCATGCTCGCCGACCATCCACGCCGTTTCGCCAAAAGGGTAATAGCCCTCGTGGTTGATCAGCCCGGCCTGTTGATCGAGTTCCATCACACAGGAACCGAGGTGATCGTCGAGGCTGTAACGCAGTTGGTCGGCGTCGGCGTCTTTGGGTTTTTTCTGCGCCCAGTGCAGGCAGCGCGCGTGAACGAGGCTGATGACGTGCAACTCTTCACCGTTGTCTCTGGTGCGGATTTCCAGCCCTGGCAGGTAGCGCACCTGCTGAAAGTGTTCGGCGGTTGCGGTGAAAGTCTCGTGGTATTTGAGCACCCGCGCGCCCTGACTGTAGGTGTAGTGCTCAGCGTCACTGCGCTGGTTTTCGCGAGGGATCAGGATCACCTGTTGCAGTTCGTCGCGAACATTCCATTGCAGTTTCTGGCCGGGCTGCACGGCTTGTTGATTGCCATGGCCGTCGAACAGCCTATCGAACACCGGCTCCGGATCGCCCGGTTTCCAGCGCACCCCGCGATTGCTCTGCGGGTCGATGCGCATCGTCCGGGTGTAGGCATTCGTGGCTCGCGCATGGCGCAGTTCGATGAGGTTGCCGCCGCAGTCATACTGGTACGTCTGGG
Organism: Pseudomonas sp. LF-5; assembly: GCF_037626295.1. Taxonomy (NCBI): domain Bacteria; kingdom Pseudomonadati; phylum Pseudomonadota; class Gammaproteobacteria; order Pseudomonadales; family Pseudomonadaceae; genus Pseudomonas; species Pseudomonas sp. LF-5. Next base: position 15,936 of record NZ_JARKMT010000019.1, read on the forward strand.
TGTAGTTGAGGCGATTGTTCGGATCGCCCGGCTGTGGCAGACCGGGAATGTCTGAGGGCGGGGCGTCGTCGTACCCCGTGGCGCGAGTCAACCGATAGAGCGAGTCGTAGCTGAAATCACGGTGGCCATTGACGAGCTGGTTGGCGAAGTAAACGGGCTGGAACGCGTGATCTTCGATGCGGCTGATATTGCCGACCCGGTCGTGAAAGTATTCGAAGTCCTGTAGAACCTCGCCGGCCTCCTTACGGCTCGACTGAGTGTGCAGACGCCCGTCCGCCAAGGCGTAGGTCCAGCGGCTGCGCACCCGGTTGCCGGCCAGTTGCTCGATGATCTGCGTGGCAGCGTTGTACTGCATATCCAGCAACACCGGCTGCCAGTCAGTCTTGCCGCTGACACGCAGATGCACTTGTTTGAGCTGTCCGGCCAGGCCGTAGCTTGAGCGTTGCCGATGGCCGCCGGCATCGGTCTGCTCCAGTAGCGCACCGAGCGGGCTGAACCGCCATTGACTGGTGAAGGCTTCGCCATCCTCGAAGGTCCGGGTCTGCGTCAGCGCCTGGCGGGTGAGGGCGAAGCTGTCCGTGCTTAGCGTGCCCGAGCGATCTTTTTGTGTCAGCAGCTGGCCGCGCAGGTTGTGAGCAGCATCGGCGCTGGCATCGGCGTAGGTAAACACATCGACATCAGCCTCGTCGTTTTCGCTGAGTGCGATCACCCGTAGTTGCTTATCGAAGGTCGTGCGCCAACGCGTACCGCGCTCGTCCCAGCGTTGCAACGGCTCGCCGGCCAGACCGGGCAGGTGAAGGCGCCAGCCGGCGTCGACGCTGTCGGACTTGAGCGCTGAGCCGTCGAGGCCGGGAACCGAAACCCGACAGGGCACTGAAAGGCGCGGATCCCATTGCTCGATCAGCCGTCCTGCGGGGTCGTGATGCTGGCGGCTGGCCAAGGCTGCGGGCGTGTCATCCGCCACCGTGCGCAGGTAGGCCACCTGTCGCACCGGCAGGCCGCGAGCATCGTTCACGGCCAGCGCCGGCGTGCGTCGATGCACATTGGCAGTCATGAGCGTGGCGACCTGGCGGGCGGTGACGGCTCGGCGGTGTCGTTGAAGTCTTCGCTGGCGCGGTACCAGGGGTGGTAGGTTTCGCGGGAAAAGTCGCCACGCGCATTAATCAGCTTGATGGACCGGCCCAACGGGTCATAGAACAGTTGATCGAAATAGCCGAGCTCTCGCAGTGACTGGTCATTGACGTAGCCATGGGTGTCGGCGAAAAACGGTCGGAACTGACGCACCGGCAAGCCCTTGTTGTTGTATTCGACACGCTCGCTGATACGCCAGCGCGGGTCGGCGTCGACTTCTACGAACTGGCCATCCTCGACGATCAGCGCGCCGTCGGCGTCGACCGCATACGCCTTGCCCGGATCGACCCGTTGCTGGGTTTGCAGGGCACGGCCGAAGCCGTCGACGCAGGCTTTGATGATCTGGATCTGTGCCGGGATTTCGTCGTCAGGGTAGCGATCGGCGCTGAGCATCACGCTGTGCACCGGTTCGCGGTGAGCACTGGCGATGACTTCGCGCAACGCCTGTTCCGCAGCGCTCAGCACCGTGCGCTGCGCCAGTTGCCGGCGAGCACTGGCACGAATATGCCCGCTGGGCAGCACGTATCCCCGGGCGACCCATTCGGGGAGTGCAACTGCGTCCGCCGGCACTTGGCCCATCCAGCTGAACAAGTCCTTGCGCAGCGTGCTCGCGGCTTTTTGCACCGCGTCTTCGGGGGCTTCAATGGCCGGGTCCGGGCGATGATCTTCTGGCCGGATAAATTCGCTCAGGGACTTGAAACCTGCGGCGACGCCGCGCTCGGTGCCGTGAAAACTGCTGGCCAGCGGCTGTCCGGAAGGCTCGTAAATCACTTCTTCAATATTTTCATTGGCGTCGACGATGCGCTGCGGCAGCAGGGCGTGGTAGTCGTACTCGATGTGCGTGGTGCAGTGATCCGGCAGTTCGACGCGGATGATCGCCAGGTTGTAGTCGTCGTATTCGGCTTGGGTCGCGCCATGGCTGAGCGTTTCGCGGTAGCTGCGCACTTTGTAGAAACCGCTGAGGTCGGCATAAGTGGCGTAGCCGAAGTGCGCCGACCAGAGGTCTTGTTCGGTATTGATGGGCGGCTCGATCTCAAACAACAGCGGCATCGCGGTGTAACCGATTCTCTTCAGTTCGTCGCGAATATCGAAGGGCGGCGGTAAAACGTCGTAAGCCTGCAGCGCGGTCTTGTCCAACTGCGCCAGCTCCAGTGGCCCGGCAAGTGCGACAAAATCGGCCTGCCCGTCATCGAGCAGCGTCCCATTGGGCTTCACGTAACGTTGCACTGACTGCGTTGTCAGTACCCGCTGTTCATCCCAGTAGGCCGAATCCTGATGCGCGATCATGTCCTCATAACTGACCTGTTGCGCTGTCAAACCTTGCGGTAGCGAGCCTTTGGGCAACACCAGTGCATTGCTGCGCTGTTGCCACGGCAAACCGAGCCGCCACTGCTGCGGCTGATCAGTCAGGTCAATGAACGTCGAGCGTGTTTCGCTCAGATAGAAGGATTGCTGCGCTGCATCGTGCGCATCGCGCCACCACTGTTGCTCATCCACATCGGTGAACGGCGGTGTGTCCGATTCGGTCAGGCGCCGCGCGTAGTTGACGGTCAGTGCATGGGTGGACAAACCGTGGGCGTCCCAGCGCAGATTGAGGTCGTGGCGGCACAGCGGATCGTCGATGAATGTGTCGTACTGGTAGCTGATGCTTTCCAGCACCAGCGGCAGCATTACCGCTGAGGCGTATTGGCCTTGGGCGCGGACTTCGCGCACCAGGTAGCGGTTCTCCTGCACCGCATAAGGGCTGGCAATGCCCGGGGCATCGAAGCTGTCCTCGGCGTAGGTTTCGCTGCGGATGACCGACCCCACCAGTGCCCGAGCGATTTCGTACTCGGTGTCGGCATCATGCGGCGTGATGGTTTCATCACATTCGTCGGTGACGTGATAGCGGCTGAACAGGGTGTTGCCCAGCGGCCATGCCTGGTGATCGCCATTGAAATAGGGCGCACGCGAACGATCCATGGATTGTCCGGTGTGAAACCAGGTACAGACCCGTACCGGCGCCGTAAAACCGCTCTCGTCATCGGCGCCGGCACGTTCGCTGTCGGTCTGTTGCAACTGGCCGAACCCGCGGAACTCACGCTCTCTGGCATCGTAGACGCCCTCGCGATAAAGGAAGTTCTGGGTCAGGCAATTGCCGGTGATTTCATCCAGTTGCCGTTGCTGTTTGACCACGGCCACGGCAAACGGCAAATGACAGATCGGCAGTTGTTTGAGTGCCAGTGTGCGTTGTTTCTCATCCAGCCACTCTTGCGCCGAGCTGCGATAAACCACGCTGGCGCTACACCCCATGTTGTTGTTGCTCGCGGTCAGCAGATAGGGTTTGGCGGCGACGAAATCGTAGCGCCAGTGCTGCGGCGTAATGTGTGGCACCGTCAGGATCAGGCTTGCGCAGCCAAGCCCTTGCAGGTCGGCGAAACTGACCTGGCTTGAACGGTCGTAGCGCACGCCTTCAGGCCATGGCACGCTGATCGGCGTTTGTTCCAGCCCGTTCCCGCCACGGTTGCGGTAGATCTCGAACCCCTGCGATTGCAGATAAATCAGCGCAGGGGCGCCGCTGCCATCGAGGTCGGCGATGCGTACCCGCGATGCATCGAACGTTTCGTACTCAAAGGGCAGGGCGCTGATCACCCGGCCTTCGCCAAACCTGCCGTGCCCCAGGTTCGGCCAGCATTTGATTTCGTCATGACGGATACGGCACAGCTCAGGCATGTCGCTGCCGAGCAGGTTGCCCAGCAGCACCAGTTCAGTGGGCGAGTTGCTGAACAACGGCAGGTGGTCATCGACGGGCACATGCAGCACTTCTTCGCCGGGAGCGAAGCCTTCCTCACGTCGGTTGGCATAGAGGCGCACCGAGGTCGGCCCGATCAACCCCAGTGAACTGAGCCCGTCGCCGCTCAGATCACCGAGTTGCGACAGCGTGTGGAAAAACTCCAGTGGAAATGCATTGAACGGGACGAAGTCGGCGAATTCACGCTGTGCATTGAGTGCGCGAAACGCACTGATACCCGGTTGCGCGCTGATCCAGTCGAGGCGGCCATCGCCGGTCAGGTCCGTCAGCAGTTGTTGCACCGGGCGCTTGCGATCGCCCAACGGCATGTTGTCCAGCGCCTGCCATGGCCCGTAGCCGATTTCATCGGTGCCTGAGGTTTGGCGCAGTGGCTCACGGTAATACCAGCACTGATCATAGCGACACAAAAAACCCGGCACGCCTTCGCCATAAAGGTCAACGCACTGGTAGAAACCGCCGTCTTCCACACCGGGTTGGTTATCAGTTTCGAGCAGGCGTGTGGGGGTGCGATTGATGTCGAACGTTGAATATTCGAACTCCACGGGCGGGCTGTTTTCGACGCCGCCACTGGCATCATAAGACTGATAATGGGCGGCGCTGATCTGGCTGAAAGACCAGTCGCTGGAAGGCGTCGAATATTCCAGCAACAGGCGACGCACCAGCGCTGGCCTGATCGCCGGGTCAGCGCTGAAACGATGAAACATCAGGACTTGCCGGCACAGCCGGCGGGTCGCCAGTTCAAAGCCTCGGCCGTAGGTCGAAAACGGGTCCTGGCGTGTGAGCCAGGGTTGCACCGTTGCGCCATCGTAGTCCGGTACATCGGCCAGCGCGGTGCTGCGCTCGCCGTAATCGAACAGCAACTGAAAGTGCCAGTCGAGTTCGGCGGGATTGTCGATCGTCCAGCTGTACAGATGGCTGCTGGCGGTGAAGTTGCCGTAGCACACACGGCGCAGATAGCGCTGGGCACGGTAGTCATGCACCGGGTCGGGATCCTGATCATCGGCCTTGTATTCAAAACAGATGTGTTCGCCACGGGCGTTCATGCTTTCGCACAGCAACCAGCTGGCGATTCGCCCTGGGGCCTCAGGATCGGCGAGCCGTGTGGCTTCGGTCTTGCCGTAAAGGTGTAGCGAGCCGTCGGCGCCGTGTATCAACCAGAATACCGGTGGATCTGCTTCTCGGGTCTGGCGCTGCCAGCGCTCGCGCAAGGCAAAATCGCTTTCGACTCGAGGCCAGTAGCGCACCACCCTGTGCGGGCCGATGTTGACGCCGTTGTAGGTGCTTTCTTCACGGAGTTTGAGCTCGCCATCCTCGTCCAGCTCTGGCATCCACACTTCCCCATCGACGCCGATGATCTCGTCGTGATCGGTGTAACGCGGCACACCTTTATGGGTTCGGCGGCTGATCTGACCCACGCCGCCCAAGTGCCAGGACAGACCGAATGGACCGTTGCCGCTCTGACTGTTGTAGCTCAGCGAAAACTGTGGATCCCAGCCCCGGCCGGGGGAGGTCGGGATCGGCAGCTCGAACGATGCCGCGCCAGTCGGCCCCACGGCGCCCCAGCTTTTACCGATGGTGGCGAGCGATGCGCTTTTGGCGATGGCAGGTGTGGTGATGCTCAGTTCTTGTCGGTCAGGCATGCTCGAATCCATTGCGCACGGGGTTGGCGTGAATGGATTGACGCTATCAAGAATGGCATTGGAATTAACCTGTCAGATCTGACAGGTGCGCAAGAACATTTTGTATGCTTTGGCAGGTTTTTTATCGCATTGGGTTTGCACATGCAAAAACGGCCGGTCATCCCTGGGGATGAGCCGGCCGTTTTCATAGGGCGAAGCGCTTACTGCACTTCGACCGCCAGGCTTTCGCTGATCTTCTGTTGCCAGATCGCAGGACCGGTGATGTGCACCGATTCACCTTTGCTGTCCACCGCAACGGTGACCGGCATGTCCTTGACCTCGAACTCGTAGATCGCTTCCATGCCGAGCTCGGCGAATGCCAGCACCTTGGACTTCTTGATGGCCTGAGCCACCAGGTACGCGGCGCCACCGACGGCCATCAGGTACACGGCCTTGTTGTCCTTGATCGCGTCGATCGCGGTCGGGCCGCGCTCGGACTTGCCGATCATGCCCAACAGGCCGGTTTGCTCGAGGATCTGCCGGGTGAACTTGTCCATCCGCGTTGCGGTGGTCGGGCCCGCCGGACCAACCACTTCGTCACCGACCGGGTCAACCGGGCCAACGTAGTAGATGAAGCGACCTTTGAGGTCTACCGGCAGGGTTTCACCCTTGTTCAGCATCTCGACCATGCGTTTGTGCGCAGCGTCGCGACCGGTGAGCATTTTGCCGTTGAGCAGGACGGTTTCGCCCGGCTTCCAGCTCTGCACGTCTTCCGGGGTCAGGGTGTCGAGGTTGACGCGGCGAGCCGACGGGCCGGCTTCCCAGACGATTTCCGGGTAGGCGTCCAGCGGTGGCGCTTCCAGCGAGGCTGGACCTGTACCGTCGAGCACGAAGTGCGCGTGACGGGTGGCGGCGCAGTTCGGGATCATGCACACCGGCAGGGAGGCGGCGTGAGTCGGGTAGTCCATGATCTTCACGTCGAGCACGGTGGTCAGGCCACCAAGACCCTGGGCGCCGATGCCCAGCTGGTTGACCTTCTCGAACAGCTCCAGGCGCATTTCTTCAATGCGGTTCTGCGGGCCACGGGCCTTCAGCTCGTGAATGTCGATGGATTCCATCAACACTTCCTTGGCCATCACCGCAGCTTTCTCGGCGGTGCCGCCGATGCCGATGCCCAGCATGCCCGGTGGGCACCAGCCGGCGCCCATGGTCGGAACGGTCTTGAGTACCCAGTCGACGATCGAGTCGGACGGGTTGAGCATGGCCATTTTCGACTTGTTCTCGGAACCGCCGCCCTTGGCTGCCACGTCCACTTCCACGGTGTTGCCCGGGACGATGGAGTAGTGGATGACTGCCGGGGTGTTGTCCTTGGTGTTTTTACGAGCGCCCGCCGGGTCGGCGAGGATCGAGGCACGCAGGACGTTTTCCGGCAGGTTGTAGGCGCGGCGCACGCCTTCGTTGATCATGTCATCCAGGCTCATGGTGGCGCCATCCCAACGTACGTCCATGCCCACACGCACGAACACGGTGACGATGCCGGTGTCCTGGCAGATCGGCCGGTGGCCGGTGGCGCACATGCGCGAGTTGATCAGGATCTGCGCCATCGAGTCACGGGCCGCTGGCGATTCTTCGCGCAGGTAGGCTTCGTGCATCGCCTGGATGAAATCCACGGGGTGGTAGTAGGAAATGAATTGCAGGGCGTCGGCAACGCTCTGAATCAGGTCGTCTTGCTTGATCACGGTCATGAGTCGCGCTCCTCTAAAAGACGGGAACATTCAATAAGGTGCCTGCGGCTTGGGTGCATCGGTCGGTCGCAAGCACCTTTCAAGGCACGCCGGGGCTGCTGGCGCGACGCTAAAAAGGCGCGGCAGTATACCGCGCCTCGATGGGGCGTACACGCGCCGGCAGTCATTCGTTGGTCGCATGGGTGGGCGAATATCGGACAGCGGGTTTGCACTTCAAGAGCTATCCCCTCACCCGAGCCATCTCACCAGGGGCGAGGGGGCCGAGCTTCATACTGTTCAAACCTGAGTTCGACTCAGGGAAGGGTCCGATCTTCATGCTGTTCAAACCTGAGTTCGGCGCGATGTTTCAGGTCGGCGTACCTCGGATAAACCACTCGGTCAGTCCCCTCTCCCTCCGGGAGTGTATGTACCGGACACATGGTGGACAGGTGTTCGGAGACATGGTGGACACTTTTTAATAGGCACATTGCTCATCACTAAGGAGATGACCTGTGTCTTGGGAAGAGGTGTCCACTGTGCAGCTT
>NZ_JARKMT010000020.1:0-1805 GCF_037626295.1 Pseudomonas sp. LF-5
TTGATTTCTAGTCTTTGACTAGTTCGTTCTTTAAAAATTTGGGTATGTGATAGAAAGATAGACTGAACGTTACTTTCACTGGTAACGGATCAGGCTAAGGTAAAATTTGTGAGTGACTCTTAAGAGTTTTGCGAATTTTCGGCGAATGTCGTCTTCACAGTATAACCAGATTGCTTGGGGTTATATGGTCAAGTGAAGAAGCGCATACGGTGGATGCCTTGGCAGTCAGAGGCGATGAAAGACGTGGTAGCCTGCGAAAAGCTTCGGGGAGTCGGCAAACAGACTTTGATCCGGAGATGTCTGAATGGGGGAACCCAGCCATCATAAGATGGTTATCTTGTACTGAATACATAGGTGCAAGAGGCGAACCAGGGGAACTGAAACATCTAAGTACCCTGAGGAAAAGAAATCAACCGAGATTCCCTTAGTAGTGGCGAGCGAACGGGGACTAGCCCTTAAGTGGCTTTGAGATTAGCGGAACGCTCTGGAAAGTGCGGCCATAGTGGGTGATAGCCCTGTACGCGAAAATCTCTTAGTCATGAAATCGAGTAGGACGGAGCACGAGAAACTTTGTCTGAATATGGGGGGACCATCCTCCAAGGCTAAATACTACTGACTGACCGATAGTGAACTAGTACCGTGAGGGAAAGGCGAAAAGAACCCCGGAGAGGGGAGTGAAATAGATCCTGAAACCGTATGCGTACAAGCAGTGGGAGCAGACTTTGTTCTGTGACTGCGTACCTTTTGTATAATGGGTCAGCGACTTATTTTCAGTGGCGAGCTTAACCGAATAGGGGAGGCGTAGCGAAAGCGAGTCTTAATAGGGCGTCTAGTCGCTGGGAATAGACCCGAAACCGGGCGATCTATCCATGGGCAGGTTGAAGGTTAGGTAACACTGACTGGAGGACCGAACCGACTACCGTTGAAAAGTTAGCGGATGACCTGTGGATCGGAGTGAAAGGCTAATCAAGCTCGGAGATAGCTGGTTCTCCTCGAAAGCTATTTAGGTAGCGCCTCATGTATCACTGTAGGGGGTAGAGCACTGTTTCGGCTAGGGGGTCATCCCGACTTACCAAACCGATGCAAACTCCGAATACCTACAAGTGCCGAGCATGGGAGACACACGGCGGGTGCTAACGTCCGTCGTGAAAAGGGAAACAACCCAGACCGTCAGCTAAGGTCCCAAAGTTATGGTTAAGTGGGAAACGATGTGGGAAGGCTTAGACAGCTAGGAGGTTGGCTTAGAAGCAGCCACCCTTTAAAGAAAGCGTAATAGCTCACTAGTCGAGTCGGCCTGCGCGGAAGATGTAACGGGGCTCAAACCATACACCGAAGCTACGGGTATCACCTTCGGGTGATGCGGTAGAGGAGCGTTCTGTAAGCCTGTGAAGGTGAGTTGAGAAGCTTGCTGGAGGTATCAGAAGTGCGAATGCTGACATGAGTAACGACAATGGGTGTGAAAAACACCCACGCCGAAAGACCAAGGTTTCCTGCGCAACGTTAATCGACGCAGGGTTAGTCGGTCCCTAAGGCGAGGCTGAAAAGCGTAGTCGATGGAAAACAGGTTAATATTCCTGTACTTCTGGTTATTGCGATGGAGGGACGGAGAAGGCTAGGCCAGCTTGGCGTTGGTTGTCCAAGTTTAAGGTGGTAGGCTGAGATCTTAGGTAAATCCGGGATCTTAAGGCCGAGAGCTGATGACGAGTTACCTTTCAGGTGACGAAGTGGTTGATGCCATGCTTCCAAGAAAAGCTTCTAAGCTTCAGATAACCAGGAACCGTACCCCAAACCGACACAGGTGGTTG
>NZ_JARKMT010000020.1:1905-3333 GCF_037626295.1 Pseudomonas sp. LF-5
TAAGGCCGAGAGCTGATGACGAGTTACCTTTCAGGTGACGAAGTGGTTGATGCCATGCTTCCAAGAAAAGCTTCTAAGCTTCAGATAACCAGGAACCGTACCCCAAACCGACACAGGTGGTTGGGTAGAGAATACCAAGGCGCTTGAGAGAACTCGGGTGAAGGAACTAGGCAAAATGGCACCGTAACTTCGGGAGAAGGTGCGCCGGTGAGGGTGAAGGACTTGCTCCGTAAGCTCATGCCGGTCGAAGATACCAGGCCGCTGCGACTGTTTATTAAAAACACAGCACTCTGCAAACACGAAAGTGGACGTATAGGGTGTGACGCCTGCCCGGTGCCGGAAGGTTAATTGATGGGGTTAGCTAACGCGAAGCTCTTGATCGAAGCCCCGGTAAACGGCGGCCGTAACTATAACGGTCCTAAGGTAGCGAAATTCCTTGTCGGGTAAGTTCCGACCTGCACGAATGGCGTAACGATGGCGGCGCTGTCTCCACCCGAGACTCAGTGAAATTGAAATCGCTGTGAAGATGCAGTGTATCCGCGGCTAGACGGAAAGACCCCGTGAACCTTTACTATAGCTTTGCACTGGACTTTGAATTTGCTTGTGTAGGATAGGTGGGAGGCTTTGAAGCGTGGACGCCAGTTCGCGTGGAGCCATCCTTGAAATACCACCCTGGCAACTTTGAGGTTCTAACTCAGGTCCGTTATCCGGATCGAGGACAGTGTATGGTGGGTAGTTTGACTGGGGCGGTCTCCTCCTAAAGAGTAACGGAGGAGTACGAAGGTGCGCTCAGACCGGTCGGAAATCGGTCGTAGAGTATAAAGGCAAAAGCGCGCTTGACTGCGAGACAGACACGTCGAGCAGGTACGAAAGTAGGTCTTAGTGATCCGGTGGTTCTGTATGGAAGGGCCATCGCTCAACGGATAAAAGGTACTCCGGGGATAACAGGCTGATACCGCCCAAGAGTTCATATCGACGGCGGTGTTTGGCACCTCGATGTCGGCTCATCACATCCTGGGGCTGAAGCCGGTCCCAAGGGTATGGCTGTTCGCCATTTAAAGTGGTACGCGAGCTGGGTTTAGAACGTCGTGAGACAGTTCGGTCCCTATCTGCCGTGGACGTTTGAGATTTGAGAGGGGCTGCTCCTAGTACGAGAGGACCGGAGTGGACGAACCTCTGGTGTTCCGGTTGTCACGCCAGTGGCATTGCCGGGTAGCTATGTTCGGGAAAGATAACCGCTGAAAGCATCTAAGCGGGAAACTTGCCTCAAGATGAGATCTCACTGGAACCTTGAGTTCCCTGAAGGGCCGTCGAAGACTACGACGTTGATAGGTTGGGTGTGTAAGCGCTGTGAGGCGTTGAGCTAACCAATACTAATTGCCCGTGAGGCTTGACCATATAACACCCAAGCAATTTGCGTCGAAGAGA
>NZ_JARKMT010000021.1:0-2528 GCF_037626295.1 Pseudomonas sp. LF-5
AAGCCGCGGGCCGCGAGCGGTGGCCTATGGAGAAAGCGGTTTCGCGAAGGCTGGCGGGTCGGTGCGATGTTGGGCGGAATGGGCCGTTTGAGGCCGCGGCGCGATACTCGGGAAGAGCCCGCGGCATGGATGTCGGGTAGGACTGGCGGTCTGGGCGAGCGTTGATGTGGCTGGCGATGTTCCCGGTACGAGCGGCACGAACGCCGGAAGCGGGGTGACCGCGTGGCGGGGGTGGGTCGAGCCGTGCGGGGTCATGGCGTGATGGTCCCGGTCGAAGTGCCGCTGTGCGGCGGGGCGCGAGGCCGGCACCAGCGTTCGAAGGTTTCGATGACGACCATGTGGCCGCCGCAGCATGGGCATGGCGGACGGGCATCCGGGGGCTCGGGTTGCACGTCGGTCGTTGCGGGCGGCGCGACCCCGAGCAGCCGGCGGACGTGGTCGAGTTGTGCCTTGCGGGTGGCACCGGCGAGCAGGCCATAGTGGCGGATGCGGTGGAAGCCCTTGGGCAGGATGTGGAGCAGGAAGCGGCGGATGAACTCGTCGGGGCTGAGCGTCATGACCTGCTGGCGGTCGACACCGCCGCGACGGTAATCCTTGTAGCGGAAGGTGACGCCGGTCTGGTCGAGGCGCAGGAGCCGGCTGTTCGAGATGGCGACGCGGTGGGTATAGCGCGACAGATAGGCGAGCACCGTCTCGGGGCCTGCGAACGGCGGCTTGGCATAGACGACCCAGCGCTTCTTCCTGACCGGGGCCAGGTGCCGCAGGAAGGTGCGCCGGTCGGCAAGGTGCGCGAGGCTGCCATGGAAGCCAAGCCGCCCGGCGTCGTACAGCCCCATCAGCCGGGTCAGGAACAGGCGGCGGAACAGCTTGCCGAGCACGCGGACAGGTAGCAGAAACGCCGGGCGTGACGAGATCCAGCGGCTGCCGTCTGGCGACAATCCGCCGCCCGGGACAATCATGTGGATGTGCGGATGATGGGTCATCGCCGAGCCCCAGGTGTGCAGGACCGCGGTGATGCCGATGCGTACGCCCAGATGCTTCGGGTCCGCGGCGATAGTCGTCATCGTCTCCGACGCCGCCTGGAACAGCAGGCCGTAAACCGCCGCCTTGTTCTGGAGCGCGATATCGGCGACCTCGGCTGGCAGCGTGAAGACGACGTGGAAATAGCCAACCGGCAGCAGGTCGGCCTCGCGCTCGGCGAGCCACGTGCGCGCGGCGGCACCCTGGCACCGCGGGCAGTGCCGGTTGCGGCACGAGTTATAGGCGATCCGCCAGTGCCCGCAGTCGGTGCAGGCCTCGACGTGCCCGCCCATGATGGCGGTCCGGCAGGTTTCTATCGCCGACATGACCTTGAGCTGGTCCAGGCTCAGATGCCCGGTGTGGGTGACCCGGTATGAAGGACCGGCAGCGCGGAAGATGTCGGCGACCTCGAGGGAGGCGCGCACGCGGGCGTCACCCGGCGGGCGTCCTGCCCTCCATCAGCGCCATCAGCTGGTCGAGCGGCCCTGTCACCGCGCGGATCGTGCGGGTGGCGACCTTGGTGTAAAGCGCGGTGGTCTCGAGCTTGCTGTGCCCGAGCAGCACCTGGATGACGCGGATGTCGACATCCTGCTCGAGCAGGTGCGTGGCGAAGCTGTGCCGCAGCGTGTGCGGGCTGACCCGCTTGCGGATGCCGGCTGCCTCCGCCGCCTCATGAACGGCGCGATGCAACTGCCGGGTCGAGATCGGGTCGGTGTAGCTGCGGCCCGGGAACAGCCAGCCATGCGGTAGCAGGACGCTGCGCCGCTTGCCCTCGCGCCACCAGAGCCGCAGTAGTTCGAGCAGTTGCGGCGATAGCATCGCGTTGCGGTCCTTGCGGCCTTTGCCTTCCTCGATGCGGATCAGCATGCGCTTGCTGTCGATGTCGTCGGCCTTGAGGTGCGCGACCTCCGACACGCGCAGGCCGGCGCCGTACGCCACGCCGAGCGCGGCCCGGTACTTGATGCCCGGTGCCGCCTCGAGCAGCCGCGCGACCTCATCGACGCTCAGCACATCCGGCAGTTTCCGGGGACGCGGCGCCAGCACCAGCTTGCGCGACAGGTCCGGCCGGTCGAGTGTCACCCCGAATAGGAAGCGCAACGCTGATACCGTGGCACCGATGACGGACTCGCTGATGCCGTGCTCGCGCTGGTGGACCTGGAAGCGCCGCACATCCTCTGCCGTCGCGGTATCCGGCGGGCGTTTCAGGAACGCCGCGAAGGCGCGGACGTGGCGGACATAGTCGTGCTGCGTCCGAGCCCGCATCGAACGCATCGCCATATCGTCGAGCATCCGCTGACGCAGCGGGGTGATGGGTGCTTGGGTCGGTGACGTCGTCATGACAGGGTTCCTCTTGTTGAAGGAACCCCATCGTCTGCCTCCGATGCCGCAGGGACAAACCTCAGCGCCGCCCGCTACATCACCGCCAAGCACCAATGCCGCGCAGCGGCTTCGTGCTATGGGTCTAGCCGTTGTGCGGCTTGCATTTCTGGTTGGGTGGTAAGCTCACG
>NZ_JARKMT010000022.1:0-1650 GCF_037626295.1 Pseudomonas sp. LF-5
CCCTCCGTGTCAGGCTACCTGTCGCCCTTATTGATTGACTCAAATAATCAAGAGGGCGAAGGTGAATAACCATGTCCAAAATGGGCAAACGCTACGACAACGACTTCAAAGACTGGGTCGTTCTGCAAATGATGCCGCCCCTCAATCGATCAGTGGCGGAACTTGCCGCTGCACTCAATCTCACGCCACAGTCACTGCGAAACTGGAGACAAATGGCTAGAGATAAAGGCTTGATCGTTCCGGGAAACGGCAAGACCAGTGACCAATGGTCTAGCGCCGATAAATTCAATGCCGTCATGGAAACCGCGCCGTTGAGCGAGGTCGAGATCTCTCAATACTGCCGAATCAAAGGCATTTACCCTGAGCAAATCCAACAGTGGCGAGTGGCATGCCAAAACGCTAATCCCGTTCTTGATCTCACCTCTCGAACTTCAAAAACGGCCGAGCAACGGCGCATCAAAATACTTGAGCGCCAACTGATTCAGTCTGATGCCAGTCGTGCAGAGGCGGTGGCGTTGCTGGAGCTCAGAAAAAAAGCCAATGCGATCTGGGGCAAGGACAAGGAAGACTGATCAACGCCTCTGATCGTACGCAAGCCATGAAGTTGATTGCCGACGCAGTGCTGAATGGCGCTCGTCGATATCGCGCTTGCAATGAACTGGGTCTGAGCCTGCGCACAGTTCAACGCTGGCAACACACTGAATGTGACGGGCGACAGCTGGCTCAACGTGCAGCTCCGGCTAACAAGCTCAATGATACGGAGCGTCAAGCGGTGCTGGATGCTGCCAATCAGGCTGGCTACGCCAGCCTGACCCCGCACCAAATCGTGCCTAAGCTGGCTGATGAAGGCATTTATCTAGCTTCGGAATCGACGTTTTATCGTGTGTTGAAAGCCGCCAATCAAAACGTCCGTCGCGGCCGGGCCAAAGCCCCAAAACGAAGAGTACTGACGACGCATCGCGCTGATGGCCCCAATCAGGTGTGGTGCTGGGATATCACCTGGTTGCCGAGCACAGTGAAGGGCCGTTTTTTCTACTGGTACATGATCAAGGACGTCTACAGTCGCAAACTGGTCGCCAATGAAGTCCACGAAGTGGAGAGCGCCGAACACGCCTGTGAACTGCTCAGAAAGGGATGTTTACGCGAACAGACGGCAGGTCGTCCGCTGGTGTTGCACTCAGATAACGGACACGTGATGAGAGGTTCTTTGCTGCGTGAAAGCATGGTCGCGCTGGGCGTAGAGCCTTCTTTTAGTCGGCCAAGGGTGAGCAATGACAATGCTTACGCCGAAGCACTTTTTCGCACCGCAAAGTATTGCCCGCTTTGGCCGGATCAACCATTTGATACGGTCACTGATGCAAGGCTTTGGGTGCAGAATTTCATCGATTGGTACAACGAAGATCACCGCCACAGTGCCCTGAAATACGTCACGCCAAACCAACGGCACGAGGGCAAAGCAACCGCCCTATTACAAGCCAGGGCAGAGCTTTATGAGGATGCCAGGCGAACTAACCCAAGCCGGTGGAGCACTCGCACACGCAACTGGAAGCTGGCAGATGCCGTTTACTTAAATCCTGAGCGCCCTGAAATTAAGGGCGCAATGGACTAGCAACCGTAAGACCAAGGCGACAGTTACCTTGACACGTACCG
>NZ_JARKMT010000023.1:0-1305 GCF_037626295.1 Pseudomonas sp. LF-5
TATTACAATCGGATCAGGCTACACAGTCACAACGGTTATCGAACTCCGGTAGACATGGAAGCCCTGGCGGCATGAAAAGGGATAAAACCCTATAACTGTGTCCAGGAACGTTTGACCAGATCAACCCCAGCCCTCTCCCGGGGGGAGAGGGAGCCGACCGAGGTGTCTGGCGTTATCCATCGACCTGAAAAATCCAGTCGATTATGGATTCGGCAAAACACTTTCAGGTCGGTGTACTTGTTGAATATCCCCCATTCAGTCCTCTCTCTCTGGGGGAGGGAGCCGACCGAGGTGTCTGGCGTTATCCATCGACCTGAAAAATCCAGTCGATGATGGATTCGGCAAACCACTTTCAGGTCGGTGTACTTGTTGAATATCCCCCATTCAGTCCCTCTCCCTCTGGGAGAGGGAGCCGACCGAGGTGTCTGGCGTTATCCGTCGACCTGAAAAATCCAGTCGATGATGGATTCGGCAAAACATTTTCAGGTCGGTGTACTTGTTGAATATCCCCCATTCAGTCCCCTCTCCCTCTGGGAGAGGGAGGCGACCGAGGTGTCTGGCGTTATCCATCGACCTGAAAAATCCAGTCGATGATGGATTCGGCAAAATACTTTCAGGTCGGTGTACTTGTTGAATATCCCCCATTCAGTCCCCTCTCTCTGGGAGAGGGAGGCGACCGAGGTGTCTGGCGTTATCCATCGACCTGAAAAATCCAGTCGATGATGGATTCGGCAAAATACTTTCAGGTCGGTGTACTTATCGAATATCCCCCATTCAGTTCCCTCTCCCTCTGGGAGAGGGAGGCGACCGAGGTGTCTGGCGTTATCCATCGACCTGAAAAATCCAGTCGATGATGGATTCGGCAAACCACTTTCAGGTCGGTGTACTTGTTGAATATCCCCCATTCAGTCCCTCTCCCTCTGGGAGAGGGAGCCGACCGAGGTGTCTGGCGTTATCCGTCGACCTGAAAAATCCAGTCGATGATGGATTCGGCAAAACATTTTCAGGTCGGTGTACTTGTTGAATATCCCCCATTCAGTCCTCTCTCTCTGGGGGAGGGAGCCGACCGAGGTGTCTGGCGTTATCCATCGACCTGAAAAATCCAGTCGATGATGGATTCGGCAAAATACTTTCAGGTCGGTGTACTTATCGAATATCCCCCATTCAGTCCCCTCTCCCTCTGGGAGTGTATGTACCGGACACATGGTGGACAGGTGTTCGGAGACATGGTGGACACTTTTTAATAGGCACATTGCTCATCACTAAGGAGATGACCTGTGTCTTGGGAAGAGGTGTCCACTGTGC
>NZ_JARKMT010000024.1:0-1257 GCF_037626295.1 Pseudomonas sp. LF-5
TGATCTGGTCAAACGTTCCTGGACACAGTTATAGGGTTTTATCCCTTTTCATGCCGCCAGGGCTTCCATGTCTACCGGAGTTCGATAACCGTTGTGACTGTGTAGCCTGATCCGATTGTAATAGTGGGTCAGGTAGCGCAGCACATCGCTACTGGCTTCATCTTCGTTTCGATAACCGACCTTGGGTATCCATTCAGATTTCAAACTGCCAAAGAAACGTTCCATCGGAGCGTTATCCCAGCAGTTTCCTCGTCGACTCATGCTTTGTTTTATTCGCATCTCCGACAGCGTTTCTCGGAACATTTTGCTGCTGTAATGACAACCCTGATCCGAATGGAACATCAAGTTTTCAGGGCGTCCTCGCGACTCGAAAGCCATCCTCAACGCTTTACAGGTCAGAGCCGAATCGGGACTTCTGGATATCGCCCAACCGACGATGCGTCGGGCATGCAGGTCTAGTACCGCAGCCAGATAAACCCAGTAAGTACCGGCCCAAATGTAAGTCACATCGCCACACCACACTTGATTGGGCGCCTCAACGTTGAATTTACGCTCCAAATGATTGGGGGCGTATTGAGCCTCTGCGCCGCTAGGTTTGTAACGATGTCTGCGTCGTTGCTGGCTCTTCAATCCGATCTCGAGCATCAGGCTACGAGCCATGTAACGACCTACCGACTCCTTTTCGTTACACAACGCCTTTGACAGGCTGCGCGCGCCCATTGAACCGCGACTTTGCTTATGTAATTCAGCAGCCTTGATCTTGAGGCGCTCGCGCTCGGCATCCACTTTTGTCCGCTGTTTCAGACGCTCGTAATAACTGCTACGGTTGATACCAAACACGCCACACAACTCGGATCTTGGATATTGCTCGCTTAATTCCTCGACCAGCCTTACTGATCGAGGGAATCCGACATCAAGAGAGCCGTAGCCTTTTTTAAGATTTCCTTCTCTCGCTCAATCCGTCGGATTTTTGCTTCCAGTTCTTGGATGCGTTGTTGGTCAGGAGTCATGGCCTTGGACTTCTCAGGCGTCTTACCGTTGCGCTCAGCTCGCAACTGCTCAACCCAGCGACGCAGTGCTGTAGGTCCGACGCCCATTGCTTCGCAGGCTTCACTCACCGAATAGTCTTTATCCAAAACCAGGCAAGCCGCATCCCGTTTGAAATCTGTCGAAAAATATCGTCTAGTCAAATGCCACCTCTTCGCTGGGCGTAGATTACCGCCCTTTAAGGGTGTCCAGAATCATTAAGCCAGATCA
>NZ_JARKMT010000025.1:0-1235 GCF_037626295.1 Pseudomonas sp. LF-5
TGTAGTGGTCAACTAATCCCGGACACGACGTTAAGTTTTTTCTCGGCCTGAGCCGGTGGCAGCCCACCATTAAATTGGTGCGGTCGAATCCAGTTGTACCGGTGCATCAAAAAATGGCTGATATCCCGCTGAGCTTGTTGGACGGTCGTGTAGCCCATGGTCGGTATCCACTCGGTTTTCAGGCTCCTGAACACCCGCTCCATCGGCGCGTTATCCCAACAATTTCCTCGCCGGCTCATGCTCTGACGCATGCGATATCGCCAAAGGCGCTGACGAAAACTCCGGCTTCCATATTGCGAGCCTTGGTCGGAGTGGAACAGCAAACCCTGAGGCTTCCCTCGCTGCTCGTAAGCCATGTCCAAGGCCTTGATGACCAAGTCGGCATCCGGCTTTCCCGACAATGCCCAGCCCACAACACGGCGGGCAAAAAGGTCCAGCACAACCGCCAGATACTGCCATTTCCCTTGAGCCCAGATGTAAGTGATATCGCCACACCAGACGTGGTCAGGAGCGGGCACATCAAACTCCCGGTTCAAAATATTAGGAATGTCGGGCCGCTCGACCGTCGCCTTTTTGTAAGCATGCGATCCCGGCTGTTTGCTGACCAACTCCAGCTCGCGCATCAGGCTGCGCACTTTGAATCGCCCGATCTGCTCGCCGTCGTCCTGCATCATGGCCATGATGCTACGGCTACCGGGAGCACTGCGGCCTTGGGTGAACAACTCGTTCACCCGACTGCGCAATCGAAGGCGTTCTACATCCGGTGTGCGGCGCCTGAGACGCCGAGCGTAGTAGCACGAGCGGGTCACTTCAAACACCATGCACAGCCAATCAACCGGCTCGTGGATGCTCAACTGGTCAATCAGCGCGAACGCTCGAGATCTTCCGACATCAAGAGCGCGGTAGCCTTTTTTAAGATCGATTTTTCCCGCTCAAGGCGAGCAATTCGGGCTTCCAGCTCTTGGATTTTCTGCTGCTCCGGGGTCAGCGCTTTGCTCTGCGGGGTGACGCCCGTGCGTTCTTGTTGCACCTGGTCGACCCATCGGCGCAAAGCCGACTCCCCGATACCAAGCGAGCGGCTGGCCTCAATGAAGCTGTAATCCTGCTTGAGAACGAGGTCGGCAGCCTCGCGTTTGAATTCAGGGGAAAAGGTACGGCGTTGTTTGGTCATCTGACACCTCGTTCTGGCGAGCATTCTCGCCTAAATGGATGTCCGGAATCATTAGACCACTACA
>NZ_JARKMT010000026.1:0-1214 GCF_037626295.1 Pseudomonas sp. LF-5
GTAACGATCTGCAAGTTCAAGTCGATTCGGGCGATGCGATGTCTACTCCAGTAGACATCGTGGATGCCGTCCTCCGTCGTTTCCCGGATAGCTACTGACTTCCCGTAAAAAGCTTTCCCGACTGTGTATTCACGGTTCCTCCAGTAGATCTCGCCCTTTACCTGAACCTTCCTGACCACATCACCATCGTCGTACTCCGGCGCTGCGGGCTGCTCCTGATATTCCCTTGAGCTGCTGCTGTACCGAGTAGCAGGAACCTGCATGTCCAGCGCTTGATGCGGGCGCTTCTGGTTGTAAATATCACGCCAGATATCAAACGCCCGTTGCGCGCTGTTGAGATCGTTAAAGTGCTGACCCTGGAGGACTTCATTTTTCAGACTGCGGTGGAAGCGTTCCAGCTTTCCTTGGGTTTGCGGATGATAAGGTCGTGAGTGGCCGACCTTGATGCCTTGACTCATCAGCCAGACCTCCAGCGCGGTATAAACGCCTGTCTGATCACCCCATGGAGAGCCGTTGTCCATCGTCATGCGCAAAGGCAGGCCATAGCGCCGAAAGGCCCGGACCAGATGCTCCTGGACGGTGTCGCGCTGCTCATTGATACACGCCGCGATGCACAGTGAAAACCGCGAATGATCGTCCAGCATCGTCAACGGATGGCAACGCCCCTGACCCAGACTGATATGCCCCTTGAAGTCCATCTGCCAAAGATCGTTGGGCGCTTCATGCTCAAAACGGATAAACGGTTTGATCTCGGCGGCCTTTGGATCAACGCGTGAATGACGCTGTAAAACCGCATGCACGGTACTGACCGAAGGCATCACTAAGCCGTTGTCTTCCAACACACGTTTGAGCTTGCGAGCGCCCCAGGCCGCGTACTCCTGACTCACGGTCAAAATCTGCTGTTCAACCTCATCAGCACATCGCTTGGGTGATGTCTTCGGTCGTCGAGACTGATCGTTCAGTCCTTCTGCACCCAGGTTTTCAAACCTGTTAAGCCATTTATAGGCGGTGCTTGGGCTGATATTAAATCGACGGCAAAGCTGCCGGACATTGGCCCCTTCTTGCCGAGCCAAAAGCACGAATTCTGAACGAAGCTGCACAGTGGACACCTCTTCCCAAGACACAGGTCATCTCCTTAGTGATGAGCAATGTGCCTATTAAAAAGTGTCCACCATGTCTCCGAACACCTGTCCACCATGTGTCCGGTACATACA